>NZ_JAJSAX010000001.1 GCF_021261315.1 Epilithonimonas sp. JDS
TGCTTCCCAAAGATCTCTCCTGTGAAAATCGGGATCTTTGCCGGAAATTTTGGTCGCTTCGTCCCAAGCTACGGAATGAACACCTAATTTTGGTTTGAAATGAAATTTGACAAAGTGCATTTTCCCTTCATCATTAATGAATTTAAACGTGTGAACGCCGAATCCTTCCATCATTCTATAACTTCTGGGAATCGCTCTGTCACTCATCGCCCACATAATCATGTGCATACTTTCCGGCATCAGGGAAATAAAATCCCAGAATGTATCGTGCGCAGATGCAGCTTGTGGAATGGCATTGTCCGGCTCAGGTTTTACAGCGTGAACCAAATCAGGAAACTTCATCGCATCCTGAATAAAAAATACAGGAATATTATTTCCTACCAGATCATAGTTTCCTTGTTCTGTGTAAAATTTAATAGCAAACCCTCTGACATCTCTGGCCAAATCCGTACTTCCAGCACTTCCGGCAACAGTGGAAAAACGCACGAAAACCGGCGTTTCTTTTCCTTCTTCCGCTAAGAAATTGGCTTTGGTATATTTAGCAAGACTTTTATTAAGTTTAAAAGTACCGTGTGCACCGGATCCTCTTGCGTGGACAATTCTTTCAGGAATTCTCTCGTGGTCAAAGTGTGTGATTTTTTCCCTTAGAATAAAATCCTCCAGCAAACTTGGACCTCTCTCGCCAGATTTCAGAGAATCCTGGTTGTTGTTAATTTTTAAACCTTGGTTGGTTGTCAAAGCCTGATCAGAATTATCTGTCGTATGATCCTGAAGCTGAGTTATTTTTTCATCAGAAAACTTGTTCTTTTTCATAATATTTATTAATTAGTTAGAGATTTTACACAAGTCAAAAAGCAAGCCATGAAGCCTCATAAATATTTATAATTCAATTATTTAATAAATCAAGATCTTGGCATACAAGTTGAAAGTTACATTTCACAAAATCAAAAAATATATAATTATGGCAACTAAAGCGACAACAACCAAAAAATCAACGGCTGCGAAAAGCACGCCTGCAAAATCAACCTCAAAGTCTGCAGCTAGCAAAAGCACTCCAGCAAAATCTGCAGCACCGAAATCATCGCCGGCGAAAGCGGCGGATGCAAAAAAAATACCTGCTAAGAAAGATGCTGCAAAAGAATTGAAAGACCTTTTTGAAGACAGCTTAAAAGATATTTACTGGGCAGAAAAAGCATTGACGAAAGCATTACCAAAGATGCATAAGAATGCGACAGATGTCAAATTGAAACAAGCGATCAGCGATCATCTTGCACAAACTAAAAATCAGGTGAAGCGTCTGGAAGACTGTTTCGCGGCATTAGGCAAAAAAGCCGAGGCAAAAAAATGTGACGCAATGCAAGGCTTGCTGGATGAGGGCGAAAGCATCATTGAAGAAACAAAACCAGGAGCAGTAAGAGACGCGGGAATCATCGCAGCTTCGCAAAAAGTGGAACATTATGAGATTGCAACTTACGGAACTTTGGCAGCTTTTGCAAAAGTTTTGAAAGAGAAAAAATGCCTCAAATATCTGCTAGAAACTTTGGAAGAAGAAAAACAATGTGACGAATTACTATCAAGCATTGCAGACACAAATCTTAATTCCAAAGCACTTTAAGATTATTATTTTGAAATTCCGGTTGATCCGGAATTTTTCTTTTTAGGATAATATTTTTGCAAACTCATCATGAAAACTAATAAAAATTCATTCTTCTACAGAAACGGTCTCAGCATCTCAGTTGTCAGTTTATTTTTATTGTTTCTAGGTTTTCAGTATGTGACCGGCTGGCATGTGAAAAATGACGAATTGAATGAAGCGCATTTGCCAAAACTAAGTTTACTTCAATATTTTTCAAGTCCACACTTTATGCAGGCAACGTTTGAAAACTGGGAAAGCGAATTTCTTCAAATGGGAATGTACGTACTCTTAACAGTTTCATTGAGGCAAAAAGGTTCTGCAGAATCAAAATCCTTAACTAAAAAAGAAGAAGTTGACCGGGAACCTGTTGCTCATAAAAATGCACCTTGGCCCCTGAAAAAAGGCGGAGTTATTCTTGCAATTTACAAGCATTCTCTTTCGATAGCTTTTGGAATTTTATTTCTACTCAGTTTTATTTTTCACTTTATCGGAAGTTTGAATAATTATAATGAAGAGCAGACAGAAAAACATTTGCCGACTATGAGTTGGAATGATTATTTTCTTAATTCAAAATTTTGGTTTGAATCTTTTCAGAACTGGCAAAGTGAGTTTCTTGCGGTTGCAGCAATTGTTTTATTATCAATCTGGTTCAGAGAAAAAGGATCACCTCAGTCAAAACCTGTGGACGCAACTTATGATGAAAATTAAACAAATTAAAAACTAATGAGCTCAAAACCTAAATTAATTCCAGGCATTCCCGAACAGAAAAAAGGAAGTTTTCACGATACGGAAAGCAGAAAAATATTCGACGATGAGGAATCGGCTTTGCAAGAGTATCAGATTCTAAAAAAAAGATTTTTGTCCATCAATCACTGGCAGGAATACTGTAAAAAAAAGTCAGCAGAATTTAAACTGTTTGATTCCAAAGGAAATCACATCACACGACATCCACAAGAAAATGATTTGATCAGAATTAACATTCCTGGACCAGGAAATCCCGAATCCAAAGGCTATGAATGGGTAAAAATCGTACAGATAAGTGATCAATTTTTAAATGAGGGCGAAATAGAAAATCTGATCATAAACTGTATTCCTACAACCGATCCAAATCAGAAAAATGATCACATTGCTCATTTCTATTCAAAAGACTCCTCTTCCACTTTCAAGATTTCGAGAGGTTCTAAATACATTAAAATGGCCATCTACGGCAGAAATGAAACGCCAAATATGAATACAAATCTAGCCGGCAAAATCAGGAATCTGATGATCGGGTTTGGTGGAATGTTCGGTATGTCAAAGACCCAATGGAAAGTTTTCGCTGATGAAATTTTGAAGTTCTAAATTCAGTTAGTCATATGAAATGTTCGGTTTTTAAATTCTGTTTCATAATTTAGCCTAATGAGAAATTTAATTTACATTTTCTTAGGCGGCGGTTTTGGCAGTGTTTTGCGTTTTCTGATTTCGAATTACACGCAGAAGTTGTGGAATATTAATTCTTTCCCTTTGGGAACATTTGTTGTGAATATTTCGGGATGTTTTTTGATCGGACTTTTGTCAGCCTATTTTTTGAAGGTCGATAATTCGTTAAAATATCTTTTAATTACAGGCGTTTGTGGAGGTTACACTACTTTTTCCACTTTTTCAGCCGAAAATTTCGCGCTTTGGCAAAATGACAATTACCCTATTTTAATATTATATGCATTATTAAGCTTGATTGTCGGAATATTAATGGTTTTTCTGGGGTTTCAAATGGTCAAGAATTAATTTTTCCCTTTGATAACGAAAGAATTAAACTTTTTTCTCAAAAATAATTTGGTCATAAAGCAAAACCGTTTTATATTTGCACCACTGAAAACGAGAGATCGTAGCAAGTAAGGAGAGATGGCAGAGTGGTCGATTGCGATAGTCTTGAAAACTATTGACTGTAACAGGTCCGGGGGTTCGAATCCCTCTCTCTCCGCAAAGGAGTAACAACCGAAAATTTAAAACCTTTAAATCTTAGTATTTGAAGGTTTTTTTATTTTATAGATTCAAAAGAAATTCTACATTCTCTCCCATTCTTTTTTAATTTTAAATTGTTATTTTTGGGAATCAACTATCCATTTGATTTTAGTTCCTATGAAAAAAATTATTCTGATCGAAGACGAATCCAGCGTTGTTTCCTTTATCAAAAAAGGACTTCAGGAATTGGAATACGAAATTTCGGTAGCACTGGACGGAAATACAGGAATCAGAATGGTTGACAGCAATGATTTCGATATGATCATTCTGGACATTATGCTGCCCGACATCAACGGTCTGGAAGTCTGCAAAGAAATCCGAAAGAAAAATAAAACAGTTCCTATTTTATTTTTAACAGCTTTAGATTCTTCCGAAAACATAGTGATGGGACTCGAAAGCGGCGGCGATGATTACCTTGTGAAACCTTTCAAATTCATTGAACTGGTAGCAAGAATCAAATCATTGTTAAGAAGAAGCGGACACATCAGCGAATCCGACAACGAAGTGGAAGATGACGAAAACATTTATCAATTCGAAGATCTTACGGTGAACGATTACACTAAAAAAGTGAGCCGAAACGGAACTGAGATTTCATTAACCTCAACAGAATACAAGCTTCTACTCTACTTTCTGAACAATCCGGAAAAAGTGATTTCAAGACCAGAAATACTGGAAGCAGTTTGGGGCGTCAATTATGAATTGGGAACCAATGTGGTGGATGTGTATGTGAATTATCTCAGAAAAAAATTGGACAGCCAGGATGACAACAAAATCATTCATACCGTCATCGGAATGGGTTACGTTCTGAAAAAACCTTAATCTATGCTGAAGAGAATCTCAACCAACCAAACCAAAACAATGCTTCTCCTGATGCTTGTTTTCACAGTTGTCATACTGCTTTTCAGCGGGTTGGTTTATTTTTCGATCGTTAATTTTTCGCACCAGAGGTTTTACGAATTGCTGAAAATCCGGGCAACAACAATTGTTCAGATCGAGAAGAGCAGACCTCATATTGATACAACGACCAATCAGATTATTTCAAATCTCACAAGAGAAGAGGAACTGCCGATGGAAAAAGATTATGTTTTTGAGGTGCCGAAGGATTCAAATTACAACAAAATCTCTCATCAAATTCATATTCCTGATACATTTTTCAAAAGTATCATTCGAAAAGGTGAAGCTAATTATAATGACAAAGAACTTTATTATATTGGCCAAAGTTTCCGCTCTCACAACAAGGATTACATTGCGATTGCCTCTGCAAAAAACCATTACGTCGTTTATTATTTGGGTTATCTGAAAAGAACTTTGATAACCTGTATGATTCTGGCGCTTTTCTTCTCGATGATCTTCTCATTTTATTTGTCTAAAACCTTATTTAAACCAATATTAAAAATCACCAATAAAGTAAAAGAAATCAGTTCCGAAAATCTGCATTTGAGACTCGAACCTCAGCCGGGAAATACAGAATTGAATGAGTTGGTTGATACTTTCAATGGAATGCTGAACAGAATCGAGACTTCTTTTGAAACCCAAAATCACCTGATCGGAAACGTTTCGCACGAGCTAAGAACGCCACTAACCTCAATTATGGGTGAAGCGGATGTTGCACTTTCGATGAAACGGACAGAGGAACATTATCAGGAAACACTGCAGATCATTCTGGAAGAGGCCGAGAAACTGGATAAAAAAATCAAAGCTCTACTGATGATTGCCCAAACCGGATTTGACGGAAAAATCCAGAAGATGGACAAAGTGCGAATGGATCAGCTGCTTTGGGACGTGATAGAAACGGCAACAAGAATCAATTCCAAAAACAACGTTTTTATGGACATCAGTATGTTACCCGATAATCCGAAAAAACTGAAAGTTCAGGGAAATGAACAGCTTCTCCATCTTGCAATGGCAAACATCATCAATAATGCGTGCAAATATTCTAATTTCCAGCAGGTGAAGGTTTCTCTGGGCGCAACAGACACGCACGTTTACATCATCGTGAAAGATAATGGGATCGGGATTCCAGATTCTGAGTTTAATAAGATTTACGATCCTTTTTTCCGCGCTTCCAACACCAAGAATTACGAAGGTTACGGCATTGGATTGCCGCTTGCAAGGAATATAATCAGAATCCACAACGGCGAATTGATTATTAATTCTAAAGAAAATGTAGGAACGACGGTTCAAATCAGCTTTCCTAGCTTTGTCCCTACAGAAACTTTTTAGCGCTTTATCATTCACACTTCTAAATCAGTTCGGAAATCATTTTTGCAGATGATGCAGAAAAGTACTTTTTATGTATTATATTCGTACAAAATCTGATGTTATGAAAAAAATAATCCTGCCAATATTTGCTTTAATAGTTGTGCAGTCCTGCATCGTTTCCACAGCTGCGAAAGCGGTAAAAGAGGTTGCAAAAATTGGATACAAAGCGGTGAAAGGAACGGTGAAAGGTGTGAGCTGGGCCGTAAGCAAAGCCAATGGAAAAATCGATAAAGACAGAATTGACGGCACGTGGAAAGTGGTGGGAATTTATCACGGATCTTTCGAAGCCTTCAGTGTGGATCAGAATCCGGAAAGCTCCTTCAACAGTGAATGTGTGGATGGTTTTGACCAGATTATTTTCAATTCCAAAAGGTCAAAATTCAAGCCGGTGCATTGCAGTACCGAGAAGGAAAGCTGGCAAAAATACGATTTCGAGTTTGGGAAAAATCCTTTGACTAAGGAAAAAGAAAATTACATCGAATTCAATTCCAACAATTATATTTCGGTGATTGATATCAATAATAAAACGATGATTCTGGAAGGAAGCCTAATGCCAAAGCAGGCATTTTCCGGCGGCAAACTTTATCTTTTGGAAAAGGTAAAATAAATACAAAAAGCAATCTGAGAAGGTTGCTTTTTTTGTGTTGATGAATCTTGATTTATCTAAAAAAGCTTCAATTTAACTGGTAAAATTTGTTTTGTGTAGACACCGCAGCCCGACTTCATCGGATCCCGATCCAAAATCGGGAGGGAGCAAACTGCCCAAACTATAATAATCTTTCCAAAGTTTCGTGATGACAGATTGAAATTATCTTCTAAAAAATGAAATTCTAATCTCATTTTAATCTCTCTAATTACATTTTAATTTGATTCCAAACACTTTCTAATTTGGTGGGTATAGTTTTGTAGTATCAAAAAACAACAACTCACAAAATATAAAGTTATGACCAAAACCATTTTAATAGCCACAGACTTTTCACTGGAATCTTTGGACATCTTGAAAAAAGTTTTGAAAAAGAAACACGACCAAAACGATGAGAACAAATATAACATTCTTTTCGTTGCCGGTTACGATATGGGCGACTCGATAAGAGATCTGCTCTTCACAACAAAAAGCACCGTTTTCGGTAAAATAAGATCTAAGGAATTTTGCGATGCCTACAGCATTATCAATAATAAATATCCGAATCTGATCAACAAAATCACTTGCGACATCTTCACTGGAAGTTTCCAAAGGGCTTTCAACAACTACATCGATGCAGCAAATGTGGATGAAGCGTACTACTCGACTTCGAAAAGCAGAAATCTAAGTAAAGGCCAGTTCGAAATCACATCTTACCTGAAGAAAAACAAACACGTGGAACCTCAGGAAGTGGTAACAGCAACGACGGAGTTTATGCCTGAAAAAGGAAGACTGGCAGAGGTTTTCCTGTAAAACCAAATGATGAAAAAATTAGAATTAATTATTAAAAAGTAAAGTAAAATGTTAAGAAATTATAGTAACAGCAGAACGTTGGGAGACAACATCAGACTGGGGACGCTGACTGCCTTTACGGCGGGGACTATAAACATAGCATCTCTATTGATATTTCTCTCATTTACGTCCAACGTCACAGGACATTATGCCATTTTTGCGGCAGAAATCAGCCAGGGAAACTGGTCTCAGGTGGCAGTCGTGGGTGGGTGGATTTTCCTATTCTTCTTCGGAGGTTTCGTAGCGAATATGAGCGTCATCAATCTGAACAGAAAAAGTAAATATTTCGCACACTCCTTACCGATTTTCCTAGAAATCCTTTGTCTTTTGGCAGTCGGAATCTATGGCCAGTTTTTTTATGAAAAGACTTTGCAGGAAACAGAAGCTTTGGTTGCTTTGATGCTATTTGCAACAGGATTGCAAAACGGATTGACAGCAAGTATTTCCAACTTCTCAGTAAAGACAACACACCTTACGGGAACGACTACCGATTTGGGAATTTTAGCCTCGATGTTTACTCAGAAAAAATTCAGAAAGAATCCGGAATTGATTGCCAGAGCGAAGTTATTGATGAGCATAATGGCCGCGTATGTTCTTGGCGCAATTTTCTCAGGATTAACATATTACAGCTTGGAATTCCGAGTATTCTATGTAATCAGTGTTTGTCTTTTGGTCGTGATTGGCTATGACTTTTACAAGATCAACCTGCGACATTTCCAGACGGAATACAGATATTACAGAATCTTTCACAAGCCAACCTTGATTGCATATTTATATTATAAAATCCACAACAAGGAAGATAAAAGAACGACAAGCCATTCGAGAACGACCAACACGAAACTTGCTTTCAGCGAGGATTAAGAATCATAAAAACACACTTCATATATTATTTAGTTTTTGTAATAGTTCTTTTCTAAAGAAATACACCGAGAGTTTTCCCGGTGTATTTTGATTTTATGATAGGTGGATTAATCTCTACTGCTCTACCCAAGTATGGTTCTCGCCGGCTAATTCTCCAATATATTTCTCAGCATCCATTGCAGCCATACAGCCGCTGCCAGCAGCTGTGATCGCCTGTCTGTAATGGTGATCCTGAACATCGCCTGCTGCAAAAACGCCAGGAAGATTGGTTCTTGCAGATTTGCCTTCGGTGATGATATATTCATTTTCGTCAAGGTCGATTTGTCCTTTGAAGATGCCTGTATTTGGTTTGTGACCAATGGCTATGAAAATACCGTGAACATCGATTGTTGAAACTTCGTCTGTTAAATTATTCACGACTTTCGCTCGCTCTACAAGGAAGTTTTCACCTTCGATTCCGATGAGTTCGTGGTTATATTTAACTTCGATATTTGGTGTGTTCAAAACTCTGTCAACCATTACTTTGGAAGCTCGGAAGTGGTCTTTTCTTACCAACAATGTTACTTTATTACAGATATTCGCCAGATAAGTTGCTTCCTCAGCCGCTGTATCGCCGGCGCCAACTACCACAACATCTTTTCCTCTGTAGAAAAATCCGTCGCAGGTTGCACAAGCAGAAACGCCGCCGCCAGCATATTTTTTCTCATCTGCCAATCCAAGATATTTGGCAGCAGCTCCGGTAGAAATGATGACACTTTTAGCAAGAATCTCACGCGAACCAGTACTCAATTTATGGATTCCGCCGCGTACTTTGGAAAACTCCACTTTTGAGATCATCTCGTAATGAACTTTGGTTTCGAAACGCTCTGCCTGTTTTTGCAGGTGCAGCATCATTTCCGGGCCAGTGATTCCGTCCGGATAACCAGGGAAATTCTCAACTTCTGTAGTGGTAGTGAGTTGTCCGCCTGGTTCCAATCCTGTAAATAATTCGGGTTTCAGACTTGCTCTGGCTGCGTAGATGGCTGCTGTAAAACCAGCTGGCCCAGAACCTACGATGACACAATCTAAAATATTGTTTTCCATTTTTATAATTAAATTATTTTATTCTTTTAAGGCTAAATGCTAAGCGATTTCTGTTCCAACTTATACGTTTTCAAATATAAATCTTTGTCTGAAAAATCGAGTACAAATTTCGGGAATTAATTATTCAAAACCTATCTAAAGCATCGATTTCAAAGATTGATTAAAAGAGTACATTCTTAGTAAACAATATTTGCATTTATCTTTTAACACTTAAGGTCTCTAAGCACAAATCTTCTTAAATGATTATTTTTTTTCAAATTTTTCAATTTCTTTGTTGAAATAATACTCCTCAATAAGTTTTTTTGGTTTGATATTCAAATTATAACTCTCGGTTTTATCAACAAATTTTCCTTGATAAACTTTGATTGTGTCAGTACATGCATTTTTTTTATAGAGAAGATCAATGTAATGTACTTCGTCCAAAATTTCTTTATCTTCTTCCCAATGAAATGATGATATTTCATAACTGAAAATTGAAGCAATTTTTTTTGTTTTAGAATTATATCTCAAAACATCCATAGAATGATAATTCCCCAATGTTCCGCCTCCAGCTGATTGCAAAATAAATTCCTGTTGATTGTCATTACAATTAATATCAATGATTTTTAATTCTGAGTCGGGACCAGCTTTGGAAATAGGGATTTCGGCACTTATCTTCTTTTTGGTTTTTCCATCAAAAAAAAATATCTGCCCCATTATTCCATAAAAAATATAGTCGGGACTTTTGTCTGAATTGATCATTGCCTTTAAAGGTTTATAGGTTTTCATCAACTCATCAAAAGAAGATAATGTTTTAGAATTATGCAATTCGGCCTTCCTTTTAGTAATATGAATATAGCCACTGGATTTCTCTGCTTTTTTATTGCACGAAAAAAAACAGATTAGAATTATAAAAGGTATTTTTTTCATGAAATATCTTCCTAGAGTTTTTTCGTTCATCAATTTCTAAAATCATAAAACTATATTATAAAAAACAAAGCCAATTATAATTTGCTTTGTGAAAAATTATATTTATGCTGATAAAAAGCTTTGAATTATTTATGATTAAAAACGAAAGCCAAAATAATCAGGACAATATCAATCCCGACAATTATCCAAACCAGTTTAAGATCCGGCTCTGTAAAACCTGCGATAAACTGTTTTATTTTAAGGGATAATATACTGTTGAGATTCGTATTCGGATCTTTAAAGTTGACATCATCCATTCTTATTTTTTTAAGAACAAATTTGATGATCCGCTTTTGTAATTTCGGCGTTTGATAATCATTGTTGATCGTGTCGAGTAACTTCACTTTTACGACGCTCCAATCTGTAATATTTCTCAGAAAGTCCGGTTGTTTCTGGAGTATTTTGTCGATATAAACATCAATTTTCGGTTCAATAAAATCAGCGATTTTGTATTTCCACACATTGTAAACTGCGGAAGCAATTGCGTTTTTATTGGCCAAAACAATGAAAAGAACAGGCGCTAAAATCCCAACCGTCAATAGCAAAGCCGTCCAAAATTCAACTACAAACAGTAAAAAAAAGCCGGCAACCGCCCCAAGAATTCCGGCGTGTCCGGAGGCAGGAAAACCACCGCCAGTATTATCACCCAATAATATAATAGCAATTACAAGATCTACAATCATTATAACTGCGCCGATCAACGCCACTTTGATCCAGGCTAATGATGCTTTTCCGCTGATCTTTGCGAAAATTTTGATGTTACTTAATAATTCTTCTTTCATCTTTGTATTTTGGGTTTTAATAATTTTTAAACTTTCACTTTCAGTTCGTCCACTTTTATGATTTTGTAAACCATTTCCTTGTAGATCTCTTCATCTTCCATTTGTCTTACGCCAAGACCTTTGGATTTGAGATCCATCTCACGAAGAATTGAAATGACGCGGGTTGCGTGCTTCAAGGGATAAAATCTTGCGGCTTCTGCGTAATTCTTAATGGCAAAAGGCGCAACACCCATCTGCGAAGCAATCGTTTGTGGTGATTGGCCAGTGAGTGTATGATAAATGATAAGGTCCGAGAAAAATTTGTACAGAAAACCAAAAGACATCACTACAGGATTTGCCTTCTTGTTTTTGCCCATGTAATAAGCAATACTGAAAGCTTTTGCCTGATCTTTTGTAGCCAGAGCATTCTGAAGTTCGAAGATGTTGAAATCCTTGCTGATTCCAATATGTTCCTCGATGATTTTTCCGTCCAGAACAGCGCCGTCTTTGAGGACGATTTTCAGTTTGTTGAGTTCGTTGGCAATTCTAGAAAGGTCATTTCCAAGATATTCCGCTAAAAGGTGACTGATGTTGGGTGCAGATTTGATTCCCATCACCGTCATTTCCCCCTGAATCCAGGTTGGAAGCTGATAATCCTTCATCTTGTCACTTGTGAAAAGCATTCCGGATTTGTCCAATATTTTTGTAACTTTTTTTCTGGCATCCAGTTTTTTGAGCTTGTGGGCAAATACCAGAATCGTTGAAGGAACGGGATTTTCCAGATAGGTTTCAAGCGCTTTGGATTCGTCGTCATTCAGTTTCATATCCTGCGCTTCTTTCACGATAATGAGCTGTTTGTCGCCCATCATCGGATACTGCCTGGCTAAAGATAAAATTTCAAGATAATTGGTGTCGCGACCGTAAGCCACAGTTTGATTGAAAGCTTTCTCATCCTCTTCCAAAACATCCTGCTCAAAATGCTTAACAGCGAGATCTATATAGAAAGACTCTTCGCCGTGAAGAAAATAAACCGGTAATAGTTCTTTATTTTTAATATTTTTGAGGATAATATCTATTTCTTTCATCTTATCGTATGCAGGTTCCGAAACTTAATTTTGAAAATGACTTTGATTTGCAAATCAAACAAGACAAAGATACATTTTTTATCTATGATCTGGTAAGGAAAATCTGGCTTGTACTGACGCCTGAGGAGTGGGTACGACAGCATTGGCTGCATTATTACAGATTTGTAAAAAAGAAAAATCCGTCATCATTAATCCTTGAAAAAAAGCTGGAACTGAACGGAACTACGAAAAGAATCGACCTGCTTGTCACCGAAAAAACAAAGCCTAAAATCTTAATTGAATGTAAAGCGCCAAGTATCACTTTGAAAGAAATCCATTTTGAACAAATTGCGAGATACAACAGTTTGATCGGTGCGGAACAGATCATCATCAGCAATGGACTGCATCATATTTTTGCGGATTACAAAGATGGGAAGTACCATTTTTTGAATAAGAATGTCTAATTCTATTTTTTAATTTTACGTTCTATAATTGGGACAATAGAATTGGTAAATTTCTTAGAACCAGTTTCGTTAAGATGAGAAAAATCCATGAACTCTGTTTTGTCATATTTTTCCAGATCATTAGAATCGATATAATTACCATATTTCGCAAAATAGATCTTGCTTAGATTCCTAAATTGATTTACAGATATTTTTGACGTATTGCGAAAATAATGTTCATTAATTGGCGAAAGAACCAAAATATAATTGATTTTATTTGATTTTATAAATTCCAAAAGTTTTTCAAATGATTCCATCTGAATATTCGAAGGTTTATAATTAGAAATATTAATTTCAGAAGTCTTTTTAGCAGCATCATATATTACTTTCGAGCCTACAAAACCATTTCCAAGGTATTGATCACCACTTTCAGAAGTAGAATCCTTTACTTTTTCTAGCCTGTATTTTTCCGCCAATCCAGTATATTTTATAATTAAAGCGTTCAACGCTATGAGACTGGGTGCGGTTGTTAACAAATTAAAATCATAAATACTCTTACTCGAATTGATAATAACGTCAGTGGTTTCAAAATTATCATGCATTAGTAACAAATAAGGATTAACATCAATTACCACCAATTTTGGACTTGTGTCTAAAAGATATTTTTTGGCAATTATGTAAGTCATATTCGGCTTCTGGGCACTTGTTCCCAGGTTGAAGGAATTATAATACTTACTTTGGAAAACTCTGATATTATAATTTCTGTAGGCTAGACTTGAACCCAATATCATTATATCAACTTGTTTTTCATTTTTTACTTCTTCTAACTTTCTGGCTGTAAAGCTTCCACGCCTGTCTTTTTTTTTAGGAATATTTGTATTTAGTACTGGACAATCTGTGATGTAAAGTAATATGACAACCAAACAATAAATTATTGCTGATATTAAAAAAAACTTAGAAAAAACAATTAGTAATTTTTTCATATTCTAAAACTGAAAGTAAATAAAATCCTCTTGATTTTTGGGCATTGCAAGTGCTGCTAATAAAAGCAGCAAAATGTAAAAACCCCATCTGAAATAAATAGGCGAATTTTTTCCTATATTTTCTAGAATATGATGATCTCTTCTACCAAACCATTCTACAACCATCATCAATAAAATCAGAAGAAGTAAAAACCAAGACATATACTTTGGATAGTTAAAAGAAAATCTGGTAACGATTCCATAGGCAAATGCGTTAACTGAAGGGAGACTTTCATTCCTGAAAATTACAGCCAGAAAAGTTGCAGCAGACAAATTCAGCAAGATCATTATTATATGCCCGATAGAAGGAATCATTGCTGTTTTATAATTACGGGTAAATCGGTTTGTTATAGGTCGTAGTAAAACTGAAATAATTACAAAGATTGCAGCAAAAATACCAACAATAATGTAGGTCCATCGTGCACCGTGCCAAAAGCCACTGATCAGGAATATCAAAAATACGAAGAAATATTTTCTTGCATCGGAAGCATTTGCTTTCACTGCCGGTTTGTAAATATAATATTTGAACCAAGTGGAAAGAGAAATATGCCATCGTCCAACAAATTCTGCCATATCTCTGGAGAAAAATGGTGTGTCAAAATTTTTCATCAATTGAATTCCAAACATCCTTGCCGTTCCTAATGCCATATCTGAATAGCCTGAAAAGTCAGCATAAACTTGGAATATAAAAAGAAATGCCGCGTAAATCAGTGTCGTACCAGACTGATTACCGGGATCTGCAAAAACCTGATTGACTACCATCGCGCAATTATCTGCAATCACTACTTTTTTAAAAAATCCCCATAAAAACTGACGCATTCCATCTACAATTCTTTGATAATTAAAATGATGACCAACTTTAAGTTGCGGAAGTAAATGCGGTGCTCTTTCTATGGGACCGGCCAGTAGCATTGGAAAAAAACAAACGAAAAGCGAATAGTTTATTATATTTTTTTCGACTTTGAATTTTCTGAAATAAATATCCAGAACATAACTTAGACCATGAAATGTATAAAACGAAATCCCTACAGGTAAAATAATTTTTAAGGTAGAAATATTTGGCTGGAAACCTGCTGAAATAAGAAGATCATTAAAACTATCAATGAAAAAATTCACATATTTGAAATAACCGAGAATTCCGACATTGATAATAATACTTATAAACAGCCAAAACTTTCTTTTAACTTGGTTATCAGATTGCGAAATTATAATGCCGGAAAAATAATCCAAAAGTGTAGAAAATCCTAATAGGAAGCAAAAACGCCAATCCCATTGTGCGTAGAAAAAATAACTGGCAGCTAAAAGCAAAAGATTTCTATACTCCCACTTTCTTATGGGAATTAACCAGTAACCAAAAAACACGACAATATAAAAAACTAAGAAATTTAATGAATTAAACAGCATTTGCCTCTAAAAATTTTCAAAAAGCAAATATAATTTTATATTTTTATACTTTTCATAAAAGTAAGAAATTATTGATAATTTATTCAAATTATCATCACTTCTTTTATATCCTATAAATTAAAATCCTTCTTCGGATTAAAAAGATAGATCAGGAAAAAGAAAAGTACTGAAACTGCCAAAAAGTATTGGTAATAATGAACCGCCGACTGCGAACTGATGGTTGTAGAACTGGAGCCTGTGTTTTTCTGCAATTCGGTTGTGAGATGACTGATGGCTTCGTCCAGATTGTTCCCGTTGAAATAGCTTCCGCCGGTGGATGATGCGATGTTGTTAAGTGCTTTGGTCTGTAGTTTGGAAACGACGGTTTCGCCATAAATATCAGATTTATAACCCATTAACTGACCGTAATAATATTCGGGAATTGGCGCGCCTTCTTCTGTTCCTACACCGATTGTTGTAATTCTGATGCCTTGTTTCTTTGCCAGACTGATAGCTTCCTCCTCGTGGCCTTCATTGTCTTCGCCATCACTGATGAGAACAACATTTTTTGAACCTTTGTTGATATTTTTGAATTTCTGAGAGGCGACTTCCATTGCTTTAAGAAAGTCGGTTCCCTGATTTTGAACAACGCTGGTTTCGATGCCGGAAAGGTACGTTTCCGCCGCCGAATAATCGCTGGACAAAGGCATTACAGAATAAGCATCGCCTGCAAAAACAACGATTCCTACTCTGTCATTGGTCATTTTCTGAAGCGAATTGATGATAATATTCTTGGCTTCATCCAACCGGCTTGGCTGGATGTCTTGTACATTCATCGAGTTGGAAACGTCCAGAACGAAAATGGTACTGCTGACATTTTGAGTGACGCTGATTTCTTCCTTTCCGCCTAAAAGATCGATGATGGCAAATATTAAAAACAAAAATCCAAAAATGTAAAGGATCGGAAAAACTTTAGCAAATCCAGAAGTTTTCTCAAACAAAACATCCTGAAATCTGTCTTCTGCAAATATATTTCTCCTCTTACTCTTCCACCGGATGTAATGAATAATGAAGTAACCGATGACAGGCAGCAACAGCAACAATAAAAGATACCAGTAATTTCCTAAATACCAATTCATCAGATTAATTTAAAATTTTAAAAAATACCCATCGACACAATGCATCCAGCAACAGAAAACCTAACGCAACCCAAAGGAAAATCCTGAAATACTCCTCATAATTGTAAAGTTTGGAAGTTTTCACATCCGATTTTTCCAGCTGATTGATCTCATCGTAAATATTCTGCAGACTGGCATTGTCGGTTGCACGGAAGTATTTTCCGCCGGTCAATTGTGAAATATCCATCAGCGTATTTTCATCGATTTGAGTTTTTGTATCTGTATAAACCAATTCTCCAAAAATATTGGTGGCTGTAGGCATTGGCGCATATCCGTTGCTTCCAATTCCAATCGTGTAAACTTTGATGCCGTTGTTCTTTGCTAATTCAGCAGCGATCTGTGGCGGCATTGCATTGATGATTGTATTCACACCGTCAGTCATCAGAATAATGATTTTGCTTTTTGCTTTGCTGCTTTTCAGGTGATTGACAGCAACCGACAAACCTTCTCCAATGGCGGTTCCGGGTTGTAATTCCAAAGGATTTAATTGATTGAGTTCATCTACAACCACCTGATGATCTGTTGTCAAAGGAACTTTCGTGTAGGCCTCTCCGGAATATGCCACCAGACCGATTCTGTCATTTTCTCTTTTGGTAACGAAATCGACAGCAATTTTTTTCAAAGCTTCCAATCTATCTGGATCCAGATCTTTTGCCAACATACTTAGCGAGACATCTACGGAAAGCATAATGTCGATTCCTTTTGAATCATCACGATCCTGAGAAACCGTGTAAGTCCTCGGTCTTGCCAGTGCGATGATCAAAGCTGTGAGAATAAAATATTTCGAAACCTTCAAAAATGTCATTACCAAAGAAATATTTCCGCTTGGCCGCATATTTTTCACCGAAGGCACCGCAATTCCACGGCTTTTCTTTTTGCCCGCATCCAGAATGATCAATGGAATGAACAAAATAAAAAGCAATAAAAACCAGGGACTGTAAAATTCGAAATTCACGGGTAACTATTAATTGATAAATGATGATTGATAAACGATTTTCCTACTGCATTGTTCTCAGATTTTCCGCTTCCACATCCTTCGTTGAGCGTTTTACAAAATTTCGGATTTCATTGAAGTCATTGGACATAATTTCCTGATTTGGGATTGTTTTTGCAAACTTCACGAGATCACCGCGAAGGAAAATATCTTCTACTATTTTTTCATTTTCCTGCGAAATAGAGTTGGTCGATTTCATATAAGTAATCAAATCATCCGTCAGCAAAACATCCGCCGGAATTTGATATTGTTTTGTAATAAAAGCTCTGGAAATCTCGATCAATTCGACATAGAAAGCACGGAAATTTTCATTCTCGATGTAATTTTTCTTTTTCAACTTCTCCAGATCCTTCAAAGTTTGATTGGTTGTAACGGCTGGGCTGCTTTTGCGCTTTCTACCATATTTTACAATTCCAATGATCAAAACGATGATGGCAATGATCAACAACGCCAGAAGAATATAGAATTTATAAAGCTCCCAATAATCCTTGGCATCCAAACGAACTTCCTTGTTCTTCATAATGTCATTGATCTGATCGCCTTTTTTGGCTGTGTTGATGACCTCAACTTCGTAAGGAATGGTCTTCAGGATTTTGTCTCCAACTTTGACCTCGATTTCCGGAATTGTGAATTTGCCTTCCTGGAAAACCGCAAATTTCACCGACCTTAGATAAATTTCTTTTTGAACGGCAATACTGTCATTCACCATTTCAAAATGAAAAGGCAACAACTCATTTCTCGCGGCGATCTGCACTTCTTTGCCATTCAGATCCAAGATCTGGATCTTGAAGATCGCGACTTCTCCCAATGCCAAAGTCGTCTTATCAAGGTTGGATGACAAGGTTTGCGAAAATCCTAAAAATGATGTGAGGATAAAAAAGAAAAAATATAATCTGTATGTTTTGAATCTTTGCATTTGCAATTTCTAACTTCTAATAACTAACTTCTAAAATCTATTTCTTAAAATATTGATACAAAAACTTGCTATAATCATCCGATGTTTTAATATCTAAAAAATGAGCCGATGAATTCTCGAATTCTTCTTTTGTCTGGCGCATTTTTCGTTTCTGTTGTTCGGCAAAATCGTAGCGCCATCTAGCACTGGAAGTGTTTGCCCAAACTTGCTGACCAGTTTCCGCATCACGAAAAAGCGCATATCCAATGTCCGGAATCTCCATATCTTTTTCGTCAAAAACACGAAGTCCCAAAACCTGATGTTTTCTGGCAGTCACATTCAGGATTTTTTGGTCAAATTCATCTTCGAAATCTGAAAACAGAAACACCAAAGATTTCCTTTTGAAAACGCTCATCATATAGTTGAAAGCCACATCCAGATTGGATTTTGTAGGAACATAATCGGCAGACAAAATGTTGCTGATGATAGACAAAACGTGTTTTCTACCTTTTTGTGGCGGAACTACTTTCAAAACTTTGTCTGCGTAGAGAATCAATCCGATCTTGTCATTGTTTCCAGCGGCCGAAAATCCCAGCGATGCACAAATTTCTGCAACATATTCTCGTTTCAACTGAGTTCTCGTTCCATAATCCATCGAGGCGGAAACGTCCACGACGAGCATCATTGTGAGCTCGCGTTCCTCTTCCATCACTTTTACAAATGGTTCGCGGAAACGTGCGGTTTTGTTCCAGTCCATTCTTCGGGTGTCATCACCAAATTGGTATTGACGAACTTCTGAAAAAGTCATTCCCTGACCTTTGAATGCGCTGTGATATTGCCCCATAAGCGATGCTTCAGTCTTCTTGCGAGTCCGGATTTCTATCTGCTTTACTTTTTTGACAATGTCTTTTATTTGCACTTTAACTTGTGATTTTTGGTGGTCATCGGTTGATAGTTTTCAGACATCTCATCTATTAATGAATTCGACGACTAACCACTACCAACAGATTGACCAATTTTTGAGGAATTCAAAACCTCTTTTATATATCTAATTTAATTCGATGGAAACATTGATCCATTCATCATCAAATTTAGTCTGATATTTCTTATAAAAATTAATCGCAGGCTCATTCCAATTCAAAACCTGAAAAACCATTCCTGAATAATTTTTGGATTTCCCATAATCCAAAGTTTTATCAAATAACAATTTTCCAATATTGTTTCCTCTCATTTTTTCAGTAACAATGAGGTCTTCCAGATATAATCGTTGCCCTTTCCAAGTAGAATATCTCAAATAATACAAAGATAAACCTACAATTTTTTGATCAACTTCTGCAACGAAAGCGCCCCAAACAGGATGATTTCCAAAACCAGCTTCTGCGAATTCTTCCAATGAAACCGTGACTTCATCAGGTGCATTTTCATATTCCGCCAATTCCTTTATAAGTTCCAGCATTGCAGGACAATCTCCAAGAATTGCTTCTCTGATAATTAAATTATTCATCAGAAATATTACGGCGCTTGTATTTTCGCCAGAATTTTATTCACAATATCATCTTGAGTCACTTCCTCGGCCTCAGCTTCGAAGCTTAATCCAATTCTGTGTCTCAAAACATCTTTCGCAATTTCTTTCACATCTTCCGGGATGACGAATGCTCTTCCTTTGATGAAGGCGTAAGCTCTGGAAGCAATGGCCAAGTTGATACTTGCTCTCGGTGAAGCACCAAAACTGATGTAATTTTTGATTTCGGACAAGCCGTATCGCTCTGGAAAACGGGTTGCAAAAACCATATCCAGAATATATTTTTCTATCTTTTCGTCTAGGTAAATTTGATTGATGAGTTTCTTGGCTTCAACAATTTGGTTCAAATCCACCACTTTTCTGATTTGCGGAATATCCTGCGTCGAAATCATTCGCATCACCTTTCTCTCATCCTCGAATTCGGGATAATCGATTTTACATTTTAACATAAAACGGTCGGTTTGCGCTTCTGGCAAAAGATAAGTTCCCTCCTGGTCAATTGGATTTTGAGTGGCTAATACGAGGAAAGGTTTTGGTAAAGGCATTGTTTCATCGCCAATCGTCACTTGTTTTTCCTGCATCACCTCGAGAAGTGCGGACTGAACTTTCGCCGGCGCACGGTTAATTTCATCTGCCAAAACAAAATTCGCAAAAACAGGACCTTTTTTGATGCTGAAATCGTTGTCTTTCACGCTGTAAATCATTGTCCCGACAACATCTGCAGGCAACAAATCCGGCGTGAACTGGATTCTGGAAAATTGTCCATCAACAGCTTCTGACAAGGTTTTGATGGCCAAGGTTTTTGCCAATCCCGGAACACCTTCCAAGAGAACGTGTCCGTTGCCAAGAAGTCCGATGAGCAAACGGTCTATCATATATTCCTGCCCAATGATGGCGCGGTTGATTTCCTGTTTTAAGATGGAGAAAAAGTAATTTTGTTCTTTAACTTTTTCGGTAAGTTGTCTGATATCTTCTGCTTGATTCAATTCTGACATATCAATTAATAAAAATAATTGGTAAATTTCACATAAAATCCAGCAACAGCAAACATAACAATTGCCAAACTTCCGTTAAATATTTGTTAAAAGGCGGGAAGCTGCAGGTAAGAAGTCGGAAGTTATTAATTAACTCATTTACTTTTTGCTAATAAATCTCAATAATTTTTCGTTTATTTATAATTAATATAACTTTGAACTAAATAAATTTCTCTTCAAAAATGAATTATCATTTTGCCAATCATAGACAGGTTCGAAAAAACCTTTTAAATATTCTACAAACGACCTCAGAAAAAGACCTTCTGACAATTCCAGACGGATTCAACAACAACATCTATTGGAACATCGCGCATTGCGTGGCTCAGCAACAGTTGCTTTGCTATTACCTCAGCGGAAATCAGTTCCGCATCGACAAATATTGGGTGGAAACCTACAAGAAGGGAACTTTCGCCAACGTGGATGTGAAACAATCTGAAATGGAGGATTTGGCTTATCTATTAATTGAAACTTCAAAAATTTTGATGAAGGATTATGATGATGACTTCTTCTCGGATTACACGCCGTATTCCACGAGTTTTGGGATTGATTTGAAAAATGTGCAAGACGCTATCATCTTCAATAATATGCACGAAAGCATTCATTACGGCTACATTCTTGCGCAGAAAAGAGCTTTGATTGCGGAAGGTTTAAGTTTATAATTAATGAAATTAAGATTCCTTTTTCCAGTTTTCCTCTTGGGAATTTTATCATTTTCGATTTCCGATAATGAGCGATTCAAATACTATCAACCCATTAGTAAAACTCAAGAAATCGAAGTTCTTTATCTGACTTGGGAAGACACTAACCTTCCCAATTTTATAAAAACTGCTGACTACGAAAAATATGTTGACAAGGCTGAATTGATTGCACATTGTTTTTACGTTGATTCCAAAGATCCGGAGAAAAGGAAATTCAAAATTCCGGTGACGACGGATAAACTCATCAAGAAAATCCCTTTAAAAATCAAAGGAAAATTCTTCAAGACGAAACAGTTTGATGATACTTTCCCAACACCACTTTTTGAAGATTACAGAAAAACCGGTGATTTGAAATTCAAAACTGAGAATGGTGAGTTTTTGGTTTTTGTGTTGAATTGATCAAAATAAAAAAACGCTTCCCAGATTTGAGAATCGTCTGTTGTTTTATTCTTTAATGAATTTAGTTGTCTGTTCTTTTCCTTTTGTCTGGAATTTTATCAGATAATTTCCTTTTGTGAGATTAGAGACATCAATTTTGGAGTCATTCACTTTATTTCCTGTTGTTAATTTTCTTCCGTCCAAAGAATAGATTTCGTATCCAGAAATTGGCTCAATGCTTTTGATGTTCAGAATATCTTTTACCGGATTCGGATAAATTTGAAGATTTTCTTTTTCATTATCAGAAACTGAAAGTATATTTTCTCCATTTATTCTTACAATTTGTTTTTTATTGACACCATCAAATGAAGTAAAATATCCACAGACTAATATTTTGCCATCGGGTTGCAAAATCATTCTTCTAACCTCTCCTACGGTATCAAATAGTTTATCCGCACTTCCATCTGTCTTAAGACGATGAAATTTGCTGGTCGAATAAAAATTTCCATTAGTTAAAATTTTTCCGTTTGGCAAAACAACAGCAGAATTGGCGCTTGCAGAATTATTTTTTATAAATGCAGTATCCAAAGTTCCATCGGTATTAAGACGTGCAATACCTCCGGTTTCAACATTATTAAACGACGTAAATCCTCCGCAAATTATTATTTTTCCATTTAGCTGTACTGTCATAGAATAAATTGGAAGATTGCCACCCGAACCAATAGGGTTAAAGCTTGTATCCAGACTGCCATCAATGTTCAATCTTGCAATAGTTCTTCTGGCAATATTGTTGTAAGTACTTGTGTAACCGCCAATCAGAACTTTACCATCAGATTGTAAAACTACGGAATTAAGATAATTATTTGATCCAATTCCTGAGTCAAAGGTCTGATCTAGCGATCCATCTTTATTTAAACGAGCCACTCTTCCTCTAGCTATTCCATTATATAATCCAAAATCTCCAGCGATGAGAATCTTTCCATCAGTCTGCTGAGCAATAGAATAAATAACATTAGAAGCCCCAGAACCGGCAATATTAAAAGTAGTATCTAAACTTCCATCTACATTCAGTCTCGCAATATAATTTTTTTGAATATTATTGAATTGTGTGAAATCTCCGCTAATAATGATTTTTCCGTCTTGCTGAATAATTATATTTAGAACCCTTCCTACAATACCTGAACCTGGATTAAAAGTTTGATCAATACTTCCGTCCGAATTTAATCTTGCAATACCTTTTCTTGCAATACCATCATAAGATGTGAAATCGCCTGCTACGATAATCTTACCATCTGTCTGCAAACCCATTGCCATAATATTATAACCGTTAGGTCCAAGACCAGTATTAAAGTTAAGATCTACACTCCCATCCTGTGCCGATAAAATAATGCTGAATACGATGTAAAAAAGTAGAAATAGTTTTCTCATTGGTTATTTGTTTCGGCGAAATTATAAAATAATCGTAAATATCCTAATAAATTAAGTAACTAAAATCAAAAACCTTACTTTTGCAAAACAAAATCTCATTAATGAATCCAGAGAAAAAAGACGATTTCATATTCGGTTTAAGACCAGTGATGGAAGCCTTAGAAGCCGGAAAAACCGTAGATAAAATATTTTTACAAAACGCTTTGACGGGCGAAATTTACTTCGAACTGAAGCAACTTTTGGCCAAGCATAATCTCCGTCCAAACTACGTTCCCGTAGAAAAACTCAACCGTTTTACCCGAAAAAACCACCAAGGTGTGGTGGCCTTTATTTCTGACGTTCCGTTCCACAAAATCGAGGATGTGCTGCCTCAGCTTTTTGAAGAAGGGAAAACGCCATTTATCTTGATTTTAGATAGATTGACCGACGTTAGAAACTTCGGAGCCATCTGTAGAACTGCTGAATGTGTGGGCGTTGACGCAATTCTGATTCCGGAAAAAGGTGGTGCACCAATTAATTCTGACGCGATTAAAACTTCGGCTGGAGCGATTTATAATATCAAAATCTGTAAAGAAAAAAACCTTGCCCACTCGGTAGATTTCCTTCAGCAAAGTGGCATCAAAGTATTCTCTGCAACGGAAAAGGCGCAGAAATTGATATATGACGTGGACTTCACAGAACCGTGCGCAATCGTGATGGGAAATGAGGAAACGGGAATATCCAAAGAAGTGCTACACCATTCGGATGAAAAAATAAAATTGCCAATCGAAGGTAAAACCCAATCTCTGAACGTCTCTGTAGCGTGTGGCGCGATTCTTTATGAAGCCGTGAGACAAAAAATAGTTGTTGCCGGTTGATAGTTTTTGGTTGATAGAAATCAACTTGTTAATTATCAAAACATCAATTATAATTTATTATTAAACATCAATTATGAAAAAAATAACAGCGCTTGCGCTAATCGCCATAACATTGGTCGCTTGTAAAAAGGAAACAAAAACCGTTACAAGAGTTGACCCAAAAACAGGAAAAACCGAAACTGTAACCGTGGAAGTTTCCGACGAAGAAGCTTCAAAACCGAAAGCGATTGCTGACAGCAGTGGTATTTTCAAACAAAAATTCATTCTTGAAAAAGGCGTGACTTATCCATTGGTTTCTTATCAGAGAGAAATCCAATCGCTGAACACACCAGATGGAAAAACAATGTCTGCTACTACTGAAACGACTGACGAAATGTCTGTAACAGTCAACGATTTCAAAGATAACATCTACGATTTGACCTTGAATATGGTCGGCAAAAGAATGTCCAATACTTCAAATGGAAAAACGGTTTCCATCGATACGAAACAAGCCGCTCCAAAAGAAGAAGCGCTTAAGATGGATTATCTTGTAAGCAAAGGCCTGGCAGGAAATAAACTGAATGTGAAGATGGATGCTTATGGAAATATCAAATCTGTAACTGGATTTGATGCCGTTTACAACAATCTTAAAAAAGCAATCGCTGGAACTGTGAAGGACACAAAACAGCAAACTGCATTTATCGAAAGTTTCAAAACTGGCTTCAACGAGGCAATGATGAAAGAACAATTGGGTAAAAACCTAAAACTTCTTCCTGCAAAAGGCGCAAAAATCGGTGACAAATGGACCGATTCTGAAGACATCGTTCCAGGCAAAGTAAAACAAACTTTGACTTTTACCTTAACAAAAGTTGAAGATGGAAAAGCGGAAATCAGCGTGACCGGCGTGATTCCTTCAAAATCTGATAAACAATCTCAAAACGGAATGACGCACACGATGAGCGTTGGCGGAACAGAGAGCGGAAAAATCATCATCGATGAAAACACAGGCTGGCTTCTAAACCAAAACCTAAGCATCAAAACCAATCAGAAGGAAAGTGTTTCTGATGGAAAACAGACGCAGAGTATGAGCAAAAACTCGACGACGTCTATCATAATCAATCCTTCTTACAAATAGATTTTAGAATTAATTAAAAAATAAGGAAATGAAGTACATTTTCGAATTTATCATCGCAACCATCATCATATTCTTCGTTTGGAATATCTTGAAGAGAATCTTTTTCAATGCGTTTTATAAAAACTTTCCGACCTTAAATCCAAAAAATCAACAGCAAAACCAGCAAACCAGTTCGAAAAAAATGCCTGAACAAAAAGTAAAATGGGATGCGGAAACGGTGGATTTTGAGGAAATAAAAGAGGAGAAAAAGCAATAGTCAGATTCTGACATAAAATAAACATAAAACCTTTCAGATTATTAAGTCTGAAAGGTTTTTTAATATTAAATTTGGAATTTGAAATTTTAAAGCCAGTTAACAATTGATATTAATTGTTAAAACGCTGATTTCAAATCTAATATATAAAGCTTAATATCTAACATCTATGTTCAAAAACAAGAAAAATCTCATTTTCATCCTTGCAAGCTTGGTCGTTTTCATTTTGCTGGCGGTGGTTTACGCCAATCCTGTCATCTCTGGAAAACGTCTGATGCAACACGATATCGTTTTCTACAAAGGTGGCGCGGAAGAACTTTTGCAATACCGTGCAAACAACGAAAATGAAACCTATTGGAGCGACGCAATGTTTGGCGGAATGCCGACTTACCAGACTGGCGCGCAATTCCGTGGCGATGTCATCAAGAAAATTGACGATTTGTTTTTGTTCCTTCCAAAACCTGCGAATTATCTGTTCTTGCTGTTTGCCGGATTTTTCTTTTTGGGAATGGTGGCTGTTAGAAATTGGAAATATGCTTTGCTCGGCGCGACATTCTTTGGATTGTCAACTTATTTTTACATCATTATTTCGGCTGGACACAATGGAAAAGTTCATACGATTGCCTACTTTGCGCCATTGGTAGCAGGGATTTTATTGGTTTATTTCAGGAAAAAATATGTTCTTGGATTCATCACCACGACCCTATTTATGGGACTTCAGATTTGTGCGAATCACCCGCAGATGACTTATTATCTGTTCCTTGGACTAGGATTTTTGTTCCTTTCGGAATTGATTAGAGCAATCAAAGGAAAAATCGAATGGAAACATTTTCTGATTTCTACTGGAATCGTTGCAGTGGCTGGAATCATCGGCGTTGGAATGAACTCACAAAGACTAATGGCAAACGCCGAATACGTGAAAGAAACCGTTCGTGGAAAGCAAATCTTAAACGATAAAAATCACACGGCTGGAAAATCCGGAATGGACAAAGAAAGCATCACGATGTGGAGCTACGGAAAACTGGAAACGCTTAACTTATTCATTCCTAGATTAATGGGAGGCGCTAGTCAGGAAGAAGGTTCTGACAAAATAATGGAACAAATCCAGGTTTTGGCTCAGGACAACATCAAATCCCAACAAGAATACGATATGTTCCTCAGAGGTTTCGGAAGCCCGACTTATTGGGGCGACCAGCCGAGTACTTCAGGTCCAGCTTATCAAGGTGCAGTGGTTTGTTTCTTGGCAGTTTTAGGATTCTTCTTTGCTGGAAAAAAGTATAGATATTGGATTTGGGGTGCTTCGATTTTGACGATTTTCTTAGCTTGGGGAAGCAATTTCTCTGCGCTGACGGATTTCTTCATCGATTATGTCCCGTTGTACAACAAGTTCCGTGCGCCGTCTTCTATTTTGGTGGTTGTGGAATTTTTGTTCCCTCTGATTGCGATTCTTGGTCTATATAAATTCTTTACGGATGAAAATCTGACCGAAGAATACAAAAAGAAAATCCTGCTTTACGTTTCAGGAAGCGTTCTCGGAATCACATTGATTTTGATGGTTTTCGGAAAAGGAATTTTAGGATTCTATACAGCGAACGAGAAAACTTATCTTCCGCCGTATGTGTTGGATTATTTGGTTGATGAAAGAGCGTCGATGTTCCAAACCGATGCTTTAAAGGCGATTATTTATGTTTTGATTACGGCTGGTGTTTTATTTTTTGGATTAAAGAAAAAATTGAACGTCAACATCGTTTTATTAATCATCGGATTCGTTAGTTTGTTTGACCTTTGGACGGTTAACAGACGTTATCTGAACGATGATAATTATGTTGATAAAACCTTCGCCGATTATCCTTTCCAAACCGAAAATTCGGAATATCTGATGAGCAAAGCAGGCGATAATTCTTTTGTTCAAAGCCTTTTACAACAGACGGAAGTTAATAAAGCTTTGCAAATCATCGCTGAAAAAGACAAAGACCATTACAGGATTTTCAACAATGTTTTGGGAACTTTCAGCGAGACGAATACTTCTTATTTCAAATCTTCAATCGGCGGTTATCACGCGGTTAAACTGAGACGTTACGATGATTTAATCAACAAATATTTCTCAACCACAGACCAGGTAAAAACCATCCGAATCCTGAATATGCTGAACACCAAATACTTCCTAGTTGGCGACCAGCAAAAACCAGAAATCTCTCCAAACCCTGAAGCCAACGGCAATGCGTGGTTTGTTTCTGACATCAAATTCGTAAACAATCCAAACGAGGAACTGAATGAAACAGGAAATCTTGACACCAAAAAAATCGCGGTGATTTCTAAAGATGACAAAGCTTATTTCAACGGGAAAAATCTGGTAAAAGATTCAACGGCGTTTTTAGCTTTGAAATCTTATCAACCCAACGAATTGTCATTTGATTCATCTTCCAAAACGCCTCAATTGGCTGTCTTTTCCGAGGTTTATTATCCTCACGGCTGGAATGTTTACTTAGACGGAAACAAAGTGGATTATATCAAAGCAAATTACCTTTTGAGAGCGCTTTACGTTCCAGCTGGAAAGCATAAGATTGAAATGAAATTTGAACCAGCCGTTATCGAAACAGGAAAATTATTTTCTTTGATAAGTTTTGGATTATTTGTTTTGTTGAGTTTGGTTGGGGTCTATTTTCTGGTAAGAGATTCTCGGAAATCTGAGGTTGTGAAAGCATAATTATTTCAAGATTCTATTGACTTGAAAAATAAAAAATTTGTTTCCAGAAGGATTATAGCAGGTTTTATTGACTATTCGATAATATTAGGATTGACCTATCTTTATATTTATAAATTCGGAAGTTTAAATGATGAAGGAGAATATTCTGTAAATGGATTCAAAACTATTCCTATAATTATCTTCTGGTTTATTTATTTGTGTGTCATCGAAGTAACAGTAAATTCAACTTTAGGAAATTTTATTGTTAGACTAACTCCAGTTGATTTACAAACTGAAAACAAAATCACATTGAAGCAATCTTTTTTAAGACACATTGTTGATTTATTAGATATGTTCTTTTTTGGTTTGGTAGCAATAATTATAATCAAAAATTCAAACGATAGTCAAAGATTGGGAGATTTGCTGGCTAAAACTAAAGTTATAGAAGCTGACTAAATCTATCAATTCAATAAATATTAAAAAACAAAAGCAACCCAAATTGAGTTGCTTTTATTTTTTGCTTAGATTTGAATCTACAAAAAAAACTTAATAACTATATACCGAATGAAAAAAATTTACTTATTACCAATTCTCTTTTCTTTTTTAAGCTTTTCTCAAAACAAAACAGAAGCCGAAGTTAAAGTGAATGAAGGCGTTGCACTACACGATTCCGGAAAGTATGACGAAGCTTTGGCAAAGTACGATGAAGCTTTAAAACTGGACAAGGATAATCCCCTAGCTCTTACAGAAAAAGCAATGACGCTGGAATCTGTAAAGAGGTACGATGAGGCTATAGAAGTCAGTAAGCAGGTTTTAAAATTATATCCGAATGAAGACAACAGAACACTTTATGTTACTTATGCCAATTCTTTGGACCATTTGAACAAAGCAGAACAGGCGCTGAAAATTTACGATGAAGGTATAAAAAAGTATCCAGAATATTATCAGCTCTATTTCAACAAAGGAATTACTTTGGTTAATGCAAAAGAAAATGAAAAAGCCATCATTTGCTTTCAACAATCAACAAAACTAAATCCAAATCATTCGAGCTCGTTCAATGCATTGGCAATTCTTGGACAATCAAACAGGATAGCCTCTATTTTAGCATTCAGTAGATATCTTGTGATAGACAACAAATCAGGAAGAGCAAAGGGCAATTTTGATGCTCTTATGAAACTTATGAATAAAGGTGTTTCGCAAACTGAAGATAAATCCATTTCAGTTTCGATAGATTCAGCAACACTCGATAAGGTCAACAAGAAAAAGAAGGGCGAAAATGACTTTTCTTCAACAGATATGGTTTTATCAATGTCTTCCGCTCTGGATTATGATGATAAAAACAAAGACAAAAAAGAAGTCCAGAAGTTCATTGTGAAATTCCAAACCCTTTGTCAATCAATCGCAGAGACACAGAAAAATCAGAAAGGCTATTACAGAGAATTTTTGGCGCCCTATTTTATTGAAATGGAAAAGAAAAACTTCGTTGAACCCTTTGCATACTACATATTTCCGTCTCAAAATCCAGATGTTATTGAGTACAACAAAGAACATTCTGATAAAATTGAGGAATTCCAAAACTGGTCAAAAAATTATTGGAAGTAGAAATATTACACAAACCTTATAAAACAAAAAAAGCAACCCAAATTGAGTTGCTTTAATTTTTTGCTTGAAAGCGGAAATTATTTTCTGATTCCCAATTCAGCGATGATAGCTCTGTATCTAGAGATTTCTTTCTTCTTCAAGTAATCAAGAAGAGATTTTCTCTTACCTACCAATTTCACTAGAGACCTCTCAGTAGCAAAATCGTGACGGTTAGCTTTCAAGTGCTGAGAAAGGTGGTTGATTCTAAAAGTGAATAGAGCAATCTGTCCTTCAGCGCTTCCTGTGTCATTTGCAGATTTTCCGTGCTTTGCGAAAATTTCTGACTTTTTTTCTGTTGTTAAATACATTCCAATATTATTTAATGATTATTATGTAATTCGGGTGCAAAGATATGATTTTATTTGGGATTAGAAACTGAAAATTTAAAAATATGTCTAAAAACGACTAATATTTTTAACCACATAGACACATAGATTTTTTTTAAGTGCTAAAGTTAAAATAGACACTACTCTATTTTGACTTCAAAAACCTTCACCTCTATGTGCCTATGTGGTTATTAATTCTCAGCCATCAAAAATTGTTTCACCAATTCAAATTCCGCTGAAAACTCAACCGATTGTTTTTCCTTTTTGTTGAACGCTTCCAGTTTTTCAGGGATTTCGATTTTCGTTTTTAAAACATCTTCCACGACTTCCACAAACTTTGCAGGATGAGCCGTTTCCAATAGAACACCAACAGAATCTGCATTTGATTTTTCAGAATATTTTTCCAATCCCAAATAAGCCACCGCGCCGTGCGGGTCCAAAGTATAACCAAAATCGTTTTTCACCTTTATCATCGTCTCTTTTGTCGCTTCATCCGAAAAAGAATACGACTCGATTTCTTTTTTGAATTCCGAAACATCATCATTGAAAAGACTTTTCATTCTTTCAAAATTGCTCGGATTTCCGACATCCATTGCATTGCTGATGGTTTGTTTGGATGGTTTTGATTCATAATTTCCGGTTTCCAAAAACTTTGGAACAACATCATTTGCATTGGTTGAAGCGATAAAGTGATGAATAGGCAATCCCATTTTCTTGGCAAAAAGTCCAGCGGTTAAGTTTCCAAAATTTCCGCTTGGAACTGAGAACACGATTGGTTTTCCTAATTTTTCTAATTGAGCAAATGCCCAGAAATAATAGAATGATTGCGGAATCAATCTCGCAATATTGATGCTGTTTGCCGATGTCAAAGTGAATTTCTGATTCAGTTCTTCGTCTGACAGAATTTGTTTGGCCAAAGCCTGACAATCGTCAAAAGTCCCATCGATTTCCAGAGCTTTGATATTTCTGCCCCAGGTTGTCAGCTGTTTTTCCTGCAACGGACTCACTTTTCCTTTTGGATAAAGAATGTAAACCTCAATTCCCGCAACGTTGAAAAACCCTGACGCAACAGCACTTCCCGTGTCACCAGAAGTCGCCACAACAACTTTCATCGGTTTTCCTTCTGAGAAATAAGCCATCATTCTCGCCATAAATCTTGCCCCAACATCTTTGAAAGCCATCGTCGGACCGTGGAACAATTCCAGGGAATAAATATTCTCCGTGATTTTCACAGCCGGAATTTCAAAGTTCAAAACTTCATCAATGATTTCTTTCAAATTGTCATCGAAAATGGATTCGCCGAGAAATTCTTTTGCTACTCGAAAACCGATTTCCTGCAAGCTAAGATTCGGTAGATTTTCAAAAAACCCAGCATCAAGTTGCGGAATATATTCTGGCATAAAAAGTCCGCCATCATCTGCCAAACCTTTTAGGATGGCTGTTTTGATGTTGGTTTCTTCTTGTTTTCTTGTTGATATGTATTTCATTTTTGGTTGATAGTTGATGGTTGTTGGTTGATAGATTTAAAATTTTAACGCAAAGTCCGCTAAGATTTTTTTGACTCACTTTGAAAATACTTTAAGGTTCGCAAAGGCGCTTACGCTCATCAAAGAATAAAACTTTAAAGCTTTGTCATTCCGTAGTAATTGGTTCAGCAAAGTCAATCTCAACAGTTTAGATTCCTACGGAATGACAACATTAGGTTTTTAGGACAAATCTTGATTTAACGACGAATCTGCAGCCCGACTTGAGTGGAAATCCTTTTTTGTGGCTGGTAAAGCTTTGGCAAAAAGATTGGGAACGGAAGGCGGATTAAGCTGCCCAAATTTAAATCACCCTTAATTACTAACATTCAAAAGTTAGCAATGAAAACTTCCGACATCCAACTTCCAGCTTCTGACTTTTAAATGACTCGCGCGCCTTCGTCGTTGATTTTTGTGACGAATGATTCGCTTTCTATATTTTTTTGATTGAGTAATTCTTTGATTTTGTGTGAAATAACTTCTGCAATGTCTTTCTTTTCACATAAAGCAAAAACCGACGGACCGGAACCGGAAATCCCAAAACCAATCGCGCCATTGTCCAGAGCGAGTTGTTTCATCTCGTAAAAATACGGAATCAACATCGCGCGAACTGGCTCTATGATGACGTCCTCGAGACTTCGGCTGACCAAACCAAGGTCGTTGGTGCAAAATCCGGCGACCAATCCTGCGATATTTCCCCATTGCTGAACGGCAGATTTCAGGCTGATTCTTTCCTTGATGATTTTTCTCGCTTCGCCTGTGGGAACATCAACGTGCGGATGAACGGAAACCACGGACAAATCCTTTGGATAAGTCAACTTGAGCGCATCCAACGGTTCGTAACTTCTGACCAAAACCATTCCGCCCAAAAGTGCCGGCGCAACGTTGTCTGCGTGGGCATTTCCGCAGGCGATTCGTTCACCTTCCATTGCGAGCGGTAACAATTCTTGACGAGAAAGAGGCTTTCCCATCAATTCATTAATGGCGACCAAAGCTGCAACGCTACTCGCTGCACTGGAACCCATTCCGCTGTTGAGTGGCATTTTTTTGTACAGCTCGATATCGATTCCTTGATTGGAATTTATTTTTTCGAGGAACAATCGAATGACGTGGGAAACTACATTTTTTTCTGGGTCTTTGGGGAGTTTTCCGCCATCGCCTTCGATTTTTGTGATGGTGATTTTGTTGGAATCATTTTTTGTCAGGATGATTTCGTCGCCTGGTTCGTCGATGGCGAAACCGAGAATATCGTAACCGCAAACCACGTTGGCGACTGTTGCGGGAGCGAAAACTTTTATTGTATTTAAAGACATAATTTCTTTAATAATTAATGAATAATTTATTGCGCTGTAACTCTTACCAAATCTGCGAAAACACCTGCAGCCGTAACTTCTGCGCCAGCACCTGGACCTTTTACTACCAAAGGCGTGTTTTTGTACCTTGAAGTTGTAAATGAGATGATATTATCGCTTCCTGATAAGCTGGAAAACGGATGATTGGAATCTACAATTTTCACTTCGATGTTGATTTTTCCGTCTTCTAAAATTCCGATTAATCTCAGTTTTTTTCCGGATTGTTCTGCTTCGTTTTTAAGAGACGAAAAGTATGGTTCGTTCTTTTCCAGTTCTTCATAAAAACTTGGAATTGAATCTGCTTTGAGACAAGCTTCCGGCAGGAAATCTTTGATATTGACATCAGACATTTCCAAAGGCAAACCAATTTCTCTTCCAAGAATCAACATCTTTCTGGAGAAATCCATTCCGTTCAAATCATCTCTTGGGTCGGGTTCTGTGTAACCTAATTCTTGTGCCGTTCTTACGACTTCTGCAAAGGTCTTATCGCCAACATAATTATTAAAAATATAAGAAATAGTTCCTGATAAAATGGCTTCTATTTTCAGAATTTCGTCTCCGGAAATCCAGAGGTCGTTCAGCGTTTTGATGATTGGAAGTCCGGCTCCGACATTTGTTTCATATAGGAAACTGACGTTGTTCTTTTTCGCCAATCTTTTGAATTTGCTGTACTGCTCGTAAGCTGAAGAATTACCTTTTTTGTTGCAAGTCACAATTGAAATATTATTCTCAAAAAACTGTGGATAATGGCTCACCACATCTTCGCTGGACGTGTTATCTATAAAAACTAAATTAGGTAAATTTTTACTTGAAATAGAATTTATAAAATATTCTAAATTAGCAATTTCTAAATTTTTATCTAAAATTTCATTTAAGTCAAAATTCAAACTTTTACTTTCTGAAATAATCATTTGCCGGCTGTTGGTTACGCCTATAACATTGATTTTGATTTGGTGATTTTTCTCCAGATTTTCGTCTTCTCTTTTCAGTTGTTTGAAGAGTTCTTTTCCGATATTTCCAGTTCCAGCGAACATCACATTGAAGGTTTTTACTGGCGAAAGTAACAGGGATTCGTGGACAACATTCAAAGCTTTTGAGAGTTCGTTTCTTTCAATTACAGCAGAAATATTTAGCTCGGATGAACCTTGTGCAATAGCAATAATATTGATTCCATTTTTGCCTAAAGCACTAAAAAACTTCCCGCTGATTCCTCGAGTTTTCTTCATATTCTCGCCGACAACGGAAAGAATACTTAGCTCATTATCGAACTGCGGTTCATCGATTTTGTTGGTATTGATTTCAAATTCAAATTCTTCCCGGATGGCTTTTTCAGCTTTTTTCTCATCATTAAAATTGACCACAAAAGAAATGCTGTGTTCCGAACTTGCTTGCGTAATCAAGATAACATTGACATCATATTTCGCCAAAGCATTGAACAATCTTCCACTGAAACCTTTCATCCCAATCATTCCGTTTCCGGTGATATTGACGAGACAGGTTTTCTCGATGGAGACAATTCCTTTGATTAGACCTTTTGAAATTTCGGATTTCTGTTGAATCAAAGTTCCTGGATTTTCCGGGTTGAAAGTATTCTTGATATAAATCGGAATTTGACTTTCGATAGCCGGAATCATTGTCGGTGGATAGATGACTTTTGCGCCGAAATAGGACATTTCCATCGCTTCCTGATAACTGAGTTCTGGTTGAGAAAATGCATTCTTTACTAATCTTGGGTCAGCTGTCATAAAGCCGTCGACATCAGTCCAAATCTGGATTTCGTTGGCTTTCAAACCTGAGCCTAAAATCGCGGAAGTGTAGTCCGAACCGCCTCTTCCGAGTGTTGTCGTATCTTGATTTTCATCTTTCGAAATGAAACCTGTCACTACATAAATTTGATTTTCAAGATTCCAATTTTTTAGATTTTCATTGGTCTTGATAAAATCTACTGACGCATTTCCGAAGTTTGAATCCGTGACAATCAATTCTCTCGCGTCTTTGTAATTCGCAGGAAAATTTTCTGATTGAAGATAAGTTGCGATGATTTTACTGGACATTTGTTCGCCGTAAGCCAACAATCTATCTTTGATTCTTCCAGATAATTCACCTAAATTTTTGACGCTAAAAAGAATATCCTCAATCTCATTAAAACTAACTTTAACCATCATTAATAAAGGATTCTGAGAAGTTCTTGGCAATAATCCTGAGATGATTTGATAATGTTTTTCTTCTGCGACTTTCAATATCTCTGAGAAATCATTTTGTAGCAACGCTTCTTCCGCGGACAATAAAAGCGAGTTTGTAATTCCCGAAAAAGCGGAACAAACCACAATTAAAGGTTCATTTTCATTGAATTCTTTTTCAACGATTAATTTTACATTCTTCAATGCATCCAAACTTCCGACTGAAGTTCCTCCAAATTTTAATACTTTCATTTGTATTGTAGTTATTTTAAATAAAAAAAGCCTTTCTGGAAATTCAGAAAGGCTTTTTGTATTGTTATTATTTTTCAATTTCACATACACACCTTTCTGCAACTATTAATTGTAGTTGTTGTAGAAGTAGATGTTGTGGTTGTGAAATTCATTGTTATTCTTAAATCTGTTACAAAAATAGAAAAGTGTTTTTAATATGCAAATTATTCGATGGTAAATTATTGTTTTATTTTAAAAACCACACCAATCTTTTAATTTTTGTCAATGTAGATTCATTCAAAAACTCAGATTTGAATCAATTGAAAAAATCAAAAATCTGGATATTCTGAGTCTTAAAATAGGTCAAATAAATGAAATTTCTAATAATTTCAAATTTCTTATAAATTTGTTATAAAAATTTTATCGCTGATTATCAATACTTTAACCATCAATTAAAAATTTATTTGGTACTTTGTATTGCACAATACCTTTTAGTTTACATATCTTTGCAATGTAAAGTTAAAGAAAGATGTTTTGAAGTCGGAAGACAGAAGATGGAAGTCGGAAGATTTTAAAATTAAGACATTGAATATTGAACTTTAAATTTTGAATTATAAACCAAACAATTAATATGAATACCGAGAACACAAAGGCGCAGATGCGCAAAGGAATTCTGGAATTCTGTATTTTGAGTCTTATTCAACAACGCGAAATGTATGTTTCCGACCTGATAGAATCTCTCAAAAAAGGAAGACTGGATGTAGTGGAAGGAACGCTTTATCCCCTTCTTACAAGATTGAAAAATGGCGAATTCCTCGCTTATAGATGGGAAGAATCCACAAGCGGACCGCCAAGAAAGTACTACCAGATCACGGAAAAAGGAAGCCTCTTCCTCGCTGAACTGCAAACCACTTGGCAAGAACTGACAGATTCTGTCAACCAAATTATCTCAAACTCTCAAAACTAATTATTATGAACAAGACATTATCTATAGCACTCGCTGGTTTTTCCTTTACGATAGACGAGCTGGCTTATATAAAATTAAGCGATTATCTGAATGCTCTTAGAAATTCTCTAGACGCCGCTGAGGCCGATGAAGTGATGCACGACATCGAGATCAGAATGGTAGAGATCTTCAAAGAAACACTAGGAAAAAGAGAAGTAATCAACGATTATGATGTTGAAAAAGTAATTGCTCAAATCGGAACTCCTGAACAAATTGATGAGCAGGAAGAAGCTTATTTCTCAGAAGGGAAACAGAAACAATCCAAAACTTCCGGTACTTTCTCTTATAGCAGCAATTCTCAGAAACAACTGTTTCGTGATCCGGAAAAACAAAAAATTGCAGGTGTCTGCGCAGGATTGGCAGCTTATTTCGGGATGGAAATCAGCTGGATGAGATTAATCTGGATCGGTGCCTTTCTTTTCCTTTGGGTAGCACCAGGATCATCTTTCCTAGTTGTGATCTTGTACTTTATCCTTTGGGCCGTTTTGCCAAAAGCAGAATCAGCTTCGGATTTTTTGAAAATGAAAGGGAAACCTTTGAACTTCGACAATCTAAAGGAAGAATCCGGGAAAATCGTTCAGTTTGCTAATGAAACGACGACCAGAGCAGGCGAAATATACACAGAGAACAAACCTAAAATCGGTTCAGCTGGTGACACAATCCTGAAAATCCTTAAATATTGTCTTGCCGTTTGGCTGGCACTGATGGCTGCAGGCTGCTTCATTGGACTTTTCGCAATGACTTTTGCTTACGGATCAGGGAAATTTGGAATCGACAACAACCTTGGATTCTACCTTGAGGAGAACAATATGGGCTATCTGATCTTAGCGATCGCGGCTTTGCCAACAATTATCTTCGGAGTTGCGTTCTTATTATTATCGATTAAATTATTCTCTCCAAAGACGAAATTCAATTATGTAGGTCCTGTTTTGGGAACATTGGGAATTATCTGGCTGGTTTTGGTTGGTGTGCTAGCGGCGAATGCTTCAAAATTCAACTTCACATATAGTGGTGATAATGAGGATTATGAAAACATCTCAATCACTGCGCCGAATGCAACGGATACGATTTATATCGACAGCAAAAAAGTGATGATCCCAGAGAACTTCAAAACTTATTTTAATAATATCTATTCTGATAAGTCGAAGATCTACAAGAAAGATTATCCACACGTAGAAATTACGAGAAGAGATGACATCAAAACACCTTATCTGATTGTAAAAAGAGAAGCAGACGGTTACAACCAGCCACTTAAAATGAAAGTACCTGTGGAAATCGTTGGGAACAAAATCATCCTGCCAAACTACTTCGAATATCCTTACGAGTACCGTTTCAGAAATTACAGACTGGATTATGAACTTGTAGTTCCGAGAAATACGAAAGTCATTAACGAAAAAGAATACGAAGTGAATGTGAGCGATGATAATGATGATGACGACGACAATGATTCTAATAACAACAATAATGGAATCACAGTTGAGAAAAACAAAATCAACATCAACGGAACGACCATCGAGTACAATTCTGACGAAAGCGATAGCGTGAAAATCAATGGAAAATATTACTCCAAAGATTCTGCAGACGTGGTTTTGGAAAGATTGAAAATTGATGAGAAAGTTAAGAAATCGATTGAAGATCTTAACATCAATATCAAAGACGGTAAGAAAGAGATCAACATCAAAACTAAATAAAAATTAAGAGTGGATTAGTCGAAAAGCGGGTCAAAAACTGTAAAGAGTTTCCGCTTTTCCTCTAGTTCTTCCCAAAAAAACTAAAAACTATGTACTCAAAACTAAGAAACAACAGAACGCTAAATTTATTAATTATTGGCATTCGTTTTTTAGTTGGGTTTGCATTCATTCCTTCAGGCCTTAAAAAAGTATTGGGAGAAAGATTTACCAGCATCGGAACAGATCATCCGATCGGTTATTTCTTCGAAGCGATGTACAGGACAGGATTTTACTATGAGTTTTTAGGATTTTGTCAATTGCTCGCAGCTTTCCTTTTATTTACTCAGAAGTTTGCAACTTTAGGCGCTTTGATGTTCTTTGGGATTATTCTTAATATTTGTGTTCTTACAATCAGTATGCATTTTACAGGAACCTGGATCATTACTTCATTAATGCTTTTTGCAGGAACTGTTTTATTAGTCTGGGACTGGAATAAACTGAAACCGATTTTAGGTCTCAAAATTTCAGAAACGCACGATTACAAAGAGCCAAATTACAAGTGGCAAATTGCAGGATTTATTTTATTTATCATTTTACTCTCAAGTTCAATTTTATTAAAATCAAATTAATATGAAAATCTATACACTTTTACTTTTGGTACTTTTCACCACATTATCAAAAGCCCAAACGCACCGTTTTATTTACGAATATCAATTCAAACCAAATTCGGAATCTACAGAATACAGAAAAACCAATATGGCTCTGGACATCAATCCAACTGATGTTAAATTCTACGATTACGAAAGCGTACTGAACGATTCCATTAATAAAAAAGGAGGCAGAAACTATAACTGGACCGGCGCACCTGTCATCACCAGGAAGAAAAATTCTTACCAGAACACCAATTACGAGATGATGATGGACTACTTCTCCTACCAAACCACCGACAAAATGGATTGGAAACTGGAAAGTGAGACTAAAACTTCAGGCCAATACACTTTGCAAAAAGCAACCACAAATTTCGGCGGAAGAGAATGGACGGCTTGGTTTGCGAAAGATGTCAATATCTCAGAAGGACCTTACAAATTCCGTGGATTGCCAGGTTTGATCTTTGAACTGAATGACAGTAAGGACAATTTCATCTTCAAATTGGTTAAAAGCCAAAAGCTGGAAAAAACTTACGACACCTCAGATTTCCTGGAATCTTTTGCAGGCAAAAAACCACTGAATGTCAAGATCGAAGACATGCACAAGCAAATGCTGAAGTTCTACAACGATCCTATGAAGGAACTGAGAGAAAAATTTGACGATGTTCCACCGGGAACTTTCCAGGTTGGCGGAAAAAAAATCACCAGCAAAGACCAATTCAAAGAGATGGCAAAAGTGATGCAGACTCATATTATAAAAAGCTACAATCCACTGGATCTTACAAACGCCGTAATTTATCCGGTTGTGAATTAAAAATTTAATAAAATATTAACCAAAATTTTATTAATAATATTATTTTAATTGATAAATTTGTTTCAGAAAATTAATTTCTAACTTAAAAAACTACAACAAAATGATACAACTAGTAATTGCCATCGCCATCAAACTGGTCGATTTTTTCACAAACCTTTTTTGACACGTAAAGAATATTCAGATATTTCTTAGAAAATAAACATATTTTGTAAATTTGTAAAGTATAGCTTTGTCGCTGTACTTTATTTTTTTGTTTATGAGGAAATTTTTAGGAAAAGCCATTCTGAAACTTATCGGCTGGAAAGTCGTTCTGCAAGGCGATGTCAACAATCTGGACAGATGCATTCTGGTTGTTGCACCACACACGGACAACAGCGAATACATTCTTGGTAATCTTGCCTACTGGACTTTGGGTAAAAAACTGAAAGTCATCATCAAAGACGCGCATACAAAAGCTTTCTACGGCAGCATCGTAAAAGGTCTTGGCGGCATCGGAATCGACCGTTCGCAGAAAAATGACCTTGTGAAATTTGTAGCAGATGAGTTTAAGAAGGATGATTTCAGCCTTGTGATTACGCCGGAAGGAACCAGAAGCTGGGTGCCGAAATGGAGAAAAGGCTTCTACAATATGGCTTTGGCCGCAAAAGTTCCAATCGTTTTGGCTGGCGGCGATTACAAACGAAAAACCATCAATCTCGGTTACATCATTCCGTACGAAAAATTGGAAACGCATACTTTTGAAGAGATTATGCAGGAAATTCAGGATTTCTACGTCAAGTATGATATTACGCCGAAACATCCTGAGAACTGGAATCCGCAGATTTACTAGTTGATTGTTGATAGTTGATAGTTGATAGTTGATATTAAAAATTAATTCTTTGCTAATCTTTGAATTTTTTAATCTTTTAATTTTACTGAATGGACGACGCAAAAAAAACAGAAATACTTGACCGCCTAAACAAAGCCAGTAAAAATACACTTGGCGAAACTCTAGATATTGTTTACACCGATGTTTCCGATGATCATCTGACAGCCACAATGCCTGTCACACCAAAAGTTCATCAGCCGTACGGAATTATGCACGGCGGCGCAAGTTGTGTTTTGGCGGAGACTTTGGGATCTTGCCTCTCATTGATTAATCTTGATCTTTCCAAATCCGTACCTGTAGGAACTAATATCAACAGTAATCATCTGCGTGCCATCCGGGAAGGACTCGTGACCGGAACAGCAACTTTCATACGAAAAGGAAACACAATGCATGTTTCTCAAATCGAAATTCGGGATGAGAAAGGCAACCTCATCAATCATACAACAATGACGAACAACATCGTTCCGGTTGGTAAAGTTTAATCTGATCTACTCAATATGCTAATTTTCAGATTGCCCGATTCCGAGGTTTTTCACACCCTGGAAAACTCCTCAGAAAAACAGGTTTCATTTGTCAGTTTTGATTCTAGAACGGTTTTGGATTTCAAAGGTTCGATTAAGGAAATTTCAAAAGAAGACATTGAAAATTTAACCGTTGCTCCGAAAAATAAAAGTTCTCTGATAGAAATCGGGAAAGAAACGCAGGAATCTTACGCTGTGAAAATTTCGCACGCCAAAGATTTTATCGAGAAAAATGATTTGAAAAAATTGGTTCTCTCGCGAAGAAAACTCTTGATGTATCTCGATATTGATTCTGAAAAAAAATTATCTTTAACGAAGAGCTTCCTCAAGTTTTGCGACAGCTACCCTTCCGCTTTCTGCTATCTTTTCGAAAAAAATAATGAAATTTGGATGGGCGGATTCTCCGAGATTTTGGGAAAATTTGACAAGAAAACAAATTCTTTCGAGACGATGAGCGTTGCAGGAACTTTACCGCTTGATGAAGCCTGGACAGACAAAGAAATTGAGGAACAGAAGGCGGTTACAGAATATATTCAATCCATTATAAGGAAGTTCTCTTCTAACATGAAAGTCTCGTCTACCAAAGATTTGATCTCTGGCAATATCAAACATCTCAAAACCGATTTTTCTGCGGAAATAAGTCCTGAAAGTTTAGACAAAATTATTTCCGAATTACATCCAACGCCTGCAGTTTGCGGTTTTCCAAAAGAACTTTGTGCGCAAGGAATCAAAAGTATCGAGCATTTTAACCGTGAATTTTACGCCGGTTACATCAAAGTTGAGACAGAGGATTATGTGTATTATTTTGTGAATCTACGATGTGCAAGCTTCTTCAAAAATTACGCTTTTCTCTTTGTCGGTGGCGGAATTACTTTGAAGAGTGATGCCCAAAAAGAATGGGAAGAAACAGAACTCAAATCTCTTGCAATACAAAACAACTTGGTTTTCGAATAACAAAATAATTAAACATTTAATTAAATTATCCCATTAAATATTTAAATATTATTACAAATAAATTAATTTATAAGCTTATAAATTAGTATATACTCAAAATTTTGTTATTTTTACATCAAAATAGCAAAATGAACCAACTTGTAAAAATTCTTCTTACCGGCACGCTGATACTTTGCTTTCTAAGTATGCCGGCATTATTCTATAGAGTTTCTGGATATATTTTGTTTGTTGGTTTCCTATGGCTGGCTTACGATGCATTCCAACGGCGGGATCAGATAGATGTGAAAATTTTTGCAGTTCTCACAATTCTCTACAATCCGTTTTTCATCATACCGCTTCCCCATTTTTTATGGCTGATTGTCAATATTTTGGTCATTATAGGAATGATTCTAAATATACTTTTTGCGGAAGACAATCCTTATGAAGATTTCACAAAAAAAGATGACCGCTAAGTCATCTTCTGTTTTTTGTTATAAGTCTAATTTATAGTCCTACTGATATTCTAAATCCAGTATTTACTTTAATTTTCATATTACCAGCCGCAAGTTTACCACCTGTAATTTTCAAATAGAAAGTATGCTGATTGGTCTTCAAATGATTTATCAAATCTTCACTAGTTGGCGTAAAAGTGATACTTGTAGGATTGGTGTTACCAGCAACTTTAGCAACCAAAACTTCACCTACATTTGGCGTTTTGAAATAAACTTCAGCGTCTTTAATAGCATCTAATGGCACTGTATTCCCTTCCGCTGCTTCTACAACGAATTTGTCTAATCTTGCTGATTTCAAATTATCAATTGACAAAGAAGAATTATAATCCTTAATTTTTTGGTTCACGTCAAGGCTTACAGGAAGCTCTGGCGAGGTCAAAGAAACACCTGTATCGATCGCAAATGGAAATTCAGCATTAAAATCCAACGGAATTGTAAAAGGAACCGGCACCGTAATGTCATCAATAATATCTTCTACTTTACTACAACTTGTTGCAATATTTCCGATCATCAGGAAAGAAGAAATCAAAACGACACTTGTGATTATTTTTCTCATAAAAATATATTTTTCTTTAGGTGTATATAAAAAGATGCCAAGTTTAATTCAAAATTTAATGTCTTATGTTTTCAACGTCCGCAATTGAGTGTTTGTGGCGGAAAAACAAACCGAAAAGAATTGCAATCACTAATGAATATGCTGCGAAATAAAGCCAGATATGATTCCAGTCTTTTACAAAAACTATATTGGATAAAGTTCCGTCCGGATTAACTGCAGAATTAAATGAATTTTTCAGAATGCTTAAAAAAGTGCTGTTATCAGGCGTTGTTTCCAGATAATTTGATAATTCGGAAACTGTTGTAAATTTCATTGTGAAGAATTTATCAATTGCCCAACCCGCGATATAACTTCCCAACACAGCTCCAAAACCGTTGGTCATCATCATAAATAAACCTTGAGCAGATGATCTTATTTTTTTATCAGTTGTAGTTTCCACGAAAAGTGAACCTGAAATGTTGAAAAAATCGAAGGCCATTCCGTAAACCACACAAGACAGAATAATCATCCAAAGTCCATTCACAGGATCTCCAAAAGCAAACAATCCGAAACGCAAAACCCACGCAAACATACTGATCAGCATTACTTTTTTGATTCCGAATTTTCTCAGGAAAAATGGAATTGCCAAAATAAATAGCGTCTCAGAAATTTGAGAAATTGACATAATTATTGTTGATTTTTCTACAACAATTGAGTTCGCATATTTTGGAAAATTAGCAAATTCGCTTAGGAAAACGTCTCCGTAAGCATTTGTCAATTGTAAAGCTGCGCCCAAAAGCATTGAAAACAAAAAGAACAATGCCATTTTGAAATTCCCGAATAATTTGAATGCATTCAATCCCAATTGCTCAGAAAGCGGCGCATTTTTGTCAATTAACTTTTGAGGCGGGCATTTAGGTAATGTCAATGCATATAAACCTAAAAGAATGGCTGCAGCTCCACCAATGTAGAATTGTCCTTCGGTAGCTTTGTTTCCTGTCAAATTTGTAATCCACATTGCCACGATGAAACCTACAGTTCCCCAAACTCTGATTGGCGGAAAATCTTTAACAACATCCAAGTGACTGTTTTTCAGAATCGTGTAAGAAATTGAGTTAGTCAAAGCAATTGTCGGCATATAGAAACACATCGCCAAAAGCATTATGTAAAAGAATGAATCCGGCGTTTCTGAATGTGGCAGAATGAACAGCACGATACCGTAAAAAATCTGCAATACAGAATAGATCCTTTCCGCATTGACCCAACGGTCTGCAATGATTCCTGTAATAGTTGGCATAAAGATCGAGGCAATGCCCATCGTTCCGAAAACAGCGCCGAACTGCGTCCCATCCCAATGTTTGGTTCCAAACCAGAAGTTTGCCATCGTTATCAGCCAAGCTCCCCAAACAAAGAATTGCAGAAAGCTAAGTATGGTCAATCGTAATTTTAGACTCATTATTATAAAATGATATTAGTATTGGTTAATCGATTTTTTTGTTTCTTCTTTTAATCTCTTCCTGCAATCTGAGCGCTGTGTCGTAATCTTCTTCTTTCACAGCGTCTGCTAATAATTGATTGAGTTCTTCTATCGTGAGACCAGATAGATCATTGAAATCTGAAACGTCTTCGGATTCGGTTTCCTCGTCACCTACTTTTGGTGTTTCGTCAAGTTCCAATAGAATTCCGGCTTCATTCAGAACATCGGAAGTGGTAAAAATTGGAGCATCAAAACGAACAGCCATTGCAACAGCATCGGAAGTTCTGGCATCCAGAATCAGTTCTTCGTCCGACAATGGGTTTTTGAAATTGATGTTTGAAAAGAAAACGCCATCTTTTATTTGGTAGATGATGACAGATTCGATCTTAAAGTTGGTGTTTTTCACGAATTGCGTGAACAGATCGTGCGTCAAAGGACGAGGTGGATTGATGTCTTTTTCTAATCCTAAAGAAATGGATTGTGCTTCAAAATTCCCTATAACAACAGGCAGTTTGACTGATGTTTCTTCATGTTCCAACAACAGCGCGTAGGCTCCCGATTGGGTTTGGCTGTATGAGATTCCTCTTATGATTAATTTTTTATAATCCATTTAGCAAATATAAAATTTTTTGGTAATTTTCATTGAGAAATTGTTGATTTTTACGTGGTTTGAATCGTATTTATGTAGAAAGTAAGATGTAAAAAGTATTTATTTCAAAATACAAAACTCTAATGGAATATAACGTGTTGATTTTGAATACGAATCTTTGCAGCCCGGCCTGAGTGTAGCTCATTTTTTGTATATGACTTCTTTTCTACCGTTAAAAAAATGTCTGGCAAAAAATAGCGGGAACGGAGGACGGAAAAAGCTGCCCATATAATTTTTAAAATGTATTTTGTAAAAGTAAAATGTATAAAAAAACCTGAGCCAATGACCCAGGTTTTGATTTTATTTTGAGGAATTTTAAGCTCCTTTTAAAGCCTTTATTTTCTCTGTCAATGCAGGAATAATCTGGAAAGCATCGCCTACAACGCCGTAATCCGCAGATTTGAAGAACGGTGCTTCCGCATCATTATTGATGACAACAATGGTTTTGGAACTGTTGACACCCGCCAAATGCTGAATCGCGCCGGAAATTCCAACCGCCACATATAGATTTGGAGAAATTGCTTTTCCAGTTTGTCCAACGTGCTCTGTGTGAGGTCTCCAACCGATATCGGAAACCGGTTTGGAACAAGCAGTTGCTGCTCCTAAAACGTTTGCCAAATCTTCGATCATTCCCCAGTTTTCAGGACCTTTCATACCTCTACCAGCGGAAACTACAACTTCTGCTTCTTTAAGATCCAATTTTCCGGAAGATTGTTCGTGGTTAATAACCTTAGTATCTTCATTTGCGATGCTTAATTCCTTCACTTCTTCTGAACCGGAAGCTGCATTTTCTTTAACGCCGTAAGCATTTTGAGAAACCGTTACGATAACACCAGCTGCATCAGCTTTTGCGTGCATAAAACCTTTTCCTGAGAACGCTCTTCTTTTAACCTGAAAAGGTGAAGTGCTTTCCGGAACGTCGATCGCATTGGTAATTAAAGAATAGTTTTTCTGAATTGCCAACATTGGCGCCACTGAAGATGCATCTGTTGTGTGAGGGAAAACAATCACGTTGCCGTCGAAAACTTCATTCACTGCCTGTGCAAAAGCTTTTGAACTGAAATTTTTCAGACCTACATCTTTTACATTAATGACTTTGTCTGCGCCATATTTGTAAAGTAAATCTGAAGAATCTGTAGGATTGATAGAAATCGCAGTCACTGAATCTCCAGTTTTTGATGCAATTGCTTTTGCATAAGAAACGGCTTCAAATGCTGCTTTTTTATAAATTCCGTTTATATTTTCTGCGTATACGAATACTGCCATAATTTTAATTTTTAGGTTGTAGGATTTAGTTGTGAGGAATTAGATTAAAAAGTAAAACTTAGCTATTACCTTTTACCTAAGACCTATCATCTTAATTTAGATCACTTTTGCTTCTTCGTGAAGTAATCTTACCAATTCGTCCAGGTTATCTGCAGAAACCAGTTTCACGGCTGCTCTTGGTGCAACGCTGTCGAAAGAAACTGCTTCAACTTTCACTTCGGAATTTGAAGGTTCTACAACAACCAATGCTTTTGTTCTTGCAGACATAATCCCTCTCATATTCGGGATGATCAGATCTTTTTCGTCAACCAAACCTTTTTGTCCTGCGACAACAGCCGGTAATTTTACAGAAATAGTTTCTTTTCCACCTTCGATTTCTCTGACAGCTGTAGCTTCAGAACCATTAACTTCCAATCCAACTGATGCGTTTACAAAAGGAAAATTAAGCAATTGCGCTACCATTCCCGGAACCGCACCACCATTGTAATCGATGGATTCTTTTCCCATCAAGATTAATTCGTAACCGCCGTCCTGAGCAACTTTTGCGATTTCTTTAGCTACTGAAAAACTGTCTTTTGCTTCAGTATTGACTCTGATAGCATCATTTGCTCCGATTGCCAAAGCTTTTCTGATTACCGCTTCTGTTCCTGCATCTCCAACGTTCACAACTGTTACGGTTGCGCCTTGAGATTCCTGTAATTTTATAGCTTTTGTTAAAGCAAATTCGTCCAAAGGATTGATGACCCACTGGATTCCATTTTTGTCGAATGCAGATTTGTCTGCTGTAAAGTTAATTTTACTTGTAGTGTCCGGGACACTACTGATACAAACTAATATTTTCATCGTATTATTGATATATTTTGTTATATGAATTTGGCTAATTTATATAAAAAATGCTATGCATGCATAATTTATTGTTATTTAATAAATAGGATTCGTTAAGCCTTTATTAATCGGGTATTTAGAATGTTTACAAATAATAAAGCCGATGAACACTGGCAATTTTGCTAAAAATCGTCTACATTTTTAATAACTTAAACAAAACAAATTTCCATTTTAAATAAATTATTTCTTAACCTGACTTGCTCGGAATTCTATTTTACTTGGCAAAACCCTCGGATTCATATTCAGCATATCTAGGACTAGATTTCCCATATCTTCCGGCTGGATTTTCCATTCGTCTTTTTCTGAAGGGACATTTCCGTTGAAATAAGTAGCAACAGAACCCGGCATTATCGTAGAAACTTTGATGTTATATTTTCTAAGATCGATCATCGCTGCTTGCGTGAAACCCACAACTCCAAACTTCGAAGCGTTGTAGCCAGCGCCATTTTCGAAGAAATTGGTTCCGGCAAGACTTGCGATTGTGATGTAATAACCTTCTGATTTTTTCAGTTCTTCAACCGAAGCTTTTAATGAATAAAAACAGCCTGTCAGATTGGTTTCCTGCATCGCGTTCCAGTCTTCGATACTCAATTCATCTACCGGTTTAAATACTCCTAAACCTGCATTGGCAATCACAACATCCAAACTTCCGAATCTATCTGTGATCTTGGAAACCGCATTTTCTTCATCGGCAAAATTCCGAACGTCTGATCTTACGCCGAAGATACTTTCTGAAATAACTTTAAGTTCTGAAACAGCTTTATCAACATCTTCCTGTTTTCTTCCACTAATTGCTACTTTGTGACCGTTTTTCAATAAAACCTCTGCGATCCCGAAACCGATTCCTTTGGTTCCACCTGTAATGTATATAACTTTTGACATAATTTTTTATTTTTAACATTAATAAAAAAGACAGCCGAAAACTGTCTTAAATTTTTTATCCTTTTGCGTAAAATTCAAAGAAATATGGGATACTTTCTATTCCTTTGTAATAGTTGTAAAGGCCATAGTGCTCATTTGGTGAATGGATTGCATCCGAGTCCAAACCGAATCCCATTAGTACAGATTTCGCGCCAAGAACCTTTTCGAACAAAGATGTAATTGGAATACTTCCACCACTTCTATATGGTAAAACCTCTTTCCCAAAGGCTTTTTCCATCGCTTTCTTTGCGGCTTGGAATTCTTTGGTATTGCTTTCTAAGACGTAAGGCATTCCGCCGTGGTGAGGCGTTACTTTTACTTTCACACTTTTTGGTGCAATCTTTTCGAAGTATTTTGTAAACTTTTCTGTAATTTCTTCAGGTGTTTGATTAGGAACCAATCTCATTGAAATTTTAGCAAAAGCTTTGGAAGCAATCACAGTTTTGGCGCCTTCTCCAGTGTAACCGCCCCAAATTCCGTTGACATCCAAAGTTGGTCTGATTGAAGCTCTTTCCAAAGTCGTGTAACCTTCCTCTCCTTGAATATCGTTAAGACCAATCGATTTTTTGTAACCTTCCTGATCGTCTTTCAGTTTGTTCATTTCTGCTCTGTCTTCATCGGAAACAATCAAAACATTGTCATAAAAACCGTCGATTGTGACGTGTCCTTTGTCATCAATCAAATCGCCGATCAGTTTCGATAAAACATTGATAGGATTCGGAACTGCACCGCCATAAAGCCCGGAATGCAGATCGCGGTTTGGACCTTCTACCTCAACTTCCACATAGCTCAAACCTCTTAAACCTGTTGTAACCGTCGGTTGTTCATTAGAATAAATATGCGTGTCGGAAATCAAGATGACATCACAACTCAATTTTTCTTTGTTATCTTCAAGGAAGTCTGCCAGACTAGCAGAACCGACTTCTTCTTCGCCTTCTATCAAAAATTTGACATTGCAAGGTAGAGAATCCGTCTTCATCATCGCTTCAAACGCTTTGACGTGCATAAAGAATTGACCTTTGTCATCGGCAGAACCTCTTGCGAAAATCGCTCCTTCCGGATGAAGTTCGGTTGTTTTCACAACTGGTTCGAATGGATCGCTTGTCCATAACTCCAATGGATCGGCTGGCTGAACATCATAATGTCCGTAAACCAAAACTGTTGGCAAGTTTGCGTCGATAATCTTCTCTCCGAAAACGATTGGGTAACCTTTGGTTTCAAGGATTTCTACGTTGTCTGCTCCGGCCACTTTCAGATGTCTTGCCACTTCGTCTGCACATTTCAGGACTTCTGATTTATAGGCTGGATCTGCGCTGATGGAAGCGATTCTGAGAATGTCGAAAAGTTCGTCTAGAAAACGTTGCTTGTTTTCGTTGATGTATGTTTGGGTTGTGCTCATTTGATAAATGATAAATGATGGTTGATAAATGATTAAAAAACTTTGTCAGGTATTTTGAAACTTTGACAAAGTAGGTTCGTAAAAATAAAAAATGTCCTGCAAACGCAAGACATTTTTTATTATAATATTTTTATAAAATTCCGATTAGTGTTCAGCTTTTGGTGCTTCTGTAGTTGCCGGAGCTGTTGCTTTGGATTCCATTGAGGCCGCTTTTGCTGTGTCTGCAATTTTATGTACAGCTTCTGCTGTATCTGCAGCTGGCTTGTAAGTTCCGTGTGGTGCATTTGGGTCATCATATCTTACAACCTCATCTGTTTTCACGATACGACCTTTGTTACCTCCAGCAGGAAGATCACAAGAAACAACTAGAATAGCGGAAGCCAACAATATCACTGATTTTTTCATATGTATATCTTTATTTTATAATAGGTCATATGCAATCGCCACCTTAAATAATTCTACTTTTTATTAAGTTTTGACGTGTGGCGATGTCATTCTTATAATTTTGATGTGTCAAAAGTAGTGAAATTGAGATTTTCTGCAAAATGTTTTTTTGTAAAATGTGCGCCGTATAATGTATTATATAATAAGTCTAATTAATTAGCCTCAAATTTTGTTATAAATCTGAAATCGAAGGACAAATGTTTCTACTTTGCGAAGCGCAGCCCGGCTTGAGCGGAAATCCTTTTTTGTGGCTGGAAAAGCGAGGGCAAAAAGATTGGGAGCGGAAGACGGAAATAGCTGCCCAAAAATTGTAATAAGTATGATGTATAAAGTAAAAGGTTTAAAAAAACCTGACTCATTAGAATCAGGTTTTGTGGTTTTAATAATTGATATATTAAGGTTTTCTCTCTAGAACTTCGTCTACCATTCCGTATTCTTTGGCTTCGGTAGAGGTCATCCAGTAATCTCTGTCTGAGGCTTTTTCTACCCATTCGTAAGTTTGTCCGGAGTGGTCGGAAATGATGTCATAAAGTTCTTTTTTCAACTTCAACATCTCTCTCAGGTTGATCTCCATATCGGAAGCTACACCTTGTGCGCCGCCACTTGGCTGGTGGATCATCACTCTTGAGTGTTTCAGTGCAGAACGTTTTCCTTTTTCTCCTGCTACCAAAAGTACTGCGCCCATTGATGCTGCGATTCCGGTACAAATAGTTGCTACGTTTGGCTTGATGATCTGCATTGTGTCATAGATTCCCAATCCTGCGTAAACACTTCCTCCAGGGGAATTGATGTAGATCTGAATATCTTTTGCCGAGTCAGAACTTTCCAGGAAAAGTAACTGCGCTGTCACGATGTTCGCAACCTGATCGTCGATGCCTGTTCCAAGGAAAATGATCCTGTCCATCATCAATCGGGAGAAAACGTCCATCTGTGCAACGTTCATTCTACGCTCCTCCATAATGTAAGGCGTAAGGTTGGTCGGATTAAACATTCCCATATATTGATCTGTTACCAGACCGTTGTTTCCCAAATGTTTTACTGAGAAATCTCTGAATTCTTTTTTAATGTCCATATTATCTGTGGTTGTTTTTAATAATCTTTTATTGAGTTTGCAATTTCTATTCCTTTGCTAAAGTAGGACTTTCTGTCACAAAATACGAAATAATTCTTTGTCTAAGTTGTTCTTTAATTGCGTCAGAAGGATTATTTGCTGATAGATCGGCGTTCCATCTTCCTCTGTATTAAGCGAATGTTTGAGGTCATTGATGATCTTCACCACATATTCTCTTTTATGTCTCAAAACGATATCTGAAACCATTTTCGGAACAACTTCTTCCTCGGAACTGAAATAGATATTATATTGATTCCAATTGCTGGTCTGATAATTATCGATAAGTGCATTGGCCAATTTGCCGGAAACTTCCTCGTCCATAAAATTGAAGAAGAATTTACCAGAACGCAACTCCTTTTTTTCGATTCCTTCTTTGATCTCGGAAATGATTTTTTGATTGATGTTGAGTTGAATTTCACATTCATCTTCTTCTAGATGATTGAGAATTTCTTCAATAACCGTGATTTGATATTCGTTGCCTTCGTGGTCTTTTCTGTTGAGAACAAGGTCGCCATATTTCAACATCAGATCCACCAACTTTTCCTCCAGCATCAAAAGTGGATTAATGGTTTCTGAAACTTCCTGAACGACTTCTAATTTCTGAGGCGCCTGTTTTTCCTGAAACGATGAAGGCTTTCTCTCCTGCTCGACAGAATTTTTATGGATTTGAAGTTCATTGAACAAACTTTGCTCGCTGAGACCAAATTTATTTGAAACTTCCTTCAGATAGACCTCACGCTTCAAATCGTTTTTTACAAAAGCCACCGACTTTACAATATCACGAATGGCTTCTGCTTTTTTGATAGGATCATCATTGGCTTCCTTGAGAAGAATCTCAGCCTTAAAATCGATGAAATCTTTCGCCTCTTTGTCGATGAAATTCTCAACGTAATCCTGCGGATGTTTTCTCGCAAAAGAATCTGGATCATCGCCGTCTGGGAAAAGCAAAACACGGATATTCATTCCTTCTGAAAGCAACATATCGATGCTTCGGAAACTCGCTTTGATTCCCGCATTATCACCGTCGAAGAGAATGGTTACGTTTTCGGTGAGGCGTTTTATTAGTTTAATTTGCTCCGTTGTCAAAGACGTTCCGGAACTCGCCACCACGTTTTCAATTCCAGATTGATGAAGCGAAACAACGTCCATATAACCTTCTACCAAAAGACAGAGATTCTTTCTGGAAATGGCTTGTTTTCCTTGATTTAAGCCATAAAGCACGTTTGATTTATGGTAAATCTCGGTTTCTGGAGAATTGAGATATTTTGCCGTTTTGACATTATTCTTGAGAATCCTCGCGCCAAACCCCAGAACTCTTCCTGAGAAACTGTGGATTGGAAAAACCACGCGATCACGGAACCTATCAATTCCAGAAGGTGTGTTTTCGGGAAATATGGAAAGTCCTGATTTTTCTAAGATTTCTTTGGAATAAGCTTTGTCTAAAGCAAATTCGGTGAAGGCATTTTTCTTTTCAGGAGAATAGCCGAGTTGGAATTTCTTGATGATATCATCCCGAAGTTCCCTTTCTTTAAAGTAAGAATAGGCGATCATCTGACCTTCTTCGGATTCCCAAAGCTGCGTTTGGAAAAAATCGTTGGCGATCTCGTGAATCTTGTACAGAATATCACGCTCGGTCTGCGCCTGGATTTGTTCTTCGGAATATTCTTTTACATCTTCCTTGATCTCGATCCCGTACTTTTTCGCTGCGTGGCGAAGTGCTTCCGGATAAGTGAAATTCTCGATTTCCATCAAGAAAGAAATCGCAGTTCCGCCCTTTCCAGTGGAGAAATCCTTCCAAATCTGCTTGCTTGGAGAAACAACAAAACTCGGCGACTTTTCCTCATGAAAAGGACTCAGACCCTTGAAGTTGGAGCCAGCTCTTTTCAGTTGAACATATTCGCCAATAATTTCTTCTACCCGAATGGTCGAAAAAATCTGATCTATGGTTTCTTTTGTAATCACGAGGTAAATTTAGAATATTAAATTAAAATGATCCAACTGACAGGCTTAAATAATTTTAATAAAAGAAATTCTCAAAACCATGAAATCAAATTCGAAATAAGGTTTTCATTTGCTTTAATATTAAGGCAATATAAACTCAAAATTACCTCATTGATAAACTCGATATTGATGATCTATTAAATTTACATTTTATGATTTTATAAACGATTATTTATATTATTTTTGCAAAATGGTAAAAGACATACAGTCTTTCAACGCACAGGTAGAGATTGAACCCGTTTTATTAATTAAAACACGGGCGCTTTTTTTTTCCCTGTGTCTTTTCATTACCAGTCTATTTTCTGCACAACAAGCGGACACTTCAAAAAACACGGCTCCAGAACCATTAATTTCGGTTGTAGGCGACGCTGTCATTTATTCTAAAGATCCGGCTTTTAATGCGCAGATGCGTAATAATAAAAATCTGCAATTAAACTCAAAAATAGAAGTTGCAGCCAACAGTGATTTGAAAATCAGTGCGAAGAGTACTGCAAAAAAAGCCAAACTAAACAATCCTTCTAAGAAGAAGAAAGAAAACATAGTAGTTGCTGCAAAAGAAGAGAAGGAAAAAAAATACAAATCGAATCTCCCCAAAAAAGAAGTAAAGATAAAAATAGACAGTAAAGATGTCTCTGCCGCTTTCTCATCTGGCTTTTCAACCTGCCAAGTTTCTTTTGTACCACCAAATAACGATTCTTCTTTATCAAAATTCGTTGTTGGACAGCATTTATTTCAGGAAAGAGCTTCTGTAAAATTCCCAACTAAAATTAATTATTATTATAAAAACAGAAATCTGAAACAGCAGATTTCGATTTATAAATTATCCGTAAGGCCTCCGCCAGCTATGATTTTATAAATCTGTTTTTCAAAATATTTTTATGATAGTTGATATCATAAGAATCACTTATTAATAATAATTATTTTTTATGAAAAAAATAAATTTACTTTATGTAATAACATTCCTGCTTTTGGGTAATGGAATGTTATTTTCTCAGGCCGCTGATCGATTGTATCTTTCAACAGCTAGTACAGGTAGAATCTATGACATTACGGCTTTATCTGCAACGCCAACAACTGCCATCGCTCTACCTACACCGCTTACGACTCCCAATTTTAGTGGAGCACCAACCAATGCGAGTAATCTCTCGGTTGGTTATGATGTGGTAGGTGGAAATCCTAATACAATTGTATTTCTTCAATCTAATAATACCACAAACGCCACTATCTATAAAAATGGTACTGCAATATCGACTACAATGCCGAATTTTCAAATTGGAGGTATTGCAACTAACAACGTTCCAGGACCATATTTTGGTAATGTGTACGGTTTCCAATCTGACACCAAGACGCTATACCCAATATTACCTACAGGAGGAGCCGCAATTAATATTACCAGTACGGATACCGATTGGAACAACGGAACTACTTTTGGAACGGATACTTTCTTTGATTACCAGAATAATATTTACATGTTTGTAAATAATGGAACAAACAGATATCTTTTCAAAATATCCATCGCAACCGGGGTTGCAGTGAAAGCTTTTCCTGTTGCAATCAGCGGAGATGCGAATCAAACCAATTTACCGACAACTCAGGGAATCCAGGGGATGGCTTACTTACAAGGGTATGTTTACATAGCGAGTGTACTCCAGGCAAATAACAATATCCAGATCCGTAGAATCAACATGTTTGACGGAACTTCTACCAGAGTTGCCACATACACAAGTGGATCTTATTCCAATCTGGACTTAGGGACCGTACCATATTACGTTCCGTTTCAGTTTACTTGTGGTGCAATTTCACAAACTTCTAATGTACCATTTGTTGCGGGCGTAGCCAGTGGAAATGCTACAGGAACCGGGACTAATCAGAAATTCATTACCATTCCTATTAGTAATGTCTATGAGGACGGAAATTATATCATTAATGTTACAGGGACAGATTTTACGAATCCATCATATTCTGCTGCGGTTACGAGAACGACCACTTCTATACAAGTCCCTTTAATTTATAATGGAACTGGTGCTGCCGGACTAAGAACGCTTACAGTCAACCTTAATGGAAGTTCTACAGCTTGTTCTGTGAATGTACTAGTCGATGGTGATACGGATAGTGATGGAATCGGAAATTCCCAGGATATGGATGATGACAATGATGGTATTCTCGACACAGTAGAAGATGCCTGCGAAACAGAGGGAACTCCTGTGTACAGCAATACCTTCACAACTGGAGCAAGAACGACAGATGCCAATGTACTTAATCATACTTATGCAGCAACCGGAAGTATTGCAGATGGCAGCTATGCAGTGATAACATCATCTGCGGCAACAGACACGTACAGTCAGACCGATCTTACAGGAGGTTTAGATGCGGGTAATCCTGTAATAACTGCAGGCTCTACAACCGGACGTTATCTTATGATCAATGTGGGTGCAAATCTATTGTACCAGCCCATTTACAGAGTTTCTGGTTTGACCGTAACACCGGGCACGAGATATCGTTTCAGGATCGATATGGCTGGATTGGCAAATGGTACCGCGGACATTCCTAACTTACAAATTACGATTAAAGACACGAATGGAAATGTACTTGCCTATTCAGGCTCACCAGGTTTGGGAATGGCAAATGATGATGTTTGGAGAAGATTATCTCTAAATTTTGTTGCCACAACACCAGGTGTCGTACTAGAAATTGTGAATTATCAAGCTAGTGGGACTGCAGGTAATGATATTGGAATTGATAACATTGTACTGGCACCACTTAATATATGTGATGCTGATGGAGATGGAATTCCAAACTCTCAGGATTTTGATTCTGATAATGACGGCTGTTTTGATGCAATTGAAGGTAGTGAAAACGTACTATCCAGCCAATTGAATGCTAATGGCAGTATCAATACAGCGACAACAGGTGGTTTAGGATCAACTGCGGGTGTTAATTTCGGAGTTCCAAATTTGGTAAATGCCGGCGGAGCTGCTGATACTGGAAACAATGTTGGACAAGGTATTGGAGTTTCACAAGATGCTATAAAGAATGATTGTCTTGATGCTGACAGCGATGGTATTCCTAACTGGCAAGATTTGGATTCTGACAATGATGGTATTCTGGATATTTTCGAATGTCCTGATGCTTTTGTAAGTGTAAACTACAGTTCTACCGATGGAACAGTTACTAATTTTTCTGCTCCTGCAGCTGATTTAGGATTTATCTTCGATGTTTATACATTGGATAATTCATTCAATTTAAATATCAATGGTGTAAACCTTGCTACCAGCAGATTGGAATTCCAACCGGACCAGGGTGATAATATCAGATTCTTGGACGGCGCAACATACGGAGGCGGAGTTGTTCCTCAAATTTACTCTATGACAGGAACTGCCGCTAATCCATTGGTAAGAATCATCATTCATAAAAATGGATCTGTAAACATTTATGGTAGTAAAACCGGAGGTGGACCATTGTTCCCACTTCAGCTTTATAATGGAAATGTTTTTAATAATATTACTTGGAATCAAAGTGGACCTAACTCAATTGTACTGACTCAGCTTGTTGTCGGACCAACCTATATAACAGGAAGAGGGCAAGGAATCAAGAATGGTAATTGTGATCCTGACGGCGATGGAATATCCAATCAATATGATGTAGACAGTGATGGTGATGGTTGTGCAGATGCTTTGGAAGGTTCCGAAGCTGTAAAAATTGATCAGATTCATTCTCTCAGCCTTCCTAATACTGATGCTAATTATGCTTACAGAGGTCAGATCAAAGTTTTAGCAAACGGTATTACAGCTGGTACACCTTCTCAGGTTGTGAGTAGAATTCCTGGTGCAAACGGTGTTCCGGAATTACTGAATTACTCTATTATGAATACTTCTGGAATTGCTGGCGTTGTTGATAATACCGATGGTACTTCTGATGTAGGCCAGGCCATTGGCGATTCTCAGGCTGCAGCGGTCAACTCTTGTCTGTGCTATAAACCAAGTATTACTGCGGGAACTGTACTTGACACAAACCAAGGTATCACCTCTCTGCAAAGAGCCGGAGCAGTTGGAAGCAACTGGCCAATGGTAAGAAAAGGTGCCTGGACGGCTCTTGAAGCTAAAACAAAAGGTTTCGTTCCAAACAGATTGACGACGGCTCAGATTACTGCTATTCCAGCAGCGAGTTTGATAGAAGGAATGATGGTTTACAACACGACATTAGACTGTCTTCAGATCAATACTGACGGTACAGCAGCCGGATGGAAATGTTTCACCACCCAAACTTGTACTGATGTTAACTAAAAATTTGAAAACAATGAAAAATATAATATTCATCTACTCAGTCTTATTTTCAATGATGATCTCTGCGCAGGTAGCTGTTGGGAAAACTGCTGTTTCTAATGCAAATGTTTCTTTGGAGTTCGGGACAGCTAACAGAGGTATGCTGTTACCCTGGGTAACAAATACGGCTGGTGTAACAGGCGTTGTAAACGGAACTATGGTTTATGATCTTTCAGATAAAAAAGTGAAGGTAAAATATGCCGCTGCATGGAGAGATCTTACTATCAATACTACCGGAACCACCGTAGATCCTGTAAGTAGTGTGGATGGCGTGGCTATTCAGAATTCCGCTACAGAATCTACAAATGCCAAATTTGCAATTGGAACTGTAACTGCAACACCGGGAATCTTGGTGCTGGAAGATACAAACAAGGCAATGGTACTACCAAAAGTAGCGAGCCCGCATCTGAACATTATCAATCCTGCACCGGGAATGATGGTTTATGACACCACGGCAAAGTTACTTGCGGTTTTCAACGGTACATCTTGGACTTTCTGGAGAGCTCAGGTTAACTAAAATGAATTTTTAAATTCATTACAATAACTATTTATGATAGGAGAAGGCGAAATCTTTCTCCTATTTTTGTTTTATAACAGAAGAAATATTGAATATTATAATTCGATATTTCTCGAATCTATTAATTTTGCAAAAAAGAAAAATGAAATTCTCAATCAATACTCTTGAAGAATGGAATGACGTTGTAAAGCAGATCATTCCGGAAATCAAACATCCGATTTTATTATTAAAAGGAAATCTTGGCGCAGGGAAAACAACTTTTTCTCAGTTTCTGTTACGAGAATTAGGAAGCCAGGACGAAATATCTTCGCCAACCTACTCCATCGTAAACGAATATGACACGCCAAAAGGAAAAGTTTTCCATTTTGATTTATACCGCTTGAAATCCGTAGAAGAAGCCTATGATTTTGGTATTGAGGAATATCTGGACAATGGTTACTTATCAATTATCGAATGGCCCGAGATTTATATGGACGAATTGGAAAGCTACGATTTCCACGAAATGTCCATTATCAATACAGAATTCGAAAGAGAAATCGAATTTAATTAACCTTACACTAAATTGTTTTATCTTTGTTCTTTATTTTTGATTAACGATTCATTTTTATGAGCAGTACATCCACCATATTTACGCCTTTTACAGAAGAAGATCTTATGCCGAAGGAAGAAAAACTTGAAGTTGTAAAAAAGGGAAAAACATTCAGCATCGGGATTCCGAAAGAAACCTGCCTGAACGAAAAAAGAACGTGCATCATTCCGGATGCGGTTCAGATTTTGGTAAATAATGGTCACAAAGTCATCATCGAAGCCGGAACTGGCTTGGGATCGCACTACACAGATTTATTATATTCCGAAGCTGGCGCTGAGATTACTGACGATCCAAAAGTGGCATTTGCACAAGATCTGGTTTTAAAAATAAATCCACCCACAGAAGAAGAAATCGAGTACTTGAGACCGATGACTTATCTTATTTCTGCTTTACAAATCAACCTTAGAGACAAGGATTATTTCCTGAAGCTGGCTTGTAAAAAAGTCAATGCCATCGCTTTCGAATTCATAATGGATGAGTACAAGCAGTTGTCATTGGTAAGATTAATCGGCGAAATCGCAGGAAGTGTTTCCATATTATATGCATCCGAACTTTTGGCAATGTCAAACGGATTGATGCTCGGCGGAATTACCGGCGTTCGTCCAACAGAAGTTGTCATTCTAGGCGCAGGAATCGTTGGCGAGTTTGCTACAAAAGCAGCAATCGGACTTGGCGCAAGTGTCAAAGTTTTTGATAATTCGCTTTCAAAACTTCGAAGACTTCACACGATGGTGGACAGCCGCGTGCCGACATCCATTATAGATCCAAAAGAATTAACCAAATCATTACGAAGAGCCGACGTTGTGATCGGTGCGTTGCCAAGACTTAATCTTTCACCAATCGTGACGGAAGATATGGTGATGAAAATGAAAAAAGGTAGCGTCATCATCGATATCACCATCGATAACGGAAAAGTAATCGAAACTTCGGAATTAACGACGACTGAAAATCCTTTTGTCGTAAAGCACGGCGTCATCCACTGCGGATTACCAAATCTGACTTCAAAAATGCCAAGAACGACAACTAAAGCGGTCAGCAATTTCTTCTTAAGTTATCTTTTAGGTTACGACGAAGAAGGCGGATTCGAAAATATGCTGATTCATAAAGCTGAGATCAAACAATCACTTTACATGTACAAAGGAAGACACACCAAACAGTTGATCTGCAACAGATTCGATCTTCCTTATCACGATATTAATCTATTGATTTTCTAAGATTCGACGATGTTCAAAAAGCTTAAATTCTATTCCATCGGTCTTATTCCAGGATTATTGATTGTATTTTTTATTCTAAATCAAAAAGGAACAACCTGCTCGTATTTTCCTAATGACAGGGTAATCGCCGAGACTTTGACCAAAGATTTCACTTATTCTCCAACTTTCAAAACTGAAATGGAAACAAACAAAATCTCTGAGAAATTTCTGAAAGACAGCATCATCGCAGCAGGAAAAATTGATTTTGATAGAAGTAAAGCTCAGGCACAGCCTTGTCCACAATATCTTCTGCTCTATCCGAAAAATAATCCAAGATTCGAAGTCAATTATTCCAAGTGTAAAGAAAACGCAGAATTTACAGGATTCAAAAAAATAAAATAGATTTATTGATTTAATATCAATTTTAAATCTAATTTCTAAAACCTAACTTCTAACATCTATCCAATGAATGGCAGAAATTTACTACTCCCGGATTATTTTCTATTTGGAGGGATTTTCGCCATTTTTCTTCTGATTGTCCTCTGTTTTTTTCTTTACGGAAAATACAAATCGACGAAGACCAAAAATCAGATTCTCGAGGACAATTACAAAGCGATTGAAAGCAAACTGGAGAATGTCCGGTTGGAACATATCGAAACGAAGCTCAATCCTCATCTCTTCAAAAACATACTGAATTCGGTACAGTCGCACGCTTATCAGACCTACATTTCACTCGATAAATTGGCTAATATTCTGGATTACATTCTCTATGAAAGCAGCAATAAATATGTCAGTGCAAAAGCAGAACTTGAATTCGCGATGAGTCTGATTGATATTAATAAAATCAAAATCAATCCACTTTTTGACCTCAGAATTAAAACGAAGATTGATAAGGAAGATTCCATTTTTACTGAGAAAATCTTCGCCCCTTTGATTTCGGTTGATCTGATTGAGAATGCTTTTAAACATACAGATTTTCTGGCTCAGGATTCTTTTATTTCAATTAATTTAAGTCTTGAAAATCGTCAGTTCGAAATGAAAGTCAGCAACAAGATTTCCGAAAAAACACCGATGCAAAAAGAGAACAGCGGTTTCGGAAGCGGCTCTTTTGACCAGAGACTGAAAATGATTTACAAAAGCCACTACAAGCTCACGAAAAGTATCAACAACGATATTTATACCGCTCATTTAAAAATAGATCTGGGAGAATTTTATGATAAAATGCGTTATACTGGACGATGAACTACTGGCAATCAGCTATTTGAAATTGCTTTGTGAAGAGATTGAAGGTGTTGAAGTCGTGAAAGCGTTTAACAATCCGAAAGTTTTTCTTCAGGAAATCGACAATATCGATTGTGACCTCTGCATTCTGGACATCGAGATGCCCGGACTGAACGGACTTCAGGTTGCAGAACTCATAAAAGGAAAAAAAATCATTTTCACGACTGCTTACAAGGAATACGCTGCAGAAGCTTTTGACCTGGACGTCGTAGATTACGTGAGAAAACCTATCAAAAAAGAACGTCTGGAACAGGCTTTTGAAAAGGTTGAAAAATTCATCAGCGACCAGCAGAAAAACCATTTTTTCGAATGGAACACCAATCTTGGGAAAACAATGATTTTTACCAACGAAATTGTTTACATCAAAACTTCTGAGATCGACAGCCGCGACAAAGATATTTTCCTGAAAAACGGTTCCGAATTAATCCTTAAAAACCTAAGCTTCAAACATTTGTCAGAATTACTTCCTCAGAAATATTTTGTTCAGATCAACAAAAAGGAAATGGTAAACATCCACCACATAAAAGTTTTTTCTTCATCAGAAATCATTCTGGACAGCATTTCATCAGACGGAAATCCGCTGAAATTAATGGTAAGCGAAGTTTACCGAAGTGCGCTGACGGAAAAATTCTAAAATTCATTTGATTACATTTTAAAGCCTTTTCATTACAGGAGCTGATTTCGGATCTTTTCTACACTTACATTTGCCGGAATTTTAAAAAGATTTCGAATGAAAAAGCTGATTGGTTTTGCCTTATTATTTATTTCAATATTAAATTTTGCGCAGGAAAAAGATTCAAAAGTAAATGTTTCATTTTTTGACGGAATCGCCGTTGCAGGTTATGTTGACAAAGGTGCGTTTCTAAATTTTACCGGCCCCAATGTCAATTTCGTTCATCACCAAACCAAATTTATGCTCGGAATGCTGCCTTCTGTCAGAATCAAGGAAGATAATTCTTCAACTACAAAAAACAGCATTGTAACGCCCAATCTCGGAATGGGGATTACGGTTGCTTACAAAAAACTGGCAATCCAGATTCCACTTTATTACAATGCAAAAACCGCAACCGCAGACGGGAAATGGAAAATGGGAATCGGCGTTGGTTACCGCTTCAGGTAATTTGATTACATTATTTACAAATTTCATTACATTTAAAAAACAGATTGAATTAATATTGGTCAAAACTTCTCAACTTAGCATCTCGAAATCAGGTAAAATTTAGATTAATGATTATGAAAAAGTACAGGAATATTATTTTTTACGTTCTTACGATTGCTTTCTTCTCCTGTTTGATGTATTGGTTTTTCATCGAAGGTAAAACACTGGAAATCGGAGAAAACATTGCACCAAGCAAAGCGACAGGCGCAACAATGTGGGAAAACTTCACTGATTCTTTTCTTGCGAATCTCCATCATCCGCTGGCTCTTTTATTAGCACAGATTGTAACCATTATCCTGGTTGCAAAACTGTTCGGCTGGATTTGCGTAAAACTAAAACAACCTTCCGTCATCGGAGAAATGATTGCCGGTATTGTGCTCGGTCCATCTTTGGTTGGACTTTATTTTCCGGAGTTTTCCGCGTTTATGTTCCCAAAAGAATCCCTACCAAACCTCCAATTCCTCAGTCAGATTGGCTTGATTCTGTTTATGTACATCGTCGGTATGGAACTTGACCTAAGTGTTTTGAGAAAAAAAGCACACGACGCAGTGGTCATCAGCCACGCAAGTATCATTTTTCCTTTTGCGCTTGGAGTCGGCCTTTCTTATTTTATTTATAAGGAATTTGCGCCGGCTGGCATTCAGTTCAGTTCGTTTGCATTATTTATTGCAATTGCGATGAGTATTACAGCTTTTCCGGTATTGGCAAGAATTGTTCAGGAGCGAAATTTACATAAGACCAAAATCGGAACCATCGTCATTACTTGTGCAGCAGCAGATGACATCACGGCCTGGTGTATTTTGGCAGCCGTAATTGCTGTTGTGAAAGCGGGTTCATTTTCAGGATCGATCTTTGTCATTTTGATGGCGATATTTTACGTTTTTCTGATGATCAAATTGGTAAAACCATTCCTGACCAGAATTGCTGAATCACAGAAAGGAAAAGGTTTCATCAACAAAGCTTTGGTTGCTGTTTTCTTTTTGATACTAATCATTTCTTCTTATGCAACGGAAGTGATTGGAATCCACGCATTATTCGGCGCTTTTATGGCTGGAGCGATCATGCCGGAAAATGTAAAATTCAGAAATCTTTTCATCGAGAAAATCGAAGATGTCGCATTGGTTTTATTGCTTCCTTTATTTTTCGTTTTCACCGGATTGAGAACTCAAATCGGATTGTTAAATGAAGGCTATCTTTGGCTGATAACCGGATTGATTATCCTTACCGCTGTGACAGGAAAATTCATAGGAAGTGCTTTGACTGCCAAATTTCTGAACATTAGCTGGAAAGACAGTCTTACAATTGGTGCTTTGATGAACACGCGCGGCCTTACGGAATTAATCGTTTTGAACATCGGTTATGATCTGGGTGTTTTGGGTCCGCAGTTGTTTGCAATGCTTGTAATAATGGCATTATTCACAACATTCATGACTGGTCCTTGTCTGGATTTGATTAATTATCTTTTCAAAGGTAAAAAGACGATGCTGGAAGAAGATGTGGATGCTAACGATGAAAAATATAAGGTGCTACTATCCTTTGAGACAGCGGATTCCGGACAGACTTTATTGAAATTTGCTGATAATCTTACCAACAAAATGAATGGGAACAAAAGCATCACCGCCATGAATATTGCGCCGGTGGACGAGCTCCACGCTTTTGATATCGAGAATTATGAAAAAGAACTGTTTGAAAATGTAATCGAAACTTCTAATGAATTGAAACTGGAAGTTACTACTCTTTTCAAAGCTTCTACAGATATTGAAAATGATTTGATTAATATTACAAACAAAGGCAACTATGATCTGCTTCTGATAATGCTTGGGAAATCAATCTACGAAGGAAGTTTGCTTGGGAAACTGCTTGGATTCACGACTAAGATCATCAATCCTGAAAAATTATTGAACACGGTAAAAGGTAAATCCTATATTTTCAACTCTTCACCTTTTGATGATTTTACCTTAAGCATTCTCGATAAAACCAATATTCCTGTCGGGATTATGGTCGATAAAAAATTTGAAAGTGCTGACAAAATTTTCATCCCGATTTTTGAGCTGAATGATTTCTTTTTGGTAGAATATGCAAAACGATTGATCAATAATAATGATTCTCAGGTCATCATTCTGGATGCAGCAGGACAAATCCGCAAGAATACCGAGATCCGCGAACTGATCAGAAATATCGAGCACATTGCACCCAACCATATCACGCTTTACAACGAAAAAACGATTGAGAAAGATTTCCTGCAGTCACAAGATCTGATGCTCATCAGCAGCAAAAGCTGGAGAAACCTGATAGATTCCAAAAGTCTCTGGCTGTCTGATATTCCATCGACTTTGATTATTTCAAATCCATAATTTTTTTTAAATTTCAATTATATAATAATCTTACCAATATATGATTGAATAAAATTTCGTATTTTAGTTAAGTGAAAAAACAAATCAAATATGAATTAGACTTTGTAATCGATCAACTTACAAACTCTATTATCAATGTAATTTCTGGCGACAGTTTTCAAACCGAAATTGCATTGGTGACAAAAAATGATTTGAAAAATATCACTAAAAAGAATGGTTGGAATTTTAATTGGAGAGCTGAATTTCAAGACATTTCAAAAGAAATCTATAAGCTGACAATCTTCAATAATCCAAATATTATCCAAGGACTTCTAAGTGTAAGTATAATGGATGATCATGTCTATATGAACTTATTAGAAAGTGCACCGTTCAATATAGGAGTAAATAAAATTTATGAGGGAGTTGCAGGAAATCTGGTAGCTTATGCTTGCAAAACATCCTTCCAGAAAGGCTTTGATGGCTACGTAGCCTTTATTGCAAAAACAAAATTAATAAAACATTACGAACAGACGTTAGGAGCTTATCATTTTAAAGATCAAAAAATGTTTATAGAAACAGATCCAGCAAAACGATTGGTAGAAAAATATTTTAAAGATTAAATTATGGGAATCATTAAAGAACCAAAAGGTGTAGATTTCGTCATACAAAGTCGACCACTAACTGTTGATGAACAGAAGGAAATCAGTGAATTTATCAAGATGCGGAAATTGCAAAATAAAAATAAAATTGCGCCACGGAATAAAGTAATTTCTAAACAGAAGCTGAAATTAAAATAGAAAAGCAATTGTTTTTGAAATTTTCAGAATTAATGTTTATCTTCGTCTGGTGAAAACAATTAACACGACATATTATTACGCAATTTTGACCCTCAAAAAGGATTAGGATTCGTATGTATCAATATCAAACCTCGTCCTAATGGCGGGGTTTTTTGTTTTAAAAATTTAAATATTATGAAGAAGATTAGCATCATTGGAACCGGATTGATCGGCGGATCCATCGCATTGAAATTAAGAGATAAAAAATTCACAGATTTTGTTTATGGAATTGATCAGGACGAAGCGCATCTTAATAAGGCTCTAGAATTAAATATCATTGACGAAACAGCCGATCTGGAAACTGGTGTAAAGAATTCCGACTTGATCATCATTGCAATTCCCGTCGATTCCGCGAGAAAAATATTGCCTTCCGTTTTAGATTTAATTAATGAAAAACAAACGGTGATGGATGTCGGTTCTACAAAATCCGGCATTGTAGATTCAATCAAAGATCATCCGAACAGAAAGCGTTTCGTGGCTTTCCATCCGATGTGGGGAACGGAAAACTCCGGACCGAAATCTGCGACCAAAGAAAGTTTCGCAGGTAAAGCGGCCGTGATCTGCAACCGGGAAGATTCCGATACTGATGCTTTGGCAATTGTTGAAAAAGTGATCGAGAATCTGGAAATGCACCCGATCTATATGAATGCCAATGCGCACGATGTTCACACCGCTTACATCTCACACATTTCACATATCACGTCATATGCTTTGGCGAATACGGTGTTGGAAAAAGAACGCGAGGAAGACACGATTTTCCAGTTGGCGAGTTCCGGTTTTTCCAGTACGGTTCGTTTGGCAAAATCACATCCAGAAATGTGGGTTCCGATTTTTCGCCAAAACAAAGAAAATGTTTTGGATGTTTTGAATGAGCACATCACGCAGCTCAGAAAATTCAAATCTGCGTTGGAAAAGGAGAATTTTGAATATTTGGAGGAATTGATTACAAATGCGAATAAGATTCGTGGGATTTTGGATAAGTAAAATTTTGATAAAATTACATTAATTACGATTCGAAAAAGACGAAATAGATGATGATCAGATGTATAGAAATTGAAAGCACCAACGGTATTGCGAATGATTTTGCCCGATATTCCGTCTCACTTTTAAACATTTTTTCTCTAATGAAGTATAGACCTAATGCGCCAATCCCGGAAAATAAAAACCTGAGGGAAATCTTCCCATATCTGATGTCTCCAAATAGATTCAAAAGATAAGTTGTAGCAAGTGTGTACAAAATTCCGAATACAAGAGATGCGATCGCACCTTTTTTGTCATTGACCTTGAAGAAATTAAAAACCTGCAAGACCGTTCCGAAGATCACGCCAAAAACAACACTGAAAACCCAAATCACTTTATTGGAGTACAATTCGACAGCGGTTTCATCTTCGGTTAGATTTTTGTCCCATTTTTCATCAATGAAAACATCTTCCTTCTCGATATTTTCTTTTGACTGGATCAATTGTTCGATGCGTTCGGCTTCAGTTTCTGAAAATACTTGTCCTCTTTCCTTTAAAATATCAAAGGCGTAGCGGATACTTTTTGCGACAAATTTGCTTTCAGGTTTAAGATAATTATTGAGTTCCTTGTCACTCAATTTTTCGATGATTTTTTTGCTGACCATAAATTTCTAACAAAACATCTGAAATGGTTGAATCCGCATCCCGGAAACAGGAGCCCAAATAATCCTATTTATCAAACTCATTCGGATGCAATTTCTTAATCTCGTCCACAGTTCCAAGAACTTTATCTTTCAATGAGTTTTGGTAAGTTTCCAATTTCTGAGAAACTTCTGATTCTGAAGTTCCAATGATTTTTGCAGCGAGAATTCCGGCATTGGTCGCGCCATTCAAAGCCACTGTCGCAACGGGAATTCCGGAAGGCATCTGTAAAATGGACAGAACCGAATCCCAACCATCAATCGAATTTGAAGATAAAATTGGAACGCCAATCACGGGTAAAGTGGTACAACTAGCCACCATTCCCGGAAGATGAGCCGCGCCGCCTGCACCTGCAATAATGACTTTCAAGCCTCTTTCCTTGGCCGTTTTGGCGTAATCGAACATTCTTTCCGGCGTTCTGTGTGCGGAAACCACCGTCAATTCATAAGGGATTTCTAGAGATTTCAAAAAATCTGCTGCTTGCTGCATAATTGGGAGATCGCTTTGGCTGCCCATTATTATTCCGATCATTTTTCAAATTTTATTAGATGTTCAAAGATAAAGATTTATGAGTAAAACTCGGGTTTTTGGAATATCTTTGTTTTTAATTCTTTCAGACTTGACTTCCAAAACCATTATCTGTATTTTCATCGTTGCCATCGTTTGGGGAACGACTTTCCTGGGCATCAAGATCGGTGTAGAGACTGTTCCGCCTTGGTTTGTTGCCGGTTTACGCCAGTTTTTAGCAGCCTTGATTCTGTTACCTATTTTACTTTTCAAAAGAGAAATGAAATGGATTGGATGGAAAAACCTCTCGATTCAGCTTACACTTTCTATGCTGATGCTGATTGGTGCAAACGGACTTACAACGGTTGCTGAGAAAGATTTGACAAGCAGTTTGACATCTTTAATCAGCGCACTTTCGCCGGTTTTTATCTTTATTGGAAGTATGATTATTGGAATGGAAAAATTTACGTTCCGTACATTGATTGGGCTTATGATGGGACTTTTTGGAGTTGTTTTCATATTCTGGGATGGGATTAATGATCTTGCAAATCCCGATTACAGAAATGGATTATTAATTTTACTTTTGGCCATTCTATGCTGGGGCGGCGGTACGATTTATACTAAAAAATTGCATTCTGAAAGTAACAATCTGTTTCTGAATTTATTCTATCAATTTGCTTTTGCGGGAATTGTACAGTTGATTTTTGCATTCTTATTTTCTGATAAAATCGATGTGGCAAGCTGGTCTGCGCAGAGTATCTCGGCAATTGTTTATCTTGCTATTTTTGGTTCTGTGACTGCATTTTTCGCTTATCATTATTTATTGAAAACCTTGCTTCCAACGCAGGTTTCAATCCTGTCTTATGTGAATACGATCATCAGTATTTTTCTGAGCTGGCTGATTTTGGATGAGGCTATTTCTGCAAAATTCATTCTCGCAACAGCCTTCATCATTGGTGGTGTTTTTATCATTAATTACAAACCGGGAATGTTAAAATTTCGCATAAAGGAATAATAATTGATTGAGGTGTGATTTAATTTTTTAATTTTAAACTAAATAAAAAACATAAACATTAATTAATACCTAAACAATGAAAAAAATTCTGATATTAGCTTCCACAGCTACTCTGCTATTCGCAACCTCTTGCAAGAAAAATGAAACTGTTGTGACGACTGACGGAAATGATACGCTGAGCGTTGTAAAAACCACAGAGACAACTACTCTGGCAAATGACGAAGCCAAAGCAAAAGTAGACAAAGCACAGGCTGACCTGGATGCGGCCATCAAAAAGGGTGACAAAAAAGCTGAAGCTGCTGCAAGACAGGCGCTCGCTGATGCAAATGTGGCGTGGGAAAAAACTAAAACTGCCGTCAACAATGCCGCACAAGATGTGAAAGAAGGTGTAGACAACACAGTGGACAAAGCAAAAGTAGCTACAGAAAATGCCAAGCAAGATATGAAAGAAGCTGCAAAAGACACCAAAGAATCCATCAATAAGGCAGCTGACGATACGAAGGAAACTTACAATAAAACACTGGAAAACTTAAAAGCTAAATAGTTTTTAAGTTCATTATAAAAGTAAAGCAAGGTTTTTGGCCTTGCTTTTTTGTTTTATGCAATCACTTTTACAAGCGATTTGATGTGAATCAGTTTCTCCATCAGTTCTTCTCTGGAATCTGCGAGAACATTGATATGACCCATTTTCCTTCCGGGTTTTGTCTCGGTTTTTCCGTAGAGATGAACGTAGGTTTTGGGAAGTTTCAACACTTCTTCTAAACCTTGATATTTTACTTTTCCCGAATAGTTTTCTTCGCCGACCAAATTCAACATTCCAGAAAATCCGAACGAATCTGTATCAGCCAAAGGTGAGTTGGTTACGACTCTGTAAAATTGTTCGAATTGGGAATTGGCATTTCCTTCCTGCGATTGATGTCCGGAATTGTGAAGTCTCGGCGCCGTTTCATTGACCCAGACCTTTCCATTTTTGTCAAGGAATAATTCGATGGCAAAAAGTCCCGGAGAATCTGCACTTGAAATAAATTGTTTCCCGATTTTGTCGATTTGATCTTGCACATCGTTTGAAATATCAGCCGGACAGATATTGAAATCCAAAAGATTTAGTTTCGGATCGGCAACCATTTCTGTCACTGGAAAAGTTTTGGTTTCGCCGTTTTCATTTTTGGCAACAATCAAGGATAATTCTTTATCAATGTCCACCAAATCTTCTAAAACAGATTCCTGCGTCCAAAGGTTTCTCCAGTCCTGAGTTGTTCTGATGAGTTGAACGCCTTTGCCATCATAACCGCCGGTATTCAGTTTTTGAACGAACGGAAGTTGGATTTTTATTTCTTCTTCACTTCCATCCATAATTTCAAATTCCGGAGATGGAATTCTGTTTTCTTCATAGAATTTTTTCTGAAGAATTTTCTGCTGAATGATTTTAATAATATTAGAATTCGGAACTACTTTCACACCTTGGTTTTCAAGTTCTTCCAATGCTTCAACATTCACGTGTTCGATTTCAATCGTAACGACATCTTTGTCTCTTCCAAATTCCAGAACATCATCATAATTATTAAAATCTCCTCGCGTATAATGAGAAATATTGGCGCACGAACATTCCGGATTTGGGTCGAGAACATAGAATTCGTCATCATATTTCAATGCTTCCTGAATGAACATTCTTCCGAGTTGTCCGCCTCCTAAAATTCCGATTTTCATTTTTTTTTACTTTCTTTTATTTTGATTTATTTTACTTCTTACAATTATCTATTCGCCGTGTATCGATGATGTATTGGATCTTCCATTCGTCATTGACCTTTACCAATTGAAAAGAATTGACGCCGCAATGCGAGAATTTTCCCTGATAATAAAACTCATAAGGCGTCCAGACAGAAGCCAGATTTCCGTCAATTAAAATATTTGAAAACGTGATTCTTTCGTCCAGACTTCCTTTCTCAGCTTTAGAAATACTGACCGCAAAATCTTTGATATTCTCATTTTTCACTTCTCCATTTTTCGTGATGGTCTGCAGAATTGCGGTTTTAGAAAAAGCTTTTGTAATTTTGGATGAATCAGAAGTTTTCATTCCATTAAACAAACTGTTAACAGTCGATTTAATTAATTCTTCTTCAGAAGTTTGAGAGAAAACAAATGAGGAAATAAGAATAAAAAACAATGCGAATAGTTTCATAATTATTTGATTTTGAAGTAACCGATTTCCATAGGATTTTCCTGATTTTCAATTGTAGATTTTTCAAGAATAATAGAATATTTTTCCTTAGTAATCTGCGAAAGCAAATCGCTGACGGTATAAAGATCATCGATATCAACACCCAGCTTATCATCGATATGGCTGGGTGCATTTTTAAAACCCATTGTCTTGTAAAATTTGGTTCTCTTTACCCGTTTTATGACTTCTGCCATTGATTTTCCAACCATAAGATGCTGCTCGTGAAACTCTTCAAAATGTCCCACTTTGTAGCCGCCAAGATTAATAAAATACAATTGGTCTTCACCAGCTTCGGGCGATTTTTCAACGATCTTAATTTCGTAGCCATCCACGAATTTCACTTCCTGATAACAGTCTATGTGAAGCTTCACACCTTTCCAAAATTGTTTGATTTCCGGGTGCAGATCCTCTACTCTTTCCGCGATGCCAAAGAAAACATCGTGCTGTTCAATATTTCGTTCTGCCGGCTCTGCTCCCACGATGATGTAGAATAATTTCATTTTGAAAATTTGTCCTACAAAAATACATCAAAATAATCTTTTTCAAAGTTTGTGTACCCAAATCAATACTTTTATATTTGCTGGATGTCAGAAATCATTATTCTATTTATTGGAGCTATCGCAGCCGGATTGATGGGATCTCTTACTGGATTGGGCGGCGGCGTCATCATTATTCCCTTACTTACACTTGGTTTTGGCGTTCCAATGCATTACGCCATTGGCGCATCACTTATTTCTGTGATCGGAACTTCTTCCGGCGCAGCTGTAGCATTTGTGAAAGAAGGTTTTACCAATATGAGAATAGGGATGTTTCTGGAGATTGCGACGACAGCTGGAGCAGTTTCCGGCGCTTTGGTTTCCGGATTTCTGAATCCCAATACAATCGGGATTATCTTCGCAAGTATCTTGATTTTGACCGTTCTATTAAATTTAAAAGGAAAACCTGACCATCAGGAAACATTAATAAAAAGAAGTCTTGCCGACAAACTGAAACTCTACGGTACTTTTCCGGATAAAGATGGAATAAAGCATTATGCTTCACGAAACACCATTCCTGGTTTTCTAATGATGATTTTTGCAGGCGCAATGTCGGGACTTTTAGGAATTGGATCTGGTGCTTTGAAGGTTTTGGCAATGGACAATATGATGAAACTACCATTCAAAGTTTCGACTACGACGAGTAATTTTATGATTGGCGTAACGGCTGTGGCTGGTGCATTGATCTATTTTCAAAGAGGACAGATTATTCCCGTGATCGCTGCTCCGGTTTTGATTGGCGTAGTTGTAGGCAGTTTTATCGGTTCGAAAACCTTGATGGTTTCTAAGACCAAGAAACTGAAAGTATTCTTTGCAATCGTGATTACAATCCTGTCAATTTATATGATGTACAATGGCGTAACCAAAAAATTCCATTAATGAGAACAAAACCATTTACAGACCTAGATCTGAATCGTTCCGTTGGAAATCTGCTTAGATTAGGCGTTCTGCTTTCCGTTGTGACTTCTTTGGTTGGCTTTATCAAACTTTTTATGGAAGGTTTTGTAATGCCAAAAAAATATAAGCTTTTGGATATGGGAACGACCTCGGAAAAAGTGTGGGGACAGTTTTGGAATTCGCTGATGAAAGGCGAAGGAATGGCAATCATCCAACTCGGAATTTTGTTCCTGATTTTGACGCCATTGGTAAGAATTATCTTTGCATTGATAGGTTATCTTAAGGAGAAAGATTACGTTTATGTTGTAATTTCACTGATTGTATTGGCAATTATGACGGTGAGTTTTTTAACAGGTTACGCCCATTAATTATAAATGATAATTGATGAATGATAATTGATGAATGATAATTGATGAATGATAATTGATGAATGATAATTGATAATTTATAAGTGATAAATGATTTTTAGCTTTATCAATTTAGTCTATTATCTATCCGTCTATTCTCTCCCAGTCTAATTCTCATAAAACTCCAATGGCAAATTGTCCGGGTCGGTCGTAAAAAAGAATTTCTTCTCCGTAAACTCATCGATTCTGATGTCTTCACAATCCAAACCTTTTTCTATTAATTCATTTCTCTTTTCTTCGACATTATCAACGGAAAAAGCTAAATGACGAAGGCCGCAACTTTCTGGTATGGAAGCTCGTTCTGGCGGATTTGGAAACGAGAACAGTTCGATGACATAATGTTCTCCGATTGCCAAATCTAACTTGTAAGATTGTCTTGCTTCACGGTAAACTTCCCGAATGATATTCAATCCTAAAACTTCGGTATAGAATTTTTTGGAAACTTCGTAGTTTGAGCAGATAATGGCGATGTGGTGGATTTTCATTTTAATAAAACTTTTTTTGAACAAAATTTTTTAAGATAAGATCGCATAGAAATTTTTAATTCATCAATATTTGTAAGATTGAGATTTTCAATAATTTTTTTTGAATTATTTTTGGTGACGACAAACATTATTTTTGAATTCCCACCATAATCAATTTTGACTTTTCTAATTTCTTTCCAGTCTATCAATTTTCTTCCCAAAAATTTTAATCCTTTTTCATTTAAAATTAATTCCGGAAAAAATAAATTAAGAATAAATTTAATAAGATAACCAAAAGCAAAAATTGAATAAACTACAACTGCCATTGCGGGTTCGTAAGCTTTATCAGAATTATTTGTTCTATAGATGTAAAAAAATAAAGCTAAGGAACAAATTAAAATTAACCAAAATAAACTTCTACTTTGTCTAAATACTTTTTGTTTTGGAATATCTTTATATATCCCAAACTTAGAATATCTTTCTTTTTTCCTTAATCTTAAAATATTTTTTCTGAAGTTCATTTTATCTGATTCATCTTATTATTTCGATTCCTCTTTCACTTTTTCCAAATAATCGTCTTCCAAATCTTTTAAACTTTTGAAATAATTTTCCTTATCCATAAACAGTTTCGGATTGTAAGCATCGCCTTCTTTTCGTTTTTTGTGAAGCTCGAATTGGCTTGCGTGAGAAGCAACCCAAACATCGAAATCCAGTTTTTTCATTGCGTCTAGCGTGTAGGCATAATCTTTTTGGATGGTTGGATAAGCTTTCACATCAGAGAACTTGTGGTCGATAATGATTGATGGCATATTGGCAATCAGGACTTTGTATTTACCATTTTCATCTTTCGTTTCGAAGATAAAACTGCACGAACCCTTTGTGTGACCTGGATGATGAAGCAAAGTCAAAGTCGTGTTTCCTAGTTTGATTTTGCCATTATTTTTCAAAAGAAAATCAGGCGATAACGGTTTGAAGGTCACGCCATATTTTCCCAATTCGTAATCCGATTTTCCGCCAGATTTCAATTCGGCAACATCTGCTTCGTCCACATAAAGTTTGGCGCCCGTTTCTTTTTTGATATCGGCCATCGCACCCATATGATCGAAATGTGCCTGGGTCAAAGTCAAGATTTTCGTGTCCTTATATCTGAATCCGAGCTTCTCGATATTGGCTTTGATTTGAGGATAAGAATCTGCCAAACCAGTGTTGATAAGGATATTTCCTTTGTTCGTGACAATGAGATACGAAGCCAAATCATAAGTTCCAACATAGTATAGATTCCCTACAATTCTGAACGGTTCGTAAGGTTGCGACCATTCTGCGGAATAATTGGTTGGTTCTGTTACGGTTTGTGCATTTCCGGTAAAGAAGATGATCAGTAGAAGTATTAGGGTAAGTTTTTTCATAATTATTTTTTTATCAGGCTTTTGTTATTCCGTAGGAATTTCGACAGTTAAGTTTAGATTCCTACGGAATGACAAAAATGCGGGTTAATTTTTGCGTTATAATTTCACTTCCGACCTCCAGCTTCCATCTTCCAACCTTTTCTAAAACCTCATCACATCCTTCACAACCCCACCTTTCTGAGTCAACGGAATCAGTTCTGTGGTGATGAAATCTGTGATTCTTTTGTTATCAATATCATTCGGGAAGAGCAAGTGAACGTTTGCGCCGGCATCCAACGTGAAGAACAAAGCCAATCCAGTGATTTTCCTGAATTCCCAAATTTTGTTGATGACCTGCAACGTTCCGGTTTGCATCAGGATAAAAGCCGGCTCACTCATCATCATCATTGCGTGAAGCGTTAAAGCTTCGTGTTCAACTAATTTGATGAAACCTTCCATATCGCCTGTTACAAGGATGGTTTTCAGTTTTGCGAAGTTTTCGTGCGCTTCCTGGAAACGTCTTTCAGCGTAAGGATTGGTGTTCATCAAGCCGTGCCCAACGGTGGATGAAACGGATTTCTGACCTTCGTGAATCAGCAATACCCAATCGTGAAAGTTTTTGAAGATTGGATGGATTTCGTTGTTGTTATAAGGAACAGCGAACAAATCTGAACTTCCTTCCACTTCGTCGGTTTTTCCCCAGACTACCAAACCTTCATAAAGACTTCTGGACGCACTTCCACTTCCCAATCTTGCGAGGAAACTAGCTTTTTTGTTGATGGTTGATGGTTGATGGTTGTCGGTTGTCAGGCTGAGGCTCTCGAAGCCTTCTTCCTTTATACTTGAAAATATTTTGTCTAATTCCATCAGACATTTTGCAATCGCTCCGAAACCAGAAGCGGAACTTGCAATTCCGGAACTGTGCGGAAAGGTATTTTCTGTTTTGATGATGTATTTTCCTTTCAGAATCCAAGGGAGATATTGCTCTATGTTTTTGAAATATTTTTCGATTTTTTCAGCGAATTTCTGTTCTTCATTTCCTGCAAGAAAAGTTTGAACCGAGAATTCTTCTCCAGCGATAAATTCCATTGTGGTGTTGGTTCTACAATGGTTCAATGTGTAGCTGATGCTGGGATTTGCCGGGATTTGGTTTTCGTATTTTCCCCAATATTTTATCAATGCAATATTGGACGGACAGCTTGCGGAAACCGCTTGGTTTGATATGTTGAATTGGGAATTTCCCAAAAATTCTTGAGTCATAGTGTTGCTTTTGGCAATCGGCTTTTGGCAGTTAGCTTTGGCGGATTGGTTTTGGTTGGCTAATTTAAGAATTAATAAAGCTTTGTGAAAGTTGATTTTTGATGAGTTATACGTATTTCAAATGAAGTTGGTTGCTAAAATTTGAATGATGAATGAGATTCCCAAATGTGTCGCACCTACGGAGCTTTCTTTTTGCGGAAGAATCAATTTCTACAAACATTTCGCTCCTAACGGAGCTTTTTTTGAAAAATCAGCAACATTTATGATGCTCCGCTAGGAGCAAAATGTTTGTAGATAAAGCATATTCAAAAAAATAGGGTGCTGTAGGTACGGTATTTCTCTTCTTCATATCCTCATTATACAGACATACCGCTCCTACAGAGCTCTTGACTGCCTTCGGATAATATACTACTACAAACATTTCGCTCCGATGGAGCTTTGAAAAAATTCTGTTACTTGGTGAACTCGATGCTATTAACAATCCGTTCCTATAAAACTTTGATAAAAAAGACTATTTAAATTTATGATGAAGAATTCTTTATAAAAATGGTTTTAAAATTTAAACCGTTTTCCTGATGCTCCATAGGAGCAAAATGTTTGTAGAAAATATACAATCAAAAAAAAGAGTGGCGTAGGCACGGCACTTCACTTCTTCAAAACACATACTGCTCGGAATCTAAACTGTTTTAGTATTCAATGGGTGGAAATTCTAATTGAATGACAAACTACAGTTCAATTGCAAAGTTTTTCTGTAACATTTTTGAGATTAATGAACTAATTTTGTGTGGTTTTAAAAATCGTTGATGGAAAGACGAAACCTCAACATAGCCCCGATGGTAGCGGCATCCTTTTTTTGCTTTGGACAAATCTTCTTTTGATGACAAATCGTTCTGAGCAAAAAAAGATATAGCGGACAGCGGGTTGGAAACGTGAATCGAGAGAGAATACTTGTTGCTCCAAATATTAATTATACATTTTTAATTACAGATTATCAATGCTGAAAGCTGAAAATATCAAAAAAACTTACAACGCGGGGAAGAAAATTGCGCTTCAGGATTTTTCTATCGATGTGCCTACGGCGAGTATTTATGGGCTTTTGGGTCCGAATGGCGCGGGGAAAACGTCGTTTATCCGTATCATCAACCAAATCACGCAGGCGGATGAAGGAAAGGTTTGGATTGACGGCCAGGAACTGAATCCGGAGCACATCCGAAACATCGGTTATATGCCGGAGGAGCGCGGACTTTACAAGAATATGACGGTGGGCGACCAGCTTTTGTATTTTGGCGAGTTGAAAGGAATGTCGCGTGCAGAAGCACTTTCGCAGGCAAAATTCTGGTTCGAGCAACTGAACATCGACCAATGGTGGAAGAAAAAACTGAGCGAACTGTCGAAAGGGATGGCGCAGAAAATCCAGTTTGTGGTGACGGTTTTGCACCGCCCGAAATTGTTGATTCTGGATGAGCCTTTTTCGGGTTTTGACCCTGTGAATGCGAACCTCATCAAAGACCAAATCATCCGTCTGAAAAATGAGGGAACGACCATCATCCTATCGACACACCGAATGGAAAGTGTGGAGGAAATGTGTGATTTTGTGGCGCTCATCAACAATTCTAAGAAGGTTTTGGATGGGAAAGTTTTTGATGTTCGCGAACAGTTTAAGCAGAATGTTTTCTCTGTGGTTTTGGCAGACACGAATGCTGAAAGTCTGGAGGAACTGACGAGAAAATATCAGATTGAAAATATGACGACGAACAATGGTTTGTTTCATTTTGAACTGAAGAATTCTGAGAATCAAAATATTTTGCTTCAGGATTTGGTTAAAACGGGAACGATACGGACTTTTAATGAGAAGATTCCTAGTATGAATGAGGTTTTCATTAATGCGGTGCAATCATAATTGATGAATGATAATTGATAAATGATTCTACTTACTACATTTTACTTTTTACAATAAATGAAAAATATATATTTAATTACCAAGAGGGAATTTCTGACGCAGGTCAAGAAGAAATCTTTTATTATTCTGACTATTCTTGCGCCACTTTTGATGGTTGGTTTTGGGGTTTTAATTGGTTTTATGTTCAAGGCGAACGAAGCGGAATATCATTTTGATGTGGTGGACAAAAGCGGACTTTTCGCCGGACAATTGAAATCGACGAAAGAAATCACTTATACTTTTGTGCCTGAAAATACGGAAAATGCGCTCGTCAAAAATCTGAAAGATTTGAATGGAACAGACGGTTTGCTCATTATTCCAGAACTTAAAGACACCAATTTTGATGCGTTGGAAAGTGGGACAAAACTGTTGACCAACAAGAAAGTCGGGATGGATACGAAAAGTTTGGTTTCGGCTGATTTGAGTAATATTCTGAAAAAAGAAAAAATCAAACAACTTGGAATCAAGGAAGACAGGATTGTGAATCTTGACAAGAATTTCAAACTGATTTCGCAAAACGTGACGGAAAGTGATAAGCCTGAAAGTGACCTTGCTTTCGGCATCAAAACCGCGCTGAGTATGGGATTGATGTATGTGGTGTTTATGTTCATCATCATCTACGGCGTTCGTGTGATGCGAAGCGTTTTGGAAGAGAAAAATAACCGTGTGGTCGAAATCATCATTTCGTCTGTCAAACCTTTTGAGTTGATGATGGGGAAAATTCTGGGTGTAACTTTGGTGGCATTGACGCAATTCATCGTTTGGATTGCAATGACCGTGACCGCTGCGATTTTCCTGAATACAGGATTTTCGGCAATGCAGAAAAATATTCCAGCTGGAGAAGAAGGCGTCCTTAAAAATCTGGACATCCAGCAGATTGCGACGGAGGTCTCGCACATTCTTTTGGATATGAATTATGTTGGAATCATCGGCGTTTTTGTGTTCTTCTTTTTGTTCGGATATATCTTTTACAGTTCGATGTATGCAGCGATTGGAAGTGCGGTTGACAATGAAACTGAGACTCAGCAATTCACTTTGTTTGCTGTTGTTCCGCTTATGTTGGGACTTTACGGAAGTTTTACGATTATGAATAATCCGGATGGTCCGATGGCTTTTTGGCTATCGATTATTCCTTTTACGTCGCCAGTTGCGATGATTGCAAGGATTCCGTTTGGGGTTCCACTTTGGCAGATTTTGTTGTCGATATTTTTGTTGATTGCTTCTACGCTGCTGATGGTTTTTATTGCTTCGAAAATCTACAGAGTTGGGATTTTGATGTATGGGAACAAGGCGACTTTGAAGGAGATTTGGAAATGGATTAAAAATTGATATGTTTTTTTTATTAATTAAAAAAACAAACTCAAATGAAAAAATTAATCTTACTTGCCTCGGCAGGACTATTTTTAGCAACTTCTTGTAGAAAAGACGACGATGACAATCCCCAGGATTTGCTTGTCGGAACGTGGACCATCGAAAAATACGTGGTTGAATACGGAAACGGAACCACTGAATCCGACGCACCAACCACTTGTACAGGAAAATCAAATCTGATATTTGGCAGTGACGGAAAGTATACAAGTAATGATTACTATGACAGTGGCAGCAACTGCGATCTGGAATCCAATATCGGCACGTATTCCTACGACAATAACACCAGCACATTGACGGTGTCTGCTAATGGTGCAAGTGATAATTCCAAAATCGAAAAACTCACCAATTCACAGCTGATCATCCTGTTCGGTGAAAGTGATTTTGACGATGATGGAAAGACCGATAAGCAGTATATTTATTATAAAAAATAACAATAAATCCTCAGAATAGTTTCTGAGGATTTATTGTTTTTAGATTCCTTCTTATTATAATTTTCATTTTATTTGTAAAAAAATTAATACTTTGAAAAAACTAATTCTAATTGCGCTTGCTTCGTTATCCTTTATTTCCTGTAGGAAAGATGATGATGAGAAAGATGAAGCGATGATTGTCGGGACTTGGAATCTTAACAAAATACAGATTGTGTCCGGAAAAGACAGTTCAGTTTTAAATTCAGAAGTGATTTCGGATTGCCCAGATAAACGGACTTACCTCTTCTCTGATCATAGCTATACACTAACCATTTTCAAAGATAATTTCATAGGTTCCTGCGTTCCTGATGAGACAGAAAATGGTGAATTCAATTATAATGTAGATCAGAAAAAAATAACATTTAAATCTACACTCACTCAAAATCCTTACATCATGAATGTCAATTCTATTACACATAACGAATTACAGTTGATTGATTCTTTTTTTGGTTATGATGCAAATAATGACGGCATCATCGACAAACGTATATTGGTATTCAGCAAATAAAAAACTCTTCAGAACTTTCTGAGGAGTTTAATGTTTTTTGGCTTTAGTTACACCATTATTACAGGTATTTAACTACTCAATTCTATTTTTTGAAATTCCTTTATTGGATTATAATTTTTTGAGTATAATTCTGTTTTTGATTTTTGAGATTTAAAATATAAATTCCTTTTGTAAAACCCTTAGCATCAATGCTTAATTCATTTCTATTTTTGAAACTCTGGTTGTAAACGCTTTTTCCTGCCATATCCGAAATAGAGATCGTAAACTCTTTTGAATATTGATGATTGATGGAAATGTTTATTTTGTCAGAAGTTGGGTTAGGATAGATGTTTATTGAATTTTTGATTACTTCTCCAGTATTTAATGTAAGGTCTGCTGCCATATTTTTCCACACGCTCGCTTTTCCATTTTCCACACCAACAGCATATCCCAATTTGACGTTGCTGAAATAGATCGAAGAAATAAAAGCATTCTTTATTTGTACATATTCCTTATATCCATCTTCTGAACCGTAAGTCATCCTTACCAAACCGCGTGTGCCGCATCCACACAAAGTTAAATCTTCAAAAATACCCCAAACTGTATTTTCATTAATGGAAAATATTTTGGATAAAAGGTATAAAGAACTTTGGCCTAATCGTTCAAAATTGTTTCCTCCATCTGTGGTTTTTAGAAATCCAAACTGATAACTAAACCCTTTATTTTCATTTATAAAATTAAATGGTCCCCGGGAATTATCAATTTTTGTCCAATTCTTACCACCATCCAAAGTTTTTAAAATGTTATTTTCACTCGAATGATAAACATTATTATTTGAAGCATAACCAGTTTCTCCACTTAAGAATTGGATGTCATAAAATTTCATTTGTGCATCATTCCCAATAATCTTTTCCCAGGAACTTCCTCCATTAATACTCTTAAGTAAAATAGAATTATTATTCGAATCGATACAAGACAGGAAAATTAAATTTTCGTTCACACAGGACATAGAATATATTGAGCTGACATTATCCACAGCGATTGGAAGCCATGTATCGCCACCGTCCGTTGTTTTCAGTAATTGTGCACCAGCTGAAACTATGAAGCCAATATCTTGTGTGGGAAATTGAATTTTTCCAAGAATTTGAGTTGTTCCTGATGATTTCTGCTGCCAGCTTGCACCACCATTTGTTGTTTTGATTATGGTTCCATTATTGCCGGTCACTATCACGATGTCTGGTGTAATGGCGTAAACGTCTGAAAAATTGGAAGCGTTTACATTTCCTACATTTAATGCAACCCATTGTGCGGTACAACTGAATTGGAAAGTCCATAAGAAAATAAATGACAAAAATGTTTTCATTAGTTTTTAGTTTTATTATTGTAAAAATAATGAAAAAATATTATTGAGTATTAAAAAATATCAGACTTATTAACAATTGTTACCAAAGAAATCAATAGTTTAATGCACATTATTTATTAAAACTAAAATCCTCAGAAGACTCTGAGGATTTTTGATTATTTCTTTCTCTTCGCTATAGACTTTTGCTTCTGCTGAGCTCTGTTCGCTCCGAATTTCTTCGGTTCTTTTCGCTTGCTTGGTCCTCCTAGATTGGTTTTCTTGTTCTTCGCTTTTTTCTCGTGGAAAGCAGAATCGCCTTCGTTCAGTTTGGCTGTCGTTAGGAATTTCATCTTCACTTCTTCCTGTTCCGATGCGATCTTCACTTTAGAAATTGTCACAGCTTCCGGGAATTCCGTTTTCTTGATTTCTCTGTCCATTAGAAGTTCGATGTCCAAAAGTTGCGCTTCTTCTTTTTTGGTGAAGAACGTGATGGAAATCCCTTCTTTGTCCGCACGACCAGTTCTACCGATCCTGTGAATGTATTGCTCTGGAACCTCAGGAACCTCGAAGTTGAAAACGTGCGAAATATCCGGAATATCCAGACCTCTCGCCATAATATCCGTCGTGATCACGCCTCGCAATTCTTCATTGGTGAATTCCTGCATCACTCTTAATCTGAAATTCTGAGATTTGTTGGAATGGATGACACCAAACTGGTCTGGAAATTCGACATTCAGTTTTTCGAAGATGAGATCCGCGTGTTTTTTATTATTAGCAAAAATTAGAATTTTTTCTAAGTCCGTTTCTGTTTTAAGAAGATGAATTAATAAATTCAGTTTGGTGTTGAAGTTCTCCACCGGAACTGCAGATTGTGCAATTTTTTCCAACGGTGTTCCAGATCTTGCCAGTGAAATTTCAATTGGGCCGGCGAAATATTCGTTCAACAATGCGTCTACAGCATCTGTCATAGTTGCAGAAAAAAGGATGTTTTGTCTTTTCTCCTTCATCATTTCGAAGATGTGTGTGAGCTGTGGACGGAAACCAAGATTCAGCATTTCATCAAATTCATCGATGATTAATTTACCAACTTCCTTTAACGAAATTGCATTATCAATCGCCAAATCCATTACTCTACCAGGTGTTCCTACCAAGATGTCACAACCGTCATTGAACAATAATTTTTGTGTATTGATATTCTTTCCACCGTAAATTCCGATCACTCTTGCGGTCATATTTTCCGTCATTTTTGTGATCACTTCTGCGACCTGCACTACCAATTCTCTGGTTGGAACCAAAACCAAAACCGTTGGATTCCCTGTTTTGTTGTATTTCCAGGTTTTAAGGACTGGAAGCGTGTAAGCCAAAGTTTTCCCTGTTCCCGTTTGGGCAATTCCCATCACATCGCGTCCGGAAAGTATCGGTCCGATGCTTTTTTCCTGAATAGGCGTTGGTTCAAAAAGGTTGAGATCGGCTAGAACATCCAGAATCTTTTCCGGTAAATCGAAGTCTGCAAAAGTGGTTTTCATCTGGGAAAATTTATTTTTAAAGTGGTAAAGAATAACCTGGAAAATTGAAATTATAACGAATTGATACAATATTTTCTTTGGTTTCAATCGGCAAAGATAGGGATTTTGAAATCAAGAGGAAAACTATTGATTTTTTGAGATAATTATAAAACTTATTTCTGCTCTTCCCTCAAAACAATCCTGAAAGTCGTTCCTTTCCCAACTTCAGAATTGGCAATTTTCACCTCGCCTTTGTGATATTCTGTCACGACTCTTTTCGTTAAAGAAAGACCTAATCCCCAACCACGTTTTTTGGTAGAGAATCCCGGTTTGAAGGCATTTCTGACCTGTTGTTTTGTCATTCCGCTTCCGGAATCGGTCACATCAATGTAGACATTTCTATTCTTTTTGTAAAGAGACAATTCCAGTTTTCCTTCGCCTTTCATCGCATCGACGGCATTTTTGATCAGGTTTTCGATCACCCAACTCATTAGGATTTTACTGTGTGGAATCAGAATTGGTTCGTAGGTTTTTCTTAAAGTAAAATCGACTCTTGTCGAAATTCTGGATTTCAAATAATCAAAATTCTGCTGTACGGTTTCATTAATATCAAGATCATTCAGCGACGGAATTGATCCGATTTTTGAAAATCTCTCGGAAATAGTTTTCAGTCTTTCAACGTCTTTCTCGAGTTCTTTTACGCCTAATCCATTTTCATCTTCCAGCTTCATAATTTCCACCCAACCAATCATTGATGATAATGGCGTTCCGATCTGATGCGCTGTTTCCTTAGCCAAACCAGCCCAGACAAAACCTTCGTCAGTCTTCTTGAGAGTTCTCAGGAACCAAAAGGAAAATATCAGATAAGCGCCGATGAACAAAGCGATTAGGTAAGGATAAAACCTGAAATAATTGAGCAGATCGGAGTTGTCGTAATAGATGAACTGATTCTGTCCAGATGGCAATTCTACGACAAAAGGATCGTAGGAATTTTCCATTTTTCTGATCAGATTTTTCAGCTTAAGGGAATCTTGTTCGATTTGTTCGGGAATATTGGCTTGGAAAATGGGTGTTTTATTTTTGTCTGTCACCACAATAGGAAGATTGGTATTATCCTGCATTACAGCAAGATACAACTCCTGAATTTTTGGATCTGCTGAAATCTCATCATCAGTATAGGCTTTCAAAGCCGTACCAATCAGATTGATCTTCTGAATCTCCTGCTTCCTGAGATTGTCAATAATTAAAAAAGAAGAAACGGCAATACCAAGTACAATCGCCGTGAGTATAAAGTACACGACCCAACTGTTGATCCTTTTAAGAAAATTGAAACCTTTCATTATTGCTTATAAAACGGCAATTTAGGAATTTATTATATAAAATTAGAGCTTAGAATTTAGACATTAGATTTTAGACCAGAAATCAAGATTAATTTGGATATTTGTAATTGATATATTAATGCAAATCGATTTTGTATGATCACAAAAATAGCTTCACTTCTCATATTTCTTACGATTGGTAATTTTAATTTAACCTCAGAAAAAATTAGTCAAACACAAGATTACGACCAATATTGCAATGCCCGTTTCGGCTATTGTGTGGATTATCCCGATTTTCTGAAAGCTCAGCCAGAAAGCCCAAACGGCGACGGCAAAATCTTCATTAATAAAAAAGGTGAGGAAGTTTTGAGGGTTTTTGGTCGGTTAAATCTGGATCCGGAAGGCGAGACGATTTCTCTGGAAAGACAATATAAAATGGATGTTCAAAATCATCTAAAGAAGAAAAATGTCATCACTTATAAAAAATTAGGCAAAACATTTTTTGTAATTTCGGGTTATCGAAATGGGAAGGTCTTTTATCAAAAAACCATCTTGAAAAACGATGCTTTTGCATTTGCCACCTTGCAATATCCAACTAATGACAAAGAAATCTATGACAAGGTTTCGACGGAAATTTTCAAAAAATTCAAATAAAATTTACAATATCAATTATGATTCAACTTCAAAATACAAAAATAAAGGCCTGCTTCAATGAACTCGGTGCAGAACTCATTTCGCTAATTAATCTCGACACAGGAAAAGAAATCATCTGGGAAGGCAATCCTGATTTTTGGGGCGGCCAAAGTCCAGTCCTTTTCCCGACCGTTGGCGCGTTGAAAGATGACAAATATATTTTCGAAGGTGAAACTTATGAGATGCCAAGACACGGATTCGCCAGAAGAAAGTTTTTCGACGTGAAAAGTTCATCAGAAAATCAGGTTATTTTTGAATTAAATTCTGATGAGGAAACTTTGAAATTCTATCCTTTCGATTTCAGTTTGGAGATCAAATATACTTTGACTGAAAACAAGTTGACCGTTTCTTACAACGTGAAAAATACTTCGGAAAAAGAACTGTATTTTTCTTTGGGTGCACATCCTGGATTTGCGATTGACACCAAAAATGGATTGAAGTATGATGATTACGAGATTTCCTTTTCTGATGATGAAAACTTGGAAATCCATCCTTTGATCGATAATCTCATCAGCAAAAAAACCGAAACCATCAACCTGGAAAATAAAACGCTTCCACTTTCATACGAATTGTTCTCAAAAGACGCTTTGGTGATGACCAATATGAAAAGCAAAGAATTGATCCTGAGAAATAATCAAAACAACCACAAAGTGATTTTCACTTTTTCAAACTTCCCATATTTCGGAATTTGGGCGGCAAAAAATGCTGATTTCGTTTGCCTTGAACCTTGGCAGGGAATCGCGGACATCGAAGACCACAACCAGGAATTAACTCAGAAATTTGGGATTTTGAAGTTGGAAAGGAATGAAGAATGGAAAGGTGATTGGGCGGTTGAAATTGAGTGATTTTTCATCGCAAAGTCGCTAAAATTTAAAAATTACAACGCTTTAAAGTCGCGAAAAACAACCCCTTCAGAGTTTAGAACTCTGAAGGGGTTTTCTATTAAAAAAATTACTGCTTATCCAACTTATTCCAATATTCCAGAATCTCATTTTTGATATTCTCTGGTAGATCTTTAAAATTATCAGAATAAACATCTTTCGAATAACCACTTTCCAAAGAAGTTGAGATTTCGTAGAACTCAGCATTTTTTGAGAAAATCAAATGAACAGATTGTTGTTTGAAATCGTAGTCGTTCAATGAATAAATGAAAAGTGCGTCGATGCTTTTGTCTTTATCGTAATTGGCAAAGGACTTTCTTTGTCCCCAAGAACTAATGATTCCCGCGTGCTCGATTTGTTTTTTGGCTTTCACTTTCCATTCTCCATCGATTTTTGTAAATCTTTGGAAAGTCATTTTATCAGGCTTCGCTCCTTTTTCGATTTTTGAAAAGATGAAGACATTGTCCTCATTGTCCGGCGAATTTACCTCGTCCACCTGAACAATTCTAACGCCTTCGAAAGGGAAATTTTTGTAAGAATCCTGGTGCCTTACAATGTTGGAAACTTGCGCAGTCAGCATCGTTCCGATGAATAGCATTGGTAATAAAATTTTCATATTCGTGTTTTTTTATTTAGATAAATATAAAAAAAATGCAGATGATAATTCAACTGCATTTTAATTTTTATTTAAAAACCACCCCGTCAAAAATTAAAAAATTTTTGACACCCTCCATTGGAGGGGGAATTTTAAAGTGTTTCCTTCAACCATTCGAAGAATTCTCTTTGCCAAACCAAACCGTTTTGCGGATGAAGCACCCAATGGTTTTCGTTCGGGAAATAAAGGAATTTGGTTTTCAGACCTTTCAGTTTTGCAGCTTGGAAAGCTTCCTGACCTTGCTCGTAAGGAACACGGAAATCGATTCCACCTTGGATCACCATAATTGGTCTGTTCCACTTGTCCACAAAATTACTTGGATTGAAGTCTGAATACGCTTTTGGTGTTGGTTTCTGCCAATAATTTCCACCTAGATCCCAATTGGCGAACCAGAGTTCCTCAGTTGTTCCGTACCAGGATTTCATATCAAATAATCCGTCGTGTGCAATGAATGTTTTGAATCTATTCTCGTGAACTCCAGCCAGCATAAATACAGAATATCCGCCGTAACTTGCGCCAACAGCCGCTACTCTATTTCCATCTACATATGGTAATGTTTTAGCAAAGTCGGTTGCTGACAAATAATCTTTAATCGGTTGTCCGCCCCAGTCGCCACTGATCGCTTCGTTCCATTTTACGCCCCAGCCTGGCATTCCTCTTCTGTTTGGTGCCACGACGATGTAGCCGTTTGCAGCCATCAAAGCGAAGTTCCATCTCGTGGAGAAGAACTGCGTCAATCCAGATTGTGGTCCACCTTGACAATAAACCAGAGTCGGATATTTCTTATTTGGGTCAAAGTTGGGTGGATAATGGAACCAAACGCCCATCTCTTTTCCATCGGTCGTTTTCACCATTTTCAGTTCAGATCTTCCTTGAACCAACTTGGAATAATTATCTTTATTAATGTCCGTGATCTGTTTCAATACACCTTTGGAATCCACTTCGAAAAGGTCTGCATTGTGGTTGATATCTGTTTTGGTGACCCAAAGTTTGCCTTTGTTTTCGAGTACGATCTCGTTGATATCAAAATCGCCTTTCGTAATTTGTTTTACAGTTTTATTTTTAACATCAACCGAGAATAATTGTTTCGTGCCGCGGAAAGCTGAAGTGAAATAGATCGATTTTGCATCTGCACTCCAGGAAACATCGCCAGTGACACTTTCGTCCCAGGCTTTTGTAAGATTTTCAGACTTCATCGCCTTCCAATCCATGATCATAATATCATTTTTGTCGGCTTCAAAACCGTCTCTTTCCATTGAGTTCCAAAGGAGAAATTTACCATCCGGACTGAACTTCGGATTCACATCGTAACCCATCATTCCTTCTGTAATATTCTTGGTAACGCCACTTGCCAGATCATAGCAGTAAATATCGGTGTTGGTGCTTTGCGCATATTCTGCGCCGCTTTTCTTCTTGGAAACGTAAAGCAACTGCGACGAATCCGGACTCCAAACAAAATCCTCTGCGCCACCAAATGGTTTCTGTGGCGAATCGTAAGCTTTTCCCTCCAAGAGGTCTTTGGCCTTGTCCACAGACTCTGAAATATTGACTGTGAAAACGTGGTTGTACGAACCTTCGTTGAAAGCATCCCAATGTCTGTGATTGAGGTCTGTATAGATTTGAGCCGTCGTTTTTGGCAGATCTTTATACTTATCCTTTCCCAGAAGATCCTCGATATGAACCGCTTTGCTGAAAGCCACTTTTTTCCCGTCTGGAGAAATGACAATATTGTCAACATAACCAATAGAATAGAATTCCGTCCAGGTTTTACCGGAATCTTTTGACAAAAATATCTGTTTGTTTTCTAAAGCATAAATTCCGTTTTTGTCCCACTGTATAAGGCTTTTCTTGCCTAAATCAAGCTTGTTTGCTTTTCCGGAAAGATCCAACCAGAAAGTTTCGGAATTTGACTTTTCGGTTTTAAGGTCTGTTTTGCTGATTTTGTAAATCAATGATTGATGATCTGGAGAAACGGACTGAACGCCCAGCCGATTGAGCGTCCACATGATTTCCGGTGTCATGACCTGTTGTGCATTCATCATAAAAGGTATTGTTGCTGCTGCAGCTATGAAATGTTTGATTTTCATCTGTTTATAATTATATTTTGAAAAAACTCGGACGAAGTTATTAAATTATTATGTAAATTTGGGTTTAACCAATTAAAACTAATTTTTATGAAAAAACTTCTACTCTTTTTTTTACTGATTGCATTTCAGTTATTTTTTGGTCAATTTGAAAATCTCCCCCAGAAGACAGTTTATTTCAAACCCCCGGCTAACTGGACAAATGTTTGTTCTTATATGAACTACATAGATCCGGTTACAACTATTGATTTTTTTCCTCCAGGAAACCAGATGACTGCTGGCTGTGAAGGATGGTACAAGGCAACTTACGCCTTCAATAAAGCTTATGTTGAATTTAATAACTGTAATTATATTGGAGGATCCCCAAATACCAACTATTTATATTACGCTTTGGAAACAGAAACTAATATCTTCTACGATTATTCATCTGGACCAATTTCAAATCCGCCAGCTTGTCTTTTGGCTGTGAATGATCATTCGAAAAAAATTGCAGTTGTGAAGATCTTTCCAAATCCGGTTCAGGATTATGTGAATATAGAATCTAACAAAAATTTCATAGCGTATGAGATTATGGATGAATCCGGAAAACTGATTCTTAGTAAAGATTTCAAAGGAAGCAAAATCGATATCAGCAATTTGAAAACCGGTGTTTATTTTATTAAATTAAAATCTTTGAGCAACGAAACCAATATTGTAAAATTTATCAAGAAATAAGTTTTATTATTGATTAAAATCCATATATTTGCGCTTCAAAATTTATTACTAAGACTATACTATGAGCACAATATTTACGCTGTTTATGATCCTGATTATCATTGCTAGCATCTTATTAGTTATCATCATCATGGCTCAAAATCCAAAAGGAGGCGGACTTTCCGGTACTTTCGGAGGTGCATCTGCTGCAAACTTTGGCGTACAGAGAACCAATGATTTTATGGAAAAAGCAACCTGGACGCTTGGCGGAACTATTGTTGTTTTGATTTTCCTAAGCATCATTCTTACAGGAAAACCTTCGCAAGTAGCTCCATCAATGCCAGTACCTGCAAAAAGTGAGACTCCGGTGAAACAAGCGCCTGCTAATACAGCTCCAGCAACTCAGGCTCCGGCAACAAAATAACAGAAGATTATTCTTAATATAAAAATCGCCTCGAAAAATTTCGGGGCGATTTTCTTTGTCATTAGTTATAAATGTTTTACCAGTTTTTTGTCATCCAGACATCTGCCCATCAGGATTCTGAAACACTCTTCCAAATCATCCGATGATCTGCAAATAGCAGTTTCCAGCATTGTCCGTACCTGCTTTTCTGTAACAGCCGCTTCTGTCCAGCTTTTCGCGGAAGTGTGGGCATTGAGAATAAATGGCATAATTCTGTCAATTGCGCAGGCAAAAATAGCGTCGGGTGTTTTTTCTTCTTCAAACTCAATCCAGAGGTTGTAAAATTGTGTGGAAAGCGGTTCATCCAGAATTCCGAAAATTCTTTTGGCAGCGATTTTCTCGCGCTCGAATTTCCCTTTCATTCCTTCTTCATCAAAGAGAAATGTGTCGCCGGCATCTATCTCCACCAAGTCATGGATTGAGAGCATTCTTATGACTCTTAATAAATCGATATCCGTATTATTTTTGGCATAAGGAAAAAGGATCTGTGCCAGAATGATGATCTGCCAGCTGTGTTCTGCGGTATTTTCTCTTCGGGAATCGTCTGCATTGTAATTTCTTCGGTTGACATTTTTGAGGGCATCAATTGCCAGGATGAAATCTATTTCTTTTTGAATCTTCATTTTAATCTTTATAATAGTCGTTGATTTTGTATTTTTTGGCTTTGCTGATCCATTTGTTATTAATGAAATTCCTTGTCGTGACGGTGACAAATTCTCCACCTTGCGCATCCTCTTCCAGTTCATAGACTTTTTGCAAACCTTGCTTCGGAATTACAGCATATTCTGTCGTGATGTGCCAGCAGCAACCGGATTTTGCTGATGTAATGATTCGTTTCCGTTTGTGATCTGTCTGGAACATGCCGAGATTTTCGTAGGCCAGATTTGTGAGTTCTCCGCTTGGAACAAATTGTTTTTTGGTCGAATTAAAAACGTAAACATCGTACGACGGTCCGCCGTAACCACTTTGATTGCCATTCCGAATTGCGAGATCCTCCGAGCCATCAAAATTAAAATCATCAAAAATTAAAGGACTCTGTTCGTTGTACAGCTGAATGACGTTGACCGTTGGTTTTTGATCGTTGTCCAGAAACAGACTGAGATCGTCTGACTCAAAAGTTTGGAAAAGTTGGTTTGTTTTTTTGTCAATCAATTTTACAATTCCTTTTCCGCCACAATCATCGCCTTTGCAAGACTGAACGGTGATACGAGCATCGAAACGTTTTGAGCCGTCTTTGATGATGTAATTGTTTTGAGTCCAATAAAATTGGCTTATGGCCATTAATAAAAATCCGAATTTAGTTTTCATAAGCTTTAATTTTTATCATTAATAATCAATCGTTGAATACAAATATTCTACCGATATTTCGGAGCTTCGAATGTCAAAATTTGAAGGTTGAATTTAATATTACTAATATCTCGGAGCTTCGCACCTTTGATTTAAAATGTATTCTATTCCTACCAAGATGCCACGACTTCGTCGTTTCAGAATTTATAATTCGGTTCCAGATTCTATTTCGTATGGTTCTTTTCCTTTTTCGAAGATCTTTGTGAGTTCTGAGCCTTCGGTTGTGACTCTGTTTCCTATTCTTCTGATCCAGTTGCCTTCCCTCAGACCAACAACTTTGACGTCGTTTTGGGTCAGGAATTCTTTGATTCTGGTTTCTCTTGTCTCTCCGTTGTGTTTGATTTCGGGATTTGAGTCAAGGTAATGTGGATTGATATTAAAATGAACCAGTTCCATACAGTCGAAACTTGGCGGATAAACGATGGGCATATCGTTGGTGGTTTTCATATTGACTCCGCCAATATTGCTTCCAGCGCTGCAGCCTAGGTATGGTTTTTCTGATTCTATATTTTCTTTCAGGACTTTCATTAATCCTAATTCATGAAGTGTTTTGACTAGGAGAAACGTGTTGCCGCCGCCTGTGAAGAATCCCTGTGCGGAATTGACGGCTTCGATTTTATCTTCGAAATCGTGAAGACCCTTAACATTGATATTGATTGTTGCGAAAAAGTCTTTTGCTTTCTGTGTGTAGTCGTCGTGGGAAATACCGCCTGGTCTGGCGAATGGGATGAAGATGATCTCAGTGATTCCTTCGAAAAGTTTTATGAGTTCGGGTTTCAGATATTCTAAATATTGTCCGCCGAAGAGTGTGGATGTGGAGGCTAGGATGATGTTCATAGTTGCTGGTTGATAGTTGATAGTTGATAGTTGATAGTTGATAGTTGATAGTTGATAGTTGATAGTTGATAGTTGATAGTTGATAGTTCAAATTTCGGGAAATGTTTTTTTATGGCAGTAGAAAATAGTTTGAAGTTTCTGTAATTTATTTTCCGGATGCTGGAATATTGTTTCCAGATGCTCCAATATAACTTACGGATGCAGGAATATTGTTTCCGGATGCTCAAATATAACTTCCGGATGCAAGAATATTGTTTATGGATGCAAGAATATAACTTCCGTATGCTCAAATATAAGTTACAGGTGTTCCAATATAAATTGCAGATTCAAGAATATAAGTTGCAGGTGGTCTAATATTAATAAGAAGATACTTTCTGATATTAACAGGGCGCTCCTATGGAGCTTTGGTTCTTAATGATTGATGATTTTTCTATTAACAGTGTGCCGCTGTGCGGCTTTTTATTAGCATTACACATTATGAAATAGAAAACAAAAAAAGCCCGCAGTGAATTGCGGGCTCAAATAAATTTGATTTGATATGAAGAAAAAAGAAATTTATCCTATTTTCAAGAAACCTGATACTTAAAGAGTACCTGCATCAGCAATGTCGAAGCTGGTAAGACCAGTCCAGCCTTTTGCCCAATCCGGCAATGCTGTACCTGCTCCTGCTCCTGTAGCGTCAGCTTTTACAGTATAATTGTTTGCACCGATACCTTTGAAAGCTGTATCAACACTTATTAGTCTTACATTGGTAATATAAGAAGCACTGGTGAACCAAGTTAAAGTTCTAGGTGTTTCAAAATCAAGACCTGTTTTGAAGTTTGCGATTACAATATTGTCAAATTTACCTTGCGAACCTGCTCTAACTTTTAAACCTTGAGATTCCGGATCTTTTTTGTTTCCGATAAAAGTTGCATTCTTTACTGTTGGATTGGAGATACCTCCATTTGCACCATTCGTCGTATTTGCATCTGTATCCTGAGTATCAGCTTCGATACCTCTGTTTCCTGGCTCTAGTGCGTTTTCATATTGTTTTTTTCTGGCAGCGTAAAGATATTCTACTGTTCCGCTCCAGCTTTCTGTCCAGTCAAAAGAATCATCTCCAACACCAGTCACTACGATGTGGTCTACATTTACATTTCCACCGAACATCTCTACACCGTCATCTGCACCATCTGCTACATAAACGTAAGAAACTTTGGTTGCGCTACCAACTCCAAACAAAGAAAGACCGTTGAATTCTTTTGTAGGGCTGTATTTGAAACCTGAATCTTTGATGACTACATATTGAATAACACTAGCTCCTGCATTGTCAACTTTATCAGTTCCTCCATAGATTGAATCTCCTAATTCTGATGTAGAAGTACCTGCAGCACTTCTGTTTGAAGGTGCATTTCCAAGAAGTACAAGACCTCCCCAATGACCTTGTTTGTGTTCTGTACCTTCGAATACTACAGGATTAGAAGCAGTTCCGTTGATAAAGATCTTGGCACCTCTTTCTACGATAAGATATGATACATTTTTTGCAGCTCCAGTATTAGGATCAAGCTCCCCAGCTGTTGCTTTGAATTTTGTACCTGCAGGAATTGTAAGAGAACCACCACTTTTTACAGCTAATTTACCTGTAATCGTATAAGTTTTAGAAGCATCCAAAGTTACATTACCAGTAATGTCTCCTTTGAAATTATTAGCATCAATTCCTGAATTATCAATAATTGTTTCTTCGGTATTATCGTCGTTACTGTCACAAGATACAACTACTGCTGTTGTAGAAGCTACTAAGGATAGACCTAGAATTGCTTTTAAGAATGTTTTTTTCATTTTATTAAATTTATATTAGTATTATATTTTAAAATTTATAAGCTATGTTAAGTCCAACCTGACGACCTCTCGTGTAATCTTTGTGGATAAAAGTTGCAGAACCGTCCAGATAAGACTGCTCTATTTTGTAATGTGGATTCAATAAGTTTTTAGCACTGATTCCGATGGTATAATTGCTGAGCGTAAAGTTTACATTGGCATCCAAAACATTTCTTGCCAGTTCGTAGAAATTACCAATATTGTTTGTACCGATTGCGTAAAGATTTTTTCCTGTTCTGCTATATGACACTACAAAATCCAATGCGTTATTCGTATTCCATTTGAAGTTGTAGCCTAAATTTACGTTAGCTAAAAAATCTGCAACACCCTGAACGTCTTCTTTGTCCTGACCGCTGAATTGTGCTCTAGTCCCTTGGTTTTCTTTAGCTATTTCTGTTTCGGTTTTTAGTTCTTGCTGAGAGTGCATATAGGTTGCATTTACGAAAGCATATATTTTGGAATTATTCCATTTGTAGATATCTTTTCTGATTTCGAACTCGGCTCCGAAGATATAGGCCCAGTTTGCAACGTTGAAATACGTCATATCCGGAGAAGCGGATGAGAATGTAGTTCTGGCAATTGGATTCTGAATGTATTTTCCAAAACCTGTCAAAGAGATTACTTCTCCTGATTTTGGGAAGAATTCCCACTTCAAGTCTGCATTATAATTATCAGAAGCATAAAGATTGGGATTTCCCAGAACGTTTGTAGTTACGTCATAATACGCAATAGGAATAAGCTCTTTTGCCTGTGGCAAGGTGTAAGTTTTAGAAGCTGCTAATCTTAAATTTTGTCTGTCATTAAGCGTATATTTGGCATTAAGGGCAGGTAAAATTTTATTATATGTTGTATTTTTATTGCCGGTATTCAGAATATCCTGCCAAGCATTATCAAAGTTGATGAAATCGTATCGTCCACCCACCTGCACTACAAATCTATCAGAAAAATTAATATCAACATTTGCAAAACCTGACTGAATATTTCTTTTCATTGTATAAGTACTTCTCGTCACATTATAGTTGAAAGAATCTCTGTTGCCTGCATTAATGTATGCATCTATATCTTCCGGGTTTACCGTAGTTGAAGCAGTGGAATTAAGACCAATTGTTGTCTGTTCGAAGTCTCTGTCTTTGTAAGAGCCGTCATAACCGAAAACTAATTTGTATTTTTCCGCAAATGTTTTGGTCAAATAAATATGGCCTAACACTGTTCCATCATTTAAATCATCAAAATACCTGTGGTTGCTGATACCAGAACTTGCAATCAGCGTATTACTGCCAGCATTGATAGTATTTTGAAGACGATCCGGTCTCTTACTATTCAGCTTATTATAACCCACCGCCCAGTCTCCTGTCCAACTGCCTAGTTTATGATTCCCGGAAAGTTGATTGATCCAGGTATCCGTCAATTTATTATCGCCTCTGTTGATGATTACATTTTGAGAGACATCATTGTTGAATCCTGTATAGATTTTTACATCTTGCTGAGAAGAATGAATGTAATTGGAGGTTAATTTAAATTTATTATTGCTGTTCAATTTATAATCCAAATTGACCAAAGCTGTTGTATTGGTTTGGTAATAAGAGCGTTTTACGTTTTCATATCTACTACTTACAATGCCGTCTGTAAAATAAAAACCTTCCTGTCCTTCGCTGTATTCATAATTGTTATCAAAACCAGCATATGCGAATAATGAAAGCTTTCCAAACGATTTGCCACCTTCGATATTTATACTTGAATTGAACGGATTCTGTGCATTTTTAAAATTCCATTTTGTAGTGAATGGATAAGGTGCTCCTGCTGCGTTGGGATTTCCTTTGATGAAAGTAGATTCTTTAAATCCGAAAAAACCCGGACCACCATCTTGAAGTTTAAAACTACCTTTATCAAAAGTCTGTAGGTTGATACTACTTCCGATTCCCACTTTGAAATATGGTTTTCCGGTATGCTCTTTGGAAACGATATTGATATTGGCTCCGCCAAAATCTCCCGAGAATCTTGGGTTGTAAACCTTATCAAGAGAGACATATTCAATCATTGAGGTTTTGAAAATTTCCAGATCAACGTTTTTATATTCCGGATTTTCTGAAGGAATTTCCAAGCCGTTCAAAGTAGTTCCATTGTAACGATCGCCAAGGCCTCTTACAAAGATCTGCCCACTTCCTTCTTGTTTTAGAGTACCCGTAGCTTTAGTAACAGCAGTGGCAACATCGCCAACACCTTGTTTGGATAACTGGACTGCTCCCACTCTCTCTATCACTTCAACAGATTTTTTCTGAGCTTGAATAATGTTAGATTCTGTACCTTTTTTAGAATTACCGATGATCTTCACTTCATCGATTTTCTTTTCGCCTTTCAGCGTATCGGTTGTAGTTTGTGCCAACAACATTGTGGTTGACATACAAAGAAACAAAGCACTGATGCTTATTGTTTTTGCTTTCATTTTTTGATTTCCTTTTTTCTTCGTTGCCAAAGAAATGCTTTGGAAAGCAATCCGAATGTATAAGAATTAACAACTATTCTTTAATATGCTGTTACGAAAATCAAGATTATGTTAAATACAGGTTAACAGGTTAAGTCAATTTAAAAGTCTGTTCATTATTTGTTAAATTTGCAACAGATAATTTTAACTGCGGAAATTCATAAAAATATTTAAATCATTAAAAATCAATCTTTTATATTTTTAAAAATGTGTTAACATCAGAAATTTCCCAAAAATCACACTCAAAATGGATTTTACCCAAGCCTTAGAAACTTTACGCTCCGGCGGCACCATCCTTTACCCAACAGACACCATCTGGGGAATCGGGTGCGACGCTACTAATATAGATGCCATCAAAAAAATCTTCGACATCAAAAAAAGAGAAGCCAACAAATCACTCATTATATTAGTAGAGTCCGAGAAACGACTTCAAGATCTCGTAGATGTTCCCGAAATGGCGTGGCAAATAATGGACGTCAGCGAAAAACCCGTGACCATCGTCTATGAAAATCCAAAGAATCTACCTAAAGAATTGTTGGCAGAAGATGGAAGCATCGGAATTCGTCTCGTGAAAAATGATTTCTGCAAAAAGCTCATCACAAAACTCAACAAACCTTTGGTCTCCACCTCCGCAAACCTGAGCGGACAAAAGTCACCTTTGAAGTTTTCAGACATTTCTGATGAAATAAAAAACTCAGTAGATTATATTGTAGAAGAATTCCACGACAAGGTTTCGGAATATCCGGGTTCGTCCGTTATCAAGATCTGGAACAACAGCCAGATCAAAATCCTTCGCGAATAAAAAAACCGGCGGATGACCTCTCGCAAGATCATCCGCCGGAAAAATAAACTATGAAAAAAAACTACTTTTTGTATTTACTCTTATCGCAAAAGAAATACCGAAAGATTTTTGCGGACAGAATTTCTCGATTCCAGTTTTTGGATTGAAATTAAAAGTCAAAATGGCTGAGAATTTAATTAATAAATTTCTTCAACCCTTCAGAGTTTAAAACTCTGAAGGGGTTACTTTCACCCAAAATTCCTGTAAATCACAAAAACATTATCATTGGAGAAACAACTTACGTGATAATTTATTATTTTTACACGTAAATAAGATTGTTATGAATACGAAACTCACACTAAATCTTGATAAAGCAATCATAGACGAAGCGAAATCTTATGCTAAAAATCATCAGGTCAGTCTTTCCAAACTCATAGAAAATTATCTGAATTCATTGACGAGGGAGACAAAAAAACAGTCATCGGTCAGCTCTTTAGTTGATAGTCTTACGGGAATCATCCCCAATGATTATGATGAGAAAAAGGATTATAGAAATTACATCGATAAAAAATATCAATAGTGGAAAAAGTTTTTGTCGACACCAATATCATCATCGATCTCTTAGCTAAGCGCGAACATTTTTATAAAGACGCTCAAGATCTTTTCACATTGAGTGATAAAAAAGAGATTCATTTATGTATTTCAGCTTTGTCCTTTGCTAATGCTTACTATTCGATTGCAAAGCATCATAAGGAAGTAGATGCTAAAAAATATTTGGCGAAATTTAAAGTTCTGGTAACTGTTTTGCCTTTGGAAGACAAATCTATAGAATTGGCACTGGCTTCGGATTTCAATGATTTTGAAGATGGATTGCAATATTTCACGGCAATGGACAACGACTCAGACATCATCATTACAAGGAATAAAAAGGATTTCAAAAACTCAAAAATTCCGGTTTTGACAGCAGGAGAATATTTGAAAAAATAACACGACTTCTATTAAAATTTTAAACAAAACCAATTACATTAATTTTTTAAGTACTTAATGCTAATCAACCTCAACCAAAATAAAAACCTCAAACTTTTCAAGATCATTTCTGAAGTCGCTTCCAGAAACGGACAAACCGTTTACGCCGTTGGCGGATTCGTTCGTGATCTCATTATGAAAAGAAAAGTGCCAACCGATATTGATTTCGTCACAGAATCCAGCGGAATCGAATTAGCAGAAAGCATCGCCAAAGAGATCGACCCAAAAACCAAGGTCGCGGTTTTCAAAACTTACGGAACCGCAATGTTCAGATACAAGGATTTGGAATTGGAATTTGTTGGCGCCCGAAAAGAAAGCTACAGTGAAGATTCCAGAAAACCATCGGTAGAAATCGGAACGATTGAAGATGACCAGAAACGCAGAGATTTTACCATCAACGCAATGGCGATTTCATTGAACAAAGAAAATTTCGGCGAACTCATCGACCCTTTTGACGGACTTCAGGATTTGAACAAGAAAATCCTGAGAACGCCACTAGAACCGCATCAAACTTATTCGGATGATCCACTCAGAATGATGAGAGCGATTCGTTTTGCGACAACTTTGGATTTCAAAATCGAAGAAAATTCTTTGAAAGCCATCAAAGACGAAACGGAACGAATGAAAATTGTTTCGATGGAAAGAATAATGGTGGAATTCAACAAAATAATGCTTTCTGACAAGCCTTCAAAAGGTTTGAAACTTCTTGAAGAAACTTCACTTTTAAAATATATTCTCCCAGAACTCACCGCATTAAAAGGCATCGAGGACATCGACGGACAGACGCATAAAGATAATTTCTATCACACATTGGCAGTTGTAGATAATATTTCGGAAAGCACCGATAAACTTTGGCTTCGTTGGTCAGCGCTACTCCACGACATCGGGAAAGCACCGACGAAAAAGTTTGTAGAAGGAATAGGCTGGACTTTTCACGGTCACGAATTTCTAGGCTCGAAGATGACAAAATCGATTTTCAAACGGTTGAAACTTCCACTTGGGCAAGAGCAAAAATATGTTGAAAAACTCGTGAGAATGCACGCCAGACCAATTGCGCTGATTACGGATGACGCTTCGGATTCCGCATTGCGACGTTTGCTTTTTGATTCAGGAGAAGATTTGGAAGACTTGTTCACACTTTGTAAATCCGACATCACGACGAAAAACTATTCTAAGCAAGCCAAATTCAAAAAGAATTTTGAATACGTTGCGCAGAAAATCAAAGAAGTTGAGGAGAAAGACCAGGTTCGGAACTTTCAACCACCGATTTCTGGTGAAGAAATTATGGAACTTTTTGGTTTAAATCCTGGCAGAGAAATCGGAATTTTGAAAGAAAAAGTGAAGGAAGCAATTCTGGAAGGTGAAATTCAAAATGACAAGGTTGAAGCCAGAGAATTTGTGATCAATGAAGCTGAGAAATTGGGATTGACTTTAGTAAAATAATTTATGAAGAAAATATTTTTACTCCTTATATTACTGTGTAGTTTTCAAACATTGTTTTCTCAAAACAAAACTTTGACAGCTGTGATAGGGAAATCAAATTCGCGACTTTTGTATTACGAAATTCAAATCAATGACGTTCATTTCCAAATCAGTGAGGCTGGAGATTATATGGGATTTTATCTCGAAAATAGCGAGGGGAATTTCACCTATTATGATGACTTCAATAATGATGGAACATTCGGAAAACTTAAAACGCAAGGCGCGAAAAAAATAATCTATTGGGATGATTATAATTTTGATGGTGTAAAATATGGCAAGCCCAAGTCTATCGCAGATATTGACCTTGATTATTGGCGGGACGAAACTTTTGACAGAATTAAATTCAAAAAACTGAAAAATATTGGTACAATTAAAATCGACTATTTTGATGATGAATTTTCTGATAAACATAATTACGGGAAAATCAGAAAAATAGGAAAAATCGTTGTCTCTTACAGAGATAATTTTGTTTTTGATGCCAATAAATACGAGCAAATCAAACAAATCGGAAATACGACCTTTGAATATTGGGATGACACTTTTGATAAATCTACAAGTGGAAAATTGAAATCTATCAATGGCAAAAATCCGAACGTTAAAATCACTTTAAAATAATGGACAAAGCATCTCTCCTTAGTTTGATAAAGGAAAAACTCTCCGAAAAAATCGAGAATTTTGAAAAACTGATTTCGGAAACTCGAGCATCCAGCAACGATACCAAAAGTTCTATGGGCGACAAGTATGAAACTGGAAGAGAAATGCTTCAGCAGGAAATCAACAACCTGCAAGTTCAGCTGAATGAGATTTTGAAACAAAAGGAATTCCTAAAAACTGTTTTGCCAAAACCAAATGATAAAGCTGAAAAAGGCGCCATTGTAAAAACGGAAAAAGGTTTGTTTTTCATTTCGGTTTCCTTAGGTGAGATTAAAATTGAAAATGAGAAAATCATCTGTATTTCGCCAGAATCTCCTTTGGCAAAAGCGATGAATGGCAAACAGAAAGGTGAAGTTTTTTCTCTGAATAATATGAGTCAGAAGATTGTGGATATCTTATAAACTACCCCGTCAATTCGCTTAGGCAAATCGCCACCCCTCCAAAGGATGGGAATTTACAAACTCTTTCCACCAATATATTCCATCAACGCATCTTTGTAGTTTGGCGCAATCGCGATTTGCTCTTTTCCTATGACGATGTGATTTCTTTCGATGGCTTCGATTTTGTCCAGACCGATGATGAAAGACCGATGGATTCTCATAAAATTATCAGAAGGCAATTCTTCTTCCAGCTTTTTCAAACTCATCAAAGTTAGAATTGGTTTAGGATTCTCTTTCAGATAAATTTTGACATAATCTTTCAAACCTTCGATGTAGAGAATTTCGGAAAAGTTGATTTTGATTTGCTTGTACTCTGATTTTACGAAGAAAAATTCCTGGTTTTTTTCTGGCCTTGCAATGGAAATTGGTTGTTGAGATTCAAAATAATTTCTAGCTTTTGTGGCTGCACTCAGAAATTCATTGTAATCAAAAGGTTTCAACAGATAATCCAAAGCGTTGACTTTATAACCATCAATCGCATATTGGTCGAAGGCAGTTGTGAAAATGACTCTGCTGTTTTGTAGAACAAGTTTTGAAAATTCCAGACCAGATAAATCCGGCATTTGAATATCGAGAAAAAACAAATCGATGTCTTTATCTTCTTCCAAAACCTGCATTGCCTCGATGGCGTTGTTACATTTGGCTTTCAGTTCCAGAAACGGCGTTTTCAGGACATAACTTTCGATTAGGCTGAGAGCCATTGGTTCGTCGTCGGCGATGAGGCAGGTTATTTTTTTCATTCTACTTCGTTTTCAATTTCACTTCCGCGATGTACATTCCGTCATTCAAACAGGAATGAAACTCGTGTTTTTCGGGATAAAGCAAGTTAAGTCTTTTTTGCAGATTTTCTACACCGATTCCGGAACCGCTTTTGTCCGTATCCGTTTTAGGAAAATTGGAGTTTGACGCTGTGAAGTGAATTTCGTCTTCAACAATTTCCATTTTAAAACTGATATCGGAATGTTGAGTAGCCGAAACGCCGTGTTTAAAAGCGTTTTCAACAATCGAAATGAAAAGTAAAGGTGCAATCTCGAGATTGGGAATGCGCGTTGGAAAATTGGTGTAGACCTTCGTTTTATCATTCAATCGCACGGACATCAAATCGATATATTTATTCAGGAATTCAATTTCTTCGGAAAGGCTGATTTTATCGACATCCGTTTTGTACAAAAGATGGCGCATCAATTTGCTTAAGCTATGAACGCTTTGTTTCGCCTTCTCGGAATCAAAATCAATCAAGGAATAAATATTATTGAGAGAATTGAAGAAGAAGTGCGGCTGCAACTGGTATTTCAGATGTTTGAGTTCGGATTGCAGTTTGATATTATCGGCTTCAATTTTCATTTCTTCGGCTTTCTTCATTCTTTTGCTGGCATTGATGGCGATTGAAAAGGCTACAGGAATCAGATAAATCAGGAAGTCAAAAAAATACCTTATTCCGTCTGGTGGCCGTCTGCCGAACATTCTAGGTTTTTGTGGTTCCAGCCATTCGAAAATTTGACTTTTAATGAAAATCAAAAAAATCAGAAGCGCGGCGTTTGAGACGTAAAACCAAATTTTCTTATCCTCAAAAAGCCATTTTACGAGGACGAAATTATTGACATAAAATATGATGGCAAGGAAAACCAATTGCAACCAAAAATGTCTGAAAATCCCACTCCAATCGGTCGCCGAACCAAAGGTAAATGCCGCAGGAAGAAAAAATAAAACCAGCCAAATCAAAAGATGAAGGCTGATTTCGAGGTTTTTATTTTTGATTTTTATCATTTATATAATATGGATTGAAGACTTGAAAATGATGGGTAATTCCACATCTTTTCTAAAATTTGAATTTGTTTAAATTCCTGAAAATAGTGGATTTGTGAAAATTTTCAAGCAGTGAATTTAAGATTTTTTCCAGCATCGTTCATTCATTTTAATTTAACTTCTCTAAAGATTCAGACGATTTATCTGAAATTATTAACAAGCTATTTTTAATAAAAACTTTTTACAAAACCGCTTCTTCATTGTCTTTTCATTTTCGCTCTTCATCGCAGCTGCATTTGGTTTTGCAAAAAGTTCACTTCATTAATTCATCATCATTGGGATTTTTTAAATATTCTTGAACAATTTTATTATCGCCCTTTGGTTGCCTCATCAAAAATTCTGCAATAGTTTCCGCCTCCTATTTTTCCAATTTCTTTTTCATTGAAACCGGCTTTCAATAAGGCTTCAACAACACTATAGTAGAATCCAAGCTTCTGGTTTTCCCAATTGTTATTGGTGGTTTTTTCTCTGTGTTTTTTGTTTTCTTGTTTGGGTTTACTATCATTATTGACATTTCCGTCAGACTTTGGTTTTCCCTGATTCTGTCCCCAATTGTCGTTTGGTGAATGGTAAGCCGGCGTCATCTTCGTATCTGTACCAATGGCCACGTGGTCTATCCCAACGATGTCTACCATTGCTTTTATGTTAGTGGCAAACTCTGTCGGCGATTCTGCGAGGTGTGTCCAGACGCCAATCACGCCACCTTTTTCTGCAACGATTTTCGCTTGTGCTTCACTGATTAATCTTGGCCGCATCATTTTGGACATCAATTCATTATTCCCCAAACGCGTGTTGAGTCCGGTGTGAGAAACAAGAACTGGCTTTGTAGCTATCTTGAGTGCGCCGTTGATGGTATTGTCATCGCAATGGGAAAGGTCTACCAGAATGCCAAGCCGTTCACATTCTTTCACCACGTCTGCACCAAAAGTCGTCAGTCCGCCCCATTTTGGAGGATTGGTAAAAACATCACCCAATGGAACAGAAGCATCATTGTCGTGAAGCAAACCCAAATGTCTCAAACCACGCTCGTAAGCCACTTCCAAACGTTCAATTTTGCCTTCTAAAAAATGACCGCCTTCCACGGATTGAATGACAATTGGTTTCTTTGATTTTTTAGCCGCTTTCAGGTCGGCTAGGTTCAAAGCTCTTTTGATTGCGTTGCTTTCCAAGACATTGTCCATTGCTGTAAGGCCGTTTAAAAATCTTTCGTAAGCCTCGCCTTCTCTGGTCAGCTTCTGATAATCTACCGCAAAAGTCATTACAATACCGGACAATCCAGATTTTTTGATTTCTCCCATCAGGTCGAGTTTTGGACCGGGAAGTTCTTCCTGATTCAACGGAACATCAATATGATTGTGGGTGTCAATTCCGAATGTTCTGGCCACTATTTTGGCAACTTCGTCCTCTGAATTGTTTTCGAAAGTCCAGGAAGAAAAAGGATTGATGAGAACAAATGCGCCTGCGCCACCCATTGTAAATATAAATTTTCGTCTTGACCAGTTATTTTGAGTGAATTCCATTTTTTATAAAAGTTTTTGAATGGTATAAATTTAAGCTAAAAGACATCAATGAATCTTTCGCAGCCCGACTTGAACGGATCCCGATGTATCGGGAGGGAGTGGAAGGCGGATAGGCTGCCCTAATCTATAAATGCTTTCTTATGTCGTCAATTATTCTTTTGATATTGAAAAATTATTAATGATTTCCTTTTCTGTTTTATGAATCAAAATTGCATCAGAGAGAATTCAAAATCAAATCTAATAGACAAACAAAGCGATTTTGTCGATGAATATAAAGATTGTATCGATTGAAAACCTAGTCATTGTTTCATAGTGAATCATTTATGAAATTATTAACTTTTGGTGATTGTGATTTGCATATTTATTGTTGCTTGTTATTCATAATTAAACAATTCAGTTATTATGAAAATTCTTGAAAATAAAGTAGCTTTGGTTACAGGTGCAGGTTCCGGAATCGGGCTTGCCATCGCAAAATTATATGCAAAAGAAGGTGCAAAAGTAGTCGTTTCTGACATCAATGAAGAACACGGAAAATCAGCCGTTGAAGACATAAAATCAGCTGGCGGAGAAGCGACTTTCGTAAAGGCCGACACATCAAATCCGGAACAAGTCGAAGCCTTGATAAAAGCAACCGTTGACGCTTACGGCAGATTGGACATCGCCTGCAACAACGCTGGAATTGGTGGTGAACAGGCAACCACAGGAGATTACAGCATCGACAGTTGGAAAAAAGTTCTGAATGTAAATTTAGATGGCGTTTTCTACGGTTGCAAATATGAACTGACTCAAATGGAGAAAAATGGTGGCGGCGTTATCGTCAACATCGCATCCATCCACGGAACGGTTGCGGCTCCACTTTCGTCCGCTTACACTGCTGCAAAACACGCCGTTGTTGGATTGACAAAAAATATTGGTGCAGAATACGGGAAGAAAAATATCCGTTGCAATTCGGTAGGCCCAGCTTATATCGAAACGCCTTTGCTGGAAAGTGCAAGCGGCGATATGAAAGAAGCACTGATTGCAAAACATCCGATGGGAAGGTTAGGAAAATCGGAAGAAGTTGCGGAATTGGTTCTATTCTTAAGTTCAGAAAAATCCTCTTTTATGACTGGCGGCTATTATCTTGTGGATGGCGGTTACACGGCTGTATAAAATCAACACAATATTAACTATGTAGATAAAACATTCACTTTTGTGAGTGTTTTTTTTGTTTTTTAATGTCACAAAAAATAACAGAAACACAGTATTAAAAGGAAAATTAGCTTTTACATAAAATAAATACACTACTGTATAAAATATTTTACCATACTGATTATCAAATTATTATATTTGTATTAGACTAACAATAAATTGAATAAAGTCGTCACTTCACTACTAAAAACTAAAATCAATGCTATGAAAAATTTATTCTTTCTAAGCTTAATGCTTGCAGCCACATTTTCCTTTGGTCAATACAAATATCCGGCAACCAAAACGGAGCTAGTTACCGATACATATTTTGGAGTCAAAGTTGAGGATCCTTACCGCTGGCTTGAGGATATTAAAAATCCAAAAGTGCTAGACTGGTTTAAAGCTCAGGAAAACTTTACCAATTCTGAGCTTTCTAAAATTCCCGGACAGAAAAAAATATTTCAGGAACTTACAGATCTGGACAAAATAATTACCGTCAAATATTCGCCTGTAACTGCTGAAGGTGGAAAATACTTCTACAGAAAAAGACTGCCGGAAGAATCTGTTTATAAGCTTTATTACCGACAAGGAAAAGATGGAAAAGAAATACTGTTATTTGATCCGAAAAATTACATTGCCGGAAAAGTAATGGATTTTTCTGTTAGCATCAGTGATGATGGGAGTAAGATTGCGTTTAACCTGAGTGAAGTAGGTTCTGAACTTGGTGATGTGAAAATTATGGATGTTGCAACCGGAAAATTTCTTTCGGATGTTATAAAACACAGCGTCGGTAATTTTGCAGATGGAAGTAATACGGAAATAATCTACGGTGAGGCCAAAAGTTATGACACCCACGATCCTGAAGTTTGGCAGAATTCGGAAACAAAATTACATGTCATCGGTAATGATAATTCTAAAGACATTCTCTTGGCAAGTTCAAAAAAATATCCGGAACTGAAGATTCTGCCTTCAGAATTTCCCGATTTTTACATTTTCAAAAATTCACCTTATATTTTTTTAGGAAAATCAACGGTTGAGAATTATAAAGAACTCTATTATGCACCGGCTTCTGATCTTAAAAAAGACCATATCCAATGGAAACCTTTCTGCAAAAAAACAGACGAGATATGGAACTTCTTTGTTCAGGGTAATGATGTTTATCTGTTGACAACAAAGGGAAATTCAAAGTTCCGATTGATAAAAACCTCGCTTTCAAAACCAGATTTTGCCAATGCAAAAGAAATCGTTTCCGGAGATAAAGACTGGAAAATATCTTCAGTTACTCAGTCAAAGGATTATCTTGTTTTCTTCAAAACCAAAAATGAACTTATTGCCGAACCTTTTTATTATAACTTAAAAACCGGCGAAACGACAAAAATATCAACGCCTTTGAAAGGGAATTTAGAAGCTGCCGCACTTTCCAAAAACTCAAACGAATTGCTACTTACAAATCTAGCTTGGAACAAGCCAATTAATTTCTACACTTACGATATTGATAAAAAAGAATTTTCCAAAGGTCCGTTCAATATGGCCATCAATTTTCCCAACCTTGAAAATATCGTCTATGAGGAGATTGAAGCTCCTTCACACGACGGAACGATGGTTCCATTGAGTATTCTTTACGATAAATCAAAACTGAGAAAGGACGGCAGCAACATTACTTTTATGCAAGGTTATGGCGCGTACGGAATGTCATCTTCTCCATATTTCTCGGCAAGGTATTTACCGTTGCTCAATCGTGGTGTCGTTCTGGCTTTTGCGCACATCCGCGGTGGTGGAGAAAAAGGTCAGGACTGGTATCTTGCAGGAAAGAAAACTACCAAACCAAACACTTGGAAAGACTTCAATTCCTGCGCGGAATATTTGATTAAAAATAAATATACTTCTTCAGATAAATTCGGAATCTCGGGAGCAAGTGCCGGCGGAATTTTGATTGGCAGGGCAATTACAGAACGTCCGGATCTGTACAAAGTTGCAATCCCAAAAGTGGGTTGTCTCAATGCCTTGAGAATGGAATTCTCACCAAATGGTCCAGTAAATATTCCTGAATTTGGGACTGTAAAAGATGAGTCCGACTTCGAAGCATTATTGGAAATGGACGCTTATCAGCATATTAAAAAAGGAACAAAATATCCGGCACAGTTAATTACAACCGGCTTTAATGATTCCCGTGTGGAAAGTTACATTCCTGCAAAGTTTGCTGCGAAAATGCAGGCAGACAACGCGTCAACAAATCCCGTTTTTCTATATGTAGACTACAAAGCAGGACATTTTGGAGGAAGCACGGTTGAAGAACAATTTTTACAGGCATCGAAAGAATATTCCTTCTTGCTGTGGCAATGTGGAGATAAAGATTTTCAGTTGAAATAGATTATTTAAATAACCTTTATTTAGAACAAAACCGTGTAAGATTATTGCACGGTTTTTTATAAATTTGGAAAATTATTTTATTATTCAAAAATGCAAAATTACCTAGATTTACTTCAGCATATTATAGATAACGGAACAGATAAAACCGACAGAACAGGAACTGGAACCCGCAGCGTTTTCGGCTACCAATTGCGTTATGATTTGTCAAAAGGTTTTCCTTTGGTGACGACGAAAAAGGTTCATTTGAAATCCATAATTTATGAATTGCTTTGGTTCATCAAAGGTGATACAAATACGAAATATCTTACGGACAACGGCGTTTCCATCTGGAACGAATGGGCAGATGAAAATGGAGATTTAGGTCCTGTTTATGGTGCACAATGGAGAAGTTGGAGCGGTGCTGACGGAAAAGTGGTCGACCAGTTCTCGGAAGTGATTGAGCAAATCAAAAAAAATCCGGATTCCAGAAGGTTGATTGTTTCAGCCTGGAATGCGGCGGAAATCCCGAATATGGCTTTGGCACCTTGTCACGCTTTGTTTCAGTTTTATGTTGCAGATGGGAAATTGTCGCTTCAACTATACCAAAGAAGTGCGGATGTTTTCCTGGGCGTTCCGTTCAACATTGCGAGTTATGCGCTTTTATTGATGATGGTTGCGCAGGTTACAGGACTTGAAGTTGGCGATTACGTGCACACATTTGGTGACGTTCATATTTACAATAATCATTTCGAGCAGGTGAACAGACAACTTTCCAGAGAAACCAGACCGTTACCAACAATGAAACTGAATCCTGAAATCAAAGATATTTTCGATTTTGATTTTGAGGATTTCACGTTGGAAAATTATGACCCGCATCCGGGAATCAAGGCGCCGGTGGCGATATAGTTTTAATGCAAATTCATTAACTTTGATTAAAATCCAAACACTATGGAACTTACCATACAATTAGAAGATAATGCCGATGTTTCTTTATTGAAGAAAATTCTTAAACAAATTAAAGGCATTAAAACTGTGGAGATTTCTGATAATGACAAAACTTATTCTTGGGAAGAAATAGAAAATTCGGAAGTTTTCGCAAAAGTAATGGAGCAAAGTGAGAATGAATATAAAAATGGAAATGCCCAAGAATTGACAGACGATTTATTGAATGAAATTTTCGATAAAAAATGAAAATTACTGTTACCCCAACAGCCAGAATTTCTTTGAATGAAATAATTTCATTTCTAAAAATACGGTGGACTCAAAGAGAAATTGATCTGTTAAAAAGTGATATTAAAAAATTTAGACAGACCATAAATGAAGGAATTATTGTTCATCAAGCTTTGGGAAAATTTCCTCACATTCGATTCGCCATTATTGCAAAAAAGCAAGTCAAAATATTTTACGAAATAAAAGAAGATTCCGTTCTGATCAAACTTTTTTGACATTGCAAACAAGATCCAAAAAAGCTAGTAGACATTTTAAAATAAAAAACAAACAGGTGAAGTTCAGCTTCACTTTTTTTTGTAACATTCCTTTAAAAATCAACACTTATCTATTTAAAATAAATCAACGATATAATTTCATAAAATGAAGAAGATATTCATTGCTGCACTTTTTCTGGGTGCAATTTTTAATTCAAATACCATTTTTGCTCAAACGGAAACTTCTGGTAGAAATCCAGTTTACAGAGCAACCCACACCAAAGTTACAGAACTAAAACACACCAAACTGAAAGTCAATTTCGATTATCAAAAAGAACAGATGAATGGTGAAGAATGGCTGACCGCAAGCCCATTCTTCTATGCAACAAACGAATTGGTTTTGGACGCAAAAGGAATGTTGATCCACGAAGTAGCTTTGGACAAAAACGGTTCGAAGTCACCTTTGAAATTCGATTATAAAAATGATGTCCTGAAAATCACACTGGATAAAACTTATCAGAAAAATCAGGATTACACGGTTTATATCAAATACACGGCGCGTCCAAATGAAGTAAAGCAAGCCGGAAGCGCCGCAATCAACGATGCCAAAGGTCTTTATTTCATCAATGCGCAAGGCAAAGACAAAGACAAACCAACCCAAATCTGGACACAAGGTGAAACCGAATCCTCTTCTGCGTGGTTTCCAACCATCGACAAATCCAATCAGAAAACGACTCAGGAAATTTATATGACGGTTCCTGATAAATATGTCACGCTTTCCAACGGACTTCTGAAAGATTCCAAAAAAGAATCCGGAAACCTTAGAACAGACCATTGGGTAATGGATAAGAGACATTCAACTTACCTTTTCTTTATGGGTGTTGGAGATTATGCGGTTGTAAAAGATAAATGGAAAAATATCGACGTCGATTATTATGTAGAAAAAGAATACGAGCCTTACGCAAAGCAGATTTTCGGAAACACGCCTGAGATGATAGAGTTCTATTCCAAAAGACTAGGATACGAATATCCTTGGGCAAAGTATGCGCAGATTACGGGTAGAGATTTCGTTTCCGGAGCAATGGAAAATACGACTGCAACACTTCATCAGGAATCTGCGCAGCAAAAACCTGGCGATCTGATTGATGAAAACAAATGGGAAAATACCATCGCTCACGAACTTTTCCACCACTGGTTTGGCGATTTGGTTACAGCAGAAAGTTGGAGCAATCTGACCGTTAACGAATCTTTTGCGAACTATTCAGAATATCTATGGCTGGAGCATAAGTACGGAAAAGACGATGCGGATTATCATTTGAGAGAAGATCTTTCGGCTTACATTCACAATCCTGCTTTGTTTAATAAGGATTTGGTGAGGTTTGATTATGCTTCGCGCGAAGATGTTTTCGATGCCATTACTTATAACAAAGGCGGCGGAATTCTTCATATGTTGAGAAATTATCTGGGAGATGATGCATTCTTTGCCGGCCTGACAGATTATCTTAAAACCTACGAATATCAAAACGGAGAAGCGCATCAGTTAAGATTATCATTCGAGAAAGTATCCGGTAAAGATCTGAACTGGTTCTTCAACCAATGGTATTTTGGAAGCGGCAATCCGAAGTTAAGCTACACTTCCACGTACGAGCCTGTGAAAAAACAAGTAACGGTTGTTATCAATCAATCTCAGGATAAACCTTTCGAATTCCCTCTGGCAATCGATGTTTATGATAATGGAAAGCCAAAACGAACAAATGTTTGGGTAGATGCAAAAGCTAAAAACACGTTCACTTTTGACTCTTCCAAAACTCCAGATTTGATTAATATCAATGCAGACGGCATTTTGCTTTCTGACATCACAGAGACCAAAACACCAGAGCAAAGTCTATTACAATTTACCAATTCAAAAGAATTTTTAAGCAGATATAGAGCATTAGATGCAGTGAAAGAAGCGGATGCTAAGAATCCTGCAGTCATCAAATTACTGGCGGCAGCACTTAAAGATCCTTTCTTCAGAATCAGAGAACAGGCTTTGGAGCAGATCGATCTTTCCAATGCAGACCAGGCAAAAGCACTGACTGCTGATGTAGAAAAACTGGCTTCCAATGATCCGAAAACTTTGGTGCAGGCAGCTGCGATCTCAGCTTTAGGGAAGACTAAAAATGCAAAGTACGCCTCACTTTATGATAAAGGCATCAATGCGGTTTCCAATGCTGTGAAAGGTGCATCATTGGCAGGAATAGCAGAAACCGATCCTTCGAAAGTAGCTGCTCTGGCGGATAAAATTGATTTGGATAATGCTTCAGAAGATCTTATTTCAAAACTTCTTCCGGTCATTGTAAAGAATAAGATTGAGAAACAGATGCCGGCCATAGGAACAACTGTTGCTTTTTATCCTTTTATCAAATTCCAAAACCCGGAATTGGGAAAATCTGCGGAGGAAGGCTATAATTGGATTATGAGTTCCGACAACTTAAAAGCCACAGAGAAAGTGACGAAAGTTTTGGTTCAGGCCAAATCTCAGATACCGGACAATCCGCAAGTGAAAATGATGATCGTGCAAATGCTGAAAGACGGACTCGCCAAAAAAATGGAAGTACTGAAAGCCAATCCAAACAGCCCGACCATTAATCAACAGGTAGATGCAATTAACAAAACGCTGGAAGCCTATAAATAAAGAAAATTAAAGAAGCCACCTCAAATGAGATGGCTTCTTTGCTAATGAAATTAATCCATTAAAAAAATTCTCACAGACCTTACAGTTCAAACACAAATGAGGCAGAAAACCAATATAAAACTGCTCAATCTGCGAGAATATGATGATGAAAATCCTACAAACCTTTCAAAAAAACACGTATTATGATGAGAGAAAGCTAACTAATCAAAATGATTGGTCTGCAGGAAATTTTATTAAAGATGATAAAACTTAGATTTATTTTTTTAAAGCCGCCAACCTGAGAGCGTTTTAATAATTTTCCAGGACGGAAAACCGCTTTGTAAATTTATTTGACATCGTCTTTGTGTTTTTATGTTAATAATTAATCTTATTGAACGGGATAAAAATATAAAAAATAATTATACCACAAAATATTTTTATAGAAATATTTTAACTTTAAACAAAGCATTAAAGTTTTAAAATCAAAAACATATATATTTTTATGAAAAGCAAACAGATTTTTGTATTTATCTCTGAGAAACTCCAAGCCATCAAAGCTGCAGAATAGATACTTTTTGGAACGATCTTTACCTGATTTAGATTATGAATGGTCATTAAAAATCCCCTAATTGTTTAATTAAGGGAATATATTGATGTTATAATTCTTTGAGAGGATCCCAAAAAAGCGTTTTGAAATCCTTGATTTTCCAATTTTCCTGAACGATTACATTTTCTTTTTCCAACCGCTCCCTGAATGATGGAACCGACAATTTCCCTGTGCTGCTGATGACTCTGTGAGCAGGAACATCTTTCGGACATCCGCCCATTGCGTTACCAACGTGGCGGGAATGATTGGGATAACCCACTGCTTTCGCAACCGCACCATAGGTGGAAACCCGTCCTTTCGGGATGAGTTTCGTAATCTCATAAACCTGTTGTTTGAAAAGGTCGTTCATTATTCAGTATTCTTTTGAACTTTAAAATTAATAAAAATTAATTATTAAAACTCAAGCAACTTGAACTTCAACTGAACACCAAAGTTATCATTGAATTTGGTGGTATTGTAATGTCCCACCCTGTAGAAAAATGCCAGATTGAACCTTGAACTGAGGAAGTTATTATATTCAAAACCGATTTCCTGATATAGATGATTCAGCGGGGAGAAGTTCTCTACCGTATGATACTCAGGATTCTTCAAATCACCAACAATACCTCTGGCAATGATGTCGAAACTACTCGTGTTCTTTCCAAAACTTTTGAAATACCAAGGAATACGGTGCGAAACATAGTAGCCTGCAAATTTATCATTGAAATATTTCCCTGACGTCATCGTCGCAAATCCTAAATAACTGGTCAAAGAGAAGTTTGATAGGATTCCCGTTCCGCTGTTGGCATCCAAACCGCCCATCTCGAACAGGTGCCACATTGGTGCTTTCCCAACATAATAGCCGCCATAAACTCGGGCCAATGTTGTGCCCCAAGAGCTGCGGAATTGGTGCGTTATCAAAGCATCAAATCTGCTGTAGTTGAACTCACCGCCTAAGCTTTTGTAGCCTTGCTCATAATTCAGAAAAGCCTCTGGGAAGTTCTGTTCATAGGTATATTTGCCATAAGGCGTCATAATGTTTCTACTGTTTGGAGAAAACTTGATGGTCGCTGTAGAACTGAAATTTTCAAATTTTCGAGACATTCCCATAAACTCGTGAGGATAGCCTGCTTCCTCGTTCTGCTTTTTCCCTGAAACATCCAGAGTCAGAGAATTGGAAAGGTCGACCTGATAGCCAAATCTGAAACCGTCATATTTGTAATACTTATCATTTCGGATCGTCATCCCACTGTTGTTGATCGTCATTTTTGCGTTCCAAAGATTCTGACTGAATCGTCCGGAAGCGGCGACATCATTGAAATATTCTACTCGGAAGAATGAATTTCTGTTCAAAGTTGTTTTAAAATCCACACCTGCACCATATTTGAAACCACGGTCTTTGAAACCATAAGCCAAGTAAACATCAGGCGAAATGTATTTGTTGAATTTTTCATTCAATTTGAAACCAGCACCCAATCGGAAGCCTTCATATCTGTTATATCTTGTTTGTAATGGATTGATGTCCACCATTCCGACCGTAAATTTAGCTCGCAATAATCCAGTTAGAACCTTTACTTTTCTGTCCAAAGTATATTTTTTGCCAAGACTGTCAATCTTCACATAAGTCAATTTTTCTCTTGCAGAAAGACTATCTGTTCTGTATTGATTTAGTAGCGTTCCATCTGTATTTTCAACACTCATCGTGTAACCGTTGAATTGCGAAGGCTTCAGTTCCACCGGCGTTTTGAAGTCGAAATAATCCGCCTTCATATAGGCATAGTTCCCAAATTTTTTGACACTTTCGAGTCTCGCCTTTTTCTCTTCAGCCGTTTCATTTTCCTTTTTCTGAACGGTATTGAATTCTGAAACGCCCATTTTTATTTTAAGATTTTCAGTCTTCAGAAACCATTTGTCATTAATAGGAACCCAAACCGAAGTGATATTTCCATCGGACTTCACTTTGCTGTTGCTATCAATCTTTTTTATGGCGTATGAATCTTTGTCGATGTAGAGGTAACCGTTGTATTTTCTTCTGTTAATGGGAACTTTATAATCCACCTGTCGGAATCTGATGACGTAGTTCATTCTCCCTTCGATTTCAATGGAATCTGTCAGGAAATATCTGTAAAGGCTTTTATTTTCTGGTAGAATCTCTCTTGGGATTTTATCTCTGTTGGACCTTAAAGCAAGCATTTCGTAAACCGGATTTTTCAATCCGGAGATTCTGTTATCAAGAATATTGACTTTCTCACCGTATTTTTTGGAATAAAGAAATTCCATCGCACGTTCCCATAAAAACAATTTGCTGTCTTTGGCAACGGACATCATCTGCTCGCCTTCGATAGAATCTTTTTTGTCTTTTTCTTTCTTTGGAAGCAATCTGTTGGTCGCTCTGGAAAGCGAATCTTTCCTTGCCTCCACAAATCTTGAATAATCCTTGATGCTGTCTTCATCCAAATCGAATGACATTTTTTCATAAGATTTATAGGAATAAGAATCCAAGGCATTCGGAGAATTGTCCTTGAATCTTTTAAAAGTTTGTTCGATAATTGCCAAGGCGCGAGGGTCACTTTCGTTGGAAAGCGTGACGCCTTGTATTTGATTTGATTTGATGTTATCGCGGTCCAGCGCCAGTTCCATCACCTTATCCACCACGACTTCATCGCCGATAAAGTTGTCTATCTCCACATCCACCTTTGGACATTTGGTCGTAAAAGTGACGATTCCATTGTCATTGGTCCTGCCCAAAACCCTGCCGTTGCACGAAACGGCCGCACCTCTGATGGGCTTTTGATTATCGGATCTGGTGACGGTAAGTGTGCTTTGCGAATACAGCATCGAGAAGGAAATTGAGAAAAAAAGCAAGTAAAGCGATCTCATCATAGTATCAGTTATTTTTTAAATTAGGTATTAACCTTAAGCTGTAGGCAATTTATCAGCCAAACATTTAAATTTAGGAAAATAAAAAACATCTCACAGATAATATGAGATGTTTCGAATAGTTTATTGACAATTTTCTTAATTCAGTTCAAAGTAATTGAGGTTGGCATTTACTGCTTCGAAGTACAGTCTTAACTTGTTTTCGCCTTTTACTAGAGCCACGTTATTTACAGAAACCGTTTTCCAGATTCCTTTGCCTGTTTGCGGTAGTTTAATAGTTGCAAGGTCGTCACCATCTTCAGTTTTGATGACCAATTCAGAAGCTTGACTGGATTCATTATTGTATCGAATGCTAGCTTTGTATTTTCTTGCCGCAGAACTTTTCACAGTATATTGCAGCCACTCGCCTTTTTCGGTTTTCCCGACGAAATATTTGTTGGTGATTTTATCTTTGCAAAGGTAAATATCAACGCCGTCGTTCCTCATTTTGTTTCCTGAGTTCCATTCCGTACGATTGCCGGTTGACACCCAAACATTTTGGAAATCATTGTCTGAATAAGCACTTCCAAATCTTCCCAAATCATAGTCTGTTGCAAAGATTCTTCCCGGCGCAACGTGTTTTTTGTAAGGTTTTGTACTTTCATCATTCACTTGTCGGAACATTGCATCGATGACATCTTTTTTGACTTCCACATTTTCCATTTTGTAGTTGTCAGCGATTTTCATTAAGGTTTTTCTAGCAAATTCCTTAGTTGGTTTTTGTCCGCCATTTTTCCAATAGTTCAATAATTTTTGATAATCTGGAGTGATTTTTACATTCGTCACGCCAGCAATATTATCAATCTTCTTCATCGGCCAATAAGCATAACCGATATTATTTTTCAATAATAACTGATTGAGTTCCGTAAACCAAACGTTGGAATTTTCTCCAGTTTCTCCCAACCAAGCCGGAACATCCAGCTTCTGACGCATATCAACAATGTTCTGAATAGATTCTGGTGCGTTGGTCGTCCAATATTTGTGAAAACTCAAGACCAAGTTGTCGTCCCAAAGTTTCGGCAAACCATTGTAATTATTTCCCCAGCCATTTCCTTCGAGGATGATAATGTGGTTTTTGTCCACTTGTCTGATGGCGTCCGAAATATCTTTTTGAAGTTTCCAAAGCGGTGCGTTGGACATCTCGTCGGTTCCGTTTGGATTCTTTCCAGTGAATGGGTAATTTGGTTCGTTGATAAGGTCGTAACCCGCAATCCATTCTTTGTCTTTGTAGCGCTCTGCCAGTTTTTTCCAGAGTGCGATGGTCTTTTTCTGATTCTCCTCACTTTCCCAAAGATTCGGTTTTGATTTGTCGTTATCAGAGATATTCGCGTCATTACCTTGTCCGCCAGGTGCAGCGTGCAGGTCTAGTATCAAATAGATTTTGTTATCCTCACACCATTTCAGCAAGTTATCTGTCATCACAAAACCTTCTTCCAGCCAAGTATTTTCGCCTTTTACTTTTTCTTTCTCGATTGGCAACGTATAAAGGTCGTAATGCATTGGAAGTCGGATGGAATTGAATCCCCATTTTGCCAAGGAATCGATGTCTTTTTTGGTAATTCCATTTTTGAGATAGGCTTTATAAAATTCATTTTTGCCATCTTCACCTGCGACTTCTGCAATCTTTTCTTTGATTTTGAATTGAGGTCCGGCGAAGTCATCGGTCTTCAGCATATAACCTTCCTGAAGCATCCAGCCGCCCAATCCGAGGCCTTTCAGATAAACATTCTCACCTTTTGAATCCACAATTTTCTGACCTTGAGTCTTTAAAAACCCCTGAGCTGTCCCGAATTGAGACAATAAAAGTGCAGAAAAAAATACGAGTCTCTTCATAATTTTGATTTTGATAAAGATAATATTATTTTTCTATCGGAAAAGGAATTTGGATAACTTTAAAATCCACAACAGATTTTTATTAAAAAAGGACTGCTATCTTTTCACCACAAAAGGCACAAAAGTTAAGTGCCTTATATTTGAAAACAACATAATAATCTCTTCAAATTTCTTTTTGCTCTTCTTAAAAAGAAATTTTTATCATTTTCTCTTTTGTGACTTTTGTGGTTTAATCTTAAAATTTCATATTCTGAATTCGGACTGCATTTAGGATTGCAAGCAACGCAACGCCAACATCGGCGAAAACCGCTTCCCACATATTCGCAAATCCGCCAGCGCCTAGAATCAACACAATAATTTTGACACCGAAAGCCAATGCAATATTTTGATAGACAATTTTCTTTGTCGCTTTTCCGATTTTAATTGCAGTAGAAATCTTCGAAGGTTGGTCGGTTTGGATGATGACGTCGGCGGTTTCAATCGCGACATCGGAACCCAATCCGCCCATTGCAATTCCGACATCACTCAAGGCTAAAACTGGCGCATCATTGATTCCATCGCCAACAAATGCAACGATTTCCCTCGGATTATTTTTGAGGTTTTGTAATTTCTCCACTTTTCCTTCCGGAAGTAAACCTCCAAACGCAGAATCGATTCCCAATTTTTCGGCGATATTTTGAGTCAATGCATCTTTGTCGCCACTAAGCATCATCGTTTTTACGCCAGCATTTTTCAGATTTTTGATTTCCAATTCTGAATCTTCTTTCACTTCATCCGAAATCACAACGTAACCTTTATATTGATTATCGATTGCCATAACGACGGTTGTTTCTACTATTTGGTCTAATTCTGAAGGATAAATAATATTGAAGCTTTTCAGTAATTGCGTGTTTCCGGCAAAAATTTGTTCTTGATTAATGACAGCTTTGATGCCTTTTCCAGAAATCTCCTCTACAGATTCAGGATTTTGGTTTGATGGATGAAATTGCGAAATCGCTTTTGCAATTGGATGTGTAGAATGACTTTCGACCGAAGATAAAATTGATAGAAATTCGGATTCAGAAATATCATTGGTTACGACTTTTTGAACTTTGAAAACACCTTTCGTCAAGGTTCCGGTTTTGTCCATCACAACGGTTGTCACGTTTGCAATCAAATCAAGGAAATTGGAACCTTTGAACAAAATTCCATTTCGGGAAGCCGCTCCGATTCCTCCAAAATATCCTAATGGAATTGAAATTACCAAAGCGCAAGGACAGGAAATCACAAGGAAAACCAAACCTCGGTAAAGCCAATCTCTGAAAATATAATCATCGACAAAAAAGTAAGGAATGAAAGTAATCAACAAAGCCAAAACGAAAACAATCGGTGTGTAAACTTTTGCAAATTTCCTGATGAACAATTCGGTTTTTGCTTTTCTGGAACTTGCTTCCTGAACCATTTCCAAGATTCTGACGATAGAACTATTCTCAAATAATTTGGTGGTTTCGACTTCTATGACTTGGTCAAGATTCAACATTCCGGCAAGAACAGTTTCTGATTTTTTGATGGATGCAGGTTTGCTTTCGCCAGTCAAAGCTGATGTGTCGAGGCTTCCTTTTTCTGAGATTAAAATTCCATCCAAAGGCACTTTTTCTCCAACTTTAATTTGAATCTTTTCGCCGACTTTAACTTCATTTGGCGCAATCGTTTCCCATTTATTGTTTCGGAAAACTGTCGCTTCTTTTGGACGAACATCCAACAAGGCTTTAATATTATTTTTGGCTTTGTTCACAGCAGATTCTTGGAACATTTCGCCAATCGTATAAAACAACATCACGGCAACACCTTCCGGAAATTCGCCGATTGCAAAAGCGCCGATTGTGGCAATTCCCATCAAAGAAAACTCATTGAAAAAATCAAAACTTTTGGCGAGCTTAAATGCATCTTTGAAAACTGAGAACGCTACCAATACGTAAGAAACGAAATACCAGCTGAATCTTAGCCAAACATTTTCTGTAAACCAATCTGCCTTAATCCAAAAATCTAATATCAATCCTGCGAAAAATATGACCAAACTAACAATCAATCCCAATTTGGAATTGCTGTGCGAATGGTCGTGGTCACTGTGGTCGTGAGCTTCGTGGTTGTGTTCTTTTTTTGGTTTTGTACCGCAACATTCTTCCATTTCGAATAATTTTTAACAAATGTAGCGGTATTGGGAATGCAATGCTATTGCAAAGTGATGTTGGCTGATGGCAAATGGCTGTTAGCGATTGGCTTTTGGCAATTGGCTTAAAAATAAATACTCTGAATCTCCGAGAGCCTCAGACTGACAAAAACCGATGTTCAATCAAACAACTCTTGCGTTAGGCTTTAGCCTAATGATTTAATGGAGTCGAAACTGGCTTTAGCCAAAATCTGATGTTAAGTTTCGGCTAAAGCCTTTAATTCTGCAAAATCTACATCGAGCTAAAGCTCGACGCTATTGATAATTGCATAACGCTATTATGGTCAAATGTTACCGAGTAAATTATAATCGAACTCAGGTTCAAAATAAATATTGTGAATCTTCGAGAACCTTACACTGACAAAAATCGATGTTGAATCACACAATTAATATCAATTGCGTTGGGCTTTAGCCCAATGATTATAAAAGGTCTAAATTGGCTTTAGCCAAAATTTACTATTACTTTCGGCTAAAGCCAATTACAAATTTTCTGTTATTAATGACGGGCTGAAGCCCGCCTCTATTGATAGTTTCTTCTGTGAACTGACTTAATTAAAATTAGCTTCGAGGCAATTTTCGCAGATTCCTTTGGCGAAAAGTTTGATTTCATCGATTCGGAAAGTGGTTTTCATACTTTCGGGGAACGAGATGTCTTCTTTGCAAGTGGTTTGTTTGCAGATTTTGCAGTAGAAATGGAGATGCCAGTCTTTGTGCGTTTTTTCATCGCAATCGTCGTGACACAATTTATATTTGGTGGTTGTATTTTCCTGAATGCTGTGGACAATTCCTTTTTCTTCGAAGGTTTTTAAGGTTCGGTAGATTGTGGTTCGGTCGGCGTTGTCGAAGTGGCTTTCGATTTCGGATAGTGAGGTTGCGACTTGTTGTGAGCTTAGAAAATCGTAGACCAAGATTCTCATACTTGTTGGTTTGGTGTTTTTGTGGATGAGTTTGTTTTCGATTTCTTTGTTCATAATTTATTATCTAATAATTTTAACGCAAAGTCCGCAAAGATTTTTTTGATATTATTGAAAATATTTTTAAGGTTCACAAAGGCGCTTACGCTCAGCTAAGAAATAATGCAATTTACTTCTCGCAGATTGGGCGGATTCTGCAGATTTTTAAAATACAATTTTGTCATTCTGGATGAATCTGAAGCTATTTATACTTGGAGTGTTGAGATTCCTACGGAATGACAAACTGGATGTTAATTTATATTCTAAACTTATAAACTTTCAATTTTTTGACAAATCTTAATTTTGATGACAAAACGTGAATCTTTGACGAAATCCCTAGCCCCGATGGGAACGGCATCCTTTTTTATTTTTTTTGTGCTTCGCTTGATTTGGAAAACAAAACGTGTGAAAAAATAAAAAAGATATAGTGGACAGCGGGATTAAGCTCCTAATCAATTGTCTTATCTTAATTTAATCTATCAAAGTTAAGGGAAATAAGTCGTAATTTTTGATGAATTAGCGGATATTAAATACCTTTGAAAAAAATTTTGATATGGGCGTAGCGGATTTGTTATTCAAAAGAAAAAAAGAACTGGCTGAAAAAAACCTGAGAAGTGGCCAGGATTATATGGTTGAAAACGGGAAAAGAGAAAGCGTGACGATTTTGCCAAGTGGTTTGCAATATGAAATCCTGGTGGAAACGGAAGGCCCAAAACCGACCGCGAAAAGTACGGTGAAATGCCATTATCACGGAACTACGATTACGAGCAAAGTTTTTGACAGCTCTGTAAAGCGCGGCAAACCAGCTTCTTTTCCATTGAACAGAGTCATCAAAGGTTGGACAGAAGGTTTGCAATTGATGTCGGTTGGTAGTAAATTCAGATTTACGATTCCGCCACATTTGGCTTATGGTGAGCAGGAAGTGAGCAAAGAAATCGGACCAAACAGTACTTTGGTTTTTGATGTGGAACTGTTGGAAATCAAGTAGCAATTGGCGGTTTGCTTCTGGCTTTTGGCTATTTGCTTTAACGTCAATGTGATAGCATTTCTGAGTGAAAGATTTTCGGCTTGGAAAAAGTTATGATTTAATTCAAATTAATCTTTGTGGTTTTAAAAATTATTTTTATTTTTGCAACCTGTTAATCAACCTCTGACGAAGGACGTGAATGTTGCTTGGCTTGACAAAACAAATTTTTTATTACAAAAAATGGATTTAGTAAAATACGTACAAGATAAGTACATTACGAAAAAAGAATTCCCAGAATTCAAAGCCGGTGACACCATCACTGTGTATTACGAGATTAAAGAGGGTGCTAAAACAAGAACTCAGTTCTTCAAAGGTACTGTAATCCAATTGAGAGGAACTGGTCTTACTAAGACTTTCACTATCAGAAAAATGTCTGGTGATGTGGGTGTAGAAAGAGTTTTCCCTATCAATATGCCTGCACTTCAAAAAATTGAAGTTAATAGACAAGGTAGAGTTAGAAGAGCTAGAATCTACTACTTCAGAGACCTTAGAGGTAAAAAAGCAAGAATCAAAGACAAGTCTTACGGAGGTAAAAAATAATCCCGAGATTTTCTTCTTGAAATATAAGAGACCAGCATTTTTTGCTGGTCTTTTTGTTTGTTTAAAATAATTAAAAAACATAGGGCTTTGCCCTATGCTATTGATTTCGCCACTTTATAGCTGGCTTTTTTAAATTACACCTAGCTCCTTCCCTACTTTCTCGAAGCCTGCAATCACTTTATCAAGATTTTCTCTGGAGTGTGCTGCAGATAACTGAACTCTGATTCTGGCTTTTCCGAAACCTTTGGCATTAATTTCTTTCCAGAAATATCCTTCGTTCTCCATTACTCTGTCTCTTAACAAAGTTTCTCCGGAAATCATAGAAAAAAAGCTCTACTGAATAACACAGCAAAGCTTTTAATAAATGCAGAGAGGAAGGGATTCGAACCCTCGGTACAGTTACCCGCACACTAGCTTTCCAGGCTAGCTCCTTCAACCACTCGGACACCTCTCTATTTGAGGTTGCAAAGATAATGAAATATCTGAATTCTCAAAAAATAAAACAGCCAGAACAGATATTTTTTTGAATTATTTCTAGATTTTAGCCATTAAAAGTCATCTGTCATTTCTCCACAAATATTTTCACTGAATAATTCTGAGAAATTCTTGTCAAATTTCGGATTCTTCAGGAGATGCATACATTTAGTAATGGCAGATTCAGCAGTCATATCTTTGCCACTGATGGCACGTATCTTAGTAAAAATATTGCTATTGATATATTTTCCAAAGCTGATTCCGCCAGAAATGCATTGGCTAATCACGACAATCTCAATGCCTCTATTCCTTAGTTCCCGCAAAACAGTCTGAGTTTTCTCATTGTTAAAGATCGTTCCAGAACCAAAAACCTGCAAAATGATTGCTTCAGCAGTTTTAATTTCCAACAAAGATTCGAAGTTCATTCCAGGGAAAAGCCTGCAGAATAGAACATTTTCATTCAGATAATTATCGAGTTCGAATTTACCTTTTGGATTCCACAGTACATTCTTATCCACATTCAAATGAACGCCAGATTGACCAAGGATTGGGTAATTTGGACTTTGATATGCGTCGAAAAATTCCGCTGAATATTTCAGACTTCGGTTTCCTCGTAAAAGTTTGTATTCAAAATAAACCGCGACTTCTTTGATGACTGCTTCATCATTTTCGTAAAGACTGGCATAATAGAGACTTGTCAGAAGATTTTCTTTCGCATCTGTTCTTAAATCTCCAATTGGTAGTTGTGAACCTGTAAGAATCACTGGTTTCCCAAGATTCTTCAACATAAAACTAAGGGCTGAAGCGGTGTAAGACATCGTATCCGTTCCGTGGAGAATCAGAAAACCATCAAAATTGTCGTAGTTCTTGTAGATCCAATCTGCGATCATCCGCCATTCCTGTGGACCCATATCGGAAGAATCTACAGGATTCTCGAACGGATGGACGGAAACCTCACATTCCAGAAGATTCATCTCCGGAATCCTTTTGAAAATGGTGGAGAAATCAAACGGAACCAGGCTTCCAGTTTCGTAATCTTTTTCCATTCCGATGGTACCGCCTGTATAAATTAATAGAACTTTTCTTTTCATAGACTAAAGTTGAATCGAAGGTAAAAACTGCAGCCCGACTTGAGTGGAAATCCTTTTTTGCTTTAAACTGATTTCTTTTTATATTGAAATCGTCTTGCAAAAAAGATTGGGAACGGAAGACGGAAAAGCTGCCATAAAATCCCAACAAAAGTAAAATTTTAATCTGAATGGTGAAAATAAAAAATGCCCGTTAAAAAACGAGCATTTTATTTATGTTTAAGTTAAATTATTTAACCAAAAGGATACTCGCGATCTGATTCGCCAATTCAGTTCCAATTCTATCCTGAGCTTCCTCTGTCGCAGCTCCTGTGTGAGGCGTCAAAGAGATCTTCGGGTGGTTCAAAATCTTATCAGAAGGCGTAGGCTCGTTCTCGAAAACATCAAGACCTGCAAACGCTATCTTCCCGGAATCCAACGCTGCAATCAAAGCATTTTCGTCGATCACACCACCTCTTGCACAGTTCACGATGGCTGCACCAGGTTTCATTTTTTCCAACTCGGCCGCGCCGATGATCGGGCCATCCTGAGCAGGGACGTGAAGCGTGATGAAATCTGAATGCTGGATCAATTGCTCCAACGGTTCTGTTTCAATTTCAACATTGATGTATTGGCTGTTGTAGAAATCCACTCTTACGCTCGCCTTCCCGATTCTTGTATCGGAAGCGATCACTTTCATTCCCAGTCCAAGCGCGATTCTAGCTACTTCTTGTCCAATTCTTCCGATGCCGACGATCCCGATGGTTTTACCTCTGAGTTCGATTCCAGCTTCGTATTTTTTCTTAAGTTTTGCAAACTCAGTGTTTCCTTTCACAGGCATTTGTCTGTTCGCATCCTGCAAGAATCTGCAACCTGAGAAAAGGTGTGCAAAAACCAATTCCGCCACAGATTCCGACGAAGCTGCCGGCGTATTGATCACGTGTTTTCCTTTCTCTCTTGCGTAAGCCACTTCGATATTGTCCATCCCAACACCACCTCTACCGATGATCTCCAGGCTTGGGCAATTGTCCACCATTTCCTTGGTCACTTTCGTCGCGCTTCTTACAAGCAGAACAGCCACCTGATTTTCGTTGATATAAGTAATTAGATCTTCCTGAGCCACTTTTGCAGTGATCACCTCGAATCCGTTTTCTAATAGCGCATTGATCCCAGACTGCGTCAATCCGTCATTTGCAAGTACTTTCATTCTGTATAATTGATAGTTGATAAATTATGAATGATAAAAAGAAGAGTGATAAATAATCTGAATTTACAATCATTTATCACTCATCAATATCATCTATTATGATTAGTCGCGGAAAACTTCTATGGTCACTTGTTTCTCAACCATATCCGTGAATTTTCCTTTGTATCTTGTTGCTTTTACAAGGTGGTTATCAATCCAGTGGTAATTTCCGCCTCTTGGTTTTCCCAGCAATACACTGTGGTATTTGAAACCGTGTTTGTTTAACCACGTTTCTGTCACTTCTCGCAAATCCTCAGTTCTGGAAGTAAAAAAGCAAATCTGGTGACCTTCGTCATACCATTTGTTAATCGTTTCCAAAGCATCTGGGAAAGGCTCGCAAGTCACCATTCTTTCCGGCTCTTCATTCGGAACATCTTCTGTAATTGTTCCATCGATATCGATCAGATAATTCTTGATATCGCCTTTCAGCATTGGGCTCAGATGTTCTATGTATTCTAGTTCCATATCGTGTGTAAAATTGAAGTTGCAAAATTAGGCTTTTCTCTGTAAACTAACAAACTATTATCAAATGCTTAATAGAATCTTAATTTTATAGAATATTTTAAAGAAAAATTTCCTTTTAGTTTTATCCAAAGCAGAGACTGAGATAATATTTTTCGCAATCGTGATTTAGGCTTTGCTCAGCAGGGTCAAAAATAAATGATTGGAAAATGTGATAATAAAATGCAAAACTTCAATTTTTGGCAACACCTCAACCCGACTTGAAAGAATCTATAAGTTTTGGAAGGCGGTAAAAAGCTGTCCAAATAATCTCAATCACTTTTTAATTTACTCACGGTCATCAAAATACCAAAGATGTTTTTATATTTGATGAAGAATAAAAAACTATGGAAAAGAAACTCAAACTTTGGGACGCAGTGATGATCGTAATGGGATCGATGATCGGAAGCGGGATTTTTATCGTGAGCGCCGATATTATGCGGAATCTCGGTTCCGGCTATTGGCTGATCGTCGTTTGGCTGATCACAACTGTAATGACCGTTGCAGCGGCAATCAGCTACGGCGAACTCTCGGCGATGTTCCCAAAAGCGGGCGGACAATATACTTATATCACAAAAATCTTCGGGAAACCAATGGGATTCCTCTACGGTTGGGGAATGTTTACGGTGATCCAAACTGGGACAATTGCAGCGGTGGCTGTGGCTTTTGGGAAGTTCACGGCATATCTCGTTCCTTCCCTGAATGACGCTGCTCCGATCTTTCAAAGTGGCGAATTTCAGATTACCTGGATTCAGATCTTGGCAATTGTCGTGATTATTTTCCTGACTTTTGTGAATACGAAAGGTGTACAGTTTGGGAAAATATTACAGAATGTTTTTACCTCTTCAAAAATCATCGCGCTTCTTGGATTGATTATTTTAGGTTTTATTTTGATCGATAAATCCAATTGGAGTTCGAATATGAGTTTTGGTTGGGACGCTTTTCAAAACTTAAAAAATACAGAATGGACAAGAATATCCGGTGCCACGATCCTTGGTGGAATTGCCGCTGCGATGGTTGGTTCGGTTTTCAGTTCGGTGGCTTGGGAGAATGTCACTTTCATTTCCGGCGAGATCGAGAATCCTAAAAAGAACGTTGTAAAAGCCATGATCTTGGGAACTTCGGCTGTGATGATCCTTTATCTTTTGGTGAATTTCGTGTACCTCAATGCGCTAGACAGAGACTCGATTGCATTTGCAGCGAATGACAGAGTGGCGGTTTCTGCAGCGGAGAAAATGTTCGGAAATGCAGGAACAATCATTATCGCTATTCTTGTGATGATCTCGACATTTGGTTGCGTAAACGGAATTGTTCTCGCGGGCGCAAGGGTTTTCCAAACGATGGCAAAAGATGGATTATTCCTAAAATCAGCCGTTGAAAACAACAAAAACGGCGTTCCAGAAAAATCCCTTTGGATGCAAGGAATCTGGGCGAGTTTACTTTGCCTGAGCGGACAATATGGGAACCTTTTGGATATGGTTTCCTTCGTGATCGTTCTGTTTTATATGCTGACCGTTTTTGGCGTAATATATCTGAGAATCAAAAAACCTGAAATGGAAAGAGGTTACAAAACCTTTCTTTATCCGTTTACACCTGTGCTTTACCTTTTGATCGGGACGGCGTTTTGTATTTTGCTTTTGATCTATAAACCAGGTTACACGTTGCCAGGATTGGGATTGATTTTGCTTGGGTTGCCGGTTTATTTTTTTATTAATAAGAAAGTTATTGACGTTGACAATCTCAAAAATGATGAATAAAAAATTTCTTCTCCTAGCATTTATCTTTTTCACAATCATTTGTTATTCACAAAATTTAATTGTGAAATTCCAAGATAAAATAGATTTTAATCTTCTCAACGAATTGGTAAAGATGTCTGATGATGCGGTTTCTGTAAGTAATTCAGACTCGAAGAAAAAGTTATTTTATTTTTATGATTCTAAAACCAATGACAAAATATTCGCTAATGAATACGAAATGGCTTATCCATTTGTTGGGGAAACAGCAATTGTAAAGTATAATAAAAATTGGGGATTGATAAATCGTTCTGGGAAATTCTTATACTATTCGGAAATTAAAAACACTGTCGGATTATCTTCTTATGAGAAATATGCCATTTTTAATAATGGAACACAAGAAATCTACAACTTAGGAAATGGAGAAAAACAATCGGGATTTATATATTGTGCTGAACCCGCTGGTCCTGATTTTTGGATAACAAAAACTGAGTCTGGGAAGTATAAACTACTTAAATCGGAAGACCAAACTTCGTTATTTCCTGAGGAAGTGGATTCTATAATTTTGCAACATAATCGTCCTTTTACAACTTTTAACAGCCCGATTATCCTTAAAAATAAGAACAAATATGGGTTATATCTTTCAGACAGCAAAGAAATTCTAAAAATGAAATTTGATAACATGAAATTTTTAGGAGATAACTACATATTGGTTCTCGAAAACAAAAAATGGAATTATTACATCTATGAAAACAATCAACTTAATCTTGTTTTAAGAACAGAGATTGAATGTCAAACCGCTGCCTATCAAAATAATCTAATTGGTGTTTTTAGAAATGGTAATAAGTATAATCTTTTAAAAACTAACGGAAAAATATTATCCAAAGAATTTGATTATATAAATTCTGAAGCAACTTTTGGGATCGATGGAAATTCAGTAGTTATCTTTGATTCAAAAGGAAATTTTTACAATTATTATAATAAATAAAATTTGACTATTTAAACAAGTAAAATTACCCATCCAACAAAAACTCTTTATAATTCCCCAAAAACTTCACATCAGCACCAATCGCTTTCAGCTCGTCCACAGAATTGATGTAAAGCACATCGTCCCAACCGCCAACAACGGTCACGAAGAAGAAATAATTTCCCAATCTGGTCTTTAAAGTTCGGGATTCGATTTTGCTAAGGTTCATATTTCGCCAAGCAAAAACCGACAAAACCTGATGCAATCCTCCAGCGTGATCCTGTGGTAAAGTGATGAGCATCGCGGTTTTCTTCCCTATATTTTCCAGATGATTTTCGTAAGAATTCTCAGTTTTGGAAATAATGATAAATCTGGTGTGATTCTCCTCGACGTCGTGGATGTTTTCATTAAGGATTTTCAAACCGTATAATTCGGCCGCAAATTTATTCGCAACGGCCGCAATTTTTCTATCTGGATTTTCAGAAACACGTTTTGCCGCCGCCGCTGTGGAAGCGAAATCCTGTTTCGGAACGTCGGGATAATTTTTATTCAGAAAATGAAAACTTTGCGCAAGCGCCTGCGGATGAGAATAGATCTTCTCGATAGAATCTTGATTTTCCTGATCTGGATGGATCATCAAATGGTGTGCAATCGGCATTACCGCTTCCGCTTCGATCTTGATTTCGGGAGTCTGATAAAGGTAATCCAAAGTCATAGAAACCGTCCCTTCAATCGAGTTTTCCAAGGGAACCACTGCTTTGTCCACTTCATTGTTCTGAACTGCCAAGAAGCAATCCAAGATGTTCGATTTTGGGATCAACTCATCATTAGGGAATAACTGCGTTGCGGTCAACTGCGTAAAAGAAGCTTCGGGTCCGAGGAATGCTATTTTCATTTTGCGAAAATAAAGAATTTTTGAACCACAAAAGTCACAAAAGAAAATTTATTCTTCAACAGAAATCCTTCGACTCCGCTCAGGATGACAACTCAAATTCTACTTACCAAATATTAACGATGTCAGGTTGAGCGTAGTCGAGAATGTTTTTAATCAAAAACTATGTGTCTACGTGGTTATATTAATACACAGTTTTCTTAGAAAAATCAAAATTGAAATTTGCACTTACAATAAATCCATTGTTGTACTGGAACACATTTTTGCCTTCCACTTCCCTTCCCAACTGCACGATTTGATTCAGATATCCACCTTCTACCCTGACCAAATTGTTGAATTTGTAACCCAATAAAACGCCTATTCGATTTTGGTCAAAAACATTCTCGCCGACATTTTTCCCAAATCCAATCATCAATTCGTCATAAACCGCAACGTAAGGCGTTTTGTCACCAATCGAATTTCCTTTTAAAGGCATTTGCAAACGAATCATATATCGCGCTCGGTTCAGAAATGGATATTGATCTTCGGAAGTCAGGTTGGCATTAGAATATCGCCCAACCCAACGCTGTTCTAGCATAAAACGGTGAGACAGATCGATTTTTCCGATTTTATCAGTAATGGTTGCCATTTCGTAGATCCTGTGTTCTGTGAAATCTTTTCCCATTCCGTTGATCGGAATGTCACCATAAGGAAAAGTCTCTGCCCAAGCGTAACCAACGCGCAATTGCAGATTTGGATTTGCCTGATAATTAAGTCCCAAACGCAAAAGACTCTGTTGCCAAGTCGTGATGTAATCATTTCTTCGCCACTGATATTCTGTGTGAATGGAGAATTTCGAATCCAGCTTGAAAGTTCCGTTGTACGCGTACCAACCAATATTGTTGTGATCGCTGATCCGGTTTTGTGCGGAAATAGATGTTGAAATTGAAATTAGAAAAAGAGCGCTGAAAAATAATTTTGCCTTGTTGAAAAACATATTTTTAAAATATCGATTTCAGCAAAAATAGAAATTCGGAAATGGATAGACAACCTTAATCGGTTTTTATCTTTAAGACGGGTGCGCTGTAATTGTTCGTTTTTTTGTCAGGATCGATGACGCTGGAAGTTTTCAAAAGATCTTCAGCAATCAGGATATTTTCGTCGTGAACAGCGATATCATTAAGGAAAACCAAAGCATTAGCAGGTAATTTGAATCTTTTCTTCGCTTCGGAAATGGTCAGACTTTCGATGGTCATTTTTTCTTTGAGCGTGATGTTGATCAATCCATTTTTTATCAAATCATCAAATTTCGCAGTTTCTGTAGAAGGTGTTTTGTAAACCTGAACCTGCTCGATCTTATTTGGGTCCAAACTATTCAAAGTTAGATTTCCCATCACCACATTTTGGACAATGACAATTGGTTTTGGTTCCGTTGTCTGTGCAGAATTTAAAATAAATGCGAAGGAAAGTATGAAGCTAAAGATGATCTTTTTCATTATTAATAAATTTAATTTCCAAGATACAAAAATTAATTGGCATCACCTTTTTCGATGCCTTCCCCTATTTTTCCATCCACTTCCTGCTCTTCATCGTCGGAAATTTCCAGTTGATCTTCTGTATCTTCATTTCTGATGACGAGCGAGATCCAAATTGGAAAATGGTCAGAATCCACGGACTTTGTGACATTCATATCCACCAATCGGAAATGTGGACTCACGAAAAAATGATCTAATGGCCAACGCAAAAACCAATATTTGGCGTGAAAGGTATTGAACATGCCTCTTCCACGTCGGGGATCCAACATTCCGCTGGATTTTAGAAATAATTTGGTGGTTTGCGACCAAGCGACGTCATTCAGGTCTCCAAAAACGATGGCTGGTTTCCCGTATTCTTCCGCTTTTTTTCCGACCAAAAGAATCTCAGCATCACGTTCGGTACTTTCTGGATTTTCCTGAGGAACTGGCGGCGTGGGATGAATCCCGTATAATCTGACAATGTTATTGTTATACTCCAAGTCGGCAACGATGGACGGAATATCATCATCTATCAAATAATTGATCTCATAATTTTTAACCGGAAAATGACTGTAAAACAACAGGCCATAAGTATTTGCCAATGGAACCTCAATCTTGTATTCGTAATCTTTTGTGACCACTGCCAAAGCTTTTCTCCACTCTTCATCCGTTTCCAGGAAGAACAAAACGGTGGGATCATTTTCTTTGATCAGGTCAATTAGTTTCTGATAATTTCGGTTATGTTGATAGACATTACAAACCAAAATATCGAGCGTGGTCTCGTCCGCATTTGGTTTAACTTTATCAATCATCGTCTTTCCAAATCTTGTGTAAGGAAGAATAATGTACAAAAGATAAAGTGCAAATACAACTTCTAACGCCAAGAGAACTTTGTCGTAATCCGTGGGTTCAGGAATGGCAAATTTCCATAAAGCAATCAGAACGATTAGAATCACAAACTTCTGAAAACGAGGATAATCGAAAATCCTAAAGGTCCAAAATGTGTTTTTGACAGAAGGAATCAGAATAGAGAAGATCGCCAATATGGAAATGATCCAGTACAAACAATACGTGTAGTTTTCCATATGTAAAATTAGTCTTTGATGGTTTTGCCTAAAATAATAAGACTTTGTTTTTCGCCATCAAGTTCAGCGATATTTTTGAGATTGGCCCAAAGTTCGAAACCGAATTTTTCAAATAAGGTCAAACTCGGCAAATTGTGAGCGAAGATAAAGGCGAGTAGATTTTCGATGCCCAGACTTGGACATTTTTCTAATGACAACTTTAAAATCTGTTGACCGAAACCTTTGCTTCGGAAATTTTCATCAATGTAAATACTGATCTCAGCTGTTTTCTGATAAGCCGGACGGCCATAAAAATCCTGAAAACTGACCCAGCCGATGGTATTTTTCTGAGCATCTTCCACCATCCAAAGCGGACGCGTTTCAGAATTGTGTTCATTAAACCAATCAACTTTGCTTTCGACGGAAACAGTCTCCAGATCGGCAGTAACCAATCGCGACGCCACCGTAGAATTGTAAATCTCTACGATTTTTGGAAGGTCTTCTAAAGTGGCGTCTCGAAAAGTCATATTTTTAATTAATTTTGAAATTGAGAGATTCAGAGATTCAGTAATTTCTACATCACTCAATTTTTAATTTCTTAATTCAATGTGTTAAACGCTTGTTCCAAATCAGCAATCAAATCTTCTGCATCTTCAATTCCGACGCTCAATCTTACCAAGTCATCCGTGATTCCAAGAACTGCTCTCTTCTCTTCTGGGATCGATGCGTGTGTCATCAATGCCGGAAGGTTTGCCAACGATTCTACGCCACCCAAAGATTCTGCCAAAGTGAAAACTTTGATGTTTTCCAAGAATTTCACCGCATCTTCTTTCTTTCCGGATTTGAAAGTGAAAGAAACCATTCCTCCAAATTCAGTCATTTGTCTGGTCGCCAAATCGTATTGTGGATGAGAAGACAATCCTGGGTAATAGATTTTATCAACTAAAGAATGCGTTTCCAGATATTTTGCAATTTCGAAACCGTTGTCCGAATGTCTTTGCATTCTAAGCGCCAAAGTTTTGATCCCTCTCAAGACCAAATAAGAATCGTGAGGTCCCAAAATTCCACCGCTTGCAAACTGGATGAAATGTAGTTTTTCGCCCAATTCTGCATCTTTCGCAATCAAAGCTCCAGCGATGACATCAGAATGTCCGCCTAAATATTTCGTTGCAGAATGCATCACAATGTCAGCACCCAGATCCAAAGGTTTTTGAATATAAGGCGTTGCAAATGTGTTATCTACAGCTACCAAAATATCTTTTCCTTTCACAGTATCAGCGACCATTTTGATATCCACCAATTTCATCAATGGATTGGTTGGTGTTTCTAGCCAGATCAATTTTGTTTTATCTGTTATGACATTTTCAAGTTGCTCAACATTATCGAATCCAATGAACGTAAATTTCAATTGGTATTTTTCGAATAATCTGGTGAACATTCTGTAGGAACCGCCGTAAAGATCATCTACTGCAATGACTTCATCACCTGGATTTAGCAACTTCAAAACACAATCGATCGCGGCCAAACCTGAACCGAAAGCCAAACCTCGTGCACCATTTTCGATGCTTGCCAAGGAATCTTCCAAAGCTTGTCTTGTTGGGTTTGCACCTCTTGAATATTCGTAGCCAGAGATCAATTGTCCCGGACTTTTCTGTGCGAATGTTGATGTTAAAAAAACGGGAACGTTGACTGCGCCAGTCGCTGGCTCGTGCTGTTGTCCGCCGTGAATAACTTTTGTATTGAATTTCATATTTTTAATTATTTGTAAAAGAAAGTCCTAATACTTTGAATGGTATTTTTCTTTTGTAATTATTTTTTGAAAGTGATAATTGATTTCCATATTTAAGGTCATGTAAAATAAACAGAAGAAAAATATGAAAATTTTTCTGGAATATTCTATCTGTTATAATCTCTTCATCGATGTCTGTTCCACTATCATTTTTGTATTGAATACTTAAATACTCATAAATGCCATCATTATTTGTGTGGGAATATTTCCAAAAAATATTTTTCCAAGGAATACTTCTGGTATAATGTCGCAAATTTTCTTTTTCAAAACCTAATATCTGGTAGGTATGGTTTCTTTTGTAATAGAAATCATTTGGAATATTATTAAACTCAATATACTCTTCACAATCTAAACTTTGAATAAATCTTTCTATTTCTGAAGAAGTAAAATGTTTATCAACATCATATCTTTTATTACCAGAATATTCTCTTATAAAAATATAACTGATAATATCAGAATGTTTTCTTAAGAATCTACCATAAGTTTTATGAGTGAAAAGATAATTCAAAACTAAAAAAACAATGGAGAATGAAAGAAAAATTAACACCTTATTATTTTCAAATTTAAAAATCAACATCATTAAAATGTTAATAAAAAAAGATAGAAAAAACGTTAATAAACCTATCCTACTTTCCTTTTTGGTAAAAGAATAAAAGCTTTTTAAAGAAAACATTTTACATTTTTATCGCCGATTTCACCGCAAATTCCTCAGCCACTTCTTCCAACCAACCAGCAACATCTTCTTCGCCAGTTGCACGCAGGTAGGTTTGTCCAAGGGAAACGATGATCTGGTGATAGAAACGTTTCATATGATCCACAGGCATTTCTTTTGTCCAAAGATCGATTCTCAAAGCTTCGGAAGTCTTCTCGTCCCAAACGGAGATCATCACGGCTTTGGTCTCTTGGTTTTCTACGCCGCCGTCTTGTGCATTCCAAGTCATTTTTTCTGGAACGTGATTCTCGTCCAACTCTATATCTACTGTAATTTTTGTTTTACGCATTGTTATATTAAAATTATTGATTAAAAAATTAAATGATCAAAAAATTAGAGATTTGAAATTCGAAAGATGTCAGTCTCTACTTCTTTCAAACCCTCCAATTCTCCAATTTTACTTCGGCCTATATTCGGATCCGTTGAAAATCTCTGTTGCATTTTTCTTCAAAAACACGGGTAATTTTTCATCTGAATGTGCTTTCAAATACTGTTTGCAAATCTGCCAGCCTATCCAAATGGCAATCTGCGGAGAACTTTCTCGGTCAACTTCTGTATAGAATTTCGAAAAAGGCCCGGGCGTGATGAAACGTTCGGACAGATCTGCATCTGCACTGAAAAGCAAATCGTTTTCCACGAAATAATTCCAGATATTCGGTTCATTGGCAACCGCCCAATCGTATTGTTCTTTGGAATAATTGATTTTCAGATGATTCGGAACATTCGGTAAAAATGCATCCTGTAGAATTTGAATTTTCCCCTGATAGACAATCTGATCAAGAAATTTCTGTTGTTCTAATTGTGCTGGAACCAGTCTTGCAGCGAAAAAAGCAGAAATTTTCGGAACGAGATTATCCGGATTCATCGATTTTTGAAAATAAAGATCAAGTCCTCTGTAATTCTTATTTCCATCGCCCATAAATCCAGTAATGTCAACGAAAAGCATATTTTCATCTTCTCTCAAAAAGATCGGATCGGTCACATTTCTGGGATCGACGACTGATGAGTAAAGATAAATATGTGGCGGCTGAAATTTTGGAAAATAATTTTTGATATGTGAAAACAGATCAATCAGTTCTTTGTCAAGCTTCGCTTTATTGATCTTGGAAATCGCTTCTTTATAGATGCGGACTTCCATTGTATCTTTTCTGCGATCACCGTAATCTGCATCCGGAACAGAGCCCTGGAACCAAGGATATTTCTTTTTGAAATCTTCCAAACTGACCGATGAATTGTAGAATTCGCCAGAGAGATCTGTCACGTTTACTTTTTTGACAGGACTTTTGATCTCAACATCCCATTTGTTTTCGTTTTCCTTTTTGCAGGCCGACAAACTGAAAACAATTATGGCCGAAAAAGAGATATATCGGAAAAACTTCATTATTTTTACATTAAGATTTTCGAATAGCAAAAATAAGAATTTTAAAGGATGAAGCTTCCAATTATTACCGAAAGATTGATTTTAAGAAAAATAACATCCGCAGATCTGGATGATTTATTTTTACTGGACAGCAATCCGGAAGTTGTAAAGTATGTAGGCATCAAACCTTTCACGAAAAAAGAAGAAACTTTACATTTAATCGAATGCCTTCTGAACCAATACGAAAAAAACGGAACAGGAAGACTGTCTGTCATCGAAAAGGAAACCAAAAAATTTACCGGCTGGAGCGGCATCAAACTTTTTACAGAGAAAGTCAATGGTTTCAAAAATGTTTACGAATTGGGCTACAGATTTCTCCCTGAATTTTGGGGAAAAGGCTATGCAACAGAATCAGCAAAAGCTTCACTGGGTTTAGGATTTAATCAATTTCATGCTGATAAAATCTATGCTTACGCCGATGTGGAAAATCAAACTTCCAATTATATTCTCACAAAATTAGGCTTCGAAAACAAAGGCACTTTTCTTGATAAAGGCGACAAATGTAACTGGTATGAATTACAAAAAATCAATTATGAAAGCTACTAATTTACTTTTTTTGATCTTATCGTTGATGTTTGTTCCAGCTTGTTCACAAACTCAAAATAAAAACAACAAAATAGTTCTTAATAAAACTTTTAGAACATCAGTTGGTAGTATGTGTGCCGAAACCAATAAGCCGAAACCTTGTGCTGGCTATACTGTTTTCCTGGAATTAAGTTTTAAAAATGATTATGTTCTGGTTAATGAAAAGAACGAAAATCAGTGCGGGATTGTCTCTCAAAATAAATATAAAACAAATTATAAAGTAATAGGAAATACTGTGAAAGTAGAAAAGTTGACCCGATATGGCGAGCCATTGAAAATAGACCAACTTTTGTACGCAAACAACAGTTTGACCGGAAAGACAATCGACCAGGACCAAAGCGGAACGGAGTATGTCTTTGAAGAAATTAAAACAAAATAAAAACAATGCAGACACAAAAAGTAATAGATCATATCGTCAACTGGTTAAAAGATTATGCAGCCAAAGCAAACTCAAAAGGTTTCGTAGTGGGCGTTTCGGGAGGAATAGATTCCGCAGTGGTTTCTACTCTCGCAGCGAAAACAGGATTGCAGACTTTGGTTTTGGAAATGCCGATCCGTCAAAAAGCCGATCAGGTGGACAGAGCTCAGGATCACATCGATTTTCTTAAAGCCAATTTTCCAAATGTAGAAGGTTTCCGAGTAGATCTTACTCCGACTTTTGAAAGTTTCGAAAAAACAACGGAAGGTTATAAGGACGATTCGCCGAGCAAAAATCTGGCAGAAGCGAACACAAGATCGAGACTGAGAATGGTGACGCTTTATTATTACGGACAGATCAACGGACTTCTGGTGACTGGAACAGGAAATAAAGTGGAGGATTTTGGCGTAGGATTTTTCACAAAATACGGCGACGGGGGCGTAGACATCTCTCCTATTGCTGATCTTTACAAAACTCAGGTTTATGACATTGCAAAAGAGTTAGGAATTCTGGAAAGCATCCAAGTTGCAAAACCAACGGACGGACTTTGGGAAGTGGAAAGAACGGATGAAGACCAGATTGGTGCGACTTATCCGGAATTAGAATGGGCAATGGAGCAGCAAAAAGCAGGAAAAACTGAAGCTGATTTTGACGGTCGTGAAAAAGAAGTGATGACCATCTACTTGAGATTCAACAGAGCGACGCAGCATAAGATGAACCCGATTCCGGTTTGTGAGATTCCGGCAGAGTTGAAAGGATAAATTTTTTTATCATAAAAACTTATAGTTGAAAAACAAAAACATTTTTAAGAAACTTGGAGGAGAATTTTTATTTGGAATTCTGGAGACTTTAGGAACTACCTTTGAGTCTAAAATTGGTTTTGGAATATTTCTCATAATTGCTGGAGGCGCATTTTTAATTGGTCCAAAAACTCAAGGTACTGATTTGATTATACAATATGTTGTAGGATCAATTCTAACTGTGTTCGCCATCTTTCTTTTTATATGGCGAATTGAAGAACTTAATAATGAAAAAAATCAAAACAAATAAACATAATATGAAAATCAGAAATCTACTTGCAATATCCATCGGTTTGGTTTTTACATCAAGCTTATATTCTCAGGAAACAAAAACTGAAGAAGCAACTACCGCTGTACCCGTTGAAGTCATTGACCGACTGAATATTCCCGGACCTTTAACATTCAATGAAAATGAATTTCTGCTGGCATTAAGCAAACAAAACTCTGCAACCTGGGCACAGCAGCAATACATTATGAGAGATGATGTCCTGAGTAATTATAAGGAACTGATCAACATTTCTTATTTCGATAAGGAAATTGATATGGAAACTGCCATCAAACAAAAAGTGGAATTTGTTGAAAAAAGAAGATCCAAAGACAAATATTCTTTCGTAAATGTAACAGAAAGTCCAGATGGAAAAGAGATTATCGTAGATTATTTAACAACAGAAACTCCAGCTGAAGGTGAACCGTACGCTGAATACAATCTTGACAGATTCAAAAACTTTGATATTAACGGAAAGAAGTCATTCATCATTTTTTCATATTCCAAAAGGCTTGCAGGAGATTTGAAATATGCAGCCAAATCTCTATCAAAAGAAAGAAACAAACTGATGGAAGCTGCAATCACAACTGCAATTCCGCCAGTGACATACAAACCAACAGAAGTTGAAAAGAAGAAAAAATAATTTTTAAAAAGTCAGAAATCATCATTAATGAATGACGAATTTTACATCAACAGATGTATAGAACTAGCTCAAAAAGCGCTTGGAAAAACCTACCCAAATCCTTTGGTTGGATCGGTCATTGTTCATAACAACAGCATCATTGGCGAAGGTTTTCACAAAAAAGCAGGCGAACCGCACGCAGAAATCAATGCCATTAATTCTATAAAAGAAGAAGACAAACATTTAATTCCCGAATCTACAATTTACGTTTCTTTGGAACCTTGCGCTCATTTTGGAAAAACGCCGCCCTGTGCTTTGAAAATCGTGGAACTTGGTTTCAAAAAAGTGGTGATTGGCGCGATGGACAGCCACGACAAGGTGAATGGTAAAGGAAAAAAAATCATTACCGATGCAGGAATAGAAGTTATTTCTGGAATTTTGGAAGATGAATGCAGAGAACTCAACAAACGGTTTTTTACTTATCATGAAAAGAAACGGCCTTTCATTATTCTGAAGTGGGCACAATCTGCGGATGGTTTTATGGACAAAGATTTCAAGCCGACTCAAATCAGCAATTCACTTTCTAAGCAATTTGTTCATCAAATACGAAGTGAGGAACACGCTATTTTGGTTGGGAAAAATACCGCTCTTCATGACAATCCAAGTTTGACTGTGAGAGAAATCGAAGGACGAAATCCCATTAGAATTTTGATTGATTTTAATCTTGACATTCCGGAAAGTTGTAATATTTATAATGATGAAGCGGAAACGATTATTTTTAATTCAATTAAAGATTCAAAAGATAAATATCTGAAATTCATTAAAATAGAAAAAGAAAATTCATTAGATCAAATCTTGGAAAAGCTGTACGAACTGCAAATCCAATCCGTGATCATTGAAGGCGGAAGATTTACGTTGCAGCAATTTATCGATCAAAATCTTTGGGATGAAACTCTCATCTTCAAAAATCCAAATTTGAATCTTGAAAACGGAACCAAAGCCCCGGATTTCAATTTCGCTCCGGACAAAACTGAAAATTTGAGAGACACTCAGGTTTTATTTTTCAGTAATCACAGTCTTGATTAATATCAGAATTATAAAAATCAGCGCTCAGAAAAATTTCCGTAAATTCGCACCTTTAATATTGATTTTTAAATATTATGAAAAATCTTAGCGCCTCTACGAAAGGTTTGATTTTTTCTTTGCTGGCAATGGGACTTGCATTCGCTATTTACTTTTTGTTTTTGGCGAAAAAGAACTACTATCTTGTGGACAATCCCACGCCGGAAACGTTTTATTTTAAAATTAACAATGGCTCAGAAAATATCCTTTCCGCCGGTCAATATCTGAAAGTTGATCTTAATAAAGGAAAAAATAACATTCAGGTTTTTGATCAGAACAAAAGATTGATTTACGATTCCGCTTTTACAGTCAATAAAGTAAGAGGATTGATAAACATCACAAATAAAGACTATTACGTCAATAATCAATATTATGGTTACGGCCTGAACAGAGATTCTCTGATCACCGCAAAACCGGGAATTGAGATCGATAAGAAGCATTATCTGGGCGATGTGACGAAGATCAGTAAACTTTACACCGAAGATTTTTACTACAATCTGGACGAAGACTATGACCGCGTCATCAAAAATGTTGCGAAAGTCGAAAGCCGCTCCAAGATCTTCAGAAAGCAGGATTTTATTAATTATTACAACAATTACTACAAACAATAATTGATCATCGATAAATGATAATTGATTAATGAATAAATTAAACAACAACGAATTGGAACACAACAACGTAACACCATACAACTCCGAATACAGCAAAAAAAGTCAGGTAGAAGATATGTTTGACAATATTGCACCAAAATATGATCTTCTGAACCACGTTTTATCCATGAAAATTGATGTGCTTTGGAGAAACAAATTGGTCAAAATGCTGGCTAAAGACCAGCCAAAACTGGTTTTGGATGTTGCCACAGGAACCGGAGATCTGGCAATTACGGTTCAAAAAGGAACTAATGCTGACGTTGTTGGCTTGGATCTTTCTCAGCAAATGCTAAACGTTGGAATCGAAAAAATCAGAAAGCAAAATCTGGACGGCAAGATCTCTATGCAGAAAGGCGATGCGGAACAACTTCCGTTTGAGGACAATAAATTCGATGGCGTTACCGTTGCATTTGGAGTAAGAAATTTTGAAAATCTGGAAAAAGGTTTATCAGAATTACGAAGAGTTGTGAAAGAGAACAAAAGTATTTATATCTTAGAATTCTCAAAAGTAGAAGGATTTTTGGGACCATTTTATATGTTTTATTTTAAAAATATATTGCCTGCGATCGGGCGTTTGGTTTCCAAGGACAACCGAGCTTACACGTATCTTCCGGATTCTGTGAATGCGTTTCCTTTTGGAGAAAAGATGAAAACAATTCTTCTGAACACAGGTTTCAAAAAAGTAGAATACACCAAATTGAGTTTAGGAATAGCCACCATTTATAAAGCTACCAAATAGAATGAAGCAGCGACTTATCAAGATTTTATCCTTTGCAGTACTTCTGAGCGGTAATTTACACGCCCAGACTTTCAACAATCTTTTCAGAACCAAAGACAGACAGGACAAAATGGAAGACTTTGATCTGAAAAAATTCAGTTTCGGATTTTATCTTGCTGCCAATAATTTTGATTACAAAATGAATTTGGATCCTAAGATTGGGATGGAAGGCAACAGAAGTCTTGTAGAATCGAAGTCAACGTACAGTTTTGGAGCAGGACTGATTGGGAAAATGAGGCTGAATGAATTTTTGGATTTGAGAATCGAACCAGGCTTGCATTTTGTGCAAAGAGATTTGACTTTTAATACATTTGACCACGTCAATCAGTTATATCCAGGCGGTTTTCCACTTGCCGACGGAACTTCTGCCGAAGTCATTCTGGAACCTAGTGAAGAGCAAATAAAAAAAATAGTAAAATCTACCTATGTTGATATTCCAATTATGTTGGAAGTTCACGGTGACAGATGGTATAATTCGCGGCCTTACGCTGCTGCTGGTGTGAATTATCTGGTTAATTTACAATCAAATCAAACATCAACTGATGATAATCAGCAGAATATATTCCGCACCACGACTCACAACTTTGGATGGAGTGCAGAGATCGGGATTCAGTTTTACTTTAGCCGATTTAAATTTACGCCGGCGATCCGCGGAACATTTTTTACGAATAATGAACTGGTAGCTGATAAGGAAACAACACCACCTTACTGGACGCCAGCGATTTCCACGATGCAGACCAGAGCTTTTATGCTGGTTTTGAAATTTGAATAAATATAAATTGAGCTTTTTAAAGGCTCTTTTTTTTATGATTAATTTGAAGATAAGCTATTCGTAAATACTTTCATTCATAATAATTTTGACGATCTAATAGAAGTTAATTCATTATAAATCAAACAGAAGCAAGATCAATCTCACAAAAGAGAAATATCGTGTTAAATCATCATTAATTTTTCCTATTTTTGTAAAAGTTAGAATTTAATTCTGGTTATGTTAGGCGAATTAGAAAACAACTTTTCTGTTTTAGAAAAAAAGATTCTCAATCTTTATAAAAAGTTTAAGAATCTTTCGGAGAAACACGCAGAAACGTCTGAGGAGCTACAGAAATTGAGGGAAGATTACATGGAGGAGAAACGCAGAAACCAGATCTTAGCAGAAGAAAACAAAGAATTAAAACTTTATTCAGCAATATCCGGAAACGCAGAACACAACCGACTGATGAAAAATCACATCAACAGATTGGTAAAAGAAATAGATATGTGCGTTTCTGAATTACAAAACACCGGCTTATAACTATGGATTTCAGAAGAATAACTATAAATATTGCCGGACGAAACTATCCGCTGAATGTGCCAGCAGCCGAGGAAGAAACCCTTCGGAAAGTCGGTAAGCAGATAGAAACGATGATTAAGGACTTCGAAGCCAGTTTCGATGTGAGGGACAAGCAGGACGCACTCGCTATGTGCGTTTTGAAACTCGGAACCAACGCAGAAGTTTATTCTTTAAATAATGAGAAAAATATAAAAAATACAAACGAGCGCGTGAGTAAAATCAATGCACTCCTTGAGCAATTGGAAAAGTAAAATTTTTCAAATTACAAGCTGCCTACAATAGTTCTAACACAAAGAAGTAAACTCAACAATTAAAAATTACCGGACGAAAGTTCATTCGATGGCGTGCTGCCTTGCGCAGATTACAGAGAATGAAAATCAGTTCAAATCGTGTTTTTATGGAGTTTACTCTATATCTGAACTGTTGTAGGTTTTTTTTTATTTAAGATGGAGGATGGAAGAATGGAGGCAGGAAGTTTAGTTTAGATGGTAACATCCATCTTCCCGCTTCAGACTTCCAACAATTAAGAGAGACAATTAAAACTCAATATATATAAATTTATGGACACAATTACCATTATTATCGGTGTCGTTGCACTTATCGTAGGAGCGGTTGCAGGACTTTTCTTCGGAAAAAGTTCCCTTAACACAAAAGCGCAGTACGTAGTAGAAGATGCGAAAAAGACAGCCGAAAACATTATAGAAAAAGCCAATGTACAAGCAGAAGCTGTAAGAAAGGAGAAACACCTCCAGGCAAAAGAAAAATTCCTTGAACTGAAATCCCAACACGATGCAGACATCCAGTCAAGAGAACGAAAAATGCAGGAAGCTGAAAAACGTACGAAAGACAAGGAAAACAAACTGAACGACGAGCTTAGCAAAGCCGGAAAACTGGAAAAAGATCTAGAAAGACAAGTTGGCGATTACAACAAAAAGCTGGAAGTTGTTCAGAAAAAACAACAGGATCTGGAAGCTGCAACAGCTCAAAAAGTAGAAATGCTGGAAAAAATATCCAACTACTCTGCAGAAGAAGCTAAGTCAGAATTGGTAGAATCTTTGAAAGCCGAAGCTAAAACTAAAGCATCAGCACACGTTCAAAGCATTATGGAAGAAGCGCAGTTGAATGCGAAAAATGAAGCGAGAAAAATAATCATCCAAACCATTCAGAGAATTGGAACAGAACAAGCGGTAGAAAACTCAGTTTCTGTTTTTAATATTGAGTCAGACGAAATCAAAGGTAGAATCATTGGGCGTGAAGGTAGAAATATCCGTGCGCTGGAAGCTGCAACAGGTGTTGAAATCATCGTTGATGATACGCCGGAAGCAATCCTTCTTTCTTGTTTCGACCCTGTGAGAAGAGAGATTGCGAGATTGTCACTTCACAGATTGGTAACGGATGGCAGAATCCACCCTGCGAGAATCGAGGAAGTGGTTGAAAAAACAAGAAAACAAATCGAGGAAGAAATCATCGAAGTTGGTAAAAGAACCATCATCGACCTTGGAATCCACGGTCTTCACCCGGAATTGGTAAAAGTTGTGGGTAGAATGAAATTCCGTTCTTCTTATGGGCAGAATTTACTACAACACTCCAGAGAAGTGGCGAACATCGCAGCGACTATGGCCGCAGAATTAGGATTAAATGTAAAACTTGCGAAAAGAGCTGGTTTACTACACGATATTGGGAAAGTTCCTGAGCAGGAATCTGAATTGCCACACGCACTTCTTGGAATGCAGTGGGCGGAGAAATATGGCGAGAACGCTGAAGTGATCAACGCTATTGGTGCTCACCACGATGAGATCGAAATGACTTCTCTCCTATCGCCAATCATCCAGGTTGCCGATGCAATCTCCGGAGCAAGACCAGGCGCAAGAAGACAAGTCTTGGAATCTTACATCCAAAGGCTGAAAGATCTTGAAGCGGCTGCGTTAAGTTTCGACGGCGTTTCCAGCGCTTACGCAATCCAAGCGGGAAGAGAGCTTAGAGTTATGGTAGAAAGCGGAAAAGTGAACGACGAAAATGCTCACCAACTATCTTACGACATCTCTGAAAAAATCCAGAACGAGTTGACTTACCCAGGACAAGTAAGAGTAACTGTTATCAGAGAAACGAGATCTGTAAATATCGCAAGGTAATTCGGATTTGAATATAAATTAGAAAGGCTTCCAGATTTTGGAAGCCTTTTGTTTTTAAAGGTTTGTATCTTTTATAGATAATTTACTATTCAACCCCAACAGAATCATCTCCTCGCCCATCCGCAACAGCGTGAACGGTTTTTTTGTCATCTACAAGAATCATTTCCGTTCTTCCAATCTGCTTGATTTTTTCGAATTTGTAATTCTTTTGTTCCAAAGCTTTGATAGTGGTTTCAGGAAAATTAGTTTCAACTTTTATATTTTCTGGCAGCCACTGGTGGTGGAATTTCGGAGCATTAACAGAGAAGTTTGCGTTTTGTTTAAAATCAATCACACCTACAATTGCCTGAAAAACTGAGGTCGGAATGGTTGTTCCGCCGGGTGTTCCCACCACAATTTTAATTTTATTGTCCTTCAAAACCAATGTCGGCGTCATGGATGAAAGCATTCTTTTTCCGGGTTCAATTTTATTAGCTTCTCCGCCGACTGCGCCAAACATATTAGGAACGCCTGGTTTTATGGAAAAATCGTCCATTTCGTTGTTCAGGAAGAATCCTGCGCCGGAAACTACGGTTTTGCTTCCGTAGAGTCCGTTCAGCGTCGTGGTTACGGAAACCGCATTTCCGAATTTGTCCAGGATGGAAACCTGAGTCGTTTCAGTACTTTCTTTTTGGTTTGGATTAATGATATTCCCAACATCTTTGCTTGGTGTTGCCTGTTTTGAGTTGAAAGATTTCCAACGGTTTTTGAGATATTCGTCTGAGATCAGCATTTCGGTTTTGTCCTGGATAAAGTCCGGATCTCCCATATATTCTGCCCTGTCTGCAAAGGCTCTTCTTTCGGCTTCTACCATTATCTGAACCGCTTCCGCTGAATTCTGCTGGTATTTGGACAGATCTTCGAACGCTGACATCTTTAACATCTGAGCCAGCAAAGTTCCGCCACTGGATGGCAATGGCATCGCAACTATCTGATGACCTTTGTAATCGAAGACCAAAGGTTTTCTTTCTTTTGTTTTATAATTTTTAAGATCTTGTGATTGGATGATTCCGTTTCCTAATTTCATTTCGGCGAGGATTAAATCGGCTGTTTTGCCTTGGTAAAATTCTTTCTCACCACCTTTCTGAATTCGTTTTAAAGTCTCAGCCAATTCTTTTTGGATCAGCAAGTCTCCGATTTTCCAGTCCTGATCTCTTACGAAGACCGTTTTGTTTCTGTTATTTTTAAGAAATTCAGCTTTATGTGAATTTAATAGTCCTGCTTCCTGTTCGGTGATTGCAAAGCCTTTCTCTGCCAGGTCAATGGCTGGTTCAATTAATTTAGCAAATGGAAGTTTTGCATATTTCAAGGTTTCGAACATTCCTGAAATACTTCCGGGAACACCCACTGCCAATCGGCCATATTGGGAAAGATCTGTGTTTGCATTGCCCTGCTTGTCCCAATACATATCGAAAGATGCTTTTGAAGGGGCAGTTTCACGATAATCCAAAGCGATTTTTTTCCCTTCCGCCGTTGTAGCAACAAGAAATCCGCCACCACCGATATTTCCGGCCTGAGGATAAACGACCGCTAAAGCCAGCTGAGTTGCAATCACTGCATCGAAGGCATTTCCACCTTGTTTGAGGATTTTTGCGCCTGCTTCACTTGCTAACGGGTGTGCAGAAACTACGACGCCTTTGTTTTTAACTTTGACTTCTTTGATGATGTTGATATCTGTGTATTGCGCAGAAACCGTGATTGATAAAAGAAAACTTGCGTATAATATTTTTTTCATATTGATATTTTATTTTTATTATTAACCACCCATAATTTCAAAATAATTTTGAAAATTTGCCCATCCATTGGAGTGAAATTTTGGTTGGTGGAATTTTATTCTATGATGATCTGTAATCTGTCTAATAATCCTGCGAGATTGTCTTTTGCAAATTTGGTTTTTTTGAGTTGATTTTTTGTCGGATCGATGGAAAAATTGATGGCATTTTTGAGATTGGCATTGTCTAATATCGTTCTGTCAAAAACTGCATCAGTTAGATTTGAATGATCGAAAAATGAATTCGACAAGTTGGTTTCTGTAAAATCCACTTCTTTTAAACTGGAATTTTTAAACGTTGTTTTCCTTATATCCAATTGATAAAACGATGAATGGTCCAAAATACAATCTTCAAATTTGAAAGATATATTGAAAGAATGTGCATCCTCAAAATTAAGGCCGATCATCTTGCAGTTTTTGAAAACCACTTCGCGGAAAGCAGTCTGATGAATCTTTGCATTACTGAGATCACAGTCTTTGAAGTCACAATCTGAGAATTTGAAATCAGAAAGATTATGATCGGAAAAATTGATTTCGGTAAAAATACAGTTTTCGTAATCCGCTTTTTCAAACTTTTCTGTGCTGATTTTCGTGAATTGTTGGTCAGAGAAATAGTTCATTGGTCTTGAAATAGAAATTAATGTTTTTCTTGATTTTTGGTTTTGAAACGAACTGTAAAAAGTCCTATTTTAGACCTTTCGAAAAAACATATAAATTTACTGAATAGTTTGATGAAGCCGAAATTCTTAAATGGAAAATTCTAAAAAAGTTTTAATTGTCACCTATTATTGGCCGCCTGCTGGTGGACCCGGCGTTCAGCGTTGGCTGAAGTTTGCAAAATATCTTCCCGAATTTGGCTGGGAACCGATCATCTACACACCAGAAAATCCGAGTTATCCTTTGGTGGATGAGACTTTGACCAAAGAAGTCCCGCAAGATCTGAAAATCGTGAAAACAAATATTTGGGAGCCTTACCAGATTGCGGAGAAATTCAGTAAGAGCAATAAGAAATTCAAGGGTGGACAGTTTGATGTTGGGAAGAATCAGTCTTTTGTTTCGAAGCTTTCGATTTTCATTAGAGGAAATTTTTTTATTCCAGATGCGAGGAAATTTTGGGTAAAACCTTCGATTAAATTTTTGAAGAATTATCTGCAAGAAAATCATATTGATACGATTGTCACGACTGGTCCGCCGCACAGTTTGCACTTGATCGGACTTGGACTGAAAAAGGAATTGCCAGATTTGAAGTGGATCGCTGACTTTCGCGATCCTTGGACAGAGATTTCCTACTACAAACATTTGAAACTAACTTCCGGTTCTGACAGAAAACATAGAGAACTTGAGAAATCGGTTTTTGAAAATGCTGATTTGACACTTGCAACGAGCTATACGGATGCTGAGAATTTCAGAAAAAATGGAGCGAATGCTTTTTGTGTGACGAATGGATTTGATAAGTTGGAGAGTCGGAGTGTTGGAGTGTTGGAGTGTTGGAGCGTCCAAGCTTCTGAGAATTCACGTAGCGAGAGTATTGGAACTCTAAAACCCTCGAACTCTCAAACCCTCAAACCCAAATTCACTTTGAGTTACGTTGGTGTACTTGAACAATTGAGGAATCCGGATAATCTTTGGAAGGCTTTGATTACGCTTTGTGTAAAACATCAGGATTTTGCTGAGGACTTTGAACTGAAATTTGTTGGACGAGTGGACAATAAAATTCTGAATGAAATAGAGAATTCTGTTTTGAAAAATAATATCTGGAATCTTGGCTATTTGGCGCACGACGAATCTGTGAAGGAGATGGAAAATTCTGACCTGCTTCTGATCACCAATTTTCCTAGTGAAAGTTCGAAAGGCATCATTCCGGGAAAGTTGTTTGAATATCTGGCGACCGGAAAGAAAATCATTTCGTTTGGACCGAAAGATGCTGATGTAGAAACGATTCTCAACAAAACCAACGCGGGAAAACATTTTGATTATTCTGAAAGTTTGGAAATCCAGAGTTTTATATTTTCACTGTATGAGGATTGGAAAAATGGAAAATCGATTCAGAATTCTGCTGATATCAATGAGTTTAGCCGAAGAGAGCTGACAAAGAAACTGGCGGTGAAGCTGGAGGGTTTGAGGGTTTGAGGGTTGGAGAGTTTGAGAGTTGGGGAGTTTGGGAGTTTGAGAGTTCGAGGGTTTTCAGATTGGAAAGCTTTTGGGTTTAGGGAACTTCAATCTGTTGCAAAACCCTCAACTTTGCGCAGCGCGTGAGGGATGGCAGTGGTTATCCTTTTTATTTTTTTTGTGCTGAAACCAAATCCGGAAAGGTAATCTTCTGAAAAAATAAAAAGATATGAACGGACAGCCCGGCCCGAGCGGAGACCCATCGTGATCTTCGGACGACACGTGCTGGCGAGGGACACGCCAAAATTATTTTAAAACTTAATTGTTGGCACAAAATTTTCTAGTACCTTGAGTAATTAATATTAACATAAAAAAATTACAAAATGGGAAATAAAACAAATGGCCTTTTGGCATTGTTAGGTGTTGGAGCTTTGGCTTGGTGGAAATATAAAAAGTCTTCTCCGGAAGATCAGCAAAAGGTAAAAGACACCTTCAATAACGCTAAAGAGAATCTGACGAAATTTGGAAACGATTTGAAAGATAAAGCAACTCAAACAGCAGAACAATTGAAAGAAAGAGCTGGAGAAACAGCCGATCAGTTCAAAAATAAAGCTGAAGAAGTGAAGACAGACGTTCAGAACGCTGCACAATAAAACAAAAACCGTCTCAGTAAAATGAGACGGTTTTTTTATGCAATTTTTTAATGGTAAGCCTTGGCTGGCTCTACTTCATTTTTGGATGGCAGATTCATCAAAACTATTGCGAATAAGATCAATGCGATCCCGAGCCACTGGACGAGAATCACTTTTTCGTTCAATAACATAAAAGCCATCGTGACGGAAACCGGAAGTTCCAAAGATGAGATGATGCTTCCCAATCCCAAACCTGCTTTCGGGAATCCGATGTTGAATAAAATCGGTGGAATGATGGTTCCGAATAATGCCAGAACAACTCCGTAAGTCCAGAAAATGGAATAATCAAAAGGGCGGATGTGTTGTGTATTATCCGTAAAATTGAGGTAAACAGATCTCAGTCCTTCAAAATGCAAAGGTCCAATCTGGGCGAAGAATAAAAATAACATTACAACTGCCAAACCGCCTGTCAGCATCGTCATACTTTTCCTCAGAACTGGTAAATGCGTTGCGATCGTATTTGATGTAAACATTGTCATTGTAAAAGATGCCGCTGCCAGAACACCCCAAAAGATGCCGTGCCAGTCGATTTCTACTTCCATATTGATCAGGTTGGTTGCCAGGACTGTACCTGTCAAAACGATGATTACCGCAACAATTTTTCTTGCATTCGGGAATTTTTTGGCGATGAAACTTTCCACCACAACGCTGAACCAAACAGATTGCATCAACAAAACAATGGCGATGGAAACATTGATATATTGAACCGCGATGTAATAAAACAAACTGGTAAAACCCATAGAAGTTCCGGCAAGCATCAACATTCTGATCTCTTTGGAATTTGGTTTTGACAAAGGTTTTTTGGAGGTTTTTGTCTGGATTAAATTTAAAATTAATAATCCTAAAAATCCTAGGACAAACTGCGCTGTTGTGACCTCAGAAGTGGTGAATCCATCCTTGTAAGACATCTTCACAAACGTCGCCAGCATTCCGTAAATACTTGCTCCGATCCCTACAAACAATACACCTTTTAATATATTTCTTTTCTCCATAACTATTTTTGAGCCGGCAAAAATACGATTAAAAAAATAGCTGAGGAATTTTGGAATCATTAAGATAATTGAAAATCTTATCATTAAATCGAAAAAAAACCGTCTCAAAATTATGAAACGGTTCTATTTTGTATTTAGAAATTACAAGATTCTATTTCTTGATCAATTTGATGGTCATCATTTTTTCTCCATTAACTGTTGGCGCAAGGATATAAATGCCAGATGTCCAGTTTTCTGTCGGGATTTTAAGATCTCCGGAAGTATTCTTGGCTGACGGCTGATAAGAGTAGACTTTTTTTCCATCCATAGAATAGATATCAAATTTTACATCTTTTGCAGACGTATTGACTTTCAGATTCAGAGTTTCTTTAAATGGATTTCCCAATACAGAAAGTCCTGGTGTGCTCACAATTGAGGTGTTGACACCCAAAAATGTACCCGGATCAAAAACGATCTGCCAGTTGTTGACAGAACCTGTATCTCCAGTCACGGAATCAAAAAGCTTAAGTTTCCAGTCTCCGCTAACGGCAAGCCCTGTAAACATCGTTGCTAAATTAGCTTCGGTGTAATCTGTAGGTGTTGTATTGACTCCGGTTGTCGGAAGGTAAGTTCCTGCAGGGATGTTTGTACTGCTGGTCCAAGTAGCAAGTGCAACAAGTTTGGAACTGGCAGCAGAATTAAATGCGATGACGTTGCCAGCCAAAAAGTTTGCACTGGAACCTACAGTTCCTGACGCAGCGGCATTGTTTAATCTTTTCAGCAAAGCGATAGCACCCGTCTCAGGTCCTGAAGGTGGAACCAGCGCAATGGTAAGATCACCAGCCCAGGTGTGAGTCAAATCTAGTTTGACCGTAACTTTGGAAGGATCTGAAATGGTTTTTACCAAACTGACCGGAATCGTAGAAGTAACGCCTGTTGTACTGTTATCCGGGATGGCGGTAAGTGTGTTGTTGCTAAAAGTTTGTGCACCAAGCGTACCTGATAGCAAGATTGCAAAGAGTAATTTTTTGTTCATAATTGTTTGTTTTAAAAAGTTAATAATCAAATTTATATAACAATTTTTAATAAACTAATCTATTTAACCATTATTAACATATAATTAATATTAAAAAACGCATTAATTTAATTTATATTTATTTTTTATGTTAAATATTTAAAATATTAATAATTATAAATATTCAAATATTATTCTATTGAAACGATATTATTTGTAAATATCATTACAGGATCCTCAGTAATAACAATAATATTTATGACAAAAAAAAACCGCCATTTGGCGGTTCTAATTATTCTTTGATCAATCTATTCTGAGTTTTGCTGCCATCTTTATTTTCGACAGTGAGAAAATAAATTCCTTTTTGAAGCTCAGATAATTTTATTTCTTTTGAAACTTCAGTAAAAGCTTTAAGTTTTCTTCCAGAAACATCAGAAACCGTAATCGATTTTACCGCCTCAGCATTATCTATATGAACAACCTCTTTGAAAGGATTTGGATAAAACTTAGTTTCCTTCTTAGCTAAATCTGAAGTTCCTAAAGTAGCCTGAGTCATCACAAACTCATCCAGAATCACATTGTAATCTCCTGACATCCATTGCCCGGAAACTCTGAATCTGAAATCTGATCCAGCCGGAACCGTACCTTGAGGAAGAGAAAAAGCCACTGTCTGGCAAGAAACCACAGAAGTCAAATTGATGGTTTGAAGGGTCTGATAGCTTGTACCGCCATCAATAGAATACTCCACTTTCAAAGTTCCGTTGACTGTCGCATTATTATAAACAAAGGTTTTATAACGGAAAGAAACATCAAGTTTTCCTCCTGTTGAAGCAGTTGACGCATAAGTTGTAGATCCAACCATTCCGCCGCTCCAGAAATTTCTCGTCAATCCGTAAGATCCTACACAAGGGGAAACCACGCTGCTTCTGAAAAATGAGACATTGGTAAAACCGGGATAAGTTGTGTTTTCAAAACCTTGATTCACATTGATCTGAGCTGAGGAAAACAGTGAGGTAATCAAACCTGCAAATAGTAATTTTTTTTTCATTTATTTAAATATGTTAAATTAAAAAGCCACCCGAAATAATTCGGGTGGCTAATTTATTAAAAAAATTAAGAATTAGGGAATATTAGTTTCCTTCTTCCATTTTTCTTTTCAATTCTGCCAATACATCGATATCACCAAGTGTTGATTTTTCTTCGTTGTTAGAAGAAGATGATGTGTTGCTGTTGTTGTTAGATCTGTTAGAGTTATCTCTTACATTCTTTTTCTCTTCGTCTCTGAAGATTCCTGTATGAGAAACCACTACTCTTTTGAATTCTTTGTTGAATTCGATCACTTTGAATTGAGCTTCGTCACCTTTTTTGATTTTAGATCCGTCTTCCTTCTCTAATAATCTTGATGGGCAGAAAGCTTCAACTTCTACGTCTTCGAACTGGATAGATGCACCTTTGTCGTGTACTTCAGTCGCTTTTCCAGCGTGTACAGTTCCTTCAGCGTATTTAGTTTCGAATTTATCCCAAGGGTTTTCAGTCAATTGTTTGTGACCTAGAGACAATCTTCTTGCTTGCGTATCCAATTCTAATACGATAACATCTAATTTATCTCCAACTGCACAGAACTCAGATGGGTGCTTAATCTTCTTGGTCCAAGAAAGGTCTGAGATATAGATCAATCCATCGATTCCTTCTTCCAATTCTACGAATACTCCGAAGTTTGTGAAGTTTCTTACAGTTCCAACGTGTTGAGAACCTACTGGATATTTAGCTTCGATATTTTCCCAAGGATCTTTGTTCAATTGCTTGATACCTAGAGAGATCTTTCTGTCTTCTCTATCCAAAGTCAATACTTCTGCTTCTACCTCATCACCAACTTTCACGAAATCTCCTGCGCTTCTCAAGTGAGTAGACCAAGACATTTCAGAAACGTGGATCAATCCTTCTACACCTGGAGCGATCTCTACGAATGCACCATAGTCAGCAAGAACGACTACTTTTCCTTTTACTTTGTCACCAACTTTCAGGTCAGCAGAAAGAGCATCCCAAGGATGAGCTTCTAATTGCTTCATACCCAATTGGATTCTAGTTTTCTCATCATCAAAATCAAGGATAACAACTTTTACAGTCTGTCCGTCTTCCAAGATCTCAGATGGGTGGTTCACTCTAGACCAAGAAAGGTCTGTAATGTGGATCAATCCGTCAACACCTCCTAGATCTACGAATACACCGTAAGAAGTAATATTTTTAACAGTTCCTTCAAGAACCTGTCCTTTTTCTAATTGACCGATGATCTCTCTCTTCTGTCCTTCAAGATCCGCTTCGATAAGCGCTTTGTGAGATACCACTACGTTTTTGAACTCAGGGTTGATTTTCACAACTTTGAACTCCATAGTTTTACCTACGAACTGATCGTAATCTTTGATTGGTTTCACGTCGATCTGAGAACCTGGCAAGAATGCCTCGATTCCGTGAACATCAACGATCATACCTCCTTTAGTTCTAGATTTTACAAAACCGTTTACGATCTCTCCAGTTTCGTGAAGTTCGTTTACTCTATCCCAAGCTTTAAGCGTTCTGGCTTTTCTGTGAGACAACTGTAACTGTCCTGTTTTGTCCTCTCTTCTGTCAACCATTACTTCAACTTCATCGCCTACTTTAAGACCTTGGTTGTAACGGAATTCGTTTAGAGAGATCACACCTTCAGATTTGAAGTTGATATCTACGATCGCCTCTTTATCAGTCAATCTTACAACTTTACCGATGATCACATCGTTGTCTGCAAGATTGTTTAGAGAACCATTGTAGATTTCTTCCAATTCTTTCTTCTCGCTTCTGTCTTCTGCGTTAAGACCTGATTCGAAAGAATCCCAATCAAATTGTTCTGGTGTTACGTTTTGGTTCAATAGAACCTCTGCTGAATTTGTCTCTTTTGACATTTTCTAAAAAATTTGTATTCCTAATTTACTCAGACTTTGGCTTTGCTGTGACTCCTGAAAAATATGGAAGATGTTAATTGTTAATGTTTTACTTCGCCGAAAGTGCGTTCACAAAAGTGGTGCAAAATTAAGAAAAATATTTGAAATGAACAATATTTCGTAAGAAGTTCAAATCAATCATAATCATTTCATAATTCAACAAATAATTAGTAGCTTAATCCCGCTATCCACTATTACTCCTCGCGCCGACGCTTTCCCAAGGCTTGCTGTGGGGTAACCGTTACTATCGGGGCTATGGGTTTGGTATTTCTTATTAATAGACAACACAATTTAGAACTTTCAACCATCTCCCAAATCTCTTATCTTTGCAAAATGGAATTACAACCGATTTTTGAAAAACTGCAGATCCAGGATATGAATCAAATGCAGAAATCTACATACACTGCTTCTGAAAACGAAACTGACATTGTACTACTGTCACCAACAGGCTCTGGAAAAACCTTGGCATTTTTATTTCCGGTTCTTAGAAATTTGAAATCAGATGTTAGAGGAATTCAGGCTTTGATATTGGTTCCCGCAAGAGAATTGGCTTTGCAAATCGAGCAGGTTTTCAAATCGATGGGAACGGATTTCAAAGTTTCTATCGCTTATGGTGGTCACGATAAAAAAATCGAGGTCAACAATCTGATCCAGGCGCCAGCAGTATTGGTTGGGACGCCAGGAAGGATCGCTTACCATTTGAAGAACGAAAACTTCGATCCGGAAACCATCAAGACTTTGGTTTTGGACGAGTTCGATAAAGCTTTGGAATTAGGCTTTCAGGAAGATATGGAATACATCATCGGTTCTTTGACAGGTCTTGAGCAAAGAATCCTGACTTCTGCAACCGTGATGGATAACATCCCAAGATTTGTTGAATTGGACAACGAAAAGAAAATCAACTTCCTCAAAGAAAACGAATCAAAACCAAACATCCAACTTCGAAAAGTGATGACGACTTCGGAAGATAAGTTAAACACTTTATTCCAATTGATCTGTAAAATCGGGAACAAAAGAACTTTGATCTTCTGCAATCACCGAGATGCTGTTGATAGGATCTCCGAATTATTACGAGAAAAAGGAATCCAGAGAGAAACCTTCCACGGCGGAATGGAACAGGACGAACGTGAGCGCGCTTTGCTGAAATTCAGAAATGATTCGGCGAGAATATTGATCACAACAGATCTGGCTTCCAGAGGTTTGGATGTTCCAGAGGTGGAATCTATCGTGCATTATCAATTACCACCGAAAGAGGACGCGTTCATCCACAGAAACGGACGTACGGCGAGAATGAATGCCAAAGGTTTTGCTTATTTAATTATGACCGAGGACGAGAATTTTCCCTTCATCAAAACCAATACGCCGGAAGAAAATGTTTCGGAAAGCAACAGAGTTCCTGAGAGAACTCCAAATCAAACGATCTACATCAGTGCCGGAAAAAAAGATAAAGTTAATAAAGTTGATATCGTGGGTTATCTCATCAAAAAAGGAGAACTTGAAAAAGACGACATCGGTCTGATAGAAGTGAAAGACACCACTTCTTATGTTGCAGTCAACCGTAAAAAAACCATCGAACTGCTGAAAAAACTAGCCAATGAAAAGTTGAAAGGCAAGAAGGTAAAAATAGAGATCGCTTATTAATAAGCGATCTTTTTTATTGGATTCCAGTAACATTCATCGGCAGAACGTAAACAGAATTTGAAGCAGTGATAAACAAAGTTGAGTGGTCTTTTCCACCAAAAGTCACATTAGAGGTCCACTCTTCATCAATTGGAATATTGGTTAATTTTTCACCTTTATTATTGAAGATCGTTACACCTTTTCCTGTTAAATAGAGATTTCCTTGGCTATCGAGCGTCATTCCGTCCGAACCCATTTCGCAGAACAATCTTTTTTCGGAAAGTTTGCCTTTGCCAAGAATGTCGTAAACATAGGTTTTTCCGGCATCGATATCAGAAACATACAGTTTTTTCAGTTTTTGAGAACCGATGATCCCGTTGGGTTGTACAAACGTTTCCAGTTTTGTGATCGTTCCATTTTCATTTCGGTAATAAAGATTCTTCTCTGGAATTTCTACTTTGAAGTATTTCCAATAATCCCTTTCATACAAGGGATCCGTGAAATATATACCACCAAATTTGTCGATCCAAAGGTCATTAGGACCATTTAGTCTTTTGCCTTCAAAACCTTTGGATATAATTTCGATTTCTTTATTTTTATTGATTTTCCAAATCTCGCCGTTGTCATCGGAACAAGTAATTAGATTGTCATTTTTATCGAAATAAGTTCCATTGGCCCTGCCTGTTTTGGCAAGAAACAGCTCTACTTTGTTGGTTTTCCAGTTCCAGAAATAGATCTTGTCATTCGGCTGATCGGTGAAATAGACATTTCCTTCTTTGTCAGCAGCCGGACCTTCTGTAAAAGTAAATTGACTCGAAAGTAATGTCGGTGGAAGTCTAAATAATTTTATATTAGTATCCTGAACTTTGCAACTCATCAAAATCAATATAAAAGCCGCATAACAAAGCTTCCAAAAACTTTTCATATGTAGATATTTAATGTTTTATTTTACCATATGCAATCGCTGTATCTTTATCGTCCTTTGTATATTCTAATAATGGCGATTTCATGATGTAAATTCTAAAGTTGCAAGATACAATTTGTGTAAAAGAATTAAAAATAATTATCTTTGAAAACTCGATCAAAACAATGAAACTTAATCTTCCTGACAAACTTTATTATTCTATTGGCGAAGTCGCAAAGGCTTTCGACGTCAACACTTCACTGATCCGATATTGGGAGCAGGAATTCCCGATCATCAAACCGAAGAAAAATAAAAAGGGAAACCGCTACTTCACACCTTCCGACATTGAGAATCTAAAGATCATTTATCATCTCGTCAAAGAAAAAGGTTATACTTTGGATGGCGCAAGAGTAGCTCTGACTACCAACACAAAAATCTCGGAAACCATCACTATCATTGACAGATTGGAATTCATTAAAGCGGAACTTTTGAAGCTTAAAAATTCTTTGAACGACTAATAAAAAATAATTTTAATTAATAATTAAATTTTGATTCATTTTATTTAACTTTGGTTAAAACACAAAGATGAATCAGAAATTACCTTTCCAAATCCGGAAAAGGCAGCTTCTCAGCCTTGCTATATTCGGAATTCTTATTATTTTTTCACAAGTTGTATTTACTTATTACAAGAAAAATCAACATTACGAAAAACTCATCATTACTTTTGTTTCTGAATCAGATTCAAAATCAAAATCTGAAATTATTCTTACAGAGTTTGATCCAAATCAGCTGGACGAAAATCAATGGAAAAATCTTGGATTTTCAGAAAAACAGGTCAAAACTATTCTGAAATATAAAGAAGTTGTTGGCGGAAATTTCAGCTCCAAAGCGCAGTTCAAAAAATGCTATGCCGTCTCTCCAGATAAATATGAGGAATTAAAAAACTACATTTTACTCCCGGAAACGAAAGCTGAAGCGAAAAATCAGAACTTCAATTACAAAACATTTGAAAAGAAAAAACTCAATATCAGAGGGAAATTCAATCCAGATTTATATTCACAAAAGGATTGGGAGAATTTAGGTTTTTCGGAGAAACAAGCGTCTGCAATTTTGAAGTATAAAAATTATCTCGGCGGAAGTTTCATCAGCAAAGAAAAGTTGAAGGAATGCTTCATTATCAATGATGAACAGTTTTCCCAAATGTCGCCATACTTAATATTACAGACTAAAACACCGGAAACTTTAGCAAACAAATTTGAGAAAAAGAGAGAAAAAGAATCGGTAAAAATCAATCAATATTTTGATCCGAATACTTTAAATACTGAACAATGGCAAACTTTAGGTTTTTCTGAAAAGCAGGCGAATGTGATTGTCAATTATCGTGATAGAAATCTGCGAGGAAGTTTTAAATCTCTAGAAGACATTCAAAAATGTTTTGTTATTTCTGCTGAGAAATTTGAAGAAATGAAACCCTGGATTAGACTTTCTGTTCCGGAAAAGGCTAAACCAACTGAAGAGAAAACAATCGTCTCAGAACAAACTGATTTCTCTAAAATTAATCTTAACCAAATCACTTTCAAGCAATTACAGGAATTTGGATTTACGGAAAAAGACGCTGCCGGAATTCTAGCTTTCCGAAAAAAACTTGGCGGTTTTATTAATAAAAATCAGCTGTTAGAAACTTATGAAATCGACAGAGCAATGGGCGAAAGACTGATTTACTCAGCGAAACTTGACAATTCGAATGTTGCAAAATACACACTGGCAAATGCACCGGAAGACTGGCTGAAAAAACATCCCTATTTCCGGTATTCCGCCGACAGAATCATTTATTACCGAATCACGAATCCGGACGACAAAAAAATATGGAAATTCCTTAAATTAAAACCTGAATATGAGGAAAAAATGAGACTTTACATTATAAATGATAAGTGATAAGTGATCAGTCGATGGTTTTTGCAGAATCTTCCAATAGATTATTAAGTTCTTTCATTTCAGTGGCCGTAAGATCACGCCATTTCCCGACTGGTAAATCCAGTTTGATGTTCATAATCCGAATCCTTTTCAGCTTTTTTACTTCATAATCCAAATGCTCGCACATTCTACGGATTTGACGGTTGAGACCTTGTGTGAGAACGATTCGAAAATTCATCGTATCAATTTTTTCGACCTCGCATTTTTTGGTCACAGTATCAAGGATTGGAACACCGCTTCTCATTTTTTTCAGAAATTGCTCGGTAATCGGTTTGTTCACTCTCACGATATATTCTTTCTCGTGGTTGTTTCTGGCCCGAAGAATTTTATTGACGATATCACCGTCTGATGTCAGAAGAATTAAACCTTCACTCGGTTTATCCAGTCTTCCGATCGGAAAAATACGTTTTGGATGGTTTATATATTCGATGATGTTATCATTTTCCCGCTTTGTATCGGTTGTACAAACAATCCCGATAGGTTTGTTGAAGGCAATGTAAACAAATTCCTCTTCAGCTTTTTTGATGGTTTTCCCGTCTACCAAAATTTCGTCATCGTCCGAAACTTTCGTTCCCAATTCGGGAATGACACCGTTGATTGTGATTCTGCCTTCTTCCAAAAGCTTATCTGCTGCTCTTCTGGAGCAGAAACCGACTTCTGATAAATATTTGTTGATTCTGATTTTTTCCATTTTAAATAATTATTGAAGAATAAAATTAATCTTCTCCGTAAACCGTATATTTCTTGTTACTGAAAATTATTGCACTTACAGATAGTCCTATGAAGTATGAATTGGAAACATTGGAATTGTAACGATAAATAAACAATCCACCTTCCTGAATCAACCTTTTTGAGAAAGATTCCTGATAGCCTAATTTACCTCCAAAATAGTGTGTATTGCTGATATTGGAATTGTTAAACTGTTTTCCGTACTCAAATTCCACAACAAACTTTCCTTCATCTTTTCCAATGATAAATTTTGGCTGAATCGTCCAATTTAGAAGATGCAGATTGTCGCTCACATAATTATACTTAAGTCCCGTTCCAAGAGCAAAAAATGGCAAAAGATGATAACCGCCAACAACTCCAATCCCATAAGTAAAATCGTTGGGAAGATACGGCGCAACATTTTCCTGATAATATGGTGAATCCCTATTCTGATTTTCCTTAATCGAATTTCCAAGATTATATCCAATCTGTACATTTGGACTGATGTAAAATCCCATTGTTTTGCTTTTGCTTCCTTCTGATTGTCCAAATACAGAAACTGAAAACATCAAGCTTAAAAGAAGTAGATTTTTTTTCATCAATGTACTATTCTGAAATTTTAAAATCATCGTTAATGAAATCCGAGCTTGCATTTTCCACAGAATAATCGCCGATTTTTGTCCTTCTAAGTTGTGTAAGATAAGCTCCGACTTTAAGTTCCTGACCAATGTCGTGCGCAAGACTTCTAATGTAGGTTCCTTTGCTGCAGCCAACTGTAAACGAGACGATTGGTAAATTAATCTCAATATTATTAAGATAATGAATCGTCGTTTTTCTGGATTTCATTTCTACTTCTGTTCCGGCTCTTGCAAGGTCGTAAGCTCTTTTTCCATCGATTTTTAGCGCTGAAAAAACTGGTGGTTTCTGATCTATTTCTCCGATGAATTTTGCTAAAGTTTCGTGAATCAATTCTTCTGTAATATGAGAATAATCAACGTGAAGGATTTCGGGTTTCTCAGTATCGTAAGATTCTGTCTGAACTCCGATTTTTATCTCTGTCCAGTACTCTTTCGGAGCATCCTGAATTTCCGGAATTCTCTTGGTAAATTTTCCTGTGCAGACAATCAATAATCCTGTTGCCCGCGGATCCAAAGTTCCGGCGTGACCGATTTTGAATTTCTTTGGCAATTCCGGGAATTCTCTTTTGAGTTTGTACTTCAACTTATTGACAGCCTGAAACGAGGTCCAATCCAAAGGTTTGTCCAATAGAAATATGTGTCCGGATTGTAGTTCTTCTGATGTCATTTGGGTGCGAGAGTTTGAGCGTTGGACAGTTTTGAAAAATTTCTCTAACAGAGAAAAAAGCCTTATTAAGGTTTGAAACCTTGACAAGGTTGAAAATATCGTTCTTAGTTATTTAAAGAAATAAAAATAAATCAACAAGCCAATCCCAACCACAATTCGATACCAGCCCCATGGTTTGAAACCGTATTTATTCAAAAGACTGATAAACGATTTGATTGCAATCCAAGCCACTACAAAAGCGACGATGTTTCCAACGATGAAAATTAAAATGTGATCCTGAGATTCTAAAATCATCTCGTAACCTTTTTGAGGATGTAAGGTTTCCTTACCCCATGTTTTTACAAATACAGAATAAAGCGTTACCGCCAACATTGTAGGAACTGCGAGGAAAAATGAAAATTCTGCCGCTGCTTTTCTGGATAAACCCTGAGCCATTCCGCCAATGATAGAAGCCGCACTCCTACTCGTTCCGGGCATCATCGCCAAACATTGCCAGAAACCAATCGTGACTGCTTTTTTGATCGTAATTTCTTTTTCATCGTGGATAACAGGATTCTTGAACCAACTGTCTGCAAACAGCAAAACTACGCCGCCCAAAACCAAAACCGTGGAAATCGCAATCTGGTTTCCTAATACGGATTCAATAGCATCATCCAAGAAAAAACCAATGATCAAAGCAGGCAATACTGCAAAAGCCAATTTGTAATAAAACTGGAGATTGCTGAAGTCAAAGAACTTTTTACCATAAGCCACAACCACGGAAAGTATTGCTCCAAACTGGATAGAAACCTGAAACATTTTAAGAAATTCTGTCTCCTCCAATCCCATCAAACTGGCTGCAAAACCCATATGAGCGGTGGAAGAAATTGGTAAATATTCGGTTAAGCCTTCGATGATCGCAATGATGATTGCTTTGATTAAATCCATTGTTTCGTTAGTTTTATTAAAAAAAACTTTGTCTCAGTTCCTAACCAAGACAAAGTTTGTAATTGTATTTGTAATTAAATTTTAATCTTTATTTCTTTTCAATATTGCGACGATCTGGATCACAAATCCTGCAATAACTAATAAAGGTGCCAGTCGGATTCTTCTGAAGGAAAAAATATCTTCGTTCCAATAATTGGGATCGAATTTCCCCTCCGGTGTTGTGTTTGCGTCTGCGCCCATCATCAGAATAAATCCTAAGACAATCAGTCCCAATCCGATCAACATTAATTTAAAATTTTTGTTTCCGAAATAGAAAGTCTTTTTTTCGACAGTTTCAGCGGCTTTACCGTACTGATCTGCGGAATATTTATTTGTTTTTTTTGCCATTGTTTAAGAATAATAAAGATCGTCCACGTTGCTTCGTAAAAATCTCCAGGTTGCAAAGATAGTACTTGCAACGGTAATGAAAACACCTACGAGCAAAATGATGATCACGAGAACAACATATTGGTTTGTATCCTGCACGAACGGTGTTCCAATCTGACTTGTGAAATAATACCAAAGTCCGCCAAGCGCTAAAATCCCTATGAAAGAACCTATCAGCCCAAGAACAAGCGCTTCTTTGATGAACGGCATCAAAATAAATCTTCTTTTCGCGCCTACAAGCTGCATTGTTTTGATTATGAAACGTTTGGAAAATATTTTTAATCGGATTGAATTATTAATCAAGACAATTGCCACAATTAAAAACAAGATCGAAAATGCTAAAATCCAAGTCAGAATCCGGTTCAGATTATTGTAAACATCGATCGTCAGCTGGTTGTCATTAGCGACATCTTTTACACCGTTTATCGCTTTTAATTGTGTCACCACGCCGTCAATCTTTGCAGGATCTACAAATTCCGGTTTCAAAGTCACCTCAACGGATGCAGGGAAAATATCTTCTTCAAAAAGTGCGTCAGCATCAATTCCTAACTGTTTTTTTGCCAGTACAGTAGCCTGTTGTTTTGAGATATATCTTGCTTGTTTTACGTAATTCTGCTCCTTAATTTTAGCAAAAGTCTCCTCCTGGAATTTCAAAGTTTTTGCAGAATCACGCGGATCAAGATATTCGTCAAAATACGCTTCCACAACCAATTGTTCCTTGATGTAGTCAGAATATTTCTGAGCATTGATCAATATTAATCCAAATAATCCTACAAGGAATAAAACCAGCGAAATACTGATGACCACGGTAATATTACTGGATCTGAGTCTGCTTTTATTAAAATCGTCAACTGTCTTTGGCATCAATAAAATTTTTGCTAAAATAGAAATTTTCCTTTAGAAAGCGATTCTAAGCTCTGTTAATAAAATCATAAAACAACATATTAATGCCCTTTTCTGAATATCTTGATGATAATCGATTATGATCGGCATTTTAATTGTTTAGAGATAGTCATCAAATCAAAATCATGAAACTAACACGACAGATTTCCGGAAAGAATTTTTCTTATTTTAATAACAAAGAAAAAGTAAAAGACAAGGATAAAATTAATTATATCAATTCATTAGTCATTCCACCAGCGTGGACCGATGTGGAAATCACAACCAATAAAAGTGCAAAGATTCTCGCTGTTGGCAGAGATCAAAAAGGCAGAAAACAATACATCTACAACCCGAAATTCCGGGCGCAAAAAGACTCTGACAAGTTTGACAGAATCCTGCATTTCGCTGAAAATCTGGAACATATGCGACGTGTAACAGGACAGCATCTAAGAAAGAAAAAAATGACGCGCGAAAAAGTTCTGGCAGCGATGGTACGACTTCTGGATTCGGCTTATTTCCGGCCGGGAAGTCCAAAATATACGCAGCAAAATCAAAGTTACGGACTGACGACAATCCGAAAAAAACATTTGAATATAGACGGTGATGAGATGATATTTTCTTACAAAGGAAAATCCGGAAAGTTTCAGGAAAAACACATTATCAATTCGAAATTAACAAAAGTGATTTCCGAAATCGGAGAATTGCCGGGTTATCGACTTTTCAAATATTATGATAAGGAAAACAATCTAGTCACCGTAGAAAGTCAGGATCTGAACGATTACATCAGAGAAATTATGGGCGCAGAATTTTCAGCAAAAGATTTCAGAACCTGGGCCGGAACAATGATTGCAGCGGGAATACTGGACGAACTGGGAATTTGTGAAGAAAAACAACAGAAAGAACTCAAAAAAAGAATCCGAAATGCCATTGTCGGCGTATCCGAAAAATTAGGAAATACGCCTTCTGTTGCCAGAGATTCCTACATCGATCCAAGAATTTTTGAGCATTATAAAAATGGTCACACCGTTCATTATTTCCAAAAAGAAATTAAAAAACTTCTGAAGAAAAACGAAAATCTTTCTGAAACCGAAGTTGGCGTTCTTTATATGTTGAAATCCAAACTGAAGCCTACCAAAACAACATCATCGAAAGTCTCAGGAACTTCAAACAAACGAAAAACTAGAATTTCAGCTTGATAAATACTTGAAAACCTCTCCTATTTTGTTGATGAGATCAGTTGGCAGCATCGATTCTTTGGAGAGATCTTCAGCCGCAAAATCGCCTGCTTTTCCGTGCAGCCAAACACCGAAAATGCAGGCTTTTTCGATATCATATCTTTGAGAAATTAATGATGTTAAAATACCTGTCAAAACGTCACCGCTTCCGCCTTTTGCCATTCCAGAATTGCCTGTGATGTTGTAGAAAACCTTTCTGTCAGGCGTAATTACAGCAGTGTGATGGTCTTTTAAAACAATAAAAATCTGCAATTCCTCAGCTTTCATTCTTGCTAATTCTAATCTTTCAAAAGAATTTTCAGTTTTGCCAAACAGCCTTTCGAATTCCAAAGGATGAGGAGTAATGACAGAATGTTTTGGAATTAAATTTAAATTGTCAGTTTCACTTAAAATATTCAGAGCATCTGCATCCAGAACAACGGGATTTTTAATTTTTTTGAAGAAATCGAGTAATGCTTTTTCCGTTTGTTTTTCCTTCCCCAAACCTGGTCCGATTCCGTAGACAGCTTTCTCAACGATCTCAATTTTATCAATATATTTCTCGCCGGAAGTTATAAACATTGCTTCGGGAACTTGGGATTGAAGAATGAGATTTCCGCATTCTGGCGCAATGGTGAAGGTTAATCCACTTCCCGTTTTCAAAGCTGACAAAGTTGACATCATTATTGCTCCTATCTTTCCATAACTTCCGCCAACCAGGATACTTTTTCCGTAAGTACCTTTGTTGCTGAATTCTTCGCGAGGTTTGTAAATTTTATTAATTAGTTTTTGGTCAATCACAAAATAATCGGTTTCGGCTTTTTCAATAAAATCTTCATTAAGATCAATATATAAAACTTCAATTTTTCCACAGAATTTTCCGGTTTCCGGATGCAGAAAACTTCTTTTATAGAATTGAAAAGTCAAGGTGAAATCTGCTTTAAAAACCGTTGTGTTCTCATCAATAATCTTATCAGCAAACAATCCTGTCGGGATATCAATCGATATTTTTGGAACATCAAATTGATTCAATTTTTCGATAACACTGTTAATTTCTTCAGATAATTCTCTGTTTAATCCATTACCAAAAATTGCGTCAATGATGATTGTTTTATCATTCTTAATCAATGAAAAATCAGAAAAATATTTGATATTGATTCCGCTGATTTGCTTAATTTTTTTGAGATTAATATTGGCGTCGCTGGAGAATTCTTTCTTGGCTTTGTCAATAAAAACTTCGACATCGAAACCTTTTTCATAAAGCATTCGGGCAATCGCAAATCCGTCGCCGCCGTTGTTTCCGTTGCCGCAAAAAACCAGAAATTTCTCAGCCGAATTAAAATTATTTTTAATCCAATCGACGCAGCATTTTGCAGCTTTCTCCATCAGGTTGACAGAAGAAATTCCTTTTTCTATAGTTGCGGCATCGCAGGCTTTGATTTGATCAGCTGTAAGAATTTTCATAATGAATGAGATCTTTAAAAGAGACCGAATTCAAATTTAATCAATAATATTCTTTTATGAATAAATCAATAAATTGATTTAAATAAAAAATTATATTTTTGTTATACAACTAACTATTAAAAATTACAACTATGGGATTTGTAAAAGAATTTAAAGAGTTTGCCTTTAAAGGGAATGTGGTAGACTTGGCAGTCGGTGTTATCATTGGCGGCGCATTTGGTGCAATCGTAAAATCATTGGTGGATGATGTCATCACGCCTCTTTTATTGACACCAGCATTGAAGGCTGCAGGTGCAGAAAACATTAAAGAACTGGCCTGGAACGGTGTAACTTATGGGAATTTTCTATCATCAGTGATCAGTTTCTTAGTGATTGCTTTTGTTCTATTTTGGCTGATCAAAATCGCTAACAGAGTTAATAAAAAAGAAGCTGCAGCTCCAGCCGGACCATCTTCCACAGATGTTTTGCTCGCTGAAATCCGTGATGAATTGAAGAAAAAATCTTCTATCTAGATACAATGCAGAACGCCACTTTTCAGTGGCGTTTTTTTATTTCAACAAATCAAGTTCAAGAACATTATTATTCTTTTTGATTTGTTCCAAAGCCTGTCTTTCCTGAGATTTTATCATTTCTGACATATTAATTTTATTTCCAGCGTCATCTGTCATATAAACTTCTCCTTCTTGGGATTTTCTTCTGAAATTTGCAGTAGGATCTTTTCTGTAATTTTTATAGATTGTTTGATATTTCTTGTAGTCAATTAGAATTGGTTTTTCCCATTCAGAAACCAGAATGTTTCTTTCGAGAATATTATTTTTAATTCCTTTCAGTTCAAATTTGTAGTAGCCTGACTTGTCTTCTAATTTAACAATAAGTCCCGGCAAACCGTGGAATTTGTACGGTCCGTCCTGAACAGGAATTTCGCTAGAGAACCACGCAATCCAATGTCTTCCGGCAAAATCTGTCTCTGCCTTTTGGATACTCCAATCTCCAATTTTATCTTTTTCCGGTAGAATTTTCCAATTCATTTTTACCTGCTGACTGGCATTGTAAAGTGTCATATCCAAAGTCATAATATGATTAATTCTAAAGTCCGGATAGGATTTTAAAATTTTATAAGTTATAACCCCTTCTTTTCCAGACATCGGAAAAGGATCGTCACTGTGAGTTGCCGTATTCTTGGCAAAATGTGCATTCATCAAAGAGTCATTTTGAAAAACATACTCGCTGTAATACTTTGATCCTTTTTTATCAATATCCAAAACCATCAGTTCGGATTTCTTAGTTTGAGAATCCGTAGAGTCTGTCTGAAATTGATAATCGTAGTAAAAACGTTGGTTTTGCGAAAGAAATAAAGTAAATGATAATAAGAAGAGAAATTGTAAAAGTTGTTTCATTTGTGTTTAAATTTATTTAAAGTTAGAAAAATAAATCCAGATTTACTTTACAATATCCAATTCAATTCTGTTATTATCTTTTTTGATTTGGGCTTTCAAACGTTCTTCCTGTTCCTTTGCGAATTTTGTACTGTTTGCATCTTTTCCCGTCATAATGATTGTTGCGCCGCCCATTTGCATTTGCTTGATACCTTTCGTAGGATCATTCTCATATTCCTTCATCACTTTCTGAAATTGTTTGGAATTGATGGCAATTTCTTTTGCTTCGAAAACATTGATATCAAGATTTCCCTTAATGTTTTTAATTCCTTTCAGTTCCATTTTGTGTGAACCGGTTTTGTCCTCAATTTTGACAATCAATCCGGGCAAACCGTGGAATTTATAAGGTCCATCCTGAATTGGAATTTCAGTAGAAAACCAAGCTGTCCAATGTCGTCCGGCAAAATCTGCTTCCGCTTTTTGGGCATTCCACTCGCCTATTTTTTCTTTTTCTGATGAGATTTTCCAGTTGATTTTCCGGTCTTCCGAAACACTGTATGCATCCATCGAAAGCCTTCTGTGGATATTGGTTTTATAATCCGGATAGGTTTTGGTAACGGAATATCGCACATCGCCTTTTCTCATATCGGATCTCACATTGATGGAACCTGTTGCTGCCAATTGCTTTTCCAGATCAACCTTCATTGCAGAATCTGAGTTGAAAACCGTGTAGCTGTAATACTTGGAACCGTCTTTTGAAGTGTCCAGAAACATCATTTCTGTCTTGACATCGGCAACGTTTGTGGAATCGGGAATGAATTTGTATTCGTAGATGAATCTTTTGTTTTGAGCAATTGCCAAAGTTCCTAAAAGAACAAACAGTAAAAATATTTTTCTCATATCTTAAGTAATAAAAAAGCCGGCGAACCGGCTAAAGTGTTATGAAATGTAGTGATTATTTTGTGATGACCCTGATAGAACTTACGTCGTTATTTCTGATAACATTCATTGAAGAAATATTAGTTGGATCAAGAGATTGAAGTTCAGATCTGTCAACTTTTTTCCCATTGATATAAACCGTTGTTTTATCAGAATTCGAAGCAATCATATCTTTATCAAGAATAATCAATTTTGGATTATTAGAAATTGTGTTAAAACTGATCTTCAAAGGTTTTCCCTGATGTAATTCCTGTTGTTTTTTCTGAAGTTCTTTTTGTTTTTCACGCAATTCTTTTTGTTTTTCTTCAAGCTCTTTTACCTTTTTTTTCCATTTTTTTAATTCTTTTGGAGACAAATTGGATTTAGCATCATCATTAAAACTAAAGTTGAAATTTTGCTGTAGATCATCAAACTTCGGGAAACTATCGCCGTCGATTCCAAAAGCTAACGTGCCGTCCGTAAAAGCATCTTTCCCAAAACTGTCTTTGATCATTTTCTGAAAATCTGCTTCACTGTAGATCATTCCAAAATTATCAGAAGTTTCTTTGGCTAATTTCTGAGCAAACTCCAATCTCTTTTTAAATTCGGGTGTATCTAGTTTTGCAACAGCTTCTGCAGCTTTTTTCTCGGCATCCGCAATTCTCTTTTTGAATTCGGGAGAATTGACCATTTTGTCAGCTTCCGCAGCTCTTTTTTCCGCATCAGCAATTCTTTTTTTGAATGCCGGCGAGTTAACTAATTTATCAGCTGCCGCAGCACGTTTCTCAGCATCAGCAATCTTCTTTTTAAAAGCTGGAGAATTGACCATTTTTTCAGCCTCAGCAGCTTTCTTCTCTGCATCCGCAATTTTCTTTTTGAATTCCGGAGAATCGTAGAGTTTTGCAATAGCGTCTGAATTTTCTTCCAAACCTTTTAGATTTTTCTGATAATTCTCGGAACTCACAATTTTTTCCATTTCGCTGGAAAGTTCATCCATATCATTTTCCAGTGCTTTGTATTCCGGCGTTTCTTCTTTTTTAGCTTTTTTCAGCGCAGATAATGCTTTGCTTTTGTCAGCCATTTTTTTACTGATAGCTGACATTTTCAAATGATCCTCCTGCAAAGCGTCGGAGTAAACTCTTGTCTGTCTTTGATGATCCGCAGCCAAACTGTCAAACTCAGAGTTTTTTGGTTTGATTGTATCCTGCTTCATTTCTTTTACCGCTATTTCTATAGCTTTGTTCGTTTCTGTAATCTCTTTATTTTTCGCATTTACCATATAGGCAAACACCATAAAGAATAAAATAGGTAGCGCAAAAAGTTTGCGTGCGTAGCTGTACTTGGTTTGGTTTTTTGTAAGCATTTTAAGTCTTTTTTTGAGATTAGATGATAAAAAAGGACTCGTAACAGGAATAACCGATCCGGAGAAATGACTTTCCAGAAGCATCTGCGCAAATGCTCTCGTATCGGATTTTTTCACTGCCTTGTTGTCCGCCAAGTATTCGTGAATAAGATTGATTTCTTTGTTGATAAAATAAAACACAGGATTGAACCAGAAAACAGATTTTACAGTCTGCATCAGAAGTTTGTCCCAGCTGTGTTTTTGTTGGATGTGCACCATCTCGTGCTTTAGAATCTGCTGCCCGACAGGCGAATCCAATTGAATCGACTGTTTCCAGAACAGGTTTCTGAAGAATGAAAAAGGTGCATTGTTTAAGTTAGTCTGATAAAATTTAATCCCTTCTATCGTCTCGTTCGGAAACTGATTTTTGATAGACTGGATTCTTGTAATTCCTAATACTAATCTAATTAAAAGAATGATTGAAACCACTCCAATAATTGCATAAAAAACTGAATAAATAGTGAGATCATTGGTTGAGTTTTGTAATTGATTTTGATTGAGTTGACTTAGCAACAAGTAAAAATTCTGATTGGTCTCTATTGTGAAATATGAAACCTTTATCAGCGGCAGAACCAAGCTGATAATAACCGTCAGTAAAAGGTAAAAACGATTGTAATGGTGAAATGTTTTATCCTTTAAGAATAGTAAATAGTAAGCAAACATCACCCCTGAACACAGGATCATCTTGCCCAAATAAAACATAAAAGCTTCCATTAGTCCTTATTTTTAAGTTCATCCAACAAAAGCTCCAGATCTTCTACGCTGATCTCATTTTTTTCTACCAAAAACGAAACAGCATTCGTATAAGAACCTTCGAAATAGTTTTTCACCAGACTTTTGATTGATCTTCCGCTATAGTTTTCTTTGCTTATAAGCGGGAAATATTCGTGTTGTCTGCCAAAGGTCTTGTGACTTACAAAGCCTTTTTCCATCAGAATCTTAAGAATAGTAGAAATGGTATTGGTGTGCGGTTTTGGCTCGGGAAACAATTCTAAAACGTCTTTCAAAAATCCTTTCTCGATCTGCCAAAGATATTGCATTACCTGCTCTTCTGCTTTCGTCAACTTATTCATAATCTTTACTTTTAAAAACAATCAATCTTATATCACTAAAAACTTAGTAATACAAATGTAGGATTAAAATTCAATTCTACAACTATTTTTATAGTTAAAAGACTTTAAAAACAGTAAAAGCTTGATAATCAATAAATAAAAATTTATAATTCTAAATACTTAATTTTTAGCTTGTCTAATATCAAAAAAGCTGTATCTTTGCACCGCGAGGTAGAGCAGTAGGTAGCTCGTCGGGCTCATAACCCGGAGGTCGCACGTTCGAGTCGTGTCCTCGCAACCAATCAAGAGAATCACAAATGTGGTTCTCTTTTTTTATGTTATACTTTGATGACATATTTGTCCATTGTTTGACAGTTTGATAGACGAAATTATTGTTCTGCAAAAGATTCGTCTCATCATTTTTCGATTTACTTTTTACAGAAAAAAATAAAATCCCCAATTCGCTTGCCTCGTAACGAAAAAGCTGTATCTTTGCACCGCGAGGTAGAGCAGTAGGTAGCTCGTCGGGCTCATAACCCGGAGGTCGCACGTTCGAGTCGTGTCCTCGCAACCAAAGTAAGAGAATCACAATGTGGTTCTCTTTTTATTTATGGAAGAATTTGTTGTTTATATTTTATATTCAGAAAAATTTGATAAAACTTACACGGGTCTTTACTTCAAATCTGTTGGATAGAATTAAATCTCATAATTATTTAAGTAAATCTGGATATACAATAAAATTCAGACCTTGGAAAGTTATTCACGTAGAGTTTTTTACAAACAAAAACGACGCAATGACAAGAGAGAAATTTTTAAACAGCGGACAAGGTAGATTGTTCCTAAAATTGTTACCTCGATAGTTGGATGGCTCTTATCCGCCAAAGGCGGACGCACGTTCGAGTCATGTCCTCGCAACCAAAGTAAGAGAATCAATTTTTTGATTCTCTTTTTTTATTTAAATTTCGTAAATTTGATTATGGCAAAAATCCTAAAAATATATCCCGAAAATCCGCAGGAAAACTTTATTAACGAAGCTGTTAAAGTTTTGGAAAATGGTGGTGTCATCATCTACCCTTCTGATACGATTTACACAATTGGTTGTGATATCTACAATCACAAAGCAATGGAAAGACTTGCGCAAATTAAAGGAATTAAACTGGATAAGCACAAGTTCTCTATCATATGTAATGACCTGAGCCATCTTTCCGAATTTACGAAGCCGATAGAAACTGCAACTTTTAGATTTTTGAAAGCACATTTGCCTGGCGCCTTCACCTTTATTCTGGAAGCCAACCGAAACTTGCCTACATCTTATAAAGGCCACAAAACTGTCGGAATCCGGGTTCCGGATCATGTTGTTCCGCAGCTGATTGTTGAAAAATTGGGTCATCCAATCGTTTCGACAACCATTCATGCAGATGATGAGATTCTGGAATATTCTACAGATCCTGAATTGATTGCAGAGAAATACGACAAATTGGTTGATCTCGTAATCGATTCCGGTTATGGCGACAATACAGCTTCCACAATCGTGGATCTAACTTCGGGCGAACCGGAAATTCTACGACAAGGAAAAGGAATTCTATAAAGAAACAAGATTAAAGCAAAAATAATCAAGGTTAATTTAAAGTTTTCGAGAGCCTCAGACTGACAACAAACAACTATCAACTAACAAGCAAATGAAATTTGTTACTTCTCCAGCCAAATTGATGAACATTGAAAATTCGACGGAATTTTTAAGATCCACAACACCGAAATTCATCAAGGATTCTGAATTCATACATTCTTATTTGAAAGAAAAATCGCCGAAATATCTTTCGGAATTAATGGAGATTTCTACAAAACTGGCTGACGAAAATTGGGAACGAAATCAGAAATGGAGCGCAAACCCGACGTCAAAAAATTCTGCTCCGGCGATGTTTGCTTTCACAGGCGAAGTTTACAGAGGATTGGACGCCAAAACTTTGGATAAAAAAGCAATTGATTACCTTCAGAAAAATTACAGAATTCTTTCCGGACTTTATGGACTTCTGAAACCGTCTGACAAAGTGATGCTTTACCGACTGGAAATGGGACGGCCCTTCAAATTTGATTCGAACAAAAACATTTATGAATTCTGGACAGAAAAAGTGACGGAACAACTGAATTCTGAACTTAAAAAAGGAGAATTGCTCATCAATCTTGCAAGTACAGAATATTTTAAAGTGATTGACAAGAAAGCTTTACAAGCGAAAGTGATCGATTTTGAATTTAAGCAAATACAGCCGGATGGAAAATTGAAAACGATTGTGGTTTATACGAAACACGCTCGTGGATTGGTTTTGCGTTTTTGTGCCGAAAAGCAAGTCAAAGCTTTGGATGAAATTAAAGCTTTCAACTACGAAAATTATTTGTTTGATGAGAAATTGTCTACTGAAACTAATTTGGTTTTTACGAGGTAACACATAATTATCTACCAGCATTTCGGTGCTTCGCACCTTATATTTATTTACAATTTCATTTTCTACCAATATAACGGAACTTCGTCCCTACAAAAATATTTAATGAGAATCTCAGACGTTAAAAAAAAAATTAAAAGTGAACTTTCGGATTTGTATTCTAAATCTGAAATAGAGGAATTGTTCTCTATTCTCTGCGAACATTTTTTGAATCTGAATAAAATTGAATTGCGACATAGTTTGGAAAATGAATTATTAGAAGACGATTCTAATAAATTTGTGGAAGCGATTTCGGAATTGAAAACAGGAAAACCTTTCCAACAGATTCTTGGGGAAACTGAGTTTTATGGCTTGAAATTTTTTGTGAATGAACACGTTTTGCTTCCAAGACCGGAAACGGAAGAATTGCTGGAATTAGCGATAAACAAGATAAAAGAAAAAACGCAAAAGAATCAAGTTTTTAATGATAGGCTTCGAGAACCTCAGCCTGACAACGATGATGAGGATCAGACTAAAAACTTCCCAGTTCTCAAACTCTCAAACTCTCAAACTAAAATCCTCGATATCGGAACGGGGAGCGGCATTATTCCGATTGTTTTGAAGAAGCATTTTCCGGAAGCGGAAGTTTTTGCGATTGATATTTCGAATGAAGCTTTGGAAGTTGCGAAAAGGAATGCGGAGTTTCATCGAGTTGAAATTAATTTCATCCATAAAGATTATCTGACTGAAGTCTTCGACTCCGCTCAGACTGACAATGAAATGTATGACGTCATTATAAGCAATCCGCCTTATATCGGGATTGAGGAAAATCTGGAAATTGAAGAATCCGTTAAGAGTTTTGAACCGAATTTGGCACTCTTCTCTCCTACTTCGGACGCTTTGATTTTTTACAGAAAAATTGCCGAAGACTGCAAAAATCATTTGAAAGAAGGTGGGCTTTTGTTTCTTGAGATCAATCAGAAATTAGGAAAAGAAACTTTGGAATTGTATCAAGATGATTTTTCTCAAGTTGAGCTTCTGAAAGATATTTCGTGGAATGACAGGATGATTTTTGGGAGGAAATAGGATTACATATATTTATTTATCGCGCATACTGAGCTTAATATCAGCTTGATAAAATATCTACAAACCTTTCGCTACTTTGGAGCTATATCTAATACCTTTCATTTTGAGCAAAGAGAAAAGTAAACTTTAGGAAATCCCAATGTGGACAAAATAGTTGGCGTTGCAGGAAAAATTGATTTGTTATATTCAGACTTTGCTAAGTCAACGACGATTTATTTTAAAGTTTTAAGACATATAAAAATTTATTGAAAAAAAGTTCAATAAACTTTCAACATCATCAGTAGAAATAAGCCATACTATGAATTTCACCAATGACTTATGACTGTTAAATCGTCAAGCAGAATTAATTCCTAGAGTGGGAACATTCATTTAAAATTTCATCAAAATTACTCCCTTTAGTGTTGGGGAAATAATTTTGATGAAATTTTTAGAACTTATTTTGAATTAAGAAATTATACCTAGCTCCTTCCCTACTTTTTCGAAGCCTGCAATTGCTTTGTCAAGGTTTTCTCTGGAATGTGCTGCTGAAAGCTGAACCCTGATTCTAGCTTTTCCTTTTGGAACAACCGGATAGAAGAATCCAATCACATAAATTCCTTCTGATAAAAGTTTTTCTGCCATTTCCTGAGCTAATTTTGCATCATACAACATCACAGGAACGATTGCTGCGTCGCCGTCTGGAATATCGAAACCTTTGGCTTTCATTTCTTTTCGGAAGTATACTGCATTTTCCATTACTTTGTCTCTCAATGAAGTATCTTCGGAAATCATATCCAAAACTTTGGAAGCGGCGCCTACAATTCCGGGTGCTAATGAATTTGAGAATAAATATGGACGAGAGCGTTGTCTCAACATATCTATGATTTCTTTTTTTCCAGAAGTAAATCCGCCTAATGCGCCACCTAAAGCTTTTCCTAACGTTGAAGTAATGATATCGACTCTTCCAATCACATCATTTGCTTCGTGCGTTCCACGGCCTGTTTTTCCAATGAATCCGGTGGCGTGAGAATCATCTACCATTACCAACGCATCATATTTGTCAGCCAAATCACAAACGCCTTTTAGGTCGGCCACAATTCCGTCCATTGAGAAAACGCCGTCTGTGACGATGATTTTGAAACGGTGGTTTTTTTCGGAAGCGCAAATCAATTGAGCTTCCAAATCTTCCATATTGTTGTTTTTGTAACGGTATCTTGCAGATTTACACAATCTTACACCATCAATGATTGAGGCGTGGTTGAGTTCATCTGAGATGATGGCATCTTCATCTGAAAATAATGGTTCGAAAACACCGCCATTTGCGTCGAAACACGCCGCGTACAAAATAGTATCTTCCATTCCTAAGAAATTAGAAATTTTGGCTTCCAAATCTTTGTGAATATCCTGAGTTCCGCAAATGAAACGAACCGATGACATCCCATAACCGTGAGAATCTATAGCATCTTTTGAAGCTTTCATCACTTCTGGATTGTTGGATAATCCCAGATAATTGTTCGCGCAAAAGTTCAGCAATCGCTTGCCACCAACTTCTATTTCTGCACTTTGCTGGGAAGTGATGATTCTTTCCTTTTTGTAAAGACCGTCATTTTCTATATTCGTTAGCTCATTGGTAATGTTCTCGAGGAATTTTTGTGATATCATTTTTATTGATTTTCGATTTTAACAAAAATAAAAAAAGCACTTCAATTGCGTGCTTTTTTTAACTTTTTTATGTTTTGAATTATATTAATATTTATTCCTTTATGATTTTTACAGATTGATCGTTAAATTTCAAAATATAAGTTCCTTTCACCAATGTTGAAATATTAATTTCAGAGTTAGGATTTGCTGTTCCTTTTTTGATTAATTTACCATCAGCTGAGAATATTTCGTAATCTGTGGATTTTTCCAAACCTGCAACTTTGATGTATGATTTGGCCGGATTTGGATACACATTTATTTTTTCTTTACTATCATCATTTACTGCTAATGTATTGTCTTTAATAACTGTTGATCCTTTTGTAATGATCTGATTTTCATAATTGAATGTCACTCCAGTTACTGTAAATCCAACATCTTGTGTGAAATATTGGTTATTAGAAGTGTGATCTAAAACAAAATAGGCAGTTTGTCCGCCAGATCCTGAAACTCTGATTGGAAGCGGCATTTCGAAGAAGCTGACTGTAGAACTGCTTCTAGTTTGACCAACACGGAAAGTTAGTTTATTATTGCTTGCATTTTGAGTCCAGCGGATTTGATAGGTTGGATAACCTTCACCATAAATCCAATCGTTGAAAAATTCCGTGAAATCTCTTCCTGTAAAACTGCTCAAAAAGTTCTGAAAATCTGATGTCTTCACATAATTATAAGCAAAAGCAGAATTGTCCTGATAAGCCTTCAACATTGTATAAAACGCATCGTCACCAAGAATCCACTTCATCATTCGAAGTACATAACCGCCTTTGGTGTAAGACAATCTCCCATCGAAAATCCGATTGAAACTCAGCTGACTGTCGGGAATATAAACGCTTCCACCTGGCAAACTTGTGATTTGGTCCATCTCGGTTTGCAGATAATTTTGAAACTGCGACGGATTCATCAACAATTTTTCATAAGCCACATATTCGCCCATTGTCGCAAAGCCTTCGTTGAGCCAAATGTCATTCCAGGCACCACAAGTCAGCTTGTCGCCAAACCATTGGTGCGCCAACTCGTGGGCAATCAAATCCTGCGCAAAATAGCCCATTGTGGACATTGTTGCGTGTTCCATTCCGCCACCCCAATTGGATTGCATATGACCATATTTTTCGTTTCTGTAAGGATACAAACCGAAGTGGTCTTCGAATGTTTGCATATTGGTCTCCGTCCAATCCAGATTGGCCTGTACGCTTGCGTTGGCCGACGATGGATAAACATAATTGAGAAATGGAAAAGAACTTCCCGAAGTGGTGATTGTCGAATTTAATTTAATATAATTTGAAATTCCTAAGGCAAAAAGATAAGCTGGAATCGCGTAATTGGTTTGCCAATACGTTAATTTTTTTCCATTTCCGAGAATGGTCTCAGACATTAGTTTTCCGTTGGAGCCGACTGTATACTGCGCTGGCGTTGTGATTTTAATATCTAATTTCTCAATTTTATCATTAAGGCTTTGCTTGGTCGGCCACCATTCTTTCGCGCCAAAAGGTTCTGACAAAGTCACCAACACAGGGTTTCCAGCTTGTGTCTGGCTTGCGACAAAAGCATTTGCGCTCCCATCCGGAATTCCACTGTACGTGATGGATAGAGAATCTGTGACTTGAGCTAAAACTGAAGATGGAAAATTGATTTTAATTTCATCTGTATTCAATTGTTGAAAAGTCAAATCTTGTCCGTGGTATTTTACATTCGAAACAGTCAGATTATCAGCCAAATCAAAATAAATATCATTAGAATTCTGCAACATTTTGAAATGCGAGGTCACAGTTCCGGAAACGTATTGCTGATTTGGGTCGAGGTCCAATTCCAATCTTACATAAGTCAAATCATAATTGAGTGTATTTGGATTCACATTCACGTCCAAACTTCCTCGCGAAGCTCTATTCTTCTCAGCTTCTATCAATCCTTTTTTGTCGATATTCTGGAATTGTCCAAACAACGAATTAACCGCTAAACAAACTATGATTAATGTGTAAAAATTTTTCATAATCAATAAATTATTTAAATCAAAGCTACAAAAAAACTCACAAGAAATTGTGAGTTTAAAATTTTATAAGATGTTGATTGTTACAAATCTAAGGTCGGGTCCAGCAATTGCTCCATTCTGTCTTTCACCTGCGCTACCGAGCCTGAGAATCTATTAATTAAAAGAGAAAAAGCCAGCGTTCTGTTGCTTCTGGTTTTGATGTAGCCAGCCAAACATTTCACGCCATTCAAAGTTCCGGTTTTCGCGAAAATCTGTCCATTGGAGTTGACCAAAAACATATGTTTCAATGTTCCGGTTTGTCCCGCGATTGGCAAAGATTCCATATATTCTTTGTAATAAGGCGCTTTCATCAATGCCGTTAAAAATTTGACCTGAGAAATTGGCGTCACCGTATGCGCTTTGGAAAGTCCGCTTCCGTCCATAAAATTGAGTCCAACCGTATCAAAATTAATATCTTTCAAATGGTCTGTCACGACGATTCTGCCGGATTCTGTGGTTTGGTCGCCCAATTTCATAAAACCATTCGATTTCAAAATGGCTTCCGCATATCCGTTGTCACTTCTTTGATTCGTGTAATTCACAATTTCTGCTAAAGTCGGTGATTTGTAAGTTGTCAGAATTTCTCGTGGTTCAGGTTCTCTATCAACGATTTTCGGCGTTACTTTTCCAACGATTGAAATTTTACTTTTCACCAAACCTTCTCTTAATTTATTAGCCAAAAAAGCTGGTGGTTCTGCCACCTTCGTTGTCACCCAAGCACCATCAAACTGGTCTGCAAAAACCATCTTGTTGGAGTAGGGCGAAACGTAAAAATATTTTTTAACCTGATTAAAAGGATTGTTGGATTGGCTTACAATCAGTTTTTCATTTCTTGGATTGATGTCCTTCGTAGTCCCGACTGGCAGGAAATAATTGGCTTGTTCCAACCAAACGATGTTCTGTGGAAGGTCGGTTTTATTTTCTTTGAAAATCGCTGTTTGGATGATGATGTCGCCCGTGATTTTCTTGATTCCTTTATCTCTTATCGCGTCCAGATATTGATTCACGATTTGTCCGTAACTCGATGCGCCACCTCTGTTTCCGCCCAAAGACGGGTCGCCACTTCCCACGACGTAAAGATTTCCGGTCAAAACGCCTTCTGCATCGATGCTTCCGGAATATTCCAACTGCGTGTTCCATCTGTATTTGGTTCCCAACAGTGCAAAAGCGGTTTCCGTGGTCAACAGTTTTGTGGTCGAAGCTGGAACCAACGGTACATTTTCGTTATAAGAAGTGACAATTTTTCCAGTTTTCGTATCATAAACCACAAATCCCCAATTCGCATTTCGAAGAACTGGGTCGGTGAACATTTTGTTGATGTTGAATTCGATTTGCTCTTTCGGAGACAACAACGCTTTCTCTGCGGTGATGTCCTTTACGAGAAGCTGTTGGTCTGCAACCTGAGGTAAAGTTCCTGCAGATGTGCCTTGTGAAAAAATAAAAGAGGAAAGCCCTACACCTAAAATCGAAAAATAATTTTTGAATTTATTCATTCTCAAAAGAATTACATTTTTTATTGAATTATTTTTAATTAAGATTTTGAAGAAATTAATCTCATTTCAAAACGTAGTAAATTTAGAGAATATTGCCAAGATAGTTACGGGAACCCGTAATAAAAGATTCAAAATTTTGTTAATTATAGTTAAAAATCAACTAAGAAATCTTTTTTGATAGATTTGTAAGCGGTAATTTCATCAAATTCTTCCAAAGATTTTGCAAGCAATTCTTTGTAGATTTTATAGTTTTTATTCTTCGGAAACTTCAGCAGAATCTGATATTGATAAAGATTGTTGATTCGGGCAATTGGGGATTTTTCTGGTCCGAGAATGCATTCTTCAGGAATATATTTTCGCAAAACCGAACCAAGAAATTGAGAAGCTCTATTCAATTTGTCTTCTTTTCTGTGTTTCAGCTCAATCATTATCAATTTAACAAATGGCGGATAGAGAAATTTCTTTCGTTCATCTAGGAAATAATCATAAATCTCTTTAACATTCTGATTTTTAATTAATTCAAAAATCGAGTGCGACGGATTGTAAGTTTGGATTAATATTTTTCCTTCACCCGAAACTCTGCCCGCTCTTCCTGCAACTTGCGTAATCAATTGATATGCTCTTTCCTCAGCCCGAAAATCCTGGACATAAATCAAAGCATCTGCTTTCGGAATCACGACCAATTCTATGTTTTCAAAATCCAAACCTTTGGAAACCATCTGCGTTCCGACGAGAATATCGGTTTCGCCATTTTCCAGTTTTTCGTACAGTTTTTCGTACGCAAACTTCTTGCGCATCGCATCTACATCCATTCGGTCGACTTCGGCGTCAGAGAATATTTTTTGAGTTTCCTCCTCGATTTGCTCCACGCCAACACCTTTTGTATTCAGATTGGTACCGTGACAACTTGGGCAAGCCGTCGGTTTTCCGGCTCTGTGTCCGCAGTAATGGCACTTCAGCTCGTTTGCAGATTTGTGATAGGTCATCACGACGTCACAATTGCTGCAATAAGAAACGTGTCCGCAGGTTTCGCACTCAATGACATTGGCGTATCCACGGCGATTGTGCAAAATTATGCTTTGTTTTTTGTGTTCAAGTTGAAGATTGATTTCGTCAAGCATTTTTTGGCTGAAGTTTCCAATGATTTTCTTCTGACTCTGCGCTTCCTTAACGTCAATAATTTCGAACTTTGGAACATCCACGTTTCCAAATCTCTCATTCAAAATCACATAGCGAAGTTTGTCTTTCATTGCCAAATCATAGCTTTCCAACGAAGGCGTTGCAGAACCCAGAATCAGTTTTGAATTGTAAAATTCTGCCAACATCATCGCCGAATCTTTCGCATTGAAAAAGAAATTCGAATCTCTGGATTTATACGCAGAATCGTGTTCTTCATCAACGATTATCAATCCTAAATTTTCAAACGGAAGAAACAAAGAATTCCGTGTTCCAATCAAGATTTGAAGTTCATTTTTTTTGATTTTTCTCCAGACTTCTACCCTTTCAAAATCCGTGAGTTTGTTGTGATAAAAGCCTAGTTTTTTGCCATATTTTTTTTCGAGGCGAATGGTGATTTGTTTTGTCAAAGCAATTTCCGGCAAAAGCAAAAGCACATTTTTTCCTGCATTCACGCAGTCTTCAATTTTTTCTAAATAAAGATGCGTTTTTCCGGAAGATGTGATTCCGTGGAGCAAAACATTTTTGTCTTCTTCGAAGGCTTTATTAATTTCCGAAACCCCCAACTTCTGATTTTCAGACAATTGTTCAATTTCTTCCAGCTCACCTTCGTAAGATTCGATTCTGTCTTTTTCGAGATAATATTCTGAAACCCAACCTTTTTCTATCAAAGATTTGAGTTGTTGATTCACAAAATTTCCTTCATCAAAAACCAAAGATTTTCGAATTGGTGTTTTGGGTTCATCAATTTGTTTTGATAAAATATTGAGAAATAAATCTTTCTGCTTTTTGGCCTTATCCAATTTCAAAAGAATCTTCGCCAGATTTTCCGAAACCAAAGCTTCATCATTCACTTTCACATGGGCGATTTCCTTGGCTTTATATTTCTCCGTGATTTTTTCATCGACCGAAATATATCGTTCATCAATCAAAGCATTGATGGTTTTGATGATTTCTTTTTTTGGAATAAAGGCTTCGATTTCCTGTAAATTCAACATTTGACGCACTTCCAAAGCTTGCAAAAGATATGTTTCGTTCGCATCCAGATTCTGCCAGTCAATTGTTCTTTCTGATAATAATCGGACATAAGTTTCGCTTTCCAATTTCAAAGATGATGGAAATGCAAAACGGTAGATTTCGCCGAGATTACAGAGATAATAAGAACTTATCCAATTCCAGAATTCCAATTGTTGTTTTGGAACAATCGGTTGATTGTCAAGCAAATTAATGATTTCTTTCGGAACAAAACTATCCTCGAATTCATCAAATAATTCGGCAACAATTCCAGTGTAGATTTTCTTTCCGCCAAACGGAATCAGAACACGCATTCCGACTTCAATCTTATCCAAAAAATCTTCCGGAACTTTGTAGGTAAAAGTTCCTTTGAGATTGAGCGGAAGAATGATTTGGGCGAAGTTCATTTTTTGTAGGAAGTCGGAAGTCTGAGGTCAGAAGATTATTAAAAAGTAAGGTATTAAGACAAATTGTTTTATTTCAGAATTAGAATTCTTACTTGTCGCCGTAATGACCTTTTGCGGAAATGATTTCCACGGTTACAATATTTTCTTCGACACTGTAGACCAAGCGGTTTTTGCTGTCGATTCGTCTTGACCAAATATTACCGTTTTTATGCTTTAGGCGTTCAGGTTTTCCCGTTCCAGAATAAGGATTAATACGAAGTTCATCAATAAATATATCAATTTTTTTCAAAGCCGATTTATTACCCGATTTTCTATAAAATAGGATGTCTTTTTCTGCTTCATCTGAAAGTTTTATTTGAAAAATCATAAACCCAGTAATTCTTTCTGAGCTTTTACTGAAAGTATTTTAGATTTTGATTTCCCTGTCTTTAAGTTTTCGATTCTTTTTTCCAATTCCGCTACGTTTTCCGGAATATCAAAATATGGGTCGTTGCTGGGACTTAAGCTTTCCGATTTTTCTTCTTTAAAAACAAATTGCGCATCCAAAGCCTTCAAAACTTTTTTGAGTAATGACGCTTCTTTTCTGTTTCTTGGGTGTATGATGATTGATGCTTCCATCGTATTTTATTTTATTAAACCTCTACGAATTTACAATTTTTAATTTTTGTTTAAAACATCATTGATTAATTATCATTCATCATTGATGACTAAACAGTATAACTCTGGAACGCTTCTTCCAGACTTCCGAATTTCCCTTTGAACTCAGAAATTGGCGAATCCTGGATGATGTTTCCCTGATGAATCAAAATCACTCTGGAGCAAAGCGCTTCCACTTCCTGCATAATGTGCGTGGAGAGAATCACGGTTTTTTCTTTCCCGATTTCTTTGATGACGTTTCGGATTTCGACGATTTGATTGGGGTCGAGGCCGTTGGTTGGTTCGTCGAGGATTAATAAATCCGGTTCGTGGAGAATGGCCTGAGCGAGTCCGACACGTTGTTTGTAGCCTTTGGAAAGTTGCGAGATTTGCTTGGATTTTTCCGGTGTGATTCCGACCAATTCTATCACTTCTTCTACTCTTTCTTTTTTGATGTTATGCAGATTGGCTACGAATTGAAGATATTCTTTCACGTACATCTCGTTGTAAAGCGGATTGTTCTCCGGCAGGAAACCAATTTTCTTTTTGGATTCGATTTCGTTTTCTTTGATGTTTTTGTCATTAAACAAAATTTCGCCTTCGTCGATTTTCAGGACGCCCGTGATGGATTTCATCAAGGTGGATTTTCCGGCGCCGTTTGGGCCTAGAAGTCCGATGATTTCGTTATTTGAAATGCTTATGTTGATATCGTTGAGCGCAGTTTGCTCTCCGAATTTTTTTGTGAGTCCTGAAATTTTTAAAGACATCTGTGATTTTTATAAATGATAGATGATGAATGATAATTGATTTACAAAATTATGAAAAATTACTGTGTGTAAAACATTCAGTTTGTCATTCTGGATATAAATATTGAGGTTGACGTACCTAAAACTTGATTCCTTTGTTTTTGTTCTTGTGTCTTCCACTTTTTTTGTAACAAATAATTTTTATTTCTACTAACCGAATAGAGTTAAAACAAGAATGGATTCTGAGAGAGAATTTTTAGAGAAAATCGATAAACATAAAGGGATTATTTTTAAAATCTCCAAAATGTATATGGACAATCGTGATGACCAAAATGACCTCTTCCAAGAGATTATTTATCAGGTTTGGAAGTCTTTTTCGAGCTTCGAAGGAAAGTCGGAATTCTCAACTTGGCTTTACCGAATTGCATTGAATACAGCGATTATTTTCCTGAAATCGGAAAAGCGACGGAGCTTTATTCAGAACGATGATGTTTCGCTTTATAAAATCAAAGAGGAAGATTACAACCTGGAAGATGAGCTGAAACTGAAACAAATGTATGAAGCCATCCAAAAACTGAATCCCATTGACAAAGCCTTAATTTTCTATTATCTCGAAGATTTTTCCGGAAAGGAAATGGCGGAACAAATGGGAATCTCGGAGGGAAATGCGCGGGTAAAACTGAACAGAGCAAAGGAGAAACTGAAGGAATTAATCTTATAGTAGGCTTCGAGAACCTCAGCCTGACAACCTTTCTCCAGACTACACAAACTATCAACTATCAACTATCAACTATCAACTATCAAAAATATGGAACTCGATAATCTTAAATCACTTTGGAATAAGGAAGATGTTTCCGAAACGCCGGAAATCTCGCCTGAGAAGCAGAAACAACTGCATCATCCTTTGGAAAGAATCAGGAAAAATATGCGTTATGAATTTTGGTCAACGGTGGTTTTGATGCCAATTATTTTAATGATAGTTTGGTTTTCTCCATTGCCCTTCAGATTCAACTTATATTTGGAAATTCTGGTACTTTCTATGACTTTGGTCACAGGTTTTTTCTTTAACAAATTTTTCAAACTTTATAAAGAAATTAGCAATCCTGCTTTGGGAACTTTGGATTCCTTGAAAGACCTTCTCCATCAATTTGAACTGAACAAGCAGTACTATGTTTCATTTTATTTGAGTTTTGTGCCGTTTTTTGTTTGTGAAATGATCATCGTTTTGGAATCAATTCCGCAGACTCATAACTATTCAAATGCAATGCTGGCTATGGTTTTTCTGGGTTCGGTTGCGTTTGGACTCACAATGGTTTATTTTATCGGAACGGCTTGGTTCAAATATTTTTATGGAAAATATATCAAAAAGATTGAAGTTTTGGTTGAGGAAATGAAAAAATAGTTATCTATTTACATTCTTCAGAAAAGCAAAGACACTTAAAGTCGCAAATTCGTCAGTTTGCGGCTTTTTATTTTATTAATAAGCATCTGATTTTCATAAGCTGAAAATTTTTGTAAATTTGCACACTTATGGGACAAATCCTGTCAATCGACTACGGAAAAGCAAGAACGGGAATAGCAGTGACAGACGATATGCAGATCATCGCAAGCGGACTGACGACGGTGGAAACACCGAAGCTGATGGATTTTCTGAAAAAATATTTTTCTGAGAATCAAGTAGATGAAATTGTCATCGGACTTCCCACAGATTTGAAAGGAAATATGTCCGAAATCGAAATTGAGATTCAGAAATTTATTTCAGGTTTTGAAAAGGAATTTCCGGATAAAAAGATCAATCGTCTGGATGAGCGTTTCACTTCCAAAATGGCATCTTTTTTCATCAGCCAAAGCGGAAAGAACAAGAAGCAAAGACAGGAAAAAGGATTGATCGACAAAGTGAGTGCAACGATCATATTGCAGAATTTTTTAGAACAAAAAAGATGATTTTACCAATTAGAGCCTTTGGCGACGCGGTTTTAAGAAAAAAAGCACAGGAAATAGACAAAGATTATCCTGAGCTGAAAACGCTAATCGAAAATATGTTTGATACGATGAATGGTGCCAACGGAATTGGTTTGGCGGCGCCACAGATTGGTTTGGATATTCGTCTTTTCATCATCGATGTTTCGCCTCTTGCGGATGATGAGGATTATGAAGATATTGCGGACGAATTGAAAGACTTCAAAAAAGTGTTCATCAATGCAAAAATCTTGGAAGAATCTGGCGAGGAATGGAAATTCAATGAAGGATGCTTGAGTATTCCGGAAGTTCGTGAGGACGTGAAGCGCAAATCGACCATCAAAATAGAATATTACGACGAAAATTTCGTTAAACATACCGATACTTTTCAGGACATCAGAGCGAGAGTGATTCAGCACGAATATGATCATATCGAGGGAATTCTTTTTACAGATCATCTCAGTGCTTTGAAGAAAAAAATCGTGAAGGGAAAACTTCAAAAGATAGCAAACGGCGACGTGAGCGTGAATTACAAAATGAGGTTTCCTAAGTAGAGATGGAAGTTGGATGCGGGAAGATGGAAGTTTTCTCAATCCAAATCAATCAACTATCAACGGACAACTATCAATTAAGTTAAAATAGATTAAAGAAAACATACTAAAATGCAGTTAGAAAAAATTATTTCAATCTCCGGAAAACCGGGACTTTTCAAATTGGTTTCTCAACTAAAGAATGGATTTATCGTTGAGGATATCTCGACTAAAAAGAAAACGAGCATCTCAAACTCCAGCCAGGTAAGTTTGTTGGACAATATTGCGATGTTTACTTTTGACAAAGAAGTTCCATTGTTCGAAGTTTTTGAAAATGTTGCAAAAAACTACGCTTACAAAGCGACCATCAGTCACAAATCCTCTGGAGATGAGCTTAGAGCTTTTATGACGGCTTCTCTTCCGAACTATGATGTGGAAAGAGTTTACGAATCTGACATCAAGAAATTGGCTCAGTGGTACAACCTTTTGCACAAAGCGGGTTACATCACACCGGAAAGTTTCGTAAAAACTGAAGAACCTTCTGAAGTTGTAGTGGCTGAAGAAAAAACAGAAGAACCAGCAGAGAAAAAACCTGCAGCTAAAAAACCAGCAGCTAAGAAAGCGGCTCCAAAAACGGAAGAAGTAGCAGATGAAAAACCGGCAGCTAAAAAACCGGCAGCTAAGAAAACGACTAAAAAAGAAGATTAATTCCTCTCCCTAAATCCCTCTCCAAAAGCGAGGGACTTTAAGAAAGTTTAGAAAAAGGGAAAATCGATTTCAATTCATAAAACTCTTTCAGAAATTCTTATTTTTGAGAGAGTTTTTTTTTATATGTCTTCGAGAGCCTCAGACTGACATCTTTAAAAGTAATAAGATTGTCACGCTGAGCGGAGTCGAAGCGTTTTATAAATTAGATTTTTTTATTAATGAGAGTAGTTTCACTAGTTCCATCAATTACAGAAACCCTATTTGACTTAGGTTTGACTTCTAATGAAATTATTGGAAGGACAAAATTCTGCATTCATCCGAAAGAATTGGTAAAAGATGTCGAGATCATTGGCGGAACGAAGAACCTTAATATTGAAAAGATCAAAGCTTTAAAACCCGACCTCATCATTGCCAACAAGGAGGAAAACGTGAAAGAACAGGTTGAAGAATTGATGAAAGACTTCAAAGTTTTGGTGACAAATGTGGAAACTTTGGAAGACAATTATTATTTGATCAAACAACTTGGACATCTATTTGGGAAGGAAGAAAAGGCGCAATTTTTCAATCTGAAAACTTACGAAGCTTTCGATATTCCTAAACCTGAAAAAAAATTGAAAGTCGCTTATTTGATTTGGAAAGATCCTTATATGACGGTTGGTGGTGACACTTTTATTTCGAGGATCTTGGAAGAATTGGGCTTTGAAAATCAATTTAAAGATCAGAAACGTTATCCCGAAGTTCAATTTGAAGATTTGAAAGAAGCAGATTTGATTTTCCTTTCGTCTGAGCCTTTTCCTTTCAAAGAAAAACATATTGCGGAAATCGAGAATGTTTGTGTTGATCAGAAAACTATGATTGTGGATGGCGAGGCTTTTTCTTGGTATGGATCGCATTTGGCGAAGTGTGGGGAATATTATCGGGAATTGTTGGAGGAAATTAAATAACAAATTAAATTGTAAAAAAAGTCGCAAAATAAATTTACGACTTTATATCTCTAATTCTGATTTTGATATTCTACAAAATCTTCGCAACCTCCTCGCAAAGCCAGTTCAGCAATTCTTCATCTTCTTTCGTAAAAGGATCGATGGAATGACTGTCAATATCAATTTGACCGATGTTTTCGCCGTCTTTGAAGATTGGAACCACAATCTCTGCTTTGGTATCGATGGAACAAGACAAATAATTATCTTGAGCGTGAACATCCGGCACTACGAAAGTCTCTCCAGAAACCGCTACCTGGCCGCAAATTCCTTTTCCAAATGGAATGATCACGTGATCCGTCACCGCACCAACGTATGGTCCAAGAGCCAACTCATCTTTGTCGCCGTTTTTGAAATAGAATCCTGTCCAGTTGTAATAAGAGATCTCTCTATCCAAAAGCTGACAAACTTTCAGAAGTTTCACATTTGTATCTTGTGGACTTTCCAAAATTACTGAAAGTCGTTTTTTTAGCTCTACCATTTTTTTATTTTAATCCTTCGAAAGTTAATTCTTTATATCCGAACATTCCTCGGTCTTTTATCATTTGTGCCACACTCTTCGGCAATTCCTCTTCCCAACCCAAATCGTGGGCCATAATCTTTTTCAGGATCTCTCTGGAATAGATCTCCAGAAATTTTGGATTATATTTTTCGATGTCAACAATTCTCTTGTTGAGCTTGAAGTATTTGTATAATTCTTTCAGATTATCGTGAACTTTTAGATTCTCTGAGGTCAGTAATTCGCCATTCTCAGGGTCTTTGTAAGGATACAAGTAAACGCGCATATCCTTTTTGAAGAACTTACCGAAGGCTTCCAAAATTCCACCTGGAAGATTCTTGTAATATTCCTCATCAAAAACGTCCAAAAGGTTGTTAACACCCATCGCAACGCCGATGTGTTGATTGGTAAACGATGAGAAATAATCCACCATCCTGTAATACTCTGAGAAGTTGGAAATCATCACGGTGTAGCCTAAAGTTCCAAGAATATCTACCCTATCAAGGAAATCACGCTCATCGATATCGCCGGCTGCTCTCAGATTGGAAATTGTAATCTCAAATAAGATCTGCGTATTCTCACTGTCGCAGGCATTATCCTGATTGAATAGATCCAAGCCGTGCTCGAACATATCAATATTCACGCGCGTCACAGGACGGAAACTTCCTCTCACGGCAAAAATATTTTTCTTGTAAAGAATGTCTGCAGGCAGCATATTGCTCCCTTTGGAGTTGAAAATCACCGCGTCTGTCATTCCCAATTTCACCAACTGAAGACTCATCAGACGATTGTCCACATATTGGAAAGCCGGTCCGCTGAAGTCAATCATATCAATTTCCAATCGGTCAAGTGAAAGATCATCGTATAAAGATTCTACAAGAACTCTTGGATTATCGATATAGAAATAAGCGCCGTAGATCAAATTAACACCTAGACTTCCCAGAGTTTCCTGCTGCAAAGTCGGATTGGTCTCTTTGAATTTGACGTGGATCACGATCTCGTTATATTCCTCGCTTTCAGAATTTTGATATCTGATCCCAACCCAGCCGTGGCCTTTGGACGTTTTATCGAAATTGATGGTTGTTACCGTATTGGCGTAGGAAAAGAACTTTTTTCCCGGATTTTTCTCTCGCGGAATCCTTTCTTCGATAAGCGCCATTTCGTAGCGCAGCATCTTACGGAGACGGTTTTGCGTAACGTATCGGTTTTTGTTTTCGGTACCGTAGATGGCATCACTGAAATCCTTATCATAAGCAGACATCGCTTTTGCAATCGTTTGAGAGGCACCACCAGCCCGGAAGAAGTGTCTCACAGTTTCTTGACCCGCTCCTATCTCGGCAAAAGTACCGTAGATGGATGAATCTAAATTGATGGCTAATGCTTTCTGCTTAGGGGTAAGTTTTGGCTTTATCACGAAGAATTAGATTTATTTTGTAAATTTACCAAAATAACAGCTAAAATAAAAATGCTTTTAAAATTTTTAGGCACCGGTACTTCGCAAGGCATTCCTGTTATCGGCAGCCATCATCCGGTCTGCCTTTCTACCAACCCAAAAGACAAGCGTTTACGCACATCCGCACTCGTAACTTCTGATTCCGGAAAAAAAATATTAATTGACTGCGGCCCCGATTTTCGCCAGCAAATGCTGACAAACCGCGAGGAACAGATTGATGCAGTTCTCATTACGCACGAACATAACGACCACATTATCGGTTTGGATGATCTTCGGCCTTTGATTTTTAAGAATAAATCTTCGATGCCGATTTACTGTAACTCCCGAGTTGCAGCAGAAATTAAAGATCGTTTTCCCTACGCCTTCATTGAACATAAATATCCTGGCGCGCCAAGTTTTGATCTATTTGAAATCGAAAAGAATTTTAAATTGTTTGATGAAGTGGAGGTTCAGCCAATTGACATTGTTCATTCGGAAATTAATATTCTCGGTTTTAAGTTTAAAAATCTCGCATATATTACTGATGCGAGTAAAATTGATGATAAGGAAAAAGAGAAACTGAAAAATCTGGACATTTTCATTATTAATTGCCTTAGAAAAACAGAACCTCATCATTCGCATTTCATTTTGCCACAGGTTTTGGACCTGGTTGATGAACTTAAACCTAAAAAAACCTACCTCATCCATATGAGCCACCATCTGGGATTCCATGATGAAGTGGAAAACGAGCTTCCGGAGAATGTTCATCTGGCGTATGACGGTCTGGAAATTGAATTTTAATAAAAATATATTTTTGATTTACAGTCCGTTAAAAAATAAATAGAAAATTATTTGTCAATCATTTTTATCGGCTCAAAAATAATCCTATATTTGCACACCAATTTAAAACAAACATCAGCCCAGTTGGCGGAATTGGTAGACGCGCTAGACTCAAACTCTAGTATCGAAAGATGTGCCGGTTCGATTCCGGCACTGGGTACTTGAAAGAGACAACTATTTGATAGTTGTCTCTTTTTTCATTTTATACAATAAGATAATTGATTTTTAATTCTCTTCATTTCGATTTATTACAAGAATTTCAGCAGACTACTAAATTGTGTAAAGCAATTCCTTGTTTTTTTTAAATTTTCTCTTTATTAAAAAACTTACTTTAAGGCAAATACATTGTACATCTATAGTACATATTTAAAATTTTAGCCGGCAAAACTCCAACTTACAGGAAAACATAATGTTTCAAAAAATAATTACGTAAAAATGTGCTACACTCTGCTACTTTTGTATCCGCACATTATCATTTTAAAACCGGAAATTTGTCAAATAAATTATTAATCAATATTCAGCAATGAAACATTATAATGATATCAGCAGTTTCAGCAGAGACGTTGGCGTTGAAATCCCTGAACATCCTTTGTTCGGAATCACTTTCGGGCACAAAAGTGACGGGAGTATTGATGATATGATTTTTACGGCTGATTTTTACATCATTTCTTTTCAGAAATTTATATCAGGCAGCATTACTTACGGCAAAAAAGAATTCGACCACGAACGGGGGAAAATGATTTTCTTCAAACCCCATCAGACCGTTACCTTTAAAAATGTAAAATCTGATGACGGATGCTTTCTGATAACCATCAAGGAAGATTTTTTAGCAGGGACAGCATTGTTCAGAGACATTAAAAGTTATGGTTATTTTGATTATGAGACCAACGAAGCTCTGTATCTTGCGCCCAGTGAAGAAGAAACAATCTGGAATCTGGTTCGTACTATGCATAGGGAATCGTACAACAACACAGACGATTACAGTAAACCGATTCTCCTCGCTCATCTTGGAACTCTGCTTACATACGCACAACGTTTTTACAAAAGGCAGTTTATCAACCGCATCGAGACTCTAAGTGCTAATGCCAGCAGATTTCAGCAATTGCTGGATGAGTATTACAATGAAAACAAAGTTCAGAAGTACGGACTTCCAACAGTCTCTTATATGGCAGAACAATTCAATGTTTCCCCACGATATCTGAGTGATTTATTAAAACAGGAAACGGGGAAAACGGCTCTTGAACTGATACATATCCATTTAATCAAAGAAGCTAAAAATCTTTTGACAGAAGGTAAAATGAACATTTCGGAAATTTCTTATTCTCTGGGATTTGAAAATCCAAATTATTTCGCAAGATTATTTAAAAAACAGGTAGGAATTCCGCCAAATGTTTTCAGAGACAACTCTATAAATTAAAATTCACTTTTTCACGTATTTTTCACCTTCAGGCAACTGGGGTTAGCTGTGCGTTTGCCTTAAAACCAGCACCATAAAATATAAATATTAAACTCTAAAAATTTATTATAATGAATGCAGAAACAAAACAGTTATTCGATACCTTTCGTTTTAAAAACGGAATTGAAACCAAAAACAGAATTGCTATGGCACCAATGACAACCTGGGCAAGCAACGACGATTATACCGTGGCAGATGATGAACTCAGACATTACGAAGCTCGAAGCACAGAAGTGGGAATGGTCATTACAGGCTGTACCCGCGTCACGGCAAACGGAATTGGATTCCCTAATGAATACGCCTCTTATGATGACTCTTTTCTACCCGGTCTCAAAAAATTGGCCGCTGCCACAAAGAAAAATGGTGCTCCGGCAATACTTCAAATCTATCACGCAGGAAACAAGGCTGTGTTGGAACTTATTCCGGATAATGTTCCTGTCAGTGCAAGTGCGGTGGCATTGGTACCGTCAGCATTTTACGAAGGAGGCGTTGTGTCCCACGAACTTTCGCACGATGAAATTCTGGAGATTATAAAAGCTTTCGGAGAAACGACAAGAAGAGCCATAGAAGCGGGGTTTGACGGCATAGAATTGCACGGGGCGCACGGATTTCTGTTACAGAATTTCTTCTCTCCATACTATAACCAACGCACAGACCACTGGGGCGGATCTGCAGAAAAAAGGATGAACTTTGCTCTTGCAGTCATTAAAGAGATTCAGAAAGTTATCAAAAAGTATGCAGACAGACCATTTCTGGTAGGATTTAGAATATCTCCCGAAGAGCCGGAAAGCTACAGAGTAAGAGATACGTTTCCTTTTATCGACAAACTGATTGAATCAGGTATTGACTATCTTCACGTGTCATTGTACAGCCTGCTTTACCAGAAGCCAATAGATGAAGAAAACGGAGATTCCACTATTTTAAATCTAATAATCAATCACATAAACCAAAGAATCCCTGTGATATCTGCGGGAGGAATTAAGCAGGCGGCCGATGCTGTTGAAGCCATAAACGTGGGACTATCTTTAGTAGCTGTAGGACACGCAATTATCATCAATCCGAATTGGGTAAATCTTGTGTCTAATGGAGAAAAAGCGAATGAAGTCCTTAGTATGTCTAAAGCAGATGAGCTTGCTGTCCCTAAAAAATTGCAGGATTTTATTAAAGTAGCAACGGGATTTTTTCAGATCACAGAATAATGAACATTTATTTTATGTAATAAACAAGATTAATAGACTTTTGAATCTGAATATTTCATTTTTATCATTCCGAGGGAAAGATGGTTTAAAAAAACTGAATGAACTTCAAAGAATTAACGATATAAATTATTAGAGATGAGAAGTTTACCTGCTTTTTTAAAAATGTGATGTCAAAGATTAAATTTTCTTAATAAATTTGAAGAATGATAACGGCATCAAAATGTTTTTTCAAAATACTACTCATCCTTTTCTGCATTGGGAATACAGTGCATGTCTCTGGTCAGCAAAGTACGGCGTTATCCGATGAGGTAAAACAAAACGGTACACTTTTTAACGAAAATCTGGACAAAGCTTTCATTCAGATAGACGCCTTGCTGAAAAAAGCAAAAGACACTAAAAATTATTCTGCCGAACTAATCCTTCTTGATAGAAAATGCAGATACTACTACAGTAAAAATCAAATAGATGACCTCATCATCCTTGCTGAGGAACTCAACAACAGAGCAGTTTCGGTGGACGATGTTTATTTTCAGGCAATGGCAAATATCTATTTGGCAGAGGCTTATTCTATCAACGGATTTTATGACCGCGCCATTCCCAAGTTAGATAAAGCATACACCATTCTAAAAAATGACAAAAGCGGACAGAAGAAAATATTTTTGGCAAAAGCGAATGTATTAAATAGTTACGCCAACATTTATTCTGATAAAGGCGAGCCTAAAAAAGCAATTCAAAAACTTCATGAGGTTATAAAAAGCTACAACGAACTTTATAAAGATGAAGAAGTTAAGCATTTTCAGTACGTCAATTATTCAAATATAGCAAGTCTTTATACGGATTTGGATTCAGATTCTGCTGTGTATTTTGCTTTGAAATCTATCGATTTAAAGCCTAAAAACAAAAAGGACGATGGAGTAATGATGATGAATTATTTTCTCCTCGGACAAGGCTACAAAAAGAATTTGGAAGATAAAAAAGCGATCAATTATTACCACAAAGCACTAGAAGTCAGCAAAACAACAGGTCTGGATCTAAACAAAAAATTAGTTTTCACATCTCTGGTGGATCTTTACAAAAAAACCAACAAAAAGGACAGTGCGATCATTTTTGAAAATAAGTTGAAGCAGCTGGAGATTTCAATGTTAGAAAGCAAATACAATTCGCTAAGAAAAGTAATCGTTGAAGATCAGAAAACTCAGAAAGATGAGAAGAATAAATCCACTTACTGGCTTTACATTTTGCTCGCAGTTATTATTATCGCTATCATAGTAGCATTTTATTTTTTCAGAAAACAAAAAAATAAAATAAGACAGTCACCGCAGGAATCGTATGCCACATTAGTAGATTTGGCAAACAATGGCGATCCTTCGTTTATGTTCACATTCGAGCAGGTTTTCCCTTCATTTTCCGATAAGCTGCTCAAGATAAATCCGGATCTTCAGAAATCAGAAATCGAATTTTGTGCACTTCTCAAGCTGAATCTTTCCACCAAAGAGATTGCCAAAACAACTTTTATCGAGACAAAAACAGTTCAAAACAAAAAATACCGCATCAGAAAAAAATTAAATATTCCACCGAACACAGACATCTATGTTTGGTTCAGCGCTTTTGAATAAAATCATAACTTACTGATTATCAAGATGAGGTATCTAATGAGTACTTTGTTTTTTTTGTAAAGGAAGCAATAGAGGACTTACAAATTACATAATTTCTAAGTCGGTAATATATATTTGTGATGGCAATAAAGCCAATTCTATTCACAATTTTATAATGCAACCTTTTTTATGAAAAAATCATTATTATTTTTTTCTTCGTTGCTCTGCTTACTACTTTTCAATAATGCAAGAGCTCAAGTATGGGAGTCAGTCGGAAGTTCAGCCGGCATCTCTGCCGGAAATGCCGGACGTCTCACGATGGTAAATGACTTTCAGGACAATTTATATGTAGGTTATTATGATGCCGCAGCACTCAAGGGCTCGGTACAGAAATTCAACGGCACTTCGTGGTCGTACGTTGGAAACCAAGGGATGACCACTACCACTGCCGGATACAACTCCCTGTCGGTAAACAATCAGGGAGTTCCTTACTTTCTGAATCAGGCAGCTACTGCTCCGGAAGTTGGACACCAGGCAAGGGTTTTCGAAAACAACACTTGGACCTCATTACCAAATGTTACAAATGCAGTCATTAACTATAATTCCTCCACTATTTCCGCAAACAATACACTGTTTGCTGTTAACAACGAAGCCAACGGAACTGTTAAAAAGTTTGTAAATGGTGCGTGGGTTCAGGTTGGAAATACAGGATTTGCAGGAGGACTTCCTGCGTTTGTAGATATGGTTTCAACTACGGATGGTAAAATATATGTCAGTTTCAACACTGCAGGTTATCTTCATGTGTATGTGAACGATCAAAATGCCACGGCGACAGATGCCTGGCAACCAGCTGGCGGTGTTGCAGATCTTGCCTCTTCACCTAACAATGATGAGTATTATTCCTCACTTGCAACTGACAGCAACAACAATGTTTATGTAGCTTATGCTTCCAGCACTGCCGGTGGCAATAAATTGAATGTAAAGAAGTTCAATGGCACTACTTGGTCTCAGGTAGGTCCGCTTAACTTTTCTCCGGGAAGAACAAAATATGCAAGTATAGCAATTGGTGCAAACAATAAGATATATGTAGCAGTAAGCAATTGGGAAAATGCAGACACGCTTAGAAACTATGTGATGGGCTATGATGAGACGACTAATACCTGGAATCAGGTAGGAACAGGTTATGCTTCTCAGGGACAAGGTTTGTTTAATTCTCTGGCTGTGACAAGCAATGGTGATCTTTATCTGGCTTATGTAGATTCTGTTTTGCAGAAATTATGTGTGAAAAAACTTAACCTTGCTGTTGTTGCACCAACCTCTTTGGAAGTGACCACACAAAACAACGCTCCTGCTGCAATCGGTGTTGATAAAGGAACATTACAACTAAACGCTGTTGTGAATCCGTCTACTGCGAGCCAAGATGTGGTTTGGAGTGTTGAGGAAGGAAGTACATTCGCAACCGTTAGCCAGACTGGTTTGGTTACAGCAATTGCTTCCAACGCTGTCGTTAAGATCAAGGCAACATCTGCCCTTAATTTTGCAGTTTTTGATGAGATTGATGTTACCATTACCAATCAGAATAGTCCTGTGGCGGCAGCTTCTGTAAAAGTTTCAACATTAAATGACGCTCCTAAAGAAATCTACTCTATCGGAGGAACATTGCAGCTAACGTCCAAAACATTACCTGTCGAAGCAGATCAGTACGTTAACTGGAGCGTTACACAAGGAGCTAATGTTGCAAGTGTAGATGCAACTGGGAAAGTTACTGGTTTAGGCGAAGGTTTTGCAATCATTCGCGCTACTGACACAAAAAGTGCATTATATGGTGAGATCCGGATAGATGTTTTCAAGAACGGATGTAGACAAGCAGTTAATACCAATTTCTTTGGCAGTGGATTGACCATTACAAAAAATGTCCGTAAAGGTGCGGACGACTTCATCGTACCGGCAGGAACCAAATTTGAAGTAACGAAAATTAGACTTAATGTAATATCCTCAGAGACTTCGCCATTAGGGTCATTTGACATTAAGTTTTTAGATACAAGAAATAATGGTCAGCCAGGTAAAGAAATAGCATCTGTTTTAAATGTTGTGCCTACAAGTCAAAAATACCTTAAAGAGTACATTGCTGGTCTCGCACATTACGAGGTTGAATTATACTTCTCTCAGCCAATTGCTTTTAACGAAGGTACTTATTGGTTAAGTCCTTCAGCTACAGGACAAGACGGTTCCTCAGTATTTTGGGATGCTACCGTAGATGAAGAATTAGGATCCGATTATTATCAAGACAGATTAGACGGAAATGGTTGGGTTATCGCAAATGATGGCGGATTCAACGGCGCCTTTGCAATCGTTGGTAATTGTATGCCGATGCCATTGACAGTAGGTGCTGTCCAAGGGCAGAACACTCAGATTTTGATTGGTCAAACAGTTCAGTTGGAGGCAAAATTAAATGGAAACATTACTACAAATGTAAATTGGTCAGTTGTAGACGGAAATAGTTTTATATCGCTTGACTCTAATGGCTTAGTAACAGGAATTGCATCCGGTATCGCTAAGGTCAAAGTGACCAATCCTGTCGATGGAAGCTTTGCAACTTCTATGGTGTATGTGACTGATCCTAATGCATGTGGCCAGGAAGTACCTTCCAACGATAAAGAAGAAGGTTGGATTGGAGTTGCTGCTGTAGATATAGAAGTGCCTGTAGGAACTAAATTTACTATCAAATCTGTGCTTCCAACTACAGTAAATTTTGCCACTTCTTTCAGTTTCAAATTCTATAAGGACGACAATGGACAACCGGGAGAAGAACTTTTAGCCGTTGGCAGTTCAATTGTAGAGGATACTACCGGCACACAATGGTCACCATTACCTTATTGGGCTCACAAATATGAAGTTAAATTGAATCAGGAAGTTGTACTGGAAGCTGGTAAATACTGGATGTCTATGGAATCCGACGCAATTGGCTGGGAAGCATCTACGTCAGGCGTTGTCGGTGAACCAATGATGTTGTTTGAAGAAGGCGCTTGGAATCCATCACCAACAGGAAGTGATTTTGTATATGAATTGAAAGGTACGTGTACAGCATCTGAACTTGGAACATCAGAAGTCTCAAATAAGGATTTTAAATTCTATCCAAATCCTGTGAAAGACGTATTGAACTTCGACTCAACTAAAAAAGTTGAAAGTATAGAAATCTACGGTATGGCTGGACAGAAGGTAAAACAATTGAAACCTAATATGACAAACGGACAGGTTTCTACTGATAAACTTCCGACAGGCGTTTACATTTTCAAAGCTTCTTTGGAAGATGGAACAACCAAATCTTTCCGAGTGATCAAAAAATAATCATATCAATTTCAAGTAAAAATGAAGATAGGAAAGCTGTCTAAGTAAAATTAGGCAGCTTTTTCTTTAAAAAATTTACACTTACGAAATGCACAAAATTTTAGCATTAATAATAAAAATATCATAAACATTTAATGATATTTAAATGAATATTATAATTACGCAATATTTACAACTATGAAAAGAATTTTATTAGCTAGCTTAATAGTGCTTGGAGCATTAGCATCAGCCCAGGTTACAGGATCAAAAACGATCGGCGCCGATTATACTACCCTATCCGATGCTTTTGCTGATCTCAATACCAAAGGTGTAGGATCCGGAGGGGTTACTTTGAACATACCGGCAGGTTATTCAGAAACAGCACCAGCAGGTGGATTTCAATTGGGAAGCACTGTGCTAAACGCCACTTTATCAACAGCAAATCCTTTGATCATTCAAAAAAATGGTTCTGGAGCTAATCCTTTGTTTACAGGAAATACGGGAACGTCAGCCACCGTGGATGCAATCTTTAAATTTTCCGGTGTAGATTATATGACCATCGATGGAATTGATTTAAAAGAAAATACAGCCAATACAACAGCAGTCACTTTGAATGAAAGGGGTTTTGCTTTTTATAATCTGACCGGCTCGGATGGTTGTAATTACAATACCATCAAAAACAGCAAAGTAACATTCCTGAGAAACTTTAACAACACAGCAATCGGAATCTATTTTGCACACCAGAATGCAGCAGGCACAGCATTGAACCCTACAACTGTGGAGGGAACACATAGTTATAATAGGATATACAGCAATACGATAGAGAAATCCTTGGGCTCAGCTGTTATGTTTACTGGTTATACTTTTGCACCCTCACCCTACACACTGTTTGATCAGGGAAATGATATTGGTGGATCTTCCGCAGCAACGGGAAATACATTGACGGATATTGGCGGCGTTGCAGGTGGTGCCTATGTTAATAACAATTACGGCTTCAATCATACAGCTCAAAATAACATGAATGTCTCCCACAACACCATCAACTTTTCACCGAACGGAAAAGGAACTGTGGGAATATTTGTTTCGGGAACAAACGCCACATTTACAACAAACAACAATGTAATTAATGCATTCGGAAATGCGGATAATAATTTTGGCACCCAGCATTATGGAATATATGCCAATTCATCCGGAATGAACTTGACTGCAAACAGTAACATCATAAAAGTTATAACAGGAAGCTTCAATGGAGGAAGCGCCGCCTATGGACTTTATGTTCAAAATGCCAGTGGAACTCTTACTGCCAATGGTAATGATATTTCTATCTATGGTGTTGATACCGTTCAAGGTTTGTACGCTGCTACCACGGGTGCTTTTTCCAACATCAGCAATAATATTGTTAGAAATATTTCAACATCAGGTTCATTTTCCAATGCAAGTGCTATCTATCTGAGCGGGACGGCAGTTACCACCAATATTTCAAATAATAAGATCAGCGATATTGTTTCTAATGGAACTGGAGGAAATGCCTACGGACTTTATGTTGGTGGTTCAACAGCCAATACAACAACCAACATATTCAATAATCTGATCTCTGATGTAAAAACACCTACAGCGAATGGCACGAGCGTAAGTTTAGCAGGAATCAACCTTGCAGCGACAGGAGCAACTTCCAAATTAAACGTCTATTACAATACTGTGAACTTAAATGCTGTATCGACCGGTACGAATTTCAGTTCTACAGGATTACTTCACACATATAATGTCAATGCGACCAATGGTGCACTTAGCCTTAGAAACAACATTATCGTAAACACCTCTACTCCAAATGGGACTGGAACAACAAGTGCATTCAGAAGAACTTCCGCAGTTAATTTGGAGAATTATGCATTGTCATCCGACAACAACGATTTTGCAGTTGGCGCCAATGGTTTTGTTTACTTCAATGGCACTACAAAGTACAATCTGGAAGATTTCAAAACTTTAGTAGCAACCCGTGAAGCAAATTCGATCAGTCTGATGCCACATTTTTTATCAGTTTCCGGAACCGACGCAGATTTCCTTAAGATCAATGGAAGCGCAACAGCCAATGAACTTCTGGATAATAAAGGCATTAATATCGAAAATTTTACGACCGACTTTGCCGGCACAACAAGAAATGCTGCAACACCGGATCTTGGCGCTTATGAATTTACTTACGCTGCACCGACAGTTGCACCAGATTGCACAACAGTTACAGTTCCTTCCAATGCATCAACAAGTGTAGTTCCGAATCCTGTGACAATCAACTGGACAGCAGCCAATAACGCATCAAGTTACAAAGTATTTTTAGGAAGCACCGCAGGAGGTTCTGAACTTGTCAATGGAACTGTTGTTACAGGCTTATCTTATGTTGTGAATCTGGACAGAAATAAAACCTATTATCTACGAGTCGTATCCACGAACAACATCGGAGATGCAAGCGGATGTCAGGAAATCACTTTCTCTACCAACGATTTTGCATTCTGTACACCTTCATTTCCGACTGTTGAGCCTATCACCAATATTACTTTTGGAGGGATCAACAATTCCAGCAGCGCCATTTTGAATGGAACATCCGGCTATGAAAATTTCACCAATATCATCGGACAAGTCAAAGCAGGAACTACGTCAGAATTGACTGTTTCAGGTAAAAGTGATGCCAATGACGGAAAGAAATCTTACTTTGTTGTTTTCGTAGACTGGAATCAGAATGGAAGCCTGAATGATGCCGGGGAAGTGTATTTTGGAGATGGATCTCTGTTTATAGACAATTCAACGGGTGAAGATGGTAAAACAGCTTTAGGAAACATCGCTGTTCCTTCCGGCGCAAAACTTGGGCAGACCAGAATGCGTGTCAAAAAAGAATGGTCATACTCCGCTCCATTGTCATCAAGCAATTTTACAAATCCTTGTGACATCGCCAGAAACTTCGGCCAGGCAGAAGATTACACCTTAAATGTATTGCCTAATGAGACATTGGCGACAGCAGAAATTGGCAAATCAAAAGTTTTTATATATCCGAATCCTGTAACTGATATCCTGAACATATCAGACATCAAAGGTGCAAAATCTGTTTCAGTCTTTGATACGGCAGGAAGACAAGTTAAATCTATTGCTGCCTCTTCTGCAATCGACCTCTCGAACTTAAATTCCGGATTGTACATTATCAAACTTCAAATGGAAAACGGAAGTGAAAAATCGTTCAAAGTGATCAAAAAATAATTCATTCTTTTTTATTTATGTTAAAGTCCATTCCCAGTTGAGTGGGCTTTTTTTTATTAGTTCTAATATAATATCCTTTTATTATTTCATATTACAACTATTCTTCATCGAGTTAAATATTTAATCTTCTCAGAATCAAAATTAAATTGGCTGAGTTAAATTTTAATGCACAATTTTTACTCCATTGTAATGAATCCCTCAATATAACATTCATAAATCCTTAACATCAAACCACGATTGTTACATTAATGTGAAAATATTAACGGTAAAATACTCTTATATTGATCATTATATGCTGATCATTATAAAATATTCATTTCAAACGTCCATTTTACTCAAAATGGCATTATTTTTTCTCATGAATTAACGATTTTGTCGCTTTCACACCACTTTCACTTATAGAGATATCAATCTTTATTTTTCGGTTTGAAATAATAATTAAATACAAATAAATTCTATTATATGAGTGTATTAATTACTAACGAGACCATAAAAGAAGTTTTCCATATTGCACAATCTGTGGCAAGGGAAAATTATAATGCTCAGTATGGTGCTTCACATCTGCTGCAAGCACTTTTGCACAACAATTTTGGTTTACGAGATTTCCTGACGAATATAGATAAAGATCCTGGCTATATTTTTGAGTGGGCGGAAGTTAGAATCGAAGAATACCCAAAATCCACACATCTTCCGGACGATATTTCCAAAGATGAAAAAATCAATGTGATTTTAGATGAAGCTGACGACATCAGATCAAAGCTTGGTCTGGATGAGATATCGCCACTTTGTTTATTAGCCGCAATTTCAAAACCGAATGTTGCCTATTCTGTCCAGGAACTAAAATCCTTTCCATTGCGCGAGCACGAAATTTTAAACGTCTTTCGAGGTGAGGAGAAGAAAGTGAATCTTCAGGAAAATCATTTAACCGGAAACTCTACTCCAGATAAAAATTCATTTCCCGCGATCAACAGTTACTGCGTGGATAAAACGGAACAAGCCCGCAATGGCAAACTAGACAATATTGTCGGCCGTGACAAGGAACTCAGAATGTTAATCGAAATTCTCTGCCGACGAACAAAACCAAACGTGATCATCGTAGGTGAACCAGGTGTTGGTAAAACAGCTTTACTGGAAGGTTTTGCGATAGAAATCAACAAAGGCAATGTTCCAGAATTGCTGAAAGAAGCAACTTTGCTTGAACTTGACACAGGCGCTTTGCTTGCCGGCACTTCCTATAAAGGAGAAGTCGAAGATCGCCTGAAAAAGGTAATCAACGAATGTAAAAAAATTAATAAAGCCGTTCTTTTTATTGATGAGATTCATTCTCTATTAGACAGCAAGGGAAGCGCTGGAAATGTTGCCAACCTTCTGAAACCAGAATTGGCAAGAGGTGAAATCACTGTAATTGGCGCAACGACTCAAGAGGAATATCGAAAAATCATAGAACCGGAACGCGCTTTTGACAGGCGTTTTGAAGTTCTGAATGTAGAGGAACCGGACGAAATAACTTGCGTGAAGATGATCGATGTTTTACTTGATGGTTATAAAAACCACCACAAAGTAGAAATTGATAAAAACGCTTTGGCAGATTGTGTAAGTCTTGCGAAACGCTACTCTAAAGGAAAAAAACTGCCTGATTCTGCAATAGATCTTTTGGACAGGACGATGGCTTCCATCAAAATGCTTGACGAACTTTCTGAAACTGAACTAAAAGCGTGGAAGGAAAATTACGATCATATAATCTCTGAAAGTGACGAAAAAGATCCGCTTTTAGCTGATGAGTTAATTTGGAATTTCAATCTCCTTCAGAATAAACTGAGTCCAATTCTCTGGGGTTCACTTTCCGAACAGCATACTTTGGAAACTTCGATGGACATGAGTCAAATTAAAAAAATCATCGATTCTACTTTTGATGAATTAATACAATTAGCATCCATAAAAAGAGAAAAAGTTGGAAAATTGGAGCTGGCTGCTGTAATGGCTGCAAAAACAGGAATTCCAATTGGAAAAATACAGGCTAAGGAAAAAGAAAAACTCCTGAATATGGAGGAAATGCTGATAAAAAGAGTCGTTGGACAAGATCATGCTTTGAAAACTCTATCAGACGCCATTGTAGAAAATCGCAGCGGACTCAACAAACCGGGACAGCCAATTGGCTCATTTTTTCTGCTTGGACCTACCGGCACCGGAAAAACCGAATTGGCAAAATCTGTTGCAGAACTGCTTTTCAATGATGAATCCGCGATGATCCGTTTCGATATGTCAGAGTTTAAAGAAGAACATTCAGCCGCACTGCTTTATGGTGCGCCTCCGGGATATGTTGGTTATGAGGAAGGTGGAATGTTGGTTAATAAAATCCGCCAGCAGCCTTATTCTGTTGTTCTCTTTGATGAAATAGAGAAAGCACACACTTCCGTTTTCGACGTTTTCTTACAGATTATGGACGAGGGAAAAGTACACGATAAACTAGGAAAAGAAGGCGATTTCAGCAATTCATTAATATTGTTCACTTCAAATATCGGAAGTGAGGAAATCGTGAAACATTTTGAAAAAAATGAGATTCCGACTTCCAAAAATTTAATGAAAATAATGACTGAATCCGGAAGATTCCGACCAGAATTTTTGGCGAGAATTACAGAGATTATTCCGTTTGCGCCAATCAATGAAAATATGGCGGAAAAAATCTTCAGCATTCAATTGAAATCATTGAGAAAAGCTTTGACGAGACTCGGAATTGATTTTAACATCAGTGATGAAGCCATAAAAAATTTGGCTCTAAATGGATTCAGCAGCAAATATGGCGCACGTCAGATTTCCGGCGTTATCCGGGCACAATTAGCCAGACCAATATCAAAAAAAATTGTTCGCGAAGAAGTGAAATCCGGACAAACCATCAATGTAGGCTGGAACTCTGAAAATGAGGAAGTGACTTGGGATATCGCTTAAAATTATAAACTAACACAAATGAAAACTCTGGCCATTTTTTTCTGTCTTATTTCCTGTTCGAACTTTTTTGCGCAGGGTTTAACAGCTTCTGACACTTCCGAACAAAGTGTAAAAAAATATAAGAGCATTATCAAAAGCAATAAGCAATTGGTAGATTTCATTGAATATACTTTTGTGAAAAAAGGAATTCCGAGGCATCTAAAAAACCTTGCAGTGATAGAATCCGGACTGGATCATACACAGACTTCACACGCAGGCGCAAAAGGTCTTTGGCAATTTATGAGTGATCATGCCAATGGATATGGACTGACAGATGAAAACAGATCTGATATGTACAAGAGCACCAAAACTGCAGCAATTTCTCTTAAAAATTTATATAAAAAATATGGAAATTGGGTAACGGTGGTCGCTGCGTATAATTGTGGTGAAGGCAACATTCAAAAAGCGATGAACAAAGCAAATTCGCGGGTCTACACAGATTTCGCTCCATATCTGCCCTCCGAAACACAAAACCACGTCCGGAAATATCTGAACGCAAGTTATGCAACGGGAGAATTGCAACAGGTGCTGAATGATTACAGAAGTTTCACTGCGACGCGACGGGCTTTTGTTCCTTTCAAATCAGACTATTCTGTTTCGCAGGAGAGTTTGGCTGAGACAAAACTGAATGGAGCTTTCGACATTGCAACGATTGCCAGTTGGCTGAAAATTAATAAAGAACAGATCTTAACCTGGAATCCTAATCTGGAAGCAAAATTAAATGAAAAAGGTGAAAGTGATTTTTACCTACCAAAGGATCTAATGGTCAATTTTTTGATGAACAAAAATAAAATACTGACCAGCTCTCTGAAAAACTAATATCAAACCGCAAAACATGGAAAATCAAAACTACAAGATTCCCTTCAATCCTTTGAGTATGATGACCAGCAACGGCCAGATCGAAACCTGCGATATTGCGGAAAGCATTGCGCAAAATATTATGCTTTTGATTATTACCAAAAAAGGCGAAAACAGATACGACGAAAATTACGGCAACGATGTTTGGAGTGTAGAATTCGATAACGGCGTGACGCCAGCCAAATGGGAAAACCTTTTCGTAAGCAGCTTGCAGAGACAGATCGCAGAGCACGAGCCTAGACTTGTAAACGCTGTCGTGCAGGCTCATATCAATTACGTAGAACACAGCTACGAAACAAGAGGTTTCAGCGAAGTCAAGAAAAAAGTAAAGGTCGGAATCAATGCCAAGCTGGAAGCTACAGGCGAACGGTTCAGTTTTTCTACCGAGTTATTTCTAAGTCCAATGTCAATCGATTAAAAGATAATAAATGAGTTTTGATCAGCAACAGACTTTCTCCAAGGAAGTCATAAAAGCACGAATGCTTCAAAATGCCACCAAACTTTGGGGTCTGAAAAGCATCCAATCTCTGGATCCGTTTGTGAAACTGCTTATTGATGCATTCAGTACAGAAGTTTTCAAAGCTAACAATGAGATCCAGACTATCAATGGTAGAATTCTGGAGAGATTGGCCAAACTGCTCACGCCTACAAATTACACACATCCCACACCTTCGCACGCCGTCGCGTTTTGCATGCCGGATGAAGATACGGAAATACTGATGGAACATTCTGAGTTTTTCTTTAAAAAACATCTCAATTCATTCCGAAAAACACAGTCGGACAAGCAGGTTGAGATTCCTTTCACACCGGTTGAAAATATTGATCTGGTAAAAGCACAGACTATGTTGATGGTTGCAGGAAATACCGTTTATCAGATTGATGAACAGCTTAATAAGATTCCGATTCAGAGAATCTCGTCCGATGTTGCAGATTATCGAAATATTATGATTGGGATTGATCTCAGCAACTATAATTCTGAAAATTTTCCTGAAAAATTCAGCCTTTATTGTTCAAATCCAACTTACGAAAAGGTAGATTTTGTTTATAGACTTCTACCGCACATCAAAGTTTATCACAATAATATTCCGCTTCAAATATCGTCCGGAATCACTTATAATGAAACGATAGATCAGGAAGGTTATGAAGGCATTTTCGAAGAAAGATCTATCCGTTATAAAATAAAAGAAGATGTCAAAAATCTTTACAAGCACAAATTCATAGAGATCAGCGGAATTTATCCTTCGCTTTTCAAAAAGATTCAAAACGGAATTCCTCAGAATATTGATGACGGAAGTTCGGTTTTTGATCAATTCCGAAACAAAAAAATCCTTTGGCTGAAGCTGGAATTTCCACCTCAATTTACATCGGAGATTTTGGAGAATTTTTCTTTTGTACTGAATGCATTTCCTGTTTATAACCGCGGTTGGAAAAAGACAGAATACAATCTCGACATTATGGGAAACAATATCCCGATGGAAACTAATGAAGAAGAATTTTTCCTATATGTAGAGGAAGTTGTGGACGGCTTAGGAAAACGATATTCCGAAATACCTTTTACACCAAATGACGAAATCGAAAAAGGACTTTTCACTGTAAGAAAGGGTGGAATGGAACGCTTTACCCAGCGAAATGCAACAGATCTGATGTCTCACGTAATGGAGTTATTGAGGGATGAAGTTGCTGCTTTCGCCATCATCAACAGAGATAAAGTGAAAGATGTTCTGGGCGAAATCTCCGATAAAATGAAAGGCCTGATGAAGAAAGTGGATCAGGCGAACAAGGAACTGAAGGAAGATGTAAACTATGTTATCATCGAACCTTTGGAAAATTCTGTTCATACTTATGCTTCATTTTGGGTTTGTCATTCTTCATTGGCAAACAGCATTCGTCCCGGAACTGAGCTTAATTCTCAGAAAAAACTTCAGGTCATTACTTTAATTACAGAAACAACTGGCGGCGCAGAAGAAAAAAAGCAATCCGATACGATTCTTGCTTACAAATATGCACTCACAAGCAGAGATAAAATCATCTCAGCAGAAGATGTGAAAAATTACTGCAAAATGATGCTGAACAGCGAAATGAAAAACGTTTCTGTACGACGAGGAACTATGATCAGCGACAAGCCTCGTGAAGGTTTTATCAGAACTGTTGATGTAGAAATCACACCTCAGAATTATTCGTTCTACGGCAGAAAATATTGGGATAATCTGGCAGATGTGCTCAGAAATAACATCAAAGCAAAAGCGATTGACGGTGTAGAATATCGAGTAATGATAGTGGAAGATGCTATGCATCTGGAAGTATAAAAATTAAAAGTATGAATGAACATCAACATATTTCCGAACTGAAATACAACAGATTGGGCACCGATTTCAAAATAGAATCTGTTGCCGCAAATCTGCTGAAATATTACAACAGCAGCTCCAGTATTTTCATCAAAAAAGTGGGGATTAATGATCGACCTTATCTCAAAGATATCAAGAATATCTACTCCACTTACTATGGTTTCGATAATGAAACGATCATTATGGAAACCTATCGGGAAAGCATTTACGATTATCTTCCGGAAGGGCTTTTCCATCCGCCATCATTAGGAACAGCTTCCAAACGAGGTGTTGAAAGTGTGGTCAAAGAGATTCGGAAACAAAAGGAAGTTGAGGAAAATGCACGGAATTTCTTCCAGCCATTCGAGCAGGAGTTTTTTTATACGGAGGTTTCGGCTTTGCTGAAGGAAACCGAATTTGATATTGCAGACCAGTCAGACACATTGATAAAAATTTTCAAGGAAATGTGGCCGTTATTGGGAAAAGTGGATTTGGAAACAGCAAAGATATTTTTTTATATTCTACCTTTTCTCCACGAAGTTCGAGGGAATAAAAGATGGATCGAAAGATTCTTGACTGCTTTTTTAAATGTACCGGTTGGAATTGATTTTGTTCCCAATAAAATTGATAAACACGACGATGAATTAGGAATTACATCGTTGGGAAATACAAAACTGGGAATTACTTTTATCCCAAACGGAAAACATATGGATGGCGAAAGAAACTGGCAGATTACAATTGGACCGATTCCCTATAATGAGATTCATAAATATGTTGCTGGAACGGACTTCCGTGAACTTTTGCAGACTATTTATGATTATCTTATGCCCATTACAGTAAAGATTGAGGAAAAATTTATTACTGAAAAAAAGGAGAATTCTTTTGTAATAAATGCATTGGAAAACACCAATCGTTTGGGATATTCGACATATATTTAATATATTTAACAAACATAAATAACCAACAAATATGGAAGCAGGTTCTGTCAAAGGAATTTTTTTAAGGTATCTTCTGATGCCAATTATTACGGGAATTTTGGTGTTCATTCTCGCAATGATTCGCAGAAGCAAGCCTGCAATCAAAATAAAACATATTATTTTCTATGTTCTGCTGTCCGGACTTTGCCTTTGTCTGCCAGGTTTTTTAGGCTTTTCCGGTAATCTTTTCAATCCGTACTGGTATCTTTTTTCACAGTTGATTTATCTAGGTCTGGGAATTATTCACGTCAATCTTCTGCATCATTATTTCAGAAAGCATATCGATAAACTTTGGATGAGCATTCTTTTTGAAGCTATCCTGAGCATCACCTGCATACTTTTCGGCGGTTTTCTCTTCACGTTGATTTTCAAATGGATGAGTAATGATTTGGGTAATGCTTATATGGCCGCAACAAGTCTTGTGATTTTCATTGTTCCGCTGATTTTTTATTACTGTTATGTTCAGTTTATCAGTATTCCGTTTGACATTTACAAAACATGGAGATTTGATCCGGACCAGAAACCGCATAATTTCCAGGGCGTTGACTTTGATAAATTAATGGTTCTGAATGTAGAGTTAAGCAAAAATTCTGAAGACCAGCAAAGGTTCATCGTAAAAGCAAAAACACTTGCTACAGGAATCACATTCGGAGATTGGTTTCACCGAGTCGTGGACGATTATAATCACAAAAATCCGAATGCAACGATTAAACTGATGGATTCCGGAAACGAGCCTTATTACTGGATTTTTTATATCAAACGATCATTTTTCAGCATCAGAAAATACATTGATTTCGAACAGGATATTTTAACTAATAACATTACCGAAAACCAAACCGTGATTTGCAAAAGAGTGATCCGACATCAGGAAGAAGGTAATATTGCTAACCAAATAAGTACAACATTATGATACAACCGATAAAACATTTCGCCGTAAACTGGGTAGATGGGATGAAGATCTCCAAAGATCATCTTGTGCAGCAGGAAGATTTTATGATAGATTCTATCCGGGATTCCAACTCGATTCAAATCAATTCGTATAATTTTGGATTGTTGCCAATCACGGAAAAATTTGGCGACAAGACTATTTACGAACTTCAGAGCACCGCAACCAATGACGCACAGCTTATCATCAAAAAATGTACAGCCATAACACTCGCAGGCTACAGAATTGAGTTGTTTGATCATAAAGTCAACATCCGGAATCTGGCGAAAAATATGTCTCAGGATCAGGAAGATGTGGATGGTGAATTTTATATTTTGGCTTCGGTAAATCCGTTTGACCACGTATCTTTTGGCGATATTGATGCAGATGAAATTCCGCCGCGACATCCTTTTACCAAACCTAATTACAGAATAGAACTGGTGGATGTTTCAATTCTGAACAGCAGTTATTCCGGTGGCAATTATCTGGTTTTAGGAAAGATTGCAATGCGATCCGGAATGGCACAGATCGATGCTAATTTCATTCCGCCTTGCAGCTCCGTGGAAAGCCATCCAAAACTGGTTGAGTATTACAACAATTACTCTAATTCTTTGGGCAATCTCCGTCAGTACGCTTTTAAAATCATTCAGAAAACAGCACATAAAAATCAGAATATTACGCTTGCTGATAACGTGAAAATGCTTTGCAAAACTATCATCAAACATATTGGTGAAAATTATTTCCAGTTCAAAAATGTGGTGACAGAACAACCGCCGATTTTTCTGATTAATATTTTCTCAAAACTGGCACTTCAGCTTTACAATGATACCCAAATGATGGTACAATCTGAACTGGAAGAAATGCTGAATTACAGTTTGGAATGGAGCGAGATCACGCCGCATTCCTTACTAAACCAGCTTACAAATAATGCTGAAATTAATTATGACCATCACAATACGGGAGAATATTTTTTCAATATCAATCAGATGATGAAAAGTCTTGAATTGATCTTCGGAAAGCTGAGTGAGCTGGATTACATTGGACAAAGAAAGGAAAATATCATCGTCAACGAGCAGGAAGTGATCTCCAACAATGATCCTAAAAAAGGCTGGAGTGTGATTGATTAATTTCTAATTTAAGTTTAATTTCGATCAAAAAACATATATCCCTGAGCTAAATGTTCTTCGGGATTTTTTGTATTTGAATTACAACAATATCGTAGAATTACTACACTTTTTAAAATAACTTTTCATCTTGATAATTAATCTAAATATGTTTTTTAAATTTAAATAGACGAAAATTCTCTTTTCCACAAAATGAAAATCTATGGACGAAAATATTCTGTTATACGAAGTAAAACCCGGTGACACACTTGATAATATTGGTGAAAAAATCGGAATGAGCGGAGATCAGCTGAAGGATTTCCATAATACTCATTGCGAAAGGATGGAGAAATTGTGGTTTAATAATCTCGTGGGTGTGAAGCAGATCATCATTCCAAAAGAATATAAGAACCCAGAAGACCTTAGAAAAGCGAAAGAAAATGAAATGCCGCCTTCCACTGTCACAAGGGATTTTTATGCAGATTCTTATTTGGCAAAAGAAGATCTGGAGATTGAATATCAGGTCGATATAAATTTTAGAAGTAAGGAGGAATCCAACATTACCGAAGAAATTGCGGAAGTGCGCTGTTTTGGTTTTACAAAAAAAGGGCAATTGCCTGATGACAAGATGAGCGCAGTTTCTTTGGCGTGTATGGAAAGCATCTATCCTATTCCGTTCATCATTCCTTGTCAGGGTAAGATTGCAGGAATTTTTGAATTTGAAAAATTAAAACAAAGATTCGAGGAAAAAAGACAAGATCTGGAAGCATTTTTCACTGGTGAGATCTACAAAAGCTACTTCGACAAGTTTCTTGAAAGTCTTGGCAACAGAGATTATATCCTGAAACAATTTTTTTCCGCACTACTCTACCAATTGCTTTTTCCGAAGATGGAATGGTTTCACATGACCAGAGAATGGACGGAAAATTTTTATTTGATTCAGAATTCTTTTTCGTTAAGATGCTCTATGCGTGCCGAATACGAACACAAAGGCACTGAAATTGTAGAAACTCTACTGAGAGGAACTGTCCAGGATGCCTACAGTCTACAGGAGATCCTGCGCGGAATATCATTTGGTGAGGCGCCTGAAGAACTTGCAGAGTGTGATATTGAGATCCGATACATCACAGATAAAAAAACAAAGAGAATGCTCGAGGCGGAAGCTACTGTTATTTTTAAGAATGAGGATGCGCTTTACAGAAAACAAACTTTAAAACTGACACAACATGAAAAAATATCCTGACAGAAATAATGTTGCCGGACAGGCAACAAATTCTTCTGAGTCTGAATTTTCTTTACCTGAAAATAATAATGAGATTGTGGATGGTGATTTTAATGGTTTTGATGACGAGGTAGATGAAGGAATAGACACGATGGAGGAAGATTCGCAGCAGGAAGATGCTGAGAATCCTACTGAGCAAGAGGAAAAAGACGAAGAAAAACAAACTGAGAGCAGCTCCAGTGAGCACGACGGCAAATATTTTGTCATCCAGAAAGGAATGGCGTGCTGCGACAAGGGCGCAAAGTTCCCCAACTTCAAAGTGAGCAGCCACCAGAAGCATTATTTGAATGACGAAAAAGGAGAAGCTGATTATCTCGCCGTTACCGAAGATGATCTTACCTTCAATCCGCCGGCGATGCCTTTTGGAACCTGTAGCATAAAAAACGGCAATCCCTGCACCTACTCCCCTGCCGGAAAATGGACAAAAACCTACGACAAAGTAAAAATAATGGGCAAAAGCGCTGTTACAGAACTTTCCGAACTGATGTGCACTATTGGCGGAAAAATTACGGTGATGAAACACGGCCAGCAGGGTGAGGCTGGGAAAAGTAATGTAAAAAAAGCTGATGCAAGAGAACAGCACGTGTACAATCCTATTATGGATTTTGAAGAATTTCAAGAGGAAATAACTGGACAGGAAGGAGAAGCGTGGTAACTTTAAATTATTAATTATGTCAAAAAAAGGAGTTTCATCAATCTCAGGAATTACTGCACCAACGGTGGGTGAGAAGTACATTTACAATATAGTGAGTTGGTATCCTGACACACCACAATTGGAACGCAATCTTGAAAAGGTAACGTGGGAATTGTTTAAGAAAAGAAAGAATGGAACTTTTACCACAACCAATATCAAGAAAATAGGTCATAGCGACTTTACCTTTGGGGAAGCTGCTGCAGGAGAAACCTACAAATTGCAGGCGTATCTTTACGAACCGGAAGGCGGTGGTTTGATCATTACTCCAAAACCTGCAAAAGTTCCGAAGATCAATAAGTTAGAATTGTTTTATATAGACGACTCAAAAGGATTGCTGTTCAGCCCCTTGGAAAAACTGAGAGCGAGAGCCTATTGCATGAATATGTTGGGGAAAGAACTGATTTTTACACTTTGGGAAGATGATGCCAAAGGCGCAGGCCACAACTCAAAAAATCTACCGGTTGCCACCCTGAAAGCGCAAGTTAACAAAGATGGTGTAGCTGCTGTAGACTTTTCATTATCAACTTTTATGTTTAAAGCTGCAATGGGAGAAAAGGATTCGAAACTGGAATTTTATGTAACCGTTGAATATTTTAAGGACAAAAAGCACGCATCTAATAATGTAGATGTCAATAATCGTTATCTGGCAGTGCCAGTCAATCCACCGAAAAAAATAGAGCCTGCAAAACCACCGGTAGCCAAAGATTCGCCAGCAGAAAACAAGGGCACTTCTAAAAAAGAAGAAAACGGCATTTGGGACGCTATTTCCAAGACTGGCGGAGAGCTTTGGGATTGGGCAGAAAGTGTGGGTTCCGTGATCAAAGATAAAATGCCGGCAATACAAAAACCTGACGGGAAAAGTCCAGCGGTGGTGAAGGCAAAACCAATAGATAAGAAAAATAGTAATGCAAAAGGAGCTTGTGGCTGCAATGATGCTATAACTGAAGATGAATTAAAAGAAATATTTCCAGATGCGAAACCTGAAAATTTAAGACTTGTTGCGGAAACATATACAAAATATATGGAAGAATTGGAAATGAACACGTGTTGGAATAAAGCCCATTTATTTGCTCAGGCTAGAGTTGAAGCTGGGTTAACCTTGAATATGAAAGCAGGAGAGAACTTTAATTATTACTACAAAGGTTTGTCTATATTTGGTGCTTTTCAAACAGCAGAAGGTAAAGAAAAAGCAAAACTATGGGGAAGACCAACGGTTGTTCCAAGACTTCCAGGAGTAAGTAAAGAAACTCAAATCAAAATTGCAAATTATGCATATTCCCCACCAGCAAAAAAGGCCATAGAATTGGAAAATACTGAACCAAATGATGGTTGGGATTATAGAGGAAGAGGATTAATTCAGGTTACAGGAAAGGGATTCTACAAATATTGTAATCAGTATACTAAAAAAGAAGGAAATGATGTTATCGCAAATCCAAATTTGATAGGGGAAAAAATTGAGCTTGCAGTTTTGGCATCTATGATATTCTTTAAATGGAAAGGAATCAATAAAATAGCTAATGGAACAAGGGATGTAAAAGGTAAAATATGCCCCAAAGTAGGAGCTGATGTGACAGCGGGAGGCAAATCAAATTATGATGAAAAGCAAAAAGCATTTAATGAAATTACTTCTAAAGTATTCAAAATTGATCAATGCAAACTTACCAAAAAGACAACCCCTAATCAAACAGAAAAGCCGAAAAAACAAAGTGGGAAATATGATATTGATGCAGCAGTCAACTATATAATTGCAAATGCTAAAACCAAAAAACCCTATGGTGATTGTGCAAAATATGTAAGATTATCTATTAATGCAGGAGGAATAACAAATATATTTGGTCATGCAAAAGAATATTATAATACGGATAAATTAGTAAAATATGGCTTTACTAAAGTAGGAACAGATTTGGATTCCATTCAATTAAAAAAAGGAGATATTGCTGCTTTCGGTTCTGTCAAAGGACATTCTTATGGGCACATTGCAATGTGGACTGGAATACAGTGGGTATCAGATTTCAAACAAAAATCTTTTTGGGTAGCTAATCAATATTCTGTTGAAAAGAAATATGCCATTTACAGATGGGAAAAATAATATGTAAAAATAATTTAAATGAATAAAATAATATACATTTTTCTTGTAATCTCGTTTCTGATGGGATGTAAGCAAGAAACAAAAACAACGAATATTTTACAAACACAAGATAGTTTGAAAATAAAAAATAATTCAAAAAAAGCGATAGCAACATTAAAAGAATTTTATTTTTCAGTGTATGGTAATGATGAAAATAACGAAAAATTAAATAAAAAATATCTGTCCGAAAGAGTTTTACAGAGGATAGATAGTCTTACTTCTGATGATGAAAACCTTATTTTAGATTATGATCCTTTTATAAAAGGACAAGATTACGTGGGTGAAGTTATTAAGAAAACATTGAGAATTGACCCTTTAGATAACAAAAACGAATATCGCGTAAGTTTTTTGCAATTTGGACAAAAAGATGAAAAACGAATCAATGTCGATTTTCTGTTGGTGGAAACCAAAGACGGAAATTTTTTAATCGATAGTATATTAAATGATGATTACTTGAATTTTAAAAGCTCCACGAAAAGTATAAAAGAAGATTCAAATATTGATGGATACAGAGTGATAAAAGAAGTGAAATCAGATATTAATAAAGATGGAAAGAAGGATTATATTTCTGTTTTCGGAACCGATTGGAATAAAGAAATAAAACCCACAGATTCTAAATTTTTTAAAGTTATAATCAAATTAAGCGACGGAAACTCTTTTACAACTTTTACCAACAATAATATAATTCTACCCTATTTTCCTGACAATGTAGCGTCAGGATTTTCAGATATTAAAGTCAAGAATAATTATTTTACGATTGAACAAGCAAACGGAATAGGTAATTATATTGAAAGAAGTTTTACAACCTTTAAATTTGACAATTCAGAAAACAAACTTTTTCTTCATAAATATTCCACAATGACAACGGAAAGAGATTCGGGAGATGAAAACGAGATAATATCCGAATATACTGAAAAAGACTTCGGGAAAATAACTTTTGCAGAATTTAATCCCGAAACAATTGTTAGAAAATAATCTACAAATTATAACAAATCGCTCTTTAAGATAGCAAAAAACGATTCCAGCGACGGAAAATATTTCTTACTTCAAAAAGGAAAAGCTTATTGCGATAAAGGAGAAGCTGATTATGTAGCCGTTACCGAAGATGATCTTTCCTTTAATCCTTCGGCAATGCCTTTTGGAACCTGCAATATTGAAGATAAAAAGCTAAAACATGTTATAACCCTCTGGTCAGAAAACTATATTTGCGATACATCAATTTGGGATAATAAAGAGAATATCATTCTCAAACTCAGAAAAATTGAAACGGGCATTGATACCTATACGAAAATTACTGTTACCAGTCTTAAATCACAAAACAAAACATTACAAATATAAACAAGATGGTAAAAAAACAAAATGAAATCTTCAAAAAGCTGATCAATGTGATTTATAAATTTAGATTTATTGCAATATTTTCGGTTTGCATTTTTTGTAAAGGACAAGAAGTGGATATTATTAACAAACCTTTTTCATTGGAAAAATATTCTGAAAAGATTTCCAATGATGATTCATTTACTTTTTTGCAGTCAAAAAAATTTAAGAAAATTTTCAATGAAAATTGTAAATACTTTATTCAAAAAGGATGGCAAAAAATTGGTCAAAGTGATTACACAGTTACTGAATTAGTCGCCAGTAATGAAACTGATTTATCAAAAATAGAATCTAAAAGAAGCACAATATACTTGTTCATCACGGGAAATAAAATATTAAAAGACACTTTGAAAATTAAAAAGAATTTTGATTATTCTATTTGTCAATTAGACAAGGAGAACAGAAAAATTGGTTTAGCAGTAGGGAAATATACAGTGAGTGCAGGTAATGAATTCTTTGAAATCCATCATTTGTATCAAATAGATAATGAAGGAAAAATTAAAAAAATTAAATTGAGCACTACTGTTTTTGACTGTCCGGCTCCAAGTGATTATGTAAAAGATGAAGAACCAGAGTCGTATACATTTGGAGTTGTAGGAGGGAAAAAGCTTAACAGGTACTGGTATGAAAACTCTTTGAATAATCAATAAATGAAATACTTAGTAACAATAATTTTTTATGCACTTATTTTTTTGGGTTGTGAACAAAATTCAAATAATCATTTTAAAAATGAAAGTAAGAATTTGCAATCAAAAACAATAGTCAGTGATTTGGTAAAGCCGAAGAGACTTTTGCAATCAAGATAAGGCAGTCAAAATTTTTGATTACTATTAATCTGAATTATCAGAAAAATTATGAGTTTAAAGTAAATAACGAAAGTAAATTTACCCAGCAAAATGAATGCAGAAGTTATGTTAAAAAAAATTGTTATTATTTTTTCATTTCTATTATTTTTGAATATTTGTGCTCAAAATTATCCTCAGGGTAATTATACGGTTACAACAACAGTTGAAGAAATAGGTACTGAAAATACGATCAAAATGAAATTTGATTTTTATTTTAATGATGGAAAAGCATATTTAAGACTTGATACAAATAATTCTTTAGAAGCATATTGTGAAGGAGAATATTCTATAAATGAAAAGAAAAATAAAGTATTAGTTTTGAGATATAGTGGAGAAGGAATATGCGCAAATGAAATTGAAATCAATACTATATATATTAAAAAGATAAAGAATTTTTATTACGTAAAATCTAGACGATTTCGTAGTGAAAAATGGTTGATACTCAAAAAAATAATATAAACTTATTCAAAACATAAAAGAAATTACAGAATTAATCTTTTACTGTTTTCTCGGTGAAATCTACATTCAAATGATAAGACAAATCCTCGTACCCTAATTAATAAGTAATATTGGCAACCTATCGGAGTTTTGCTGCTGGGCTAGATCTTTTTTATCCAGTTTTCTGGCAACTGATGATTTGTAGCGCTAAAAGTAACATTTTTCGCTTTCGTTTTAAATCAATAATCATTATAAGAATCTCTATATTCCACCTCCGTTTTAAAAATCCGGGTACTGTCAGCTTTTAAAGGTTCATTATTGAGGAAAATTTCAAAATTACTGTCATCAGGAGCAATTCTAAATTCTAATTTCGCATTATTGCCGGCTTTTTTGAATGATTCATTGGTTTTTTCCCAGCTGAAGTATGCTCTGCCAACAAATTGTTGGTCTTTGCCGGTTTCCCAAATAAAATTAAGTTCTTTCGGAATTGCTCTGCTCTTCGCTGGAATATTGTTGATCCACGGTCGAAACATCGACTCTTGTTCCGCATTGTAATATTTGAAATTCATTTCGAACAGTCGCAGAGATTTGTTGGTTGAAGTGATAGTGGGTTGGTACAAATATTTAATGCGGTAGTTTTCCCAAAGTTGGGGAGAGAGATCTAAAAATCGATTTTTTCTCATTTCTTCACGGGTAACTGAAAGTTTGGAAAAGAACTTTTTCTCCAGTTCTTGATCATCCTTAATTACTTCTGCTTGAAATCGACCTAATTCAATACGTACTTTTCCAAAATTCAGCCAAACCACGACCATTCCCTTCGGCGCAAATCCAAAAACCAAATCGGAAAAGCTGTTATAAGGATTCGTGGCACTGCTGAATTTCTCATATCTTCCTAACTTCTTAAATTCCTGCAGCGGTTCCTTGTCATCCGTTGTAGATCCGCTTTGTGCATAAGCTCGTTCCATGTAATCTTTGATTAGATCTTCGGAGAAATTGGCTTTTAAATGGTAAAAAGTATCCTCGTATCTGGAAAAATATATAATATCGGCGCCTATTGGAGTTCCTTGTTGTTCCGTCCAACCTTTACCGGAATATCCCCATTCTCCAGAACTGCTTCCATAAGGCAGATGTGCATCTTTTCCTTCTAAGGTAAAGATTTGATCTTGTATCGGCGTAATATTTAAATCATTATTTGGATGGCTGATTTCTACATGAAATTCGGGCATTTTTTGTGATTTCATTTTTTGGCAACTTAAATTTTGGGTGATCAATAGAAAATAGAACGCTAATTTTAACAGTGATTTATCCATCTTGTATATGTCTTTTTCGATATTGTGCAGTTAAAGCACCTTCTTTTTTAGGCGCGTCGTTGTTGGGTTTAGGACTCAGACCAATTTGATTAGCTTTTACGGACCAGTGCAGATATTCATGTCTCAATCTTTTTAAATCATTAATGTCACTTATTTTATTAAGATAACTTAGCGCTTTTATATCTTGAATGTACTGTGCTGCAGAGGGTTTTGAGCCTTTGTTGAATTCGTTAACATATTTGTTTCGAATCTGGTTGCAGCCATTAGTATACTCTAGCAATTGTCCATAAATAGAGGTTAGAAAAGGATCTGCAATCTTATGATTTTCATCGATGATCGAGTCGAGATAATGAACTCCAAATTGTTTTGAATAATGAAACATTAGGTTTAATGGAACTTTGTCATAATTATTAGATAGTTGTCTTGTTCCTACCAATCCATAATATTGATTTCCTTTGTTCCACCACCGATCGTATTTTACATCCTTTTGATAAAAGTACTTAATTTCGAGTTGATCTTCATTATACCAACCTTCTTCAACTACAATCTTTTTAAATTCTTCGCATTCTTTATGAGTCGTTTGATCATAAGGATCCAATCTTTTACAGTACAAAACTGAAATTTCTTCTCCAATTCCGTACGATCCACCAATATCAGAGTGAACACCTGGAAGTGTAAGTTCCAAACCATTAATTCCGGTACTTTTAATATTAGTTAAATCGAAATTATCTCGGTATTCATCATCTGCAGCTATTTGTAGAACAAAATCCACTTTCCCATTTCCAATGGTATTCAGACCCAACTGTTTGGTGTCTCCATCGATTCCCATACCACCACGATGATTCAGTCCAAAAGAAGCAACAGTATCATACAGTCCTGCGAATCTGAAAACAATCTTATTGATTTTCAATTCCTTTTCCATAAGGCAGGCACCGAAATATCCATATTGATTAATGAATTTAAGTTTCGAACCATCTTTGTCTTTAATAATGAAATTACCTTCCAAACCAATGTATTCAGGAGCAAAGATTTGAAGAACAGTGTTTGCTCTGGAAAAACTCATGCTTGGTGGACGGGTAACAAGGTGAACGAAATGTCTGGCTGCAGCTGCTCCTCTGCTAAAACCGAAAACTGTAACAGTTAGGGTATCAATGATTTTAGTTTTATCTGTTACTTTCTTTTCAACGGCTTCCGCACCTTTTTTACAACCTTTTGCAACTTTTCCCACAATTCCCGTTTCTCCTGAACCTTGTATTACACCAAATGCTACACTGTCACTTTTTTCATCTTCAGTACCAATTCCTTCAATATACCAGGAAACTTGATTGGCCTCACCGGGATTGATGGCATCATATCCTTTGGCAATATTGGTAAATTCGTTATTATAACTGTCATCTCCATCACTGCTCGCTTTACTATGATTTGCACCAAGATTGGTGTTTGTTTTATTATTTTGCGTTCCGTCAAAAAATAAATTAAGACTTATATCTATAAAATTTACAGGTTTGTCATCTGGATTAATTTCATCTGCTTTATTGTAACTAACTCCCGTCGTATTTCCTTGTTGATTTACATTGACCAAACCACTATTCTCAATATTTCCCTTAGAAAAATTAAGTTGATTTCCCTCGGTTTGTGTAACTACTTTTCCTTCTACAAAATATTCGATGCTCATTGCTAATGGTTTTTCGATTTTTCGCCACTATTATTTTTCACTTCTTTTTCTGCATGATGCTCTACATTTCCCTTGCTGCTGACTTCGATGCCTTTCAAACTGGTCAGTTTGTGTTCTTTTTCTGCAAAGGTTTCCATATCGCCTTTCACATAATGGATGAGTTTTCCAATCACGTTGGTCATAAAACTGGCACCAACTGCCACGTTTTTCATGGCTCCCACATTTTCAGAGAAATTCATAGCAACAGTATCTGATTTATTCATTCCGATGGTATTGGTTTGATTCGCGCCCACTGTGGTTGTCATATTTTGTCCCACAGAAATGTTCATATTTGCACCTGCATTAAAATTAATGTCATTTGGTGCGGTCACCGTAATATTGCCCGCTCCATCCATAAAATAGGTATTCCCACTCGGATCGAGTATCGTCACACTTTTTTCATCATCATTCATCAAAACTCTGATGCCACTTTTGGTTTGGATGGATCGCATATGATTATTCACACCTCCACCCAAACCAACCTGCCCATGAAACATCCCGCCCATCACAAACGGCCTGTCCGGATGATTGTGCACAAAACCCACCATCACCTGATCGCCAACTTCGGGAATGGCGACGTAACCTCTGTTTTGGGTGATTTGATCTGTCCCGCCGGCATCCGGACTCATCATTCTGATGAAATTCGTGGTATCGTGCAATTGCCAGTCGAATTTTACTATCACTCTGCCTTGTCCTTGAGGATCGGTATTGCTGATGACTGTTGCAATCTGCGGCTGCGCTGCCGGAACTTCGAAGTGTGGTTTTGGTAGGAATCCCGTGTCACTTGCAATCGCTTTGAAAGTCCCGTGGTAGTGTCCCAAAGTATCCACATCGTGCGTAGCTTCCGTCACCATTATTCTTGTAAAATAACTGGTTTGGTTACTGTCCGGCTTTCTCATTTCCAAGTCGGCAACGCAGCCCGGATACAGAAACGGAATCGAAATATTGCCACTCACCGTGAAAACTTCCACCGCCTTGCTTCCGGCTGTACTTTCTTGGGAATTCACCACATCCTTATCAGTTGTCGCCTTGATGGGAGCAACCTGCAGAGATCTGGTCTGGAAAATATCTGTCTGTGTTTTGCTGTAAGCGGTTTTCGCCAGATCGCTTTTATGTTTTATTTGTGTTTCGCCGGATGTCAGTTTTGAATGCTGGCTGCTGTTGTAGCCGTAGAATTCCGGTTTTGTGTGAACAGCTTTTAATTCTACGCGGATGTCGCTGACGTTGCTGCCGTATATTAATTTTAATGGTGGATTCTGTGGCGGCAATTTTCCAAAATGAAGCACTTCGCCGTCATAATAAAACTGTTCGCCGTAAGCTTCCGCCATTCTAGCAAGATAATTGTAATGCGTCTCGTTGTACTGCACGCTGAATGGGATTTCGGAGTAGTCATTAGCATCAATCCTTACATCATATTTGCTGCTTCCCAATCCTTCTTTGATAAGCTGTGAAGCAATAATACTGAGACTCACAGGACTCTCACCTCCAAAACTCTGAACCGTAGGCGCAGAATCCAGTAAAATCGTAGGACTGTAACCGCCGAGAACGATATTGGGAAGTCCTCCTTTTTCCTGACTGAAACCTACTTTGGTAATTACACCCACAAATGTACGCTCCGGACTGTCCGGAATGTCTTTATATTTTTGAACAACCGTGATTCTCTTCCCTAAAAACTCGTGGCTGGATTCCAGATTGTGATCTTCCTTGCCTCCCAGCGTGTCGTGCGCTAAAACCAGTTCGAACTCGTGGTGTTTGCCGGAATTTTGAGATAAGGTAAAATTTTTATAATGCGAAATCACTTTTCCCTCAATCACGATATTGAGTTTTACAAGCCTGTTGATCCCGAAGATCTGACTTGCGGAGATTGAGTTGGCACTGTTATCTGGTTTGAAAGTCGGGCGGACAGGCGTATTTGGAGTTTCCATATTTGGTGATTTTAGTAATTTTTTATAAAAAGACTTTGATCAGATCTTTAGTTTTAATACTTAACTATAAAAGAAAATCTAATTTAAAAAGAGAAAATTCTTTCAAAGTTTGATTCGAATCTTCGTTTTAAAGATCATTAGACCAATAAAAATATTTGTCTGGAATAGATTCATTTTTTTAATATAAAACCACATCAAGAATGATGCAATTATTTTATAAAATAGTCTTATTAAGAAAAAATCCTGATGAAAAATGCCAAAATTGGATCTTCATCAGGATTGTTTTCAATGATTTGGTGTAGAATTGATAATCAAAGATTATTTAGCTCCCGGCCAGATTCCATCGTAAGCTGAGTTACCGTAATCGATTTTCTCGGCACTCACCACGAAACTGATGAACATATTATCTTCGTTCAAAGCGTCATAATCTACCTCGTGCTGGATCACGTATCCGTTGTCCCACTTCAAAGTAGTCAATGTGCCTTCTTCGTGAGATTTGTTGAACGTAACTTCGCCGCTTGTAGGCTTGTATTTTCCGTTCAGTAAGCTTTCCAGGATTCCAGAATCTTCTGTAGCTTCTACAGTAATTTTGATCAACGCATTAGAAGGATCTGATGCTACTCTTCCTGATACATCGGTGTTTCTGGAAACACCATAATTTAGTTTAAGGATTTTTTGTTCTGCTCCGCCGTTGAATTTCAAAACAGCTCTTGAATTGTTTGCCATGATTTCTAAATTTTAAATATTAATATAAAGTGATTTGTTTTCTTATTTTAATATACCAAAGATAGAACCACCAACTAATTTTTTCAGTAGTAGAATTACTACACTTTTACAAAATATAAAAAATTTAATTTTATACTTAAAGAATTGGCGCTGAAGGGAGAATCTGATATTTCACGTCGAAATCTTTAATAAGTAATTTGTAGGACTGTGGAGCAATCAGGTATATAATTACTGAATCTTTTTTACCCTGATTTATCTTCAAACCCTGATCTGAAATAACTCTAACAGGAAAAAACATACTGTCCTTAGAACCTTTTATAATTTTCCCATCATCAATTTTATAAATAAAAATAGTCTTATTATTAATTTTTGGACTGCTGATCAGTTGGGTTTTATCACTTTTTATAACAAGAAGACTTTTTTCAACAGCTTCTTCTGCAGACAATACTCTTTTCTTCTGTTCATTTCTTTCGTTTTTGAAAAGATCAACAGCAAAGTGGTCAGGTCTTTCATATTCCTTTTTACAGGATACTATAAATGATAAAATTATTAGTGATATTAAAAAACTTTGTATTCTCATTTTAATTAAGATTAATAAAAAAGGGAATCCGCAAATCACGTTGCAAATTCCCCTTTGTTATATTTAATAATAAAATTATTCCTGTTGGTATTCAGCGTCCCATTCGTTTCCATCGTCTCCTTTATGACCATCAAGTTTAATAACAAAACTTTTTGTAGGGAAATAAGGCGTCATTCTGATATCCAGCCAAACACGGTCTTTGTTCACTTTATCCTGCTCAAACCTCACGATTTTGAATTTCTCGATCAATTTGTCCGGTCCTTTGATGCCATCCAGGAAAGTCACGATCTGTCTTCTGAGATCATCTTCGTTTCTGGGATTCCAGTTTTCAAAGGCTCTTCTGTTAAGGAAATCAAGCAAAACTTTCGTCACATAATCGAAAACACGGACTACAGAATAAGTCTGCAAACCGATATTGTCTCCAGTGAAAAGTGTCTTGGCAGAAAATGCCATAATCTTTCCGTATTCATTGACCATTGGAACAAGTCCCATTTTTTCAAGCTGCGAAATTTCACTTTTCTTGAGATCAAACTTAACGGCGTCTACTTCATTGATATTTCCGTGCTTTTTACCTGCCGCAACCTGAGACATCAATGTTTTATAGATTTTCCCGGCCATTGAAGTGGATGGCGGAAGATCTACATTTTCCTCCTCACCTACTTCCTCAGCTCGGCCACGTCCAACTAACCAGTTGGTGGTCATAATCACGTTACTTCTGTGAAGCTCTCCACCAGTCAAATTTGCGGAATGGAAAAGATCTACAACATCATCCGGCTTATCAAGATTAGCAAAATCGGTTACGAGCATTACTTTGTTCTCGTTACAGATTTTCGCCCACTTCTCTACCACTTTGTTAGATCCCAAATATCCCGGAATTGCTAGGATTGAGTAATTATCTCTTAAATCCAGTCTGTCATAATTCTGTTTGAATTCATCCGCAATGGCATCAATGAACAATGGATTATCCAAATCCTTCATTTGCTCCAAAGAAGCATTCACAATACTTACATTATCAACTTTATCCAGTTCCGTATTTTTGAAAAACTGCGCCATCGTACGGTAAGCAGTTTCGAGTTGACGAATCTCAGAAAGACTATTTTTCAAATTAGATTTCAGATTTTTCTCAGCAGAAAATGCTTTATTTTTACAGGTTTCTGCCATTTCATCTGCTGTTGCATTATTTTCCAATAATGAAATCCAGAGATTCAGTTTTTGGGCAAGATCCTTTCTTTCTGTCTGTTTGTTGGAATCGTTTAGGAAAATCTCTTTACGGGCTTTTCTTGTAGGATTCATATTCGCAATGCCATCTACAACAGTCTCAATGAAATTGAATCCGCCGACTTTGTTCAGGTCATTTATTGCTGATCCAGAGCCTTGTCGGTGGTCTTGCTGTTGTTGTCCGCCCTGCTGGTTTTGCTGTGCTTGTGGTTTATTATCCATAGTTTATGTTTTTTTATTTTTCTAATTCTCCTGCAACTTCCTTCAACACTTCGATCAAAGCTTCTTTGGTCTGTGGATTTTCGAGAATATTTTTAAGGATTTTATTGTTTTTCAGCTGTCGCAATATCTTGTTGTACTGCTCCTGCTCAATGCTCAGAGTTTTTAGGTATTCTGAATTCTGCGTCAGATTTTTCGGTGTGAAGTCTCCCAATTGCTGGAATCTGAATTCTTCATCCACATAAGTTCCATCTTCAGTTTCGTGCTGCACAGAAATTGATGGTTGGAAATGTTTGAAAACATCATCTACCGATTTGAGACCTTTTACAATTTCTGGGATGAAAGGCTCATCTGCCGTAAGCTGACTTACAATTAGAGATCTGTTTTCCTGGATTTCCTGGATCGCTTCGTTGGCGTCAACTTTTACTTCGTTTCCCCCAACACCATAATTAAACATTGCCATATTATCTATTTTTTGTGATTGATTACTTGATTTTTTACGAAAATACTTTAGAATCTTATTGAAAGAAAACATTACAGAGATTCTACCTGTTGCGTGGTCGGCATAAAATATCTATTGAGCCAATAAAGCTTTTCGCCATTCTGATCGATGATGATTTTTGGATTATTTTTATTATCCAGCAATCTGTCTGCCAATGTTTTATATTGTTTAAAATAATTTTTTACGATTTCGTTAGAAATTACTTTTGGCTGCTTCCATCCACTCAGTTTGAATTTGGAAAGTGTCTCCTCTGACGCGTTGTCAAAACCTGTACTTACAGCAACAGAATAAGCCATAGATTGGTTTCTCAGCTTGGATTTGTCAAATTTTCCGTCGCCGGCATAATGCTTTTTGAGAACTGATAAATAATTATTTATAGCGGAACTTTGACTGAACGTCGGACTGAAACTTTGTGTCTTCTTGTAAACCTCCTGATAGAAAGATCGTAATTTATCATATTCTGTCTCGGATAGTAATATTCCCTTTTCAACTGCAGGATAACTTTCTTTAATATCATCAGAATAAACACCTTTTGTCAAGAAAGGATTATTATAAGTCAATAGCTGAGAGGCGGATTCTTTTGGAATCATTGTAGGTACATCTCCAAACTGGTTTCGAAAATCCGGTCTCAAGGTCGTCTTTGAACTTCCTACCGGAGATTTGAAATAATTAGTCAAAGATGCATTGACATCTTTGTTATAATCCGTAACCTGAACCAGCAAACTGTCTAATGATTTTACAAGCAGATTACTGGAGTTGATCTCTCCTTTTTTTGGATAGACTACAAAACCCTGCGACATACTTGCTTTTGGATAATCCAGAGAATAAACTCCTTCTTCTCCCTTCACAAGATTATAATTATTCTTATCGAGGATCATCTTCTGGTCAACGATTTTTTCTTTATCTAATTCTGCGATATTTCTTGCAGTACTCGTCAATACATTTTCTGAATACAGTACAAAATTGTTGTAATAATCAGATGAACCCGATGCAGACTGGAAAAATAACATTCGCGCTCTTCCAAGGGTCAGATTCCGCATTGCAGCGCTCAATCCGCCATAACTGGTGGCAGTAGAACCAACTACCACTACGATATTGGTCTCATCCGGAACACTGCTAATCAATGAGCCGCTGGCTTCCAACGCTTCCTGCAAAGGCTGTGCACCAAGACCACTGCAATTCTGATTGGAAGTCTGAAGATCTATAAACGAATTGATTTCTTCAAAATTATTACTTAGGGATGAAGCTAAAACATCTTCTCCACAAGTATTATTTTTATAAAGAACGACACCATATTTTATATTTCTGAAATATTTCAGTTGATCCAATTTCAGCTGCAAATCTTGAAATACAGATTTTGCAAGAGCTGAGTTCTGAGTATTGTCTCTGCTGATGTCAATTGTAAAAACGATATTCAGATTTTTACTTTTATTCGTAATTTCTTTGAATCTGTCATAGTAAATAGGCTGACCCAAAACGTTGTAAACAAAATTCTTACTGTAGTCCAGTGCATTTGTAAAAAATTTCGCTTTGTTTGATTGATCGATTGCCGCTGGTGTGATTGAAACCAGATTTTCAACTGGTGTTCGATTGGACGCATCCGCCAGTGCGAATTTAGTTTCTGTAATACTTCCGTCAGGCGATTTCTTTGAAATAGCAGCATTGTTCTCTGCGGTATAATTAAAATCTGAAGCAATCTTTAGAGCACTTCTCTCGCCCCAGTTTGCAATCATATCAGAACTTACCCAGCCATATATATCTTTTGAAATACTGTCCAATTTCAAAGACGGCGATTTGCCGATCAGGAACCGGTTGTTGGACTCTGATTGTTTGTAGATATAAACCATCTGACCGACAGGCAATTTCTTATTTGCAAGTTTCGTGAGGTCTGGAGAAGAAAAGATTAGAACCGAATCATTCTTAAGATATCTTGCACCATCCTTCAACACATCGGAATTATTTGGAGATAAAACCGCTTTTACATTAAAACCATTATCACTTCTTTTCAGAGAATTGGTCCAGAGCAGCAATTGATCTTTTGGAATCCAGCCGTAAGTTTTCACGGATTTGGAAGGAATTTTTTTCATCAAAGCATCCGGTTCATATTGTGCTACCTTGATCAGATTTTTGGAACTGTTTTCTTTGACCACCAAAAGTGGCTCCAGAAATTTGATTTCTTTTGGAGATTTCTCATCACCTTTATCCATAAAAACCGAGTTGTTTGCCCGATCAGAGATTACGACCCAAGGTTCTGATTTTCTAGGATATCCGTCGCTTACTTTCACCTGATCCACATAACCATAAAATCCTGATTTGGGGGTTTCTTCGGATGGAATTCTAACCTGACATCCAGACAATATATAGGAAGCTCCTAAAACATAGACAGCATTAGCAAAGTTGTTTTTCATAATTTATTTTTTTAGTTTTTATTGCTTGCTTTGTTTTACCTCAACTTTGATCACGCAGTTCTGGTTGCCGTCCAATGTTGTTTTCACTTCCTGGATGCTGTTTCTCTTATCAAACTGTAAACCTGTACAGTAATAGTAGAAAGAATTGTCTTTGTCATTCACATTAACCGAAATATTATCCTTGTTGCAGAGATAAGTATTCAGAAGGTAGTTGTAATGCGTATTGAAACTGTTACCATCGGCAATTTGCTGAAGATGATACTTGAAGTCATCATTGATCTTGCCATAAATATCTGTTACCGTTGGTTCCGTAACGACCTCATCGTCCAACTCTTCATAAGCAGGCAAAATTTTGATCATATGCTGGATGGGCTCCTGGTCGATGTCTGTGTATAAGGTCACGATGTAGTTTCCGGGATTTTTGAAAGCATAAGTTGCCATTTTTTCTTTGGCATCTATATTTCCTGTTTCACCGAATTTCCACGTGAAATTTTTCGCATCCGGTGAATTTGCCCTGAAGAAGACATTTTCTAACTGCATAGCCTGGCTTGGCGCATCAATTGTACTGGCAATTACTTCCGTAGAGGCAATTTTGGAAACCCCTGACGAAACCAAAACCGGAAAAGACTTTGTATATTTATTATCAATAATTACAGAAACCTGATAATAGCCCGGCTTTTTGAAAAAGTGAGCACCTTTGTTTTTTTCTGAATTAAAACCATCTCCAAAATCCCATTTTCTTGTTTTGCCAAAAGTCGTTTTGTCCTCAAAAGTGAGTGTATCACCTACATTGAGAGAAGTTGGATACACGGCTGCCACAATATCATCGGAGCTATGGATGACTTTTCTTTGTAACCACAAAATGATGATTGCCGCTAAAAGTAAAAGACTTATTACTGCAATAATAATATTCTTTTTGTTTTTTTGGATATAGTTCATAATTAATCAGTTATTAGTTATTTTTCATAAGTAATGCATTATCTCTTTGCAATTTTTGATTTTTCCTTTCCTTGAAACCGATGGAGCAATCCTCAAACTGTTTGGTAAAGGTTTTTATATTCTCATTTTTTTTACCTGCCACATCTTTATCTTCCAGATACATTTTGTAAAACTGAGCGATTTGGATGTAAGATTGTTTTCTGGGATCAGTAATATTGACAGTTTCGAAGATATTGGCAATATCATTAATGCTGTATCTGATTTCATTTTCCAGCAAAGGATTACGATCATCAGCAGACACTTTCTCGATTTTATTAAAAGTACTGTCAATCACAGGTTGGGCTAATTTTTGCCGCTCATCAAACTTGGCCTTCTCTTCCAAAGTCTGTATTGCCAGAATATCAGAATTATCAAATGGGGATTGAGAACGGTATAAAATTACTACAGACAAAAGCAAAACAGCAAAGAAAAGCAGCCCCAGAAGATACAGGAAGTAATGTCTTTTTTCTTTGTTGGAAAGGGTAATGTTGACTTGCATACTTATGTTTTTTATTTTAATCTTCTCGCAATTCGCCCGCCTGGTTCATTGGTCTTCATCTGAGTGGTGATCTTTCCCACTTTGCCGATACATTCATTCAAACTTCTAAGAGCATTTTGTTCCTTGGCCGTGATATTGATAAGCTCGTTTTTGAAAACCGTCATCTTACCTATATTTTTCGTGAGGGTTGCATATTGTCTGAAGGATTTTGCAGTATCTGCGCCCATAATATTTTTAGTATCCTGAAGATCTTCGAGTATTGAGTTTCTGAGGAAAATATCGTTTTCAACTTTATTGGAATTCAGCAGATTCATTTTGTAATAAATGGTATCCATTTTAATTTTCAAAAGTTCATTTCTGCTGAGAACACTTTTGTAGTCGTTCAGTTCTTTCTGGATCTGCTGCTTTTGGATTTCGGAACTTCTAAAAAATAAAAAAACCGTTAAAAAACTGACAGTCAGCAATACAGCAAACGATAAAATGAAGCGGAGCATTCCGTTTCTTACATCATCCTTATTCAGTTTTTTTTGCCCGTGTGAACTCATTTTAATTAAATGCTTGAGTTATAATATCCATTTTCAACACAAAATCTTGCAAGATCCAGTTTGCTTTTCAGTCCAAGTTTGTCAGTCAGCCTTGTAATATAAGTATCTATAGTTCTGGAACTCAGATTAATTCTGTCAGCAATTTCCTTGTTACTGAATCCTTCATAGCAAAGTTTGATGATATGAATTTCTGTCACACTAAGATCTTCCTGTTCCTTTTTCTGGCGATCCATATAATTTTTGACCACTTCTTCCTGCGAGGCCCATTCTCTTTTGTAATCCTCATAATTGGAGTTTTGACTCAAAATACAGTTCCGAAGAATATCTTTGATAATGATGCTGTTCTTTTGACAGTAATAAGTATTTGGAATATCGTTGATCGTAGCAGCAATATCTTCCTGAAAAGTGGCAGAATAAGTCAGGATTGGAACTTCTTTGTTGGTCTGGCGGATATATTTGATAGCTTCTATTCCGCTGAGAATCGGCATAAACAAGTTGATGATGAAAACATCTTCCTGCTTTCTGTACAATCTATTAATAAGCTCATTACCATTATTACAGTCATTGACAATAGAAAACAAAGGATTTTCCAAAAGCATTTTCACAAGAAACTGCTTGAAGTAAAAATCATTTTCCGCTATGGAGAATCTAGTTGCTTTAGTAGTGTTGTTATACATATAGGAAACTTATCAATGTTATATCTTATAAAAACTGATGTCAAAGGATGTATTGATTCAGACTGGAAAATTTTTGTAAATCAGGAAATAATCTTTTAAAAATTTATAATTTCTGAAAGTACAAATATGGTCCTGATCGAAGTGACAGATTGAAAAGTCTTGAATTGAAATTCAAAAATTTGAACTTGCGTGAAATGCATAGATAAGCATATATAATTCCTAATAAATAGAAAAAAAAGTAAATTGATAGAATCATTGAATAAGTTTTAAAAAAGTTCTACAATAGGCCCAGTTCTGTTAACTTAAAACAGATTTCATTACAGAAAAATTAAAAGCAAATATATTGCCAACCGGTTTGCAAACAGCGATTGTTAATAATGAAAATGCGATTTTAACGCTCAGTTAATACACACAACTATCTGGAATGCTTAATATTAAGCTTATTTTAAATTTTACAATGTTGTGCATTAAAAATAATCTATAAAACAGGCGATTTGCTATTTTATAATTATAAAAAGAAGAAATTAGTATAGTATTATAAACAAAAAGTATTAATAAATTGAGCTATATTTTGCAATGGCAAGGATAAAATCGTCAGTGGCATGTAGTCAAATTTGCTTTTGTCATGGACAAAAAAAAACCACCGATATTTCAGTGGTTTACAATTTATTTAATCAGTTTATTATTGCCTTTTCTATAAACTTTAGGGTCAAATTTATAATATCTTGCAGCTCTGTGCGAAACGTTTGTTTCTATCTCATCCAACGGAATAATGTAATTAAATGAGGCAATTTTTTTGTGAAAATTCTTGATGTCAATATATCTCTCACTCAAGTCATTGTACAATTGATAAAGTTGCCGGATTGTAAATTTCTTAGGCAGCAATTCAAAAATAATTGAGAAATCCGACTGAACCCATTTTCTGATTTCCACCAGAGATTCTTTGATAATTAGATTATGATCAAAGGGCAATACAGGAATTTTATCAATAGGAAACCAGTCAACCGTGTCGTATTTTGTACTGTTTATTTTCTGATCAATTCTGCAAAGCGAAAGATAGGCAACCGTAATAATCCGGTCGATATGATGCTTGTATTCCTCTCCCATCCAGATAATGTCGCTCTCGTTGCTGGCACGTTTTGGATCTGCAAAACATTTGAACTGTTTCAAAACCATTTTTTTGATTCCGGTTATTTCGTGAAGCACTCTTTGTGCAGCGTCGTCCACATCTTCATCACTGAAAATGAGACTTCCTGGCAATCTTCTCTGTTTTTCTATTTGGGCTTTGTCGCGGTGTTTGAGAACTAATAAGATGTTCAATCGGTTCTCATTATCGAAACCAAAAACTACACAATCAACCGAAACATAGGTGTGGATAAAATTGGAACTCATTTTTTGAAGTTAATATAAATTCAACTTTACAAATATATAAATTCAAATGAGATAATTTTTTAATCTCCACTAGCAACTGTTTATCAATTAATTAACTATCATTTTATTAATGACAACTTTCACATAAAAATTACGATATGCTTATCTTCTAAATTATGATATCACGTCCTAAAAGATGATCAAACATTTTTATAATTTCAAAGAAACACATTATTTTTTTTATGTTTATTCTAAATTTCCTTCTCTAAGCTTAAGTTTTGGTTAATATAAAAACAGGAACAAAGCTTAATTTGAAACAGAAAATCCCATACCTTATCATACATTTTATACTTTCATTTAAATTTTGACGCTACTAAGAAATTCTTTCAAAATGATGGATTACTAAATTAAAACTACATCACCTTAACATCAAATAAAATCCATTTTTCACAAAAATATGCGGGTAAACAAGATTAATTTTATATTAATACCAGCATTTTCAATCAAAATTAATACAGCATTATAATGATGAAGTTTATAGGATATGATGTCGGGAGCTCATCGATAAAAGCATCCATCGTAGATGAAAACGGAAAAGTAATTGCTCACGCGAAATATCCGGAAAGCGAGATGGCTATTGATTCTCCAAAGATCGGCTGGGCAGAACAGAACCCGGAACAATGGTGGCAAAATCTTCGTATTCTGACTCAAAAAATAATTGCAGAAAGTCATATCGACAAAAACGAAATCAAAGGAATCGGTATTTCTTATCAGATGCACGGTTTGGTTTTGGTAGGCAAGGATAAAAAAGTTTTGCGTCCGTCAATCATCTGGTGTGACAGTCGTGCGGTAGAAACTGGTGACAAAGCTTTTGATGATTTGGGTGAAGAAGTTTGTATGAATAAACTTTTGAATTCACCGGGAAATTTTACTGCTTCAAAATTAAAATGGGTCAAAGAAAATGAGCCGGAAGTCTACGAAAAGATCTGGAAGTTTATGCTTCCCGGAGATTTTATCGCTTTAAAGTTAAGCGGCGAAGCAACAACAACCGTTACCGGACTTTCGGAAGGCGTACTTTGGGATTTCCAAAAACATCAGGCTTCAAAAACATTATTGAATCATTGGGGAATTGATGAATCTTTGGTTTCAACAGTGGTAGACAATTTTACGGAACAATGTGTAGTTTCAAAACAGGGCGCTGAAGAAAGTGGTTTACCGGAAGGAATTCCCATTTTGTACAGAGCCGGTGATCAGCCGAATAATGCATTATCATTAAACGTTATGAATCCCGGAGAGATCGCTGCAACAGGCGGAACTTCAGGCGTCGTTTATGGGGTGACAGACAATATTCATTCTAAAGAATCTGTGCGTGTAAACAATTTTGCGCACATTAATCATACGAAAGAGCAGTCTAGAATCGGGAAAATGCTTTGTTTAAATGGCGCAGGAATTCAGTATAGCTGGTTACGTCACCAGGTGGATCAGAAAAGACATTCTTATCAGGAACTGAATGATCTGGCTTCACAAATTCCAATCGGATCCGACGGAATCATCGTTCTACCATTCGGAAACGGAGCTGAGAGAGTTTTAAAAAATAAAGACATCGGTTCGTCTACTTATAATGTGAATTTTAACCGTCACAAAAGTGTTCATTTATTCAGAGCCGGATTGGAGGGCATCGCCTACTCTTTCGTTTACGGAACTGAAATTCTGATGAATGACGGTTTACAGAAAGGAATTATTAAAGCTGGTGGAGACAATTTATTCCGTTCTTCTCTGTTCGCGCAATCGATTGCAAATTTATTGGATACTGAAATCAGAATATTTGACACCACAGGTTCTACAGGAGCAGCGAGAGCAGCGGCAATCGGAGCAGGAGCATTTGAAACCTTAACCGATATTTTAACCGAAAAAGATATTACAACCACCTACATTCCTGATTTTAAAAATATGGATCAGTACAGGGAAAGTTATGTGAAATGGAAAAACAAATTGGAACAAGTGATAAGCGCAACTTAGTTTCGATTTAATGGTTAAAGTTCATTTTGAAAGACAAAGTTGCAGCCCGACTTGAACGGATCCCGATGTAAAATCGGGAGGGAGTGGAAGGCGGATAAAGCTGCCCAAATAAACATAAGACAAATTTTAAGAATCAATAAAAATATAAAATCAAAATAATGGCAATTACGACAGGAAACAAAGAGTACTTTAAAGGAATAGAAAAAATCAAGTTTGAGGGAAGAGAATCAGACAATCCGTTGGCGTTCAAATTTTACGATGAAAATTTAGTTGTTCGTGGAAAAACGATGAAAGAATATTTCAAGTTTGCTTCTGCTTACTGGCATACGTTCTGTGCAACTGGTGGCGATCCGTTCGGGGCAGGAACTCAGCAATTTGACTGGTTAACTGCTTCTGATGCAAAACAAAGAGCAACAGAAAAAATGGATGCTGCTTTCGAATTTTTCACCAAATTAGGTGTTCCTTATTACTGTTTCCACGATTATGATTTGATTGACGAGGCAGATAATTTCACAGAATCTACAAAAAGATTGGAGTTCATTACTGATTATGCGAAGGAAAAGCAGGCAACTTCTGGTGTGAAATTACTTTGGGGAACATCCAACTGTTTCTCAAACCCAAGATTTATGAACGGTGCGGCAACCAATCCTTCTTTTGATGTTTTGGCGTACGCCGGTGGACAGGTAAAAAATGCTTTGGATGCAACAATTAAATTAGGTGGCGAAAATTATGTTTTCTGGGGAGGCCGTGAAGGTTATATGTCACTTTTGAACACTAATATGAAACGTGAACAAGAGCATATGGCGAAATTTTTACATTTGGCGAAAGATTATGCAAGAGCTCAGGGTTTCAAAGGGACTTTCTTCATCGAGCCAAAACCAATGGAGCCTACAAAACACCAGTATGACTTCGATGCGGCAACTTGTCTGAATTTTCTTCGTCAGTACGATTTATTGAATGATTTTAAATTAAATCTTGAAGTAAACCACGCTACTTTGGCTCAACATACTTTCGAGCACGAACTTCAGGTGGCTGCAGACAACAACGTTTTGGGAAGTATCGATGCGAATAGAGGTGATTACCAGAACGGTTGGGATACAGACCAATTTCCGGTTGATTTGTACGAAATGACTCAGGCAATGTTGGTCATCATCCAGGCTGGAGGTTTCCAGGGTGGAGGCGTAAATTTTGATGCTAAAATCAGAAGAAACTCTACAGATTTAGAAGATATTTTTATCGCTCACATCAGCGGAATGGACAATTTCGCAAGATCGTTCCTGGCTGCAGATAAAATTTTAGAAAAATCAAAATATTCTGAGATCAGAACCAACAGGTATTCTTCATTTGATTCTGGAAAAGGTAAAGATTTCGAAAACGGAAGCTTATCTTTAACTGATCTTGCCACTTACGCTCAAGGATTGGGTGAAGTTGGAAGAGAAAGCGGAAAGCAGGAATATCTTGAGAGCATTATCAATCAGTATTTATAATTTTAAATAAGACTAAACCACAAGTCTATTCACAAATTATAAACCACATAGGCACATAGAAAGATAGCATTATTTCATTAAAAAAAGGCAAAATAGGGGTCTATATATAACTATTTTCCTCTTAAATACAGCGAAAAAAGCTATGTGTCTATGTGGTTCAAAAAAAAATCTGTACGAAACTTTTAACATTTAAAACTAAATCAAACTATGCAAATAATAGATTCTGGTCCTAAATATTCTTCAGGAACAAAGGCGCAGATCAATATGCTGTACGTTACTGTACTCACGTTGGTCGCCACTTTGGGAGGACTTTTGTTTGGATACGACACCGCAGTAATCTCCGGAGCCGAAAAATCGATTCAGGAATATCTGATCATTCCTTTGGGATTGAGTTCATTGGCTCACGGAGCGACCATTTCGAGTGCATTGATCGGATGCATCATCGGTGGAGCCATCTCAGGAATGATTTCCACGAAGCTGGGAAGAAAAAAATCATTGATGCTTTCGGCATTTTTGTTCTTTATCAGTGCTTTGGGAGCGGCGTATCCTGAATTTTTATTCTTCAAACACGGCGAACATTCGATGGGTGTTTTGCTGGCATTTAATTTTTATAGGATCATTGGTGGAATCGGTGTGGGATTGGCTTCGGCGGTCTGCCCGATGTACATTGGTGAGATTGCACCTGCCGAAATTCGTGGTAAACTGGTATCACTGAATCAGTTTGCCATTATTTTCGGGATGCTCGTAGTTTACTTCGTGAACTGGGGCATCGCAAGCGGACAAACCGTAGAATGGATCAACGAAATCGGATGGAGATATATGTTTTTATCTTTAACAATTCCTTCTGCCCTGTTCGGAATTCTTCTGTTTTTCGTTCCTGAAACGCCGCGTTATCTGACATTCATTAATAAAGATGCGGAAGCGTTGAAAATTCTAACCAAAATCAATGGTGAAGCACGTGGAAAAGAAATTTTCTCTGAAATTAAAAGTACTGTCGTTGAACATAAGAGTGAAATTTTTGCATTCGGGAAAACCGTAATTGTGATTGGAATTTTGCTTTCTGTTTTCCAGCAGTTTGTGGGAATCAATGTGGCTTTATATTACGCTCCGAGAATTTTTGAAAGTATGGGTGTTCACAAAGATTCTTCAATGTTGCAGACTGTTGTAATGGGATTGGTGAATGTTGTCTTTACCGTCATCGCTATTTTTACGGTCGATAAATGGGGAAGAAAACCATTATTGATCGTAGGTTCAGTCGGAATGGCGATTGGAATGTTTGCGATTGCGATTTTATCTTATTATCAAATCATCGGAATTGCAACTTTGGTATTTATCATCGTTTATACGGCTTCATTTATGATGTCTTGGGGACCAATCTGTTGGGTTTTGATCTCAGAAATTTTCCCTAATAAAATCAGGGGAAGTGCGATTGCGATTGCCGTTGCGGCGCAATGGGCAGCGAATTATTTAATTTCATCTACTTATCCTTTTATGATGGAATTCAGTGGCGCATTTACTTACGGATTTTATGGGGTGATGAGTGTTCTGTCCCTGTTTTTCGTTTGGAAATGGGTTCCTGAAACCAAAGGAAAATCTCTCGAGGAAATCGAAAAGGTTTGGGAAAAATAATTTACTTCAGTTTTAAAATTAGTTTGTTAAGGGCATCGAAGATTTTCGATGCTCTTTTTTATTTTAAATAAATCTATGATAATTATTTTACCATAAATAAAAGCTACCGAAATTCAGCAGCTTTTAATCTCAATTTTATCTAAATCATCTTCAAGCGTTCTTCTTCGAGATCAATCTGATACAACTGCTGGCGGATGATTTCCTCATTGATTTTTGGATCTTTATTTAATTCTGTAAGATAATCCCGCTGCACTTCCAGCATTTCTATAAAAATAGTTTTTGTCTTTGCATTCATCCAGCTGTCATCGGTTGCTTTTGCTCGCTCTTCCCAATGTTTAAGGAACATTTCGAGACCAGCATGGTCTTTCAGCTCGTTTTCATATTTCGATTTCAGGAATTGGTAAATGTGCTGTTTCAATTCTTTTTTGATTTTCTGCCTGGTCGACTGTTCATTTTCTTCATTGAAAATACCGTCAAAAAATCCGGTTCTTCTGATAAAGTAAGGCAGCGTAAGACCCTGAACCAAAAGCGTGAGCAAAATCACTACAAATGTTATAAACAATATCAAATTCCGGTGCGGAAAAGCTTCGCCATTACTCAGAGTCACGGGGATTGCCAAAGCGGCGGCCAGAGAAACCACGCCGCGCATTCCCGTCCACCCCAACAAAAGTGGCATCATCCAACGTCTTGTTCGAGAAGATGCGTGCGGCTGTACACTCGGACGGAAAATCATTGTGGAAACCAAGGCTACGTAAGAACTGATCATCCTTGCAGCAATCAAAATAGCAGTCACCAAAACACCATAACCTACTGCGGTTTCTATGGGAATATGGTCTTCTTTCAAACCATCGACAATCTCGGGAAGTTCCAATCCAATGATAAGGAAAACGACGCCATTCAGTATAAAAATAAAACTTTCCCAGACGCTGTAGGCGTGAATCCTGCTGGTGCTGTTCAGAAACTTCAGTCTTCTGGCCGACATAAACAATCCACCACAAACGACTGCCAAAACTCCGGAACTATGCAGCTGCTCTGCGATCCAGTACATCAGATAAGGCTCAATGATCGTCAATGCAATATCTGATGGCGCGTCTGTAGGCAGAAGTTTGTGTGCCTGTACAAATAGCCAGCCCAATAGCAGACCGATCCCGACGCCGCCAATCACCATCCACAAAAAATCTGTGACAGCTTCCGGCCAGATAAATTGCCCGGTGCCTACCGCCACCAAAGCAAAACGGAAAATAATCAGTGATGAGGCGTCATTCAGGAGACTTTCACCTTCCAGAATTGTGGAAGTTGATTTTGGAATTGCAACAAATTTTGTGATCGCTCCTGTACTCACGGCATCCGGCGGAGAAACGATTCCACCGAGTAAAAATCCTAAAGCAATCGTGCATCCGGGAATAAAATGATTCGTAATCAATGCCACGGATAATGCGGTGAAGAAAACGACCAGAAAGGCAAAACTCCCGATGATGCGCCACCATTTCTTCATCTCCTTAAAAGATATGGACCACGAGGCTTCAAACAATAAAGGCGGAAGGAATATAAAAAAGATAAGATCCGGATCAATCTTGATAACCGGCAATCCGGGAATGAAGCTTATAAAAAGTCCGCCTACAACCAACAAGATGGGATAAGCGATTTTGAGTTTGGCAGCGAACATATTCAGCATAACGATGACTGCGACCATTGCCAGGAGAAAAGGTAAGAGACTGTGCATTGTAATATTTGTGTTTAAGATACAAAAATAACAATTACAACAACTTTATAAAATACAAATTTGAAAGCCTTCATCAGCAATGATATTCATCATATTAAATTTATACAATTCATAATAATTTAACTTTTTTAATAAATTTTCAAAAATATAATGACTGATTTTCATCAGTATTTCCAGACCTAACAAATGTCATATCTGATTATTCATTAATCACTATGAATAAAAGGTAAATATTAAATTAATAAAATTTTAACATTTAGACAAAATCAATAAGAGTTATCGACAATTATTATCAATAATACAATCAGAACAATGCATAAGATTTTTGTCACCATAATATAATATTTTAATTGTTACGAACCTTATACCTTTGTCCTATAATTAATGAAAGAAATACAATTATAACATTTAAAATTTATAAAAATGAAAACAACGAAAAATCTAATCAGTTTAGCAGTTTTACTAGGAGTAACAATTTTACCTCAATTATCAAATGCTCAAAAATTAAATCAAAAAACTACGACTGTCATAGTTTCCGGAACATCACCGATGCACGACTGGGAAATGACCGGTTCAACAGCAACTTTTACAGGGATAGCAAGTGGCAACGCCATTACAAACCTCACCTTCACAGTTCCTGTAAAAAACCTGAAAGCTGAAAAAGGAAAAACGATGGAGAAGAAAGCCTATGAAGCTTTGAAAGCTGACAAAGCGCCAAATGTAACCTTCACATCTTCTTCTATCAATCTTGGAAAAAGCAATGCTACCGGAAAACTCAGCATTGCAGGAGTTTCCAGAAATGTTTCCTTTCCAGTGTCCATCGTAAAAAAAGGAAATGCTTACATCATCGATGGAACAGAAACCATCAAACTGTCAGAATTCGGAATGGAGCGTCCTGGATTTATGGGAATCAAAACAGGCGATGTAGTCACTGTAAAAGTGAATGTGATAGCAGAGTAAAATTAAAATCATAACAACTAAATATTTAAATATCATGAAAAGAAATCTACTGAAAGCCGGCTTCATCGCAGCTTTACTAACCGCAACATTCGGATTCGCACAAGAAGGCAAACTGGACAATTTGAAACCAAGAGACAAACGCGGACTGACCGTTTTTGAAAATCCAAAAGATACCGTTTCAACCTTTGATCACTTGAGAGTAAAAGTAGGCGGCGCATTTGCTCTACAATTTCAGGGATTGAAACACGAGAATAGCGCCACTCCAGTTCTGAATGCTACAGGCGTAAATACAAATCAATTATTCGATCTTGGAAATAACATCAACCTTCCAACAGCCAATTTAGATCTTGACGTTGCTTTGTATGACGGTGTAAATCTGCACTTGAGAACATTCCTTTCTTCCCGTCACCACAACGAAACTTATGTGAAAGGTGGCTATTTACAAATCGACAAACTGGACTTCATTGAGAAAGGTTTTGCAGAAGATATTATGAAGTACACAACCATCAAAGTTGGTCAGGATCAGATCAATTACGGTGATGCACAACTCAGAAGATCAGATAATGCTTATGCTATTATGAATCCGTTTGTTGGGAATTATCTGATGGATGCTTATGCAACATTTCCTTTCGCAGAGGTCTATTACAGAAGAAATGGCGTGATTGTGATGGGTGGTGTAACCAATGGCAGACTGAACCAAACCGCAACAGGAGGAACAAGTCCCGGAATCTATGGAAAATTGGGTTATGATAAACAACTCAATTCTGATCTGAGAGTAAGATTAACAGGATCTGTTTACAACATCGCCAGAGCACCAAGACTGGATTTCTACAACGGCGACAGAGCAGGATCAAGATACTATTTCGTGATGGAAAACACTGCAGCCACATCATCTGCCCAAATGAGAAGCGGAATGGTAGATCCTGATTTCCAGAACACATTGACCTCATTTATGATAAATCCTTTTGTTAAATACAAAGGACTGGAATTCTTCGGAATCTTCGAATCTGCTTCAGGACGTAATCTTACAGAAACCGAAAGAAGAACTTACAACCAATATGCTGCAGAATTGCTTTACAGATTTGGTACCGATGAAAACTTCTATTTTGGCGGCCGATACAACAAAGTGGACGGAAAACTGATCAGCGGAGACGACATCAGTGTGGACAGATACAACATCGGCGGCGGCTGGTTTATGACTAAAAACATTCTTACAAAATTGGAATACGTCAATCAGAAATACGACGGATATCCTGCGACAAACATCAAAAGCGATGGTAAGTTCAATGGATTTATGTTAGAAGCTGTGATCTCTTTTTAAATATTTAGTTAATAGCAGCAGAGGAAACTCCCGGGAATCCTCTGCTTTTTAAAACCAACATTATGAAATCGCCCTGATTTGGAGACGAAAATTAAAGTACAGATTAGGCGATTGCATATGACCTTTAAGAACAATAAATATCTACATATGAAACTTCTATATTTGCTTTTCAGTCTATGTTTTCTTTTTTCAAATGCACAGGAAAACTTTGTTAAAATCAACGGCAGCACAAACGTCAACGGTTTCCAATGTGTCAACAGCAAATTCAAAAATGATGGCAGCGTTTATTCTTTTTCAGAAAAAAATCTACCGAATATCATTTTAAAAGTCACAGATTTCGATTGCGGAAACAAGATGATGACCAGAGATTTCCAAAAGATTCTGAATGCGGAAAAGTATCCGGAAATGACGATCAAATTCATCAAGTTTACTAAAACTCAGAAAAACTACAGCGCAGTTGTGGAAGTCAAAATGATGAATCAAAGCAGAAGATACAATGTAGAATTCGCAATGGAAAATAACAAAATGGTAGGCAGAAAGAATGTAAAATTCAGTGATTTTAACATCACACCTCCGAAAAAAATGGGCGGAATGATCGTTGTAAAAGATGAATTGGATCTGACATTCAGCTTAGCAACAAAAATTTAAATAATACTTTTTCATACAATTAGATTTTTCAATGCAACATCGCTGGTTATTCCGGTGATGTTGTTTTTATATTTGGGCGTCTTTATCCGTCTTCCGCTCCCAATCTTTTTTGCGGAAGATTTGCACTTCAATAGAACTTGACAATACGCAAAAAAGGATTTCCGCTCAAGTCGGGACGCGCTTCGCAAGATTTAACGTTTGACATTGAAATCACGTTTCTACATCATTTTCAAATTTGTAAATTTGCATTGTGAATATCAATCAAGCAGACCTTAATGAATTAGAATTTCCGGAACTTCTTTCGGAGATCGCCCCTTTCGCATTTTCGCCAAAAACGGCAGACAAAATAATGGAACTTCGCCCAATGCCAATTGACGAAGCCGAAATATCCTTAAAAAAAACCTCAGAATTCCTGTCAAGTTTTGAAGGTGCAGCAGCCGTCCCATTCGACGAATACGAAGATATCGAAGAAGAATTGAAACTGATGCTGATCGAAAATTTCCGGTTGGAAAACAAATCTTTCATCAGAATCAAAACGATGACGGAACAGATCGGAAAACTGCAAAGGTTCTTCCCTCAGCTTTCCGAGATATTTCCAACTCTATTGGAAGAAATAAAACACCTCGAATTCAAGAAAGAAATTGTTGACAAAATCGATAAAGTTTTTAACCGTTTCGGAGAAGTAAAAACTGAAGCGTCGCCAATCCTGAAAGTCCTAAGAACAGAAATCCAGCACGCCAGAAAAGCGATTACTGAGAATTTTAACAGAGCATTGTTCAATTACGGACAAAGTGATTTTTTGGATGACATTAAAGAAAGTATTATTGAGGATCAACGTGTTTTAGCAGTAAAATCGGGATTTAAGAAAAGAGTTGCAGGAAGAGTTCTCGGCATCTCAAAAACCGGTTCGATTACCTACATTCAGCCCGAAAGCGTTGTCAAACATTACTTCAAACTGAAAGAAAATCAGGAAGAAGAGAAAAAAGAAATCGATAAAATCCTAAGAAAACTGACTGCGGAGCTTGCAGAATTTCAACCGCAGCTTTCAGATTATCAATCTTATATTTTTGATTTAGATTTAATCCGGGCGAAAGCAAAATTTGCAGAATTGGTTAATGGTGTCTTGCCAAAAATCAACCGCCATCAGACTTTGAGATTGAGAGAAGCTTTTCATCCACTGCTTTGGATCAGAAATAAAAAAGAGAAAAAAGAAATCTTTTCACAAACTATTTCCTTAACCGAACACAACAGAATTGTCTGTATTTCCGGGCCAAACGCCGGAGGAAAATCTATCACACTAAAAACTGTTGGATTATTACAATTGATGATTCAAAGTGGAATTTTAGTTCCTTGTCATCCGAAATCCGAAATGTTCTTTTTTGAGAAAATAATGACGGACATTGGCGACAATCAATCCATTGAAAATCACCTTTCCACCTACTCTTCCCGACTAAAAAAAATGTCCGGAATGATCAAAGAAGCCGACGGAAAATCACTCTTATTGATTGACGAATTTGGAACAGGTTCAGATCCGGAATTAGGTGGCGCGTTGGCAGAAAGTTTCCTCGAATTCTTCTATGACAAAAAGAGTTTCGGAATTATCACAACCCATTATACCAACATCAAAATCGTTATAGAAAATCTTCCTGCCGCTACAAATGCGGCCATGCTTTTCGATGAAAATTCTTTGGAACCTCTGTACAAATTAGAAGTCGGGCAAGCGGGAAGTTCATTTACTTTTGAAGTGGCTGAGAAAAACAGGATTCCGAGATTCATCATCAATTCTGCCAAGAAAAAAGTGGAACACGATATTGTGAATCTCGACAAAACGATTGTAAAACTTCAGCAGGAAAAATTCGAGGTTGAAAAAATCAAATCTGATCTTTCCGAAAAACGAGATTCTGTAGAAGACAAGCGTGATAATCTTCATAAACTCAATGAACAGCTTCAGCAAAAGCTTCATAATTTCCAGAAACTATATGAGGACGAACATCGCAAACTTCAATTCGGAAACAAGATAGAATCCTTTATCGACAGTTATGTAAAAGGAAAATCCCGAAAAGATGTGGTAAAAGATTTCGTTAAAATTTTGGAACAAGAAAAGTTCCGAAAAATAGGCGTTGACAAAGACGAAAGCAAACGTCTGCAAGTCATCAAACGTAAGATTACACAGCAACTGAAAAAAGAAGATGTTCAGGAAAAAATCGTAGAGACCAACGAAAAATTAGAAGAAAAACGCGTTGCAGAACGTGCAATCTGGATGAAAGTTGGTCAGCGCGTCCGCATCAAAGGGAGCACAAGCGTAGGAACGATTGAAGAAATTAAGAAAAGCAAAGTGACTGTGAACTACGGAACTTTCAAAACCACGATTGACTCTGGGGAATTGGAGAGGATTTAAAATAAAAAAAGCGATCAGAGTTTGATCGCTTTTAATTTTTATGCGTGAAAGTGGGATTTCACTTCCTCAAGAACCTGCTCTTCGCTGAGCTGCGAATCTGTTCCTAGTTTGATATTTAGATTTTTGTACTGCGCTGTGTCCAGAAGATGGTTTCTCAATTCTTCCTGAGAAGTTCCCGGACCAGTTACGTATAAATCTGTACTATTTGTGATCAGTTTTTCGATTTCTTTGTAGAATTTCAGTTTGTTGGACTGCTCTGCGTTGTTCGCTGCATTTTCACTTGAATTTCCGTGCTGAATTTCCGCTTTCACCGTATCAACAACTGCAAATTCTGTTACTTCCTGAGAATCGTGATTCGTCACTACGATTGCTTTTGTGCCGTCTATCCATAGTCCGGCTAATTTTTTATCACTCATAATTTTTTGATTTGAATGATAACTTCCAAGCTTCGTGCTAATGCGTTGTTAAAGGAAGTTAAAGTTGAAAATTAATGATGATAAACATCCTCATACATCACGCCGGCCAATATTTTCACAGGCAGTTTATTATTTTCCGGAACAATCGGACAATTGTAGTCAAATGCATTGTAAGCACAATATGGCTGATACGACTGATTAAAATCCAAGACAATTTCGTCTCCTTTTGGAATTTTCAAATCCATATATTTTCCGCCGCCATACGTTTCTTTTCCGTTCGTCTCATCCCGGAAAGGCAGAAAAAGATGGTCTTTGTATTTCTCCATTTGTATCAGTCGAAGATTTTGGTAGATCGTCAATTCATAATTTTTTCCGTCTATTTCAAACATTGCTTTTCCAAACTCCTGATAGCTTTGAAACTTTCCCGATGATGTTGGCAATTCAAATGGAACAGGGTTTTCGGTTTTTACAAATTTTGCAGTCACTCTGTATTTTAAATCAATCGGAAAGAAGGGATGTTTTTTAAAATTCTTCAGATTATCACCTCGCAAAGGCGATTCTTTGGGATTCAGATATTCGTCATTAAGTTCTTTTTGAAACTTTTTGATAGTTTCAATATTTTCTTTCTTGGTCTGAGCATTCAGAAACCAAGAGAAGATGATGAATAGTAAACTTAGTTTTTTCATAGTTTAATTTTATTATTTGGGCAGCTTTATCCGCCTTCCACTCCCTCCCGATTTTACATCGGGATTATTCAAGTCGGGCTTCGGGCTTGTATATTTTTAGAAATTTTCCAGATTATTTAGTCGGTTCGTCTTTCGGATCGGCGACTATTTCCACCTTTTCAATCTTAGTTTTCTTAACCAAAAAATACTTATCAAAAGTCGATTTGAAGATTGGAACCTCCTCATCTTCACCCATCAGAAATCCCCAGGACTGGAGACCTTCTACTCGATCAAAAATAATTTTCATAATCGCCAAAACCGGAATCGTCAAAAGCATTCCCGCAATTCCCCAAAGCATTTCCCCTATTACCAAACCAATAATGACGATCAGTGAATTAATCTTTACTTTAGAACCTACAACTCTCGGCATAATGATATTTCCGTCAATCGCATGGATTACAACAATCGCGATTACAATAAACAAAACGTGACTTACGCCAGAAGTTGCAAACGTAATCAAAGCGCCAATCAGCAAAGCCGTCAAAATCCCGATGTAAGGCAGAATATTCAGAATTCCGGTCAGAATTGCCAGCATAAAATTATATTTGACGCCGATAATTGTATAAGCAATTAACGATAATATTGTGACAATCAGCATTTGGAGAAACAGTCCCACCAAATATTTCTTTACCATAAACTGAATGTTGTCAATGATTTCAAAAACAGTTTTGTGGTACGTTTCAGAAAAACTTGCGACTAAAAACTTTAGCAAATGTGTTCTGTACAAAAGAAAAAACAGGGTAAATAAAAATGTAAACGCTGTCAACATCAAGACATATCCAATTGACGTCAATGCTTTTTCCAGAATCGCTGTTCCTGTACTGATGGATTTTTTCGCCGTATCATTTAAATATAACAGCTGATCTTTTCGCCTCACACCAAAAGTTCTGGAAATCCAACTTTGAAGATCATCTATCAAATCCGTAAACTGCTTCTGAAACTGCGGCCAGTCATTTGCCAGCTTCGCCACCTGGAGTGACAAAACGTAGATGACACCACCAATAATCGCCAATGCCAAAAGACTAGCTAAAATGGATGAAACACTTCTTGGCAGCCTTAATCTTTTTTCCATAAATCGGCTGAGCGGCATCAGCAAGATTGCGATCAGCAAACCTAAAACCATCGGAATCAAAATCTGCTGTCCGATAATCGCAAGAAATCCGAGAATCACAATGCTGATAAGTATTGACGAAAGTTTCAGGTAAAAAGGATAGGTTTGATTCATAGTTTTGATTTAAAGGTTGACGAAATTTAACAAATAGCTAAGTCAAATTACAAACCAATTATTTCCCAATGAGGAAAACTGCCGGAATCTTATGCAGTTCCGGTTTATTTTTTTTCCAATCGTTGATGGTTTTGGTTTGGATGAATTCGTTTTCCGGATCGTTGATATTTGCAGCGATGCAGAGTTTTGTATTAGGATTCAGGAACTTGGTCAAGTCTTCGAAAAGTGGATTGTTGCGGTAAGGCGTTTCCATAAATATTTGTGTAAATCCCGTTTTCTCAACCAAACTTTCCAAATGCTGAATCTCCTTTTTCTTCTTGTCTTTCTCAATCGCCAAATAACCGTTGAATGAAAATTGTTGTCCATTGAAACCACTCGCAATCAAAGCCAAAACGAAAGAACTTGGACCATTGACAGGAATGACCTTCACATTGTTTTTATGCGACCAAGCGACGATGATATTTCCCGGATCACCGATACAAGGCAAACCCGCTTCTGACAACAACCCAAAATCTACGCCTTCTTTCATCAGTTTTTGCGCTTCTTTCAGATCGGCTGTTTCGGAATATTTGTCGAGGAGAAAAAGTTTCAGTTCCGGCTGTTTCTTTTCCGGTGCAAAAAACTTGATGACCTTTCTTGCCGTTTTTTCATTTTCCACAAAATAGTGATCGACATTCATAATGATGTCTTTGATTGTTGGGGCGAAATAGTCGATTGGAGAATTATCGGAAAGGTAAGCTGGTAGAAGGTAAAGCATGGTTTTTTGTAAAAAGTATAATGTAAAATGTATTAACGATTTTTTGTCTGTTTCAATTGAATTTCAAAACGTCTTTTTATTTTGACTGTTGTTTTTATATTGAATCTGCAGCCCGACTTGAGTGGATCCCGATGTAAAATCGGGAGGGAGCGGAAGGCGGAAAAGCTGCCCAAATTCTAATGGTTACAAAGTTAATTCAAAACTTCTTTTAAACGGTCTTTGTCGAGGCGATTTTCCCAATTGGAAACAACCACTGTGGCAACGGCATTTCCAATGACATTGGTCAACGCACGACATTCGGACATAAATTTGTCGATGCCGAGAATCAAGGTCATTCCCGCAATCGGAACTTCGGGAACTACCGCTAAAGTGGCTGCCAACGTGATAAATCCCGCGCCAGAAACGCCCGCCGCTCCTTTGGAACTCAACATCGCGACCAAAAGCAAACCGAGCTGATGCTCCAAACTCAGATCGATGTTGCAAGCCTGTGCGATGAAAAGCGCCGCCAAAGTCATATAAATATTGGTACCATCGAGGTTGAAGGAGTAGCCAGTTGGAACCACGAGACCGACGACGCCTTTTTCGCAACCTGCATTTTCGAGTTTTTTCATCAATCCTGGAAGTGCTGGTTCTGATGAACTTGTGCCGAGAACGAGTAGAATTTCGTCTTTCAAATATCTCAAAAATGTGAAAATATTGAAACCGTTGTACCAAGCGACACTTCCCAAAACCAAAACAACGAACAAAGCGGAAGTGATATAAAATGTCCCAACGAGCATCGCCAGATTTTTCAAAGATTCCAAACCATATTTGCCGATTGTAAAAGCCATTGCGCCGAACGCACCAATGGGCGCGAGTTTCATTAAGATCTCAACAATTTTGAAAATCGGGATTGTCAAGGTTTGAAGGAAATCGTAAATGGGATAACTTTTCTCGGAAGTGATTGCCAAGGCAACGCCGAATAAAATAGCGACCAACAAAACCTGCAAAATATTGTCGCCCGTCAAAGGACTGAACAATGTTTCGGGAATGACTTTGAAGATGAAATTCACCATCGAGTTGTGGTGAGCGGCTTTGACATATTGGTCGATCTCTGCACTGTTCAAAGTACTTGGATCGATGTTGAGTCCTTTTCCGGGTTGAACGACATTACTGACAATCAAACCGATGATCAACGCTAACGTGGAAAATGTAAAAAAGTAGATGAAAGCCTTTCCTGCAACTCGTCCGACTTTCTTCAGGTCGCTCATTCCGGCAATTCCTGTGGAAACGGTGAGGAAGATCACGGGCGCGATGATCATCTTTACCAGTTTGATGAACCCATCGCCCAAAGGTTTCATTTTCTCGCCTAAATCTGGATAAAAATAACCGAGCGAAACACCGAAAATAATGGCTATTAAAACCTGAATATAAAGATGCTGATAGAATCTTTTGGGCTTCAGCGGTTTTTGTTCAATGTCAAAATTCATAAGAAAATGTTGTCTTACAAATTTAGAATTGTTTGCGAGTTATATGCTATTGTTCTTGATTTTTTCGGCAATTATTTCGCAAGATTCGTCGAGCATTTGGTAAACTTTATCAAAACCGTCGATTCCACCGAAATAGGGATCTGGAACTTCGAGTTCATCATCCAAGATCAATCTAACCTTATGTTTCTGAGAATCGTCTGCGAGTTTCAGAACGTCTTTGTAATTGTTTTTGTCCATACAGAAGATCAAATCGAATTTATCAAAATCTGATTTTGTAATCGGTCTGGATTTTTGGGTAGATATATCGATCCCATTTTTGGTTGCGGTTCTGATGGAACGTTCATCCGGTTGGCTTCCTTCGTGGTAATTGATGGTTCCAGCACTGTCCACAAAATAATCCTCGCCTAACTTATGTTTCAAAATCCCTTCTGCCAAAGGACTTCTGCAAATGTTTCCGAGGCAAACCATTAAAATCTTCATTCAGTTCTTTTTAAATTACAACATTAAATTTATTGATTTTAAATTTAATTCAAAAATATTTTGTTCCTTGATTTATTATCGTAATATTGCAATATTAAATTAAAATAATGGGAGCGACCAAAACAGATCATTTCACAGACCGTCAAAATCAAATTGCCAATATCGCCAAAGCACTAGGACATCCGGCGAGAATCGCCATCATTGAATATCTGATGAAAGTGAATGAATGCATCTGCGGTGACATTGTGAATGAACTTCCTTTAGCCCAGCCAACCGTTTCTCAACATCTTAAAGAGCTTAAAAATGCAGGATTGATCAAAGGGAATATTGAAGGAAATGCCATCTGCTATTGTATTGATGAAAAGACCTTTGAGATTCTGAAGAATTATTTTTCCAACGTCATCACTGTGACCAAAGAGAAATGTTGCTAAGCATTTTTTTAATTTAATCAATCGTAATATTGCAATAAAACAAATTAAAAACATCAAAAATTATGAGACTGTCAGACATTAAAAACATTCTTCCTACTTTGGAAAATGTGGAATTTCAATTAGAAAATGGAACTTTCGTTCCGGAACATTTTCACGTAACCGAAGTTGGAATGATTACCAAAAATTTCATCGATTGTGGTGGCGTGATAAGAAATGAAAAAACAGTCAACTTCCAACTTTGGAATGCGAATGACTATGAACATCGCCTGAAACCAAATAAATTGCTGAAAATCATCCAGCTTTCTGAAGAAAAATTGGGAATTGAGGACTCAGAAATTGAAGTCGAATATCAAAGCGAAACCATTGGGAAATACGATCTTGAATTTGACGGAAAGACATTTATCCTGAAAAATAAAAATACAGCTTGTCTGGCAAGTGATTCTTGCGGAATTCCTGCTGAAAAAATGAAAGTAAATCTGTCAGAATTAAATTCAAATCAAGCTGCCTGTTGTACGCCTGAAAGTGGCTGTTGTTAAATTTATTTTAAAATATGACAACGAAAATCCTGGTACTTTGCACTGGAAATAGCTGCAGAAGTCAAATTGCTGAAGGTTATTTAAAATATTTTGCAAGTGATAAAGCAGAAATTTACAGTGCCGGCGTAGAAACGCACGGTGTGAATCCGCGAGCGATTGCGATAATGAACGAAGATGGAATTAATATCTCCAATCATACTTCCAATAACATAAATGAGTACCAAAGCATCGACTTTGACTTTGTAATCACGGTTTGTGACAATGCCAAAAAACGCTGTCCGTTTTTCCCGACTAAAGCAAAAAAGTTACATTACAACTTTCCAGATCCTGCCAAAGCCAATGGAACAGAAGAAGAAATCTTGGAAGAATTCAGAAAAGTTAGAAATCAGATAAAAGAATTTTGTTTTAATTTCACAAAAGAAAATCTTTAGAATGAAAATAAATCCGATCATAAAACCAGTGGAAGACAGCCATCAAAACGATGTTCTTGAAATCTATAAATTGGGAATTGAAACTGGAAATGCGACTTTCAATACAACCGTTCCCACTTGGGAAGAATGGGACAATAGTCATCTGACGCAATCCAGATTTGTGATAGAAAGTGATGAAAAAATTGCCGGCTGGATTGCATTAAGCCCGGTTTCTTCCAGATGCAATTACTCTGGTGTTGCAGAAGTTAGCGTTTACATCCATCCCAATTTTAACGGATTAGGATTTGCTTCAAAATTAATGGAAAAAGTCATTGTGGAAAGTGAAAAACACGGAATTTGGACATTGCAGTCAAGTGTATTTCCTGAAAATATGGCCAGCGTAAAACTTCACAAAAGATTTGGTTTTCGGGAAGTTGGCTATCGGGAAAAAATTTCTAGAATGGATGGAATCTGGCGGGATACAATTCTTTATGAACGGAGAAATCCAAATATGTAATAAAAAAATGTCTGAAAAAAATTTCAGACATTTTATATTTTATTGAGCGATCTTTTCTTTCAGATCCTTGATGTATTTTTTCAATTCTTTGTCGATCTTCGAAACATCACGGATTGTGTCGCAAGCGTACATCACGGTTGAGTGGTCTTTTCCGCCCATTTCCTCACCAATCTTTGTGAAGGTTGCGTTGGTATATTCTTTTGCAAAATACATTGCCAATTGTCTCGGAAGTGCAATCTCTCTTTTTCTAGTTTTTGATAACAACTGCTCTCTCTGAATCCCGAAATAGTCGCAAACAATCTCCTGAATATAAGGAATATTGATGGTTTTCTTCTGAGTCGTCGCTAACTTATTGATGGTGTCTTTTAATAGGTCAAGACTAAAATCCGATTTATAAACTGTAGAGTAAGCGATTACCGCATTTACAACGCCAATCAGCTCTCTTACACCGTTTGTCTTAACTTCAGAAGCCAGATAATCTAACATATCATCCGTCAATTCGATACCGTCACGGCTTAACTTATCAACGATGATTTTTCTTCTGGTTTCGAAGTTTGGCGATTTGATCTCCGCAGAAAGTCCCCATTTGAAACGGGAAATAATTCTCTCCTGAGTATCCAAAATATCAGCAGGTGCTTTATCAGAAGTTAGGATGATCTGTTTACCATTCTGATGTAAATAATCAAAAATATGGAAGAAACTATCTTGTGTAGCCGCTTTACCGGAAAGGAACTGGATATCATCGATGATCAAAACATCGATCATCTGATAATAATGCTGAAAATCTGTTTTGTTCTGAGACTTCGCTGCCTTCACAAAATCCTGAATGAATTTCTCGGAAGACTGATACAAAACCACTTTGTCCGGATAAGAAGCTTTCACTTCCAAACCGATGGCCTGTGCCAAATGCGTTTTCCCAACACCGTAACCTCCGTAAACAAACAATGGATTGAAAGCTGTAGAGCCTGGTCTTTTTGCAATCGATCTCGCAACAGTTGAGGCAAACTTGTTACTTTCCCCCTCTATGAAATTATCAAAAGACTGATCTGCCTTTAGATTAGAATCAATGTTAACTTTCTTAATTCCCGGAACTACAAATGGATTGATGTTGTCAGTTTCTCTCAGAACTGGTCTTGCTTCCTGAATCTTTGGCTGTTGTGTAGAAATTCCTTTTACATTCATCGTAATCGGCTTCTCCTTTCCTGATGGCTTGTTTTCCATCACAGAATACCACAATTTCACCCCTTTACCGATATTTTTCTTAAGCGCAGCAGACAGTAAAGACAGGTAATTGTCCTCGATATATTCTTTGTAAAAATCACTGGGAACTAGCAACGTGAGATTATTGTTCACCAAAGAAATTGGCTGAACTTTATCAAATAACAAGTCGAAAGAATTTTCTAACTTTTTGAGGTCTGTGTTATCCTCCGCTGCGTTTAGATTGTCCCTCATAAACTGAAGGCATCTATCCCAGATTAATCCTAAATTTTCATTCATTTTTCTGCTGCTGTTTCCGGTAAGATTTTAGTTTTTAACAAGACAACAAATATCCAATTATTAATTTTCTAAAAAAAATTTTTTCTCTATTGATTATTAAAAAATATATTTGTATGAATTATTATACGCTTCAAATGATACACACAACCACCTCAATACGAGTACGTTACGGAGAAACAGACCCGATGAAATACGTCTATTATGGCAACTATGCCGAGTATTTCGAAGTTGCCAGAGTGGAACTTTTTCGCAGCCTCGGGATGTCTTATGACGAAATAGAAAAAAGGGGAATTTTCCTGCCAGTTTCGGAATATAAAATTAAGTATTTGAAACCAGCACTTTATGACCAACTTTTGGAAATCCGAACCTTCGTCAAAAAAATTCCGGGAATCAGAATAGAGTTTGAATATGAAATTTACAATGAAGAAAATGTTAAAATAACAGAAGCTTCCACCACTCTATTTTTCCTCGATTCCGAAACCAACAAAATAGTCAAGTGCCCTGATTATCTAATGGAATTGATTCAGAAGAAATGGGTTGATTAATTAAATCATAAAAAACTGTTTGATAATTTTAATTTTTTCTCCAAAAATCATATATTCGTAAATAAAAACACAAATTATGATTTTAAGAATACTAAGCGGAATTTTACTTTTGACCGCCGTTTTTATGGGTTTCAAACAGGGATCGGCAATGCTGACCACGAAACCAGCGATGGTGGAATTCTTTTCCAGATGGAATTTTAGCAAAACAGCCATTATGATCAACGGTGCCATTACGATCATCAGTGCTGTTTTAATCTTATTTCCGAAAACTTTTATATGGGGAAATTTCCTGATGGCTGCAGGCATTTTATTAATCATCTGTCTCGAGATTTCTTCAAAAGACTGGAAAGGTGTTTTGATAGAGCTGCCATTTTTACTGTTAAATCTGGCATTAATTTACCTCCAACATCCTTTGAAAAAATGAAACCGACAATCATTCTTTTTTGCGCGGGAATCATGAGTATTAATGCCTGCGGACAAAAAACCCAGGACAATCAAATAAAAACACAAACTTCAAAAACAAAACAAATGAATCTGGACAAAATCACGAACAGCAACGTCAAAAAAGCCATCGAAGCTTTGCAATCCGGCGACAAAAGCTGGTATTCTTACTTTACAGAAAACCCGACAATGACCGATGATGGAAACAAAATCGATTTTAAAAATTTCTTTTCGGGTGCGCTGGGTCACGAAAAATTTATTTCCATAGACAAAATTGAGAATGACGGAAAAGATATCTATGGAAACTTCGAAGCTGGAAAATGGGGCACATTCAAAACCTTTTTCAAATTCCACGAAAATGCCGATGGAAAGTTTGACAAACTGGAAATTGGTCAGGCAAAATATTAAATCTAATTCTCTTTAATGAACGCATCCAACCGTTACAAAGTTTCTCATTTCATTCTCTGGTCCAGGGAAAAGATCGTGAAAATGGTCATCATCAGTACAATCCCTACTTTATTATTCTACTTTTTGGGCTGGAAATGGCTGGCTGTTCCGTGGGTTCCAATTGCGCTTTTGGGAACTGCAACGGCGTTTATTTCAGGATTTAGAAACACACAAACTTACGGACGACTTTGGGAAGCGCGACAAATTTATGGCTCGATTATCAATAACAGCCGAACTTTTGCCATTATGGTCAAGGATTTCATCCGGAATTCAAATTGTGAAGAGGAAAAGAAGATTCACAAAGAATTATTTTACAGACATTTTGCTTGGCTGACGGCTTTGAGATTTCAATTACGAGAAGTGAAAGTCTGGGAAAATGTGAAAACGAGATCTTACAACAGAAGATATCTCCAGTTTTACAAAGTGCCGGAATGGGAATCTGATCTTGGTGAAGAATTGAAAACTTATATTAGTGAAAATGAAGTCAAAGTCCTTCTGGAAAAGAAAAACAGAGCGACGCAAATAATAGCTTCACAATCTGAAACCCTAAGAAAACTGCACGAATCTGGTTCAATTAATGATTTCAATTACACAACTTTGGAAAATCAGTTGAAAGAATTTTATGATCAGCAGGGAAAATGCGAGCGCATTAAAAATTTCCCTTATCCTAGACAGTTTTCTACGATCAATACTTATTTTACCAATCTTTTCTGCCTCCTGCTCCCATTAGGTTTTTTGAATGAATTTGCGAAACTGGACAGCATCTATATCTGGTTCACGATTCCATTCAGCATTTTGTTGGGTTGGGTATTTCTGGTTTTGGAACAGATCGGCGAAAGTTGTGAAAACCCTTTCGAAGGCAGTGCCAACGATATTCCGATCACACAGATCAGCCGAATGATAGAAATCGATCTGCGCGATATGCTGAATGAAAAAGATTTACCACCACCCATACAGCCCATCAACGGAATCTTGATGTAAAAACTCATTTTATTAAAAAAACTGCCGATTTTCGGCTTTTTTTGTTTAATTTGGATTAAATGTTTTCCTGATGAAAGTTCTATCCTATTTTTTCATTGCAATTTGCCTTGTTTCCTGCATCAGAAGTGATATGGATCTCAAAACTCTGCAAAGCATCATCAGCAAAAACAGCTTTACCAACAAGCTGAACATCAATGATGAAATGAAATATTACAGGCCAGACGGCGTTCAGGATATACAATTTGAAGATTTTCTTAGTAAAAATGATGTGATGACCATTGATCAGGGCGACTTCAACCAAGATGGCGAGGAAGATTATATTGCCAATGTTGTCAATAATTTCAACAGAACTGGCGTCGCACCATCTCAATTTTTCCCGATCATCATTACTTTGAAAAACGACCGGTATTTCATCTACAAACTGGATAAATTTTATGATGCAAAATCTGCCGGAAAAAAACTGACTATTGATGATAAAGATTACATTCTGTTCCTGCATCGAGATCAGGAAGATAATATGAAAATCAAACAGGATACGTTCAGATTTGTGAACAATATCCTGGAACAGTACAGTAAAATCTCAGAATAAATTTTCAAAATGAAATTAAAAACAATATTTGCGCTGGCATTTCTTCTTTCTTTAAGTTGGATTTCGGCGCAGCAAAAAACCTATTGCAATCCGATCAACATTGATTATGGTTACACACCTTTCGAGGTTTTTTCAAAACAAGGAAAACACCGCGCTACTGCAGATCCGGTAATTGTCAATTTTCAGAAAAAACTATTTTTATTTTCGACTAATCAGGAAGGTTATTGGTATTCTGATGATATGCTCGATTGGAAATTTGTCCACCGTAAATTCCTCAGAGATAATAAATACATTCACGATTTGAACGCGCCTGCTGTCTGGAAGATGAAAGATACGCTGTATGTTTTCGGATCCACTTGGGAACAGGATTTTCCGATCTGGAAAAGTACAAATCCTACAAAAGACGACTGGAAAATTGCCGTTGACACTTTAAAAGTGGGCGCTTGGGATCCTGCATTTCATTATGATGAGGACAAAAATAAGCTCTACCTTTATTGGGGATCGAGCAACGAATGGCCGCTCCTGGGAACTGAAGTTAAAACAAAAACTTTGCAATCTGAAGGTTTCGTAAAACCCGTTTTGAGGCTAAAACCGGAAGATCACGGCTGGGAAAGATTTGGGGAATATAATGACAATGTTTTCCTGCAGCCTTTTGTAGAAGGCGCCTGGATGACAAAACACAAAGACAAATATTACCTTCAATATGGAGCGCCGGCAACGGAATTCAGTGGATATTCTGATGGCGTTTACGTTTCAAAAAATCCTTTAGAAGGTTTTGAATATCAGCAACATAATCCTTTTTCTTACAAACCAGGCGGTTTTGCAAGAGGTGCTGGTCACGGTGCAACTTTCGAAGATAATTTTGGGAATTGGTGGCACGTTTCCACGATTTTCATCTCGACCAAAAATAATTTTGAAAGACGTTTGGGAATCTGGCCGACAGGCTTCGACAAAGATGACGTGATGTACACCAACACGGCTTACGGCGATTATCCAACTTTGCTTCCGCAATACGCGCAGGGCAAAGATTTTTCGAAAGGCTTGTTCACCAATTGGATGTTGCTTAATTATAATAAACCAGTTCAGGTTTCCTCAACGCTAGGTGGTTATCAGGCTAATCTTGCGGTTGATGAAGATATCAAGACCTATTGGTCCGCAAAAACCGGAAATTCAGGAGAATGGTTTCAAACTGATCTTGGAGAAGTTTCGACGATTAACGCGATTCAAATTAATTATGCGGATCAGGATGTTGAGTTTATGGGAAAAACATTGGGGAAAATGCATCAATATAAAATTTATGGTTCAAACGACGGTAAAAACTGGAAAGTCATCGTCGATAAATCAAAAAATCAAAAAGATGTTCCTCACGACTATGTAGAACTGGAAACGCCTGCCAAAGCAAGATTTCTGAAAATGGAAAACCTGAAAATGCCGACCGGAAAATTTGCTTTGAGCGGATTTCGTGTTTTTGGAAAAGGTGCGGGAAGCAAACCTGAAAAAGTCCAAAACTTCGTTCCATTGCGCGCTGACCCAAAAAAATATGGTGAAAGAAGAAGCATCTGGTTCAAATGGCAGCAGAATTCTGACGCTGACGGTTACGTAATATATTGGGGAAAATCGCCGGATAAATTATATGGAAGCATTATGGTTTACGGTAAAAACGAATATTTTTTTACCGGAGCCGACAGAACTGATGCATACTACTTTCAAATCGAAGCCTTTAATTCAAATGGAATCTCTGAGCGGACAGAGGTTGTAAAATCGGAATAAATTATTAGCTTTTTTCAACAAAAATTCAAGCTTTCGGAGATTTTCTTCGGAGGCTTTTTTATTTTTCATTAATATTATTTCGAAAGCCATAATTTGCATTAATTTAAAGAAATTTAATCTTAGATTAATATTCAATAATAAAGTCCAATTTTTAAAGAAAAATACTCAACATTACTTCAATAATAGAAATAATTTTATAAATTTATAACTCAATAAGAGAATTTAAAATAGAATGGAGTTTTTTCTGAAGTCAGAAGACAATGATGACCGAGCGATTTTCATAACCGGAAATTTTAATAAATGGAATCCAAAAGATCCAAAATTTGAACTGGAAAAATTGGACGAAAGCAATTATTATATCAATATTAATGATGAATGGCTGAATGACGAGATAGAATTCAAATTTACAAAAGGTGGTTGGGAAAATGTTGAGATTGACAAATACGACAGTATCACACCAAACAGAAAAGTCCGAAAAGAGGAAAAGAAAGTTCAAACCAATGTTGAGAAATGGCGACTGAACTGGGGACCATTTAAGCAAGAGTTTTTCCCGACGGTAGAATTAATCGATGAAGAATTTTACATTCCTCAGCTTGAAAAAACGAGAAAAGTCTGGGCGCTTTTGCCGTTCGATTATTATGAAACCGAAAAAAATTATCCGGTGCTTTACCTTCAGGATGCACAGAATTTGTTTAATGAAGGTTCGGCTTATGGGAATTGGGAAATTGATAAAAAATTAGCACTTCTTGCAGAATATGGCAGAGGAGAATTAATCGTAATAGCCGTTGAACACGGAAATGATGACAGAATTAAGGAATATATTTTTGACAACAATGCCGTCACAGAAAACGCGGAAGGCAAAAAATATCTGAGGTTTATCACAGATACCTTGAAGCCGTGGGTTGACAGAAATTACCGGACGAAAAAAGACCGGGACAATACAGGAATCGGAGGTAGTTCGCTAGGTGGATTGATCAGCATTTATGGAGGATTTTTGTATCCGGAAGTCTATTCCAAACTGTTGATATTTTCGCCTTCACTTTGGGTGGAACCGAATAACAATTTCCCGATGATTGGATTCAGTAATCCTTTTAAGATAAAAGTGTATCTGTATGGCGGCCGAAAAGAAGGTTCGAAAATGGTCAGCAGAATCAAGCTGTTTGAAAAGTCTTTAAAAAAACTGAATTCTCAAAAGCTGTATGATTTTGAAGTCCGAACGAATATCAATGAACAGGGAACACATCAGGAATTTTTCTGGTCTCAGGAATTTCCAAGAGCTGTAGAATGGCTGTTCATCGACAGTCTGGAAAGTCCAGTGAAAGCAAAAGATGAATTGGAAAATGACATCAAAAACTAAAAACCCAACAAGTCCCAGCGGGACGGCCAATATTTTAGCATAGGAATTTATTCCTATGAAAAAAGTGAATTAATTATGATTAAAATCTACAATAAAAAAGAAACAACCACACAAAATATATTCCTGTTCAGCGAAGACGATTGGGAGCAGGAAAAATCGAATTACCCGAATACGGAACATTTCTTCAACGGAAAAAAAAGCGAGGTTTTCATAAAAACTGACTCCAACGAAATCAACTTTTTCATTGGAATCGGAAAAGATTCAAAAGGTTTTGAAATCCAGGCTGTAGCGAACAAATTTGCGAACGATTATAAAAAAAATCTCCAAGCTGTTCCAACTTCGGTTCATTCAAAATTAGGATTCGATTTGACCGAAGAATTTGTAAAAGGCCTGTTTTTAGGAACTTACCTCTATCCTTTTGAAAAATCGCATCCATTTTGGCAGGAGAATTTTGAACTTCATTTTGAAAATATTTCCGAAGACGAAGCCAAAAATTTAGCCTTAAAAACCGAAGCACTTTGCAACGGACAATTTGCTGGAATGGAATGGCTGAACAAACCTGCGAACCATAAAAAGGTGGACCAAGTCTCAGAATTTCTGAAATCTACCGCAGAAAAATATGATTTGAATTATAAAGTTTTGAATCGTGAAGAATCGACAGAAGAAGGTTTGGGTGCATTTGTCGCAGTCAATCAAGGAAGTTCGCAAGAGGCAGCTTTCACGATTTTGGAATATAAATCTGAGGTAGAAAATGCAAAAACCATCGGTCTGGTTGGTAAATGCGTCTTGTTTGACACGGGCGGAATTTCCATAAAACCTTCAGCCAATCTGCATTATATGAAAAGTGATATGGGCGGAGCAAGCGCAGTAATTGGCGCTTTGATTACTGCTTCGGAGCTTAAACTTCCGGTAAATATTATTGCAATTCTGCCGATTACGGACAATGCGGTTTCGGAAAAAGCGTATTTGCCAAGCGATGTGATTACAGCTTATAACGGAAAAACGATTGAAGTCTTGGACACCGATGCGGAAGGCAGAATGACGCTTGCAGACGGACTGTCATATTTGTCAAAGAATTATAAAACTGATGTTTTGATTGATTTGGCAACTTTGACTGGAAGCTCCGTTCGAATGTTCGGTTACACTTGTGGCGCCTACTTTTCCAACAATGACGATTTGAAAAAATCATTGGAAAAGTCCGCTGATAAAACCAATCAGAGGATTTGGAATTTGCCACTTTGGGATGTTTGGAAAGACGATTTCTCTTCGGATGTTGCAGATTTTAAAAACATTTCGATGAAGCCTTTTGGGGATTGCATTGTTGCAGCAAAATTTTTGGAGCAATTTATAGAAGGCCATCAGAATTGGGCGCATCTCGATATTGCCGGCGTTGCTTTTGGAAATGTTGGTTATGCAAAAGACAAGGCAGCGACAGGTTATGGCGTGCAGTTGCTTTTGGATTTTATCGAAAATTATAATTAGCGAATAACTTTTTGAATTAAATTAAAAACTAATAATAAGTAAGAATATCAGACTTCGGACTTCCGACTTCTGACTTCCGACAAAAATAAACGAATATGGAAAAAACAATTGTCTGCATCTCCTGTTATTACAAAGGCTACGACTTTATGGACGAGTGTAAAATGCTTGGAAACAAAGTCATCCTTATCACATCCGAAAACCTGAAAGAAAAACCGTGGCCTTGGCACGCAATAGACGAAGTTTATTATATGCCGGAAATTGAGCCTTCGGTTTGGAATCTGGATCATTTGGTGCAAGGTTTTGCTTATTTGATGAAAAATCACCAGATAGATGCAGTGATTGCACTGGACGATTTTGACGTGGAAAAAGCGGCGATGATTCGTGAAACCTACCGTATTCCTGGAATGGGACAAACGACGCACCGCTATTTCAGAGATAAGCTGGCAATGCGCCAACAGGCAAAGGACAACGGGATTTCTGTACCCGAATTTTCATCGATTTTCAATGATGCAAAATTGCATAAATTCACACAGGATGTTCCCGGACCTTGGGTTTTAAAACCTCGTTCAGAAGCTTCAGCAAGTGGAATTAAGAAAATAAATTCAAGTGAAGAACTTTGGCCGGCGGTCGAAAGTCTCGGGGATGAACGATATAAATTCCTTTTGGAAAGCTTTAAACCTGGCGATGTTTACCACGTCGATTGTTTGGTTTATAATAAAGAAATCGTATTCTCATGTTTTTCAAAATACCTTTCTCCGCCAATGAAAGTGTCTCACGAAGGCGGCGTTTTCCGAACCAAAACTTTAGCGAAAGATTCTGAAGAAGCAATCGGTTTAGAAAAAATCAACAAAGAGGTTTTGGATAAATTTGGAATCCAAAACGGAGCAACTCACAGCGAATATATCAGAGGAACAGACGGGCAATATTATTTCCTGGAAACTTCATCAAGAGTTGGCGGCGCACACATTCCTGATATGGTGGAAGCGGCAACTGGTGTCAACATTTGGAGAGAATGGGCAAAACTGGAAAATGCTCTATTAGACAATGAAAAATATACAGTCGAAGAAACTCAGAAATTGTTTGCAGGATTGATTGTTGCGCTTGCGAAAGAAAAACATTCTGACACAACCGACCTCCATAATGACGATGTTGAAAAATTCCTACCAATCGATTATCACATCGGAATCGTTTATAAAGCAACAACAGAAGAAAAAGTGCAGGAAAGACTGGATGAAGCCGCAACAATCGTCACAGAAAGAATCTTAAATATCTTACCTCCGAAAGATAAACCAACGAATTAATTCGAGATTCAAGATTCAAAATTTAGAATTCAAAGTTTAAAATTTAATCATTTTTAGGGCTTCGAGAACCTCAGCCTGACAACAGTTTAATTACTCATTCACCAATTATCATTCATCATTTATAAATAAAGTATGCCTCAAATTACACATACAGATTACTATTCACACATCCTCGGGAAGAGCATCAAGGTCGAAGTTACCGGACATTTCGGGCTTCCGGTTATTATGTTTCCCACTTCGCAGGGTTCTTATACTCAGAATGCAGATTTCCATTTGAATGGAAGCATTTCCTGGTTCACAGATAATGGCAAACTAAAACTTTTCAATCTCGAAACCATTGATTCTTTAAGCTTTTATAACAAAAATATTTCGGCGCACGACAGAATCAGAAATTATGAATTGTACGTTCAGTTTTTGGTTCAGGAGTTCATTCCTTACATTCAGAGAACGCATAATACACATCGGGTTATTGTTGCGGGTGCAAGTTTTGGTGGTTATCACGCTGCGAATTTTGCTTTCAGATATCCGGATTTGGTTTCGCATCTTTTCTGTTTGTCGGGTGCTTTTTCGATTCGAAATTTTATGGATGGAATTCAGGACGAGCTGGTTTATTTCAATTGTCCGGATGAATTTGTGAAAAATGATGAGGCTTGGAAATACAAACATATGCACATTGTCCTCAGCACTTCAGACCGCGATATTTGCTTGGAACCAACGAGAAAGATGGCGGGAATCCTGACCTCAAAAGGCATCAACCATTGGTATGACGAGCAGAAATGGATAGACCACGATTGGGTTCTTTGGCGAATGGTTTTTCCTAAATTTATTGGACGATTTTTCGGATAAAAATTATAAGAAGGAAGTCAGATGTCGGAAGACAGATGACAAAACTAAATCACAATTAAAAAATTTAACAAAACATATTCATCCTCAGACTTCCGACATTGGACTTCTGACAAAATCAAAACATTATGGCAAAAAAAATTGGAATTTTATTCGGAATGGAAGACACTTTTCCGTGGGCATTCATTGATAAAGTTAATGAGCTTGGGAAAGGCGAGTATATCGCAGAACCTGTTCAAATCGACAAACTGGAGCAAGGCGCAGATTACGGTTACGCTGTGATTATCGACAGGATTTCGCAAGATGTTCCTTTCTACAGAGCTTATCTGAAAAATGCGGCAGTGAGCGGAACTTACGTCATCAACAATCCATTTTGGTGGAGCGCAGATGAGAAATTCTTCAACAATGCCTTGATGCTGAAAATCGGAATTCCATTGCCTAAAACGGTATTGCTTCCGTCTTACGAAAGACCGACAAACACTTCGGAAACTTCATTCAGAAACTTGAAATTTCCGCACGATTGGGAATATATTTTCGATTACGTTGGATTCCCAGCTTATATGAAACCGCACGATGGTGGCGGCTGGAGAAATGTTTACCGAGTGGAAAGTCCAGAAGATATGTGGGCAAAACACGCCGAGACAGAGCAATTGGTGATGATGGTGCAGGAAGAAATCGTTTTTGAGGATTACTATCGCGTGTATTGTTTAGGCAGAAAGTACGTTCACATTATGCCTTACGAGCCGAGAAATCCACACCATTTGAGATATGCAACTACGCATCAAACCGAAGGCGCAGCAAGAGAAAAATTGCTTAAAACCATCACAGATTACACTTTGAAAATGAATGAAGCATTAGGCTACGATTTCAACACCGTGGAATTTGCAGTGAGAGACGGCATTCCATACGCGATTGACTTCTGTAACCCAGCGCCGGATGCGGACAAAAATTCTGTGGGAGAAGAAAACTTTGCTTGGATTGTAGAACATTCTGCAAAATTGGCTATTGAAAAAGCTAAAGATTATAAACCAGGAAAAGTGAATATCAACTGGGGGAAATTTGTGACCAATAAACTTTAAAACTGAACTAACTAATATTTAATGACACAATTTGGAACGGCGAATCGTCGCAGCCCGACTTGAGCGGAAATCCTTTTTTGCGTGTACTCGAGTTCTATTTAGACGGAAATCTTGAGCAAAAAAGATTGCCTTCGTCGAACCACTCCGTTAGGTTTGGGAGCGGAAGGCGGATTAAGCTGCCCAAATTGTATCATTAATAAACTAACGACTAACTAACTTTAACTAACAAACACAAATAATATGCACAGATTTACGATAGGTGTAGAAGAAGAATATCAAATTATAGACGCAGAAACGCGGGATCTCGTCTCGCATGTTTCAAAAATCATCGAAGGAGGAAAAGCCGTTCTAAGTGAAAACTTAAAACACGAAATGCACGAATCTGTGGTGGAAATGGAAACTGGGATTTGCGAAAATATCCAGCAAGCACGTCAGGAACTCACCGACCTCAGAAGACATCTTGTAAAAACCGCCCACGATCAAGGCTTGCGCGTTTCTGGTGGCGGAACTCACCCATTTTCGCATTGGAAAGATAACGTCATCACAAAAGATGCACGTTACGACAAAATCGTGAGTGATATGGGCGATGTAGCGAGGTCCAACCTGATTTTTGGATTGCACGTTCACATCGGAATTCCAGACCGTGAAGAAGGCATTAGGATTCAAAATGTGATGCGTTATTTTTTGCCACACGTTTACGCATTGTCCACCAATTCACCGTTTTGGGTTGGCAGATTAACGGGTTTCAAATCTTACAGACAGGAGGTTTTTGCTAAATTCCCAAGAACTGGCTTGCCAAGTTATTTCGGAAGCGTTGCAGAATTTGATGCTTATGTGAATCTGATGGTAAAAACCGGAACGATTGACAATGCCAAGAAAATCTGGTGGGATTTGAGAGTACATCCCTTCTACCCTACTATTGAATTCAGGATTTGTGATATGCCAATGACAATTGACGAAACCGTTTGTTTGGCGGCAATTATGCAATCTTTGGTTGCAAAAATCTACAAAATGCACCAGCAGAATACGAGTTACAGAAGTTACAGAAGATTATTATTGACCGAAAATAAATGGCGCGCCTCAAAAGACGGAATCGATGCACATCTGATCGACTTTGGGAAAGAAGCGAGCGTTCCTTACCGTGACCTTTTGGAAGAATTATTAGCTTTCATAGATGACGTTGTTGACGATTTAGGTTGTAGAAAAGAAGTGGAATATGCGAGAGAAATTTGCAAAATGGGAACTGGCGCAGACCGACAATTGAAAGTCTTCAACGAAAGTGGCGGTGACCTGAAAAAAGTCGTGGATTATATGATCTATGAAACCGAAAAAGGACTGATCTAATTATAAATGATGAATGACTAATGATAAATGATTTTGGTATCATTAATCATTCAAAATTAACTCAAATTTAAAATTCTTAATTTTGTAGAAAATTTATGAATATGAGTAAGAATGATGTAAGAATTGCGCTTCTGGATATGAATAACAACCATCCGAATCAAGGGATGCGCAATATTAAAGAATTATCTCAAGCTTTTCAGCAGCAATCTGACGATAATGTTTCGGTAGAGATCTTCGACGTTCGTTACAAAAACGAGATGCCAGATATTAATGATTTTGATATATTTTTATCTTCCGGAGGACCAGGAAATCCGCACCGTGAAGGGTATGAATGGGAAAACAAATACGCTGATTTTCTAGATCAAATCTGGAATCACAACAAGAAAAGCGAACAGAAAAAATACGCGTTTCTAATTTGTCATTCTTTCCAATTGGCAGTGATTCATTTTGGAATTGCGAATGTTTGCAAAAGAAAATCCTATTCTTTCGGCGTGATGCCAATCCACAAATCTGAGGATGGCGAGAAAGAATTCCTGTTCAAAAATCTGCCAGATCCTTTCTATGCTGTAGATTCGAGAGGTTACCAATGTATCGAACCGAATCAGGAAAGGATAGATGAACTGGGAATGAAGGTTGTGGCTTTGGAAAAATACCGTCCGACGGTTCACCTGGAAAGAGCATTGATGGCGGTTCGTTTTTCTGATGAGATCTTCGGAACTCAATTTCATCCAGAGGCTGATCCGACAGGATTTATCAAAAACCTAGAGGATGAGAAAAATAAAACCGCAATGATCGAAACCTTCGGAATGGAAAAATATCTGGAAACCATCGACAGAATGAATGATGACGACAAGATTGTTCTGACACAAGCGCAGATCGTTCCAAGATTCTTGAAATTTGCATCTGAGCAGATCACCAAGAATTTAGCTTACAGTTAAAATAACATTTACTTTAAAACCGCAAAAGTCACAAAAGAATTTTTAGAGTTAAAAAGAAGTTAATCTTTATGATTTATTTTTATCATTAAAATATCAATTAACTTGTGTGACTTTTGTGGTTGATTAAAAAAACAAACTATGATCCCAAAATACAGAACTCAATTCAACAAAGAATTTTCTCAGGAAAAATATCAGAAAACAAATGAGCTAATCATAGAGAAATGCGGTCAGGAAGCCGCGTTTCGTCTTTCCGAAAGTCCGATTTTTCTCACTAACGATTTTTGGAACAGGCTGGATGATGCTTCAAAGTCCATCATTTCGCAGATCAAAAATATGTCTGATGAAGAATTGAGCAAAGCGATTCCCGCCAATTGCAACGTTCCGAATGACACACAAAAACCACATTTCCTGGCGATAGATTTTGGAATTTGTCAAGATGAAAACAGCGAGATCATTCCTCAATTGATAGAGTTGCAGGCTTTCCCAAGTTTGTTTGGATTTCAAAGGTTGTTTGAGGAAGTGATCACAGAAGTTTATCCTTTTTTGAATGATTTGAAGAAATCGCTTTCACAGGAAGAGTTTGTTGAAAAATTAAAAGCTGTGATCGTTGGAGATGAAAATCCTGAGAATGTCATCTTGCTGGAAATCTATCCTGAAAAGCAAAAGACCGCTATTGATTTTGCACTGACAGAACAATTGTTGGGAATCAAAACGGTTTGTTTGACGAAAGTTAAAAAGGAAGGCAAAAAGTTGTTTTATGAAAAAGATGGAAAACTAATTCCGATCAATCGTATTTACAATCGTGTGATCTTTGATGAATTGGATAAGATCGAAGGATTGGAAACAGAATTTGATTTCCGTGAAGACGTGGATGTGGAATGGATCACACATCCGAATTGGTTCTTCAAAGTTTCAAAATATATTCTTCCAAAGTTGAAACACGCGTTTGTTCCGAAAAGTTATTTTTTGTCTGATTTTCCAGAAAATGAAACGCTTGAAAATTTTGTATTGAAACCACTTTTCTCTTTCGCAGGAAGTGGCGTCAATCTGAATCCAACTCAGGAAATCATTGACCAAATTGATGACAAAGAAAATTACATCCTCCAAAGAAAAGTGACTTACGCTCCACTTTTCGAAGACATCAATGGTGAATTTTCCAAAGCGGAAATCCGTTTGCTTTTTGGTTGGGATCCGAAAAAAGAAGACCCGGAGTTGTTAGTCAATCTTGTGAGAATGACGAAAGCCGCGATGGTGAATGTGGATTTTAACAAGAAAGATGCGATTTGGATCGGGAGTTCTATGGCGTTTTTTGGAGCGTAAAAAATTATAACATCAAATGATCCGATCTAATATCAGTTTACCTCTGGCGTATTTTTTGACATAGCTTCTCAAAAACTATGTTCCTTACCAGCGATTCATTTGACCTCAAACAAATTCTACTCGGCTCCGAAGAATGGAGTTTCCTTTTGGAGACGATTCTTAGAACGAGTATTATGTTTTTCATAATCATTTTCGGACTTCGGCTTCTTGGGAAACGAGGTGTGAAACAGCTTTCTGTATTTGAATTGGTCGTGATTATTGGACTAGGTTCCGCTGCTGGTGATCCGATGTTTTACAAAGACGTTGGAATTATGCCCGCGCTGGTGGTTTTCACAATGATCATCAGTCTTTACAGCATTATCACCTATATCATCAGCAAAAGTAAAAAGTTTGAAAAATTAGTTGAAGGGAAACCGATTTGTCTAATTGATCAGGGTGTTTTTTGCATTAAAGATTTTAAAAAGGAATCTCTTGGCGAGGACGAATTTTTTGCCGAATTGCGATTGAAAGGCGTTTCCCATCTTGGACAAGTCGAAAAAGCAATTGAGGAAATTTCGGGTGAAATCAGTGTTTTCTATTTTGAGGATAATGAGGTCAAATACGGCTTGCCAATCATGCCAACCTCTTTGGACAAAGCTGTCAAAATTTTCGCTTCAAACGCCCATTATTCCTGTACATTCTGCGGTTACACACAAGAATTTGTGACACACGAAAAAAGCCAATGCACAGTTTGCGGCAAAGATGAATGGGTGGAATCTTCCAACAAAAAGAGGATTTCTTAAAGCACTTTCAGCTTCTCAACATCCAACTCATTGAAATGATGGATCACCAAATCTGCTGAGTCATAATTTTGATTTTTGCTGTTGGCACTTTTGTAACCTACACAAAATATTTTTGCACCATTGGCGGCCAATATTCCGTTGGTACTGTCTTCTATCACGATGCAACTGGACTTATCATTTCCGGAAAGCCTCTGTGCTTCTATAAAGATTGCCGGGTGTGGTTTTGATTCCGGAAAATCTTCTCCGCTTACGAGAAATGTAAAAAACGGAAATAAATTGAAACGCTTAAAAACTCGGTCAATCGTAGTTTTAGCTGCGGAGGATGCCAGGATCAATTGGAAATTATGGGAATGAAGTTGATTGATCAAAGCTTCTACGCCGTCCAATAATCTAAGTGCAGGATCTGTATCGAAAAGACCGTAGAAAATGGTTCTTTTTCTCTGAATTAATGCTTCCGTTGCCGTCTCGATTCCGAAAATATCTTTGACCATTTGATAGACATTTCGGGTAGATTTGCCTGTAAACTTTGAGAATAATTCTGCGCTAACCTCGATGTTCAATTCTGCGAAATGTTGGTAGTAAGCTTTTTTGTGAAGTGGTTCTGTATCTACAATCACGCCGTCCATATCAAAAATAACCGTGTTCTTCATCTTCAAATTTCTCTTTTCAGTTTCATTGATTCGGTGCAAAAATAGGGATTCTGATTTTAATGCTCAATTTAAGCGCAAAGGCCACAAAGGTTTCTTTGAGCTTATTGAAAATATTTTTAGGGTTCGCAAGGACGTAAAACTCAGAAAATAAATTAATTATCTGAGAACTTCACCCTTATGATTTTATCTTTTCCTGCTAAAATCAACGTATCGTGATCCAGCCATTCGCAGGCGTAGAGATTTTTTTCATCTGATATTTTCGTCCAGGTTTTGCCGAAATCGGATGAGAAACTGATGTGCTGATCGCCGACTGCCACGATTTCTTTTCCTTTGGTTTTCGGACGGAATTTGACGCAGGTCATATAGCCTGCATTTTGTCCGCTGGCTTGGATTTGCCAGGTTTGTCCGCCGTCATTTGTTGTTGCGATATTGTTGATATTATCTGCTTGTTTGGTATAATCTCCGCCAACTGCAATTCCGAAGTTTTTGTCGTAGAAATCAATGGAATAGATGCCTTGAGAGGATGTTCCTTGGATGAATGGCGTTTCAAAAACTTTCCAGTAGCAATCTTTGTTCTTCATTCTATAAATTCTAGCTTTAGATCCTCCTGTTGCAATCCAAATGAAATTTCCGGCACTTGCAATATTCGTATTACTTGCAGCAAAAGCAGCTTCACCTTTCTCCAGGTATGGAAAATCTTTACAATCGTTGCATTGAATCCACTTTGCACCTCCATTTCGGGTCTGTGAAATATTTAGTCGTTGGTTTTTAGTTGGATCGCTGAAAGCGATGCCAAAGTCGTTATCTACAAATTTGAAGGCGTCATAAAAAGCCGTGCTGTCGTTGTCATTAAAAACAACATTGAACTCTAAAGTTTTTTTATCGATTTGAAAAAAGTAAGCCGGGCTTTCTATATTGATCGCATAAAAATGATTCTTGTTTTGCGCCAGCGTTCTGAATTGTAATGGCTTTTGAGAAAATACAATTTGCTTTTTATCGACCTTATCTTTCATATTCACATAGCCAAACTTAGAATCTGTTCCTGTGTACCAAACTTTTCCGTCCCAAATCTGGATGGCTCGGATGCTGATTTTGTCAGTCAGCAATGTGTCAATTTTGAATTGTTGAGAATAAAATAAGGTTGAAATCAACAGGAAAAGTAAGCTTAGTTTTTTCATTTTATAAATTTAATGAAAGTTTGGAAAAGATTGTGAATTTATTGGATGCTTCGAGAACCTCAGCACGACAGTGTAATTTATTTATTGGCTTATTTGAGAACCTCAGTGTAACTATGCGAAAATTATTTTTTATGAAATGTTTGTCAAATACCTTCAACTGTGGTAAACTGTGATTGAAAAACAAAACCCATAGCCCCGATAGAAGCGGTTACCCCACAGCAAGCGATGGGAAAAGACTTGGCGCGAGGAGTAATAGCGGATAGCGGGATTAAGCTCCAAAAAAAAATTCCGCACGAGGCGGAATTTATATTGTTAATGTTTGTTGTCTATATCGACGTCCACTTCTTCCAAAGGTGTTTGTTCCGCTTTGAAAGTCTCTCCGAATCCGCCATTCTGCATCTTGGAATTTTTCTTACTGTAAAGGAAATAAATCACAAATCCCAAAGCCAGCCAGATCAATGAATATTTTTGAGCTTCCGGACTAAGGTTGAAGATCAAATAAACGTTGATCAAAATCCCTAAAGTTGCAACAACCGGCAGCATTGGAACTTTGAAGTTTCTTTGAAGATTCGGTTCTTTTTTTCTCAGGATCCAAACGGCTACACAAACCATTGTGAAGGCAAATAATGTCCCGAAACTGGTCATATGCGCCAAATCATTGATTGGTGTGAAGGCTGCAACTACTGCAATCACTGCGCCCAAAATGTAAAGATTCTTTTTTGGAACGCCTGCCTCCGCATCTACTTTTGAGAAAGTGGAAGGAATCAAACCGTCTTTTGACATTCCAAGGAAAATTCTGGATTGTCCCATAATCATTACCATCAAAACAGAGATCAAACCTACTGTTGCTGCAATCGTGATGATGTAACCTGCCCAAGCCTGACCAGCAATATCGAAGGCGTAAGCAACTGGCGCTTTGATGGCGTCCGGATATTTACCCAATGGATTAAAGTCTGTGTAATGCATCATTCCAGTCAACACCAATGAAACCAAAATGTATAAAACCGTACAGACCACCAATGAAGTGATAATCGCAAAAGGCACGTCTTTCTTCGGATTGATCGCCTCTCCTGCCTGTGTGGAAACGGCGTCGAAACCTACATAAGCAAAGAAAATAGCGGCTGCACCAGCAATAATCCCGCTGTAACCATAGGCTGGCTCGGATTTTCCGTTCTCAATTATCGTTGTAGCTTCCGGAATGAAAGGTGTCCAGTTATCAACATTGATGAAAAATACACCGGCTACGATGACGAAAATAATAGCAGAAACTTTCAAGATTACTATAAAGTTGTTGGCTTTTGCTGCACCCTTTGTTCCTCTCACCAAGATTGATATTACTACCAAAACGATTAGTAATGCAGGTAAGTTCAGGAACAATTTGAAATCTAAAATTGCCGGTGCTGCATTGAAATTATTGATAGTTTCCTGAAATGCCTGTAATTTTTCTAATGGCAATCCGCCTGCAGCAATCTGTGAAGTAGCTTCTCCAAAGGCTTTGTTAGCTGTCCCGGGATCTGTAGTCATCCAGTATGGCAAATGCAAACCAAACATCTTGAGCAGTTTTGCAAAATAACCGGACCACGAAACGGCAACCGTCATCGATCCCATTGCATATTCCAAAATCAATCCCCAGCCGATGATCCACGCGAAGATCTCTCCTACTGTACCGTAAGCGTATGCATAAGCAGAACCTTCTACAGGAAGTATCGATGCAAATTCTGCGTAGCAAAGTGCTGCAAAAACGCAGGCAATCCCCGCTACAACAAATGAAAGTGCCAAAGCCGGACCAGCATTATAGTAAGCGCCGGTACCTGTTAAAACAAAAATGCCACCTCCAATGATAGCACCAATTCCAATAGCCGTTAAACTCCATTTTCCCAATACACGTTTCAGCTGACTTTTTTTGATGTCTGCTTCGTACGCTTCCATTGGCTTCTTAATCCAAATGTTTGCCATAATTCAATTTTTTAATCCCCAAAAAATGAGGGGCTTTTCTTCTGTTTGTTTGTTTTGAATTACGAAAATATTAAAAAAATATCAACCTTAACATTTTTTAACTAAATTATTTTGCACATTGCTATTAATTAGGGATTTTGGTGTGATTTCTAAAGCTTAATAATTATCTTTGAAAATGGATTTTTTACAGACACTTTCTGCTCAATACAGTTCTTACGAAACTTATCTTATTTATTTTGAATCAATTGCTGTTTTGTTCGGATTATTAAGTGTCTATTTTTCCATTAAGCAAAATATCTGGGTTTATCCAACGGGCATTATCTCGACGGTACTTTTCATCTACATTATGTACATTTTTGGATTGCTGGGCGATATGCTGATCAATGTTTATTACACGGTGATGAGTGTGTACGGCTGGATTCTCTGGGCAAAACATTCGAAAGATCAAATCCACGTAGATGTGAAAAAAGCCAGTAACCAAGACTGGCAGATCGGCGGCATTTTATTCGTCGGGAGTTTGGCTTTCGTAGGTTTGGTTTATTATCTAAAACCTTACATAGATAATCAGTTTTCTATGGATGGCGTGAAGTTGGGATTGTATCATCTGGATTGGGCGAATTACACGGACATCATTACCACTTCGCTCTTTCTTGTCGGGATGTATTTTATGGCGAAACGAAACATTGAGAACTGGATTTTCTGGATTGTGGCGGACTTCATCTGTATTCCAATGATGATCTACAAAGGATTAGGAATTACAGCAATTCAATATATCATTTTCACTGCAATGGCAATTATCGGTTATCTGGAATGGAAGAAAAGTCTAGTTAAGGCCTGATAATTTATCAGCATATTCTTTTGAGAAAAGTTCCTTATCTTCCTGAAGTTTCTCCAAAGTAGTTGGCAAAATATAATGGAAAAGATACTCGTCTTTGTCATCTACAAAAGTGATTTCTTTTTCTTCATCGCCAATTAATTGTGCAAAAATATCCCACATCGATTCACCTTTCAGTTTTAGCAATTCGAAGAAGTCGTTGGCTTTTATTGTAATTTTTTTCATTGTTAATTGTAAAATGTAGACTGTAAAAAGTATAATGTATTTATTTTAAACTGATTTGATAAAGTCCTCGTATTCATAATAGAATATTTCAAAAGCATTCATTTTTTCGACGAAGAATTCAAAAGTGTCCGGCCAGGTTTGTTTGTTGAAAATGCTGACATTGTGCTTCTCCACCCAAATTCTGCTGATGACTTTTCCGTTTTCCAAGGTGTAAAACTCATCCATTTGGAATTCGCCGATTTCATCTCTCAAAAGATCTTCCAAAGACTGAAACTTCTCGAAGTAGGCATTTCTGAAGAGCTCATCCTTCATTTCGATATCAATTGAAACCTCCGCTTTTTTGTTGTCTGCGGAGAATTTGAAAGAAAAATCCTTGATCTTGGTATCGTACAACAACCATTTTCGCGGAAACGCCTTTCCGAAAGCTGTCCAGAATTCTGTCTTTAGTTGTTGTGCTTCTTGTTTGGAGAACATTTTTATATGGTTGATTGTTGTTGGTTGATAGTTGTTAGGCGATGTATATAGAGACTTTCACCCTTGATTCTTTTGCCTTTTATCTTGTTTCTTACAAAGTAAAATCTACTTTCGCTTCGTTGAATTCTTTAATTAAATTTTGAAAGACTTTTTCTACGGGAAGGATCTTATCGATCAAAGCAGAAACTTGTCCAATCTCCAATTCGCCTTCCGTGAGATCACCTTCAAACATACCAAGTTTTGCGCGTGCTCTTCCGAGAGTTTCTTTCAACGCTTCAACATTTCTGCCAGATTCGTACAGACTTTCCAGATCGTGGTAGAATTTATTTTTAATTAATCTGACTGGCGCCAATTCTTTCAAAGTCAATTGCGTGTCACCTTCTTTTAGTTCAACGATTTTATGTTTGAAATTATCGTGAGAACTTGCTTCAACCGTCGCTGCAAAACGAGAACCAATCTGAACGCCGTCTGCACCGAGAATCATCGCTGCTTTCATTTGACTTCCGAGTCCAATGCCGCCCGCTGCAATCAATGGAATATCAATGTGTTTTTTGACATTTGGAATCAGGCAAAGTGTTGTTGTTTCTTCACGACCGTTGTGCCCGCCCGCTTCGAAACCTTCTGCTACAACCGCATCTACGCCTGCGTCTTGACATTTCAGAGCAAATTTGGAACTCGCGACAACGTGAGCGACTTTGATTCCTTCTTTCTTTAAAGTTTCGGTGTAGGTTTTTGGATTTCCTGCTGATGTGAAAACGATCTTCACGCCTTCCTCTAAAATAATATTGATGATCTCCTCGATGTTTGGATAAAGCAAAGCGATGTTAACACCGAATGGTTTGTCTGTGGCCGCTTTACATTTCTGAATATTTTCTCTGAGAATATCAGGATACATACTGGCAGAACCAATCAATCCCAATCCTCCATTGTTCGAAACTGCCGAAGCCAACTTCCATCCCGAATGCCAGATCATTCCACCTTGAATGATCGGGTATTTGATGTTGAAAAGATGTGTGATTCTATTCATTCCGTGATATTGTTTTGAGGCAATTCCGAAGTCTATGAAGCTGGACATTGATTTATTTTTTTCAAAAATAGGAAATTATGTCGAGTTGGAGGGTTTTGAATTGGAGGGTTGGAGCGTTTGAGTGTTGGAGCGTGAGAGAGTTTGTGAGTATCATCTTTGATAATTTGGGTAATTTTCAATTTGATAACCAATGTTTCAACTTTGCTAAGCGCGCCCCGACTTGAATGGATCCCGATGTAAAATCGGGAGGGAGTGGAAGGCGGATAAAGGCGCCCAAACCTAACATAGTGGTTCGACCTTGTCAAATTTGATTTTAATAACTTATTTTTACAAAAAATTACAAATTGGACTTATCCTTAAGAACAGTTACCGTCACGCGCTACATTCTGCCATTGCGGGAAGGTGGCTCTTTGCCGGCGTTGGCGGAAGCGGACGACGATTTCAAATATGTGTTGAAGTTTCGAGGTGCTGGACACGGCGTAAAGGCTTTGATCTCTGAATTGATCGGTGGCAAGATCTCGCAGGTGTTGGGATTCCGAATTCCGGAACTGGTTTTTGCAAATCTTTCCTTAGACTTTGGACGCAGTGAAGCCGATGAGGAAATCCAAGACCTTCTGAAAGGCAGTTGCGGACTGAATCTCGCTTTGCATTACCTTTCCGGCGCTATCACTTATGATCCGGGCGCTGTGAAAATTGATTCTAAATTATCTTCTGAGATCGTTTGGCTGGATGCATTCCTCACCAATATCGACCGTACATTCCGAAATACGAATATGCTGATGTGGCACAAGGAATTGTGGCTGATCGACAACGGTGCCTCACTCTACTTCCACCATTCCTGGGACAATTGGGAAAAGAACGCCGTGAGTCCGTTTGTGATGATCAAAGACCACGTTTTGCTGCCTCAAGCTTCTGAACTGGATTCTGCCAATGAAAGATTCAAAGCGATATTGACGGACGACGTTTTGAGAGAGATCGTAGAACTTATTCCTGAAGATTGGTTGCAATGGAACGATACCGAACTGACGCCTACTGAAATTAAAAATGTTTACTTTCAATTCCTAACTTTGAGGCGAGACCATTCTGATAACTTTTTAAATGAAGCCAAAAATGCAAGAGCAAAAGTTATATGAGTATGCGGTGATCCGCTTGGTACCAAAGCCTGAGCGTGAGGAATTCTTCAACGTTGGCTTGATCTTATTCTCAAAAAGAGAGAAATTCATCAAGGTGAAAATCCATCTTTGTGAGGAGAAATTTCGGGTGATTCATTCGGAAATCGATTTTGATGATGTGAAGAAACATTTGGAATCTTTTGTCAATATTGCCAATGGCGAAAAGTCGGCAGGCTCCATTGCGCAACTCGAAATTCCTGAGCGTTTCCGCTGGTTGACGGCTGTGAAGAGTTCTATCATTCAGACTTCTCGCCCGCATCCTGGAGCGAGCTTCGATTTGGAGAAGACTTTTGAGAGATTGTTTGAGGAATTGGTTTTGTAAGAGGTTAGAATTTGAATATTTTTTGTAATAAATTTCTCGCTGATTTTGCAGATTACTTTTTCAAAATAATCTGCTGAATCTGCAAAATTTGCGAGAGATTGAAATAGATTAAATCTAACTTTCTAATAATTCTCTTTTTTAATTTCAAAGACGACATTCAATCGTTCTGGTTCATAAGCATACGCAACATTGACTTCATCCACTTTCTTTGCACCCAGTTTTTCCATTGCTTTTTGCGAGCGGATGTTGTCTTTACCAACGTGAAAATTGACTTTATCAACGAATTGAAAAATATAATCCAGCATTAATTTTTTGACCTGTGGATTCAGTTTTGAGCCCCAGAATTTCCTTCCGTAGAAAGTATAACCAATGAAAATCGAGTTATCATCAGAATTATAATCATAAAACCTTGTGCTTCCGGCAATTTCGCCCGTGTTTGCCTCAATGATTTTGAACGCGCCACCACTTTCCATCGCACCTTTGAAAAAATTCTCGAAGACTTCCCTTTGGTAGCGGTCTTTGTTCGGATGTTGTTCCCAAACGAGAGGATCCGAAGCCACAGAAAATAATTGCTCATAATCAGTTTGATCAAGCGGAACGAGTTTTACATTTTCGTTTTCTAAAGTGGGTTGGATATTCATTTGGTTGATAGTTGATAGTTGATAGTTGATAGTTGATAGTTGATAGTACGAAATTATTAAACCTTGAATAATAAATTTTGAACTTTGAATTAAAAAAGAATTGCTTTTTCCAATTCCAAAAGTTTCTGTTTTCGCCAGATTCCACCTCCGTAACCTGTCAAAGTTCCATTGGTTCCAATGACTCTGTGGCACGGAATGATGATTGAAATTTTATTAAGGCCATTCGCATTGGCAACGGCTCGCACAGCTTTTGGATTGCCAAGAATGTCGGCTTGTTGCTGATAACTTCTCGTCGTTCCGTATGGAATGGTTCTAAGAATTTGCCAAACTTTCTTTTGAAACTCTGTTCCAACAGGCGAAAGTGGAACGGTGAAATCCAATCTTTTCCCTTCGAAATATTCGGCCAATTCTGTTTCCAAAGTTTTGAAATGCGGATTTTCTCCTTGAATAATATTCGCTTTAAAGTATTTTGAAATTTCCTCCAATTCTCTCGAAAGTGATTTTCGGTCGGAATATTCCAGCAGACAAATTCCTTCTTTATTAGCGCACGCGATCATCGTTCCGAGCGGTGTTTCCATTCTTTTGAGGTCAACGATTTTTTCAAGTTTCGAATTTTTTGGTGAAGTTCCGATGATGGATTTGAAACTTACATTAAAACCACTCAAACTTTCGTAACCATTATCCAGAGCCACATCCAAAACATTCTCACCTTGCTGAAGCTTTTTGAAAGCCGAGTTAATCTTGAACGTTCTTTGAAATGCGTGGAAAGTCATTCCGTGGTGTTTTAGAAACCAGCGTTTCACCGTTGCAGGCAATAATCCACGACCAATCAAATTCACATCTTTGAATTTAAGTTCTGGATTGTCTGACAATTCATTCATCAGCTTCTGAATTTCAATCGGCGTTTCATCTGGATTTTCCAATGGCTTGCAAACTTTGCAAGGGCGATAACCCTTTAAAATAGCGTCTTTTGTATTATCAAAAAACTCGACGTTCTCCGGTTTTGGTTTTCTAGCAGTACAAGTTGGGCGACAAAAAATCCCGGTCGTTTTCACGCCCATCCAAAAGACACCTTCGAAGTCGGGATCTTTCTGGAAAGAGGCATTATACATTATTTCGTTACTTAGCTCCATCTTCTACTTTTTTTACCAAACAATTGAAACATCCTGGTTTTGCATTATGGATATGAAGATAATCAATTTTCTCATTGTTGAAGAACTCTTGAATTTTATCTTTTAAAAAATTGCCTTCAAAAACATCTGCTTTTATCATCATCCCTTTTTTATCATAAGCTCTTAAAGAAAGAAGCCTTTGAGTAAACATTCTGGGAATTACATTGACCTGATAATCTTCAGAAACTTTATTCTTTCTGATAAAAACGGGACCAGACGATTGATAAGGAGATGTGGCTGAATGATAATTATAGCTCATCAAAAAAACTTCCTCTCCAATCTCAGCATCTTCCAAAGTTACTCTGCAGGGAAATCCCGGGAATTTATCTACAGTCATTAAGACAATATTCTTCCGTAAAAGCTCGTCTTTGGAGAGATCATTTAAATGAGCAAATTCCAAATGGCTCAACGCTACAAATTTAAAATTATTCATATCATTTTTCAGCAAATTTACTTTCAAAAATAAGTTGACCGCAACCGAAAAATGAACAAGCAATTTTTCTCTTTCATATTCCTGAAAAATATTAACTTCCAAAACACAAAAATCACAATTTTATGGATAAGAAAAAACTTCGGGAATCGATTTTCAGACACTTGGATGGTATTGTGACAGCGCCAGTGATTTCGGCTTTGTCAAAGAGAAATATTCTGGATTTCATTAATGAAAATCAAACTTTAGAACTTTCCGAGATTAATGAAAAATTCAATTCCAATGAAGGTTATTTGAATGTTGCTCTAAGAGTTTTGGCATCTCAAGGTTTTCTGGATTATCACTTGGATAATGAAACTGATGTTGTTAAAATATCAGTCAATTCCCAAACTGAAGAAGCATTTTCTTATCAAAAAATCTACTGTGATTTGGCAGAATTTCTAGCCGACCCAAACGTCATCAACTCCAAAGAACTGACCGAGGAACTTTGCAAAAAGTGGATTTCAATCTTCGAAAAATACAAATCTTTTCTGATGGAAAACGAAGATGGAAATTCATTAAAATATCAAATCCAAAAACACATCGAAGGTGCGCTGGTTGGTCCCATCATCATCAAACTCGGAATGAGCGGAATGTTTCACAAATACTTTATGGAAGCGAGTTTCAGCGCAGAAGAGTTTCATAAAAATCCACATTATTTTGAAATCATTCTCAATTATCTTTCAGAAATCGGTTGGTTTTCCAAGAAGGGAAATAATTTCCAATTCACGGAAACGGGACTTTTCTTAGCCAGACGCGCAACAGCTTATGGCGTAACGGTTTCTTATCTGCCGATGTTCTCAAAATTGGACAATCTGATTTTCGGAAAAGCCTCAGAAATCCGTGAAATTGAAGATGGCGAAGACGAGATCCACGTGAACCGCGAGATGAATGTTTGGGGAAGTGGTGGTGCGCATTTGACCTATTTCAAAGTGATTGACGAGTTTATCATTGAGATTTTCAACCGACCAATCGATGAGCAACCAAAGGGAATTTTGGATATGGGTTGCGGAAACGGCGCCCTTTTGCAACATCTTTATGAAGTCATCGAAAGGCAGACTTTGCGCGGAAAATATTTGGAAGAACATCCGTTATTTTTGGTTGGCGCGGATTACAATCCAGCATCGTTGAAAGTAACTCGCGCCAATCTCATCAAAAATGACATTTGGGCAAAAGTGATTTGGGGAGACATTGGAAATCCGAAACAACTTGCCGAAGATTTGGAATCCGACTACAATATTGAATTGGGAGATTTGCTGAATATCAGAACATTCCTCGACCATAACCGAATTTGGGAAGATGTTTTTGAAACTGACAGCCAAAGAATCAGCACTTCGACTGGTGCATTTGCGTTCCGAGGAAAACGATTGTCCAATCGTGATGTCGAAGAAAATCTTTTGAATCATTTGAAAAAATGGACACCTTATGTTGAGAAATTTGGATTGCTTTTGATTGAGCTTCACACACTTTCTCCGGAAATTACGTCAAAAAATCTTGGTTTAACAGCATCAACTGCTTACGATGCAACGCACGGATTTTCTGACCAATACATTGTAGAAGTAGATGTTTTCCACAGGATTTGCAAGGAATCTGGTTTGGAACCAGACATTAATCTATTCAAAAAATTTCCGGATTCTGAGTTGGCGACTGTGAGTATCAATCTTTTGACGAAGTAAAACTATGATTTTCGTAATTAGTGGGAAAAGATTAATTCTTATCTTCAATAATTATAAATACTAAAAAATGAAAAAAATCCTGTCTTCATTTGCATTAATAACCTGCTCTCTTTACGCCTTTGGCCAAGTGGGTGACCCTTTAGGTTTTACAGAAAATAAAATCGATGGCGGAACAGTTTATAAAAAATACAAAGACAGCGAACTGGACAGCATTGTTGTAGGGATGGCCGCCGTAAATTACGGTAATGCTTTGATGATTTCCAAAACAAAGGACGAAATCCGAATTATCAATGCTGCAGATGAAAATTCGGTGATCAAAATCCAGTTAAAGAACAAAAAACAAGTCCGAACTTTCTTCTACAAAGACAAACCTGCGATCATTGTAGAAAATATTGATTTTGACCTTGACCATTTACCCAAAAAAACACAGATAGCACGTTCAATTTCAAATGGAATCATCACTAGTAATATGTTGACCACCAATTATCAACTGTTTGGTAATGACAATCCCGATAAGACCTTCAAGGTTTTTTACAGATTGGATGTTCAAAGCGATCTGGCTGATCTGGATGCGATTTTCGAAAATATCAGCGATTTTTTCAGTCAGGAAGATGCATTGCTGAGACTTTTCTATGGAAACTATGCAGACAAATTCGAGCCGAAGGCTTTAGCTTATTTGGAAACAGACATTTCCGGAAAAATACAGAATGGAATCTATTTCGATTTTAAGAATAAAGACATCAGTGCCAAAAACGCATATTCTATCTATAAGGACGGAAAAATCACCAAATCTGACAAAACTAACCTAGAAGATTTCCAGTCTATTTTCATTAAATATCGGGAGGAAACAATGGAATAATAATTAATATTTGGGAACTAAAATTTCACTAAATTTGAAATTAATAACCTATGAAAACTAAGCACCTTGAAAAAAATCTATTTCCTTTTATGTTCTATTCTTTTCATTAATTCTGTTAGTGCTCAAGAAGTCATTCCTTTTAGAATTACAAAGTACAATAACATTATTGTAAAAACGCTGGTCAATGACAAAGATTCTTTGGATCTGATGTTTCAAATTGCGATGGAAGACGCTTCTATTTCGCCTGAGAGAATGCGACCTGCGAAGAGTTTAAATTTTGACAAAAATGGCACCAGTGAGAACAATTCTGTGAAAATCGGAAAGAGAGAATTTAAAAACATACGCTTTTTTGATAATGAGTTGACCGGTCAGGAAGCAGACGGAAAAATCGGAATCGGAATCTTCAAAGGGAAAACTTATAAAATCGATTATGATAAAAACCAATTTGTCCTCTATGATCAATTGCCTGATGTAAATGATTACAAGCAGGTTTCTTTCACTTACAATAAGCAAGGTCAGATTTTTTTGGCTTGTGAAAATTTGATTAATAATGAAACTTACGAAACCAATTTTCTTTTACAATCCGGTTATCCCGGAGGTTTGCTTTACAGTAATCAATTTGCAGATTCAAAAAAACTGAATGAAAATCTGAAAGTCACAGGTGAAAAAACTTTGAAAAATTCTCAAGGAAAAAGCGTTACAACTAAGCAAGGAATTTTGCCTTCATTGACGCTTATTGATGATATTATTTTGAAAAATGTATCCGCCGGATTTTTTACCGGAGACATTAAAAATCAGACAACCAGTTATTTCGGAGCAGATTTGATTAAGAGGTTTAACTGGATCTTTGATGCGGAAACGCAGATCATCTATATCAAACCCAGCAAATATTTCAACGAACCATATTTTAAAATGAATTAAAAATAAATCCCTCAAAACTATGAATTTATGAGGGATTATGATTTTATTTAATGCTTTTGACTCGTATCATTCCTTTGTTTTCGTGGTACATCATACACATTATTTTGCCGTCCCTTTCTGCGCATTCTTTTGTGTAATCGTAAACTACTGATACTTTTCCGCCGTCTTTTTTCGCTGCCAAAATATCTGCGTTACAGACCAAGTAATCCTCGTTTTCTGCGACTCTGACGTAAGTTCCCGTACAATCTCTCACAATGGTTCCCGTTTGCAATCTGTCGTGAACGGACTTGCAGGAAAAAATTGATAATGCCGAAATGGCTAAAATTAAAATGTTTGTTGCTTTCATTTTTTGATGATTTATTTGAATTAAAGATAAGCATTAAAACAAAAAACGCACCTTAAAAATTAAGATGCGTTTATAAATTTATTTCATTTGGAAATTACATCGCTTCCATTTTAAAAGTCATACTCTCAATCACCTTCAAAATCGCTTCAACCGTATCCATTGACGTTAAACAAGGAACACCATTTTCAACTGACATTCTTCTGATTTGGAAACCGTCTCTTTCGGCTTGTTTTCCTTTGGTGGTCGTATTCACAACGTATTGGACTTTTCCTTTTTGAATCAAATCAATCAAATTGACATCTTCCTCTCCAATCTTGTAACCGATTTTTGTCTGAATTCCTTTTTCCTCGAAATACTTCGCCGTTCCTTCCGTAGCCCAGATTCTGAAACCAATCGTATGAAATCTTCTTGCAATTTCAGACGCTTCTTCTTTGTCCTGGTCAGCCACTGTGAACAAGATGGAACCGTGCGTCGGAACTTTTCTTCCCGCACCGATTAATCCTTTGTACAAGGCTTTTTCGAAGGTTGAATCTTTGCCCATTACTTCTCCAGTAGATTTCATTTCTGGTCCGAGAGAAATATCCACTTTCGTCAATTTGCTGAAAGAGAAAACCGGAACTTTTACGAAAATGCCTTCTTTGTTCGGAATCAATCCTGAGGTGTAACCAAGGTCTTTCAGCTTTGCTCCCAAAATTGCTTTCGTTGCGAGATTCGCCATTGGAACATCCGTTATTTTTGATAAGAAAGGAACGGTTCTGGACGAACGCGGATTCACTTCGATAACAAAAACCTCACCTTTGGAAATCACGTATTGGATGTTCATTAATCCAATCACATTCAAGCCTTTAGCTAATCTTATCGTGTAATCTTCTAATGTTTTGATTTGAGTTTCCGTCAAATGTTGTGGCGGATAAACCGCGATTGAATCTCCGGAATGGACACCAGCTCTTTCGATGTGTTCCATAATTCCTGGAATGACAACTGTTTCGCCGTCACAAATCGCATCCACTTCTACTTCTTGGCCCGTCAAATATCGGTCAATCAAAACCGGTTGGTCGGGACTGGCTTCCACCGCATTTTCCATATAATGCGAAAGTTCCTTTTCAGTATAAACGATTTCCATCGCACGTCCACCCAAAACATAACTTGGACGCACCAAAACCGGATAACCAATTTCGTTGGCAATCACAATCGCTTCTTCTTTTGAAGTCGAAGTTTTCCCCAATGGTTGAGGGATTCCTAATTCCTGAAGTGCTTTCTCGAATTTATCTCTGTTCTCCGCTCTGTCTAAATCTTCCAATGAAGTTCCCAAGATTTGAACGCCGTGAGCCGATAATTTATCTGCTAAATTAATAGCGGTTTGTCCGCCAAACTGAACCACAACACCTTTTGGTTTCTCGAGTTCGATGATGTTCATCACGTCTTCTTCCGCCAAAGGTTCGAAGTATAATTTGTCTGCAATCGAGAAGTCTGTGGAAACAGTCTCCGGATTATTATTAATGATAATCGCCTCGTAACCCATCTGCTGAATCGCCCAAACCGAATGAACCGTTGCGTAATCAAACTCAACACCTTGCCCGATTCTGATTGGACCAGAACCTAGAACGATAATTTTTTCCTTGTCAGAAACCACGCTTTCATTTTCCTCTTCGTAAGTTCCGTAGAAATATGGCGTTTCAGATTCAAATTCTGCGGCGCACGTATCCACCATTTTGTAAACTGGCATCACACCGTTTTCTTTTCTGAAATTAAAAACTTCACGTTGCGTCGTTTCCCAAAGATGAGCGATATTAAGGTCAGCAAAACCTAATTTCTTGGCTTCGATAAGCGTTTCCTTCTCAAACTTGTTATCTGCAATTGTTTTTTCGAAATCAATTAATTTTTTGATTTTCCAGATGAAGAATTTATCGATTTTGCTCCATTCAACAATCTGTTCCCAATCATAACCTCTTCTCAAAGCATCGCCGATGATGAACAATCTCTCGTCATCACAAACGCGGATTCTTCTCTCGATTTCCTCGTCGGTAAGTGCTAAAGCCTGTTTTGTTTTTAAACCCAAATGGCGAAGTCCGGTTTCCAAAGAACGGATGGCTTTGTGCAAAGACTCCTCGAAATTTCTTCCGATGGCCATTACTTCGCCTGTTGCTTTCATTTGCGTCGACAATCTTCTGTCAGCCGTTTCAAACTTATCGAAAGGGAATCTTGGAAACTTGGTCACCACATAATCCAAAGCTGGCTCGAAACAGGCGTAAGACGTTCCGGTTACAGGATTTTTGATTTCGTCCAATGTCAATCCAACAGCAATTTTCGCAGCAATTTTCGCAATCGGATAACCAGTTGCCTTACTCGCCAAAGCCGATGAACGCGAAACTCTTGGATTTACTTCGATGATATAATATTGGTAAGAATGCGGGTCGAGAGCGAGCTGAACATTACAACCACCTTCGATTCCCAATGCTCGGATGATTTTGAGTGATGCATTTCTCAGCATCTGATATTCTCTGTCAGAAAGTGTCTGCGAAGGCGCAACAACGATGGAATCTCCTGTGTGAACACCAACCGGGTCGATGTTTTCCATATTACAAACCACGATGGCGTTGTCGTTTTTGTCACGCATCACTTCGTATTCGATTTCTTTGAAACCTGCGATGGATTTCTCTATCAGACATTGCGTTACTGGAGAATATTTCAATCCCAATTCAGCAATTTCACGGAGCTCGGGTTCGGTTGCGGCAATTCCACCGCCTGTTCCACCCATTGTAAAAGCGGGACGAACAATTACCGGATAACCGATTCTATTAGCAAAATCAATTGCGCCTTCAACAGTTGTTACGATGTCGGAATTAGGAACCGGCTCATTCAATTCGTGCATTAATTCGCGGAAAAGGTCTCTGTCCTCGGCTTGGTTGATGGCGTCTAATTTGGTTCCTAGAACTTCCACCTTACATTCTTCCAAGATTCCGGATTTCTGTAATTCAACCGCCATATTAAGTCCGGTTTGTCCACCTAAAGTTGGCAACAAGGCATCCGGACGTTCTTTTCTGATGATTCTGGAAACAAATTCCAGAGAAATCGGTTCGATATAAACTTTGTCGGCAATCTCCTTGTCCGTCATTATTGTCGCCGGATTGGAATTGATAAGAATCACGCTGTAACCTTCCTCTCTCAAGGAAAGACAAGCTTGTGTCCCCGAATAATCAAATTCCGCCGCCTGGCCAATGATGATGGGACCTGATCCGATTACTAAAATTGTTTTTATGTCTGTTCTTTTCATTTTCTTTTACTCTTGACTTATTATTAGAATTTTAACTTTTAGGCTGGAATGAATTCCAACCTTGGAAAATTGTTCGTTCCTACGGAACTTTCTTTTTTGCTACTACGAAAATATAATCTCCTCTATTTTCTTTAAAATTGCTTCTTACGTTATAAAAATCTCCTTTTATCAAATCCGTTTCCAACAATTTTAATCCTTCTTCTATTTCATTTTTATTCGCCAAATCTGCAAAAGATGAAATTCCTTTCCTAATATTTGCATCGAAATAAATTTTAGGATTATTTTTTCCGATGTATAAAAACCGGTCTTGCAAATCATCTTTGATATTATATTTTTCAATATTTTTGATTTCAAAACCTGTATTTTGCAGATTATTTTTAATGGTTTCAAAACTTGGCATTTGTGCAATGGATTTTTTCATCATTTCTGGAAAATAATGGTTGAGCCAATAATTTTTCATTTGCTCAGAAGTTGAAGTGAAGATTAAAAACTGACCTTCATTTTTCAAAATCCTGAAAACTTCGCTGAAACCATTTTCTAAATTTTTCCAATGGTGAATGGTTAAAGTGGCGATTGCGCTGTCGAAACTTTTGTTTTCAAATGGAAGATGTTCAGCATTTCCTAAAACCCAGTTTACATTTTCGCTTTTAGATTTCGCTTCGTTAAGCATTTTTTCGGATGGTTCAATTCCTATAAAATCAAGTCCTTTTTCGGAAAGTGCTATTGTGTAATTTCCTGTTCCACAACCGATATCTAAAATTTTATCGTCATTTTTTAAATTTAATAAATGAAAAATTCTTTCAGTCAAAAAAGGGTCAGCTTTTCTGGTTTGGTTGTAATTTTCTCCTATTAAATTGTATTTTTCCACTACTACTTTTATTTTATTAGAAAACAGATTTCTGAACTTTAAACTTCTCCATTAATTCAATAAAATCATCAAATAGATAATTCGCATCTTCTGGACCTGGACTTGCTTCCGGGTGATATTGAACTGAGAAACAAGGATGGATTTTATGTTTCAGACCTTCGTTGGTTCTGTCGTTCAAGGCGATGTGTGTTTCGATTAAGTCCGTATTCTTCAAAGATTCCTGGTCGATTGCATAACCGTGATTCTGAGAAGTGATTGCCACTTTATTTTTTTCTAAATCCAAAACCGGATGATTGCCACCTCTGTGCCCGAATTTAAGTTTGTAAGTTTTTGCGCCACAAGCCAAACCAATTAACTGATGACCCAAACAAATCCCAAAAATCGGAACTTTTCCAAGCAATCCATTAATCAATTCTGAGGCACCTTTCACATCTTCCGGGTCGCCGGGACCGTTGGAAAGCATTATGCCGTCTGGGTCCATTAGCAAAATCTCTTCTGCTGTCGTGTCTTGAGAAACGACGATGATGTCGCAATTTCTCTGAGACAATTCGCGGATGATTCCCAACTTGGAACCGAAATCTACCAACACCACTTTGAAGCCTCTTCCTGGACTTGCGTAGGAAGTTTTTGTGGAAACAGATTCTACTTGGTTGATTGGGAAAGTGGTTTGTTTAAGCTCTTCAACCGTTTGATTATCATCAGTTTCAGCGTTTACGATTTTTCCTTTCACCACACCTTTGTTACGAAGAATTCTCGTCAGTCTTCTGGTGTCAATTCCTGAGATTCCGGAGAGATTTTTCTTTTTGAAAAGTTCGTCCAAAGTCATTTGAGTTCGGAAATTGGAAGGCAAATCACACAATTCTTTCACAATCAAACCTTTGATTGCCGGTTCGATGCTTTCGTAATCGTCGCGATTGATGCCGTAATTTCCTATCAAAGGATACGTCATACAAACAATTTGCCCGCAATAGCTTGGGTCGGAAATCAATTCCTGATAACCCGTCATTCCTGTGTTGAAAACCACTTCGCCGGCAGTTTCCTGCGCTGCTCCGAATCCTACCCCATTGAATACTTCTCCGGATTCTAATATTAATTTCTTTTTCATTTTTACTTTTAAGTCGGAAGACGGAAGTCCGAAGTCCGAGGTTTCACTAATATTTATTTCATTTTTGTCATCGGTCATCAGACTTCTGACATCGGTCTTTTTTACTCAAAAAAAACACGCCCGAAAAGCGTGAATTAATTTTTAATTTTGGGAGTCGACAAACTCGAAACCTTTATTCTCAAGGTCAAATTTAAGAATCGCCATTCTTGCAAAAACGCCGTTCTGCATTTGTTTGAAGATTCTGGACCTTTCACATTCCACCAATTCCGAATCAATCTCCACACCTCTGTTGATTGGTGCCGGATGCATAATGATGGCGTTTGGCTTCATTTTCTTTTCTCTTTCCTTGGTCAAACCGAATTTCTTAAGATAATCTTCCGACTTGAAATTGAAAGTTCTCTCGTGACGTTCGTGCTGGATTCTCAACAACATCAAAACATCCACTTCTTTCACCAAATCGTCGAACTGCATATAGGTTCCGTTGACCAACATTCCTTCGTCAAACCAGAATTCTGGGCCAGAGAAATAGACTTTCGCGCCCATTCTTCTGAACAATCCTGCACCTGAATTGGCAACTCGGCTGTGTTTCACATCACCTACGATTCCAATTTTCAAACCTTCAATCTTTCCAAATTCCTGAATGATGGTCAAAGCGTCCAAAAGCGCCTGTGAAGGGTGACTTCCAACGCCGTCGCCCGCATTTACGATACTTAGTTTTGCATCTTGAAGCTGGTCGTAATATCTTTTTTCAGAATGTCTGATAACTGCTACTTCCACGCCGATAGCTTCCAAAGTTTTAATCGTATCAAGCATCGTTTCACCTTTTGCTATGGAGCTTTTATCAGCTTCAAAATCAATAACCTGAAGACCGAGTTTCTTCTCCGCTACTTCAAAGCTTGTTTTGGTTCTTGTACTATTCTCAAAAAAGAGGTTCGCGGCGAAAACATCACCTTTAATTTTGCTGACTTTACCATCTGCAAACTGCTGTGCTTCCTGTAAAATTTTTTCTATACTCTCCGTGGAGACGCGTGCAAGCTTAATCATATCTGAAATTTTTAAATAAAAAAAACGAAGCCTAAAAGACTTCGTTAAATATAAAAAATATTGTTGTTGTCGGCAAATTTGCCAAACACTAATGTCGCTAAATTCTGTACCAGATTCATTGGGTCCAAAGATACCAATATTTTCGATATGATGAAATCTTATTCATACTTTTTTGTAATTATTAGCTGATAGCAATTTGCTTTTTGCTGTTGGCTTTCCACTCTGTAATTTCAGTCTTCGAAAACCTCAGATTGACAAAAATGTATGAATAAATTATTGTGAGTATTTAAATCAATGAACTTCTGTGCTTAAAATTTCTATAATCAAATATTTTCTTTACTTTTGAAAGATTGACAAGTACTTGAAACTACTTAAACATATATTTTTAACTATTAAAGCGTTGCTTTTTAAGCCAATCGCCAAAAGCAAAGTGCTATCAGACACTTAATATTATGAGTTTGGACAAAAAAGACAAATTAATTCTCTCGCTTCTACAAGAAGATTCTACGCTATCGGTAAAGGAAATCTCCGAAAAAATCGGACTGACTTTCACGCCGACCTATGAGCGTATCAAAAACCTTGAAAAAAGTGGCGTTGTAGAAAAATATGTCGCCCTGCTCAACCGTGAAAAACTCGGAATTAATATTGTTGTTTATTGCAATGTTCGTCTCAAAGAACAGTCTCAAAACACGCTCAAAGATTTCGAAAATTATATCTCAAAATATGATGAAGTCCAGGAAATTATCAGTCTTTCCGGCGAATATGATTATCAATTAAAAATCTTAGCCAACGACATTTATTCCTACAATCACTTTACTGTGAATGTGATTTCAAACAGTCCTCACATTGGGCAATATCACAGTTCTATTGTTTTGGCTGAAGTGAAAAAATCTACCAAGTTTAAACTGGATTAAAAATATATTTCTATCGCAAAGTCGCAAAATTATTTAATAACAAACTGCTGAAAGTCGCAAAAGAAAACCTTCGATTTACATCATTCCAATCAAATTAAAACTTTGCGACTTCAAACATCAAGTTTAATTAAATCTTGCGCCTTTGCGATATTTTTCAACCCAACAATTTATCTCTGACTTTATTGAATTGATATTCGATTTCGTCGAGGCAAAGGTTTCCCAAACTGCCTTGATGAGAGTGATTGAGTTCTTTATAATCATATTCAAACAAACCATTTTCTATTTCCTGACCGATTTGGATATAAGCATCTCGGAATGATTTTCCATTCTTCACTTCTTCGTTGATTTTTTCTACGCTGAAGATGTATTTGTACTTTTCATCATCCAGAATATTGTCTTTCACTTCGATGTTTGGAAGCGTGTAAATCAGGATTTCAAGACATTCTTTCAAAGAATCGATGGCTGTGAAAAGGATTTCTTTTGTCAATTGCAAATCTCTGTGATAGCCTGAGGGCAGATTATTCGTCACCAAAATCAATTCATTTGGCAAAGCCTGAAGTCGGTTGCATCTCGCTCTCACCAATTCGAAAATATCCGGATTTTTCTTGTGTGGCATAATGCTACTTCCAGTTGTGAATTCTTTCGGAAAACTTATGAAATCGAAGTTCTGACTTAAATAAAGACAAACATCGTAAGAGAATTTGCTTAAAGTTCCAGCCAAAACCGATAATGAATTTGCCAACAATTTTTCCGATTTCCCTCGTGTCATTTGGGCATAAACTACATTATGATTCAAAGTTCTGAAACCGAGTTTGTAAGTCGTACTTTCTCTGTCAATAGGGAAAGACGAACCGTAGCCGGCAGCCGAACCTAGTGGATTTTTATTAATGATATTCTTCGTCGCAAAAAGCAATTCCAAATCATCCACCAAAGATTCTGCATACGCACCAAACCACAATCCGAAAGACGACGGCATAGCCACCTGCAAATGCGTGTAACCAGGCAACAAAACGTCTTTGTGAAGATTGGCTTTGTCTTTCAGGATTTGAAAAAATGAATCTGTCAGTTCTGTGATTTCTCTGATTTCGTCAATTAGATATAATTTAATATCCGTCAAAACTTGGTCATTTCTTGACCTAGCAGTGTGGATTTTCTTTCCTGTTTCGCCGAGTTTTTCGATGAGGATATTTTCGATTTGAGAATGGATGTCTTCTGCGGTTTTATCGATTTCGAAAGTTTCTTTTTCGATTTCGATTAGAACTTCTTCCAAAACGGCCACGATTGCCTGCTCTTCATCCAGTCGAATCAATCCAACTTCTGCGAGCATTTTTGCGTGGGCGATGGAACCCAACACATCGTATTTTGCTAATCTGTCGTCAAAATCCAGGTCTTTCCCGACTGTGAATTTTGTAACCAAATCATTGGTTGTGGAATTGTCTTTTTGCCAGATTTTTTTCATTTCTTATATTTTGATGTTTTGAACGCAAAGCGCGCAAAGTTTTTTTGATTTTTATTGAAAACATTTTTAAGGTTCGCAAAGGCGCTGACGCTCAGCTAAGATTAAATTTTAAAGTTAATTTGAATTGAAGACAAATCTTCAACTTTGCGAAGCGCAGCCCGACTTGAGCGGAAATCCTTTTTTGCTTGTACTCAAGTTCTATTTAAAACTGGAATCGTCGGCAAAAAAGATTGGGAGCGGAAGGCGGAAAAGCTGCCCAAATTCTTAAAATTTATTACAATATTTTTTCTAATATTTTGATGTAAACATCGATGCCTTCTCGGATTTCGTCGATGTAGATAAACTCGTCTGCGGTGTGGGAACGCAAGCTGTCGCCAGGTCCCAACTTGACCGATGTGCACGGAATAATCGCCTGGTCCGAGGATGTTGGCGAACCGTAAGTTGTCCTGCCCAAAGCCAATCCAGCCTGAACAAACGGATGGTTGACGTCGATTTTTGAGGAGTTTAAGCGGAACGACCTTGGTGTCAATTTGGATTTCATCTGCGATTGGATGATTTCGAAAACTCCACGATTCGTGTATTCGTCTGTCACACGGACATCCAATGTGAAATTGCATTTTTCGGGAACCACGTTGTGTTGCGTTCCTGCGTTGAGAACTGATAATGTTACTTTTACTTCGCCCAAATAATCGGAAACTTTCGGGAATTTGAAATCGAGGATGTTTTGCAAATCCTTCATACATTTCACAATCGCATTGTCATCGTTCGGATGCGCAGCGTGAGAAGGCGTTCCCAGCATTTCACCATCGATGACGAGCAAACCTTTTTCTGCAATCGCAAGATTCATTTTTGTAGGTTCGCCGACGATTGCCAATTCGACGTTCGGAAGTTGTGGAAACAAAGCTTCGATGCCGTCCAGACCGGAGATTTCTTCTTCGGCCGTTAAAGCTATAACGAGGTTGTGCGACAAATCTTTGGCTTCATAAAAATAAAGAAATGTCTGCGCCATCGCCACCAAAGACGCGCCAGCATCGTTGCTTCCCAAACCGAATAATTTGCCGTCTTTTTCCACCGGAATGAACGGGTCCAAAGTGTATGCTTTGTTCGGTTTTACCGTGTCGTGGTGCGTGTTTAGAAGAATTGATGGTTTGCCGGCGTCAAAATGTTTGTTGGTTGCCCAAATGTTATTTTTGAATCGGTTGACGGTCAATTGATGCTCATTGAAAAAGCCTTCTATGATGAGCGAAGCGTTGTATTCGTCGCGACTCATAGATGGTGTTGCGATGAGTTTTTTCAGTAATTTGACGGCGTTTTCCGCAAGTTCTTCTCTGCTAAAGACAGATTTCAGTTCCTTCATTTCCTTGTTTTATTTGGTCTGACAGTTTTTTCTCGTTAATCAAAGACACTTTCTGAACGCCATTTTCTTTGGCTTTGAAAGCATTTTCGAGTTTTGGTAAAATTCCTTTGTGGAGTTTTCCCTGTGATTTTAAGTCAGAAAATTCACTTTTATTAATGGTTTTAAGATTTGAATCTTCGTCTTCCACATTTTCCAAAACCCCGTTTTTATCGAAACAGAACAACAATTCTGTTTCGAAATTATTTGATAAAGCCTGAGCAATAGTTCCGGCAATCGTGTCTGCGTTGGTGTTTAACAGATTTCCTTTTTTATCGTGAGTGATTGCAGAAAACACCGGAACCAAACCCAGATTTATCATATTTATAATCAATTCGTGATTGATGCTTTTTTCATTAATATCGCCCACAAATCCAAAATTAATGGTTGGATGCTGGCGTTTTTCAGCTTGAATTAAATTGCCATCAGCGCCTGAAAATCCCATCGCGTTGCAATTGAAACTCTGCAATTTTGCTACAATATTTTTGTTGATTCTTCCCGCGTAAACCATCGTCACCAACTTCAGAGTTTTCTTGTTGGTAATCCTGCGTCCATCAATCATCGTCTGTGTGATTTTCAGTTTTTCTGCCAAAGTTTCTGCAATCTTTCCACCGCCGTGAATCAGGATTTTGGCACCTTCGATTTGCGAAAACTGTTGAAGAAAAGCTTTCAATGATTTTTTGTCATCGATTAAAGCGCCTCCGATTTTTATGATGTGTAGCTTGTTCATTGAAGATTTTTGAACGCAAAGTCCGCTAAGATTTTTTGTTAATTATTGAAAATATTTTAAGGTTCGCAAAGACGTAAAACTCATCAAAGACTTAAACTTTATTTGTTACTTTAATTCATCTAAAATTTCAGAAAAAACTGCCTGTGCAGAGAAGATTCTGTTTTTTGCTTGTTGATAAATGATTGAATTTTCGCCGTCCATCACTTCGTCGCTTAATTCAAGATTTCTACGGACGGGAAGGCAATGCATTACTTTTCCGTTGTTTGTCAATTCTAACTTTTCATTGGTCAACATCCAGTTTTCTTCAACTTTCGACATAGTTGCATAATCTTCAAACGACGACCAGTTTTTAACGTAAACAAAATCTGCATCTTTCAACGCTTCGTCCTGATTATGAATCACTTTTGTGTCTTTTGTGAAATTTTTATCCAAATCATAACCTTCCGGATTTGCAATCACGAAATCAACGTCCATTTTTTGCATCCATTCTGTGAATGAGTTTCCGACAGCCTGCGCAATTGGTTTGATGTGAGGCGCCCAAGTCAAAACGACTTTTGGTTTTCTGTTTTCTGTCCAATTTTCTGTGATTGTGATGCAATCCGCCAGACTTTGCAACGGATGACGCGTTGCAGATTCCAAAGAAATAACGGGAACTTTGGCGTGTTTTAGGAATTGGCTCAGAATACTTTCGTTCACGTCGTCGGCTTTGTTTTTCATTCCTGCGAAACATCTTACTGCGATGATATCACAATATTGATTCAGAACCTCGATGGCATCTTTGATGTGCTCAACTGTGTCGCCGTTCATCACCGTTCCATCAGCGAATTCCAGATTCCAGGCTTCTTGTGCAGCGTTGAGTGTTAAGACATTTAATCCTAAATTCTGAGCGGCGATTTGAGAACTCAATCTTGTTCTGAGACTGGAATTAAGGAAAACCAAACCAATCGTTTTTCCTTTTCCTTTGGTAGGATTTTCTAATGGATTTTCTTTTATTTTTAAAGCTTTTGCAATGATTTCCTGCAAATTATCTATATCGTAAACCGAAGTGAAATTTTTCATTTCTTAATTGTTTTGAACGCAAAGGCGCTATGATTTTTTATGATTCGACATTTCAAGTCGCAAATTTTAACGCACAATGTTGGCGACTTTTCAGCAGTGAGATTACTACTCTTGCGCCTTTCCGTTATTTTAATTCTAATATTTTCTCATCAATGGCTGTCAAGGTTTTTTCTAAAGCATTGATGAACAAATCGGATTCTTTTTCTGAAATATTGAGCGCCGGTAAAATCCGAAGAACATTCTTGTCATTGGCATTTCCTGTGAAAATAAAATGTTCAAACAGCAATTCTTTCCTGACATCTGCACAAGCTTGGTCAAGCTCAATTCCAATCATCAGACCACGCCTTTTGATATTTTTAATATGAGGAAAATCTTTAATTTTTTGTTCGATGTAAGCGCCGATTTTTTCTGAATTATCAATTAAATTTTCATTCTCAATCACTTCCAAAACTGCAATTCCAGCTATACAAGCGAGATGATTTCCGCCAAATGTCGTTCCCAATAATCCGTAGCTAGCCTCGAATTTTGGACTAATCAAAACGCCACCAATCGGGAAACCATTTCCCATTCCTTTGGCAACCGTTATTAAATCAGGATTAATGTCGAATTCCTGATGGGCAAAGAATTTCCCGGAACGGCCGTAACCAGACTGAACCTCGTCCAAAATCAAAACTGTATCATTTTCTTTGCACAATTTTTCAATCGTTAAAATGAAATCTTTGTCCAACAAATTGATTCCACCAACACCTTGAATTCCTTCTACTATTACTGCAGAAATTTCATTTTGGTTTTCGGCAAAAATCTTTTCCAATTCTTCCGAATTATTGAATTCACATTTAATGAAATTCTCGGATTCGTTGACTGGCGCTACGATTTTCGGATTGTCTGTCACAGCAACCGTGGCAGAAGTTCGGCCGTGGAAAGCTTCGGAGAAATAAATCACTTTCTTTTTTCCGTTGTGAAATGAAGCCAGTTTCAAAGCATTTTCGTTGGCTTCTGCTCCAGAATTACAGAGGAACAATGAATAATCTTCGTAACCTGATAATTTTCCCAATTTCTCAGCCAATTCAGTTTGTAAATTGTTCTGAACCGAATTCGAATAAAAACTGATTTTCTCCAATTGATTTTTCAATTTGTCAACATAATACGGATGATTGTGACCGATGGAAATCACAGCGTGACCGCCATAAAAATCGAGGTATTTTTGGCCATTTTCATCCCAAAGGAAAGAGCCTTCGGCTTTTACAGGATTGATGTTGAAAAGTGGATATACGTTGAATAAATTCATCTTGGTTGATTGTTTTCGGTTGATAGTTGATTGACTTTAAAAAGCAATTGGTTTTAAGTTTAATCCGAGGTTTTGTTCCCAGCCATTGGCGATATTCATATTTTGAACTGCTTGTCCGGATGCGCCTTTCAATAAGTTATCGATTGCGGAATGAACTGCTATTTTGTTTCCTTGTTTTTCGATTTGGATGACGCAGAAATTGGTATTCACAACTTGTTTCATATCAATCGGTTTTTCTGAGATTTTCACGAAAGGCGAATCTTTGTAGAAGTTTTTATATAATGAGTAAATTCTCTCTAATTCAACATTACATTCAATTATAGAACTTGTAAAAATTCCTCTTGCAAAATCGCCTCGCCAAGGCACAAAATTAAGTTCCACATCCTTTTCATTAAGCAAATTGACTTGTTTTAAAATCTCGTCGACGTGCTGATGATTCAAAGTTTTGTAGGCTGAAATATTGTCATTTCGCCAAGTGAAATGCGTTGTCGGTAGTAATGATTGCCCTGCTCCGGTTGAACCCGTAATTCCGGTTGTATAAACATCATTCAAAAGATTTTCGTTTGCTAAAGGCAGTAACGCCAATTGAATAGCAGTCGCAAAACATCCAGGATTTGCTATGCTTTTCGAGTTCTGAATTTCATTAAAATAAATCTCGGGCAAACCATAAACAAAATTTCTATTTCCAAAATCGCCATCGAGACGGAAATCATTTCCTAAATCGATAACCAAAGTTTCTTCTGATACTGGATTTTCATTCAGCCAGTTTTGACTTTCTTTGTGAGGAAGGCAAAGGAAAAGAATGTCCGTTTCTGAAACTTCATTGGTTAAAACCAAATCGCAAATCGAGTCCAAATCCGGATACAATTCGGAAATTTTCACTCCGGAATTGGAACGACTGAACAAAAACTTTAATTCTATATTCGGATGGAATGCGAGCAAACGAACGAGTTCGCTTCCTGTGTAGCCATTGGCTCCGATGATTCCGACTGATTTTTTCATATTTAATCCTCTCCCTAAATCCCTCTCCAAAGGCGAGGGACTTCAAAGTGTTTTTATAATATTATACTAACTGATTTTTATTTCACAAAGTCCTTCGACTCCGCTCAGGATGACATCTCCAAAATATTCTAATTCAGTTTGTTGACCTGATGATAAATATTAAGCGAGTTGCTCAGGATTTTGGTAAAACCTTTGACATCATCGCCATTCCAAGCGAGATTTTCTTCGCCGTAACTTCCAAATTTTGAAGACATTAAATCATTTTCAGACTCGATTCCGTTCAAGACGAAACGATATGGATGAAGAGTTATAAATACTTTTCCGTTCACCGTCTTCTGAGAATCTTGCAAAAATGATTCGATGTTTCTCATCACTGGGTCCAGGAAAAGCGCCTCGTGAAGCCAGTTTCCGTACCAATCTGACAATTGTGATTTGATGGTCTGCTGATATTTGGAAAGTGTATGTTTCTCCAAAAGATGATGTGCTTTGATGATAATTGACGCGGATGAGGCTTCAAAACCAACACGACCTTTTATCCCGACAATCGTGTCTCCAACGTGGATATCGCGACCGATTCCGTACGGTGACGCCAATTCTTCAATCTTCTGAATCGCTAAAACCGGATGGGAAAAAGTTTCGCCGTTGACATAAATCAATTCGCCATTTTTGAATTCGATTTCAAGATTTGAAGATTCGGTTTTTTCAACTTGCGAAGGAAAAGCTTCTTCTGGAAGCGAAAATCGAGAAGTCAAAGTTTCTTTTCCGCCAACGGAAGTTCCCCAAAGTCCTTTATTGATAGAATATTTGGCTTTATCAAAATCCATTTCGTAGTTGTGGTCTTTCAGGAATTGGATTTCGTCTTCTCTTGACAAACTCAAATCGCGGATTGGTGTGATGATTTCGATTTTCGGACACATTACGTTGAAAATCAAATCGAAACGAACCTGGTCATTCCCTGCACCTGTACTTCCGTGTGCAATTGCGTCGGCTCCGATTTCCAAAGCAGATTCGGCAATGGTTTGTGCCTGAATCGTTCTTTCTGCACTGACTGACAATGGATAAGTGTTGTTTTTCAAAACATTACCAAAAATCAAATACTTGACACAATCGTTATAATATTTCTCTGAAGCATCTATAAACCTGTAAGAAGCCACGCCTAATTTTTCTGCTTTTTCCTTAAGCAAAACCTCATCGTTTTCATCGAAACCACCTGTGTTGATTGTGACTGCGTGAACTTCGTATCCCAAAGTTTCGCTCAGATATTTTGCACAATACGACGTGTCCAAACCTCCGCTAAATGCCAAAACTACTTTCTTACTCATTGTCGTTATTTATAGATTCAAAATCTTTTTCTTTATTCATATTTACTTTTTCCGGGACGAAAAGCATTGCCGTGCAAAGACAGTTTTTGCGTTCTTTCATCATCAGAATTTCATAGTTCACGCAGTTTTTGCAACCGTTCCAGAATTGTTCATCTTGGGTCAACTCCGAATAAATCACGGGTTTGTAACCTAAACTGCTGTTGATTTTCATCACTGCCAATCCGGTGGTGAGACCGAAAATCTTCGCATTTGGATATTTCTCCCTGGAAAGCTCGAAGATTCTTTCTTTAATCAAAGTGGCTAAGCCTGCGTTTCTGAATTGAGGCGAAACTATCAATCCGGAATTCGCGACGTACTCTCCGTTCGTCCAAGTTTCGATGTAGCAGAAGCCTGCCCAGGTTCCATCTTCGTCGATGGCGATGATAGCGTTACCTTCCGAGATTTTTTTTCCCAGATATTCGGAGGAACGTTTCGCGATGCCAGTTCCTCTTTTCTTTGCAGAATCCTCCATTTCGTTTCGGATTTCTTCTACATAGACCAAATGTTTCTCTGAGGAAACTTCTAATTTCATTGATATTATCTAATTAAGTGGCAAATTTAAATACAATTATCCTTATTATCCAAATTAAAAAGATAATATTATCTGTTAATTATTATTTAACAACAATATTATCTGTTAGTCAGCTGAATAATAATCGTAGCAGGTATTCTATTTGTTATAGATTTTGTGTAATTTGGCTAAGCTAATACTGCGGTCTGCAAAGGATTCGCAACTATTCATTAATCAAAACCACCATCATAAATCAATCAGTATGAGAAATTATCACATTCAGAATCTGCAGGATTATTTCAAAGAGTATAAAAAGTCAATTAAGAATCCGAAGAAGTTTTGGGATAAGATTGCGGATGAGAACTTCGTATGGTATCAGCGCTGGTCCAAAGTTGTGGATTATGATATGCAGGAAGCGAACATCAAATGGTTTAAGAATGCGAAACTGAATATCACCAAGAACGCCTTGGACAGGCATCTTTCCGTGCGTGGCGACAAGACCGCCATCATCTGGGAACCGAACGACCCAAAAGAAGAGGCGCAACATATTTCGTACAGCGAACTTTACACCAGAGTCAACAAAGTAGCGAATATCCTTCGTGAAATGGGCATCGAGAAAGGCGACCGCGTTTGTATTTATCTACCGATGATTCCGGAATTGGCAATCACGATGTTGGCTTGCGCTAAATTGGGCGCTGTTCATTCCGTGATATTTGCAGGATTCTCTGCATCAGCGGTGGCTTCCAGAGTCAATGATTGCGGGGCAAAGATGGTCATAACGTCTGACGGAAGTTACAGGGGAAACAAAGTTCTGGATTTGAAAAGTCTTGTAGATGAAGCCTTGGAAAAATCACCAACCGTAGAAAACGTCCTGGTCGTGAAAAGAACCCACAACGATGTGAAGATGAAAGAAGGCCGTGACCATTGGATGGACGACTATTACGACAAAGCCTCGGCAGATTTCGTGACGGTGATCATGGATGCGGAAGACCCGTTGTTCATTCTTTACACTTCGGGCTCGACCGGGAAACCGAAAGGGATGTTGCACACTTGTGCCGGTTATATGGTCTATACAGCTTACACTTTCAAGAATGTGTTTAATTATAAAGAAAATGACATCTATTGGTGTACAGCAGATATCGGCTGGATCACGGGACATTCTTATATTTTGTACGGACCACTTCTAAATGGTGCAACCACCGTTATCTTCGAAGGAGTGCCGACTTTCCCTGATGCCGGGCGATTCTGGGAAGTGATCGAGAAACACAAAGTGACCCAGTTCTACACCGCTCCTACGGCAATCCGTTCTTTGGCGAAGGAAAGCGTGGAATGGGTGGAGAAGCACGATCTGAGTTCGCTGAAAGTCATTGGCTCTGTGGGCGAACCTATCAACGATGAGGCTTGGCATTGGTATAATGACCACGTTGGGAAGAAGAAATGCCCGATCGTCGATACCTGGTGGCAGACCGAAACAGGCGGAATTATGATCTCGCCGATCCCTTTTGTGACGCCTACCAAACCGACTTACGCCACCCTTCCATTGCCAGGCATTCAGCCGGTTTTGATGGATGAGAAAAGGAATGAGATCACCGGAAACCAGGTGGATGGAAATCTTTGCATCCGTTTTCCGTGGCCTGGGATTGCCCGAACGATCTGGGGCGACCATCAGCGATACAAGGAGACCTACTTCTCGGCGTTCCCTGGGAAATATTTCACCGGTGATGGCGCTTTGAGGGACGAGGTTGGCTATTACCGGATCACGGGGCGTGTGGATGATGTGATCATCGTTTCCGGGCACAATCTGGGGACGGCACCTATCGAGGATAGTATTAACGAGCATCCTGCGGTGGCGGAGTCTGCAATCGTGGGTTATCCGCACGATGTGAAAGGGAATGCGCTCTACGGTTTTGTGATCCTGAAAGATGCTGGGGCGGAAAGAAACCGCGAGAACCTTGCGAAGGAGATCAACCAGTTGATCTCTGAACAGATCGGACCGATTGCGAAGCTGGACAAGATCCAATTTGTGTCCGGGTTGCCGAAGACGCGATCTGGGAAGATTATGCGTAGAATTCTGAGAAAGATTGCAGAGGGTGACTTCAACAGTTTCGGGGATATCTCGACTTTGTTGAATCCGGAGATTGTGGATGAGATTAAGGATGAGAGGGTGTGATTTGAGTTGGAGAGTTTGGGAGTTGGAGAGTTGGAGAGATGATAGACATTTCGATTCTGTGGTCTTTGAGTTGGTTTTTATAGCGATGGGCTAAGAGAGCCTCAGCCTGACAATAATATAGATCTTTAAATATTTATAGCAAAAGCCACCTGGATTGGGTGGCTTTTGTCATTTGGATGTGGTGTTATGCTTTTATGATAAAGCTTTGTTTGATGCTGATGGATTTGTTTTCGATGATCATTTTTGGTTTTTAAATATTAAGCATAATTGAGTAGATGAAAAATATATAATATCAATGTCAAATATGTTTTTTGATTAATTATTTTCCGAAGCTGATATTCTGTCAACTTGTTTTGGATTCAATGTTAAATTATTGATTTATATTATGTTAAATCGGTAAATTAATTAGCTGATTATCAGTTTGTTTTGTAAATTTGAGCAAACTAAAAAATCACTAACCAAATGAAGATTACAAAATGGACAAACTTTTATTAGCTTCTAGTCTTTTCATATTTTCTTTCAGCTATGCGCAGGAATGGAAATATATTTTTGAGAACGATACTGATACCTTTTACTACATGCCAAATACAGAAAATACGGCCTGGATAAAAGTGGTGTCTGGAAAAACGGAATATCATCCAAAATCCTCCACCGGCTTGAAGGTGATTGATGGCTACGTATTGACTCTATGGAAATTTGACTGCGATAACCGAAAAGCCGGACTTGTACAGTGGAAAGTGTACTCCAAAGAAGACAGCCTCCTGAACAGTTTGGTACAAAACAAACATTTGACGGAGATGGCCTACGTGATCCCCGATTCTGTAGGGGAAGGTTTTCTGGGCGTGTTCTGTAATAATGATTATAAATAGTTGTGCTGTACGGCAAAGTTTCCCTAAATCTTGTAAGAATAATACTTGAACAAGATCAGTACGACATGAAAAAAAGCCATCCGGGTTGGGTGGCTTTTGTCATTTTGACATATTGTTTTTAGAGGCTATCGGTATACGATCGGTATACGCAACCTATACGCAAAACTTAGTTTTGGTTTTTAAAGCGTCTGCGTCATTTCTGTCATATTGGCAGGGTTGTCTGTTGCCTTAATTGTGATCTTGTCGCCTGCGAGATCTTTGTTATCTTCTGTTGCTGTATAAAGCCACTCGAAGCCGGAATCTACCGCGGATCCTTCTTCTACCAGCGTGCCGTCTTCATTTTCTATTTTGACGGTTACCGCTTTCACAGCGAAATCATCCAGTACTACTATTTTGATGACATCTCCTTTTTTGCCTTTGTAGGCAGACAGGTCTATGGTTTCGATGTCCGGTGCTTTCAGGAGATCAGCTACTGCCACATTGTAGGTGCTGATTCCTTTGGATGCATCTGCTGCTGCGGAATAGATTTGGTTTTGGGCAGGATCATTCATTACCGATTTTGCGTACAGGGTTGCTTTTTGGAATTTGAGCTGATGCGCCTTCTGATTGTCTGTGTAATCTCCGGTTCTGTCTTTTGGAACTTTTGAAACGAAAGTTTTGCCGTTTCTTTGGCTGAATACGATAAGGTCTCCTACTTTACCGCTAAGGCCGTGTGTGATGATGTTGTTTTTACTTTCTGCCATCGTTTGTGGTTTTTTAAAAGTTATTAATAATTTGAGCTTCTAAAATAAATATTTTATTCATACGAAATGTAATTTTTTATGAATTATTTTTCGAAAATATATTATGTTAAATAGGTTTTTGGATTTTAGAAGGGATTACTGGTTTATATTATGTTAAATTGGATTGGTATTGGTTTGAGAATCAAGGTTTTTAAGATGATAACACTTTTGTAATTGGATTTTATTTTGGATATTTGAGAATCACGCTAAAATTCAAATGTTAAATAACGAATGAAAAAATATTACGAATTCCATCACGAAATTTCAAAAAACAAGCTATTTAAAGGATTATTAGGTTTTGGATTGTTTGCAGAGAAGATTCCTAACTTTTTAACTTCAGAATCATTCTACAGTTATATCCAAACACAAAGCTTTCCTTATAATGATTCAAAACCAACGGATTATATTAGATATTCTAACATGCGTAATATAAACATTCCCAGACCGCTAGCTATTCCTGATCCTTTCTCATACGCCAATCAAATAAAAATACTAAGTGAAAATTGGTTAAGAATTATTAGTCATTATAAGAGAAAAACAAAATCCCAACCTTTCAAGATTAGTAGAATTCATATTAGACGATTGAAAGCTAAACATTCATTGTTTGAAATGAATTATAAAAATTTCATACTAGATGGAAATCCAGAAGATAATATATATGTTAAAAGTAAATACGTTGCCAACGCTGATGTTGCCACTTGTTTTCCAAGCATTTATAGTCATTCAATTTCTTGGGCATTAGTTGGAAAAACAAAAGCTAAACAAGAAAGTGGAAAAAAATTTGAGGACAAATGGTTCAATAAATTAGACTTTTATACTAGAAATTTAAAATATGGAGAAACAAATGGTGTTTTAATTGGACCCCACTCTTCAAATCTCATATCTGAAATAATTCTATGTTGTGTTGATTACGAATTACTAAGTAAGAAGTATAAATTTTATCGTAATGTAGACGATTTTACGTGCTTTACTAATTCATACGAAGAAGCAGAAAAATTTTTCATTGACCTATCCGAGATACTTAAAGGATTTGAATTATCTCTAAATAGCAAAAAAAGTAAAATAAGCCAGTTACCACAAGCAGATGTCTCCAATTGGGTCACAAAGCTTAACCATTTTAATTTTACAGATCAATACACTACGAAACACGGTCAACAGGGAGTCAGATTAAGGGAACTGAAAGGTTTTATTGATTTTGCTATTGAAACGATGTTGGAAAATGGTAATGATGCTGCTATTCTAAATTATGCTATTAAAATAATTTCAAATAAACATTTAGGTATTTTAGCATATGATTATTTTATTAAAAAAGTTCATCATTTAACTCTACTATATCCCTATCTAGTATTAATCCTAAAAGAATATGTTTTTGAAAAACATTTAGTAGAAAAGGAGATAATTGAATTAATTGCTAATGATTTGTACGAATTAGGATTAAAATAAAAGAACTATGAAATATGCTCTTATTCAATTTTCTACGCCATGGAGTATAAATTTAAATTATCTAGTTCTACTATTAAAAATGATGCATTGAAATCTAATGATTGTATATTTTTAATGATTGCTTTTTTATATGATAAAAGATATGAAAGCAAGTCTTACTTAAAAGAATATAAAGACTTAGCTAAAAAACTTTATGCAGAAGACTTTCATAGATACTGGATATTTTGTTATGAAATATTAACACAAAACGAATTACGTGATAAATATAAAGCCTTAAAAAAGGCTAATATTAGTTTTATAATTGATAAGTTTAAATAATAATTCTGTCACATTCTTAAAAATATAAATTCTATAAAAACTAAAAAGTATGGGACTACAACTTTGGTATTCTGCAACTACTGGCATTAGAAGGAAAGGAACGACTTTCGCTGAACTTCAAGATATATTTATTGATAATATAACTACTAAGTTTATTTACGAACCTTTGGCTTGTTGTCAAAATGACGACTTTGCTATTGATGTTCAGAATCTTATGAAAGAACTAGATTTTGACATTCTTGGAGTTAGAAAGGATGATAAAACAATTGGCTATCTAAAAAGAAATGACTTAACTGAAAAAGACTTAGTTGAAAAGCAAATATTACCTTTTTGCATAGAAAATATAATTTCTGATTCTACACCTATGTCGGAGTTATTAGATTTACTTTCAAGAAATGGATATGTCTTTATTTTAACAAAAAATGAAGTGACCGGAATTGTAACTAAAGCAGATATTAACAAACCCATTGTTAGAATTTATTTATTCGGATTAATTTCACTTTACGAGCTACATCTAAATTATTGGATTAATAAATTAGAAGATATAGATAATTTGGATAAACTAATTTCAGGCAATAGATTTCAACTAGCACAAAAAATCTTTAGAGAGCGACAGGGACAAAATTTAGATCTTACAATTTTAGAATGCTTACAATTATGTGATAAAAAAGAAATACTTCTTAGAAACAAAGAATTTTTAGGAAAATTTAGTTATTCAAAAACAAGGTTTAAAGATTTTTTAGAAAATGCAGAAAAGATTCGAAATGAGTTAGCACATAGTCAAAGTTCAATAATAGCAAATCTCACCTGGCACAGTTTTACTCGAACAATTAATGACACAAAACAATTTTTATTGAAATCTGAGATAGAAATAATTCAGTAAAAAATCTATAATGAAATATTTATTAAACCATAAAAATTTATCCGATATTTTAATAGAAGCAGAAATAAAATTATTTTCTTCAGAAAAACTTAAATTTAAAAAAGATAAGACGTGGAGAGAAAATTCAATCCCCAAAAGTCCTGGAGTATATGCTTTATTCGAAGGAACAGAAATACTATTATATGTTGGTGAAACTGGAAATTTACGAGCTAGGATGAATGAAATTAACCGAACAGTCAATCATTCATTTAGAAAACAGCTTGGTTTTACAAAATTCAAAGGCATTAAATCATCTAAAAAATTCGATGATGACATTGAGAAACAATTAGATTTATTCTTTAGTGAAAGTTTATACGTTTCTTTTTAGAGGTAAATTTCGGAAGGCTAGAAATAGAAACTTCAATTATAACTAATCATCAATCGATCCTTTTAAATTCAGAAAAGAAAAGAAAACTTAAAATAGAACTTTTAAAACTTGAGGAAAACGAAAACGACACGTTATTGTAAAATCATAAACCGCCCTCAAAAGCGGTTTTCATCTTCCCACTCCACTGATAATTTCAGATATTTGAGACTTACACCTCCATTCTTAAAATTCTATGAAAAAACTACTGATCCTTTGTTTTATTTTTAGTCTGTCGATTCTTGGATATGCTCAGAAACAGGCGGGCGCCAAGGATAGCATCAAGGTGTTTTATGACGGGCTTTTCTCGGTTCTCAAAAAAGGCTATCTGCACAGGAAGCAGTTGAACTGGCCAGCGGTAGAGGCGGAAACCAGACAGAAGCTAAGCGCCTACGGGAACTTCGGAAGCTCGCTGGGTGAGATCAAGCCGCTGTTTGACAAGATAGGCGCCAACCACTGCGGCATCTACTACCAACAGAAAAGATACGCCGGCTCGGGAAAAACCATCCCCAAAGATGCCTACACCGACCAACTGAAAAAGAAACTGGCTGCCAAACCAGCCTTCGAAGCCAGAATGCTGAACGACCGGTACGCCTACATCCTGATGCCCGCAATGGTCTTTATGGATACCAGCGCCAGCAACATCTCCAGCATAGCGCAGCCAATGTACGACCAGATTGCAGCCCTCAAAACCACGCACCACCCGCAAGGCTGGATTGTGGATCTGCGCCTCAATACCGGCGGGAACTCGATGCCAATGCTGCTGGCACTTTACGACCTGCTGGGCGATAACGCGGTCTGGGGCACGCTGGACCTCAACAAAAAACAGGAAAATCTGGCCCGACTGAAACAGGGAAAGTATCTGGATAATTCTAAAATAATCCCATCTATAAAACCCAACGGCGAACTAGTGGATCAGGCAAAAGTAGCGGTGATCACAGGGATCTTCACGGCAAGTTCGGGAGAGATAACGGCTTTGGCGTTCCAGGGGCGACCCAACACGATCTTCATCGGCGAAAAGAGTTATGGAGCGATGACGAGTAATATCCAGACGGAACTGCCATTTGGTGCCGTACTGGCACTGACGATCGGCTATGACAGTGACAGGAACGGCGTTTATCAGGAGGAGATTGTGCCGGATGTTTTGGTTTCGAAGCTGGATAATTTTGATGACCTGACGGCGGATGGAAATGTGCTGGAGGCGGTGAAGTTTTTTGAGGGGAAGTAGGTTTTGGTTGCGGACACGAGCAGGATACTCGCGCCAGCGATGAAGGAATTAAATTTTATCTCTATATACATTTACCCAAAAGAAGTAGTTGCAAATATTTCTTTTCTGCAATTGGTTATTATTTCGGACATTTGATTGTCAGCTAATTGTGTTATTCATTAATTTTTAAAGACTTTTAGCGGATCATTGGTTATGAGAAACATTAGTCTTATTCAATTCAAATCCTCGAGTTTAGCTTTCGTCTTTTGTTTGGGAATGATCTTCTCCTGCTCTACTGCAAAGAGTTCAATTAATTACAAAGCCGATCCCCTGTATCTGGAAATTGAGAAATTGGGACAGGAACTGACTGTAAAGAATCATGTTCCCGGCGTGGCAGTCGCTGTAATCCGGGATGGAAAAGTCGCCTGGATTCAATCGATAGGTTATGCGGATCTGGCAAGCAAAAAGCCTGTCACTCCGGAAACGATTTTCAATGTCGGTTCTGTTTCTAAGATGGTTTCTGCATGGGGATTTATGCAACTGACGGAGAAAGGTCTGATAAATATGGATGATTCTGTTGATCAATCTCTTACCCGATGGCATCTTGCGGATTCTGAATTTGATAAATCAAAAGTTACATTGCGGCGATTGCTGAGTCATACGGCGGGGCTTTCGGTTCACGGTTATGGCGGATCGGATCAGGGAACGACACTACTCAACCTGGAGGAATCTTTGAACGGGAAAACCAAACGGAATGGTGAAACGGTGCATCTCATCAGCGAACCGGGAACCAAATGGGACTATTCGGGAGGCGGTTACACACTGGCACAACTTCTTTTGGAAGAGAAAACCAAGCGGGATTTTGCCAGCTATATGAGACAAAACATCTTCCTGCCACTTGGGATGAAACATACAAGCTATGAATGGACGGCAGAAATGATGAAAACCTCAGCAACAGCCTACGATGAAGTTGGCAACCCGATTAAAGACAGAATTTTCACTGAAAAAGCAGCGGCAGGACTGCAGACCACAATTGAGGATCTGGCTCACTTTACAGCACTATCAATCACGCATAATCCCAAACAACTGAATCAAGTTCTGAAACCTGAAACTATTAAGCTAATGGAAACGCCAGTGCAACCCTCTTCCAACGAAGGCGAAAGTGGATTGGGCTACCGGTTTATGAATTATGAAGGTTTCCGAACCATTGGTCATACAGGCGAAAATGTTGGCTGGTGTGCAGCTGTGTTTATGGATTTACCAAGCAAAAACGGTATCGTTGTGCTATGCAACGGATCTAATGGCGACCGTGTCTGGTTTCCGATTTACCAAAGCTGGTTGAAAAGTGTGAAGAGGGATTCACATTCAAAGTAATCATCTGTTGTAAATAATTGGTATTTTAGTCATTCATAAATTCGAAAACCTGTAAACTTAATCACAATTAAACCGATGAAAATAAGTCTTTACATCTTCATCCTCTTATCTGTTTTGCTAATCGCTGATGGCATTGCCTTCTACAATTATCAGATCAGTCTGGCTGGCTATTACAGTGATATTATTTTGTTTTGGCTTTGGTTTGTGATGAGCCTGGTTGTGATTGTAGTTTTCTGGAAGAAGGTTGTAGCCAAAGTATTTCTGGGTGCGATGATTCTGACTTTAATCTTAAGCATCCTTCCAATGGGATTACCGTTTTTAACTTTCATTCTTTCTATGACCTCAGCAGGACTGAGAATAGACAAGGATCTGAACGAAAACTACCGCGGGCAAATAGTGGGTTACGGCGTGATGGTGCATCCGTGGCTGGAAGTGATTGAGAAAAAAGGTCTGCTGGAACATAAGTTTTACGAGTGCACAGAAATGGACATCGAGCGACTGAAGAACGAACCTATCAATGTGAAGTTTGAAGCGCAACTGAGACCTGAATTGCAAATCAGTGAGGCCAAAGACCTTCATTTTGTCAGTGAGACAGACAGCATCATAACACTCGTCATCTTCTATGGCGGACCGAATAAGACCATTACGTTTAATAAAATCAATAAAAAATTAATCTCGATCACCGAAAGATGATCTGTGGTAAATTATTATTATTTTAGTGACATCAACTATCTTAATCTAAAAACTTAAAACTATGGAGAAAAACAATCCAATGACCTTTACAATGAGTATTGTTGCCATCATCGTCGGGGTAGCTTTGTACAAGCAAATTGATTTTAAAACGATGACTGTGGAGAAGCCTGCGTTGGCGGCGCTTTATGCGGTTACGCTTTTGATTGCGGTTGCGGTACTTGTGAAGAATTTTCTGAAGAAGGCGGAGAAATAATATTAAGAACTATTAAAAACTACAAACCAAAACGGTTTATAAAATCTACCATGAAAAAATTAACAATTCTTTTTTTTGCATTAATCCTGAATTTGACCTACAGTCAAAACAACGGGTTTATTATTAAAAACAATGATACCATCAATGTTGAGTTCTCTGACAATTCTCTTCATATAAGAAGTTTTGGTAAAATAGAAAAGCTACAGAGTAAAGTCAAATACAAGCTCAATGGCGAAACAATTACAGCAAAACCTAGTGATCTGGATGGCTTTTGTATAAAAACCGACGAAAGGAATTATTGTTTTGACAGCTTCACAGATGATAAATCCGGGAAAGGATCATTTGCGTTCCGCGTATTCGGAAACAAAGTGGACAAATTAACGGTTTACCAGTATTATGGCTCTGGATTTATTGGCATCAATTACAGTGTAAGCCTAGGCTATCTTGTTAAGAAAAATGATATACAGGATCTAAGCTTCCCGGTTACTTTTCCTAAAAAATGGAAAGAGGCTTTGTCTTATATAGTAAGAGATTGCCCGGACTATCAGAAATATGTGGACGAAAACGTGAAAAAGATCACATTTGAAAATGAATTTTATGATTATCTAACCGAGTATTACAATAAATGTAAAAAGTAATATTCATTGACAGTATTTTGGAAAACCTAATATGATGGAAAAACTCAAAACTGCCAGACAAAGTCCAACCCCATTTTCCCAAACCTATTTCCATGGAACAAAGGCAAATTTGGAATTGGGCGATCTGATAGAACCTGGCAACAGTTCCAACTTCGGAAAGCGGATCGATGCTAAATATATTTTCCTGAGCGCTACACTGGATGCTGCAATCTGGGGTGCAGAACTGGCGATTGGAGAAGGTAGTGAAAGAATCTATCTCGTAGAACCAACCGGTGAAATAGAAGATGATCCGGACTTAACCGACAGAAAGTTCCCTGGCAATCCTACGAAATCATATAGGTCTACATCACCTTTCAGAGTGGTGGGAGAAGTGACGGTATGGAAAGGACATCCCAAAGATCAGGTGCAAACGATGAAAGATGCTTTGGAAAAACTCAAAGATCAGGGCATTGATTCCCTGAATGATGAATTATAAACAACAAGTATTAAGACACCACAACAGTTTTGCGAAATTAAAACTCAATTTAAAAATTAATGAAAAACATACTGATTCTTTTGGTTGTTGCAGTATTGCTGGTTGCGGGCTTTGTCTTTTATCAGAAAAAAGTACGGTACAATCTGGTGACGATTTCGGAAAACAAAGTCTATAATTCCGGTGTCATCGCTCCTGAAAAATTACCAGAAGTTTTAAGTGATCACCATATTAAAACCGTGATTGATCTGAGAGACGGTTTTGTGCAAACCGAGCTGAATCCCGAAACCAAAAAACAAGTGAATGCCGAAGAATATGCGATGAATAAAATTGCGGGCGTAAAGTATTTCAACTTACCGACAGATCAGATTCCGCAAGACAGCACGGTTCAAAAATTCCTTAAGATAATGGACAATCCAAAGAATTATCCTGTTTTGATCCATTGTCACCACGGCGTCGGGCGTTCGAGGCTTTTCAGCTCCATTTACAGGATTGAGTATGAGAATTTTTCTAATGAAGATGCAAGATCCCACGCGCGCTACCTTTGGGAATTGAGCGGTAATTTTTCCAAAAATTCTGAGAAAGGAATTTATCTTACTAATTACAAGAAAAGAATGAGGTGACAGCAAGTGCCAGATCACCATCACAAAACCGCCTGTCATAAAGCGGTTTTTTAAATTATTTTTCTGATGAATCTGAACTTTCGGAATTATATTTTTTCATAATCACGGATTTGAGACGCTTCTCATTATCATCGCCCCAGCTTCCTATCATTGAAATGACTGGAATGAGTGTCTTTCCAAAATCGGTCAGACTGTACTCCACTTTTGGTGGCACCACTGGATAAATGATCTTCGAAACCAACTCGTGGTCTTCCAACTCTTTTAGCTGAATATTCAGAACTCTTCTTGTCGCATCGGGAATCTTCCGCTGCAATTCACTTGGACGCTGATGTCCCTGATTGATAAACCATAACAAGCGGATTTTCCATTTACCATAGAGTACTTCGCCGATTAGATCGAGGCCACAATTGAGGTTTGGTAAAATTTTTCTCTCATACATAGAAGCAAAATTAAGCCTATGTTCCAAATTGTGCAATAGGGGAAAAATTGTTCCCTATCTGAATCGTAATTCCGTAATTGTGCAATGTTGAAGTATGTCAGAAATTTGTACAAAAATAAAGCAATGGTACAAGAATTTAATTTCAAAAATGAGTTATCAGGCAAAATAGCCTTGGTAACAGGAGGCACAAAAGGCGCAGGAAAGGCAATTGCAGAAAGACTTCTGAAAGCTGGCGCAACTGTGATCATCACCGCAAGGAACAAACCCGAAACAGAAGTTTCAAACTTACATTTCATTTCTGCAGATCTTAGCAAATCCGAAGGCACGAAAAAAGTAGCAGATGAGGTTCGCGCTCAATTTGGGCGACTGGACATTCTCATCAACAATCTTGGAGGCTCGGAAACCAAAGGCGGCGGTTTTTCGGTTTTGACTGATGAAGATTGGGAACAAAGCATCAATACCAATTTATTAGCACCCATAAGATTGGATCGTGAATTTTTGCCTCAAATGCTCTTGCAAAAAAGTGGCGTAATCATTCATATTGCATCCATCCAGGGAAGACTGCCGCTTTACGATTCCACATTACCGTATGCTGCTGCGAAAGCCGGACTTATTAATTACAGCAAAGGCCTGTCTAAGGAAGTTTCGCCCAAAGGCGTTCGTGTTTTGACCGTTTCGCCGGGCTGGATTATGACAGAATCATCCACAAGACTATTGGAACGCATATCTACAAGTTCAAATTCTACCATTGACGAAGCAAGAAAAAGTGTCATGGATGCATTAGGCGGAATCCCAATCGGACGACCAGCGGATCCAGAGGAAATTGCAGAATTTGTCGGTTTCCTGGTTTCTCCAAGAGCCAATTATCTCACCGGAACAGAATATATCATGGACGGAGGCACAATTCCTACAATTTAATCACTTTAAAAATAAAATATATGAACTTACCAGAAGTAATCACATCGCTAGAAAAAGCACAGAACAATTTTGACAGTCACGCTTACGCAGATTGTTTTTCCGAAACAGCCGTAGTTTTTGACGAGGGCAAGACTCACAACGGAAAAGCCGAGATCCAACAATGGATAGAGAAAGCTAACACAGAATACAAAGCGACTATGAAACCTTTGGAATATTCTGAAGCCGATGAAATTTTGAAAGCTGAAGTGTCAGGGAATTTCCCAGGCAGTCCGATAGTTTTAGCTTATCATTTTAAGTTAAAAGACGGACTGATCGACTCTCTGAAAATTACAGGTTAAAAATCTCATCCATAAAAAACCGTTCTGTTGAAGAGCGGTTTTTTTAGTTTAAATTATCTAAAAATCTGTTGCGCAAATTCATTGAGACAACGTCTCCAAGTTAGCCATTCGTGGTAGGTTCCAGGTGAGTTGTATTGGACGAATGGATATTTGTTTTGATTCAAATAATTAGATAATATCGCATTGTATTCAGAAAAACGCTTGTCTTCTTTCTCGCCAATTCCGATAAAGAAAAATGGTTTTTGTTTTGATCTCAATAGATTTTCCACAGGCAATTCTTTGAAAGGCTGAAGTTCCGTCCCTTCGTAAATCACCGGACTGAATGAGCCAATGGCAGAAAACAGTTCGGGATGATTCGCCCCGATGAACATTGCCTGATAACTTCCTCTGGAAAGGCCTGCGATTGCTTTCTTACCATTCGTATTATATTTTTTTTCAATGTAAGGAATCAGCTCATGAGTCACCAGTTTGTCTAGATTTTTTGTAGAAAGAACTGTTCTTGGATAATCGTCGGGTAATTTTTCCTGTTCGGGAGTTAGTGCAACGCCATAATCCATCACGACAATCATTTCGATTGCTTTTTTATCTGCGAAGAGATTATCCAAAATATTTTTGATGTAACCTTGTCTTTCCCAACCAGTAATATCTTCGCCGGTTCCGTGATAAAGGTATAAGACCGGGAATTTCTGCGTGCCATAGTTTGGTGGCAAATAAACTTTGAAGTTTCGTTTTACTTTGGTGATCTCAGACTCAAAACCGTCATCTACTATTTTGCCGTGTTTTACATTTTTCTCAAAAAAGAAATCTTCACCAGACGGAATTTCAATCCCGCTTGTTGGCTGCCCGTAGCCGAAGTAAAGTTCTGTATTCGGGTCATTCGTCCTTTTGCCATCGACATTGAACCAATAGTAATGAAAGCCAATTTCCAATGGTGAGGTTGAAAAAGTCCAAAATCCATCAGTTCCTTCTGCGGCATCGTACGAGAGGTTCTGCATTCCGTCTCCACCTTCTATCGTCACAGATTTTGCTTTCGGAAAATAGACTTTGACCTCTGCTTTTCGGTCAGCATCAATTTTAGGAAATTCTTTTCCGTTCTTTGCTGTGACAGACGTTTTAAAGTTTTGAGAAAACAACAGAGCCGAACTGAAAACAAGAGCAGCTGTTATGATTTTGAATTTTTGCATTGGACTATTTGAAAACGTTAGAAAACTATGCAATTTACAAATTCTATGAAATAATAAAACCGATTTAAATTGTCACAATATCCAGTTCCAAATCGTGGTAGAGAAGGATCTTCCACTGTTCTTCCCTCGCCTGTTTTTCCCAAAGCATTCTTTCGTCTCTTGCCTTTTTCCCGTCAAAATCTGTTTTGAAGGCGATCTGATATTTCAGATAACCCATTTGCGGAAGATTGTCTGCGCCGTAGAAAGCGGTCTCATTATTTTCTTTGATCCAAAAAACCTGATGAAATGGCGTGTGTCCACCTGTCACTTCGTAGGAAATTTCGGGTGTGAGGTTTCCTTTGTCGAGATCCATCCAGACGATTTTGGCATTATCAATAATAAAATTCAAAACATCTAGATCGAATGAAGGATTTCCATCTTTGGAACGGGCAAACTCCAATTCACGTTTTTGAAGATAAACTTCAGCCTCAGGGAAATTGAGCGACCAATGTTTTCCATTCTTATTCACCAATCCATCAATATGATCTTTGTGCAGATGAGAAAGCAGGATCATCTTCACATTTTCAGGTTTCAGGCGAGCTTTTTCTATATTGAGGTGAATCTTAGGAACGTCATTTTCCAGCCAGCCAAGACCAGCATCCAACAAGACCAGATCATCTTTGGTCTCGATTAGGAAAGGTTGAATTGCTATTTTGAGGTCCTTCTCGTTTTCGGAATCTTCGAGATAGGTAAAATTTTTGTTTTTATCAACACTGAAATTCCCGTCTTTTAGCGGATGTATTTTCATCTTCAATCTTTTAAATTAAATAACTTTCATTTTTCTTAATGACAAAAAATAAGAAATCAAAACCACAATTCCAAGGAGCAGAATGAAGTAGCTCCAAGATGTGGCGTGGAGAAAGTAGCCGGAGCCACTTCCTAAAAGTGCTGACCCAAAATAATAAAACAACCAATACAAAGACGTGGCTGTACTTTTGGCTTCCTGTGCGTGCAATGCGACCATCTTGCTCGCCATTGTATGTGCACCGAAAAAACTAAGCGTAAGAAGCGCCAGACCAATCATTACGATGAACAATCTCGGAGAAAGCAAAAGCAAGACCCCAACTAACATCAAAACAATACAGACCTGCAGAATCCTGCGTTGCTCCATCCTTTCTGAAAGTCGGCCAACAATGGTTGTTCCCACGACACCCAAAGTGTACATCAAAAATATAAAGGCAATGAAAAGATGATTCATCGAAAATGGTGGCGACTCCAAACGGAATGTCAAGTAATTGTAAATACTCACAAACGTTCCCATAATCAGAAAAGCCACAAAATAAAGACGAAGCATGTAAGAATCAGAAGCAAAGTTTTTCATCTGTTTTACCTTCAAAGTAAAGTCAATCTTCTGTGGTTGATGAAAACGTGAATCGGGGAAATATTTCCAGAATATCAACGCCAAGATCAAGCTTCCCATTCCTATGATCAAGACTGTATTTCGCCAGCCTATTTCGCCATCCAAAACCGTCGCTATCATTCTTCCGCTCATTCCGCCGATCGTGTTTCCGTTCAGATACATACTGATCGCCAATCCAATGACAGAGGCCTGAACTTCTTCTGTAATATAAGCCAATGCAACCGCTGAAACACCCGCTATCACAAAACCTTTCACAACTCCCATTGCAATTAAAAGTGGTAAACTTTCTATCCACGCTGAGGCGATGGTGAGACAAGATGACGCCAGCAATGCAAACAACATCTGCTTTTTCCTGGAAAAACTATCCGATTTGAAAGCAAAAAAGAAAAGACCCAAAGCCATTCCCAAGGTGGAAGAAGAAACCAGCCAAGAACTGTCACCAATGGAAGTTTTAAAATCTTTTGCAACGGTCGGCAACAAAGGCTGGAACAGATAAAGCTGTGCAAAGACAGACAATCCCGAAAGAAATATCGTCAGTTGTATATTTCTGAATCTGCGACTCTTTTTGTCCGCTTTGTGATCGATGTCTAAAATGATAACTGAACTACTGATTGATCCCATAGATATAGCCGAAGCCTTTTTGTCCGTCTTCCAGTTCATATTCAGCGAGAATTCGGCGGTAGCCATCGCCTTCAAATTCGTCAAGAGAATGCCAGTGGTAGCTCAAGTCATCAGAAAATAAAACATAGCAAGAAATATCTATCTGTTCATTTTCCGGCGCTGAGACAAATCCATTAGAACCAAGGTCGGCACCCAAACCTTTGCATTCTAATTTTCCGCCTTTCAGTATTGCGGATTTCCATTCACCTTGGATATGACTTATTTTGTGATGATTGGGTTTTCCTGGAGCAAGTGTTCCGTAGATTATAAGTTTGTTCTCTGGTCGGTACTCTTCAAAAAAAACTCTTTGGTCGGCCGTAAGCTCATATTGGTCCAATGTTTCAACTTTAATATCTGCAATTGTATGTTTTTGGTTCAAAGCTGAAAGGTCTGTTAATAAACTCATTCTTAAATCATTTTTCAATTGATGATACAAATTTCGGAATATATTCTAAATTTGTAAAACGCTTTATTTCGATAAAATCCATCGATAAAACCGATTTAGAATATGGAATTACGACAGCTCAAATACTTTCTCAAAGCAAAGGAACTTCTAAACTTCACTGAAGCTTCCAACCATCTAAATATCAGCCAAAGCACACTCTCCCAACAGATCAAACAGTTGGAAGAGGAAATTGGAATTCCGCTTTTCAACCGCATTGGAAAACGAATTACCTTGACGGAAGCTGGTCTGTTATTTTCTGAGTTTGCCTTTCAAAGTGTTCAAAAATCCAATGAAGGTCTTATGATGATGAAGGATCTGAACAAGCTCAATTCCGGAAGTCTTTCCATCGGGATCACCTACGCATTGCGCCATCTTCTTACCAAAGCATTGATCGCCTTTTCCCGACAATACCCAAAGATCAAAATCAATATTGTTTTCGGAACGACCTCTGAACTGATAGAAAAGTTAAATACGACCGAACTGGATTTCATTCTCACCTTCAAAGAAAGCTATGAGTCCGACTATGACTACCATTCTCTATTTTTCTCGCCAATGACATTGGTCGTGGCCAAAGATTCTGAGTTTTCAAAACTTTCGTCCATCGCTTTAAAAGATATTATGAAATTACCACTAGCCTTGCCAGCAAAGGGATACAGCACGATTCAATTTATCAAAGGCATTCTGAAGAAGGAAAAATTAGAACCGAATGTTTTGATCGAGATCAATGACATCCCAACTCTACTAGAACTCGTAAAAACCGGTAATTGGAATACGATACTGACGCAAGTCAGCGTGGACGATCCAGACTTGGCAACTATTAAGATCAAAGGTAAAAATATGTTGCGTGAAGCGACCATCATATCGCTAAAAAATATGTATCAAAAAAAATCGGTCAAGATCTTTCAGGAATTTCTTTAAAAATTTATTGTCCTTTAATAACAAAAAACCGCCCTTTGCTAGAGCGGTTTTATTAATTAAAAAAAGTTTGTCTAATATTTTCCTTCATCCTGAACTTCCTTAGCCTGGTATTCCTGAACCAATTCTATGGCATTCGTGATCACGTCGCTGAGCGCTGTGATGAATGTTCCTTCTTCGGCCAGACTCATTGCGTGTTTTAAAGCATCGATCTCTTTTGGGATGCATTCGTAGCTGATGTCTCGATTGGCTTCCTGGATTCCTTCGATGATGAGTCCATTGATTTCCTCTTCTGGTCTTCCTCGAAGATGTTTTTCGTTTCTGATGATGATGTGATCGAACATTCTTCCCGCAATTTTCCCAATCTCGCGGATGTCGCCATCTCTTCTGTCGCCAACACCTGAGATGATTCCGATCTTCTTATTGGCCTCCACGCTTTTCAAGAAATCCTCAATTGCTTCATAACCAGCAGGATTATGTGCAAAATCGATCATTACTTTGAAGTTTTTGAAATTGAAGATATTCAGTCGTCCTGGTGTCAATTGTGCACTTGGGATAAATGTCGTCAAAGCCAAAGCAATGTTTGGAATTTCGAAACCATAAACGTAAGCGGCCAATGATGCTGCCAAAACGTTTGCGATCATAAACTTGGCTTTGCCTTCCATCGTGATCGGGATATTTTTCACCCTTTCGATTCGGATTTTCCACTCGCCTTTTTTGATGGTCACAAATCCTTCCTCATAAACGCAGGTAATTCTACCTTCCTTTGCAAAACGTTTGATGTGCGGATTGTTTTCGTCCAGACTGAACAAAGCCACTTTTGACTTCAAATCGTCCACGAGTCTCATAGAATATTCATCATCAGCATTCAGCACGCACCAGCCGTCTTTTTTGACACTGTCTAAAACAACACGTTTTACCCGCGTCAGATCCTTCAAATTATGAATATCGCTGATACCCAAATGGTCTTCTTTGATATTAGTCAAAACACCGATATCACAAGTTCCGAAACCAAGTCCGGATCTCAGGATTCCGCCTCTTGCCGTTTCCAAAACAGCAAATTCCACGGTTGGATCTTTCAAGATAAATTCGGCAGATTGTGGTCCGGTCGTATCGCCTTTTTGAAGCAATGTATTTTGGATGTAGATGCCGTCAGATGTTGTGAAACCTACTCTTTTTCCATTGTTTTTTACGATGTGTGCAAGAATTCGCGTGGTCGTCGTTTTTCCATTCGTTCCCGTCAAAGCAATGATTGGAATTCTGAATTCTTTTCCAGGTGGATAAAGCATATCTACAACTGGCGCTGCAACATTTCTCGGCAAACCTTCGCTTGGTGCAAGGTGCATTCTGAATCCTGGTGCCGCGTTGACCTCCAAGATTGCGCCGCCGCTTTCCTTCAAGGGTTGCGTCAGGTTTTCTGCCATAATATCGATCCCGCAAACATCCAGTCCGATGATTCTGGAAACACGTTCCGCCATCTGAACATTCTCTGGATGGATCATATCGGTCACATCGATGGATGTTCCGCCAGTTGATAAATTTGCAGTTGATTTTAAGTAAACGATTTCTCCTTTTTGAGGAATCGTTTCTAAAGTATAATTTAATTTTTCAAGAAGTTCATTGGTGTCTTTATCCACATCAATTTCGGTCAAGACATTTTCGTGTCCGTAACCTCTTCTTGGATCTGTATTTTCTTTATCGATGAGTTCCTGGATGTTCAAGTCGCCATCGCCAACCACGTGAGCCGGAACTCTTCTTGCTGCTGCCACCATTTTATGATTGATGACCAAAACCCTGAAATCGAAACCGGTAATGTATTTTTCGACAATGACTTTTCTTGAATATTGTTGCGCGTGCGTTAAGCCAACAACTGCTGTCTCAAAATCATTAACGTTAATGGAAGCACCTTTTCCGTGATTCCCGTCTAATGGCTTGATGACGATTGGATAACCAATTTTTCTGATCGCAAGATCCAAACCTTCCTCGTCCACCACCAAACTTCCGGAAGGAACAGGAATCGCTGCATCTTCCAGCATTTTTTTAGTAAGCTCCTTGTTGCAGGCAATATCCACCGCAATGCTGCTTGTATTTCCTGTAATGGTAGCCTGGAATCTCTGTTGATTGATTCCATAACCCAATTGAACCAAAGAGTTTTTCCCCAATCTGATCCAAGGAATTCTTCTGGAAACCGCTTCTTCCACAATACTACCTGTAGACGGCCCAAGTCTTTCGCTTTCACGCAGTTCTTTGAGGTGGTGGATGCAGACATCAATATCGTAATCTGTTCCTGCCATCAAAGCTTCGGCAATTCTCACGGATTCTTCTGCCGCAAAAATCCCGGCCTGCTCTTCTCTGTAATTGAAAACCACGTTGTAAACACCTGGCGTTTTTGTTTCACGTGTTCTTCCAAATCCGACATCCATTCCGGCAAGCGTCTGAATCTCAAGCGCAATATGTTCGATAACGTGCCCCATCCAGGTTCCCATTTCCACACGTTTGAAAAAGCCACCTTCGCAGCCTTCGGAGCATCTGTGGGAAATTAATGAAGGAAGCAACTGCTCGATTCTTTCCCTGAAACCGTCTATTTTATTGGTCGGTTGATGTTCTGTTTCTTCCAGATCCAGACGCATCTGTATTAATTTTTTTCTGGTAATGCTCCAGATATTCGGACCTCTCAGAACCTGTATTTTTTCTATTTTCATATTTAAAGTAGTTGTTAGATCGTTAGATTTCAGATATTGGACTTAAAATCAATGGTTTAAAATTTTATGTCCGAGAATTCTCAAACAATCAAAAAATACTTACCAAAGCCGTTCCTAAATTCTAGTTTTATCAAAGATAATAGAAAAGCTTTTAAATAAAGAAAAATCAGAAATAAATATTTTGTTATAAAATAAAATCGTTATCAATTTTATAAAACAATTAACGATTTGTTAATTTAAACCTACGTTTTACTGTAAATAAGTATTTAATAATTAAAACTTTAAATAAAACAGACGAATTTTTACCAGTAAAATATGAGGTATATTCTATTATGATTTATTATTTTTGTTAACTATGAAATCAAAAGGAAAACTTGTCATCATTGGAGGTGCTGTAAATAAAGGTAGTTTTACAGAAACCCACTTTGATCAAAACGTCGAAAAAAACCTCAACTTTTTTGAACGAGGTATCCTCAGAAAGATCATCAACGAATCCAAACTTAAAGAAGACTCGGTCATCGAAGTTATTACGACAGCTTCTCAGATTCCCGATATCGTAGGTCCCGAATATAAAAAAGCCTTCGAATTTTTAGGCACTAAAACCTGTAATATTCTGGATATCCAAAATCGTGAGCAGGCCAATAGTGATGCAATAGTTGCCAGAGCAAACGCAGCTGATGTTGTAATGTTCACAGGTGGCGATCAGCTGAGACTGACATCAATTCTTGGCGGTACGAGATTTCACGATGCGATTCTTACGAAATATCAGACCGAAGATTTTATCTACGCAGGAACCTCTGCCGGCGCTGCTGCTGCTTCCGAAAATATGATCTATCAAGGTTCAAGCTCCGAAGCTTTGCTGAAAGGCGAGATTAAGACCACGCAAGGTTTAGGCTTTATAGAAAATGTAATTATTGACACACATTTCGTTCAGCGAGGTAGAATCGGAAGGCTTTTTCAGGCGGTTGTCAACAATCCAAGGACTTTAGGAATTGGTCTTGGAGAAGATACAGGTTTATTTATTCAGGATGATGAAATGACTGCGATTGGTTCAGGACTTGTCATTATCGTTGACGGACTCCAAATCAAAGATACTAATTTGACAAACGTAGATCTCGGACAACCGATTTCTATTAAAAACCTGATCGTAGATGTCCTTTCTATGAATGATACTTTTGATATGAAATCCAGAGAAATGACGATTGTAAATTCACAGTACAACCCTATTCCGCAGGTGATTCCTAGTAATTACACAAGCGATTAAAACACTTCGACTCCGCTCAGTGTGACAAATTTTTAGAATTTAAGATATCAGTCTGAGGCGAAGTTTATCCTGAGCCTGATGAAGAGAAAACATATAAAAAATTCTTTTGTCAGTCTGAGGTTCTCGGAAACATAAAAAACTAAAATTCCATTTATGAAAATAATCATCCACGGCGGATTCTTCTCCGAAAGCAATCAAAGCAACGAAGTGAAATTGGCAAAACAGAATTCATTGAAAGCCATTGCGAAAAAATCCTATGAATTTCTTCAAGACAATTCAGCTTTTGATACGGTTGCGTATGCAGTTTCGCTTTTGGAAGACGATGATTTGTACAATGCAGGAATCGGTTCTCAAATTCAAAGTGATGGCGTAATCCGTATGAGTGCAGCGATAATGAATGGTGAAACCCAGAAAATGAGTGGTGTCATCAATATTCAGGATGTGAAAAATCCGATTTTAGTAGCGAAGGAATTAATGAAAGAAGACGACCGCGTTCTTGGCGGAAACGGTGCAAAACAATATGCCACACAAAATGGCTTCGGCAATTTCTCCACCGAAATCCCGCAAAGAAGAAAAGAATACGAGGAAAAACTGAAAACCGGCGGCAAAGGAACGGTTGGCGCAGTTGCTCTGGATAAAAACGGAAAACTGGCAGTTGCGACTTCCACCGGCGGAAAGGGTTTTGAAATCCCAGGAAGAATCTCAGATTCTGCGACGGTTGCCGGGAATTACGCCAATCAATTTTGTGCAGTGAGTTGTACAGGCGTTGGAGAAGATATTGTAAGCAATGCAACCTCAGCAAAAATTGTAACGAGAGTTACAGACGGATTAACCATTGAAAATGCCTTCGACAGAACCTTTGAAGAACTGAAAGACATTGACGGTTTTGCAGGCGCTATCGGAATTGACTGTGAAGGGAATGTCTTCCATCAGGATTCTTATCCTACTATGGTTTTTGCGAGTTTTGATGGGGTTGATTTTGAGGTTTTTGGATAATTAAAATAGTAAATTTAAAATTTTATGAATAAAATCGTCTTTTTAATGTTGATAAATTTTTCATTATTAGCCTTCTCACAAAATCTGAAATTTGAGAATCAAAATTTTGAAAAGGTAGTTTTGAGTAAATATCCAAATATTGATTTTAACAAAGATGGAAAAATTAATAAAAATGAAGCAGATAGTTTAAAAGATTTAAATTTAATGGGACAGAATCTTACAAATGTAAATGATATTAATCTCTTTAAAAATTTAGAATATTTATCGCTAACCAACAATCATATTGAAAATTTGAAATTGAAAAATTTTCAGCATCTTGTAAAATTCTATTGTGCAAAAAATAAGCTTAAATCATTGGAAATTTCGAATTTACCAAAGTTAAAAGACTTAGCTTGCGGTGTAAATCAGTTGGAAATATTAACAATAAAAGACTGTCCAGCTATTGAATCAATTAATTTCATGAATAACAAAATAAAAGATATTGATCTAAAATCCTTTAAAAATTTAAAATATTTATCGGCTGATGATAACAAGCTGAAAAAATTAGATATCTCAAGAAATTCTGAACTAATTCAATTTATTATAAAAGGAAATGACATTTCCGAAATTGATGTTACAAAGAATCAAAAATTAATGATGAATATTCTCTATGTGGATGACAATGTAAAAATAAAAGGAACAGAAGAACAAATGAGACAATTCAGTCCCGCTCCGTCTCCACCGCCTCCAATGTAGATAAAAAAATACAGCAAATCATTTCGTTTCATTACAAAGAGGGAGATGCATCGATTTTATTATAAATCTATTACATGAAATTTAAAAGTAGATGACCCTAAACCTACCAATCTACAAAAATCGACAACTAAAAAACGCTATCCGGATTGTGTGGCAAATCTCAGCAGTTCTTTCTTTTCTAGTATTGCTGATTTTATTTTTTGTGGATGAAAAAATAATTCTATCCGAAGTTCCAATTTGTGAGTCTCGAAAAGAAGGATTAGAATGTTTCCTCTGCGGATCAACCCGCGCTTTCATCGAAATCAAAAATTTGAATCTTAAAAATGCTTTGGCGTTAAATAAATTCAGTCTAGTAATTTTTGGTTTGCTGGTAATTAATTCTATATTATTCTTGTTATTTCTTCTTAAAAATATAAAAACAAAACTATGAAAACAGCAAGTCTGGTGATGGGAATCTTAGCGATTTTCGGAATGCTTTTCGGATTTATTCCGTGTTTGGGAGCGTTCAATTGGATTAATATTCCATTTTCTATGATCGGATTGGTCATCAGCATTGTGGCATACGTTCAGGAAGACGGTCTGCCAAAAACAAATGCAACGGCAGGAATCATAATGTGTGGAATGGCTGCATTTTTGGGATTCATCCGATTGTTTATTGGTGGCGGAATTGTGTAGATTTATTGCTGATATTATTTGATAAAAACCATTACTGCTAATGTCACTCCTACGGAGTTCTAATTTATCACAACATTTATTTCTACAAACATATTGCTCCTTTGGAGCAATTTTTAAACATTATACTTTCGAATATTTTAAAAAATTTATTGATTTCATTCCAAAAAAAACTGTCTAGTTTTACACAAGACAGTTTTATCGTTTATCATTAATGATCCATCATTTATTATTACTCCAGCCAACCCATTTCCTTCATCCAGTCGTCGTTGTAGATTTTCGCTACATACCGGCTACCGTGATCGTGAAGAAGGACAACGATGATGTCATCTTTCGTGAACTGATCTTTCATCTGAACCAAAGCTGACATCGCACTTCCCGCAGAATAGCCGCAGAAAATCCCTTCTTCTTTTGCCAGTCTTCTCGCGTAGATGGCGCCGTCTTTGTCCGTCACTTTCTCGAAATGGTCGATGACGCTCATATCGTAATTTTCCGGCAGAATATCCTCGCCGATTCCTTCTGTAACGTAAGTGTAGGCGTGATTCAAATGGATTTCGCCCGTTTCGTGAATTTCTTTAAGGATTGAACCGTAAGTATCAACTCCGATCACTTTAATAGCCGGATTCTTCTCTTTGAAGAATGTTCCGCAACCAGTGACTGTTCCACCTGTTCCGGCACCGGCAACGAAATGCGTTAATTTTCCTTCAGTTTGTTCCCAGATTTCCGGTGCTGTGCTTTCGTAATGCGCCTGTCTGTTGGATAAGTTATCATATTGATTCACGTACCAGCCATTTTCGGTTTCGGCAGCCAGTCTTTTGGAAACTGAGTAGTAAGATCGTGGATCTGTTGGTTTCACATCTGTTGGGCAAACAATTACTTCTGCGCCAACAGCTCTTAAAATATCACATTTTTCTTTGGACTGCTTGGAATTGGTTACGAAAATACATTTGTAACCTCTTTGGATGGCTACCAGAGCCAATCCCATTCCTGTGTTTCCGGAAGTACCTTCGATGATGGTTCCGCCTGGTTTCAAACGGCCGTCTTTTTCCGCATCGTCGATCATTTTCAGGGCCATTCTGTCTTTTACGGAATTTCCGGGATTCGTAGTTTCTACTTTTGCCAAAACCAAAGCCGGAAAATCTTCTCCCAAAACTTTGTTTATTTTGACTAATGGCGTGTTACCAATGGTTTCTACGATATTGTTGTAATATTTCATTTGTTTTTATTTTTAATTTTAATTGATGCCGTCATTATTTTTAATTGTCTTTTAAATGATGACAAACATTGTTTTTATATTGAATCTGCAGCCCGGCTTGAACGGATCCCGATGTAAAATCGGGAGGGAGTGGAAGACGGATTAAGCTGCCCAAATTACAATAATTATTTAACTGTACTTAATTGCCCTAACCGGCGAAATCTTACTGATCAAATAGCTTGGCAAAATCATCGCTATTCCTGAAACAATAAAGATGCCGACAGAAACGGCAATGATGTAAACCGGATTGAGATCTACAGGAACGGTGCTGATAAAATAGTTTTCGGGATCGAGCTTGATAAATCCTGTATATTTTTGAACTAATAACAATCCGATTCCGATCACATTTCCTGCCAATAATCCGGGAATCATAATCAGCAAAGTGTAATTGATAAAGATGGATCTGATCTGTGCATTGGAAGCGCCCATCGTTTTCAAAACCCCGATGGAATTGGTTCTTTCAATAATTAATATCAATAAAACCATTACGATATTAATGACCACAACCAAAAGCATAATTGTAATAATTAATGAAATATTCTGGTTAAAAATATTGATCCAATCCAGAATCTGCGGATACTTTTCGGTTACTTTTTCTGCGTAATTTTTGTAGCCAATGTATTTTTCGATTTCCGGAAAAACTTGGTCAATCTTATCTGTGTCATCAAGAAAAATATCCAGTCCGCCAACTTGTTTTTCGTCCATATTCATCACTTTGCGAACGTGGTTGATGTCGCCGATGATATACAAATCATCTACAAGTTTGATGTCGGTTTTATAAATCCCTTTGACGATAAATTTCCTGTAAATTGGCTTCTGGTCTTCCTTTGAAAAAATAGTTACAATGCTGTCATTCGCTTTCAGAGAAAGATCGTGTGCAATTTTTTCTGACAGGATGATTTCATTATTATATCCGTCTTCTTTAAAATCGGGAATGGATCCTGCGATCATAAACGGCTGAAATCTGGCTTTGTCAAAATCTTTTCCGACGCCTTTCAGAATAATTCCGGCAAAATTGGTTTCGGTTCTTAAAATCCCACTAACTGAGGCATAAGACTGCAAACCAGCAACGCCGGGAATTTTTTTCACAGCATTGATATCCAAACCTTTTGTTTCCAAAACAGAAGAATTATAGGAAGAATTGGAACGCGTGGATTTGACAGAAATATCGCCGCTGAAATTTGAGATTCGGTCTTCTATCGCCCTTTTGGAGCCGAGACCTGTGGAAATCGTAATCAAAGAAACAATGATGCCCAATGCCACAGAAAGCCTGCCGATGTAGACGATAACCTTTGAGAGATTATTTTTGTTATCTTTGGAAAACGCTATCTTTTTCGAGAAATATAACGGAAAATTCAAATCAATGATATTAAGCCTCAAAAATAAAACTTTAGTTTTTATCCTGCTAATTTATTTTAGTTCAATCCCATTTATAAAAGCTCAAAAAACTGAAAAAGACTGCTTTGCGACTGCTGCGGACAGACCGGAACTTTACCTTCCGCTTTTGAAAAATAAAAATGTGATCGTAGCGGCTAACCAAACAAGTCTTCTGAAAGATAAAAAACATCTGGTAGATTTTTTGGTTGAAAATAATATTAAAATCAAATCCATCTTCGCTCCCGAACACGGCTTCCGGGGAACCGCTGATGCTGGTGAACACGTGAAAAGCGGAATTGATACCAAAACAGGATTACCAATTGTTTCACTTTACGGCGACAACAAAAAACCCAAAGCGGAATATTTGAAAGGTGCTGATGTGATTTTGTTTGATATTCAGGATGTTGGCGTAAGATTTTACACTTATATTTCGACTTTATCTTATATTATGGAAGCTGCGGCAGAAAATAATATAGAAGTAATTGTTCTTGATCGTCCAAATCCCCACGATGGTTACACAGACGGACCGATGATGCAAAACCAATGGAAAAGCTTTGTTGGATTGCATAATGTGCCTGTTGTTTACGGACTCACAATCGGCGAATATGGAAAAATGGTAAACGGCGAAAAGTGGCTGAAAAATGGAATCGAGGCAAAATACACTCTGATCCCAATGTTGAATTATCACAAGCAAAAAAGATATGGCGTTTCTGATAAACCTTCACCAAATCTTCCAAATGACAAGTCCATCAATCTCTATCCAAGTCTTTGTTTTTTTGAAGGCACTCAGGTTTCTGTAGGACGCGGAACAGATTTGCCATTTCAGATCTATGGAAGTCCGTGGACGAAAAGTTTCGGTTATCAATTCACGCCAAAACCAACGGCAGGCGCAAAAGATCCTTTCCTGAACGGAAAATTATGCTTCGGGGAAAACCTCAGCAACTATTCGCAAGACTTACGTATTTTGAATCTGGAATGGCTTTTGAAATCTTACAAAGACTATAAAAATCCTCAACAAAACTATTTCTTACAAAATTTATTTTTTGACAAATTAGCAGGAAGTGACGAACTCAGAAAACAAATCATTGCCGGAAAATCCGAAAAAGAAATCAAAGAAAGCTGGAAAAAAGATCTTGCAGATTTTGAAAAGATAAGACAGAAATATATCGTTTATCCAAACTAAAAAAACCTCGCAAGTTGCGAGGTTTATGTTTTATAAAAAGCTGGGATATTGTATTATTTAAAGAAAAAAGAGATACCGGCATTCACTCCAAAAGTGTTGGTCACATTTTTCACATCGTCTTCCTTGTCAGAAGTATTGACGTAAGCTAGACCTAAATCAATCCCTACTGAAGGCGTTACAAGAAAAACAATTCCACCTTTGGCTCCCCATGCAAGACCATCAGTCGTAAACTTCACTTCTTCATTTGTAGCAAAATCAGATGGATATTTCGTTGTATTAGAGAAATATCCAATTCCAGCACCTAAGTAGGGCATAACTTTAGAAGCAGATTTGAAATAATAAGTAGCGTTAGGCATTACAATTATCGTATTGCTTTTGGTATCAAAATTATATTCTTGATCAAAAATATATTGCGTGTTTGTAGTTTTTGCTGCAGTAAATGAAAGATCAACACCAATTGCAAAATTGTTAGCGACAAAATATCCAACTGAAGGCGTAATATTAAAAGAAGTAGTTTTTGGACCATCTACTGAATTACCGTCAAATTTAACTTTGCTTGTACTGTTATTGAAACCAATGTTCGTAGATCCGCCTACAACCCAAGATCCTTTTTCAGTTTGAGCATTCATTGTTCCAAAAAGTGCAACTGCCCCTAGAACCAATAGTTTTTTCATAGTTGATTAATTTTAGTATGCAATTTTAAGATAATTTTAACTTAAAACAAAACAACTTATAAAAAATCATAAATTTAGTTCTCCTCAGCCAACCATTCTCCGTAAGAATTTTCGGTCTCGTGAAGTTTCAGGTAGGCAAGCTGAACGTCGGATGGCAACTTGGATTTTATTTTTGAAGCGATGTCGTAAAGCATATTTTCGCACGTTGGCTGATAGTCGCAAAAGATTACTTTATGACCCTGATTTTGCAAGCTTTCACCAAGACTTTTATGTGGAGAAGCACCATTCACCAAAACCGAATGATCCCAGAGATCAATTATTTCTTCGTTCACAATTTTTTTGATATCGCCAAAGTCTACAACCATTCCATTCTTGTGATCGTCAAGATTGTTGATCGGATTTCCTTTTACTGTTACAAAAAGTTTGTAAGAATGACCGTGCATATTTTTGCATTTGCCATCATAATTGTAAAGCACGTGGGCGGTCTCGAAAGTGAAAATTTTGGTAATCCTTATCATTCTGCAAAGATAATCAAAAATCTGTTTGATTAATTTGGTAAAAGATTTGCAGCCAACTTTCAAATGCTTATTTTTGTGCACAGAAAACACATATATTAAAATGAAAAAAACACTTGTCTTCTTAAGTTTAATTTCTTCCGTTTATTTTTATTCCCAGGATTTTGCCGGCATCAATAAAATTCTCGATAAAATCGAAAGCAAAAGCAAAAAAATGAAAGACGCTTCTGAGTATGATCTCAAAGGCAAAAAATTCGTTTTGGTGGAAGATTTTGAAGACCACGCAGAACGCCACGTTTTGGAATTCAATACTGACGGAACTTTGACACTGATTGAACTGATTGATGACAAGTCCAGCGGAAAAAGTTTTTCCAATATTTTTACCGGCGATTACATCAGAAAGAAAAATGCAGTTTCGGTAAGAGCTAACTTCCTGGAAGGCAAACAGATTGCAATGCCTTTGGTTTACAGTTTATACATTATGAATGCGAGCGACATTTGGTATCTTAAAGATATTAATAGCAACAAACGCTGGATTGAGAACAATAATCTGATCAAAAAGAAGAAATAAATTCTATTTTTCTTTTAGGAAATCGATACAAATTTCGACGGCTTCGTTTAATTCTTTTGGTAATGAATCACTTTCCCAAGGCTCTTTTGCACCAAAAGTGTGATTTGCATTTTCAATGATTTTAAATTGAGAATTATTAGTCCAATAATGTAGATTTTCTGAGTGATCGATCGTTATAGATTCGTCATTTGAACCGTGAATAAATAAAGTTGGAATCTCAAGATTTCCACAAGCTTTCTCGACATCAAATCTTTCCTTATTATTTTCAAAATCTTTGTAGAATTGAAAATAATGAGGCATTTTTTGTTTGGTTCTGGCATTTTCGATGAAATATACGCCATCCTTTTTCCAGTTTTCAAAAGCTTCGTTTTGGGGAAATCTGTCAAGCGTTGAAACACTCGCAAGCGTCATTAATTTGGTAATGTTTTGATTTTCTGTAGCTTTAATAATCGAAATTCCGCCACCTCGGCTGTGTCCTAGTAAAGCTATATTTTCAGCGTCAACTTCTTTTTGATTTTTGAAGTGATTGATAACAATTTCCAGATCATTTAATTCTTTGGAATAATTATTCTGCCCAAAAGCTTCCAAATCGCCGAAGTTGTTTGGATCTTCGATCGTGGTTCCGTTATGCGACATATTGAATTTCACAAAATAAAATCCCGCTTCTGCAAACTTCTCTCCCATCAATTCCCAAGTTCCCCAATCTTTGTAGCCTTTGTAACCGTGAACAAATATTATTAGTGGAAGCTTCTTTTCTGATTTAGGAAAAAATGCATCTGCCAGGAATTCTCTTTCACCTTTTAGAATAATATTTTTTTGTTTGATCAAGTTCATTTCAGATTGAATTAAAATAAAAAAGGAAGTTAATGAAAACTTCCTTTAAATGTTATATCGTCATCGAAAAAATCCGGGTTTCCGGTTTGTTCCTCAACATTCTGAGATCAAAGACCATCGCGACATTTCTCGTGAAAGCACGTCCTTTTTCCGTGATTTTGATTTGATTTTCTGAAATTTCTACCAATCCATCAGATTCCATTTCTTTAAGTTTTTCAATGGAGTTTTCAATCTCTGGGAAAGAATTCTGCAGATCCCAACTGGTTTCCAGCTGACACATCAGATTCAAAATATGTTTTCTGATATTCAGATCCTCTGCATCTAAAATATGACCTCGGAAAACAGGAATTTGTCCTTCTTCCACCAATTTCTGATATTCCTCCACCGTTTTAACGTTCTGAGCAAACGCATACCAGGAATCTGAAATTGCGGACATTCCCAAACCGACCATTAATTGGGTTTTGCTGGAAGTGTAACCCATAAAATTACGGTGCAGTTTTTTCTGAATCTGAGATTGATAAAGGTCATCGTGTTCCAAAGAGAAGTGATCCATCCCAATTTCTATGTAACCAAGATCTTCCAACAGTTTTTTTCCGTCTTCATAAAGTCTTCGTTTTTCGTCACCGCTTGGCAAATCATTTTCATCGAAACCACGTTGTCCAACACCTTTTACCCAAGGCACGTGTGCGTAGGAATAGAAAGCCAATCGGTCTGGTTTCAATTCCATTGTTTTACGGATCGTGAATTCCATCGCTTCCCAAGTCTGATGTGGCAATCCGAAGATCAGATCGTGACTCACGCCTTTGTAGCCAATTTCTCTTGCCCAATTGGTCACATTTTCAACATTTTCGAAAGGCTGAACTCTGTTGATCGCCTTCTGAACTTTCGGATCATAATCCTGAACACCAAAACTAACTCTCGTAAATCCTAGGTCAAACAAGGTTTGAAGATGTTCACGGGTTGTATTATTCGGATGACCTTCAAAGCTGAATTCCTGATCTTCGGCAATTTCTACCGTATCAAAAATACCTTGTAAAAGTGTTCTCAAATTTTCTGGTGAGAAGAAAGTCGGAGTTCCGCCTCCCAGGTGAAGTTCTTTCAGTTTTGGTTTGTGATCGAACAATTCCAAGTACAATTTCCACTCTTTCAAAACGCTTTCCAGATATGGAACTTCTACCGAATGTTGCTTCGTGATTCTCTTGTGACACGCACAAAATGTACAAAGCGCCTCACAAAAAGGCAGGTGAATATAAATGGAAATCCCTTCCTCAGAATTGCTTTCCGAGAAAGATCTTATCACTGATTTTTTCCAGAGATCTGCGGTAAAACCTTCTTCATTCCAATAAGGAACAGTCGGGTAAGAGGTGTAACGCGGACCAGGAATATTGTATTTGTCAACTAAAGAATTCATTGCGGCAAAGTTACAAAATTTGAGTTTGGAATGAATTTGAATTAGGATGACTTTTGATTGGTACTTTCTATAACGGATGTCCAAATTTCTATAAAACGACAAAGCCCATAGCCCAGATAGGAACGGCATCCTTTTTTGCTTTTTGTGGAAAAGTTTGTTTGGATGAAAAAACGTGTGAAAGCAAAAAAGATATAGTGGATAGCGGGAAATAGCTCTTAATAGGCTTTAAAGAAAAAACCCTGTCAGCGTTTGAAATTCTGACAGGATTTTATGTATGTTGAAGACTTATTTAAATTATCTCAATTCTGCGTTCAATTCCTTTGTGAAAGACTTGATGAGTGAGTTCATAACTTCTGTGATGTCTTTGTCTTCCAAGGTTTTTTCTTCGTTCAAGAGTTCGAAACTCATCGCGTAGGATTTTTTGCCTTCTGGAAGATTTTTGCCTTCATAAACATCAAAAAGATTGATCTTCTTGAGGAAAGGCGACTTGTTCTTCTTTGCCAATTCGTACAATTCTGAGTAAGAGATCGTCTTGTCCACCAACAACGCAAGGTCTCTTCTGATCTTGTTGAATTTTGGAATGTCGACAAATTTCAGGTTTTCGTTGCTTCTGAAAGACTGACAGTTTTCCAGTTCGATCTCTGCGTAGAAAACGTCTTGGCTGATGTCGAAATCCTTCAACAATTGTGGGGAAACCTTTCCTAATCTTGCCAAAATTTTCCCTTCTGCCGAGATTTCCAAAGCATCGGAAAAACGTGGATCTTCCAAAGCGGATTCGTGAAGGTCAAGATTTAATTTTTCCAAAAGAATTTTCACGTAAGCTTTCAAATGGTAGAAATCTGTCGCGCTTTTTGGCTGAAGCCAGTTCTCTGCAACTTCTCTCCCCGTTGTCAGGATCGCCAATTGTTTTCTTTCTTCGTACTTTTTTTCCCTTTGGTCAAGATACGCTTCGCTTGATTCTTTTTTATGATAAATTTTCCCTAATTCGAAAAACTTGATGTCGGCCGATTTTCTGTTGATATTGTAGATCGCATTTCCCAAAAGTCCTTCTAACAAAGACTTTCTCATAAATGCCAAATCGTTGCTCAATGGATTCAACAACTTTACTGCATCGGTCTCGTCTTTCACAGAAGTCAATGAATTGTTCATCACCTCGTTGAAGCCATTGCCTTGTAAAGTCCTTGCCCAGGCGTTTTCCAAAGCGTCCTGATCTTCGAAATCCAGTTTTACGGGCGTGAAGGAGATCTTCTTTGGTGCTTCGATCTTGTTGTAACCGTAGATCCTTAGAACTTCTTCGATGACGTCAATTTCTCTGGTAACGTCGGCTCTGTAAACTGGAATCGATAATTCTAGTCCGTTTTGAATTTCATTAAGAATTGTAATCTCCAAAGATTTTAAAATCTCTTTGATCTTCTCTCTGTGAATTTTAGTTCCAAGAATCTGATCAATCTTCGAATATCTGAAAACGACGTAATGGTCTTTGATCTTCTCTGGATAACTTTCCAAGATCTCGCCAACCAATTTTCCGCCAGCCAATTCCTCGATCAACTGGATCGCGTGTGTCAAAGCGGTTCTTGCATTGTTCGGATCCACACCTCTTTCGAAACGGAAAGATGCATCGGTATTGAGTCCGTGGAATTTCGAAGCTTTTCTGATCGCCACCGGATTGAAGTAAGCACTTTCCAAAAATATCGTTTTGGTTTCCGTAGAAACGCCACTTTCGCTTCCGCCAAAAACGCCGGCGATGCAAAGCGGATTGTCTTTTCCGTCTTTGATGATGATCTCGGAACCGTTCAAAGTTCTTTCCACACCATCCAAAGTTTTGAATTTTGTCCCTTCTTGGACTGTTCCAACTTTCACGACCTTGTCTGCAATTTTGTCTGCGTCAAAAGCGTGAAGCGGTTGTCCGAGGCCGTGAAGAATGTAATTGGTAATATCTACCACATTATTGATCGGCGAAAGTCCGATGGCTTTCAATCTTGCTTTCAACCAATCTGGAGAAGTTTTCACTTCTACATTTTCGATCACTGCACCCAAATATCTTGGTGTAAGTTCAGAGTTTTCTATTTGTAATTTGAAATCGTGAGAACCTTCGATATTTAAAACTTTGGATTCGATTTTTGTGAATTCTGATTTCAGGTTATTGGAAACCAAGAAAGCTTGCAAGTCTCTGGCAACGCCGTAATGCGACATTGCGTCAGTTCTGTTTGGCGTCAATCCGATCTCGTAGACCTCATCGTTTGTCAATTCAAAATAGTCTGCGAAATTCTTTCCAACTTCGAATTTTTCTGAATCCAAGACCATAATTCCGCCGTGATCATCGCTCAACCCTAATTCATCTTCTGCGCAGATCATTCCTTCGGAAACTTCGCCACGGATCTTTGCTTTTTTGATATCGAAAGAAGTGCCGTCTTTTGCATAGATCTTAGTCCCAACCACTGCAACGGGAACGGTTTGTCCAGCTGCAACATTTGGTGCGCCACAAACGATCTCTAAAACTTTTCCGCCAACATCGACTGTTGTTTTGTTGAGTTTATCTGCATTTGGATGTTTTTCGCAAGTCAAAACTTTGCCAACAACTATTCCTTCCAAGCTACCTTTTACGCTTTCGAATTTATCTACGCCTTCGACTTCCAGACCGATGTCTGTAAGATACGCACTGATTTTCTCCGTAGAAAGTTCAGTTTTGATATAATCCTTAAGCCAATTATTTGAAATTTTCATTATTTATATTATTGTCGGAAGTCAGAAGTCTGATGTCCGAGGTTTTATTTTAATTTAATATTTTTCAGATTTGAATCTTCAAATCTCTTTTTTTATTTTAAAGCTGTATTCTACTTATCATCATAATGTCCCCAAGCCGAAAGAAAAAGAATGTCATTAGATTCTATCTCATAAACCAAACGATGTTGCTTGTTGATTTCGCGAGACCAAGTCTCAACTTTTCGATGTTTAAGCTGTTCTGGTTTTCCCGTTCCAACCCTAGGACTATCCAGACATTCCGTTACAAAACGTTCGACTTTTGAAAGCAACTGTTTTTGTCCTGACTTTTTATGTTTTTTCAGGTCTTCAATAAATTTTTCGGTATAGTTTACAGAAAAACTCATAATGAATCAAAAAAATTCTTGACCTCGTCTTTTGATTTCAGCACCTTTTTGCTCTTGCCTTTCTTTGATTCATCAAGCATTTCATCAAATTCCTTACGAGAATATTTTATTTTCTCAGATGAATCTGAAGCATTTTCTTTTACCTTAAGCTTTTTAACGCCAAGCGCTTTTAAAATTGTGCGGATTTTTTCAACTTCGGATTTATCCGCTTCAAATGTGAACGTTGTCATATTCCGTTATTTTTTTAGGTTAAAAAAATATTTATTAAACAAAATTTGAGATTTGAATCATCAAATCTCAAATCTTATTATTTATAAAATCGATAAATAATCATTCATCAATTATCCTTTATCATTTATAATCCAATTACTGGCATTGACAGCATCAGGATACTTTCGTTTTCCTCCAATCCGTCAACTGGTTCTACGATTCCTGGTCTGTTTGGCTGAGACATTTTCATCGTCACATCGTCAGAAGCCAAAACGGATAACATCTCTGTCAGGAATTTTGAACTGAAACCGATGTTGATATCATCTCCATTGTAATCACAAGGAATCTGCATATCTGCCTTGTTTGCGTACTCTGTATCTTCTGCGTGAAGGTGAAGCACATTTCCGGACAATTTGAATCTTACCTGATTGGTCGATTTGTTTGACATAATGGATGCTCTACGGATAGAACTCAAAAGTAGACCTCTGTTGATGGTCAAAACGTTTGGATTTTCTTTCGGAATTACCGCGTTGTAGTTTGGATATTTACCATCTATCAAACGACAGATCCAAGTGTTGTTTCCAAAAGTGAACTTCGCCATATTGTCGCTGAATTCGATCAACACATCTTCCGTTGAATTGTTCAGGATATTTTTGAAGATCGCCAATGGTTTTTTCGGCATAATGAATTCCAAAGTCTCAAGATGCGTGACATCTGTTCTTTTGTAAACCACCAATCTGTGAGAATCTGTGGATACAAAATTGGTCTCATCTTCTTTGAATTGAAACAAAACACCTGTCATCACTGGACGAAGAGAATCGTTACTTGTCGCAAACAAAGTGTTCGCCAAAGCTTCTGCCAAAACGCCACCAGAGATGGACACTTTTTGAGACGCATCGAATTCCGGCAATTCCGGGTAATCGTCTGCATTGTCTAGCGCTACTGCAAAGTTATCTTTCTCATCCAAGATCTCTAAAACGCTTCCGTTTCCGTCTTCGGAATCTTTCACGGCCAAAGTCAAGGGTTGCTCGCCGTAAGTCTTCAAGAAATCCTGAAAGATCTTCCCGGGAACTGCTATTTTTCCTTTGTCATCTGACTTCACCTCAAGAGAAGTGATCAGCGTTGTTTCGCCGTCTGATGCTGTAACAGTCAACAAGTTCTGATCTAATTCGAAAAGAAAATTCTCCAAAATTGGTCTAGACTGTGAACCGGAAATAACGCCGCTAACTGTCTGTAAAGCTTTCTGCAAATCGCCACTGGCAACAATAAATCTCATAAACTGTATTTATTTCAATTCTACAAAGATAATGAATTTGATGTGATTTTAAAAGCTGTATTTATTTAGTTATTAACAATTTTTAGATTTATCTATCTTTGTTGATATTATTCCTATGAAAAAACCGCCATTTCATAAAAGCGTTCAGTTCACAATCCGTGGGATCCTGTGGATTTTGAGGAACGAGCGCAATTTCCAGATCCATATTTTGGGATTGATCATCAATCTTTTTCTGATTGTCTATTTAGGACTTTCGAATTTTGAAAGTGCATTGATCATTCTGGTTTCGTTTTTTATTTTGGTGACGGAAGCTTTGAATACTTGTGTTGAGAAAATCTGTGATTACATTCAGCCAGAATTTGATTTGAGAATTGGAATCATTAAGGATTTGGCTGGAGGAGCGGTTTTGTTGGCGACTATTTCTGCGATCTGTGTTGGGGCTTTGGTTTATTGGCCTTATTTAAGCTTGAGGGTTTGAGAGTCGTAGAGTTTGGAAGTTTTGAATTCTAATTTTTTTATTATGAATCTAATTGAAATTTATTAAACTTAATTATTCAAAGATTACAAGATTTAATCATCGTTTTTTACATAAAATTTTTACATTTGTTTTCAATATAATTCTAGAATGAGCAAAAAAAACATCGCCGTCGTAATGGGCGGATATTCTGATGAATACAAAGTTTCTCTAAAAAGTGGACAATTGATTTTCGATTCTTTGGACCGTGATATTTATAATGTTTACAAAGTGGTCATCCTGAAAGATCAATGGTATTTCCTCGATGAAAACGATCAAAAAAAACCAATCAACAAAGCTGATTTTTCTGCCGATCTAGGAAACGGAGAAAGTCTGAAATTCGATGCTTGTTTCAATATCATCCACGGAACACCTGGCGAAAACGGAATTCTACAAGCTTATTGGGATGCAGTTGGACAAAAATACACAGGCTGTGATTTCTATCAAAGTGCCTTGACTTTTAACAAAAAAGATACCTTAGCCGTTCTTTCAAAATATGGCATTCCATCAGCAAAAAGTATTTACCTAAGAAAAGGTGAAGATATTTCTGATGACAAAATTGTGGAAGAACTGGGATTACCTCTTTTCGTGAAGCCCAATCAAAGCGGTTCTTCACTCGGGATTTCGAAGGTCAAAGAAAAAAGTGAATTGAAAAATGCACTTGAAATTGCCTACAAGGAAGACGACGAGATCCTAATTGAAAGCGCCTTAAACGGAACCGAGGTTTCTGTAGGTGTTTTGGATTACAAAGGTGACGTGATTGTTTTAGGAATTACCGAAATCATTCCTGACAAAGAATTCTTCGATTATGAAGCCAAATATGAAGGCGCTTCCCAGGAGATCACGCCTGCAAGAATTGACGAAGAGACGACAAAGAAGGTGGAAGAAATCTCCATCAAAGCTTATAAATCACTTGGAATGAGTGGATTCTCTAGGTCAGAATTTATCATTGTGGACAGAATTCCATACCTTTTGGAAATGAATACAAACCCTGGATTTTCGCCGGCAAGTATTCTTCCGCAACAAGCGAAGATCTACGGAATCTCCATCAAAGACCTTTGTGGAAGCGAAGTTGAGAAAGCTTTAAATAAATAATTATAAATTAGCCAGAGAAAAGTCTTTGGCTTAATTTTTTTTAAATCTGAAATAAATGAAAATTGCTGTTTTTCCTGGATCGTTCGATCCTATCACACTTGGACATTACGATATCGTAGAGCGCGCCGTTCCGCTTTTTGACAAGATCATCATCGCCATCGGAAAGAATTCTCAGAAAAAATATATGTTCTCTCTCGAGCAACGCAAGGAATTCATCAGAAAAACTTTTGAAAAATTTCCTAATGTGGAAGTCGATGATTTTGAAGGATTGACCATCGATTATTGTAAAAGTAAAAACGTGAATTTCATTTTGAGAGGCTTAAGAAATCCAGCCGATTTTGAATTTGAAAAGTCAATTGCCCAAACCAACCGAGCTTTGACAAGGGAAAACACGATTGAAACAATTTTCCTTCTGACATCTTCTGGCAAATCGTACATCAGCAGTAGTATTGTGCGGGAAATCATTTCTTATGGCGGAAACTACGAGATTATGGTTCCGGATGCGGTGAGAGCAATTAAAGAATAAAAATTTAAGTTAAATTTCAACACATAAAAATTCCTGATAACTTCAGGATTTTTTTATTTATAATTTATAGAACATCTACTTACATTTTGGTATTAAAACAAAAAAACCGCCTATAAAAGGCGGTTTTAAGTGGTTTCTCCAGGGATCGAACCAGGGACACATGGATTTTCAATCCATTGCTCTACCAACTGAGCTAAGAAACCATTGTTTTTTGAGCAATGAACTCATTAATTAGTTTTAAACATTAATAGTAAATCAATATTTAATTGTGGTTTCTCCAGGGATCGAACCAGGGACACATGGATTTTCAATCCATTGCTCTACCAACTGAGCTAAGAAACCATCACTCGCATTGTTATTTTGAGTGGTGCAAAAATATAGTCTTTATCCTTACAATGCAAATTATATTGAAAATTAGTCAATATTTGTTTGAAAATTACTGATTTTCAGAGGATTTTTTTTCAGTTTGTGCTTTGAAAAAATCACTTAACTCTTCCAAAACAGGCTTTATCGTATCTTCCGGCAAATCGCTGATTCGAATGTACATCAATCCGTCAATCGCATCGTTGAAGTTTGGATCAACGTTGAAGGCGATCATTTTCGCATTCTGCTTGATGTATTTCTTAATCAAAACAGGCAACCTCAATTCAGGTTCAAGATCGTCAATAATCTTATCTAACTTATTAAGATCGGCATCAATATCTTCGAAAAATAACGCTTTATCACGTTCCTTCATCACCACTTTGAATTCATTTTTTGGATGAATATATTGCGCAACAGCAGAGTCATAATAATGAGAACGCATAAATTCAATCATCAAAGATTTTGAGAATTCTGAAAACTTATTGCTAATACTTACACCACCCATCAGGAATTTATGTTCCGGATTTCGAAGACAAACGTGGACAATTCCTCTCCACAGTAAGAATAACGGAAACGGTTTCTGCTGATATTCCACAGAAACGTAAGCACGTCCCATTTCGATCACTTTTCGGAAGAACGGTTGCAACTCCGGATCGTACTCGAAAAGTGAACTGGTGTAGAATCCATCAATGCCATATTTCTTCATCACTTCCGCGCCAAGAGCCATTCTGTAAGCGCCAACCAGCTTTTTGCCGGCATTATCCCACATAAAAAGATGGTGATAATGGTTATCATATTCGTCCAGATCAAAAGGGAGATTTGTGCCTTCACCAATTGCCCGGAAAGTCAACTCTCTCTGACGCCCGATTTCCCTCATTATAAAAGGAATCTCGGCTGATGTTGTAAAAAAAACATCGTAGTCGCCGTGAGAAAAAAGTTTTTTATTTTCTGTATTTTTAAGGATGTTGATTTCGCTTTCAATGTCTTCCGTTGGCGTTTCTTCAATGATATTCTGTACGATATTATTCTGCTTTACCAATGGATTTTTGAGCGACATATTCGGAAGCTTCAATTTTTCCGTGATGCTTTTTCTTCTTTCATAATAAGACTTCAGCATATAAACCTTATTATAAAGATAATCGCCAAGTTCGTCGATCGTTTCCTCTTCCTGCATTTGTTTTACGGAGATAGGTTTTCCGATTCTGATACGGATTGGATGATCCCTTTTGCGCATCATTTCCGTTGGCAGCATCAATGTTTGAAGATCCGGATGAAGCTTAGCCAGATTGTAAAAAATCTTACTATTAGTGGCGTGGAAATACATCGGAACTACGGGAACTTTGGCTTTTTTAATGATCTTCAGCGCTGTTTTCCCCCAAGGTCTGTCAAGAATTTCCCCGTAATCATTATTTTTATTGGACACTTCGCCAGCTGGAAATATGCCCAAACAACCACCTTCCGACAAATGTCTGAAAGTTTCTCTCATTCCCGATGAACTGCTGTACGCATCTTTCCGCTCCTCGAATGGATTAACGGAAATAACGAAAGGTTCCATTGGTTTGATTTTCGATAAGAGAAAATTCCCCATCACTTTGAAATCCGGACGCACACTCAGAATTATTTTGCACATCAATATCCCATCCAATGCACCCAGCGGATGATTGGAAACAATGATAAATGGTCCGGTTTTGGGAATCTTGGCAAGATCTTCCGCAAAAACGATGTAGCTGAGTTCCTGCTCTTTTACAAATTCATCAAAGAATTCCACACCTTTTGTATGGATGAGTTTATTATAAAGTGTGTTGACTTCATTTATTTTGGTGAGATTCATGATCGCAGACGAAACGGGTCTCTTGAGAAAACCAATTTTATCGAGTCCGGCTGCTTTTATCAAGTCTTCTTTGGAAATTAAGCTCATAGTGTTTTTACATGGTTACCATTTGGAAGGTTTTTTTGGAAATCTGCTCCAACAGTACTTTTTTGTCTTTGTAGAATTTCTCCAGCTTGTCCAATTCAGCATTTCTAACGGTAAACAAGGATACATTTTTCGTCATTTGTGTGATGAAACTTTGCTGCAGTTCTTCATTGAATTCATTAGCGGTTCCAAATTTATCTTCCAAACATAAAGCTAGTGAAATTGCCGAATTCTGCATCAAAGAAACTTTAATTTTATATTTTGCCAAAAGCGTAAAGATCAAACTGATGTGATCTTCGGCTATGAAAGAGAAATCGCGGGTTTCAACATTCAGCAAAGTTTGATTTTCTTTGAGGATGTAACTTTCTACAGATTCGTTTTCTGCTGAATTTCCAACCTTAGTTCCCGGTTCTTTCGGATCAACAAATGATTTTACAAAGAATGGAATATTTTTCTGTTTAAGCGGCTGCAATGTTTTTGGGTGAATAACGGATGCGCCGTAGTAAGCCATCTCGATCGCCTCTTCGTAAGAGATGAAAGACAAAAGTTCCACGTTATCAAATTTCCTAGGATCACCAGTCATCACGCCCGGAACATCTTTCCAGATGGTCATTTCGTCCGCATTCAGGCAATAGGCGAAAATCGCAGCGGTATAATCGGAACCTTCTCTTCCTAAAGTAACTGTGAAATTATTGGTTTCAGAACCGATAAATCCTTGAGTAACATAACAATTGATTTTATCCAATTTGGAAATATTCTGCTCAGTTTCCTGCCAGTTGACGATTCCTTCTCTGTAATTGCTGTCGGTTTTGATGTAATCTCTAGCATCCAGCCAATGGTTAAAAAACTGAATATCATTAAGATACTCACTCAATATCTTTGAAGAAATCATTTCGCCGCAGCTTACAACCTGATCGTAAACGAAGTTATAATTCGGCGATTTATTTCGTCTTAAAAAAGAATCGATGTCATCGAAAAATAATGAGATCTCTCCAAAAACCGGATGGTTTTCTGAAAATAAACCTTTGGCAATGTCGATGTGATTTTTCTTTATCAACTCAATTTCCTGCTGATAATCCTGCTTCTTGAAATAATATTCCACTACTTTTTCCAAAGCATTCGTCGTTTTTCCCATTGCGGAAACCACAAGCAGACATTTTTCAAAACCCTGAGTTTCGAGAACCAAGGCTACATTTTTCACACCTTCAGCATCTTTTACAGATGCGCCACCAAATTTGTAAATTTTCATTAGATTTTTTAAGACTTAAAAACAGTTGATTTTAATAGAACAACATCGTTAATTTATTATTAACCCCCAAAAATATTAATAATGAACGAAATATGAAAATTGGACATCAGATTTTTTAATGCCTCATTATGAATCATAAAACCATATTAATAGGATTATGATAACTATCATCAATTAATGATAAATTTTGTTTCATTTGTTTGAAAAATAATATAGTTTTGTAAATCTGAAAATTAAACCCATGTCAAAACAAGCCTTACAGACTTTAGGAGAATTCATCATCGATAAACAGGATGATTTCAAATATTCAACAGGAGAACTTTCCCGCCTTATCAGTTCAATCAGAATTGCGACAAAAATCGTAAACCGCGAAGTGAACAAAGCCGGAATTGCAGACATCATCGGAAATGTTGGAAATATGAATATCCAGGGCGAAGATCAGCAAAAACTGGATGTATTGGCCAACGATATTTTCATTGCCGCACTTTCGCAAAGAGAAGTAGTTTGCGGAATTGCATCTGAAGAAAGCGATGACTTCATCGAAGTAAAATGTACAGAAAATGCACACCTTAGTAAATATGTCGTTTTGATTGATCCTTTGGACGGCTCTTCCAACATCGATGTGAATGTTTCTGTAGGAACTATTTTTTCAATTTACAGAAGAGTTTCTGATCCTGGTAGCCCTGTAGAATTGAGAGATTTCTTACAAAAAGGTGTGAATCAGGTCGCTGCAGGCTATGTAGTTTACGGCTCATCCACAATGATTGTTTACACGACTGGAAATGGCGTGAACGGATTTACTTTGGATCCATCAATCGGAACATACTATTTATCTCACGAAAATATCAAATTCCCGACTATGGGAAAAATCTATTCCATTAATGAAGGAAATTATGCCAAATTCCCTCAGGGTGTGAAAGATTATATCAAATACTGCCAGGAAGAAGAAGGCGACAGACCTTACACTTCCAGATACATTGGATCGCTGGTTTCAGATTTTCACAGAAATATGCTGAAAGGCGGAATCTATATTTATCCTCAAACTTCTCATTCTCCAAAAGGAAAACTGAGATTGCTTTACGAGGCAAATCCAATGGCATTTCTGGCAGAGCAAGCTGGCGGCAAATGCAGCGACGGTTTCAAAAGAATTATGGAAATCGAACCAACAGAACTTCATCAGCGTGTTCCGTTTTTCTGCGGAAGTGCAGCGATGGTAACGCAAGCTGAGGAATTTATGGCGAAAGCGGTGAATAAAAACTAGAATTAATTATTTTTTAAATCATACTAAAGACCGATTTTGTCGGTCTTTTCTTATTTTTGTAGGATGAAGACTGCAACATTCAACCAATATATTCTGAACTTCAAACAGCCAAGTGGAACTTCGCGCGGTGTTTTGAATACCAAAGAAACTTATTTTATAGAAATTACCGAAGACGACAAAAAAGGAATTGGAGAATGCGCCCTTTTCCGAGGATTGAGTTTTGATGACGATGATGACTATGAAAGTGCGCTCGAGTGGGCTTGCCGTAATATTAATCTGAGTTTTGAAGAGTTGCAGGAAGAACTCATCAATCATCCGTCGATTATTTTTGGAATCGAGCAGGCTTTGGCAAATTTGAAACATCAGGGCGATCTTTACTTCCCAAGTGATTTTACTGAAAGCAAGGATTCAATAAAAATCAATGGTTTGATCTGGATGGGAAATGCTGAATTTATGCAATCTCAAATTGAGGAAAAACTCAAAAATAATTTCACCTGTATCAAACTGAAAATCGGTGTTGACTGGAATTCCGAAAAAGAGGTTATCAAATCTATTAGAAATAAATTCCCGAAAGATCAGATTGAACTTCGGGTAGATGCAAATGGGGCTTTTTCTCCAGAACAAGCTAAAATTGTTTTGCAGGAATTGGCCGAACTGGAAATCCATTCCATCGAACAGCCAATAGAATCCGGAAACTGGAAAGCAATGGCAGAACTTTGTAAAAATACCCCCACTCCAATTGCTTTGGATGAAGAACTTATTGGCGTTCTAAACATTGAGTCTAAAAAAGATCTTCTGACAGAAATCAAACCTCAATATATCATTCTGAAACCAAGTTTGGTCGGCGGTTTTTCCGGCTCTGACGAATGGATTGATTTAGCTGAGAAAAATAAGATCAATTGGTGGATCACTTCTGCATTGGAAAGCAACATCGGACTGAATGCGATTGCGCAGTATACTTACAACAAAAATAATCCGATGCCGCAAGGACTGGGCACCGGAAGTTTGTTTACTAATAATTTTCCAAGTCCTTTAGTTTTAAAGGGCGAAAATCTTTGGTTTGAATACCAACATTTATAAAAAAAACATCAATAATCGTTTTTCGTTCCAAATTTATTAGTAACATTTTCCTAAATTTGATGACATATAATTTTCTCAGTCATTAATTTTTCCGAAATGAAATTAAAAGTTTTAGGTCTTCTTGTCGCCAGTGTGTTCATCAATGCTCAGAATATTCAAAATAATCCAGGGAGCAATCATGGGAACAAATTTGAACAGCTTGGGACAATTCTGCCCACGCCAAACACGTACAGAACGGCTTCCGGTGCGCCTGGAAATCAGTATTGGCAGCAGCGTGCAGATTATGACATCTCTGCCTATTTGGACGAAGACAAAAGAAATCTGAAAGGTTCTGAAACGATTACTTATTACAACAATTCGCCGGACGAGTTGGAATATCTCTGGCTTCAATTGGATGAAAATCAGCAGTCTTCTGTAAAAAATGCAGATTATCCCTCATCTTCCACTTTGGGAAAAACTTCAAATATCGACAGGTTAAGACCTTCCGAAGTTCCATTGAAGGATAATGGTTACGGTGTAAATCTTGAAAAAGTAACTGATGCAAAAGGCTCTCCTATCAAATATGTTGTCAACAAAACAATGATGAGAATCGATCTGGCAAAACCTTTGAAGGCTGGAGAGAAATTCACATTTAAAGTCGACTGGAATTACAACATCCCGAACCGTATGGAAAAAGGCGGTCGTGGCGGCTATGAAAACTTTCCGGAAGACGGCAACGACCTTTATACAATGACGCAATGGTATCCGAGAATGTGTGTTTACAGCGATTTCCACGGCTGGCAGAATCACCAGTTTACAGGTCGTGGCGAGTTTGCATTGGTCTTTGGAAACTTCAAAGTTTCTATGAATGTTCCTGCAGATCACATTATCGGCGGAACTGGAGAATGTAAAAATTACAGTGAGGTTTTGACTTCAGCTCAATTATCGAGATACAAACAAGCTGAAAACTCTAACGAACCAATCGAAATTGTAACACTTGACGAAGCTAAAAAAGCTGAGAAAAATAAATCCAAGGAAAGAAAAACCTGGAAATTCGAGGCGGAAAACGTAAGGGATTTTGCCTGGGGATCATCCAGAAAATTTGTCTGGGACGGAATGCGCGTCACGATTCCTGAAAACAACAACAAAGTGATGGCAATGAGTTTCTACGGAAAAGAAGCTTACGGACTTTACAGAAAACTCTCTACAAAAGCGGTTGCCCACACCATTAAAACTTATTCAGAATTTACGATTCCTTATCCATATCCTGTGGCACAATCGGTAGAAGCGTCCAACGGAATGGAATATCCGATGATCTGTTTCAACTACGGAAGAACTGAAAAAGACGGAACCTATTCCGAGGCGATTAAAAATGGAATGCTTGGCGTGATCATCCACGAAGTTGGACACAACTTTTTCCCAATGATCATCAACTCAGACGAGAGACAATGGTCTTGGATGGATGAAGGATTGAACACCTTTGTAGAATATTTGACCGAGGAAAAATGGGACAATAAATTCCCTTCGAAACGTGGGCCAGCTTGGACAATCGTAGATTATATGAAACTTCCGAAAGATGAATTGGAGCCAATTATGACCAATTCAGAAAATATCGCGAGATTCGGGCCAAATGCTTATTCTAAGCCTGCAACAGGACTAAACATTCTTCGTGAAACCATTATGGGCAGAGAACTTTTTGATAAAGCATTCAAGACGTATGCACAAAGATGGGCTTTCCGTCATCCTGAGCCTGCAGATCTTTTCAGAACGATGGAAGATGCAAGCGGCGAAGATCTGGATTGGTTCTGGAGAGGCTGGTTCTACAGCACAGATCCAGTAGATATTGCGATTGACAAAGTGACTGTAGCAGTTCCGGATTTTGATGCCATTCCAAAAGAAGCAAAAGAAACCAAATACAAAACTGACGCACCGCTTCTGAATGATTTTGAAGACATTTCCAAGATCAGAAACAGAGAAGATAAAACCATCAAATTCTATGTTGACGGAGACAAAAACGTTCAGGATTTTTATTACAAATACGACCGTGGACAGGAAAAAGTGGACACTTCTAAAGAATATGTTTTAAAAAGCGAAGGTTCTGAAAAATTATCAGCGCAGGAAAAAACTCAAGGTCTTAACAAAAATATCACAGCTTATCAAATCGACTTCACAAATAAAGGCGGATTGGTAATGCCGATCATTCTAGAACTGACTTTTGAAGATGGAACCAAATTGAAAGACAAAATCAATGTTCAAATCTGGAGAGCTAATGAGCAAAAGGTTTCCAAAACTTATTACCTTGATAAAAAACTGAAATCTATCCAGCTTGATCCAATGAAAGAAACAGCTGACATCGACACTTCCAACAATTTCTGGGCAGCAACTTCATCGACGGAAGCGCCTACGAAATTCCAGGTTTTCAAACAGTCACAAAGAGAAACAGCACGAGGCGGCGCCAGCGGAAAAGTAAATCCGATGCAAGCTGCAGGGAAGAAATAAAAAAATGACACATAGCACCATTCAAATATTATTTTACATTGCATTAGTTTTCGGACTTGGAGGCGGCGTATTGATATTGATTTGGTGGGCAAAAAAGATCTGGAAAAAATATTACAAAAGTGTAACTAATGACAGAGTAATCAGCATCAGTGCTGTATCAATGAAAGCATTAATTTATATGTTTCCGGGTGTTCTACTTTTTGTTTTAATGAATATTCCGTTGATGTATCTTGGAAGTTTATTGAAAAAAGAAGATTACTGCAAAGAAATCATCAGAGTAAATAAGGGTATCAAGAAAGACGATCCTTTCATAAAAGAAAGATGCAATTGCCTTGATGTTGATGAATTATTTGAAAACGCTTTGAAGGAAGGAAATTAGAATATAATTTCAATTTCGTCCTGTCTATAAAAAGTAAACAGTTTGCTGTAACTTTATCATATTTGGCACTACTTATTATTAAAAAATATGAGAACATTTCTTATTCTTTTAATAATTGGTAGTGCCAATTTTTTTTCTGCACAAAACCTGCTTACACCTTCCAACATTAAACTTGATTCAAAGTACATCCAAGATGAATCGAATGAGGTGAGTTGGACAATGGAAAATGCAGGAAAAAAAATAGAAATCGGGAAAGTAACAACCGAACAGAAAAAATTAAACAAAAAAGAACTTCTGATAAAAACGACTGTCAAAATGAAGCAAGCTCCTGATGCTTGGGTGGATTCTACAATTGTTAAGATTTCAGATTTCCAGCCGGTGTATCATTCGTCATTTAATTCTATGAGAAATATGTCGCTAAAATTTGATAAAAATAAAGTGACAGGTTATTATTTGGATAATAAAACTCAGAAAAAAGACATTATTAATGAAGCTACCAATACAGCCTATTTTGACAGCAACAGTTATCCTGCACTCATTCGGTTTTTGCCTTTAAAAGAAAATTATTCAACAGAAATTTCAATTTTCGATTATAATCCGACAGCAAAAAAAGGGGTTATCAAAGCTTATATTGAAAAGGTAGAAATTGGTGAATACCATGATAAGAAAGTCTGGATTGTAAAAACGACGGATGATATTCAGGACAGGAAAACCGAGAGTACTTATTATATTGATTTGGATTCGAGAAAAGTTATTAAGCAGGAAATAAATGCTGGAGGCAGGAAGATGATAATGGAATAAAATAAATTGGTAGCTTTAGTAAAACTTTCTAAAACGATATTATGGATAAGTTTAAATTACCTCGATTAGAAAAGAAAAAACTTAGCAAGCAAATCTGGTTTTATCCTGCCGATGAAAAAGGAAACAGTTTGGTTGCTTTTCCTCATAAGTACAAAGCAGATTATGATGCGATGAATCAAGGAATCGTTCAAAATATATTTGACCGAAAAACTCCGGAAGAAAAAGAAAAACGAAAGAAGGAACACGAAGAACTTGATAATGAAATCTATGTTTCCGATGATGAATTAAGAAAATATGTGAATAACATCTTCGCAAAAGAGTACAGAAATTCGTCTTACAATATTCTTTTGGAAGCCAAGAATCACTCAAAGGCACAATTAGGATATTTTAATTTCATCAATTCATATCAAAAACACTTGACAAATGATAGTTTCAGTAATATTTGCTGTATGGCTGTAGATTATTGTAGACAATTACTTAAAACTAAAAGATCAAAAAATAAAAAGCACAAACGGCGCAACAGCTAACCGTGAAAGTCATTCAAACCGAATGACTTTTTTTTCTGCCAAAATTTCAGTCTCGAAATAAAAATCTGCCAAATCTAACTTCAATCATTTATCTTGCAGGCTCTACCCGACTTGGCACATTGTTGGAGATGTAGGAATCAGAATAAATATTAAAAATCAAATATAATTATGTCAGTAAATTTCAAACCATTAGCGGACAGAGTTTTGGTAGAACCAACACCTGCAGAAACTAAAACAGCATCAGGAATCATCATCCCAGACACTGCAAAAGAAAAACCTCAGGAAGGAACCGTTGTAGCAGTTGGTCCTGGAAAAGTAGATGAGCCAACCACTGTAAAAGTTGGTGACAAAGTGCTTTATGGAAAATATTCAGGAACAGAACTTAAGTTTGAAGGGAAAGATTATCTTATCGTAAAAGAGGGAGATCTTCTTGGAATTATTGGGTAACAAATTTGTAAAAAGTAAAAGGTATTTACGTAAAATGATTTAAATTTTCGTGAATACAACATTCATTAATACATTGTACAAAGTACATTAATACAACAAAAAATGGCAAAAGAAATTAAATTCGATATTGAATCAAGAGACGCTTTGAAAAGAGGTGTTGACGCGTTGGCAAATGCAGTTAAAGTAACTTTAGGACCAAAAGGTAGAAACGTTGTCATCGAAAAATCTTTCGGTGCGCCACACGTTACCAAAGATGGTGTGACGGTTGCCAAAGAAATCGAACTGGAAGACAGAGTAGAAAATATGGGTGCTCAAATGGTGAAAGAAGTTGCTTCTAAAACCAATGACATCGCTGGAGATGGTACAACTACCGCTACAGTGCTTGCTCAGGCTATCGTAAGAGAAGGTCTTAAAAACGTTGCTGCTGGTGCAAACCCAATGGACTTGAAAAGAGGAATCGACAAAGCTGTTTTGGCAGTGGTTGAGAACCTTAAATCTCAGTCTCAGGAAGTGGGGAACAATTCTGAAAAAATCAAGCAAGTGGCTTCTATCTCTGCAAACAATGATGATACGATCGGATCATTGATTGCTGAAGCTTTTGGAAAAGTTGGGAAAGAAGGTGTGATCACTGTTGAGGAAGCAAAAGGAACAGATACAACTGTAGATGTTGTAGAAGGAATGCAGTTTGACAGAGGTTTCCAGTCTCCATATTTCGTAACCAATCCAGAAAAAATGGTGGTTGAACTAGAAAATCCTTACATCTTGTTGGTTGAGAAAAAAATCTCTTCGATGAAAGAATTATTGCCAGTTCTTGAGCCAGTTGCACAAGGTGGAAAATCGCTTTTGATCATCTCTGAAGAAGTTGAAGGTGAAGCTTTGGCAACTTTGGTAGTGAACAAATTGAGAGGTTCTCTTAAAATTGCTGCTGTGAAAGCGCCAGGATTTGGTGACAGAAGAAAAGCAATGTTAGAAGATATCGCAATCTTAACAGGCGGACAAGTGATCTCTGAAGAAAGAGGTTTCACAATGGAAAACATTACGCTAGATATGTTGGGAACTGCTGAGAAAGTGGTGATTGACAAAGACAATACAACCCTTGTAAACGGTGGTGGCGAAGAAGCTCAGATCAAAGGAAGAGTTTCGCAGATCAAAGCTCAGATGGAGACAACGACTTCTGACTATGACAGAGAAAAACTTCAGGAGAGATTGGCTAAATTAGCTGGCGGTGTTGCTGTACTTTACGTAGGTGCTGCTTCTGAAGTAGAAATGAAAGAGAAAAAAGACAGAGTTGATGATGCATTGCACGCAACCAGAGCTGCTGTAGAAGAAGGAATCGTTGCCGGTGGTGGTGTTGCTTTGGTAAGAGCGGTTGCTGCCCTTAACTTCGAAGGTTCAAATGCTGACGAAACGACTGGTATCAAGATCATCAAAAGAGCGATCGAAGAGCCATTGAGACAAATCGTGACCAATGCTGGAGGCGAAGGTTCTGTAATCGTTGCGAAAGTAGCGGAAGGAACTGGAGATTTCGGTTACAACGCAAAAACTGACGAATATGTGAATATGCTTGAGGCTGGAATCATCGATCCAACCAAAGTAACAAGAGTTGCTCTGGAAAACGCAGCTTCTGTTTCTGGAATGCTATTGACAACTGAATGTGTTATCACTGAAGTGAAAAGCGCTGAACCTGCAATGCCAATGGGCGGCGGGATGCCGGGAATGATGTAGTAGTCAACGACAACTAAATATATAGAACCGTTCAGATTTTTTCTGAGCGGTTTTTTGTTTTACAGAAAATCCAACGGACTACTAATACTAAGCTTTGAAATATCTGTAATATGTGTATAGATTTCAGTAGTTTTGATGTTATTATGTCCCAAAAGATCCTTAATAATCCGAATATCTACACCATTTTCTAAAAGATGAGTTGCAAAAGAATGTCTTAGGGTATGAACAGATGCAGGAGAATCTACACGTGATTTTTGCAAGGCAGATTTCATTATTTGTTGTACACTACGCTGGGAATATTTCGCATTTTTTGAACCTTCAAATAAATATTTTTTAGGTTTATAGATTTTGTAATATTCTCTCAGCAACTCGATAAGTTTGGAGGAGAGCATTACTACTCTATCTTTTTTTCCCTTTGCTTGCCTGATTAGCAGAATATTTTGGCTTGTTTTAATATCAGAAATTTTAAGATCTAATAATTCTCCTAATCTGAGACCACAAGAGTAAATAGTTGTAAGAATTGCTCTATGCTTTATGTTGGAAGTAGAATCTAAAATCTTTTTCACTTCCGTTTTAGTTAAAAATTTCGGCAATTTATTTTCACTTCTTTGAGGGTAAAGATGTTTTAAACTAATTGTTCTTTGAAACGTTTCCTGATAAAACTTGACGATAGTTGCAATCATTGCTTTTTGATAAGATGATCCTACTTTTTTCTTTTCAACGAGCCAAATAATAAAATCTTCCAATTGTTTTTGTGTAATATCTTCAGGTTGATACTTTGCCGAGAGTTTCAAAAAATAAGATAAATGGGAGGTGTAAGTTTTAACACTGCTTTTTGCATATCGTTGAAGCCGCAATATTGTAGCGAAATCTTCTACATAATTTTTATTCATCTTGGAAGTTTGTGCGTTTATCCAAATATAGTAAATTTTAATTTAATGATTAGCAAGCAGATAGCCTAAATTAAAACAACATTAGCGCAATTGTATATATTGAGTATTGTCGCAATGCGTAAATTTGGGTGTTAGCCACAACTTTATGAACAATTTTCGACCAGAGACATTCTTGCAATTCTTAAAAACGACAAAGCCCATTTGGTTTTTGAAGATAATTTGGGTTTTTGCATTTGTGTTTTTAACGCTTCTGTTTTTCTGGACTTACAAAACTGATTTGAATTCATTTTGGGGATATTTTATTTTCATTATCGTTGGACTGACAATTCAAGCTGGATTTATATATTGGAATACATATAGAATGTTCCATCTTGGCAGACAAGCTTTTCTTGATTTGAATAACGAAGACTTGCAAATTATTTCTGATGTACCTGTAATTGTAAAAGGGTTTGACTTATTTTCCAAAAGAAGTTTTTTTAATGTTGATATTAGCCAACCAATCTATGACTTTGAGCAAGCAGATATTATATTCTCTAAGGAGAGCATAATATTGTTAGGTAAATCAAATCAATTTGGAACGACTACTTTTGCATCACCAGTAGAAGTAGTAACGTCAAAATCGAAAACAACGATAGCTAATGCGAAATTGGTAAACTGGTCTGATACTGGAAACAAGTTGCAAATTGAAATTAGAGATAGTAACTATGACAAACCAATAAAAATTGAATTTAAAAGTAATTATGAAGAAATAAAGCTATGGCTAACAAGGGTTTTGCAATAGTGGGGCGAAACTGCAAAGTTCAACGGCAGTTCTTCGGTTCTACTTTTGTGCAAAATTGAGGTTTTGTGCTTCGATTGCCCCACCATCGCAAAGCCCCGAAACGTTATGCAACATTTTATAAAAACTGACCTAAACGAAATTTAATCGAAAATGAGTTTAAATAATAAAATTACACAAAATTGTCCTCATTGCAATTTTGAACAAGAATTAGAATATTACCAAACGGTAAATATCACTCTACAGCCAGAACTTAAAAATAAAGTTCTTTCTGGTAAAATGAACGAAAATATCTGTTCAAATTGCAAAAAAGAAATAAATATAGTTTCTGGTTTTCTTTATCACGATATGAAAAATCAAATAATGCTTGAGTTATCTATGACAGATGAAGAAGTAAACGATGAAGGAAAGAATAAAATAATCGAAAATATGGTAACGCAAGGATATATTTATCGTAAAGTTTACGAATACGAAAAACTTATCGAAAAGATAAATATTTTTGACAGCAAACTAAATGATTTAGTAGTTGAAAAGGTTTCTAACAAAATGAAAAATATGTTAGACGAATCTATAAAAGAAGTGGCAGAAATAAATGATGATTTTAATTTCAAAGTATTTTTCAAGAAAATAGAAACTGGATTATTTAAAAAAAAAATTTCTTTCTATTGCTTTAGTAATCCAAGCCAAATAATGGAAATGAAATATGATATTAAAAATCTTGAAACTAATGAAAAGGACAATTTATACAATATGGAAATCCTTAGAAAATAAAAAAAACGTCGCATAACAAGGGCTTTGCAATAGTGGGGCAAAACTGCAAAGTTCAACAGTTGTTCTTCGGTTTAACTTTTGTACAAAACTGAAGATTTGTGCTTCCGCCACTTCGCCAAGCTGCAAACCATTGTGCGATATGCTAAAACCAACAATCTAAACAAATAAAAACATAAGATGAAAAAACTATTATTCATAATTCTAATTTTAAATTATTTAGTTGCTTGTTCACAAGGAAAAGAAAATAAAACATACTATGAGAATGGAAATTTAAAAGAGCATAATTATTTGGACGAAAATGGTGAAGTAACAGGAGAATGGAAAGCATATTATGAAAGTGGAAAACTTCTAAAAACCGGAAACATAGAAAATGGAAAACTTGAAGGCGAAGTAAAAGAATATTACGAAAATGGGAATCTAATGTCAATTACAAATTATCAAAATGGATTGGAAAATGGAGAATGGAAATATTATAATGAAAATGGCACATTAAATTTTATTATGAATGCTAAAAATGGAATAAAACACGGTGAATTCAAACATTATTTAGATGGAAAATTAGAAACGATTGACATTTACGTAAATGGAGAAAGAACAAATGGAAAAGAGTTTCATAAAAATGGAAAATTATTATCTGAAGGGAGTTATAAAGATGGAAAAGAAGACGGAGAATGGAGATATTACAATGATAAAGGAAAACTTGTATCTATCGGAAATTATCAAAATGGTAAAAAAGTTGGGGAATGGAAAGGATACTACTTCGAAGACGAAACATTAAGTGAACTTGAAATTTATAAAAATGGAGAAGTAGAAGAATTGCAATTATATAACGGTTATGGACAATTGATGAAAACTTATAAATATGAGAAAGAACAATAATTGTAGATATTTCTTAAATGTGTTAGATATTGAAAAGCAAAGTCGACATTCAAACAAAGAACATCGCACAGCAAGGCTTTTGCGTCGGGCGGGCTGAAGCGCAAAATTCAAATGTAGTTTTTCAATTTAACTTTAGAAATAATATCAACTTTTATCCATCGAAATCCCGCCCGAACGCCAAGCTCCAAAACGTTGGTGGTAATTTTCCGATAAGCCGTGTAAACAATATAAATACTATAAAAGAACGATGCTAAATTCGCAACTTTAATAATGAAAAATGAGAAAGTTTATCCTAATACTTTTTTCAATTTCTCTTTTTTCTTGTAAGAATGAGAAGGAAAAAAATACGAACACCAACATTCAAAATGAAAAAATACCTATAGCTACTAAAATCCAAAATCCAAAAGCTGAATTAGAAAATGAAATCATTAAGTTAATAAAGGCTTTTAAAACAAAGGATGAAAAAGCTTTAAATAGCTATATTGATACAAATATTGGTTTTTATCTTATTCCGGGACCTGGAACTTTACTGAACTTTAAAAAAACTAATGAAATATCAACTTTTGTCCTTCGATTTTTCGCCCGAACGCAAAGCCCCGAAACGTTAGCAGAAATCTTTCCCAACAAGACACAAAAACAATATGGCAACAGACGGAGTGCAAATAATTGACGGAGATTTGGCACACGACACATACGAAAATATTATGGAATTGTATGACAGTGGTGCAAACGCCGAAACTATAAAAAAAGAATATCCCTTCATAAAAGATGATTATGGTATTAATTCAGATTTTTATCACGAAATTTTTGTAACAGCTTACGCTCTTGCATTTTGGGAAATCGGAGAATTGACAGACGAAATACTTAATGAAGTAAAGCGAGTTATTGACCTTAAAGCAGGTGTGAAACTTTGGACTGAAGAATGTGATGAAAAAGAAGGAAAAAAAAGACTAAAGGTACTTGACAAGTTTCTGCAAAATATATCTGAACCAAATCAAAAAATCCGAAAACGAAAAAAATATAGAGTTGTAAAAAATCTACACTTTGAACAAAATGATGTGTTAACTTTTTGCCTTCCTGACGATAATTATTGTGCTGTCATCTGTGCAAATATCACACAAGACAAATCACAAACAACTTATGAATTAGCCATAACTACATACAAGAGGAAAGATAAGCCAACAATTAATCTACTAAAAAATGAATTTATTGTTGGACATATAATGGGAGGACACGGACGAAGTAAAAAGGAATTTTTAGAGAAACAACCAGAGATTGACATACTTTGGGAGTATCACAAAAACAATGCTCAACCAATGACACAAGCTCAAAAAGATAGAACTTACGATGATAGCTTTATCGAAGTTTTTGAAGGAAGAGAACATTTTGCATTTGGAATTCCGTTTGAGTTCGTTACGCATAAAGATATGACATATATGAAAGACAGATTTGAAGTTATTGGCAAACTTAAAATCAAAGAAAATTTCAATAGACTTGGAGGCATCAGTTATTTATCAACTTTCGAAGAATTTGAAGATTTTTTTTCTGATATAGATCACTATATAGAAGTTTTTATGAAAGTGAAATTTCCAGTGAAACTTCTATGCGAAATAGATTAATGAACAAAAAAGCTTCTGCTAACAAGGGTTTTGCGTCAGGCGGGCTAAACTGCAAAATTCATCCGCCGCAGCGGATCTTCGGTTGAACATTTGTGCAAAATTGAACATTTGTCCTTCGATTGACCCACAATCGCAAAGCCGCGAAACATTATGTGCCATAATGAAAAACCGAAAACTGAAATACAAATCAATATGACAAAAAAAATTTTTTCAAATCTGTCTTTACTGATTATGACTTTATTCATTTTTTCCTGCGACACAAAACCACAACGGAATACGAACGTGAAAAATATTTACAAAAATGAATTAGAAAATGGAATTTGGGAAACCAATGCTATTTTAGGATTAGACCCAAATGCGGGAAAATTTACATTGACAAAATTTATTCAAAGAAAATTTGCAGGTAACTTAACTAGTTTTTCAAACAAAGAAATGAATTTTAGTAGTGGATACACCGCCTTCTGTGGAAATGATAATTTTACAACTGTAATTGGAAAATATGATTTTTTTGACAAGGACAAAATAAGCATTTCTGTAGATTCTGTTACATATTCTGGAGGATGGGAAAAACCTACTGAGATTAGAAAGAAAAAAGATTTAATTTATTTAATCTCTAAAGTTGATGACAAACTAATATTGACAAAACAGAATGAGTAAAAGTACAGCACATAACGAGGGTTTGGCAATAGCGGGCAGAAAGTCTAAAATTCACGTTTTGTGCTTCGGTTGAAATTTGTATTTTAGTTGAAGGTTTCGGCTTTGATTTCCCCGTCATCGCAAAGCCCCAAAACGTTGGCAGTAATTCTACAGAACCGGCCAAATGAAATAAACCAACAAGGAATGATGAAATTACACAAAATACTTTTCTTTCTAAACTTCACACTTCTATTCACAAGCTGTAACGGACAAAATAAAAACACAAAATCAGAAAAAGATATTTATGCAATCGGAAACGAAATAAAACATTTCAGTAAAGAACCGCATTACGGAGCAAGTATTACAACGAGTAATTGCTCGTTTGAAATTCTAATTAATGACGTTCCCATAATTAAATACAAAGATAATTCTGGGGGCGGTTTGTCAGGTTCGTATTTTCCGCTGAATTGGGACATCACCCAAAAAGGTGCACAAAAAATAACTATTCGTTTGTCTCCTGGATTTAATCAAACCACCAATTCAATGCACACAACATTAATGAGGAACTCTGGTGTTCGGATAATTATAGAAGAATCTTTCATAAACAAAGATAATAGTTGGGGCGATGAAGAAGAAGTGAAAACTTATACAACGCCTCAGAAAATGGTTGAAGGTAGAGAAGTTGCAACTTTTGATGGAAAGAAATATTTTGAAGACAGTTTTACTTTTGAAGCAAATGTTCCTTATAAAATTAACAGTTTAGATAATGCAGAGCTACTTTTCACCAAAGATAAAGAACAGCTAAAAATTTTAGAGAAGGAAGTTGTCGCAAAATACAATGAAGTAAGAAACATTTACTTGAAAGGAACAAAAGATGACTTAGCCAACATTCAGTATGACAAAGAAAAAAGACTTGCACAGCAAATGTATCTTTCTTCCGAAGAAATAAAAAATAGTTGGGACAAAGAGTATCAATTTAGAACAGATGATGATCTTGAATTTTTTGATTTGAAACCCATAGAAAAATACAAAATGACTTTTTATGCCAACGGAAAATTGGTGTGCTTAGAAAAAATAAATAACGAAAAATCCGCACTTTGGGGAGGCTTTAAACGAAAAGATAAAGACATTGGAACTACAACCTACATTCAACTTTATTTGTACCGCCCAAAAAATACTGCGGAACTGCAAGTATATTAAAAAAAACTACCGCTAACAAGCCTTTTGCAATAGTGGCGCGAAACTGCAAAGTTCAACGGTATTTTCTATGATTTAATTTTTGTACAAAATTGAATATTGGTGCTTCTATTGCCCCGCCATCGCAAGGCACCGAAAAGTTGGCAGATATTTTATGAAAAAAACAGCCCTTTTTATTATAATATTATTATCAGCTATAGGTTGTTCACAAAAAAATAACCCCGAATACTGTTCGCCTCTTAAAGCCGTTGAGCTACTAAAAAATAATCCGCAAGTTGGTCTTTCTAAAACTCAAACAGGTTTTTATGAAATTGCAAGTGAAGATGAAAAATTTATTTATTTCGGTTATCGAACATTAAACCTGAAATTGAAACCGAAGATGAATCCTTTCTATAAAACCGACAAAAAAAAATTCAATTCGATTATTCAAAAAATTTATGATCTAGACTTATGGAAAGCAGAAGCTATTATAGAAAATTGGTATTTAGAAAAGTATCCAGAATTCAAGTTTGACTCTATTCAAAAAGCGCAAACGATTGAAATTAAATTTTTGCACAATAAAACCACAGACAAATATGATGCGAGTTGCACTGGGTGGATAGAGTTTTACTATTCGAGAATGGAAAAATCAACAAGACCAAATATTGATAGCGCTATGACAAATTATACGATAAAAAAATTTGACTATGTTGCTTTAATAACAAATGGAAAAGATATCGAGCGGATAAAGAGCAAATAAAAAAACTACTGCTAACAAGGCTTTTGCAATAGTTAGGCAAAACTGGCATATTCAACACTTGTTCTTCGTTTCGGCTTTTGTGCAAAATTTAATTCCGCCACTTCGCAAAGCCCAAAACCGCTAGCAGTAACCTTGACAGAAAAACGCGCATACAAAAATTAGCAACTTAAAAAAAATATTTTGAATTATGAGTATGATAGGAAACCTGCTTCGAGTGACTAAATCTGAACTTGAAGACTATTTAAAAGACAGTTCATTATTGGAAGACAAGATCTATGACGACGAAACGGAAAACGAAAATCTAGTAGATATTGACAAATCTTGGGACGGAATAATATTTCTACTTACTGGACAAAGTCTAGCAACAGCGGAACACGATCTTGTAAGAGTTTTGTTCAGTGGACAACTAATTGATGAGGAACAGGATTTAGGTTATGGACCAGCTCACTATTTGACACCTGAACAGGTTGCGGAACTAAATAATGAAATTTCAAAAATCACAATTGCTGACATAAAGCAAAAGTTCAATCCTGAAAAAATGACTGAATTAGAAGTCTATCCTACAATTTGGGACGAGGGAGATGATGCATTTGATTATGTGGCTGACGGATTTTTGACATTACAAAGTGTTTTTGCAGACGCAACAAAAAACGAGGATGCAATAATTACATTTTTAAACTAATCGACAGAAAAGGCTTCATCTAACGTAATGCTGACCAACAATGCATAACAGCAATGAAAAAATAGATCACATAAAAATAGACAGTTATGATCATACGTGCGGAATATGGAATAATATGCGATAAAGAAGACGAAAAGGAAATTGTGAAAAGAATTAACAAGTTTCTAAAAAATGAATATGAATATAGAAAAATCTACAAAAGAAATGATGATTCAATCTCAGCTTTCAATTACGACTATTATTATTTTCAGTTTATAAAAGAAAACCCGCGTTGGTATTTTGACCTCTACCCCAATGAAGACTTGGACGGAAAATTAAAATTTGACAACCAAGAGACGCAATGGATCTTGTATTTTGACAAACAGAATTTATCTGAGAATACAGAAATTCAAAATCGAGAAGTCAATCTTTTCTTTGACAAATTGATTGATGCTATCGGCTACGAAACTATTCTTTTGCACAATTACAAAGATGACGAAGAGGAAAGAATTGGTAATATTTTTGATTAATAAAACAGGAATCTAACAGACATACAAAATAGCAATCCCACTAACGAGGATTTGCAAAAAGCGGTGCTGAACGGCTTCGATTGGACATTTGTGCAAATATCAACATTAGCTCCTCGATTGAACTTTTGTTCTGAAAATCCCTGCCTTCAGCAAGCCAAAAAAAACTAGCCATAATTTTCACGACCGTTTCCCTACACAAAACCTGATTGAAAAAGAGTGAAACATATGATATGGCGAAAGAATTAAATGAAATTTATAATTCATATAAAGACAAAATCAAATTTATTGGTATAATAGAAGGCTATGTCGAAAACCAAAAAGAATTAGATGAATACTTGAAAAATTCTAAAATCCTATTTGAGCAGATTGACAACACAAAATCACAAGGCAAACCTGAAATTCTAAATTACAATATGTATTGTAGTCCCGCAAAAATCCTGATTGGTAGAAGTGGTAAAGTAATTCATTCTTCTTGTGGTGGTGGAAACAGTTATGAACTAATACAAAAATTAGACAGTATAAAAAACTAACGCTAACAAGGGTTTTGCAATAGTGGGGCGAAACGTTATCGATAATGTTCTGAAAAGACTACTCATACTGACATTTTTCAACCTAATATCTTTTCTATCTTTTAGTCAACAGAAAACTAACTATTAAATAATAGAAGTCTTTCCAAAGATTTCAGCTTTTGCTTTTTTACCTGATATCATTATGAGGAAGACCGTTTAGGAATTGAATATAATTCTTGATATAGATATTGGATATGCAGGTATTTTTTTTCAGATAATAACTATTATTATTGTGGTTAGCGTACGTCTTTTCGCTTACGAAGCTCGTAAATTTCACAACCAAATTAAGATACAACAACGAAATGCAAGTTTGATTTTGATAGCTATCATTACATTACTTGTCGGAGTTTATTTAGTTCAATTTATAATATGATTTACAGTAATGAGAACATTTTTATTTATACTATCCCTACTTACTACTTACCTATCAGTCTGCATTGGCACAATCCAAAAACGAACCGCAACTGTCAATACCTATAGCTACGACCAAAGCTATAAAGCAAAACATGCCAAATGAACCTCAAAAGAAAAATTTTGATTTTTACCAGGATTTTGAAAATTATGCAGCAGGCAAAGAAAGCATCAACAAAAATATTTATGAAAAATATGTCATAAAAAATAGTATTCCCATCTATTTAAAAATGACAAAAAAAAAGGAAGAATATCCTGCATCTTGTTATAAATTATTTACCGATGGGATGGTGCAAGTTGCAATCGACAAAACACGCTTTTTCCTGCTTCAAACATTGATGAACCGATATTCCTGTGCGAAAGACGGAAGCAGTTATATCTCAAGAAAAAACCATTGGAACAATAGCGAAGGCGGAAGATTAAGCAACGAAACTATCCGCCAATCTATTGAATATTTGGCACAAGACGATAAAAAAGCTTTCACCGAAAAAGAATTGGATATGTTTTTTTACAGAAGCGAAAAAACTTTTTCGTTCCGGTTCCTATCAGCAATCCAATGCATTATTTGCCTTTCTTGGAACAGTTTATGAACCTTACAGAGAAGCTTCACTCAACAATGTAGGCTTATCATTTTATAATAAAAAAGAGTTTTCTTACGCGTTGATTTACTTTAAAAAAGCGATTGAACTGTACCCAAAAGGCTATCTCGGCTATCTGAATGCGGGTGCTTGTTTACAGAACCTGCCTGTAGATTTGGGCGACGAAAACCAGAGCGGTGCTTTCTTTAAAAAGGCTTACGAATTGGCACCCAAAAACCCCAATGCCATCTTTAACTACGCCAACGTACTGAACCAATTTTCCATGCAAGGTTTAGATAATCAGGATTTAAAAGAAAATCTCTATGCGCAGGCTGTACAGTCAAAACAAGATGAGCCTCTGGCTAAGCTTCAATTTGCCAAAACCTTGCATCAAAAGGCATACGATGAGCCTTATAACGAAACATTGTTTAACAATGCTTTGACTGCTTATGACGAAGCGATTAAACAATTTCCCGGTTATGCCGACAATTACAAAAACAAGGCAAGACTACTAAGCTATTGGAGCAGACAAAAGAATTATCCCGAAAACCGTGTGATGAAAAAACAGGTTTGTGAAAATATCGATCAGTATAAAAATTTACTAAAAGGTGACTACGATACGGAACTTGATAGAATGTGTATCTATTATCCCGAACTGAAAAGTAATACCGTAAAAAATTATACCGAATTATTATCGGGTTGGGAAGAAATCGCCCTTGCTAAAGGCGATTTGAATAAGGACGGTTTTGACGATATAGTGCTTATTGCAAGAGCCGTCAATCCGAAAAAAAAATAAAAATATAGTTCGCTACGATACGCCCAATCACGAAAAAGGAATGAAAAACTACAATGAGAGTTCGTTGTATGTTTTACTTTATAATCCTAAAGATAGCAATTATATAATCAAAGAAATAAATGATGAAATCCTTGCAGTTGACGAGAGTTATTATGATAAAGTCTTTGAAGTACAGATAAAAAATGGGGCTTTCCGTTTGATACGCCACGAAAATCCATTTTTGAACAAAATCATCAGAATATTTCGTTTAGAGTCGGAGAAAATGATGTGCATTGGCGAAAATTTTTCTTTATTAAAAGATAAATTAGGACATATTTCAGGTACGTATAATGGTCTAATACTGCCTGTAGAAAAATATGATATTTCCTATAACTTCAATACCAAAACAGTAGAAATTGCAAAACAAAACGTTCGAACCAACAAAAAAGAAACTGCAACATATCCAATTGAAATTGAAAAATATGACCTTCAAAATACCAATAAGAATGATTACAAAGTATTTGAAGTAGCGGCAAAAATTATAAAAACTACCGCTAATTAGGGTATTGCAATAGTGAGCAGTAAGTCTGCAATTCACGTTTTTTGTTTCGGTTAAGATTTGTATTTTAGTTGAGAGTTTCGGCTACTTTTGGCACAAATAAACTTTTCAGAAACACCGCCTCTCGAAAACTATCCGACTGACGGAATTTTACAATTTTTTATTTCTCCAACAGATTGGTACGATATGGACGATTACAAAATTCTTTTCCATCAAACTACAGAAAATGAATATCAAACAGATTTCTCTTTCTTAACTGAAAAGTTGTATAAAGAAAGTCCTGTTTATTGCGAACATAAATTGGATTTCGAAAAAGTTATCGAATACGGAGGATATGAAGATTTTAGATTTGATATGGATTTTAATGGAAAACGATATTATGACTACCAGGAAAAATTAACTGACGAACAAAAAACTGACATGGACTATATTCTTGACGGAATTGGACATAAAATTGGTGGATATGCCTATTTTACACAATCTGACCCACGGGATTATAATGACAACCAAAAAGACGAAATTCTACTTTTGCAAATTGACACCGATGAAGAAATTATGTTTGGTGACTCTGGTGTAGGAAATTTATTTATTAACCCTAACAGTTTAAAAGAAAAAGATTTTAGCCAGGTGTGGTTTAATTGGGATTGTTGCTAAAACTTAAAGAAATACTACCTTCGGGCGGTAGAAGTGTAAAATTCAACAGCAGTCTTGCAATAGACTTTCGTCACAAATATCAGCTTTTGTGCTTGGATTTCCATCCGAGCGCAAAGCCCGAAACGTTAGCGGTGATTTTCCAATTTTACATATATTCTATTGGCTTCAATACCCTTTTCTGAACGTTTTAAAACTTGGTTACGGACAGGTCAGCATCAATATTATCATTATGCTTTTTGTTTTTCTGATGAGCGGATCTGTTTTGATTGCCATCAACAATAAATTCAAGAAGCGATAATTAATTTAAACCGAATAAAAATGGGAAATAAAGATTTAGAAAAATACATCCAAGTCATCGGAACGCCAAAAGAATATTCTGACAGCAAATATCTGGTTTATGTCGAACTTTATAAAACAGATAAAAAACTAAAAAAGATAATTTCCGAACATGGCAAAGTGATCAAGGAACTGGAATTTGGTTATCTCTGCGAAGCTCATCTACAGGCAATTCCGGAAATTGTAAGATCCTTATCATCGAAAAATCACGCTGTGTACCAAGTTGTAAGATTAGTCAAACTTTCCTGAAAGTCATCAATAATATAATTTAAACCATCTTTTTAAGGTGGTTTTTTTGCTTTATATTATAGTCCTTAGTCTCCTGCGATCTGCGATTTATTATTTTTTTATTAACTTGAAATTTCAAAAAATCCAGTTTATGCAGAGAATTCCGAAGTTTTTATTGTTGTTGAGTCTCACCATTTTCCTGTTTTCCTGCAAAGAGAACGAAAGGGAAAAACAATTGGATATCCGTGAAAAAATACTTTCCGAAAAAGAAAATATTTTCGCTCAGAAAGAATCCGAATTCCAGTCTCTGCTGAAAATGAGAGACAGCCTCTATGCAAAAAAAACAGATTCTGTAATTGTTCCAACCTGGCCAGTAGACATCCTTGGGAAATGGTCTGGAAAAGTCATCTGCACAGAGTCCACTTGCTCCGATTACGTGATTGGCGATCAGAGAACAGATGTTTGGGAATTCGTCAATGATTCTCTGCAAACCTCAGTCAATGTGTACAGCAACAACAATCTGGTAAGAACCTATTCTGGAAAATTGGAGAATAATGAAATCAGACTCAATTTCAAAACCGATTCTACAGCAGCTAAGCTTGTTGATATGAATATTCTTCTCAATGAAATCTCGCCTGGCAAAATGCGCGGAAAGAGAACGATCACTGTAAACAACAACTGTTCTGCTGCATTTTCTGTAGAATTGGTACGTCCATCAAAATAAAAACACACAAATGCTTCTAAGTATTCACAACCTCAGCCTTCCGCTGGAAGATCCTGTTCTGAAATTTTTGGTGGTTCTCATCATCATTCTCAGTGCGCCGCTATTACTCAACAAAATTAAGGTTCCACATCTTTTGGGACTCATAATTGCGGGAGCTATCATTGGACCAAATGGTTTCAACATTTTGTCCCGCGACAGCAGTATCGTCGTGACCGGAACAACCGGATTGCTGTATATTATGTTTCTTGCAGGACTGGAAATTGATATGGGCGATTTCAAAAAGAACAAATGGAAAAGTCTGACTTTTGGGATTTACACCTTTATCGTTCCTTTTGTTTTAGGCTTTGTGGGATCGTATTATCTTTTAGGTTTTTCATTGCTGACATCTGTTTTGTTTGCGAGTTTATTTTCGTCGCACACTTTGATAGCTTATCCGTTAGTGAGCAAATTGGGCGTTGCCAAAAATCTTTCCGTAAACATCACTGTTGGCGGAACTATGATTACCGATATTCTTGCACTACTGGTTTTGGCAGTGGTTGTCGGGATGTCACAAGGCGATGTGGGCAGCGAGTTTTGGATCAAACTTTCCGCTTCTGTTCTGGCTTTTGGATTGGTAGTTTTATTAATCTTCCCAATTATTGGCAGATGGTTTTTCAAGAAAGTGGATGACAAGATTTCGCAGTACATTTTTGTTTTGGTAATGATCTACCTCGCCGCACTTTTGGCAGAATTAGCGGGTGTTGAAGCCATTATCGGAGCGTTCCTTGCCGGTTTGGCTTTGAATAGACTGATTCCACACACGTCTTCTCTGATGAATCGGGTTGAGTTTGTCGGGAATGCGATTTTCATTCCTTTCTTTCTAATAAGCGTTGGGATGCTGATCGATTTCAAAGTATTTTTCAAAAGTTGGGAAACTATTCAAGTTGCAGCCGTGATGCTGGTGGCTTCAATCCTGGGGAAATATATTGCTGCAGTTCTCACTCAGAAGACCTTTAAACTGACAAAACACGAAGGGAAATTAATTTTCGGATTAAGTTCCGCTTCTGCCGCTGCCACTCTGGCCGCCGTGATGGTTGGTTACAACATTATCCTTTCCGAAAGCGAATCGGGAGAACCAGTGAGATTATTGAATGAGCATGTTTTGAACGGCAGTATTTTATTAATTCTGATTTCCTGTACGATTTCATCATTCATATCAATGTCGAGTGCAGAAAAAATTGCAGAAGCTGAAAATGAAGACACACTTTCCGGCGACAATCACGAGCAGGAGAACATTCTTCTGGCACTTAATTATGAAGGAATGGTTGATAAAACTGTTAATCTCGGATTACTGGTGAAAAATCATTCTAATACCGAAAACATGTTTGGTCTCAATGTCATTAATGAAGATAAAAATGATTCGTCGACCAAAAATGCTGAGAAAATCCTGAATTATGCTGTCAACACCGCATCAGCCGCCGATGTCGTCTTAAAACCTCTCACGCGATACGATAATGACGTGATTAATGGAATCAACAATGTCGTAAAAGAACAAAAAGTCACAGACCTGATTATTGGTTTGGAAGATGAGAAGGGATTTTCCGCTTCTTTTGCAGACAATCTTTACAATGGATACCTGCAGAATGATGATATTAATATTTTGGTTTACCACGCAGCACAACCGCTATCAACAGTGAAAAGATATCTTGTAATGATTCCGGAGAACGCACATTTGGAATCCGGATTCTACCATTCATTAGCAAGGGTTTGGAATATTGGAAAAAATTCTGGTGCTGTCCTAAGTTTTTACGCGCCGGAAAACATTATCAATGTTTTAAAGAAAATCATTAAGAAAGTCAATATCGAAGCTGACTTTATCATCATTAACTCTTGGGCAGATGCAGAGAAGAAAGCGGAAAGCATTAAAGATAATGAAGGTTTGATTCTGATCTTAGCCAAACGTGGAATGATTTCTTATTTTCCAAGAATGCGCCACATTCCGGATTTTCTGAATGCACATTTGCACAACAAGAATTACCTGCTTATTTATCCTTATTCCAAAACAGATGAAAATGATACTGAAATTCGCTCCGTGAGGAATCACGATGATTTTGTAGAGATAGGAAATATAATAAAGAAAATCTTCAGCTAGATTCGAATTAAGAAATTGAACAACTAAAAAGCCATCCGATCTGGATGGCTTTTAAACTTTAAAATAAGTTGAATTTTAGTCGATAATTTCATATTCAATTGCGATTGTACCTTTTCTGGTGTCGCCTATCGAATCAAATGCAGCTTTCGAGAGATCAAAGGCTCTGGACGAGTGGTATGGTCCTCTGTCGTTAACTCTAACTACAACGCTTTTCCCGGAGATCAAATTAGTAATTTTTACTTCTGTCCCAAAAGGAAGTGTTTTATTAGCAGCGGTAAGTTCTCTGTTACTGAAAATTTCTCCGCTTGCTGTTTTTCTACCATTAAACTTATCGTGGTAGAACGATGCAAAACTTGTTTTAGCATCTGTGGCATAACTCTTGAAAGAATAAATACCAAGTGTGGAAATCATCATTATGACTACAAGAAGAATTCTTTTTATCATGTTGAATTTTTATTGGTTTTGACTCTGCAAAGATACCTTTAAAGCTTTCCCGAACTTCACTTTTGGCTTTTCTGCCGCGTTTACAACCCAAAATCCACTTTTCAACCTTCGATAATCAGTTGCTGTAAGTCAATGACAAGATTTGTTAAAATATGTTAATTTATATTCAATTTTGTTAATTAAATCATTATAAAATTAAAAACACACAAGACTTAAACACTTGATAATCAGTAAAATATTACATTTTCGAAATTAGTAAAATAATTGATTCATATAATTAATTTACAGTTTTAGGAAAAATTATTTAATAAATTCACTTAATACTTTTAATTATCTTTAACAAAACTAAATATTAACATCAAATTCATAATTAATTAGCATAAATACAGTTTCAACGATTTAATAATTATTTAAGTTATTGATATTCAATTGTTTAAACTTAAAACACAAAAATATTAACACAATTACATAATTTTTGCTTCGAGATTAACTTGATATTTAGTAGAAAGTATTATAATTTGAGATTATCTATCTGAGATTACATCAATTAATAAGATTAAAAATTCAGCACATTATCATAGATTCATAGGTTATGATACAGATAAAGTTATTTTTTAGTTCAATGACGATAAATAAAAAAGCGATGAATTTGTAATTCATCGCTTTAAGCTTTTTGCAGTTGATTTATTATCGAAGTTTATGAAATGTAATCTTCTAACTAATCCACTAACTCTCCATACAAATCAAAATCTTCCGCTGAAGTAATCTTCACATTTGCAAACTCTCCAATGGATATATAGACATCTTTTGCAGGCACCAAAACGGTATTATCTACATCTGGAGAATCAAATTCTGTTCTACCAACGAAATAATCGCCTTCTTTTCTGTCAAAAATACATTTGAAAACCTTACCAACTTTCTCCTGATTTTTCTCCCAAGAGATTTGCTGCTGGATTTCCATGATTTCTTCAACTCTTCTATTTTTGACTTCGTCCGGAATATTATCTTCCAAAACATAAGCTGTTGTATTTTCTTCGTGAGAATATGTGAAACAGCCCAAACGATCAAATCTTTGATCTCTCACCCATTGTTTCAACTCTGCAAACTTTTCGTCTGTTTCGCCAGGAAATCCTACAATCAATGTTGTTCTGATTGCCATATCCGGCACTTTTTCACGGAATTTATCAAGAAGCGCATTCGTTTTTTCGAACGTTGTGCCACGTTTCATAGCCTTCAGCAATTCGGTGTTGATGTGCTGCAGCGGAATATCAATATAGTTACAGATTTTCGGTTCGTTTTTGATAATATCAAGAACATCTTCGGGGAAACCTGTCGGGAAAGCGTAATGAAGTCTGATCCACTCGATGCCTTCAACCTTTATCAATTCCTGAAGCAGTTCTCCCAAAGCTCTTTTCTTATAAATATCCAGACCATAGAAAGTTAAATCCTGAGCAATCAGAATTAATTCTTTCACGCCTTTTTTAGCTAATTTTTGAGTTTCGATCACAAGTTTTTCTATGGGAGTCGAAATGTGATTTCCTCTCATCAGTGGGATTGCGCAGAAAGAACAAGGACGGTCGCAGCCTTCAGAAATTTTTAGATAAGCGTAATGTTTTGGCGTGGTCGTCAATCTTTCGCCAACCAATTCGTGTTTGTAATCGGCTCCCAAATGTTTTAATAAAACAGGAAGATCTCTGGTTCCAAAATACTGATCCACATCCGGAATTTCACGAATCAAATCCGGTTTGTACCTTTCAGAAAGACAACCCGTTACAAATACTTTTTCTACTACACCTTGGTTTTTCAGATCTACATATTCCAGAATTGTGTTGATACTTTCTTCCTTTGCATTATCTATAAATCCGCAGGTATTGATAACTACAATATCACCTTTTTCTTCGTGAACTACTTTTTTACCGTTAGCCTCCAGCTGTCCCATCAGAACTTCTGAGTCATAGACGTTTTTGGAACATCCAAGAGTGACGATATTTATTTTTTTCTTACCTGTTGATTTCGTACGCATTTATAAAAATTTGAGGTTGCAAATTTAGTGATAAAAAAAAGAACCAAAAATTTGGTTCTTTCTATTTAGATTGTTTTTAAACAAATTGATTTAATAAGCCTGTTCATCTCCCTTTACAATATTATAGAATGTAAGGAATACAATTTTAAGATCCAAAAAGAATGACCAGTTTTGGATGTACCAAATATCCTTTTCAATCCTCTTCTCCATATCTTTGTCAGAGAATATCTCTCCACGCGAACCCATTACCTGCGCCCAGCCAGTAATTCCTGGCTTTACGATATGTCTTAGCATATATTTTTTTGTAATTTTGGAATACTGCTCAGTCTGTGAAAGCATATGCGGCCTTGGCCCCACGACTGACATATCTCCTATTAGTACATTTATAAATTGAGGAAGTTCGTCTATACTTGTTTTTCTAATGAATTTACCAAATTTCGTTATTCTGCTGTCACCCTTTTTTGCCATAGCATAATCTGAGGTACTATTAATTGCCATACTTCTAAACTTGATACAGTTAAAAGGCTCATTTTTGATTCCTGATCTTTTTTGAAGGAAAAATACAGATCCTTTACTTTCTATTTTAATGATTAAAGCCACAATTGGAACAAGCCAAGAAAGAATAAATACAATGACAAATAGTGAAAAAACTATATCAAAAAATCTTTTAAATATTTGATTTTCAGAATTCGTAAGAGGTTCTGGCATTAATTTCAGAAATGGAACACCTTGAATGATATCAAAAGAATGAGGTCCCATATTGATATATTTAAAATCCGGAACGATATAAATTCTTATCATTTTGTGCTCTGCAACGTGGACAATCTCGTTGTATAATTCCTCATCAATTGAGTCGTCACAAAGAATGATATTATCAATTTTTTCATTTTCCAAATCTTCCAAGAGACTATTTATATCTCCCAAATATTTACCTTTCCCACTTGAACTTTCTAGAGAATAGAAACCCCGGATTCCCATAGACGATCTAATCTCCTCATTAGATAAAATCGTTTTTGAAAAATTATTTTTACCAATCAAAATTGTATTGACTGAATTAATGCTTCTAGTAATCTTAATTCTATATTTTTTCCTGATTAAGAATATCACTATTCTACCCAAAACCATCATAGAAGTAACCAACAGTAAATACTTTACAGTAAACCAAATACTAATTGATTTTGAATAGATTAAAGTATTATAAAAGAAGAAGAATATGATAAAAATTAATAAAGCCTTGAATAATGAACTAAAGTGTTTTGCAGAATCTTTGTAATAAGAATCTGCATATAATTTCACCAATTTTGAAATGATATACCAAGAGAAATTCAGAATTAACAACTGAGTTTTATAATCTGGTTTAATAACAGAAATCTCCGAAGGACTAATAAAAAAATTAATCCCTAACAGAAAGATAATATTAATAATTATATAATCTCCAAATACAAGGTATTTGGTTAATTTTCTCAAGAAATAAAGAGGCATATTTTAAAATATGAAGTATTTTTTTTCAATTTCATTAGTACACTTTGGGGTTTTTACTTTGCCAAAATATGTTAATTTCAAATATAACATTAATTTAACAAAATAATAAAAAATAAGTACTAAATTAAAAATTGTGCTCAGAAAATGTGGTAAGAACTGCATCTTTATCTGAGAGAATTACATCTTCAGCTGGCAGTTTCCAATCCACATTAATTTGGGGATCATTCCAAAGCACACCTCCTTCGGATTCTTTATTATAGAAATTATCACATTTATAAGCAAAAACGGCAGTCTCACTCAAGACTGAAAAACCATGTCCAAAACCTCTAGGTACATATAGTTGAAGTTTATTCTCTGGCGTCAATTCTATGCCAAACCATTTTCCGAAAGTTGGAGAGTCTTCACGCAGATCTACAGCGACATCGAATACTTTACCTTCGAGGCAGGAAACCAATTTTGCCTGTGCATGTTCACCTTTTTGTAAATGCAATCCCCTTAGTACACCATAGGAAGATTTGGATATATTGTCTTGAACGAAGTGACCATTAAGTCCTGTTTCCTGTTCGAATTTTTTTTCGTTGTACTTTTCGAAGAAATAGCCTCGATCATCCTCAAAAACAGTTGGTTCGATAATATAACAATCCTTAAGTGGTGTTTCTTTTATTTTCATACGATCTGTTTTCCTAATGTTGAATCAAGTTTTTTTAGTTCCTGCTCAAAAACGGATTTCTTAAGCGCTGAGCTGGAAAATCTATGATCTCTTTTATTATAAAAAATTTCTATACCTTTTTTTTCGCAGTATTCCTTTCCTGTGAAATTTTTATCTTTATAATCACTGCCAATAATACGTACATCTACAACAAATGACTGCAAAATATCCATAAGATCTTCCTCTGTATTATAGGGAATAATCTCATCTACATCTTTACAAGCCTTAAGTTGAATATACCTTTCTACAATGGATTGAGATGGTCTGTTCTTATTCGGGCGGTCGAAGGTTGGATCCAGTTGTAAGCCAACAATTAGGTAATCACAAACAGTTTTTGCTTCTTCCAACATTTTTATATGACCTGCGTGAAGTAAATCAAAAGAAGAAAATGTGATTCCAACTTTTTGTGTTTTCATAAGTTTTAGTTTATTACGACAAAAGTACAAAAAATATTAATTAAATCATTCCAATTATGATTTACAATCTTTATTTGTAAGTTTGATCAAACATCTAATTAATTCGTTATGCTGCATAGCAAGGATATGGGCTTGGGAGGTGGTATAAAATTAATTAAATCAAAAAATGTTAACATAATTAATGTGACGGATACAAAAATCTTAATGCTAATGTGGAAATTAAGTCATTCAACTCTAATGTAACTGTAAAATTCAGTATAACTGAAAGATAAACTCGATTATTATAGATTACAATAATCAACAGAAATGAGATACGGCCTGTTTTAAGAAAAAGTTTGGAGGTAATAATATTATTTCAAAAACTGATTGTCGTTGTCTGCATACCAGTCTTTTAAAGCTTCCTCGAATTTATATTTAAACTTATAGGGAGATTTCGCTAATTTTTCGCCACTAATATTTGTGGATATCATCAGTTTTTTCACTCTGTCGGGGTGGATTCCCAATTTTTTCCCACCCAGATTTCCAATAATTACGGCTGCGGATTTCAAAATAGGTGCAGGAATTTTGGGAACAAAACGTTTTGTATTTGTCACCTTCATCATTGTTTCAGCAATTTCTTCAATGGTAAAAGCTGGAAAATAAGCACAATTGTAAATCTCACAATCGGTTTTATTCTCATCTAAACGGAACAGCATAAAGTTCACCAATTCTTTCACATAGATACAAGCTTTTACCGTATCTTTTCTTCCCGGATATAAAAATTTTCTACCCTTGATTCCCCAATACAGTCTTGTGAAATTTCCGTTTTCGCCTTTCCCGAAAACAACGCCCGGTCGCAGAATGGTCAATTGTCTCTCCTCTTCTTTTTTGATGTGCCAAGCCATATGAATTTTTTCCGCCACAAACTTGGAAATGCCATACGGCGTATTTGGCGTAGGCAGCGTATCTTCAGTTTTAACATCTTCTGATGCTCCATAAGGGGCAATAGATGAAGTGAAAATTATTTTCTTAATGTTAAATTGATCTGCAAACGCCGTTACATTTTCAGCACCTTTAATATTGGTTTCAAAATATTCGTGGTCGGGATGTCCTGGTGTTGTATGAACTGCAGAAAAATTAAAAATGATATCATTTTCAGATACAGGAACATTAATGTTAATTTCTAATCTTACATCACAATAAATAAAAACAGATTTACCATTGTGCAGATTTTCTCTTATATCAAGATTGTAAATTTTAGAATTTGGATTTTTTTCTAATAAATAATTGATTAGATGAGTTCCTATGAAGCCTGAGCCTCCAAATATAAAATAATTCATTAATTGTGTTGATTAGCTTATTCAAAAATATACAACTGTCACATAATAGTTGTAATGTCCATTTGTTTCTATATATTAACCGCAATGAAGAAATGACTATGTTCAGAAAATAAAAATAGTATGACTAAGATTTGTAAATTTTAATTAACTCTTCAAAATTTTTGTCTTTATCAAACAATTCTTTGCATCGTTCAAAGGAAGCTTTACCCATCTCTTCTCTGATTGGGCTATTTTGCAATTTCCTAATAGCCTCAACTGCCTCATCCATAGAATTAACGAGAAATCCGGTTTTACCATCTTCGACCGAGTCCTTATTACCAACTATATTGCTTGCTACAATAGGTTTCCCTAATGCCATAGCTTCTAAAATGGCTATAGAAAGCCCCTCCCACAAAGAAACTTGTAAATATACATCAAATGCAGAAGCTCGAGTAAGTAGTTCTTGTCTAGTGCCAACCCAACCCGTAATTGTAATATTAGGAGCAGTAATCTGATTTGCCAATTCTCCATTTCCAATCCAAACAAAATCTACGTCTGGCATTTTGAGTGCAATCTCATTAAATCCTTGTGGATTCTTTTGTGCATGAAGAACACCAATAGTACCTACAGTGAATCTTTTATTCTGGGTTTTATCTTGGGTGAAAATTTGGTTTTTAAAGTCTATACCATTTCTAACAAAATAGGTTTTTCCAATCTTTCTTGCAAACTTCAACTCCGTTTCTCCAGATCCAATTGTAATTCCACCGAAAAAAAGTTGTACAGACTTCTCAATAAGTCGAAATATTTTTTGTGAGGATGGTGATATGTCCTGTCTTAAAAATGCATAGCCATGAGGAGAGTAGAAAATTTTATCTCTTTTCAAAATACCGACCGCTGCCATTCTACCTAGTACACCTGCCTTAGAGGAGTGCAGATGTAAGATATCGGGTTTTTCTACTTTTAAAATTTTTCTTAGTTCGAGGAATGATTGGATGTCGGTTTTCGGATTGATGTCCCGAGTCATTTGAAGTTTGATAAATTTTATTTTATCCGAAAAATCATCCTTTATTTTAGATTCATCTAACACATCTCTTTTACTATAAATAATAATAATTTCATGATCTTCAGCACCATGAGCATGAATAATAAAGGATGTCAAATCCCTCAAGTAAGTATAGATCCCTGTACTGAAAGCCTCTGCAATATGTAAGATTTTCATAAAAATTGTGTTGTTAGTTTTATCTATTTATCTTTAGCAAATACACAGATTCTGTATCAATATTACTCAACTTAATGTTTGCATTACTATTGTTTAGAGAGACTGAGCCTGACTTTATTTTAATTGGTAAAGATAATTCTTTTTGTTCAGTATCCGGAATCTTAAAAAGAGTATAATTAATTTTATTTGATTTGGAAAATAAAGGTGATTTTTTGATTGACTTTAGATTAATCTGAAAGGATGAAGCCATTTTTCCCAAGTTTCCAAATAATATATTAGCAGAATTAGTATTTTCAGAGAGATAAGAAATGGCAACGGTTTTTTCCGAATCAACGCCTGTATTAAGTCTATTATTTAAACTTTCTGCATAATATTTGTAAACCCACCAAACAGATCTGGGTTTGCCTTGTGGTGTTAATAGTCCGCCTATAGAATTATTCCAGCAAGTATTTTCATTCTGTGCTGGAGGAGCATCCCCACAAGTTTTGCAACCTACAACTCCTAAATTATCCAATACATTGATATAGGCTAATGATGTTAACGGTTTGAAATAATCATCTGATCCTACAAACTCCGGTATCATAACATCTCTTATTTTTAAATTCGGAAATTTTTTTATCAAATCTTGTCTTACAAAATTTATTGTATTACTCATTTTTAGAGCATCATCAATACCATTTAGCTCAAGCTGATGCCAATTCAACAAATCTAATTTAATATGATTACTGTTACAAAATTCTAAAAATTCCTTAAAAAAAACTTCTTTAAATGAAGTAGTTGATGGGCCTGTAATAATAGCATCATTACCTCCCGGCAAGGATCTAATTTTATCATGAATTAATTTGAAAGTCTCAAAAAAATCTTGTCTAGATCCTTCAAAAAAAACTTCGATATCGGGCTCATTCCACAGGTCATAGATGACCTCATTACCGTTTTCTTTATATAACTCTTCTACCAAAGTGAGTAAAGTTTTTTTATCAGAATAGGGTTTTTTCCATTGTGATGATTTATGAAAGAAGAAATCTGTAACAACAAGGATAGGCTTGATATTATACTTTTTTAGAATTTTCATCTGTTCTAATCTGGTATTTTTGTCTTTCATTGCACTGCCTATTCTCCAGTATGCGGGTTTTAGAGCAATAATATCTTTTTCTAATGGTTTTAGATCGTTGAAGTGTAAAAATCCAATAGTAGATTTTTTTTCGGTTGTTTTTTGAGAAAAATCTATTTCTACTTTTTTTTGAGAAAAAAGGAAGTTAGAAACCAATAATAGGAGTAACACCAAAACTAAACTACAAAATATAACTTTGGGTAATTTTTGACTTGTAATTTGATATATAATATTATTTTTTTTCATATTCTGTGTTTTCTATTATTGTATCAAATAATTTTCAATTTATGTTTGAAATAATATAATGCAATATTATTAAAAATAACTAATCTTTTATACAACTTGCCCAATAAAGGTCTATTACTTTTTTTAATTGTTGTTACTGTATTATCATTTCTTCTGTATAATACAAGGGGTTGGTTAATAAATTTTACTTTACCAACAATTTCTCCCACAAAACCCAACCAAATATCAAATGCCACTTCCCTATTTTTCGGAAATGGCAATGCTTTTTCTAGGACTTTTCTTCGCAAAGCCATAGAATATCCGTAATAGGTGTTATATCCCAGATTTTTGAAAATGCCCGATCCAGAATTAAAGATACTAAAAAAAGATTCATTTGTAACATTTAAAAATTCATCTGTTACTTTAGAGTCAGAAACCACCAGATCATAGTCTTGTAAATATGCCGTTATCGTTTTTACTTTATTTGGTAACCAGACATCATCTTGATCCGAAAGAAATATAATATCTCCTTCTGCATGTCGCAGTGCATTTTCAAAATTAGATGTAAATCCCTTTTGTCCTTGGTTTAAGAATATTTTTATTCTATAATCATTGATGTTTTTTATTACCTCTATGGTCTTATCGGTTGAGTGGTCATCAGAAATCACGATTTCATCATTATCACTTAGTTGTACAAGTATAGATTGTAATTGTTCTTCAATATATTTTTCTCCATTGTATGTTGCCATACAAACGCTTTTTTTCATATTCAATAGTTATTAATTGTGCGATAATCGTTTATAAAATCTTACTTCAAAAAATTACAAAATTAATCTATATTTTTTTTGAAATGCCAAAAAGTATTCCTTTTGATATGGATTTTAATTTTGCAAATTTATCTTCTTCAAAGAGTAAAACCGATATATATCTTAATCCAATGTATTTTACTATCAAATGTTTTTTTTTCCTTATTGGATATAAATGCGGATATCTTCTCCAGATATAGATTTGATTTTTTATCAAATAAAAAGTACGGAATGCAGAATAGTTATCAGAGATTCTGCCTTTGAGAGTGTTTTCAGAATATCCTATTTTATGATTCAGAATTATATCTGTAAGTATTACTGTTTGCAGAGCATATTTTTTATTTGCCTTATAACAAAAATCGAAATCTACAGCGTCTATAAATAGTTCTTCATCAAACAATAAACCTTTTTCAAAGGTTGATCTTGGAAAAGCCGATCCAGAAGTAATACATTCTTTTACCAACATAATGGTATTTTCGTTATCATTTTTATAGGCTAGTTTTTCCCGAGCTGTATAATTGACTCCAAAAATACCAATGTTAGGATTTTCATTTTTTGAAATTTTTTCTTTATATCTTTCCAGCATTCCCGGTGCGAAGTAACTATCCTGATCAAATGTTATTAAAAAATCAAAATCATTGGATAGCAAGCAATTTACTCCAAAATTCAAGGCTTTTCCTATTCCAACATTCTCACCTACTCCAGCAAAGGTAATCTTGCCACTTATTTTTTTTATTTCTTCGCAACTATAATTTCTTTCTCCGCTGGGTGTATTTTCCCAGATTATAAGATGATCTAAGTCACTGATATAGGATGAGATATTTTTTTTTAGCATCTCTAATTCTGGAAAATAAGTAACAACAACTCCTATAAGCTTCATTTTAATATTTTATAATTTAACTATTAGTGTAAAAAAACATGCTTTTTCAAATAATAAAAAATAATTCGCTCGATAACTTAAATTAATTTGAAAAAAGCCAAGATTTATATGGTTCATATAATTCAGAAATATCAACCATAATAAATATTTGTGCACTATACAAAATTAATAACATAATCCACGCAAGATATTTAAACTTATAGGGAAATGCGTATAACAGCATTGGAAATAATAGAATTTGAACAACGGATAGCAATTCAAAGCTTCTTATTGAAAAAACAGCCGCAGTAACACTAAAAGAGAAATATAATACTAATGAAAACAAATGTATCCTATATAAGACTTCAAATCCTTTAATATTTTTCAATTTATTATAATTAATCCCTAGAATTATAGCCATAAACGTAGCTAATAAAACTCTAAAACCAAACAAATTCACTTCTTCATCAACAGAATTATTCTCTAAAAATTCTAAATATAATTTTATTTTAGGGAAGATTCTATCCAGAAATAACAATTTCAAAATATTTATTTTGGCTATTATAATTACAAAAGATCCTAATAGGGCATAATAATAATATTTTATATTAATTTTTTGTCTAATCAAAATTAATATCATAAAAAAAAGTATACTGGAAGTATGAAAAAATAATGCAATAGCCATTAAAACTATACTCTTTTTATAGAGACCATTAATCATAAATGGAAGACTAAGCAAGAAAATACCACCGGCAACCCCTGCTCTAATGGTGGTCATTTCCATCATCAAAAAAAGAAAAGAAAAATATATTATAAAGCTTAGGAATATATTGTTTGAATATTTATATATAGCGTACAATTTCGTTGTCACACCTAAAAAAGCAAAACACATAAAACTACTATTAATAATTTGTGTTCTACTATCAAAAAATAATTTAAAAAAATTAGGAATTACATATATACAGGGTTCTACCATGTTATTAGCTGCAAACTTTGCATATGACACATCACTAAATCTGAAAAAGTTTCTATACATTGGAAAATCCTTATCTATATAAAGTCTTGTCCCAGCAAATAAAGTGAGTACAATTATTAATATTACAATAATTACCTTTTTTAGTTGATAATTACCTAAAAGAGCTAATAAAGAAGTGGTTAAAAAAAGTATATAATATATCATATAATTTTACTGCTAACTTTTACAGTTTTTAATATTTAGTAAAAATAAATTTATAAATTTGACAGGGTTTTAGACGTACGATAAAGAAGAAAATAAAAATCATTTTTTTACACTCAATTGGTTAAAGATGAAATTATATTTCATTATTTTTTTTTAATTTTTTTAAAAAAAAATCCCAATCGGAAGAAAGTTTCAACAAATTAAAATAACTTAATATTAATATTCCCTAACTTATTTATTTTTTCTAACTATATATTTACAATATGTTCTTTTTTATAAATTTTTTCACCAGTCAATATTTAATACCAAAAAAGCATTTTAAAAAGATTTTCATTTTTAAAATATGACTATCAGTATAAACGTTTTATAAGTCTTTTCTACTTTGTATGACCAATAAGAGAAAGCAATAACGTAAATAAAAAACCATTATCTAATTATAGCATTTTTTATTTTATTAATTATTTCCTTCACTTCGTTTTCTTTCAAAATATAAAGCAACGCTCCATAAACCAACCATGAAATCAAACTCATCAGTACAAAATAGAATATGTTTTCTGGGAAAAGTTTTATCCCTATCAATGAAACCAGCAACATTATAACTGAAGCGACAATAATTTTACCAAAATTTTTATCAAAAATATCAGGCAAATTTGATGTTCTCTTCAAAAAAAAGAACATGATGACAATCGCTAGAAGTTCTGATAACACACCTACAACCGCCGCTCCGTTATGCTGATAATATTTAACCGCAAAAAAATTGACACAGACACTAAAGGCTGCCGATATTAGTGTGGCATAGGTGTATACCTTTTCTTTATTTTGAGGATACAATATCAAAAATCCCATAAAATATGCCATGCTCACAATCAAACATAAAGGCGATATAAGTTTCATTGTAATAATAGACTCGTCAAATTCCGACCCTGCTATAAGATTAATTATCGGCTTTGCAAAAACAAGAAAATAAACAGTAAAAGGTAAAGATGTAAGCAGCAGAAATGTAAAGCTCTTGTGAAGATATTTGAAATACTGCTCCTTGTCTTCCTGAAACAAAAAGGACAGTCTTGGAAGCATTACCGCTCCTATTACTGTTATAAAACTAATCACAAATCTTATCATTTTATTGGCTACAGAATAATATCCAACGTACTTATCACCGGCAATAGTTCCTATGAGCAGATTATCCAAATTCAAATAAATACTTACTGAAATTGTGGCGATAAATATTGTCAAAGCTGGTTTAATGTGTTTTTTTACATTCAAATTCCGCAATACATTCTTTTCTTTATAAAGAATTTTAGAAATCACAAAGAAATTAAGAATATTAGCCCCACATGTAGTAAGAACAATACAAAAGGCATAAAAGTGATAATTATCCGGTGATTTTATAAAAAGAAACATCAGAACAACCATCAGAACACGGACACCAACATACCTAATTGTAATATATAACTGGTCTTCTACCCCTTGGAAGTACCATTCTGCACCAATATTAGTTAGAAAAATCATCGCACTCATAATAAGAAGGATACTTTTATAATTGGAAAAATAATCCATTTGATAAAGCACTCCAAATAATAAAATATAACCTGCTAAAGATGTAACGCCTAGTAATACGAGCAATTCTGCTAATGTCCTTGCTTTTTGAGCTGGTTGTTCTCTCACTTTAGCAATCTCTCTAATCCCATACATCGGAATTCCTAGAGCGGTAAAAAGCAGAAAATAATTGATAATAGTATTCACATATTCTACCTTCCCGATATATTCCGCTCCTAAAACCCTATTGATATAAGGCATCGTAATAAGACCGACAGCTGCACCGGAAATAACCCTGAAGCTATTCAGTATATAATTTTTTTTTATACTTTTTGTTTTCAAAATTTTTATCCGAAAAATTTATTCCACCATTTTTTTTCTTCTGCCTGATAACCATATCCATATTTGTTACCATATCCAAAATTGGTCTTATGAATATCATTTAAGACAAATGCAGCATTTACAATTTTTTTGGTTTCGATATTTTTGTTGGCAAATTCTATAAATGCTTTTTCCGTAATCTCAGATCTTGTAACATATATGGTAGCATCTGCAACATCAGCAAAAAGGAAAGAATCTGTTACTAGCATCAATGGTGCTGTATCTAATATGATGTAATTATAATCATCTTTTAATGACTCTATAAGTTCATAATAACGGCCATTTTGCAAAAGTTCTGCCGGATTCGGCGGAATATTTCCTGAATAAATAAAATCACAATTTGGATTAAAGCCACTTGGATGAATTATTGATTTTGTATCATTTGCATCTCCATACAGATATTCTGCCAAGCCCTTTGAGCCCTTCATAGAAGGATTATATCTTTGCAGCTGCGGATTTCGAATATCAGAACCTATTACTAGAACTTTGTTTTTAGAATTAGCCAAAGCTAAAGACAGATTAACCGAAATAAAAGTTTTACCTTCTCCCTTAATAGTCGAAGTCACAAAAATGATTTTTGCAGAATCTTTCCTTGGTAGCATAAATTTTATATTCGTTACCAAAATTCTAAATGATTCTGCTAAAGGACTCACATCATTATGCTGGATAAGATGTTGGTCTTTGCTGGAAATTCTTGGGATTTCTGCTAGTACAGATGATGATGTTAGTTTCTCTAAATCATTTCTATCAATTAATTTATTATTGAGCAGCTCTTTTAAATATATATAACCAAAAGGTATCAAAGATCCTAATATCATTGCGCCCAGTAGAATAAACAATTTCTTTGGTGAAACTGGTTTTTCTGCAGCATAAGCATAATCTACAACTCTAGCTTTATCACCAGTAATTGCCATTGTAATCGCAGCTTCCTCTCTCTTTTGTAACAAAAGCAGGTATAGGTTTTCTTTAATTTGTTGTTGCCTTTCTATACTTCGAAATAATCTTTCTTGCTTTGGTACTTTTTCGATTTGATTTTTACTGTAATAATTTTCACTTTCAGATTGGCTTCTACCAGCCTGCATACCAATTAAATTACGATTAAGACTTTCACGGAGTGCATTTCTAACAGAATTAAGGTCTTTCGTGTTTTCAATAACCAATGGATTTTCAGGTGTTGCATTTTCCAGCAATCGGCTTCTGTCTATTACCAATTTGTTATAAGCAGAGATATTGGACGTTGCGGCAGGATTATCCAATCCTATATTGGTGGGTAGAACTTGGTAATTATTAGTCTGTGAATTGATGTAGCCCAACATTATTTTTGTAAGCTCTATCTGCGTATCAAATTCTATTGCTTTTCGGCGGGTTTCATTGGAGATTTGCAAGTTAATTTTTGCTTCTGCACCTATATCCGTCAAGTTATTATCAAGCTTGAAGCGTTCTTTTTCCGTCTCTACAGAACCTAATTCATTTGATATTATAATAATTCTATCATCAATAAAATCCTTTGTTTTCTTGGATTCTGAATTTTTATCTGTAATAGCATACTCATTATAAATATCTGTTAGCTTATTTAAAATATCTTTAGATTTATCTGTATTCTGGTCTGCCAAGGTAAGCCCAATCACTGTTGCATCTTTATCTAAAAGATCTACTTCAAGAGATTCTTGAAGATCATTTACATAGCCATCAAAATCTGAATAGGTAAAGTAAAAATCATCAAGATTCAACTTTTTCACCTTTTCACGATTGAATTTTGAATTCTTGGTAATTAAGATATTGGCATAAGGAAGACTTATGGTCTTATTAAATGTAGTTATTAGATCTTTTTTAAATTCATCTGAAGACAAGGTAATTTTATCTCCATCAATTTTTATATTTATCGGTTTCTCAGGTAATTCAGTAAATGGTTTTTCGGTAACAATATGTACAATAAATGGATTTGTGTCCTTATATAATTCTACGTCATAAAATTTCTCTCTGGAATAAATAGATGTTTGAATTTTTAATGTCTTGACGACATCTTCTACAATTTTTTTTGATTTGAAAATTTCCAATTCATTTTCGATACTGTTTGTACCCATTCCGGCAAATCCTCCCAATCCCGACAATACATCAAAATCACCAGAAGCACTCGACATTTTTTTCGCTTCTTTGATAAGAACAGATGATTGTACTTTATAGACCGGAGCGCTTATCATTATATAAGTAACAGCCAAAATCAATGCGGCAACAATTCCTAATAAAAACCAATGCCATTTTTTTGTATATGGTTTAATAAGTTCTCTTAAATTGATTTCTTCTTCTTTATTCTTAACGTCCATCTAAGTATTATTTATGATTATGACTGCAATAAAAAATACGGCAGTCAAAGTTTTTATTTAATTTTTAAAATGTTTAATTGCTTAATTTTAACTTCACTATTTTGATATAGTGAAATTAATTTCTGAATATTAGAGCCAGAACACCGATGAGAACAGATGCAACGGAAATCCAAATCCCTGTCTGAGGACCATAGGATGCTGCACTTTTTCTTGCTTTATTTGGAGATACGTAAATGACATCATTTTGTCTTACGTAATATTCTGGAGAATTAAATAATTCTGCATTAGTTAAATCTACATAATGCTTGGTAGTCACACCATCTACATTTCTTACTAACAGGATATTTTTACGTTGTCCATATATAGTAAGATCTCCAGCCATTCCTATTACATTAAGTATTGTTGTTGGTTGCCCCTCTGGGATTGGAATTGTTCCAGGTCTATTAATCTCGCCAAGTACAGTGACTTTATAATTAAGAGTACGGATATTAACCCCTGGATTTTTAATATATTTTGCAAGTTTATCTTTCAATTCTGCTTTGAAATTTTCTAAGGTTTTATCCTTAGTGCTCAAAGTGCCTAAAATCGGAAAATCTATATTACCATTACTATCAACCAAATAAGTTGGCTCCACCGATGCATTACGCGTCGGCATTGTTGAAAACTGAGACATATCTGTAGAATAGTAATTCTGATTGAATGGTTTTGCAACCTCATTATCTTTAGCAAGAACAGTAATAGATAGTTGATCAGCCGGCTGAATGGTAGAAGAATATTGTCTTTGAGAAGCTTCAATTGCTACATTTTCAATATTTTTCAGGTAATCTATTTCTTGGTTTGTTTTACAAGACGATACAACAAGCAAAATCGGAAGACAAACAGATAGTAAATAATTCTTCATAAGAGTTCAAAGATAGTTTTCATTAGAAGTTTGCAAATATAAACAAACTTATTTATCTAACGATTCATATATGGAATTATTGCTTTTAAATTCTTTTACTATGGATTTTAGTACTCTTACTATTTCCTGCTTCTCTTCTTTTCTGGAAAAATCGATAACGAGTTCGGTTAATTCATCTATCTCTCCAAACTGCATAGACGGGTCTTTGGAGATCATAATCTTCTCGTGAGAAGTTGGAAGCGTACGGGCGTTATCACTCAATAATTCTTCGTAAAGTTTTTCTCCCGGCCTTAGACCTGTATAGATAATTTTGATATCAATATCCGGCTCAAAACCTGATAATTTGATCATTCTCTTCGCCAAATCGATGATTTTCACAGGCTCTCCCATGTCGAAGACATAGATCTCTCCTCCACCGCCCATTGTTCCGGCATTTAGTACCAATTCACACGCTTCTGCGATGGTCATGAAATATCTTACAATATCGGGATGCGTAATGGTAACAGGCCCACCTTTTTCAATCTGTTTTCTGAAGTGTGGAATTACAGAACCGTTAGAACCTAAAACGTTTCCGAAACGGGTTGTTATAAATTTGGTTTTATTACCTTCAAGATTTTGTAGAGATTGTACAAATAGCTCGGCCACCCTTTTGGATGCACCCATCACATTTGTTGGATTCACTGCTTTATCAGTAGAAACCATTACAAATCTATTGACTTCATATTTGCTTGCCAAAAGAGCCAGATTCTTCGTCCCCATCACATTTACAAGTACTGCTTCGTGCGGATTTTCTTCCACGAGTGGTACGTGTTTGTAAGCGGCAGCGTGGTAGACCATAGAAAAATTATACTTTCTAAAGATAGGCTCCAAACGGTTGAGATTTGAAATATCTGCCAGAACAAATTTGAAATTGATATGAGGATAAGTTTCCTTCATTTCCAGCTCTGTATCGTAAAGTGGCGTCTCAGACTGATCCAGAACGATAATCTGCATTGGCTCCAGAAGCGCAACCTGTCTTACAATCTCTCTACCGATAGAACCAGCGCCGCCAGTCACTAAAATTGTTTTCTGGAAATGTCTTTTTCTTACTTCAACATTATCAAGTTTGATCTGTCTTCTGTTGAGAAGATCCTCAATCTGAATTGTTTTGATTTGATTGATAATCTCTTTGCTCCGCAGTTTTTGCATATTTGGAGCTTTGTAGATCTTCAGATTGTTCTCAAGGAAAAGATTAACCCAAAAATCCAGTTCTTCTTTTTGCAAAGCCTCTTTAATAACCAAAACGCCACTTACTTCTTCGATTCCGTTTTCGAGATTATTGATGAATTTGGCTTTGGTAATAATAGGTCTGTCTAATAGTTTGATACTTACTTTTTTGTTGTTGTAAGATATAAAACCGCGGATATCAAAAGGTAAGTTGGGATTAGACAGGATAACCTGAGCAATAGCAACCGAGGTGTCATCATCTCCAAGAATAAAGATTTTTTTCCGGCTGCCACTTCTTTTATTCTCTTTTATTATATTAAAAAAACCTTTGACACACAGCCTGAATACGAACAAAAACAAACACGAAATAGCAAAATATAAACCCAGAAACGGTATAAGTACTACTTTTTCATTAGAACTCAGAAAGTAAGAATAATTAATAATAATGATCGTTAAAACACCACAAAGATTCGCTAAAAAAATCTTGAAAAGATCAACAAAAGTGGAATGTCGGATAACGCCCAAATAGGTTTTGAATATATACATATACAAAACATTGATCGTTAAAATAAAAAGAAAAACGTAAGGCAACGGGAATACCTTATAATGATTCACTTCCAAACCTAGTATCAGCATATGTGATACAAAAAGAGATGTTGCTATGATTAATAAATCAATAAATAATATAACCCATCTTGGCAAGAATTTGAGGTCTGCAAGATCCAATACATTATCATTCAGTGAAAATCGCTTTGGATTTTTAAGCTTCTCCATTTTTTGGTGGCTATTTTAAAATTGAAAATTACTAATTACTTCATAAATTCTTTTTTTATCATCATTGGTTAGGTTGGAACCAGAGGGCAGACACAAGCCCTGGTTGAATAATTCTTCTGCCACATTTTCCCCGTAGTACGGACAATCTTTGAAAACTGGCTGAAGGTGCATTGGCTTCCACAATGGCCGCGTTTCTATATTTTTTTCGGCAAAAGCATTCATTAAATCATGATTTGTTTTTGAAGTCAAATCTTTGTTGATGGTAATGCTTGTAAGCCAATGGTTGGAGTAAAAATCGGAATCGGCTTCCGAGAAAACATCTACAGCTTCTGTCTCAGAAAATAATTCCTTGTAGAAATCGTGATTGGCTCTTCTCTGATTGATCCTGTCATTCAAAACTTCCATCTGACCTCTTCCAATTCCGGCGCAGATATTACTCAATCTGTAATTGTATCCCACTTCGGAATGCTGATAATGTGGTGCCTGATCTCGGGCCTGGGTTGAGAGAAAAATTGTTTTGGTTTTTTGCTCTTTTGTACTGGTTACCAAAGCGCCGCCACCTGACGTGGTAATAATTTTGTTACCATTGAAAGACAATAATGCAAACTCACCGAATGTACCGCATTTTCTGCCTTTATATGTTGAGCCCAAAGACTCCGCACTGTCTTCTACCAATGGAATCTCGTATCTGTTACAAACTTCCAGAATTTCGTCCATCAATGCCGGCATGCCGTACAGATGAACTACAATTACCGCTTTTGGTTTTTTGTGATTTTTGATTCTGTCCTGGATTGCAAGTTCCAAAAACTCGGGAGACATATTCCAGTTAGTTTTGTCAGAGTCTACAAATACAGGTGTTGCACCAAGATATTTGATTGGATTTGCTGATGCAGAAAATGTAAAAGACTGGCAGATTACTTCATCTCCGTAGCCAACACCTAATTGTATCAAAGCCAAATGTAATGCTGCAGTTCCCGAACTGAGTGCAGATGCAAATTTATTTTCTTGAAGGAAATCTTCTATTGCTATTTCGAATTCATCCACATTTTTACCTAAAGGTGCTACCCAGTTGTGATCAAATGCTTCTTGAATATATTTCATTTCTCCGCCGCCCATATGTGGTGACGATAGCCATATTTTAGCCTCCATTATTTTATTATTATTTACTGAATATCAATTATTTTAACATTATTACAATAATTAACTCCCATTATCATTAAATTAATATTTAAAATCAATTTTATTTTTTTGATTTAAATATCACAAATGACCCGTTATATTATAAGATTTTGCAAAGTTAATTAATTATGTATAAACTAATTCTGTTTAACTGTTTTTTCTATTATCTATTTTGAATCTAGATTATTAGTGATTTTCTATAGTCTTGATAACTCTCGCAGGATTGCCAGCCACGACGGCATAATCCGGAACATCCTTCACAACCACAGCTCCGGCTCCTACCACAGACCATTTTCCAATTGTAATATTTTGCTTGATACAGGCTCCGATACCAATTTGGGCTCCTTCTGATACTTTTATGTTTCCCGCCAAAGCAGCCTGAGGAGAGATATGAACATAGTCACTAATTTCACAATCGTGATCTATGCTCGCAGATGTATTGATGATACAGTGATTACCAATTTTGCAGGATGAATTGATTACAACACCACCCATTACAGCATTCCCTTTGCCTAATTCTATATTTCTAGAAACAATTGCTCTCGGATGGATCAGATTAAAAAATTCTGCTTGGGAGTTTTCTGCATTTTTCTTTCTGCTGAGATTACTTCCAAGGGCGAAAAAAAGTTTTTCATTTTTAGGAAAATCAGAAAGGTGATGAGAAACCGGATATTTCAAAATCTCTTTAACCTCAACATTTTGATCATAAACGCCAGCCACTTCGTAGCCTGATAATTCCGCTATCTCTATTACAACTTTCGCATGACCTCCGGCTCCGGCTATATAAATCTTATTATTCATTTCCTTTAAAACTTTCTGTAGTTGCCTGTCCGGCGGTGTTGATACCTTCAGATTTAATCACTTTTTTCACGGTTAGCAAAAGAATCTTCACATCCAGCAAAAAAGTCAAATGATCCACGTACCAAACATCGTATTCGAATTTCTTTTCCCAGCTGATGGTATTTCTGCCATTGACCTGCGCCCAGCCTGTGATGCCCGGTTTAATAATGTGTCTTCTTTTCTGTTCTGAGTTATACAAAGCCAGATAACTTACCAAAAGTGGTCTTGGTCCGATGAAACTCATATCGCCTTTCAAAACATTAAACAGCTGTGGCAGCTCATCCAAAGAAGTCTTCCTAACAAACTTCCCCATTTTGGTCAGTCGGAATTCATCCGGCAAAAGATTACCTGATTCATCCTTCTGATCTGTCATCGTTTTGAATTTTACAATCCTGAAAACTCTTTCATCTTTCCCCGGTCTTTCCTGAAAAAAGAAGACATTTTTCTGATTGAAAAAATACAGCAGTATGATTAGAAGTATAAATACCGGAGAGAGAACTAAGATCAAAGCTAATGAGAGCAAAAAATCGAATAAGGGTTTAATGATATTTCTGTACATAATGACAAAACAAATCCGAAATTCTAGAATTTCGGATTTGATATTTAAATATTAATCTTTTTGTTTTTAGCTTGATAATAAATCATCAGAAATATACCTAGTATTACGAGATAAGGAATATAGTCATTGATTGGAACTGGCTCACCTGGGTTACCAGGTCCTTCTTCATGCTCTCCAGGTCCAGGAACACCAACTGCTGCAGATGGCTGGCTTTCTCCCTCGGGTGCAAAACTGTTCGGATTTGCCTCAGCCTGCGTTGCAGAATTGATATTTGGTGACTGTTGCTGACCAGAAGTTGACTGTTGTTGTTCAAAGACATTATCTGTAAACTGAGCAAAAGACATAACACTAAAGGTTACATACAATAAGGTGAAGTACTTTCTCATTGGTAGTTTAATACTAAACATAATTTTCAAGCGGTAAAGATATAAAAATTTAATAAATTTTTTATATCCTTATATTAAATTAAATTAACGATCCTTTTTTTTAACACTATTTGATAATTTTCTTGGTTCTGATATTACCTGCATTATCTGCTTTAATAATATAGACACCGGAAACGATGGTTCTTGCATCCAGACGCAACTCTTTCTGAGATGTACTTTTGGAGACAATCAGCTTACCACTTGCATCGTATAATTCTACGTTACCCAAAATCTTAGAAGATTTGACGACGAAATATTCTCCATCTCTGTAAACCAAGAACTCTGATTTTTTCAGATCATCTGATGCCAGAACTTCTTTGTTTTTATAAACAATTTCGAAGCGCGTTTCATCTGTTCCTTTATTAGCTGTAAAGATATAATCCTGAGACGTAAGATCTGTGTACAAATTGTTAAGTTTATCAAAAAGATAGATTTTTTGATTGGTATCAAATATACCTTCTTTACTTCCTAAGCTAATTTTGTAATTGCCAGTAACAGAGTATTTATTCCCCAATGGAATCACATCTTCCAAGTTCAGAGGATTGCTTCTTGCCTGGATCTGCAACTTCTGAGTATTCAATTTGGAATAGAAAGAATCATCTCCTAATGATAAAATATCTGCATCATAATTAGCATCGTAATTATTGGTTGCACCATCTACGTGACCGATAAGAATTGTATTGACGATATTATCAGGCGTGGTCAACATTACCCAATATCTGTTCACATCAGAGGTTCCTTTATTATTATAGAACACACCAGCTTCACCAGTTCTTATGGTATTATCATAAGTCAGAGTTTGATTGGTTCCAATATTCTTAGCCTGAACGATGAATGCCTGCCCCACTTTGATATTTTTTGTAGGAATATAAGCACCCGTTGATGGAGACGGCGTTACTGTTGTCGTTGGAGGCGTTCCACCCAAAAGTGTAATAGTAGCATAGTTGTTTCCAGCATAAGCCGATCCATCTTGTTTCACGACAGGTGTTACATTGCTCCAGAACCAAGCTTTTGCATTAATAATATTACTGTTGTTACCTAAGAAGAAGAATTTCACAAAATCCATATTAGAAGGATAAGGGTTTCCTATCAGGTTGTAGCCGTGTTCTACAATTCCACCAGTCCCTGTGTTAGGCGATTTCTTGATATTAATTGAATAGCTACCGTTATTTGGCGTTCCTACAAATTTTAGATTCGTATCTGAAGTTAGTACAGCAGGATCATATGTAGATTTACCACGTATTGCGTAGCCTTTTGCATCTATAAACTTAGCATCTGGAGTTGCATAGAATCTATCATCTGACTCATTGTATTGGAAAATTCTGTTATTTGGTGAACCTTCTGAGAAACCACCTGTACTGTTTGCGGCATTTACATTTGCAGTGTTCAGCAAAGGCTGATCTTTAACAGGCGAGCTCCAGTAAGTATAATCCAGTCTACGCATTTTCACATCACGTTTCGCCAGCATTTTTCCTGTATTAGGAATTGTTGAATTCACCTGAAGAAGGTTCGCATCACTTTCCAAGACAAGGTTATCATTAGTTGCATTGTTTGTGATATCAATCGCATCAGTCACCGTCAAAGAGTTACCTGCAGTGATAGTTGTTTTACCAGTAGCAGCGATTGTCAAAGATTTTGCCTCTGCATTACTGTTAATAACAACAGTTTGAGTAGCAGGAATGCTTGCACATTTTCCATTATCCGGAACTTGAGCCGGGAACCAGTTTGCTGCTGTATTCCAATCTGTTCCAGGTCCTCTGAATTCTTTTTTGAGTCTTTCAACAGAGGCTGTATTTATAATTTTATCACAAGTTCCTACTGTCGCTTTTAACTGATAACTTGTTGCGATGGTCGGCGCAGCATAAACAGTAGTTGCATTGGCAGCTGCTACATAAGGAATCGTGAGCGCTGCATCTGTATACAAACCGGTTGATGGCGTCCATGTAATTTTTGGTGTAACATTAATTTTTACATTATCGATGATCCAACCGTAATAATCCACAACATTATCGTAGGCTAATCTGAATCTAATTTTAAAATTAGTATTACCCATAAAACTAGCCAGATTAATCGTTTCTGATCTAAACATTGCGCTTGCAGGCGCGGTACCTGGAGTAGAAGTACTTGTTGTGAACTGAGTATTCCATTGCGAATAACTAGATTTATCGAAAGAAACAACACCATTTTTCAATGTAGCAGTACCTACATAACTAGACGTTGGAAACGTTGTCCAGTTTGTCCCACCATTGGTTGAATATTCAACATACCCGTAGTCAAAACCTGCTTCGGATGCACAGATATGATCAAACGTCAATTGTGCGGATGCGTATTGAGACAAGTCTATAGAATTGGTTAAAACAATTCTCGTGTTTCCAGCAGCATTATCCACCACTCCTGCACCTTCCAAACTAATAGCTTGAGTGCCTTCCGTAAAATATGGTTCGGTGTAAAATGAACCACTACCAGTTGCGTTAAGCGAGAAATAATCTGAAACTGCAGTTTCAAAGCCTTCTTTTATTAAAGAAACAGCCGTATTTCCTGTAACATCCAGCTTAACATAATCCAAAGCACAAGCAACATCGGTTGCACCCGCCGGTGATGAAACAATGGTCGGTTCAAGAACAATATTTGCCGGCGCCACCAAAATCGCAGCAACCACAGAAGAACGCAGACCAGATTCACAAGTACCGTTAAAGACAGAAACATAATAAGTCGTTGTTTCAGAAATGCTTGGAGTAGACCAGTTTCCTATAGGTGTTGTCGCTAGCGGCGTACCTCCGGTAGATGCCGAATACCAACGGTACTCGGTAGTTCCAGCAGATCCTACCGCACTTAAGTTCACAGAACCAGTACCACAATTTGAGCCATTGGTAACTGAGGTGATAGAAACTGCACAGGATTTTTTCACTTCAACATTATCAATAGCTGCGGCAGTATTGTAATTATCAAAATTATCATTATTCCATTCAAACACCAATCGCATTGTTTGTCCAGCAAATGAACTGACATCTACGTTCGTGTTAAACTTGGTAGCAAAAGTCGGTTGCTGGTTCATATTGTCGTTAAGAAGAACTCTTCCTGCACCAGCGGTGATTTGAGTTCCAGCTACTGGTGTAAATGATGCAGGTACCAACCATACTTTGAAATAATCATAGTAAGTAGCACCTATATTTTCTCCCACTGCTCTCCAATCATAGTTAATATCTACTAATGTAGTTCCAGACGTAATTGCAATATCACGATACGCCTGCACTACGGATGTTGTACTTATATAATTATTATTTGTTCCTGTCGCTGTACTTGAAATGTAAAGACTTTTGGTTCCACCATTATTGACAGCATTTCCTACAAACCATTTATTTGTCTGTGTTCCATTCACAAGCGTCCAGTTATTTGCGCCTTCAAATCCATCCGCATAATCTAGAACCGCAGCTATGTGAGCTGTTGTAAAAGTACCAACAGTGCTCCATGCGCTTACATCTGCTCCGCAACCTTTTGTTCTCACCCATACATAATATAGTGTTGATGGATTTAGAGCTGTCAAATTAGCAGTTGTCACACCAGCTGCTGTAGTTCCTGATGGTGTAGTAGATGTAATTGGTGCAGTAGACGAATTAGAATAGTAATAATCATAACCTTTGATCGCACCAGATGTTGGCGCAGTCCAATTAATAGTAGCGGAAGCATCAGTAATGGATGCCGCAGCTGTTAGCGTCGGTACATTTACCACTACCGTTGCATCTCCCAAATCAAGGAATAGATCAGCAGTTTTATCATTTCCTAAAGCACTGTATTGATTTCTAAATATTAAGTTGATTCCCTGAACCGTAGTACCTGCCGGAATACAGAAGTAATCTGCAAACTTAATAGTAGCTTTATATACATTTGGAGATGTAGACTGTCTTGTAAATTCTACCAATGTTGCCGTATTGTTTGCATCCTGAGCTGTTGTCCCAATATATTGAAATTGTGATGTAGGGCTTACCTGGACACCGGCATACATCCAGATACTAGTCTGACCATCTGTATAGAAATTATTGACGCCATCAAAATCTTTTAAATAAACATCAATTGTGTTGTTTACAGTATTGTTTGGCGAAACAGCATCTGTATATACTGTATAATCAGGTGTCGCGACAACTGTAAATTTATAATCTTCAGCCTCAGAACGAGTTATTGATGAATTACAAGGATCTACAACATTACCATTGGAAAGGTACATAGTTCTCACTCTCATTCTATAGTCTCCCACTGCAGTACCTGCCGGGACAGTAATAGAACCACTACCAGATGTAACATATGATGCTAAACCATATACTCTTTCCGAAGATTCGAAAACCAAATTATTGTTCCAGTCTATCCAAATTGCTGTTCCAGCACTACCGCCAGTCGAAGTAAATGAAAAATCCACAGTACCTGCCGCATACATCTCTACTTTTTGGGTAGCATAGTTATCCTGATAACCTCCTGTAGTATATGTTGAAGTATTGCTTATATTGGAAGTGTAGCCTTTAGTAGTCGTAAAATTTGAGATATAATTTGTCGTATTGGTACTTGACGGTCTGCAATATCCATAGTAGAAACTTCCTCCACTTGCCCAAGTACTTTTATCTACACCATTGCAGTTAGAACGCACCCACCAGTAGTAAGTATTTCCCTCAACCAAACCAGTAGTTATGCTAGCAGTTGTAATTCCTGCACCTACTGAACCTGTAATTGTAGAACCAGCAGTTGGAGCCGTATTGGTTGTAGAAAGATAATATTCGTAACCGTTTGTAGGCGCAGCAGATGGTGCTGTCCAATTGATATTGGCATTGTTTACAGCAACCATTGCAGATGAAAACGGTGCAACTGGAACTTGACAGGTTGGTGTAAGTTCCAGCCTAAAATCATCCACCCCTAAATTCCACGGAGTACCTGTAGAACTTACACTTACTGCAAAAGTGTAGTTGGCAGCAGATGCAGGCGTGTAGCTATAAGTATATTTTACATAACCTGATGTAGTTTGAGTTGCACTTACAAAAGTAGCTAATTCGGTGGCACCAGTTAAAATTTGAGAATTGTTAACTAACAATTTTCCTGTCCACCCAGTATTTGTCGTTCCTGTACCAGTGTTATAATAAAAACTAATATCATATGAAGTTCCTGCTGACAATGCAAATGCAGGAGTCCATAATTGACTTGCTAAACTATTACTATATTGAATAGACATATAATTTGGTGTAGATCTCGGATCATTATATGTATCCGTAGCCGCATTTGCAGAAACCCACGCCTTTGTACCAGTTACATTACTCCAACAAGTGGGGGCTACTCCAGAACCGATAGTAGACATACTATCAAAATTCTCAGTCCAAGGGAAAGAAGAAATTGCATTACAAGAAGTAAGAACTGTCTGTGTCGCACTATTAACACTTGTACAAGACGTTGCGCCAGTTGCTCTCACTCTATAGTAATAGGATGTAGCGGGATTCAATCCCGTTACTGCTTGTGATGTTCCTGTAACAGCTAAACCATTGTAACCCGATACGAATGAAGCAAACGTAGAAACAGTAGAAACATCCAACAGATAGCCTGTCGCACCAGTTACCGCTGCCCAGTTAGCCGTGAATCCTGAACTTGTGACTGCAGTTCCTGCACTGGAGGTCGGGGTTGCAAGACAAGTGGTAGCAGAACCTGTAACTCCCGTCGAATACCAAGGCGCACCTGCACAGGAATTGGTACTGCTTCGTGAAAACACAAAATAGTTATGCTGTGTATTTGGCGTTCCGCCTACCAAATCATAAGATGTCACCGTTCCGTTACTAACTACACATTTATATGTTTTTCCACCAATGACGTAATCTGTGCCGGTAACATAAGTAGTTCCTGATGACAATGTAGGAATATCTGTGGTTGTGGTTGAAAGAAAAACCATGTAACCAGTAGGAACTGGTGAAGCAGCAGTAAAGCCAACCGTCAGTGTTGTAGCTGTTACGTTGGAAATTACGACGTTACTTGGTGCATTTGGAATAGAACAAGCTGTTGTGAATGTGCCGGAAGCGCTCCACGCACTTTTATCAGTTCCGTTACAATTTGATCTAACCCAATAGTAATAAGTCGTTGCAGGTAATAATGACGACAACCCTGCTGTTGTAACGCCCGCTGCAGTTGAACCACTAGGCGTTTGCGAAGAAGTTGGTGTAGTACTACTTGTACTGTAATAATATTCGTAACCACTTGCAGGCGCTGTACTTGGGGCAGTCCAGCTTATAGTGGCAGAATTAGTTGTTAACAGTGAAGATGTAAGTGCCGTAGGAACCCCTGAACAAGTTGGTGGAGACCATATAAATGTTAATCCTGAGGCTGGAACACTAGTAGAATTTAAAGTAATTGTAGCAGTATTTGACGATCCTGAAACGGTTCCTGCCCAAGTAGATCCTGACCTGTTATTGAAAATAGAATTAGTTGCACCACGCAAACCCACCTGAGGATAAGTAGTGTTACTTGATGTAGTTGTATTAGTTCCATAAACAACACGAACCACATTTGTTGTTTGGGTTAGTCGTATCTGAAAATTCAATCCACTATTAATACCATAATTATTATAAACAGCCCAATTCTGAAATTGGACCACAAAGTCCGATCCTACTGTCGAATAACTTATAGTACCTCCCGCTGTCAAAGATGCAGCTGCATTACTTGCTGTTGCATTTGCGCTTAACGTAATCGTTGTGCCAGAAATCGCTGTAATATAAGTATTTGCAGGAATACCAGTACCTGTCAAAGGCTCACCTACCTGCAATGCAGCTGCAGTTGCAGTACTACTAACAGTTATTGAGTTACTTCCAGAAGCAATTGAAGCAGTAACTGCAAAATTGTTATTTACCAAATCCCTTCCAATTGCAGCGACTACTGCATTCCCTGTTGCAGTAGAAATTGGAGTTGTAGCACTTGCTGTAGGAGTTCCAAAAGATAAAAAACCATTTGAGTTCACATATACAGTTGTACTCGCACTTTGGGTTGTTGTGCCCAAAGTAAAGCTAAAGGGAAGGGTAGCACTATAATTTACATCGTCTGCACCACTAGTTCCAACACCGGTATTCCTTACCAGTGTTGTTGCTGTGGTAGGATTTAAAGGTGTATACGTTTCGCTACTTTGAGTGAAATTATATAGGCTAACTTGTCCATTTAATCCTAAAGAAGTTGAGAAAGCAACCAGAAGGAAAACAAAAAACTTGAAATTTGCAAAATAAAATGCATTCCTCGTTTGGGAAGATAATAAATTTTTAATCATATCTTAAGTGTTTATATATAATACTTGTACAATCTGTGTCAGATCATAAATAGCCTGCAAAATTATAATAATTTTTGAATTATTTTCATAAAATTAATATTTATTTACAAATATTAATAACAAAATTAGAATATAGCACAAAAAAATCTAAACCGATGTTTAAATTAAGAATAGTATAACTGCAATCCTATAAAGATCAAACAAATCAACAAATAAATAGTAAAATACCTGCCTTATTGACTTAACAATTGTTAATATATTACAACATATAGAATTAAAACCTTTTATTATTAATGTAAAAATTTAACCTGTTGATAAGCTTTAAAAGTCGAAGTGGAATACCATTAGATCAACATTTAAACAATTACATGATCGATTCTAAAATGCTGAATAGGCGCATAAAAAACCGCTTCGTAACATATACGAAGCGGTGTTATAAAAAGTTTTAGAACTTTAAAATTATTTGATCACTTTCTTGGTTTTAAGATCTCCAGAGTTCTCAGCTTTGATGATATAAACTCCATTTGTCAAAGAAGAAGCATCTATCCTAACTGTGTTTTCTTTCGTTGAAGAAGTTATCAACATTCTACCTGAGGTGTCATAAATTTCTATTTTACCAAGAGACTTAGAAGATTTTACAACGTAGGATTCTCCATCTCTGTAAACTGTGAAATCAGATTTTGCGTTACTGTCTGTTCCAAGAACTGCATTGTCTTTATAAACAATTTCGAAACGGCTGTCGTCTGATCCTTTGACCGCAGAGAAAGTATAATCCTGGCTTGTAAGATCAGTGTAAGAATTAGTCAGTTTATCTTTCAAATAGATTTTCTGATTTTCAAAAATCCCTTCCTTGTTTCCAAGGCTGAGCTTGTAAGTTCCATTTGCAGCATATTTGGTTCCAACAGGAACTTTGTCTTCATTCGAGAAGTCCGCTTTACCTTGGATAGCCAATTTCTTGGTTCCTAAAATAGAATAGAAAGAATCCGAACCTATAACAAATAATTCAGCGTCAAAATCGATTTCAAAACCATTAGTAGCACCCGGAATGTAACCTACCAATAATGTATTGGTAATGCTTGCAGGCGATGTCATTCTAATCCAAAAACGGTTTTTCTCAGCTTTTTTAGCATTGTAGAAATGTGCATTTGCATCATACCCGACTCTCATTGTATTATCAAATGACAGCGCACTTCCCGCTCCTAACTTTTTAGACTTGATGATGAAGCCCTGCCCTACTTTCACAATTCCATTAGGTGTAGGACTTGCAGCACCAGAAGGCTGATGCGGATCTACTTCTACCGCTGGTGTTCCACCAGTCATATTGTAGATTGCATAATTGTTCCCGCTATAATTAGAGCCAGACTGCTGCTGGGTTGCTGTAATATCATTATTGGTCCAGAAATACGCTGTTCCGTAGATCTTACTGCTGTTGGCAGCGTAGAGCGCGTCAAAATTCAGATTAGATGGATAAGGATTTCCAACCAAATTATAACCTTTTGTACAGTCAGCTTCCAAAACAGAACCTCCACAAGAGTTCTTCAAGATTTGAGACGAAATCGGCCCATTGTTAATTTTTCCATTGAAAACAAAAGTATCAGCACTTGCTGGAACTTCTGATCCTGTCCCACCCGTTGGAGTGTAACTGTTTTTACCTTTGATAGCATAGCCTCGTGCACTATCAAATACTGAACTTGCTCCTAGTGTAATTTCGCCACTTACCGCTGTCACGAATGTATCAGAGGATTCTTTGTAAACGAAAAATCTGTTCCAAGGTGTTCCTGTACCACTTCCAGCCGCCTGATTGTAACCGTTTGAGAAACTGTAAAGATTCTGATTGCTTACCGGAGAACTCCAGAAAGTGTAACCTTTTGTAGGAAGTTTTGCCGTACGTTTTACAGTAGCTGTGAAATTTGAGTTATTATCGGCCCCTGTGTTTTTCTGCACAAGACCAGCATCACTTTCTATTGTAATTTTGTTATCGGAAGGAAGAATAATATTCCCGTTCACAATAACATCTTTTGTCGCTTGAACATCCAGAGATCCTGTACTCGTGATTTCCAGATCTTTTGTTTCAAAATTAGTAGCAATATTATAAGCGCCTGTCAATTTTGAATCAAGTGTTGCGGTTGGACCAACATTATCGTTGCTCCAAGCTGTTCCGTCCCAGACAACGGTGTTGTTGGTGGTGACAGCAACTTCGGTAGAATTCGCAGATTCACAAGCAGCAGTTGTTGCTCTTACAACGTAGTAATATTGGGTGTTTGGCTGTAAACCTGTTACATTGTAAGATGTTACATTTCCAACATTTTCATTTTGCAATATGTAATTATTAGCAATGGCATTAAAAGTGTGACTTCCTAAATTTGAAACCACATCAACATTATACTGAGTCCATTGTGTCGCTAAAGTAGGAAAACCACTAGCTGGATTTGCATTAACACCGGATGCAATGTTAGAATTACGAACTAAAGTTTTGTCAGCAGTTGAAAATCCCGTTGCAGTCCAAGCTGTTCCAGGATCTTCTCCTATTTTTCCAAAAATATCTACGGAAGAGTTTGAAGAAATTTTGTATAATTCTACTGCATCATTACCATTAAAATTTACCGCGGCATTGTTAACTGCTGTTCCTGAGTAAGTGGTAGCAGCTGAGTTTTTATAAACTACTACAGCATTATTAGCTAACGTTCCTGACAAAGTGACATCAGTAGATATAGTACTTCCATTCGCATATAAACGTAATTTGTAATTACTTAGGTTAACAGAAATTCCAGTACCATTAAATATCTCAAGATATCTATTGTTAGATGTACCTTCAACATATTCAGATATTAACAGATCTGTAGCAGTACCCGTAACTTTTTTGTAAACATCCAATTTATAGCCGGTTGCTCCTGCAACTGCACTCCAATTGGCTGTGAATGTTGATGCAGTAATGCCTGTACCTGCTGTTGCAGTTGTAACTGGAATTACACCTTTACCAGTAACTGCAACATTTGCAGTAGTCGCTCCACCACCTGCAGCTGTAATGTTTCCATTAAAATCTCCACAAGTAGAAGGATTTAGTTTTGTATAGATTGTAGTTTCTGCAAGCGTTGATGCCGTAAAAGGCAAGCTCACTGAAGATGCCCAAGCTGTTGTTCCATCCAAGGATAATTGATAACCTGCAAGGGCAGTTAAATCTATATTTCCTGTAGAGGCTGTAAGAAGACTTGCTTTTACTGTAAATGTTTTCACAACAGAATCTGTCGTTATGGCAACATCTCCAAAATCCAGCGTCGAAGGATTTACAGTAATCGTTGGTACCGTGGTTACTGATGTAGTAAAAGATCCATCTCCAGTGGCACTTCCATTATTATATACTCTGTAAATGTATGAAGTATTAGCAGCTAATTCTATGGTAATACTTTCTGTTGCACTATTCGTATCTGCACAAGCAATGTTGGTTCCATTACAAGAACCACTTCGAAGATCAATAACGTGATCGCCGATAGTCCCTTTGACTACTTCAATTTTGTAATAACCAGCGGCAACTGTAGTAAATTTATACCAAACATCACGTGATGTTGTAGATGTTTTAACATTACAAGTAATAGGAAGTAAACTAGAACTTGCACCAACAGTACTTCCAGAAATCGCTGTTGCATTTATTGTTATATTTTTTGCGCCAACACAGTCATCGTTACCAACCATCACTGCATCGTCATTACCAACAACAATTGCATTAGTTCCTGTAGCTGATAACGACACACCTGTCGCCTGCGTATTGTATTGTAAAAGATTGACATCATAAATCTGATACGGTGCAGCATTTTGAGAAACACCCATATCACCGGTTGTTGAACCAGTATTAACCATAGTAGAACCTTGGTTGCCAGATTGCCACTCCGTATAAATATTCGCTGTTACATTACTGCTTGTTGTAATTTTCCATTGAGTAAGTACCACTTTTGTCCAATCTACAATACTTGGTGTAATACTAGAATTGCTTGAAATAGCTGCTACATTCATTCCAATGTTAGCACCCGCAGAAAGATTACTTATCTTAACTGGAGCATATCTGCTACCCGCAGAAGTTCCTAACGGAAAAATATATTCTTTACCCGTGGTCAAATTTTGGCGAATCAACTGTCCTGCACTACTAGCTTGCACATAAGAGGAGCTATTAGATGTAATAACAGAGGATTCATTCGGCATTGTCAAATTAAAACCAGTAAGGCTTATACTTTTGTTTGTAAGAGTAAGATCTTTATTTACGACAATATTTGCAGAAAGCTGAAGATAATTCGATCCAGATTGATTAATAATTAGATAATCAAAAATTGTCGCACTATTAATCCTTTGTGGATTAACAATAGAACCATCTCCATTAAAGATAACCGCTCTGTTACTCGGTGTGAAAGTACCGTTATTGGTAAAACTTCCTCCTAGCGCAAGATCTGCACCAAGAGTTCCGCTCAAAATTAAACTACTTCCCGAACCAATCGTAAGATTCCCAGCCATTCCTCTAGCTGAAGTCGGCATATTAACAGAAGCACTGGTCAATATTACGTTTTGTGGAACTCCAGCTCCTGCGGTTGCAGCATTTCCCGTCCACTCGTTATTCACGCCGTAAGATGTCACACCATTATATTCTAATGTAGAAGCACTCGTATAGATCGGTGAATTATTAGAAACAAAACCTCCTGCTGCAACTCTCAAAGTTCCTGAAATGGTTGTAAGATTGCTTCCGAAATCAATTCCGTTATTTAATATTGTTGTTACGCTTGAAGGAATGGAAAGCGTTCCCCCAGTAATTGTTTTTGTCCCATTGGTGATGTTGAATGTCGCACCGGAAGTTGAAGAATTTAAAACTTGTCCTGCTACAACTTTTACGTTACCAGCCGAGCCAGAAAGTGTCAGTGATTTTCCATTAAGATTAATTGTACCAGCCAATAACTGAAGCACATCTCCCGAACTTCCTTTAACTGTGACATTGTTAGCAAATTGCAGCAATCCTGCGCCATTATGAACTAAATAATCAAAAGTTTCGCCCGCCGTATTCGTAATCACCTGTGTCCCGGACGCAGCATTGAAGAAAACAGCTTTGGTATTTGGATTAAAAGTTCCTCCCGTGTTTGTCCAGTTACCTGCAAGATAGAAATCACCTCCTAGGTTAAGCGTTCCGGTATTTACAAAATTAGTGGCCAGTGTGGAAGTACCGTTAGAATTAAATGTACCTGAATTTGTCACAACACCTGTAAAGTTGGCTGCGGCATTATTTGTAAGAGTTCCAGCGTTTATAGTTGTTCCTTTTACATTCAAAACATCGCCGGCAGTCAATGTTGAACCAGAAGTAATAGTAAGATTTCCAGCCATTCCTCTGGCAGCTCCAGCAGGATAAGTCACAGTCGCATTACCCTGAATTGTTACGTGATTTGGTATTCCGGCTCCGACAGTCGTTCCGGTTGTAGTCCACTCTGTTCCTACACCGTAAGTTGTATTATATAGTAATGTTGATGATGTCCCATAAACAGGGGCATTTGTTGAAACATATCCACCAGCGTTAAGTTGTAAAGTTCCGTTGACAGTTATAGCATTAACAGCATTTAATTGACCATTTAATGTCAAAGTTCCAGTAACTATTCCAACTGGCGTATCAAGCTTTGCACCAGAACCTGTGTTAACCGTTACGTTAAAAGGCGGATTGGCAGTCGGCCAAAATGCATTACCGGATCCTACGCCATAAACGCTTCCACTATTAAAAATTAAACCACTTCCGGTTGCTGCATAAGTAAATGCAGAACCTCCGGCATAACCACCATTATTTAATTGGAAAGATCCGTTGATTGTGGTTGTTCCATTATTAGTATAAGTTAAATTCGTTGCTAAAGTTCCGTTAACTGTAGTGATTGTCCCACTATTACGTGTAGAATAAGTAGCATTATCCATCGTAACGGTATGTCCAGCGGCAATTACCACATTTTGGGAAGATGTCGGTACTACACCTCCTACCCAAGTTGCAGTATCTGACCAGTTTCCAGTCTGAAATGAAGTTATACCGGCGGTTCCTGTAACTTTAAAGTCATCAACCAACCAACGCTCAGCTGTTGCATTATTTGTTAAAGTTATTCTGAATCTTAAGTTTGTTGTGGAAGGAAGAGATGTTACTTTGACTGTACCAGTTGCAGTTGCAGCAATTGTCACTGGAGTTGCGTCTCCGTCGTATGCTGTACTAGAAGTTGTTGCTGCACTGAATGGCCAGAAGCTATTTCCACTACCAGTTACAACATATGTGCTATACCAATTCGCACCTCCATTAGGACTTACTTCAATAGTAACAGTATCGGTAGTGTCAGCACCATTACCGGTTGAACCTATTGAGAATGATGCTAGCTTAAACTGCATTTCAACGGCTGTGTAACCGGAAGTATTGATATCGCTGGTGGTCATACTTGCAGTTGCTACTGAAGCAGATGTTGCATTAAGACCGTAGCTGTGGGTTCCTTCTGATGCAAAGGGAGATGAAGCAGGTCTGTCTCCTGCAGCAGAAGTTCCTGAGTAATACAAACCACCCGATAATGAGAACAGACTAGTTGAATTATTCAAACCATCTGAAGCAATTGTAGTCTGCCCCCAAACACTCCCGCTCCACAAAAAAAGAAGGATTGGCAGCAAAAAGTTTCTTGTAAAACGATGTAGAGATCGTCCGTGCGTGGATAAACTTTTTCTCATATTTATGTTTTTTTCTTATTATTTTATACTTTTAAAAAAGGATTGCAAATGTAAACAGAATATTAAAACCTACAATCAATTAGTAAAAATTTAACATTAAAACAAACGATCATTTAATTAAATCCATAATTTAATATAACGATCTGCATATTTATAATTATGATCCACAAAGGTTTAAATCAAAAAAAACACCTCAAAATAGAGATGCTTAGTTTAAAATATTCAAAAATATATTTTAACATATTCTGATTATCATTATTTATTTAATAATTTTTTTCGTTCGGACATCTCCAGCATTTTCGACTTTTAGAATAAAGACACCGGTTGATAATTCCGAATCGGCAATTCTGAACGTCTGATCATTGGTAAAGTAAGTTTTCAGCAATTGTCCCGACATATTATATAGTTCTATTTTGCCTAATTTTTTGGCGGAAGTGATTACAAAATTATCGTGATCTCTATAGATTTGGAAATCCGAAATTCTAATTTCATTGTTGCCCAAAACAGCATTGTCTTTATAAACAATCTCGAATCGGTTTTCATCCAGACTTTTGCTTGCTGAAAAAGTGTAATTACCGTTTTGCAGATTAATATAAACATTGGTTTGCTTGTCCAACAAATAGATCGATTGTCCATTATCGAAAATTCCCATCTTATCCTTCAGTGTAAAAGTATAAGTTCCATCTTTGAAGTACTGAACGCCTAATTTCACTCTGTCGTTTTGCAATTGACCTGAGTTTCTGCCTTGAATACTTAGTTTTTTAAAATCATTGTTCGCCAAAGTATATAAAGTATCAGAACCCAATGATGATAGTTCAGAATCAAAATTATCCAGATTATTCACCGCATTTTCATTATAAACAATAGCAGTAGTGTTTGTAATATTTGCCGGCGAAATGAGCTGCAACCAGAATACATCTTTCTCCTGATTTTGCTTGGCAAAGAAAACACCTGTTTCCGAAGTCCTCATATTATTTTTAAAAGTGACCGCTGGATTTGCAACGCCGCTTTTTGCTTGAACAATAAAACCTTGTCCGATCACAATTTTTCCGTTTGGAACTTTGCTGGCGTCATTCTGCGTTCCGGTGCCCGAATTACCAACGCCGGAATAAATATTATAAGTCGCAAAATTGTTCGTACTATAAGTAGTATATCCCGACCCCATCTGAGTTACCGCCGAATTCCCTGTATTATCCCAAAACCAAAGTGTATTTTCTATCTGATCCTGATTTTGAAAATGAAAACTGACCGCATCCAAATTAGATGGATATGGATTTCCTATCAGGTTATAACGTTGTCCTCCTGAATTAAGATTCACCGTTACATCGCCATTATTCGGAATTCCGAAAAAAGCAGCTTTGGAATTTCCTGCAGATTCGCCTTTGATGGAGTATCCAATTCCGGGTGCAAAAGTTCCTGAGTTGACCGTTGTGTAGTAATCCGTCAAAGTGTTGTAAGTAAAAACCCTTTTCGGGGTCACTGTATTTCCGGATTGATACATAGTGTACAGATCTTGTCCTGCAACAGGTGAACTCCAGAAGTTGTATTGTGCAGCCGCCACCGCAGCGTCCCTCTCGACAAGGATTTTTCCGGAATTTGAAACTGGCGCATTATTCTGAATTAAGTTTCCGCCACTTTTGACAGTTACAGTCTTCGTGAGGGAATTACCATTGTTATTTACCAGTTCATTGCTTAACGTTACAGATTGTCCTGATGGAATATTGAGTCCTACTTCATTATTGACTGTTAATTTTTTTGCAGAAAATGACGGTGGCGACGTGGCATCTCCGGCGATTACTGCAGGACTTGTAATTGTTGGTCCCGTTACATTATTCCAAGCAGAGCCAGTCCAGGTGACTGTTTGGTCGTTCATTAATTTCAAACTAAAATAAGTCGTCCCATTCCAGATGCCGCCGCTTTCGTTTGCTGTTGTTCCATCAATTCCGCCGTAGACGTAGGCGCCGCTGCCTTTCTGAAATCGGGAAGCTACATAATAAGTTCCTGCTGGCAGATCTTTACCAAAATCCTTCACCCAATATTCATCATTAAAATCTTCTCTGTACGACTGGAAAGGATTGTAAACAGCCGGAATCCACTGTGTAGGTGCCCAGGTGTTTGGATTGGTATTGGTCAAACTGTAGCCAATCCACGCATTTACATTGGGTGCCTGACCAAGTCCCGGTGTAGAACCATCAATATAAACCTGCGCAAACACATCCACACCAATTCCTTCGTAAAGATTCTGATCTGTTTTTGGAAATTGGATATTTGCCCAGTTGGCAACATTGGAATTATTAACAACTACTGTTGAAAGTACACTCACAACTTTGTCACAAGCTCCAGCGCCGGTCGTGGCAATGGCATAATAATAATTTGTCCCAGGTGTATTAAAATCATCGGAAGGTCCCGTTGGTGGAGAATATGTGGATGAAGTCGCGCCGGCAATCAATGTTCCGGTTGTATTATTGGCTACCACATTTCTGTACCATTGATAAGATGTCGCACCCGGAACTGAAACCGAAAGATTGGTTGCAGCTGCATACAAATCAACAGTTTGATTTGCAGGCGTGATAGAAGTTGAAGGATAATTATAAGTGATAGCAGTTGGCGTTGCCGGAATTGAATTGACGCGCGCCAAAGTTTTTGTATTTGCTGAGGGAATCGGCGAAAAACTCAGTCCGTCATTCAGCAAATTGACGCTCACCGTTTTGCCTGGTGAACAACTATTCAAATTTTCTAGAACTACATAAACTCTCAGACCGCCGGCGGGAATATCAATATTAAGCGCATCGTGTCCGTATTCATTATTGGAAGTGGAGTTTCCGCCGTATTCGCCATAAAGTATAGCACTGCTCTCACTTCCGTTAAAAGTTTCCGATCCTGTGGCTGCTTCATAATAGATTTTGAAACCATCATTCGGAATGTCTGTAGCCTCCGCAAAAGTTCCATTGTTTTTAATCCAGAATCTCTGCAGTTTTCTGTCGGACAAAGATCCGAAATCAATCTTAGCGGACATTACCACATTTTTATTTCCAACTACAATATTGGAAGACAGATCAGAATTCCGGCTTGTGAGTTCAAAAATGTAATGCTGCTTCTCGTTGAAACCTGGAATGTCCGGATTTCCGCCATAAGAATTGCCACCACCGCAAAAATCTGCATGAACAGAAGTGTAAGCAATACTACCCGGAGACATTGCAGAAGCAAAAAGATAATTATTGGTATTCTGATTCACATTGGCGCCGCCGCATGAATTGAGAGGCGTTCCGTAAGTTCTCACGCTGGCAGATCCAGTCCAGGTTCTTGCAAAAAGCTGGTAGATATTTGTGTAAGATCCGGAATTGAGCCGAATGTAAGTTGTAGCATTTTTATCTAAGTAGCCATATTTGCCGAGTCCTTCGGTGTCTGCAATATATGGTTGCCCAAAGATGCTGATTACTCCAAACAGGAATAACCAGGAGAAAAAAATTTTCATCAGGTTTTGTATTTTTAAGGTCTGCTGTAAATTTAGATTTTTTATCGGATTTACAAAATTCAGATTATAAAATTTTACAAAACATTGATAATCAAAATTTTATTATTGACACTAATTAAATATTAACAAAATAAACAAACAATTATCTGTGAAAAAAATTACTAAAAAACACACTTAAAAATAAAAAGAGACTGTTTCACTTTTGGAAACAGTCCCTTTTAAAGAAAGATATAAGAATTTATTTAATAATCTTCTTCGTTCTCACATCACCGGAGTTTTCAGCCTTAATGATATAAACACCATTGGAAAGCATCGCAGAATCCAATCTGAAATTTCTGTCGGTAGATTTTTTACTGATGACCAATCTTCCCGTGACATCATAAACATCGATTCTTCCTAAAATTTTGGATGAATTAATCACATAATCTGTTCCGTCTCTGTAAACTTCAAAGTCTGATTTCGTGGATGAATCTGTTCCTAGAACTGCATTTTCTTTGAACACAATTTCGAAGCGTGTAAGGTCGGTACCGTTTACAGATTGAAAAGTGTAATCCCCATTAGTCAGATTAATGGTTTGATTCAATAATTTATCTTTCAAATAAATATTCTGCCCCATACTGAAAACTCCGCCTTTATCTTCCAGACTGATTTTCTGATTTCCGCTGACAGATGTTTTGAAACCCAATCGAATCACATCATCCTTATTAAAATTACCTTTTCTTCCCTGGATTGCTAATTTTTTGGAATCCGAACTTAATGAATAGAAATTCTCCGTCACAGATTCGCTGAATATTGCGCTGTCAAAACGTTCAAAGGAATTTTCCGCAGCCGGATGATAAGCCATCGCAATTACGATATGCATATCTTTAGGTGTCGTAAGCTTGAGATAAAAATTGTCATTGCTCTCCTCACTATTTTTAAAATGCTGAGAATTGGTTCCACCCATTGTAATGCCGGAAGTTCTCATCAAAGCATTTTTGAAAGTCAGACTTCCTCCTGTTTCCATTGCTCTCATAATAAATCCCTGTCCGGGTCTTAAGATTCCGTTTGGTTTTTTCCCGGTAGCAGCTACGATTGGCGCAGGAATTCCCATGCCGGAGGATAAGTTTACGATCGCATAATTTTGGTTTACATAACCTGAACCTAACTGACTCAGATTTGTATTGCTCGTATTATCCCACAAATAGGCAGTTGGCGATTCATCTGCTCCATTATAAAATTTTGAAAAATTGTCGCTATCGTTAAATAAAGCAACAATATCCAGATTGGAAGGATAAGGATTGCCGATTAAATTATAGTTGTTTCCGGCAGTCGATAAGGCGATGGTATTGACTCCCAATGTACTTTCGTTATTCGGTTCTCCTGTAAAAGTAGCAGTAAGAGCAGGCGCCATCGTTGGAGATCCCTTTATAGAATATCCTTTTGCAAAGACAGATTTTGGATTGCTTGCAGTGTTAAGAACATTAAATTTGTCATTAGCTGAATTATAAGCCATTACCGAATTATTAGGCACATTATACAAACTGTACAAAGCCTGATCTTTGACTGGTGAAGACCAAAAATTATATTGGATAGACGGAACAGTTGCTTTTCTTTCCATCGTTATGTTACCACTATTCACAGCGTCTTTATCCTGCAATAAGACAGCATTATTTTTAAACAAAGCTTTTCCGCCTGTTACAATTTGAATTCCTTTTTTCGCCGTAACTACATAAGGATTGTCGGAATCCAAAGTCACTTCCGGAACTGTGAAAATTGCAGAGGTATCGGTTATTCTAAGAAGATTATTGACTACGAAGTTTTTACCGCCAGTTTCTACATTGGTTCCGGAGATATCAACATTCAGATACTGTTTTGCAGGTGCGCCCGTTCTGATCTGAACAGATGCAGACCCTGCAAATTCTATCACGCCGCCGGTAAGATCGTAATCGCCGCTCATACTTGGCTGTGTTCCACCGCGCGATATTTTATATCGACCACCTGTCATAACAAGTTTTCCGTCTTCTGCAGTGCCATCTGCAAATCCATTTCCTGAAATATCAATGACTGTTCCTTTGATAATTTTAAGAGAACCTGCGCTTGAAAACTTATTGACACCAATTGCTTTGAAGCTTACATCGTCCTGAGCCGCATTGCTGGTATTGAGATCCACAATGATATTTTTGGAAGAGGCGTCGCTTGGCAAACCATTTCCAGAGATTTGATCCGCACCATTTGCTAAGACTTGTGCAGCGTTTGCCTTTCCAATGAAATAAAAAGTTCCGGCAGGACTGAAAACACGGTTGGTAGCAGTCGATCCTACCTGGACATTTCCTGTGTAAACACTTGTTCCATTAGAAATACCATCCGGTGAGGTGATTTTTAAAACACTTCCCGCATCTGAGGCAAACGACTGACCGGCAGTTGATCCGACTCTTGCGATATTGAGAGCGGTAGTTCCATTAAAACCAAAATCTAAGGTACTGCCAGATTCTGCGGTCAGTTTAGAATTGGTTCCGAGTTCAAAATTTCTGTTTAATAATTGAACGTAAGCACCAGATTTTATATTGAAATTAAGGTTTGAATTTTCATTTGTAACCGTTGATGCCACATCAATATTTTGAGTCGTTGCAGCTGTTAAACCATCTCCGGTTCCTGTAAAATTAAAGTTAGTTGCAGCAGTTGCCCGTAATAGCGCATCAGGATCTACCAAAAGATCTCCTTTCAAATTAACTTCTGTAATTGCAGCATTGAATTTTGCATCAAATTTACCTTCGTCTCTTAATTCAAGATTACCGTCAATATTCAAAGTTATGGTACCTGCTGTAGAGTTTGAAAGTCTAAAATTACTTTTTGAATTATTAATAAAACTTCCTTTAACATTAAGCGTTATGGTGTTTGCGGTAGAAACTGAAAGATTCGGGGTTGCAGTAAGATTGGATGAATTTTGTTTAATGACAAAATCTTTTCCAATGGTCCAGTTTACATTTCCATATAGTAGTGCATAAGAACCATTTGGCCGTATTTCCAGATTACCGTGTGTCAGTGTCGTATTATTAAAATTAGTGGTCGTCATCCTAACGTCGCCACTGGATGAATCTGAAATCAAGTTTCCAAAATAAGCTGTTACACCATTGTATGTATTAGCTGAAATGTTTGATTGTGCCGGTAAAAAATAAATACCGCTTCCTGTATCGTGATTTTTAATAATAAAGTTGGAATCCGGATGAAAAATCTCATTTCCAGCCCAAAGACTTGCAGTAAGCGTGGAAGCAGCAGCAGATGGATAGCTGTACCAAAAATTTCCACCGTTTTCGATTTCAAAATTACCTGCTGCCAAAACAGTAAATCTGGTTTGCATATCCAAAGTACCGCCTGACTTGATGATGATATTTCTAAAAGTCCACAAAGATGAAGATTTAAAAGTAAGAACACCTGTATCCCTAACTACAATTCTAAAGTTTCCACTAATCGTAGTGCTTACCGGAATTTCTACCGCAGTAGCAATATAAACATTGGTATCTACAGCAGATGGCCCTGCAGAAACGTCTTCCCAAATATTTGAAATTCCATTGTATTTCTGCCAGGTAACTGTAGAAGCTGCATCATTCCTATTGTTCCACACACCCCCGCCTTTAGTCCTAAAATCGCCATCAGTAAATGCTTCTAATGCAACAGTGACCGTTTGGCTGACAGAAGTTGCCGCATTGTAATTTCCGTTACCGGACTGTGATGCTGTGATAAGGGATGTCCCGACAGAAACGCCGCTCAAAGTAGAGCCTGACACAGTTGCTACATTGGTTGATGCACTGGAAAAACTCAAAGCCAATCCTGAACTGGAACTTGCAACCAATGTCAAATTATAAGTATTTCCGACGCCCAAAGTTGGAATCGCAGTAAATGTAATGGTCTGATTGGCTTTGGTGATATCAGCGCTTAATCCTGTTGGCTGTGTAAGGCTGTAATTGCCTGCATTCGCACCGCCTAATGTTGAAGTAGAGGTTACCGAAATACCTGTTCCAACATTAACCGAAGCAAAAGTTCCTGTTCCGTTGAAGGTCACCACATCCGGACTAATAATGCCTGAAAGTGTTCCTGTAATTGTTGCAGCATTAGTCCCGTCGTAGACTTTATTAGCAACTGTTACGGAAGTAATTGTTAAAGATTTTGCTGTAACATTAGCCGTCAATCCGGTAGGTTGCGATACCGAATAATTACCTGCTTTTGTTCCAGTTAAGGAATATCCAAAAACCGTAATTGGCTTATTGGTTCCAACATCTTTTGTTGTAAAATTGACAGTAGGCGTTCCGGTGACTGAGACATCGTCAGAAAAAACGATGCCGACTAAGCTGGGACTTCCGGAAAGTATTGTTGCTGTGCTACCATCGTAAACTTTGTTAACACCAGTTAATCCATTAATAGTTAAAGGCTTTGGTGTAACTGTCCATACCAGCGTTTTTGTGTCTGTTCCTCCGGCATTTGTCGCAGAAATACTGATGTTATATATGCCTGCCTCTACATTACTTGCTTTTGTAACAATAGCTCCCGAAAATGAAAATCCAGCCGGCAATGTTCCTGTGCTGTAAGATGTTGGTGTATTGGAAGCGGTTATTGTGTATGTGTCTCCTGTTCCATAGATGGTGGATTTGGTAAGTGAACTTGTAATGGTAGGTGGAACTGCTGCATTTACCGTTAATGTCTTCACTTCAGATTCTATAGTTGCGCAAGGAGAATTACCTGTAATAACAACTTTATACTGATAGCCGTTCATTGCAATAGAAGTTGCAGGTGTAGTGTAAGAATTACTATTGCTACCCACATTGGTCCAGGCCGCAGCGCCTATTTTTTCTTGCCACTGATAACTTGCAGCATTGGAAACAGTGACAGAAAATGTTGCAGTTGAAGGTTCAGTAACTGCCTGATTTGCCGGTTGGCTAGTGATACTAGGTGCAGCAACTACGGTAACTGCTTGAGAAACTGTTCCTGCTGACCAGCAATTTCCGGCATCAGACTTAGAACGGACATAATAAGTTCCAGAAGTTGTTGGTGCATAAGAACCTGTCGTTTGGTTGGTCGTTGAAGTTCCACTTGAACTGGTTTGCCAATAATATTTTGTACCTGTTGGAGCTGTTCCGGAAAAACCGAGACTCGTAGATCCGCAGGAAGGTGTAGCAGAAATAGTTCCCACCGGATCTGCAGGCGTTGTACAAGTTGAAACCGTGGTTGCTGTAACGTTAGCGCTTGTATTATTTTCCACTCTGCAAGTTGTACCATTTGCAGTTAAGGAATTTGGAATGATAAATATATTAAGAACTTCTCCTGCACCTACAGATATTGCGGATGACGGTGTAATAGTATATGTAGCCACACTTCCTGTAGGCGTGTAAGAACCTATTACTGTTTTTGTACCAGTACCAATGCTGTATTGAACCGATACGTTTGGGGTTCCACTGGCATTACTAACTCTTGAAACAATGTTTAAACTGTTAAGCGTAAAGGATGTAGAAGCGTCACTGGTAATCGAAAATGTAAACCACTTTGCTGCGCTGATACTTGCAGTTAGGGTATTATTAAACAAAGATCCTGATATGGATCCATTTGCTGTTGCACAGGTTACGCCGGAACCACGTGAGAATTGAGAAAAAGTCAATCCAGTTGGTGGTGTAGAAATAGTTGCTACTGGTGTATCTGGACATGTAACTGTTGTAAAAGCACTGTAAGTCACTGTTGTCTGAGCCAGAATAATATTGCTAAAAAATACAGCTAATAGAATAGCATAGTTAGAAAATTGGTTTTTGAAAACCACAGTTTTTAGTTTTTTTTTCGTAGTCATTTGTTTCTTCTTAAATCAGTTTGTTAAATTAATTATTTTTCTCAAACTCATTAATAAAAAGTTAAATATTTTTTAATTAGGCATTAAATAAGGCTTTATAATACAAATACCGCAATTCAACCATCAATTATAGACAACAAATGAAAACCAAAAAAGGCACTCGAAAGTGCCTTTTATTTGATATTTACAAAGAAATTATTTAATAACTTTCTTCGTTCTCACATCACCAGAGTTTTCAGCCTTAATGATATAAACACCATTGGAAAGCATCGCAGAATCCAATCTGAAATTTCTGTCGGTAGATTTTTTACTGATGACCAATCTTCCCGTGACATCATAAACGTCGATTCTTACTAAAATTTTGGATGAATTAATCACATAATCTGTTCCGTCTCTGTACACTTCGAAGTCAGATTTCGTGGCTGAATCTGTTCCCAAAACTGCATCTTCTTTGAACACAATTTCGAAGCGGGAATTGTCTGTTCCTTTTACTGCCTGGAATGTGTAATCGCTATTGCTCAAGTTTACAACTTTGTTCAGCAGCTTGTCCTTCAGATAAATATTTTGATTTCCGCTGAAGATGCCTTCTGCATTTTTCAGTGAAACGGTGTAGTTTCCATTTTGCGAATAGACATTTCCCAAGCCAACTTTATCTTCTATGTCAAAGGTACCTTTGCCCTGAATTGCGAGTTTTTTACTGCCTAATGTAGAATAGAAGGAATCAGATCCAACAACAAACAATTCGGCATCGTAATCTATTTCGAAGTCATTGGTAGCCGTTGGGATATATCCTATCAGAATTGTATTTGTAATGTTGGCCGGCGATTTCAGCTTCAGCCAAAATCTGTTTTTTTCTACAGAAAGTTTGTTGTTAAAAAAGATGCCGCTCTCTGCAACTCTCACTGCATTAGTAAAATTAAGCGGCTGGTTGCTCCCTGCAATTTTTGCTTTGATGATGAAACCCTGCCCTACTTTTATAATATTATTTGGTGTACTGCTTGCCAATGCAGGCTGTCCAGGCGCAGGATCTATTTCCACAGCCGGAGCACCACCTGTCAGGTTGTAAACAGCATAGTTGTTTCCTTGATAGCCCGAACCTTGCTGCGAGGTAACACTCATATCATTGTTAGTCCAGAAGTAGGCTGTGGCATAGATCTTTGAGGAATTGATATTGTACAATTCATCAAAATCAATATGTGAAGGATATGGATTCCCCACCAGATTGTATCCTTTGTCTGGCCCGGAATACTTCAAATTCACAAAAGACAAGCTGCCATTGTGAGGTGTTCCTGTAAAAGTAAACTCGTATGAAGTAGTAGGCACTGCAGCATCAAACTGATTTTGTCCGCGGATTGCATATCCTTTTCCGGATTCAAAAACGGAAAGATCATTCAGTTGAAAAGATCCTGTGTTTTTGAAAAGATCTGTAGCCTCATCGTACTGCCAGAATCTGTTTTTTGGTGTCCCGTTAAGACCGCCGCCGTCAGAAAAAGCGTAGAGATTTTGATTGCTGACAGGCGAACTCCAATAGTTGTAACCCAATTTTGGCAGTTTGGCTTTTCTCTTCGCTTCAATATTTCCGAAGTTAGAAACACCAGTCGCATCCTGCATCAGGTTTGCATTGGTTTCGAGAATTACATTTCCGCCAGTATTGCTGATTCCTTTGTGTGCATAGAAAACATTAGGTATCACATTATCTGCTGTCTCCGAGATTCTAAGAATTCCGGCACTTATCGTCGTCAGATTATTAACCTTAAGATTTGCTGCAGTCTTTTCGCCTGTACCGGTAAAATTAAGATTATAATATCCCGGCGTAAAATCGCTCACAGTTTGCGCAGTTGCTTTGCTATATTCCACCGTACTGCCATTTTCCAAAGTGATGTCCGTAATATTGGAATGCACTGCAGAGTTATCCGTGAAGGTGGCTGTAAAACCGTGTAATCCTTTGGTATTTCCCGTTTTGAAAGTACCTCCATTTTTCACAATAACTTTTGCATTGGCTCCGGATAATGAAGTAATAGAATTATCATTAATAGTAAATAAACCGCCCGAAACCACTGTAAATGTACCGTTTGAATTCAGTGTAATATTTCCTGAAGAATTACCGACATCTGTTCCGCTCACTTCTATATTCTGATAACTTTTACTTCTGATAGTTTGTGAGGATGAACCTTTGAATTCTACAACGCCACCAGTTAGATTATACGTTCCGCGCATATTTGGCTGCGCTCCTCCGGTTCCTAGAATCAGGCGGCCACCATCCATTTGAAATGCAGTAGTATTTGCCGATGTACTGGCAAGATTATTCGAGGTAAAATCTGCTGTCGTAGTTCCGGTGACTTTTACAGATCCATTTGTATCAACTGATATTGCACTGGAGGGTGTTTTGATTCCTGCACCAGAAAATATGATATTATAATAAGAAGGATTTGAGCTGACAGTTTGATTGGCAGTCGCATAATAATCAACAATACTATTTGCATTCAGAGCAAGCGTTCCTTCCTGGATATTTCCTAAACCAGTCGCTTTGAGGCCACCGGTATTTGATGTTTTCAAAGTTCCGTTGACGGAGATAGATCCTGTAGCGGAGTTTATAATTCTGATATTTGAAAGATCAAGAATTCCATTGACCGTTATCGTGCCGCCGGTTCTGCTCAAATAGTTATTCTGTGCAGCGCTCTGAAGCACAACCTCAGCTGCCAGCGGCACATTCGCACCATTTGGAAATTCAATTTTATTTGATGGGAAGGTGAATGTGAGTTTGCCAGTATTACCTAGAGTTGGAATATTTCCAGAAGTTCCAAAAATCACTTTTCCAGTTCCGGAAGCATAATTAATAGTAAGACTTCCCGTTCCCTGCAGACCACCGACGAAAGTTTTGTTCCCATTACCTTGATAGTCCCATACGATATTTGAATTAACTTCAATTTTTGCATTTAAAACATTGCTGGTAGAAGATCCAAAAGCAAATGCAGGCGAATTGACGATTCTGAAAATTGCTATATCTCCCGTGTTGAAAGCTGAAAAATAATTGGTATCTGCACTTCCTAAATTGGTACTTGAGTTTTGCCATTCGCAAATTGCATTATTCCCAAAATAAAACAATCCAAAACTTGCTTCTATATACCGCTGAGCAAACGTGCTCCCACTACCGCTGAGAGCAACAAGCTTTCCGCCGGTCTCTACCAATCCGTAAGCATTTCCAGCATTAGCATATCCGTCTCCATTGGTGATAAAAGATCCGCCATTTTTTATGGTAAGTTCTATCCCGTCTGCAATTCCATTTACAGAAAAATTATTTATGCCCGTTTCCAGACTTCCGTAAACCTGTGTTTTTGTAATGACAATTCCGGTCGTATTAATAACAATATTATGACCTGACTGTATGGTTACAGCACTGGCATTCGTTCCCGGAGCAAGTGTTGCAGTGTGCCAGTCCGAAGTTCCATTGGTAGAGGATTCCCAAGGAGTTGTTGCAGAAGCCGTATCTGACCAATTTCCGGATTTAGAAGTTCGGAAATAATCTGTCGCAGCGCTTACTGCAGATATGATGATGTTTCCACTTGTTGCAGATGTTAATCCTGAAAGGGATGCTGTAATAGTGTAAGTTCCTGCCGATGACAAATTGACTGCACCGAAAGTTGCCGCACCTCCAGACAGAGCAGCAGTCGTAGTTCCGCCAAGCGTGCCAGATCCTGAAACAATATTTCTTGATAACGTTACAGTTCCGGAAAAATCTGTATCCACACTGTTGTCCGCTCGCTGCGCCTGTACTGTAAATGACGTTAAATTGACACCTGCATTTCCAGTTGCTGGCGGACTTACGCTGTAAGCAAGTTTTGTAGCGGCAGTGAGTGTTGTAACATTAATAGTATTAGAAGGCAGTTCCGAATCTCCCGCAGAATTATTTGATCTGAAGTTATATCTGTAATTCGTATTTGGCGTAAGACCTGTTACATCATAAAAAGTTGTACCAGACGGAATTGAAGTATAAGTTGCGAAGAGTGAGTAATTTCCCAATCCGTCATCGGCGTACACGAATAATTTATAAGTAAAAGTTTCCGTCCCTACTCCCGGATTGGTCCAATTGGCTCGGAAGGATTTTGAAGAAACATTGGTAGCTGCATTTGCAGTGGTAGAAAATGGCTTGGTTACAATTGAAGTCGATACAGGTGTTGCACTGGAATAGCCGGTCTGCGGAACCGCACAATTATTAATTGCGTAAGATCTGTAGTAATATCTTGTATTCCCAGTAAGGATCGTATTCAATGTGTAAGATCCGGTAGAAGATGAATTTTCTGATAAGTCTGTTGCCGAAGACATATTAGCATTTGTAGAAATCTGGAATCCACGTTTGGTAATACTGGTTCCGCCACCTGCATTAGTAACACTTCCTGTAAAATCTATATCACCGGTGATGTTCTGAGTTGCAGACACAGTGCTGCTTAAAGCCGGAGCGGCGCAGGATGATCCAGCGGGCGTTACAGAAGCCCAAGTGGTTCCCACCCTCAACTCATCCATCTCAACAAAAGGTGTTGTTGTAGTTGCATCTTGGCGAATAAATATTCGATTGAGATTAAGTAAATCTGTTCCTGTGTTAGTTGCAGACAATGTAGCTGCAGGTTCTGTACCTCCAGGTGTTGGGTTGATCCACATTTTCACAACATCGTTTGATGAACCTGCCACAATTTGATAAGAAATCACTACCAAAACAGTTGTTCCAACTGTCTGTACAGACGATGACCAAGCAGTATTTGCAACGGTGGTACGTGGATTAATGCCGATATTGTATCCTACGCCGCTGCTTCTTGTCCAGACTGTGGCTCCAAAATTTGTTGTCGTCCCTTCATTGAGACCTGTCAAATATCCACCTGTTGTATTGAGAGAACCTAAAGAAGAAACATTAAGCAAAAAAGAATAATAAACAGTGCCCGATGTCTGCTGGGTGAAGGCCTTGGCAGCGTCTATGCCCGCTCCGTCAAAAGCTACTTTGTTGCCTGCGGAAGCTGCCAATCCTGAATAACTAAGACTTCCTGCTGTAACAGCAAGGTCATCCCCGGCATTAAGTGAAGTCCAGCCACTTTGGGTTTGAAGCGCTGTGCCTGCTGTGTAACTTATTGGATCCAGATGAGGTAAAGTGACCTGGCCGGTAAGAGTTAGGCTTAAAAAAAGAATGAAGGTGGCCAAAGATTTCTGAAAAGTAAATCCCCAGGAATTCTTAAGTAATTTGTTTTTCATTTGTGTTAGATTTTATTTCGCAATAAAGTTATGATAAATTATTATTTTATCTAAGTACCTTAAGAAAAGTTAATATAGTCCTCCAAAACCCATTAATAAAGGATTTTAAAACCAAAATCTGACATTTACACCTACAAATGCGATTCTTCCAAACGCAAAAAAGACACCCGAAAGTGCCTTTTATTTAATATTTGAAAAAAAAATTATTTAATCATCTTCTTCGTTCTGATGTCTCCAGAATTCTCAGCTTTGATAATATACACGCCATTGATGAGAGCAGAAGTATTAATTTTAAGAGATTTGTTCAAAGTTTTCTGACTGATGACCAATCTTCCTGCCGCATCATAAACTTCAATTTGACCCAGAATTTTGGATGAATTAATCACGTAATCTGTTCCGTCTCTGTATACTTCGAAGTCAGATTTCGTGGCTGGATCTGTTCCCAGGAATGTATTATCCTTATACACAATCTGGAAACGTGTTTCATCAGTTCCTTTACCTGCTGTGAAAGAATAAGCCTGGTTTGTAATATCGGTGTAAGTATTGAGCAGCTTGTCGATAAGATATATCTTCTGATTAGCTTTGAAAACACCTTCTTTATTACCAAGTTTAATCTTATAAGTTCCGTTTACAGAATATTTTGTTCCCAGATTAATAACATCGTTGCTGCTCAGTGGATTATTTCTTGCCTGGATCTGCAACTTCTGACTATTGAGTTTGGAGTAGAAAGAATCATCACCAACTGCTAATAACTCTGAGTCATAATCTGCATCATAATCATTGGTAGCGCCATCTACGTGAGCCATCAGGATTGTATTTACAACATTATAAGGTGATATCAATTTTATCCAATAACGGTTGATCTCGCTTTCTCCTGATTTGTTGTTATTATAGAAATAGCTAGAGCTGTCGTTGGATCTAATGCTATTATCAAACTTCAAAATTCCAAGATCAGGTGTATTTCCAGTTGGTGCGGCAGTTCTCATTTGAACAATGAAGCCTTGCGCTACTTTTATAAATTTGGTAGGAATTGGAGACTCTACCTCGTCTGAACCTGTTGCTGGAACTCCACCTGCCAATGAATAGGTTGCATAATTATTTGCCACATAAGCAGATCCACCCTGATTTGCAGGTGCGCCTGGAACGTTGGTCCAGAACCATGCTTTTCCTAAAATCAGATCGCTATTTTTCGTCCCAGTTCCATTATCAAGATTATAGAATTTATTAAAATCCATATGTGATGGATATGGATTCCCGATCATATTGTAGCCGTGCTCGGTAGAAACACCGCCAACTAATGTATTCTTAGATTTTTGAATCTGGATAAAATAGTTTCCGTTATGCAGAATTCCTCTAAAGCTAAGCTCATCTGATGATAGAGCTGACCCATAACCCGATTTTCCACGTATAGCATATCCCTTTGCCGAAACAAACTGTTGGTCTGCTGTAGCTTTGAACGTATCTGTCACTTCGTTGTACTCATAAGTTCTATTGTTTGGAGAACCTTGAGAAAAACCTCCAGTACTATTAGCAGCATTAACATTGGCTGTATTTAATAAAACCTGATTGGCTACCGGAGAACTCCAATAGGTGTAATCTGAAGTTCTCATATTGACCTCTCTTTTGGCAATAATGGTATTTGCACTGTTGCCATTTGTAAGTTTGGTCTGTGTAAGACTACCATCACTTTCGATCGTGATTTTGTCATCCGGAGTTGTGATATCTCCGTTTACAGTAATACCTTGGTCAGCCAGAATTGTGATGGCGCCATTATTTGTTATGTTAAGGTTATTAACTTCAAGTGCCGTATTTGTACTACTTTGAGTATAAGCACCATCGATGATTGCATTCTGAGATTTGTCTGGTCCATTAAAATTAGACCAAGCCGTTCCATCCCAAGTTATAGTGGTTGGTTTGAATCTTCCGTAAAACTCTAAACCATATTGTTCTGACGCAGGAGAAGAGAATCCATATCCACCTGTAGCTGTACGTCCTGAAGCATAAAATCTAAAATATACGGTTGTTCCTGCAGCAATATTTTGTAGTGCAGTAACGCCAGCTAAATTCATATCGGGTATTTGACCATCTCCAATAAAGTTAATAGGAGAATTAATAAGAGTATAAGTCGTACCGTTTAAACTATAGGCAAACTGTATCTGTACACCAGGCGTTGTTGTAAATGTACCCGTACCAATCACACGAGCTTTAATAGATGTCAAAGACAAGATGTTTTCTGTAGCTGTAAAGCTTGTCTGGAAATAATCTGTATTGGTAACTTCTATTCCATTATTTTGAAAACCAGTAGTTCGGAAAGAATTACCTCCTGCACTTCCAGGCGCACCAGATCCTCTACTTAGTATCGCACTTGCCGCATTCAAAGAAGGCGAAATTTCTGTTGCAGCAAGAGTAGTTAAAGATGCTGATGATGTCACACCAAAGAAATCCCATTGTGCCAATGCCACAGGCAATTCTACCACATCTACTGTTTGCTGAACATTTGTTGCAGCATTGTAATTAATATTCCCATCTTGTGATACTGTCACTATTGTGCTTCCCATATTATTACCGGTAAGCGTAGCACCAGAAATGCTTGCTATAGCAGGTACAGAACTGCTGTATGACAATGGCAATCCAGATGTCGTTGTTGCATAAGTTGATAGATTGATTGTTCCACCTACATTTACAGTTGGAACGGCATTAAACGTAATGGTTTGATTTACTTTCGTAATATCAGCCGTCAATCCTGTTGGGAAAAGTGGAATATTATAATTGCCACCATCTGCTCCCAAAAGATTGATTGCCAAAACAGTTACTTCTTTGTCTAGTCCTGCATTCGCATCAGAAAAACTTCCCGAGACTGTAAATGTTACAGTGTCTCCTATTAAAACACCTGTAGAAGTGACATTCGAGAACACTGCAGTTACAGTTCCATCATAAGCTTTATCATTTGCAGTGATGGTACTAATGGTAATATCTTTTTTAGTGATAGTAGCCTGCAATGTTGGCTGCAGCACTGTATAATTTGCAGAAGGTGCATTGTAGTTTCCTGTTTTCAATAGTACTTTATCTGCACCAGCATTTTTGTTCGCAAATGCCCAACTCACTGTTCCTGTCACAGCAAATGTTTCTCCATTTACCAATCCAGCATAAGCAGGCGTTCCAGTTACAACTACCGAAGTGCTTTGATCGTAAACCTTATTTTGTGGTACCAAACCGGTAATTGTTAATTCTTTTGGATTGACTGTTAAGGCTTGTGTTACATCTGAAGCAGCATTATAATTTGCATTTCCAATCTGTTGTGCTGTAATTGTAGCATTACCCGCACCAATAATTTTCACAGTACTACCTGTTACAGTAGCAACATCAGTATTAGAACTTGTATAAGTAACCGTTAGCCCGGAAGATGCAGTTGCAGTCAATGCGTAATCTGCGTCACCATATATTTTTGTAATCGCAATAGGCAATCCTGTAATGGTTTGGCTTCCTTTTGCGATGGTAAATGTAAGCGTAGTCGGATCACTGGTTTCAGCACCTTTCGTAGCAGTAACATTGGTTGTAAAAGTTCCTGCTGCTGTAGGAATCCCTGTGATAGCACCTGATGTTGTATTAAGAACAAGACCGGCAGGAAGATTGTTTCCCGCAACAATGGCATAACTATCTGGAATATTAGTCGCGGAAATATTTTGTGAAAAACTCACATTCACAGTGCCGTTGAAAGAAGATGCAGTAACCACAGGTTTACTACTAGCCGAAGTAGTTACCGTTTGCGTGGCCGACCAAGCAGAATACCCACCAGCATTTTTAATACGAACTCTGTAATAGTAAGGCGTATTCGCAGTTAGTGATGCAATCGTATAATTTGTAGCTGTTAAATTTTCGTTATTATAAATTGGAGAAGAGAAATCATTATTATCGTCTATTTCCAAATGATAAGTGTATGCCAGCGCACCTTGTGTTGCAGATGGTGCAGACCAATTCGCACGGAAAGAGTCTGTCACGATATTATCGGCAGCTGCAGAAATTGGAGCTAAGGATACTGTGGTAAATGTTGGATATCCCGAAGCGTTAGAATAAGCTGTTTGAGGCGTCGTACAGTTATTTGTTGCATATGCTCTGTAATAATAAAGTGTGTTCGCTGCTAGTCCCGACAATGTTTTGGTAAACGCATAAGGAACTGTGGAAACTGCAAGTCCTGTTGTACTGGCTGTAGTTGCACCAGCTAAAGTGGAAGAGGTTCCATAGTTGAAACCTACTTCTGTCACATTGGCACCACCAATTGCAATGACACTTCCTGAAAGATCTATTCCTACTGCTGTATTGTTTTCTAATGACGTGGTTGGAGAAACAGTTGGAGCGGCGCAAGTTTCTACAAAAGAAGCTTTGACAGTAACATCATCTATACCTATACCTTGAGAATTAGATCCAGTTGTATTTATATTCCAACGCAGATAGAATACTCCAGCTGGAGCAACGGCATTCGCAAAAGCAACATCAAAATTGTTGACAGAAACTGTTAGCTGAGGAAATCCATATGCGCTACTTCCTGTCGGCAAAGATGCTGTTGGAACATCTCCAGCAGATACTGCTGTCCAAGTGGAGCCGTTTGTAGAATAATAAAATTGGACAGAAGCAGCGGATGAATTAATTCTATATCTCTCTACATTGTAAGATACTGTAATTTTGGTGATAGCAGCAGTATTAGTATTTTTGTAATAACCCATTAAACTACTTGGACTCGAAAAACTACCGGACGTCATCACACCAGGACTACGGTCAGATCCAGCACTATTACCCCAGTTATACAGACCGCCACTTGCCGGTGCTCCAGATGAAAATTGAAAACCAACAGTTCTTGTACCTCCAGCAAAGGTCGGACTTGCACTATTTTGCAGTCTCCACGACACCGGCAAAGCATTACTGATGCTTGTACCCATCGTATTAAAATTCTCAGTAACAATCGCTGTTGATGGGATTTCTATTTGCGCCCAGACATTCACAGCCATTGTTAGCATAAGAAGAAACACAAATCGCTTCCTTATTACTGAAGATTTTTGATGAATTAATAATTTTATTTTCATAATGACATTTTAAAATTCGAAATTGTACAAAAATAGTATTTATAAAAACAAATTGAAAATAATAATCATTATTAACTATCAAATCATCAAAAATTAATATTGGGTTTATTTTACATTTTAATCCATTAATTGGTTGCGATGTTTTTCATATTATTCATCTTAATTCTCCATAATTTAAATATTACGTTATCAATCATTGAATGATATCAAACTTTAACCTGATAGAATAATTTTTATAATCAAAAAAAACAAAAAAAATACACCCCGCAATGGAGTGTATTTTCTTGTTGATGGCTGTTTATCTTTTTAAAGATCTACCTCATCACTTTTTTGGTTCTCATATCGCCGGAGTTTTCGGCTTTTATGATATAAACGCCAGTTGGTAACGATGTGTTTTCTATTCTGAAATCTTTAGAATTTGACTTGTAAGATTTGATGAGCTTGCCGCCAGCTTCGTACAGCTCTACATTACCAAGGATTTTGAAAGACTTCACCACAAAAGAATTACCGTCTTTGTAAACCTGGAAGTCTGTTTTGACATTTGCACCAGCATCCAGATATGTGGACTCTTTGTAAACGATTTCAAATCTTGAAGCATCTGCTCCCTTTACAGCCTGGAAAGTGTAGCTTCCGTCACTGCTGAGATTGATATATTTGTTCAATAATTTGTCTCGAAGATAGATCGTCTGACTGCCATCGAAGATTCCTTCTGCAATCTGAAGATTGATGGTGAAGTTTCCGGCTGCAGAAGACACTACCGCAAGAGGCACAACATCGTCCGTATTGAAATTACCTTTCTTGCCCTGTATCGCAAGCTTTCTCGCTCCCAAAGTAGAATAGAAAGAATCCGAACCTATTACAAAAAGCTCACCGTCATAGTCCGTTTCGAAACCATCTGTAGCCCCAGGAATATAGCCAATCAGCAAACTGTTGACAAGATCATTAGGCGAAGTAAGCGTGAGCCAGAATCTGTTTCTTGATTCTTCATTTTTCTGGAAGAAGGTACCTGGACCGGCAATTCGAAGCACATTCGAAGCACCGTAATCATTTTTAAACTGAAGATTACCTGCACCGAAATCCTTTTTCTGCACGATGAATCCCTGGCCTACCTTCACAATGCCATTTGGAATAGCAGTAACACCCAAACCGACTGCTGCTCTTGTGGCGCTATTTCCTCCCGTCCCGTTGTAGATTGCATAATTGTTTGGTGTGTAATTCGATCCCGCCTGCACCGGAGTGAAATTGTTGTTGGTCCAGAAATACGCCGTATTCCAGATCAGAGATGAATTCCCCAGATACAGTTCATCGAATTTGATATTGGAAGGATAAGGATTCCCAACCAGGTTGTACCCGTGGATTACACTTCCGCCCGTGCCTGTGTTAGGAGATCTTTTGATTGCAACAGAAATATCAGCATTATTTGGAACTCCTGTAAAACTGTAAGTCTTGGAAATACCATTCAAGATGCCACTTTCTGCGCGGAAAGCATAGCCTTTTCCTGCCACAAAGTTGGGTTCTAAAGTCTGGTTGACAGCGCTGAACTTATCCGTGCTTTCATTATACTCATAAAGTCGATTTGCAGGCGTACCTGGCGAAAATGTCTGCAAATTCTGCCCAGACACCGGCGAACTCCAGTAGATGTAGTCCATTTGGGTCGTGAGATTATTAATATTACTCGCCAATCTTTGAGACTGGATATTGCCCGTATTTACAGCATCCGCATCCTGTATCAACTGCGCATTGTTTTCGAAGATGACAGACCCGCCGGTATTTCTAATTCCTTTCTTCGCCGTGAGAACAATTGGCCAGGCAGCATCCGTAGTAAGCGGCGTTCTGAGTGTTCCGCCTGTAACCGTAACCAAGTTATCAACCGTTGTGCTACCAAATAAGGTTTTCACACCACTATCAGAAATCTTGATATTATGATAAGCATTACTGCTTCTGAGTGTCTGATTTCCTGTAGAAGCCAGCTCAATCTCACCACCTGTAAGATTCATTGTGAAAAATCTTGGAATATACTCATTATCAATGGCAGTGGCAGATGCTTTGGTGATTTTATAAGCTGTTCCTGCAGCCATCTTGAGAACACCCGAACTGCTTTCTGTAGTTCCTCCGTAGATGTAGTTGACATCAGTCTCTTCCAAACGACCTCTCCTGATATCCAGAATACCTCCCAAACCGCCATTAATATTAGCATTCGTTAATTTGATAATACCAAAAGAAGTGCTCGGCGATAAAATCAGATTATTGTTGTCCATCTCCACTATGACTGCCTTTCCGTTGCTCAAATTTCCAATACCCGTTCCCATACTTTGATTTTCTTTTCCAATGTAATGGAAAGTTCCGTAGGCATAGCGCGGATCATTGGCCGTCCTCACGTTGCCGACAGTTCCTGCAGTAGCTGAAATCCCTTGTGGTGAAGAGATTTTGAGATACGCACCTAGTATGGCATTGAAGTCGGTTCCCGCTCTTCCGTTTCCTGTAATGTTGTTTGCAGTATTTCCCGTAAATCCGAAATCCAAAACAGCGCTACCTTCCACGAAGAATCTGGAATTGAGACCTAAATCAAAATCACGGGCAAGCTGTACATAGCTTCCAGGTTTTGCAGTGAAGAGAATCCTTCTGCTTCTGCTGGTATCCGGAAAGGCAACGTTGATACTCTGAATTTTATCCGCAGAAGTTCCATCGCCAGTGCCTGTAAAGTTGAAAACCTTATTGGCATTGTTATTCTGAGTTGCATCCAGTTTTCCGCCAGTTACAGTCAGATCGCCTTTTAGATTAATGATAGAACTTGCGCCGATCACTGTATTGGCATTCATATCGAATGTACCGCCAGTGATATTCATATTGCCATCGATATTCATCGTGTTACTGCCGGCTGTAAAGTTTGTGAGATTGACAATCCCTGACGACTGAGAATAGTTCCCAAGAACATTGATGGTATTGCCTTGCCCAACTGTGTAAGTTGCAGTTCCGCTTATAACGAGGTTGTTGTAAGTAAAAGACGGCGCGGTAATCACAGTTCCGGTTGCCGGAGAAAAGAAATTGACCGTACTGCCTGTCACCGTATAGGTTCCGGCTCCCGGTGTGAAGGTATTACAAATCCCTACTGTTCCTGCGCTTGGCAAAATACGGTTTCCTCCCGTCGCATCCAAAGTACCATAATTAAATGGCGGAATCGTCTGCGGACTGGTACTTTTGATCTGTATTTTACTGCTGCAATCCAACGTAGCTGTAGCACTGCTTCCGTAAACAACATTTCCTCGGATAATCAGATCACTGTTGGCGCCCAAATTCAGGTTTCCGTTGACAGTGATATTATTGATAGAACGAACGCCTGTTGTGATAAGACCGTTTGCTCCCGAATTGATGGTAATATTATCAAAAGAGGTAGGAACGCCATTTGGTGTCCAGTTCTCAGCAATCTGCCAGCTGGTATTCACGTTGCCGTTCCAGACATAATCATTAGATATAGAAGAACTTACGATATTGACATTATAATCCTCCGTGTCTCCGTAGGTTGTCGTATTACAGGAGTTTGCGCTGGTATACACCGTGTCACTTCCGCCCCGCAGCCTTATTCTCTTTGGTCCAAGACTCGCAGTTGCCGGTATTGCGAAGGTATAAGTTACAGTAGCATTACTGGTTGCAGGCGTTGTGGCTAAAGCAACAGCTTCCGAGTTTTCAAATATCCCATTACCATTGAAGTCAATCCACGCACCGCTGTACTGGATGTTTACAGGATCGTCTGTTCCGAAAGTCATTGACAGCGTATTGGTCGTAGATCCCCGAACCAAATCCAACGGCGGCTGATTGTTGGTGTAAAGATAGCCTGTGTTGCCTGTGGTTGCATTAGAATAGTTATCGCCCAGAGAATTAGTGAGACTCATATTCAGAATCCTGTCGTAAGTATTGGAATTGGTCTGATTTGCCAGACAGCTACTCACCGAAAAAGAAATATTATCGATTGCCGCAGGCTGGCTTCCGTTGCCATTGCTATTATTCGTCCATTCAAAAACCAATCGCATGTTCTGACCAGCGAAACTGCTGATATCACCTGTGATGCTGTAAGTGGTAAAAGTTCCCTGTCTTAAAAAATTGGCACCAATCTGCACTCTTCCTGTTGCGGCTGCAATTGGTGTTCCGGCCGTAGGCGTAAAACCCGAAGGCACGAGCCAAACCCGCAAATAATCATAATCTGTACACCCTAGAAAACAAACTGAATCCCCCTGAGCTTTCCAGTCAAAAGACAAAGTTGCATTGGTTGTACCTGCCGGAACTGTAATATCCCTGTAAGCCTGCGTTATAGATGATGTAGTCAGCGTGTATTGATTCGACACCCCATTGTTATTTGAAATATAAAGCGATTTATTTCCCACTCCATTGCTGGTAGCAGTTCCTACAAACCATTTGTTAACCTGAGTTCCATTAATAAAACTCCAATTATGGGTGCCTTCGAAATTTTCAGAATAATTGAGCGTTGCCTGCGCAGAGATTGTTATACTACCCAGCATCAATAAGCAGACATAAAATACATTGTGCAAAATATTATCCTGCATGTAAATTAATAGTTTTTCCTTCATAATAAACTTATATTTTTACTTTATTCGCAATGATATAAATTTATTTTTAAATAAAAAAAGCAAAATCGTCTAAAATATTTAATTCACTTATAATCAATAATTTAAATTTAATTACTTGATATTCATCATTTCACCGTAAAGAATTCCGAGATGTATGATTTGTAAAATAGACAGTTGATATTTTTTCAAATTATTTTGAGATCTAAGTCATTTTGAACATTAATTTTGTTTTAATATTCAAACCATTGGCAGTATCTTTTGATTTTGATAGAAATTTATCAATAATATAAAAACAAAAAAAACGCCCTTTGATAAGGCGTTTTTCGAATAATTAATAGACTTTGTTTCCGGAAATTGTCAGAATATGTTCGGTCTTGATGGAGGGACAACACCTGCCATCTTCCTCCGCATATTCCAGTTTTTCAACGTAGATTTTGCCATTACTGATTTTCTTAAAACTAAAAAGATAATCCGGCTCAAATCCTCCAATAACCTTCACCCGCTTGCCGTCGTTTTGATACAAAGTCAAACCCTGACCCACGAGCGCATTCCCTCCACCTTTCGGCGAGAGCGAGAAGTAGATTGCAACATCGTCTATTCCGTCGCCTGTGAAATCTCCTGTCGCCGGTTCCTGAAGATCCAAATTTGCACCGTGCGATTCCAATATTTTTGGCAGATAAGCGTCAAATTGTGCTGTTGCAAGTTTTACAGCTTCGGCAGTTGAAATCTTTGGCGTCGTAACTTGCGCCGGACTTTTAATATTGGCAGTCATTGTATTTTTTTCAGACAGAGTTTCTTTCTGCTTCTTACTTTTCACATCATTACAAGCCGATAGAGAGAAGACAAGAATTGCCAAAGTCATTATACCAGATTTTGTTTTCATAATATTTGTTTTGGTTAATTTTTATTAATCAATCAGTTCTTCATTAATAAAATCAAATTCGTTACCAATCATCTTTTTCAGATAATCATCAAAGCTCTCCGCAATTACTTTGAATTCATCCGGATCGTGCAAAAACCTGAGAATCTGACCAACTTTCCCTTTTTCCGACGGACTGAAATCTATAAACAGCTGCGAAGTTCCGCCATTGTTCATACAATCTGAGAAGTGAAGCCATTTAACATCCTCCGTTTTATCCGTGATTTTGTCATCAATTTTTACCTCTTCGTATTGACGTTCGATGTAATCTAAATAATATTGTGTTGCAATGTTTTGATTAGCCAATATTTCCTGAGATGACAAGAGATAATAAGGATATTCCCAAATGTCAGATCCTAGGAAATAAAGGGCAATTTCTTCGCCTGCATATTCTCTCCAATATGTGCCGTCTGCATATTCCAGCAGGTTAATAAATGACTCGGGAATTTCAGGATAAATAATTTTGAGTTGGTCGAGATCAGCTTGCGCCGCACCGTGTTTGACGTTTTCAAAATGTTCCCAAATATCTTTTCCGCCATTATCGGAATAAGCTTTCCTGAGTCCTGAAATATATTGTTCTGCTAAGTTCATTTTTGTAATGCTTTGAATTTTTGAATACCAATATCAATCCATTTTCAAATTACAGAAACTACATTTTAAAATCACTTTAAAAATATTTGATCTGAAATCTTCTAACCAAATCGCACTAAAACCCTCAAACTCTCCAACTCAAAAACCGTCACTTAATCACCATCATCTGACTGTGAAGATTCTCAATGTGCAGGATTTTGGAAAACGGACTGCTGATGTTCTTCAATTCTTCTTTTGCGTGGATGTAGGTGTAGCGCGAAGCAATGTTGTACATATTGGAAACCAGTACCAGCCAGCATTCTTTAGCTTTGGAGTTGTAAAGTTTGTACTTGCTGTTTTTCTTCTCAATCACCTGGCGGATCTTTTCGGAATGAAGCTCATCAAACAAAGAAAATCGGTATTCCAAAAACAAAAGAACGCCCTTGTGATGGGGCGTTCTTCTGATATGTTTGACAAATTTTGTGTTCTTGTTGTTGGTGATCGCAGACGAAATTTCTTTAATCAACTGCTCCGGCTGCTGGTAAAAGTCTTCCTGATGATAATCGATGCTGAGATAATAAATTCCGGAAAGGCTTTTATATTCTGACAACAGCGCTTCTACAGTTCGAAAGATATGATTGATGTAGCTTTCCTTTTTCTTGAGCTCAAAATGGTTGATAATCTCCGAAACCTCCACACCGATGCTTTTTCCCTGATAATTAATAATGAAATCGGGACTTTCGCCAGTAAGATTTTCGATCTCGATATCAGGATAATGAGCGAATAAAGTGCTGAGAAGCAGGAGCTCCGTTTTCTTCTGATATTCCTCGCGCTCGTGCAGGTTTGCGCTGCCAATGGAATCATACCATTTCACCAGATTATCCGATTTGCAGGTTTTGGAAGCGACGTACACATCCAAATTCTTCTGAAGGTCTTCACAATAGATCATCTTGAATTTATTAGAAATTAAACCTGTTTAAATTTAATAAATAATTGATTACAAAATACTTATATGAATTAAAATTAACAAATAAGAAGATATAACAATGTCAAAACATCAAACTAAAATGAATAATAAGCACACAGCAAAGCTTCACAAACAAGCAATGGCAAACGCAAAGGCAAATTAATTGTTTTTATTTTTAACATTATAAGATTCTAAATGACCGTACAAAAAACTAATTGTTATATTTGCAGGCATATAGATAAGACCTTAAAAATTATAACAATAATGGATTTTAAAAACTTCAAGATGCCTTACAGCATCAATCCAGATTACACCAAGAAAACAGCTTATTTCTCCATGGAATTCGCGATCGATCAGTCTCTGAAAATATACAGTGGTGGTCTGGGATTTCTTGCAGGTTCGCATATGAAAAGTGCTTACAATTTGAAACAGGATTTCGTGGGAATCGGGATTTTGTGGAAATATGGTTATTACGACCAAAGCAGAAATATGGATCAAACCCTGAATCCAATCTGGACCAAAAAAATGTACAGCTTTTTGGAAGATACGGGCATCAAATTTCAAATTGAGATTCACAACGCTCCGGTTTGGGTAAAAGTTTGGTATCTGGCTCCAGAGACTTTCAAAACCTGTCCAATGTTCTTCCTGAGCACAGACGTTCCTGAGAATGATCATTTATCAAAAACAATCTGCCATAAACTCTACGACGCCAACGAATCTACCAAAGTTGCCCAATACATTCTTCTAGGAAAAGGTGGTGCAAAACTTTTGGACGTGATGAATTTCGAGAGAGATGTTTATCATTTGAATGAAGCGCACGGATTGCCTGCAGCGTTTTATTTATTAAGAAAATACGGCGGCGATCTTAACAAAGTGAAAGAAAAATTAGTTTTCACAACTCACACACCAGAAGAAGCCGGAAACGAAAAACACAACATCTACCTTTGCCACGATATGTCCTACTTCTGCGGACTGACGATAGATGAAGTAAAGAAAATCGAGGGTGTGGAAGACGACAAATTCAACCACTCGCTTTGCGCTTTGAGAATGGCGAGAGTTGCAAACGGTGTGTCACAGCTTCACGGTGTGGTTTCCAGAGAAATGTGGAACAAATATCCGGGCATCTGCGAAATAAAATCGATTACAAATGCTCAGGAATTCAAATATTGGGCAGACAAAGCGCTTTATCAATACAAAGAGGAAGGCGATAATGAGGAATTTGACATCAGAAAGGCATATCTAAAAAAGAGAGCATTCAGAATTGTTGCAGACCAGACCGGAAACATGTTTGACCCAAAAGTTTTAACCATTGTCTGGGCAAGACGTTTTGCAGGATACAAAAGAGCAGATCTACTTTTAGCAGACAAAGAGCGTTTCAGAAAAATGCTTTCCAACAAAGAACATCCGGTGCAGATCATTTGGGCAGGAAAACCTTACCCGATGGATTATGGCTCGATCTCGACTTTCAACAACCTGGTTGAGGAAAGCAAAAATCATAAAAATATGGCAGTTCTTACCGGCTACGAATTGTCTTTAAGTAAATCCTTGAAACAAGGTTCCGACATTTGGTTGAACAATCCAAGAGTTCCAAGAGAAGCATCCGGAACCAGTGGGATGACCGCTTCTATGAACGGATCTGTCAACCTTTCGACTGACGATGGCTGGATCCCGGAATTTGCTAAACACGGCGAAAACTCCTTCGTAGTTCCAAAAGCAGATTACGAGAATTGGCCAACAATCGAGCAAGATAGTTTTGACCTTAATAATCTTTATGATGTTTTGGAAAACGAAATCATTCCGGCTTATTACGAGAAACCAGATCAATGGAGAAAAATCGTTTTCACCTCAATGGATGACGTGAAAACGCAATTCAACAGTGATAGAATGGCAGACGAATATTACAAATTGATGTATTAATTATTAATGGTAAATTATTAATTATATAAATCTTATAATTTCTAATCCCTTCAGAATTTAAAACTCTGAGGGGATTTTTGTTTGAATTAAATTCTTAATTTTAAGTTTCAAAAACACAAACAATGATTTTCGATTTTCTCTTCCCAAACCGCTGTCTGGATTGCAATCAGTTGATTGACAAAAGTGAAATCGTCTGTGAGATTTGTAAAGACAAAATTCATTTTTCCCATCATCAATTCTCAGAAAACAATGGTTTGAAGGAAAAGGCTTCTCTCCTATTTCCGGTTGAAAATGCATTTTCATTAATGCTTTATGAAAAGGAAAGTCTGGCGCAGAAAATCATTCAACAATTGAAATACAACCATCGAGAAAAGATCGGGAAGAACCTCGCAGAATGGACCATAGAGAAATTAAACTTCGAAGACAAAAAGCCAGACCTCATCGCCACCGTTCCACTCCATCCCAAAAAGCTGAAACAAAGAGGCTACAATCAACTTCATATTTTCGCAAATGAGTTGTCAAAGCATTTTCAGATTCCAATCAGCCATTCTCTTCTTCAAAGAACAAAACATTCCAAGGCACAAGCGAAGAAAGACCAATTCGAACGTCTGAAAACAAAAAATGCCTACCAACTGACCGAGAAGATCTGTGATAAGCATCTATTATTGATTGATGACGTTTACACCACCGGAAACACAAGTTCAAATATTGCTTGGGAAATCCTACACAATTCCGAAAATGTAAAAATTAGCTTGCTGGTAATGGCAATGGACGTGTAATAATAAGTGATGAATGACAATTGATAAATGATGAATGGCAATCGATTATCATTTATCGATTATCATTTATAATGATCTATCTCTGAAGTTTCTCGCCGTAACTCAAATCCCCCGCGTCGCCCAAACCTGGTGTGATGTAACCTTTTGGAGTTAAACTTTCGTCCAAAGCGCCAATCCAGATATTTGCATCAGGATAAGCTTTTTGAATGGTTTCTACACCTTGTCGGCTTGCAATCGCTGCAACGATATGAATGGACGTAGGTTTTCCGTTGGTCAAAAGATCTTTAATAGCTTCGATAAGCGATGCGCCGGTTGCTAACATTGGATCAGCAACTATTAAGGGACGATTATCTAGGTTCGGGCAAGTCAAATAATCCTGTTTAATGGAAAAATAATCATTCACGTCGTGTTTTCTGTAAGCGGCTACGAAACCGCAATCTGCTTTATCAAAATAGTTAAGAATCCCTTGAAATAATGGAACGCCAGCTCTAAGAATCGTAGTGATCACAGGTTGTGTTTCGATTTCTTTTACGGCGATCTTTTCCAGTGGCGTTGTGATTTCGATGTCGATGAAATTCAAAGTTTTGCTGATCTCGAAGGCGGCAATTTCGCCGATGCGTTCCATATTTCTACGGAATTTTAAGCGGTCATTTTGTACCTCAACATTTCGAAGGTCATTGATCCAGGAGTTCACCAATGAGAATTCTTCTGATAAAACTTTTAGCATTTCGTTTATTTTGTGGGTAAATATCGTAAAAATTTGGAAATTGTCTGGATTTGGTTCAAATTTATTTTTGATGAAATTCGTTATTTAATGATATTTTGATGGTTATAGGTCGCTCCTCTGGAGCTTTTGCTAATGTTGATTTTTTTCCTACCAACAGGTTGCTCCTCTGGAGCTATGACAATCATTCAATTTCTTTTCTACCAGCAGTTCGCCACGCTGTGGCTTCTTTATAAAACTCAATTTGGTGATTTTGCTAAGATCAGACTTTCTTATCATTATTTTGTCATTCCGTAGGAATCTAAACTCTATGGATTTCTTGGAATGACATTATTGCATTGGTTTTCATATCATATTATCTCATTGTAACAGGTCGCTCCTCTGGAGCTTTGCCAACGCTCGTGATTTGTTTCCCTACCAACAGATCATCGCTCCGCGACTTTTTCTGATATAACTTTGCTTTTAAGCATTTTGAAAACTTGAAAGATGGTTGAAAGCTTCAACATAGCCCCGATAGGAGCGGCATCCTTTTTCTTTTTTGGTATTGAAACTTCGATTTGGATTGCAAATGTGGTGAAAAAAGAAAAAGATATAGCGGATAGCGGGTTGGACTGGTGAAAAGAAATAGACACGTGATGCTCCTAAAAATAAAAACCCTCTCGAAGTTTGAACTAAGAAAGGGTTTGGATTTTTATTTTTGTCTGAAGTAGATCTCGATCGGCACTCCGGTGAAACCAAAATTCTTACGAAGTTGATTTTCGGTGAATCGCTTGTACGGCTCCTTCACATATTGCGGAAGGTTGCAGAAGAATACGAACTGTGGCGATGGCGTTGGCAACTGCACACAATATTTGATCTTGATGTATTTTCCTTTGTTGGATGGCGGTGGCATTGCTTCAAAGATCGGCAACATCACTTCATTCAGTTTGGACGTTTTGATCTTTTTCTTACGGTCTTCGTAAACGACCATTGCCATTTCTACGGCTTTCAGGATCCTTTGTTTCGTCAAAGCTGAAACGAAAAGGATTGGAATATCATTGAACTGACCGATCTTGTCTCTGATGGATTGTTCGAAATCACGGATCGTATTCGTGTGTTTGTCCTCGATGAGATCCCATTTGTTTACAAGGATCACGATTCCTTTTCTGTTTTTCTGAGCCAATCCGAAGATGTTCATATCCTGAGATTCCCAACCTTGTGTGGCATCTACCATCAAGATCACAACATCGGAATATTCGATGGAGCGGATTGATCTCATTACGGAATAGAATTCCAGATCCTCGGAAACCTTCGCTTTACGACGCATTCCTGCAGTGTCTACCAGCACAAACTCGTGTCCGAATTTGTTGTACAAAGTCTGGATACTGTCTCTTGTAGTTCCGGCAACATCGGTTACGATATTTCTTTCCACATCAAGGAGCGCGTTCGTCATTGTAGATTTTCCTACGTTTGGACGACCTGCGATGGTGATCTTTGGCAAGCCTTCGAATGGATCTTTGTAATCTGTAGTCGGGAAATCTCTCACAACAGCATCTAGCAATTCTCCAGTTCCAGAGCCTGTTGCGGAAGACAATGTGAAATATTTTTCAACGCCCAATTGGTAAAACTCGGTTGCAGGAAGTTCTTCTTTGGAAGAATCCACTTTGTTGACTACCAAATATAAAGGCTTGTTTGATTTTCTTAATAATTCGAAGATCTCCTGATCGGTGTCTGTAAGTCCATCGTCCACGCTTACCATAAAGATGATAGAAGTTGCTTCGTCCACAGCCAATTGAACTTGCTTGCGGATCTCCACTTCGAAAACGTCGTCTGTTCCTACGTCGTAACCACCTGTGTCGATCACGGTAAAATCAACGCCGTTCCAGTCAGATTTTCCATAATGACGGTCTCTGGTAACGCCGGCAGTGGAATCTACGATGGCTTCTCTTCTTTCTAATAATCGATTAAATAATGTGGATTTTCCTACGTTGGGGCGCCCAACGATTGCGACAATATTTGACATAAATTTGTTTCTTTTCTTTAAAAATTAAGAGATAAAGAATTTTGAGATTTAGAAACTATTGTAGTATTACAAATTGCTTAATCTCTCAATCTCCGAATTTTTAAATTCTAGTTAAGAATGGGTTACTTCGACTTTCGAAGCCCAAAATTTTTGCAAATGTACTGATTTTATTTGGGATAGGATTTTTGAGTTAAATGTTTTGGACGAGAATTTGTTATATCTCTTTTAAAATCAAACTATGAAAAAAGTATTAATTGTTCTTTTGGTGGCTTTTATTATGATCCAGTTTTTTCAAATTGATAAAGTGAATCCCGCAACCAACGATGGAATGGATTTTATTAAGATTAAAAATACGCCGGAACCGATTGCCAATATTATCAGAAATTCTTGTTACGATTGCCATTCCAATGAGACCAAATATCCGGCTTACAGTTACATTCAGCCAGCGGGTTGGCTTTTGAAAAGTCATATAGATGAGGCCAGATTGGAACTTAATTTCTCTACATTTGCAACCTACGATTCGAAGCGACAAATCCATAAATTGGAAGAAGCAGCAGAATATGTTGAGCAAAAGAAAATGCCTTTGGAAAGTTACACACTCGGACATCCTGATGCGAAATTGACCGATGAACAAAGAAAACAATTAGTGGATTATTTCCGAATGGTCCAAAAACAAATCCAGCAAGCAAACTCATTATGACCACAGATATCTCAGTAAGTTTCAAAGACAAAAACATCGTTTTCTATGACGGCGAATGTGGATTTTGCAACCATTGGGTGCAATGGATCTTGGAGAAGGATAAAGCTGACAAATTTTTATTCTCGTCACTACAATCGGAATTTGGACAGAAGTTTTTGAATGAGCGAAATCTACCAAATCAGGTTTTTGATACGCTTTATCTGTGGAAACCAGACAGTTTTTATTTGACAAAATATCAGGCAATTTTAGAAATAGCTTCAGAAATCGGCGGCATTTATTCATTGGCTTCAATTGGGAAAATACTTCCGGATGCGATTGGAAATCAATTTTACAATCTTGTTTCCCGAAACCGAAAAAAGCTGGCTGCAAACCAATGTTTCTTACCAAGTGCGGAACAGCGGAAAAAATTTATTGAGAAATAGGCTTCGAGAACCTCAGCCTGACATTCTCTAAAAAAGACTTCGGGAGCCTTAGTTTACAGCCATTATTCCATTCAGAGAAATATTAATCAAGAAAAAAATAAACACTCGTTTTTGAATTTCTGACTTTGAACACGAAATGTTTTATATTTGCACATTATGGATTATAATACCGACAGAACACAACTACTAATGCCCGAATATGGGCGCAACATACAGCAGCTGGTGGAGCATTGCAAAACCCTGCAAACCAAAGAAGAAAGAAATGAAATGGCGCTTGCTATCATCGAATTTATGGGACAAAGAAACCCGCATCTTCGCGATGAGGAAAATTATAAACACAAACTCTGGGATCATTTCTTTATTCTGGCAGACCACAATTTGGATGTAGATTCTCCTTATCCAATTCTTTCCGCTGAAGATCTTATTACAAAACCTAGAAAAATGGATTATCCTTCTTTGGATAACGCTTATAAATTCTACGGAAAAAGTATTCTTCAATTGATAGAAAAAGCAATTGCACTGGAAGAAGGCGACGAAAAAGAAGCCTTAACTCACGTGATTGCCAATAATATGAAAAAGTCCTACAATGTTTACAACAAGGAACACGTGCAGGATGACGTGATCTTCCGACATTTGAAGGAATTATCTAATAACAAACTGGATTTGACGAGTTTGGAATCTTTGGAAAGAAGCAAAATTTACTACGCTGCCAACAGAAATAACAACAATAGAAATCCAAATAATAACAGAAACAACCAAAATAACAACAACCGGAAAAACAATTTCCAAAACCATAAAAACAACAGAAGATAATGAGTGATGCGTTCGAAATAAGAGGAGGAAAAAAATTAAGCGGAGAGATCACACCACAAGGTGCGAAAAATGAAGCTTTACAAATCCTTTGCGCTGTTTTGCTAACCGAAGATGAGGTGCGAATCAGCAATATTCCGGATATTAAAGATGTCAACAAATTGATTGAGATCTTAGAAGACTTTAATGTAAAAGTTACTAAAAACGGAAAAGGAGATTACACTTTCAAAGCAGATGAAGTTAATTTCGATTATATAAAATCCAAAGAATTCAAAAAAGACGGCGCAAAACTGAGAGGTTCTGTAATGATCTTGGGTCCGATGCTGGCAAGATTTGGTGAAGCTTATTTGCCAACACCCGGAGGTGACAAAATCGGAAGAAGACGTTTGGACACGCATTTCCAAGGCTTTGTAGAATTGGGCGCTGAATTTTCTTACGATGAAGAGGAAGCTTTTTACTCTTTAAGAGCAAAAGAACTTAAAGGGAAATTTATTTTGTTGGAAGAAGCTTCTGTTACCGGAACTGCGAATATCGTGATGGCAGCAGTTTTGGCAAAAGGAAAAACCAGTATTTACAACGCGGCTTGCGAACCATATCTTCAGCAACTATGCAAAATGCTGAACAGAATGGGTGCGAATATCTCTGGAATTGGTTCCAATCTTCTAATTGTAGAAGGTGTTGACAAATTGAACGGAACAGACCACAGAATGTTACCAGATATGGTAGAGATCGGTTCTTGGATCGGGTTGGCTGCGATGACCAAATCGGAGATCACCATCAAGGATGTAAACTGGAATGAACTGGGCGTGATCCCAAATACTTTCAGAAAATTAGGAATTGAATTGGAACAAAGAGGCGATGATATCTATATTCCTTCTCAGGAGAATTACAAGATCCAGAAATTCATCGATGGCTCTATCTTGACTGTTTCAGATGCACCTTGGCCAGGATTTACTCCAGATCTTTTATCAATCATATTGGTTGTGGCAACTCAGGCCAAAGGTTCTGTTTTGATCCACCAAAAAATGTTCGAGAGCCGTTTGTTCTTCGTCGATAAATTGATCGATATGGGCGCACAGATCATCCTTTGCGATCCACACAGAGCAACCGTCATCGGAATGAATCAGGAAACACCATTGAGAGGAACGTCTATGGTTTCGCCAGACATCAGAGCAGGAAATGCTTTGTTGATCGCGGCACTTTCTGCAGAAGGAAAATCCATCATTCAAAACATCGAGCAGATCGATCGTGGTTATGAGAATATCGACGAAAGACTGAGAGCGATTGGCGCAGACATCAGAAGAATCGAACAATAACTAGTAATTTTTAGTTGTCAGCCGACAGCTTGATCATTTATAAAAAATTAAAGGAAGCTCATTATGAAGCTTCCTTTGTTTGTTGTAGGACCGGTATTTTGCAACTCATCAGTTTATATTCACCTAGGTAATTTTCGATCTTATCAATTTCGTCATCCGTGATCTTCAAAAGAAGTTTTACGTTGCCGAAGTTATTGCCATTCAGATATTCGATATGCGCGTTCACGATTTTGTAGCTGATCTTGTAATGATTGTAGATCGTGTAAAGCAGGATATCAAATCTTATTTTACCATTCAGTTCTATTTCCAGGATTATTTCCTTTGCGGGCTTTTGAAAGAAGCCTCCTTTCTGCGTTTCTTGTGGATAGATCATAATTGAATATTTTTTGGTGAGTTGATTTGTTATTTAAATTTATTTTGGATGGGAATCACAATGAATTGGTAGAGATAGCAGCCGACGCAAACCTTAAAAAAGCTTTCCAGACTGGCTAAGATGATCAGGAGAAACCCGACTGCGAAAGCCGGATCATACAATCCATTGAGCATTAATAAAAAAACCAATAATGTAAAAAGAGAACCCAATGCCGCCGCAAATCTTTTCGGTGCAGCGAAGATCGGTCTTCTTTTCAGTCCCAATATTTTCGAGATCGATCTTGAAAAAAGGGCTAAAGGACAAAGTGATAAGCCTAAAGCCCTCATAATAAAATCAAAAACTAAGAGTAAAACCAAATACGGCCACTTGAAAATAAGCGCGACCGCAAGAACAATGATTACCAAAAACGCAGTCGATCTAACTGTATTTTCGTCCGTGTAAAATTTATTTGTTTGCTTCATTGTTCTTAAAATTTTTAAATAAAAAAAGCTCTACCGGAAAGGTAAAGCTTATGACATATTCTCTCCTATCCAATGATTTACTTGGAGTTACACATTATGATTTGAGAGAAGATGCCTTTCATTTAATTCTAATTCTGTTGCAAATATATAAATTATTTAATTCCCACCAAATAAGTATGAATTAAATTTAAAAAATTTTATTTCAGTTCCCCAACTTTATCCAATTTTTCAGAAGCCGCCAATCCATTGGGATTACAGCCTGGCTCACCTTCCGGAACTTTCAGGTTTTTATTTTGATAGAATTTTTCCCAAAACGCATTGGTCGTTTTTGTTTTCGGGTCGATGAAAGTCATTGGTTCCAATGTGAAGATTTGATTTTCCCGAAATGCTCTTTCCACAAAATCCGAGCAGTAATAGGAATTTTCGTCCAAAATGTAATTAAAATTATAAGGTTTCCCAACCAAAGTTTCTGCCTTCAAAACAGAATTTGTGATTGACGATCTGTATTCTACTTTCAAACGATAAACATCAATCTTTTGTCCGAGTTTGGTTTGCTCTTTCAAAAAAGAATTGAGTTTTTGTTTCTGAGAACCGCCTTTTGGAGCAGCGTGCAGCACGTACAAATGCTCAGATTCCTTCTTCACAATCCCAATATGGTCGTACGAGGTTTTCTTTTCCGTTTGCGTCACATTGTTGATGGCGCCGGACAATCCCGTTTCCAAAGCAGGCACAAAAAGCAGATCACCGTTTTCCAAAATTGAGGTATTATAAGTTTTACAACTTAATGTCAAAAAGAACAAAAAAAGTAAAACAAAATTTTTCATTTGTAGATATTATTTCTTTCAGAAGTCAAATGCAATCGCTCAATCTTAAAAGATATTTCAAATACAAATCGTGGCGATTTCATAGCTGCAAAGATAATTGAAGATTCAAATTACAGAAAGTTTTTAATTGTTAATTTTTGGGCAGCTTTTTCCGCCTTCCACTCCCAATCTTTTTTGCACACGTTTTCCATTAAGTTGAAATTGAGTACACGCAAAAAAGGATTTCCGTTCAAGTCGGGCTACAGCTTCGCCATATTCACGATTTGTCACAAAATTATATTCTCTCGAATTTTGAAAACTATCAACTGACAACCGGCAACCAAAAAATCACTATTTTTGTATCCCAAAGTCAATAAACAATGCCGAAAATATCTCAGCGCGCACAACATATGCCCGCGTCTCCAGTTAGAAAATTAGTTCCGTTTGCAATTGCAGCAAAACAGAAAGGAATCAAAGTTTACCACCTAAATATCGGTCAGCCCGATATCGAAACACCCGAAACAGCGCTGGAAGCCATCAGAAACAATCATCTGAAAATCTACGAATATGCCCTTTCCGAAGGTAATCTTGAGTACAGAACTGCACTTAGAGATTATTACCATTCTTTAGGATTCACAGATCTTACGACAGAAAATTTCATCGTAACAAACGGCGGTTCCGAAGCTTTGAACTTCGCCATTTCCACACTTTGTGATGATGGAGACGAGATCATCATCCCAGAACCTTACTACGCCAACTACAATGGTTTTGCAGGAACTTTCAACATCAATATCGTGGCTGTTCCATCTACCATTGACACAGGATTTGCTTTGCCAGCAATTGAGGAATTTGAGAAGAGAATTACAGATAAAACAAGAGCGATCGTCATCTGTAATCCAGGAAATCCAACAGGCTATTTGTATTCAAGAGAAGAACTTCAGCAATTGGCAGAAATCGCAAAGAAACACGACATCGTCATTATTTCCGACGAGGTTTACAGAGAATATGTTTACGATGGAGAACAACAGATCTCTATGTTTGAGTTTCCAGAAGTGGCAGACAACGTCATCGTCATCGACTCTGAATCGAAAAGATATTCGATGTGTGGTGCAAGAATTGGCTGTTTGATCACGCGTTCCAAAAAAATCCACGACGCGGCAATTCTTTTTGCTCAGGCAAGATTGAGTCCAGTTCTATTGGGACAGATCGCTGCAACTGCGGCGCATAAAAATGATGCAGAATATATTGATAAAGTAAGAGAGGAATACAAACAGCGCCGTGACCTTTTGGTCGGATTATTGAATGAGATCCCAGGTGTGATCTGCCCAAAACCAAAAGGCGCATTTTACTGTGGTGTAGAATTGCCGGTGGATGACACAGAGAAGTTTGCACAATGGCTTTTGGAAAGCTATTCCAATAACGGTGAAACCGTAATGGTCGCGCCAATGGGTGGCTTCTACAGCAATCCTGAACTTGGAAAAAAACAAGTGAGAATCGCTTACGTTTTGAAACAGGGAGACCTGAAAAGAAGTGTTGAGATCCTGAAAGATGCGATCACCCAATACAATTCTGAATTTAATTAAAATAAAAAAATACAGTGATGAAAATTATCAAAATAGGATTCGTCCTTTCAGCAATCAGTTTGTTTTTGCTTAGCTGCAAAACAACTGCTCAAAGTACAAAAATCGAATCAATATCCTACACCCACACTTTTGGGAGAGGTGGTTCAACCTTCGTAACTGCAACCAAAGACTCTCTGGAATCTTCATCGAGAGGCGGAAGAACGACAGAGTTCCCAGCCATCAAAAAGAAAATCAATGCTACCGATTGGCAGAAATTGGTTGCGGGAATCAATTTATCAGTTCTCGACAAAACAATAAGTGGAGAAAGACGCGGCCATTACGATGGTCCGGACGAGATTTTCAGAATCAAAACTACAGAAAAAGAATACGAAATCTACAATGTTCCAGAAGAATCCGCAGGCTTCAAACAACTTGAAAAACTAAAGACCGATTTGGAAAATATGCTTCCGAAATATAAATAATGACAATCCAGGAAAACGTTTCTCTCAAACCTTACAATACTTTTGGCGTAGAAGCTTCTGCGAAATATTTTGCTGACGTCAATTCAGTAGAAGAACTCACAGAAACTCTCAAAATCTCAAAATCTCAAACACCCAAACTTTTTCTCGGTGGCGGAAGTAATTTGCTTTTGACGAAGGATTTTGATGGCTTAGTGATTAGACTGAATTTAAAAGGAATTACGGAGGAAACCATCAATGAAAATGAAGCTTTAGTCACTGCAAAAGCAGGAGAAAACTGGCATCAATTTGTGATGTTTTGTCTAGAGAAAAATTATGGTGGATTGGAAAATCTATCATTGATTCCGGGAAATGTTGGAACTTCTCCGATGCAAAATATTGGCGCTTACGGAACAGAAATCAAAGATGTTTTCGAATCTTGTAAAGTTCTGAATATTGAAACTTTAGAAATAGAAATTTTTAATCTGGAAAAATGTCGGTTCGGTTACAGAGATTCGATTTTCAAGCAAGAAGGCAAAGGGAAATATGTGATTTTGGAAGTGACTTTCCGATTGACTACAAAAACCCATAGAATTGATGTCGAATATGGCGCCATCCAATCGGAATTGGAAAATTTGGGAATCATTAATCCGACGATTCAAGATGTTTCCAGAGCGGTCATCAACATCAGACAAAGCAAATTACCCGACCCAAAAGAGATTGGAAACGCTGGAAGTTTCTTTAAAAATCCAACTATTCCGCTCACTCAATATGAAACTTTAAGACTAAAATTTGAAAATATTCCGGGTTATCCGAATGGCGATTTTGTAAAAGTCCCCGCCGGCTGGCTAATTGAACAGTGTGGTTGGAAAGGCAAACAAATCGGGAATGTGGCGTCACATAAACTTCAGGCGTTGGTCATCATCAATGCAACTGGGAATGCGACTGGAAAAGAGATTTTTGATTTCTCAACAATGATTATTGATTCCGTAAAACAAAAATATGGGATTGAGCTGGAACGGGAAGTGAATATTATTTAAAAATATCAGAAACCCTTCAGAGTTTGAAACTCTGAAGGGGTTGTAGAATTAGAAAATACTGAAAATAAAAAAATGAAAGTAGATATTTGGAGTGACACACGTTGTCCGTTTTGTTTCATCGGAAAAAGAAATTTTGAGAAAGCACTTCAGGTATTTTCTCAGAATGATAAAGTGGAAGTCAATTGGCATTCGTTCCAACTCGACCCCAATATGAAAACCGATTTGACCAAAAATCATTACGAATATCTGTCTGAAGTGAAAGGTTTTCCGATGTCTCAAATTATGCAAATGCACGAAAACCTGATTCAATCAGGGAAAAATGCTGGCATCGATTTTAATTTTGATGATGTGAAAGTTTCTAATTCTTTCAAAAGCCAAATGCTGATTCAACTCGCTAAAGAAAAAGGAAAAGCGAATGAAATGGAAGAACTTCTTTTTGAAGCTTATTTCCGATTGGGAAAAGATATCGACGATGTTGAAGTGCTTTCAGAAATTGGAAATAAAATCGGATTTTCAAATGAGGAAATCCAAAACGCTGTAAATTCTGAACAATTGTCGAAACTTGTAAACAACGATATTGCCGAAGCTTCCAATCTTGGAATCCGTGGTGTTCCGTTTTTTGTATTCAATCAAAAATATGCCATTTCGGGAGCTCAGCCAACGCATTTGTTTTCGGAGGTTTTGGAAAAAAGCTGGTCAGAATTTTCTGAAAACGATTCCAAATTAAAAATTATCGAAGAAGGTGATTCCTGTAAAATTGATGGAAATTGCTAAAACAAAGAACACGAATCTTAATGAGTAAAGAAAATTCATTAATCCTTTTAGCTTTAATTTTATTACCGATTTTTGTTCTGGCAAATGCAGGTTCTCCAATGATGTGGTTTGGATTCTTACATTTAATTTGGATAAACGCCATAATTGGAATTTATGAAAGTAAAACATTGACTTCTAAGTTCCATGTTTTAAATAGAAAATGGCTCATTGTTCTTGCGAATTATATTTCAATGTTTGTTGGATTATACTATATCGCTCCACATTTTTCTGAGCTTAGTGGAAATACTGATTTTTGGGGAGGAAAAACAAGATTAGGAGAATATGAATTAAAAGGTTTTGTAGTTGGAATGTTTGTTTCTTTTCTTGCTACTTTAATAATCGAATTTCCATTTTACTTACTCGCATTAAAACAGAAAATGAGAGGCTGGAATTTACTTAGACCTTTCATATTTGTAAACTTAACAACCAATTTAATAATGTTTATTATTTATTTCTTAATTGTATCCTTCGGAGCAAAATGAAAATAAATAAATTCTTAGCTTTACTATTAAATTAGCAAATTACGACAGTAAATTGTAATTCGTAAAAGATTTAAAACTAAAAAACACAAATGAAAATCGCAGTTTTAGGAGCAGGAAATATGGGAATTTCGTTTTCGAGGTCATTCTTGAAATATGAATTGATAAAACCTCAAAATCTCCATCTCATCACAAGAAATGAGAATAAAAAATCCAAACTCAAAGAATCCTTTCCAGACTCAGAAATATCGACGTTTGACGAAATCAACAATCTTGAAGCTGATTTAATTATCATCGCTGTAAAACCTCAGGATTTTACTTTCGTTGCGGAAAATTTACCTTTCAAAATTTCAGATAAATCTTTGGTCTTGTCGATAATGGCGGGAATTTCCATCGAAAAAATTCAGAAACTTTTGAATCACAAATTTGTGGTTCGCGCAATGCCAAATTCCCCTACGCTTCTGGGAATGGGAATCACGGGTTATACAGCGGCAGACGGAATTTCTTTTTCTGAATTAATGAATGTCGAGCGATTATTGAATTCCACCGGACGCTCTGTTTATTTGGAAGATGAAAGTCTTTTGGACGGCGTAACAGCACTTTCAGGAAGTGGACCAGCATATTTCTATTACATCATCGATGCGATGATAAAAGCTGGAACCGAAATGGGAATCGATGAAAATCTTTCGAAACTTTTCGTGAAACAGACAATGTTGGGCGCGTATCATCTCATTAATAATTCTGATAAATCTTTGGAAGAATTAATCAAAGACGTTGCTTCAAAAGGTGGAACAACGGAAGCTGCACTCAAAACTTTTGACGAAAACGAATTAAAATCAATCCTAAAAAAAGGAATTCTTGCTGCGGAAAATCGTGCTAAGGAACTGAATAAATAATTGTTGTTGGTTGTCAGTTGTTGGTTGATAGATTATTAAACTTAAAAAATTTGTAAAACCGAAAGCCAATTGCCACACCAATAGTATTCAGAATAATATCATCAATATCAAATACGCCAAGTCTGGTGAAATATTGAAGACTTTCTATGATGATAATTGCAGAAAGAAAGTTGATGATTAAAGTTTTAAAATCATTGAGTTTCGGAAAGACAATTCCAAGAAATCCAAAAGGCGTAAACATGATGATATTCCCGAAAACATTAGTGATAATCGTTTTCCACAGAATTGTTTCCTTCACAAAACTAAAAGTCGAAATCAGCGGTGACAGTCTTACAATATTGATATCATACTGACTTCTCCCGAATCCGAAAAACATCAGATACAAAAGAAAAATCGTGTAAAACGGAATTGTGATTTTATAAAACTTCTGAAACATTTCTGCAAAATTACAGAATCTAGCGTTCAAAATTACTGCTGCTGTTGTTGCTGTTGCTGAATTTCCAAAAACCGGCGGTAAGAATTGTTATCCAAAGTCTGCTCTATCACTTTCGGATTTTCTCGCACATACATTGGCACAATCGGTAAGCTGGTTTTTTCTTTGGTATTTTCATTTGTAATAATTACAGAAACGCTGAGAATATGATTGGAAAGACCTTTGTAAGTTCCCTTCACAGGCGTACAATCGTTGAAATCTCTTCCAATCGCAATTTTAATATGACGGTCGCTCACCCAACAATTATTCGTAGGGTCGTTCCCCAGCCAGCCATAACCCGGAATGTAAACCTCGACCCAGGCGTGCGTCGCACCTTCACCTCGAAGTTCCTGATTACTTGGACTAATGTAACCGCTCACATATCGCGAAGGAACGCCCAACATTCTCAACATCGCCAAAAGCAGATGCGCGAAATCCTGACAAACGCCGGCTTTCAATTTCCATATTTCGTCAATCTCGGTTTCATAATCCGTAACGCCCTGTTTATAGGCAAAATTCTCATAAATGTAAGTTGAAAGTTCCGTCGTGGTTTCCATCACAGACAACTCTGGTTTCGCAATATTTCTCACCGCTTCGAGAATCTCATCTTTACTTTCAATCTTTTCCTGACGCACAAAATCCACATAAGGAAAAACCTGACTTTGCTCTTTCACATCTTCCCACTGCATTTGGACATCCATATCTACAATCGGTAATTCGATTGGATAAGTTTCCACGACCAATTCTGATTTGATTTCAAGAAAATTATGTGGCTCTACAATGGTAAACACGCCGACTTTATTAGTAAAAAAATCAAAATAGAAATCAAGTTTGACATTAGGAAAAAGGCTCAATTTCTGACTGATGACTTCCTGAAAATCATTACTCAAAGGAGACAGGATAATTTGGTTCGCACTATCAGTAACGGGCGATGGATATTGGTATTTTGTAATATGTAAAACGTTGAAAACTGGCATAATATTAAGTTAGAGAGTTTGAGTGTTTTAGAGTTTAAATTAAATTGAAACAGATTTTCAGATTTTCAGAACCAATCCGAAGAAACTTTGATTAAAAATATTGACGACTTCGTAGACACCGGATTCTATCTTGGCAAGAAACTGCATTTTTTCATCTCTGCTTCTTGGATGTCTCGTGAATTGGACGTTCGCAATACATTTCCCAATGAAGAATTCCACAGATTCGTCCTTTTCCTCAGCATTGCTGTTGGCTTGTAAATGTTTGGCAAATTTTTCTATTTCCTGAAGACAATAAGTAATTGAATTTGGAAACAAAGGCTCATAAATAATCTGATAAAAAATCCTTTCCTTTTCCATTGTTCCGAGATTGTTCCGAAGATAAAAGTCGTAACCACTCACCGAACTCAGAAAATACCGCCAGCTGGAATAATCATTATCCAAAAGATCTTCGCCGTACAAAAGCCATTGTTTCCGGATGAGATTGATGCCGTTCAAAATCCTTTCCACATACTTTCCCAATTCGATAAAACAATAGCCAAAATCTCTCGCCACAGAATTGTCAATGACACCGTAATAGATCATTGCCTGCTTTACCAATGCATCAAAAACACTGATTGGATCGCCGTATTTTGCCTGTCGGATCAGACTTTGGTCTTTCATCTGGTGGTGAAAATCGTTGAGACATTGCCACACATCTTTGTTGATGTGATCCTGCGCACTTCTGCAATTTTCCCTTGCCCGGAAGATATTGTTTGCGATAGAAGAATCGTTCTCGATATCGAAAAGTGCTTTAGACAAAAGATTTCCAAAACTGTAATCGCCATCCTCGACTTTGATCTGATATTCATCACAAAAATTCTCCCAACTTTCTGTGGAAGCACCATCCTGATATGCAATGTATCGGGTATGGAAAACCTTGATCTGGAAATTCGACCGCTCCATATAACGGCTCATCCAGAAGATATTCTCTGCAACTCTACTTAACATTTTGTCATGGTGTTTGGTTGATGGTTTTTGGTTTTTAGATTTTTCATCATTTATAATTAATCATTTATAATTAGTCCACGACCCAAGTGTCTTTACTTCCGCCGCCTTGTGAGGAATTTACCACGATGGAACCTTCCTTCATCGCCACTCTTGTCAATCCGCCCGGAACGATGTCGATTCCGTCTGGACCATACAAAGCAAATGGTCGAAGATCGACGCGTCTTGGTTGCAAAATACCATTGATATAACAAGGCGAAGTTGATAATTTGATAATTGGTTGGGCGATATAATTTCTTGGATTAAGGTTGATCTGTTTGGTGAATTCTGCAATTTCTTCATCAGTTGCCACATCACCAATCAGCATTCCGTAACCGCCACTTTCATTGGTTTTCTTAATGACCATTTTGTCCATATTCTCGATAGCAAATTTCCGTTCGTCCATATTTTCCATTCGGTAGGTTGGAACGCTTTTCAATAGCGGTTCTTCGCCGAGATAATATCGGATCATATCGGGAACGTAAGAATAAATGGCTTTGTCGTCTGCAACGCCATTTCCCATTGCATTCACGATGATCACATTTCCTTTCCTGTAAGAATGATACAGGCCTGGAACACCCAAAACACTGGTCTTCTGAAAAACCAACGGATCCAAAAACTCATCATCAACCCTTCTGTAAATCACATCCACTTTTTTGAGACCTTTCGTCGTTTTCATATAGACCATATGATTTTGAATCACAAGGTCACGACCTTCTACCAACTCGATTCCCATTAATCTTGCAAGCGTTGTATGTTCAAAATAAGCTGAATTATAAATTCCCGGCGTCAGGAGAACTACATTTGGTTTTGCACTGATCTGCCTTCCAAGTGACAGTAGATTTTTAATTAATAAATCCGGATAATTATTAACTTGTTTAACTTTGATGTTCGGTAAAATATTGGGAAAAAGCCGGTAACTCATTTTACGGTTTTCCAGCATATAACTTACTCCGGAAGGCGTTCTGAGATTGTCTTCTAAAACATAATAACTTCCATCGTGATCTCTGATAAGGTCGATTCCGCTGATGTGCGTGTAGATATCAAAAGGAACATCTACATTGATCATTTCGCGAAGAAAATTCGGGCAACTATATATCAAGGACGAAGGAATAATCTCATCTTTTAAAATAAACTGCTGATGATAAACGTCTTTCAAAAATATATTTAAAGCTTTCAAACGCTGCTTGATTCCTTTTTCGATGAAATCCCACTCTGCAGCCTGGATGATCCTCGGAACAATATCAAAAGGAAATATTTTTTCAATACCTTCGCCGTCACTGTACACTGTAAAAGTAATTCCCTGAGTTAAAAAAAGCTTTTTGGCCAGTTCACTTTTCTGATCCATCTCAGTGACATCCAGTTTTTCAAATGAAGTCATGAATTCCTGATAGTGATTCCTGATAAAGTCATCCGACATCATCTCATCAAAAACACTTTCCAGAGGTCGATAATGATTCAGTAAATCTCCAGTCATATATTAGTTTTTATAAATATTACATCTAATATATAAATTTACAAGGGTAAAATCATAATATTTTATAATATTTATATTTTATACCTTAATTTATAGGGGTTAAAAATTTAAAATTATAAAATTAGATCAAAATTGTAGATTTAAATAAATACTGGTCTCAAATAATCGATTTGAAAAAATTTCTTCCTTCCAGACAAAATATCTCTTGACAATGGTCTTAATTTTTCATATATTCGTTAAGAGATAACATAAGCCGATGATCTACGATTTAGAGAAAGAAAACAAGGAAATCCTTGCCCGATATAAAGACCTCATTTCCAATACCTACCGTACTTTGGATGAGGAACAGAACAAGCTTATCCGAAAGGCTTTTGATATTGCTCTGGATGCACACAAAGATCAGCGGAGAAAAACCGGTGAGCCATACATCTATCATCCGATTGAAGTCGCAAAAATCGTAGCCAATGAAGTTGGTCTTGGCGCAACAAGTATAGCCTGCGCACTACTCCACGACGTTATCGAAGACTCCGAATACACTTACGAAGACCTTAATAAAATTTTCGGCAAAACCATTGCAGACATCGTCAGCGGATTGACGAAGATTTCGGTGATGAATCAGCAGAACATCTCTGTGCAGTCAGAAAATTACAGAAAATTACTGTTGACACTTTCCGAAGATTTCCGGGTGATTCTTATTAAGATCGCAGACAGACTTCATAATATGCGGACGCTGGACAGTATGCATCCGGTGAAGCAGAAAAAGATAGCGTCGGAAACCGCTTATATTTATGCGCCGCTTGCCCACAGATTCGGACTTTATTCCATCAAATCTGAGCTTGAAGATCTTTCTCTTAAATATAATAATCCGGATGTTTACAATGAGATTCTCAGCAAACTAGAAACAGCAAAAGAGTTTCGTGAAAAATATGTAGATGAATTTACCAAAGAAGTTTCCGAACAGCTGAAAGAAGAAAATCTCAACTTTACGATCAAAGGACGCGCAAAAGCCATCAGTTCCATCTATCGTAAAATGCAGAAACAGAATGTGACTTTTGAGGAAGTTTATGATAATTACGCCATCAGAATTATTTATAAATCCGATCCTCGAAATGAAAAATTTCTGGCCTGGAAAATATATTCCATCGTAACCGATCTTTACCAAAGCAATCCTTCCCGAATGCGTGACTGGATTTCCCAGCCAAGATCTACAGGCTACGAAAGTCTCCATCTCACCGTAATGGGTCCGGACAAAAAATGGATCGAAGTACAAATCCGCTCCGAAAGGATGAATGAGATTGCAGAAAAAGGAGTTGCTGCACATTACAAATACAAAGAAGGTTACAGAAAAAACACCGATGATCAACGATTTGAAAATTGGGTAACGGAAATCCGTGATGTTCTGGAACAACAACAAAACCTGAGCACGTCTGAACTTCTTGATAATATTAAACTCAATCTTTACTCAAAAGAAGTTTTTGTCTTTACGCCAAAAGGTGAAATCAAAATTTTACCGACTGGCGCAACAGCATTGGATTTTGCGTTCTCAGTTCACTCAGACTTAGGAACAAAATGTCTTGGGGCGAAGATTAACGGAAAACTGGTTCCAATCAGTTACGTACTCCAAAATGGAGATCAGATCGATATTCTTTCTTCTCAAAACCAAAAACCGAAACCGGACTGGCTGGATTTTGTAGTGACTTCCAAAGCCAAATCGAAGATCAAGAATATTCTTAACTCAGAAAAAAACTTAAACACAACAGAAGGCAAAGAAATTCTGCAAAGAAAAATGCGCCACGCAAAACTGAATTTTTCTGATGAAGAAATCAATGGCCTGCAAAAATCTCTGAACCTGAAAACATCACAAGATCTTTTCCTAGGTTTCCAAAACGGCACTTTTGACATCGGCGACATCAAAAGATATGCGGACGGAAAAAGCATTCTTAGTAATCTTTTCCAGCGATTCAGAAAGACTTCCAACAAAGAGGAATACATTGAAAAAGTAGATTCCAACCTCGATATGATCGTTTTTGGAAAAGATGAGGAAAAACTAAACTATTCTTTTGCGAAGTGCTGTACGGTAATTCCAGGCGACAAAATCTTCGGATTCATTACCATATCGGACGGAATTAAAATTCATAATGACAGCTGTCCGAATGCTATTAACCTAAGAGCCAATTACGATTACAGAGTTTTGCAGGCGAAGTGGGTGAATGCAGAAAGTTTCAAAAACAGAATTAAAATCGAGATCGAAGGCTTGGACAGAATTGGAATGATCAATGACATTACGGCCGTTATCAGTGGTTCTATGAATATGGATATGAAGAGTATGAGCATCTCTTCAAACGACGGTATTTTCACCGGAAACATCAACCTTGAAGTGAAAAACAAGAGCCAACTGGAAGAGACTTTCAAACAGCTGAAAAGCATCAATGGCGTTTCTAAAGTGAAAAGGACTTAATGATTTTATCCAAATATTTCCAGCAATTTTTTCACAACAGCAAAAGCTCGGGGATTGTTCTGATCGTTTTTGTTTTGATTTCTTTATTAATTGCAAACAGTTCATTATCATTAAGTTTTCAAAATTTATTAGATTCGAAATTTGGTTTTGAGTCGTTGCATCTTGATTATTCGGTTTCCGTTTGGATCAATGATGGATTGATGGCAATCTTCTTCCTGTTAGTTGGTTTAGAAATAAAAAGAGAATTGTTGGAAGGTGAACTGTCCGACATCAAAAAAGCCAGCCTTCCAATCTTTGCAGCTGTTGGCGGAATGTTGATTCCAGCCTTAATTTATTTCATTTTCAATCACAACACACATTACAAAAACGGATGGGCAATTCCGATGGCGACGGATATTGCGTTTTCTCTGGCGATAATTTCACTGCTGGGAAAAAGCGTTCCAAATTCTTTAAAAATATTTCTAAGCGCACTGGCAATTGTCGATGATTTGGGAGCAATTCTGGTCATCGCATTATTTTATACAGATCAGATCGATTGGCTGTCATTAGGAATTTGCGCGGGAATTACAATGCTCTTAATTATTTTGAATAAATCCGGTGTCAATAAACTAATTTTCTATTTAATTCCCGGACTTTTTCTTTGGTATTTTATGCACCATTCGGGAATTCACGCTACGATTGCAGGCGTAATTTTAGCATTCACCATTCCTACAAATATTTCAGAAACTGAGATTTCTCCTTTAAAAAAACTGGAAGCGAAACTTCACATTCCTGTCAGCTTTTTGATTATGCCTTTATTCGCTTTGGCTAATACAAATATTACTTTTCAGAAAGAGATTTTCGAAGGTTTTATAAATCCTTTAAGCTTGGGAATTATCGGCGGATTATTCCTAGGAAAAGTTTTGGGAATTAACCTGTTTTCGATGATTGCCATCAAGTTAAAATGGGCTGCATTACCGACATTTTCCGGCTGGCGCGAAATGATTGGCGTAGGATTTCTGGCCGGAATTGGCTTTACGATGTCGATTTTCGTTTCGCTCCTGGCATTTCCAAATGAAATTGAGATTCAGAATATTGCAAAAATCAGCATTTTAATTGCTTCTGTTTTATCAGGTATTGTGGGATATTTTATTTTGAAATCCAATAAAAAAACCTCTCAATAATTAAAGTGAAAGGCTTGTTATTTTAATCTCTTTTAGAAGCATTTTTCTTTTCTCTTTTTGCTTCTTTCTTTTCTTTTGCTGTTTTCAAAGGCTCTTTTTTCACTGCCTTTTTTACGTCCTGACCTTTTGCCATAATGATTATATTTTGGTGTTTGTTGCTTTTAAGTATTGTAAATATAATGATTTTTGGATTTAAAACTAAGTTTAAATTTCAATTAAAATTCATTAATCGTTCTCATCTCATCCCGAACAATCTTCTCAAGCTTCACTTTTTTGATAGCCAGATTCAGTTCATTTCCCATTAAGACCAAAAATACATTCACATTCACCCAGACCATCACCAAAATAATGGAACCGATAGATCCGTAAAGCACATTGTAACGGGCAATATTAGAAACATAAATTGCAAAAAAATAAGTCAGCAAAACGAATAAAACTGTGGTCAAAACTGCGCCAGGAAAAGCTTCTCTGATTCTTGTGATTTTCAGACAGCCAACCCAATAAAATAAAGTCAGCAGCGCAAAATAAAATATCGGAAAAGAAACGAAACTGATGATTTTGGTAAGGTTTTTCGTAAACCAGGTGATGTCATAAGTCGGCGTATAAAGTTTCAGAACAACCTCGCTGTAGTATATTCCGAAGATTGAAATACAGACCAACGAAAGGAAACAAATCGTCACCAGCATCGCTAGAAGGTATTCTTTCACAAAAGTTCTTGAGAGTTCCGTATTTCTATTAAATCCATTAATTAAAGTAAAACAACCGTTGGTCGCGAAAACGAAAGACAGTAGAATTGTCAGATTACTAATCGATTTCATATTCGGGATGATGCTTTCCTGAATGTAACTCGTGACATCACTCTGCATATGAGAAGGGAAAACTCTGGGCATCAAAACTTCGAAAATATAAAACTGAAGTTTGTCGTAATGCGGCATAAACGGCAAAACAGACAAAAAGAACAGAATCATCGGAAACAGACTCAGGAAAAAGTTCCAGGAAATACTCGCAGCCTGCCTCCCCAAAGGATTTTTGAAAATCGCATCAGAATAGATCGAGAACATTTTCCACAGAGAAATTCCCAAAACCGGAATATGAATCCCGTCGAAAAAGTTTTTGATATTCAGGAAAAAACGCTGTATTTTTTTTGCCATTCATTTATCTTTGCCGCACAAATATAGTAAATGCGTATTAATTTGATCTGTATTGGGAAAACGGATGACAAAGAAATCATCTCTCTCATCAAATATTATCTTCTCCGAATCCCGAAACACTGGAACTTCGAACTTATCGAAATGCCTGATATCAAGAATGCCAAAAACCTGACACCTGACCAATTGAAGAAAGAGGAAGCCAAATTATTCCTCAATCAAATGGAGTCTTCGGAGCTCGTCATTCTCCTGGACGAAAAAGGAAAGCAATTCACAAGCCGCGAATTCTCAGAAAAAATCGATTTCTGGTTGGGAAGCTCTGTAAAGAAAGTGAATATTCTAATTGGCGGCGCCTATGGTTTTTCGGAAGAAATCTATCAAAGGTCAAATGAGAAAATCTCTTTATCAAAAATGACTTTCACACATCAGATGATCAGATTATTTTTCGTGGAACAGATTTACAGAGCTGCGACTATTTTGCAAGGGAAACCTTATCACAATGACTGAGATTATAAGCGATGGGTGATCAGTGATAATAAATTTAGTTAGTTGTTTAAAACGAATATTACTCCGGGATAAAAGTTAAAACACAATTCGATTGCGAAAACCCATAGCCCCGATAGAAACGGCATCCTTTTTTGTCTTTCTTGAAATGTTCTATTGATAAACCATCTTCGAAGACAAAAAAGATATAGTGGATAGCGGGATTAAGCTCCTAAAAATAATGATCTAAACCGACTGTTTATTCACAACTTTCTTTGCAAGATTTGCCAAAACACCACCCAGCAGGAATCCAACAGCTGCACCAAATGCAATATCAAAAGGAAAATGAACACCGAGATAAATCCGGCTGTAAGAAACGATACTTGCCCAAATGAACAATATATAAGGTAGATATCGATAATTCTTCCCAATAAGAATCGTGAGGAAGCTGAACAGGAAAAAGGAATTCGATGAGTGTGAGGAATAAAATCCGTAGTTCCCGCCGCAGATGACCATCCGCATATGAGGAATCAGCGCATCTGTGTGGCAAGGCCTGAACCGTTCGATGCCGTGTTTGAAAATCCCGGCCAACTGATCAGAAATCGTAATACCAATCGTGATAAATATTAAGACAAAAAGTAATTTTTTGAGCGGAAAACTTTTGTAAAGTAAATAAAGTAGAATGGCGTAAAATGGAATCCAGAACCATTTCCCGGTGACCGTGAGCCAAAAAGGATCAAAGGTGGAATTGCCCAAACCATTAAGGAAAAGAAGAAGCTGCTGGTCTTTTTCGATCAATCCGTTCATAAAAATTATCGGCTTACTGGTCCTTCGTGAGAATCGTCTTCGGAAAGATCTATTTTCTTTGGAGTTTCTTCATTAATGAAAGTCTCGGTTTTGCTGTCAGACAGAGGGTTGTAATCTTGGGCAGATTTCTTCACGTTATCGATCTCTTTTTTGATCTCAGAAAGCGGATTATCGGCTTCTTTCATAATTTCGGTTTTGATATCGTCCACCGCGCCACGCATCTTGCGCACGCCTTCTCCAAGACCTCTTGCGATCTCGGGCAATTTATCGGGGCCGAACAAAACAACAATCGCCAAAGCAATCATCAGCATTTCTCCAATACTCAATTCCATTTCACAAAATTAAGCAAAGATTTAGAAAAGTGATATACAGAACATTATTAAATTTATTATAAAATTGATAAAAAGAGAAATGTCACCTTCTGTCCCAAAAGTTTCCGGACATTTTATCGTAAATTTGTGACCATTAAGAGTTTAGGAAAATGAAAAGACAGAAAGTACAGGCGCACAATTATTTGAAATTAATCACATCATCATTATTCATCGCAATTATTGCATCCTGCCTTGCACTTTCACTCAAAAAAATTACAGAATATTTTCAGGAACACATCTTCGAATTTGCGGAGAAAAACAATTCTTATCTCTTTATCATTCTTCCGACGATCGGAATCACTGCTATTTATTTTTTAAGAAAATATCTCTTTAAAAACAGGAAGAACAAAGGCATCACGGAGATTTACAAAACTGTGGATCAGCGGAAAGATCATCTTCCTTTCTTTAAAATTCCGTCACACTATTTCAATGGTTTTTTAACGGTAATCTTTGGCGGATCTACCGGAATCGAGGTTTCTACAGTTGTTGCAACGGCCACGGTCGGGAATTCGGTTTACGAGAAAGAATTTGCAGCCAATGTTTACAAGCTGGAATTGATTTGTGCAGGTGTAGTTGCCGGTGTTGGCGTCCTTTTCGGAAATCCGATGGTTGGTTTTCTGTTTGCTTTGGAAGTGATTGCGAGGAAATTCAGCAAGACTTTGCTCATCAGCTGTTCTGCATCTGCGCTGTTATCTTGGCTTTTTCTTTACTTTTTCCCCTCAACTTCATTGATTAGTTTACCCGTTACCGAATGGCATTGGATCGCGGTTCCGTTTATGGTGGTTTTAAGTTTACTCAGCGGAACATTGTCTGTCTATTTCACAGTCCTTGTCATTAAAATGAAAGAATTCTTTTCTGGAATCAACAACAATTTCATTAGAGTCAATCTCGGTGCTTTGGCAGTTGGAACTTTGATTTGCATATTTCCATTTCTATACGGTGACAGTTATCATTCGTTAAACGAATTAATCATTCATCCACAAAGCTATTCACTGCTGTTTCTTTTTGCTTTGATTTTATTGAAGCCCTTAGCATCGTCTCTTACACTAGGCGCTGGTGGCGACGGTGGTGTGTTTGCTCCGAGTATTGTTGTGGGTGCTTACTTAGGATTGGCGTTTGCAATAGCGTGCAACACCTTCTTCGGAACGTCTTTGATCTTGATCAATTTCGTTTTGGTAGGAATCGCCGCCACATTATCTGCTGCAATCTACGCACCTTTTACCGCATTAATATTGACCTGCAGTCTGGTACCAAACGGTTACGCATTGTTCTTCCCTATTTTGTTGGGATGTATTTTAGCTCAGAAAACAGCTCAGAGAATTTTACCTTACAATGTTTACACTTACGCTCCGAAAGCTTAAGATTTCTTTCCTTTAAAACTAATCGAAACAAAATAAATACTCACCGCGAACAGCAGGAACGCCAAAAAGAACGGCGCACCAGGAAACAGAAAAGGTGCATTTTTATGCGTGAAGTAATAGAACAGATTCGTCATCAATGGCGGCCCAATAATAGAAGTCGCACTCATCAGACTTGTCAATGCACCTTGTAGCTCGCCTTGTTCGTTGGATGGAATATTCTTGGTGATAATCGATTGCAAAGCCGGACCACAAATCCCACCCAGACAGTACGGAATCGTGAAAACCAACATCATCCAACCTTCCGTCGCAAAAGCATAAAGCAACATTCCAACAGCGTAAAGCATCAATCCATAAAAGATACTTTTCTGATCGCCGATTTTCGGGTTGATCCATCTTATCAAAACACCTTGCACCAAACCTACAAGCAAACCAACAACACCAAGAGAAATCCCCACCATTCGCTCATCCCAATCAAATCGGTACATTGTGTAGAAACTCCAGTTGCTTTGGACGGCGTGTCCGCCAATATAAATCAGGATCAAAGCTGTTGTAAGTGCCGAGATCTCGGGATGTTTTTTCAGGAATTTGAAAGATCCGATCGGGTTTGCTCTTTTCCAACTGAACTCCCGTCGGTTTTCTTTGGACAAACTTTCAGGCAGCACGAAGTAGCCATAAATAAAATTGATCATACACAAAACCGCCGCCGCATAGAACGGAACTCTTGCTCCATAATGCCCCAAAACGCCACCCAAAACAGGCCCGATGATAAACCCAAGACCAAACGCCGCCCCGATCATCCCGAAGTTCTTCGCACGGTCTTCATCAGTGGAAATATCCGCAATGTATGCACTTGCCGTTGTGATACTTGCGCCGGTAATTCCCGCAATGATTCTTCCTACAAACAACCACCAGATACTTGGTGCCAAGGCTAGAAAAATATAATCTACAGAGAATCCAAATAAAGAAAGCAGGATCACTGGTCGCCGCCCGTATTTATCACTCAGATTGCCTACGAATGGCGAGAAAACAAACTGTATAAAGGCGTAGGCAAAACTCAGCCAGCCGCCATATTTCGCTGCCTCGCTGATGTCTGCGTGGATCAGTTCTTCTATCAGTTTCGGGACAACGGGAATGATGATTCCCCAGCCTGTAATATCTATCAGCAGCGTGATAAAAATGAAACCAATGGCAGCAGATTTTTGATTTGTTTTCATGCTTGCGAAGATAGGAATTTTTTGATTTTACAGTTCGATTTCTAAGATACACAGCGCATAATTTTAAAGAATGTTGAAAACTACAATGAAAGATTTTAACAGAAAATGACTAATATTACATAACAACTATCAAAAACAACTGTCATGAAATTCTTTACACATCCTGAAGGAATATTTGAACTAAACATTCCACTTGAGTGGTATTATAAAAATGAAGTTTTTGGTTATCCAAACAAACCTCCTTTCAGTTTTGAATTATACGAAAATAATTGTGGATGCTTTCAAATAAGTGTTTATCATAAATCTAAAAAAAAATTTAGTACTAAACTTCCTAAACAAATATATAACACTAATAATCTGAAGTTTATTGAAAATGAACTTCCCGATAAAGATTTCAAAATCTATCTATGGGCAACTGTTGTCGAAGATTATTTATTTATGGCAAAATATGTTTGTCAACCAAATGAATCAAATAGAATTCAGATAAAAGAAGAAATTAGTAAAGTAGATGAAGTTCTTTCTACATTAATGTGTTTAAGTGAAGACAGAAGAAAATTAGCTATTGGTTTTGATAGATATGAAAAATTTAATTCTTCACTCGCCGCATCTTTTGATTTAAAAAATAAAGCGTTAGAAAATAGATGCTTTGTTCAATTTATTATAATTACCGCAAACCAAATTGACGCATATTTAAGAATTTGTATCGTCCTAAAATATCAACTAATAGAAAAAACTCAAGAATTTAAAATTGAATATCTTTTTCAAAAGGAAAATGATAAACCTGTGATGGAAAAGAAAATTTATGATATTTCAAAAAAAATGAATATCATAAATGAGACGCAATACAATGAATTATATAAATTATATAATTTAAGAAATAAAGTTGTTCATCGATTTATTATTACAGATATAAAAACCTTAGAACTACCTCAAATATCTTTAGAATATGAAAGCCTTTGTGAAGAGATAAGACTGATTTTGCGAAATGTTGAATTAGAACAATTTAATAGTAAAATTGGATACTATAGCTCAAAACATCCACACAGAAAATACAGTGACAATCTTATTAAAGAATTGAAATCTTATGTAAATGAGAAGCATTTATATAGTGAGTATTTTAGAGATATATAAATTAAGGAAACAATTCAATGTCTGTTTTTTTACTAAAATATTAAAAAGCATTAAAAACATATTACGTCGAGCCATTGATCCCCCCCGCTGGTGCGAGCATCCTGCTCGTACACATAAAACAGAAACAGACACCACCTTATCCGTTTTTTTCATTAAATTCACCAAACTAAAAACAACCACCAATGAAAACCAAAACCATCCTCTCACTTCTTATTATGTTTTGCGCATTCATCTCCTGCGATCGCATCACAGACAATTACTACGAACACCAAGCTCAGGAAAACTACACCTCGCCCTATATGGGAAAATGGGTCGGATCTTACACCGGACAAGGCAGTGGGAACATCACTCTCTCAGTTTCGAAAAGCGGAAACATCACCGGAACTTACGGACAGAATAATGATGCATTGGTAAGCTACGTTTATGACGATGGTACATTGCAGCCGGTCTTATCAGAAAACTACACATTCTTCCTCTACGGTAAGTTAAAAGATAAAAAAGGAACCTGGAAAAACGGTACGCTTTCAGGCGATTGGACACTTACAAAACAATAAACTTTCCGACAATAGATTAAACACAAACCAAAACAGACATCCCCACGCTGGCGCGAGCGTCCCGCTCGTGCTTCAAACATTAAAAGGCCCGAGCAAGATGCTCGCGCCAGCTAAACTTAAAAACAGACACCCCAATGTCTGTTTTTTATTAAAATACTCAATAGCGCCAAAAACACATTACGTTGAGCCATTGATCCATTACGACAGATCAGTGATTCACTTCGTTGGGTTTTTGATTCATTACGATGAAGCGTTGAAGTATTACGAAGGCTCTTTGATTCATTCCGTTGAGCCAGTGATTCATTCCGTTAAGCCGTTGATTCACTCCTTTGAGGCAGATGCATCGATTTTGTTATGAATCAATAAGTTGCAAGTTCAACAAAAAAAATTTTTTACTGGAAAAATTTGTTGTCCTAAAATTATTTTTCTAAATTCGATTCAAGAAACACAAATACTTCAACGATGAAAAAAAATCCCGTGGCTCGCGAGTTTAAACTTGCCGATGCCTTTCTCAAACAAAAAGCTGACGAGTTTATTAATCTTATAGACCGTGATATTGTAGAATTCACAGACCGAGGCTACAACCCAACCAAGAAAACCGAGTTTACCAATGCGCGCGATGCCGTGGACAATTTCCCTTCCGACGAACAATTGGAAGCGATTAAAATAGAGTTTACCGCCCAAAAAGATGCCGCAAGAAATGCCCTTGCCAAAACAATGCGCACCATTCTGAATATGGCTCAAAATGTTTTCGGCTTTGCGAGTGCCAAGTATAAGGAATTTGGAGGATCGGATCTTTCCCGCCAAAGTGATGCCGAGCTGGTACGCAACGCCAGAATTATGACGGTGACAGCAGATAAATATCTGACAGAACTTGCCTCCGAAGGATTGACTGCGGATAAAATCACAACACTTTCAAACCAACGTGATATTTTAGATATTGCTATAGATGCGCAGGCTAAAGGAATTTCGGATCGGGATGTTGCTACAGAAAACCGTGTCGAAACCCTGAACATTCTTTACAGACTCGTTATGAAATACGCCGGCATAGGACAAGACATCTTCTACGAAACCGACGAGGCAAAATATAATGATTATGTGATCTACGATACACCAAGTGGTGAGCCGGAAGTTGTGCCACCACCGGTCGAATAGTAAAGTCAATTTTCCCAATTGATTTGTTTTTATGGGTTGATCCTGCAGTTTTTAATGCTGCAGGATTTTTTTATATATTTTACAATTCGCTCCGCCGGAGCTTGGTGATGTTGTTCCATTCTGTCTATTAAGAGAGCGCTCTTAATTTAATTAAGCACAAAAAAGCCCTCAATCACTTGAGGGCTTTCATTATATATTTTAAGAAAATTACTCTACTATTTCAGCATTGCTGATCGTAGATTTTCCGGTTACTTTGTCTTCTTTTTTCTTACCTCTAAGGAAGTCATAAGCCGTAGCCGATGCGATAAAGATAGATGAATAAGTACCGAAACCGATACCAATCAATAGACAGAACATAAATCCTCTCAGGTTATCCCCACCGAAGATGAAGATCGCAAGGATCACCAAAATCGTAGTGAATGATGTATTGAACGTTCTACCAATCGTACTGGAGATAGAGTCATCAAATAATCCCGCAAGGGTCAATGCTTTCTTCTCACGAAGGTATTCTCTAATTCTATCGAAGATAATTACTGTATCATTGATGGAATATCCAATCACCGTAAGGATTGCTGCAATGAAATCCTGATTGATCTCCATATTAAACGGCATCACTTTGTAGAACAATGAGTAAACCCCAAGGATTACAACAGTATCGTGGAACAAACCTGCAACCGCTCCAAGAGAGAACTGCCATTTGTCAAATCTTACAAGAATATAGATGAAGATTCCCAATAGTGATGCAGCAACTGCCAACATCCCGTGCGTCTGAATATCATCTGCCACTGTAGGTCCAACTTTGGTTGAAGAAACAATACCAGCGTGTCCTTTATCAGCCGATTTGAAATCTGCAATCGTCATTCCTGCCGGCAACTCGGATTTAACACCTTCGTATATTTTTTGCTCCACAGTCTGATCCGCTGCAAGAGACTCATCATCGATCAAATAATCGGTTGTGATTTTCAACTGAGAAGAATTCCCAAAAGTCTTTGCCTCAACGATGTTGTTCTGACCATCTGCAGTTTTCATTAATTTCGCAATACCAGCCTCAACATTCTCAGCGTCTACCGGTTTTTCGAATCTTACCACATAGTTACGTCCACCAGTAAAATCGATCCCAAATTTGAATCCGTTATAAGCGATGGAAGCAATAGAAATCACCATTAAGATTGCAGAGAAATAATAAGCATATTTTCTTTTCCCGATGAAATCGATCCAAGTGTTTCTGAAAAGGTTCTTAGTTGGCGCAGTCCAAACAGAAAGAGATTTTCCTTTCTCAAGTCTACTGAAGATCATTACTCTTGACAACAATACAGAAGTAAATAATGTCATTACCAATCCTATCATCAACGTTACCGCAAACCCTTTGATAGGTCCTGTTCCGAAGATATAAAGAATTAATGCTGTAATGAAAGTCGTCGCGTGACCATCGATAATCGCAGAGATTGCGTGTTTGAAACCATCTTTATAAGCTTCAAGAATAGTTTTCCCTCGGAAAAGCTCTTCTTTTGTTCTTTCATAGATAATTACGTTCGCATCTACCGCCATTGCCATAGACAATACAACTCCGGCAATACCAGGAAGCGTCAAAGTAGCATCCAAAGAATCCATAATCCCGAAGATGTAGAACAAGTTGATCACCATCGCGATAACCGCATAAACTCCGGCACCACCGTAATAGAAAATGATGTAAACAATAATTACTGCAAATGCAATAAGGAATGACATCACCCCATCATTGATAGATTCAGCTCCAAGAGATGGACCTACAACGTCTGCCTGTACGATCTTCGCACCTGCAGGCAATTTACCGGCTCCTAAAACATCTACCAGATCTTTAGCCTCCTCTTGTGTAAAGTTTCCAGAGATCTGCGTTCTACCATCAGGGATCACGCTGTTTACAGAAGGCGCCGTGTAAACTCTGTTGTCCAAAGTAACCGCGACCACTTTTCCATTGTTCTTCTCCGTCATTGCTTTCCAATCACGCGCACCTTGAGAATCCATCTGCATATCTACAACGATACGACCCAACTGGTCATAGTTGATGTTTGCAGATTCTACAGCACCGTCAACTGGCGCATTCTGAGAGATGTTCCCGCGGATCGCGTAAAGAACAAGACTGTTTGCTGAAGTAGATTCTGGTTTGTAGCCCCACATAAACTGGGTATATTTCAAGTTAACAGGTCTTGCTTTGATAGCAGCGTCGCTGTTAAGTAATTTATTCACAACTGCTGTATCAGCCAATTTTACATTCGCAACAGCATTTCCAGGTGTAGAATTCATCTGGATTAAGTTCATCAGATTCGTTGTTTTTGCAACGCCGATAGAATCACCTTTCACTTTAACCAATTGGTCCAGCTGAGCAAAATACGGAACCACTTCCGGCCCAAGCTGTACTTCCCAAAACTGAAGTTTTGCAGAAGTCTGAAGCATTTTTTTAACTCTGTCGATATCTTTGATACCAGGCATTTCCACCAAGATTCTTCCAGTTCCGGGAACTCTCTGAACGTTTGGCTGCGTAACACCCATTTTGTCGATACGTGTTCTAAGAACTTCATAAGCTGTTCCTACAGAGGCATCGATTTTTTTTCTGATAATATTTTTTACCTGATCATCCGGTGTGTTGAATTTGATCTCAGAAAGATTGGTGTTTCCGAAGATCTCAGGATCTGCAAGTTTCAGGTTGGTTCCTTTTTCCTGATTAACAGCGTCGAACTGCGTGAAGAAATCCTCGATGTACTGCTTACTTGAGTTTTTCTGCGCTTTGTCTGTTCTGTTGAGTGCTTCTATTAAAGTAGCATTTGTAGAGTAATTACTAAGATCATTTACCAAATCTCTCTGGTTGATCTCCAATAATACGTTGATACCACCTTTAAGATCCAATCCGAGTTTCATTTCTTTCTGTTTTGCAGACGCATAATCCAGTTTTGTAAAACCTAGATTAAGCGTGTCTTTAGAAAGTCTTGCGATCTCAGCGTTGTATTTCACTGGATTTTCGCCGGCAATTGCTTTTGCTTCTTTTTCTATTTTGTTGGCATAGAAAGAAGGCAGAAGCTCATTAAGGCAAATTAATCCAAGAACGATGGCAACTAATGTAACGAGTCCTTTTCCTTGCATTTTCTTACGATATATATAAATTAAGTCGGCAAATATAATGATTATTAGCGGAAATAAGAATTTGAAAATGAGAAAAGTGCATTATAGTTTTTATATTGAAATTAAAACTCAGTTTTCCCTCAAAAAACACGTTGAAATTAAGCTTTTGTTATCAATTGAATAATTCTGGAATGGTAAGGCATATAATTTGGTAACTTTATTAATAATCTAAAAAATAATAAGTTATGCGAAAATTACTACTCATTCTTTCCTGTGCATTTGCATCGGAAGTTTATTCCCAACAAATCATTCTGGAGGAGTTTGCTACAGTTTCAAATCCGACAGAAATTACCGCTTCACCGACCAATGACAACCGTTTGTTTGCAGTAGATCAATCCGGACTCATTAAAATTGTGAATGCAAATGGAACTATTGAAGCCACAAACTTTTTAAACATTACCGACAGAGTCAACTTCAGTGGTGAAATGGGATTATTAGGTCTGGCTTTTCATCCGGACTTTGCTACGAACCGCTATTTCTATGTTTACTACAACAGAGCCGGCAGAACAATTACAGTTTCCAGATTTACAGCTAATTCTGCAAATCCAAACACGGCTGATCCTGCCACTGAAAAAGTAATGCTGTCTATAGAAAAACCTTTTACCAATCACAATGGCGGCAGTATTCATTTTGGCGCAGACGGTTATCTTTGGATTTCAACAGGCGACGGCGGAAGTGGCGGCGACCCCAATGGCAACGGACAAAACAGAAATTCTCTCTTGGGGAAAATGTTGAGAATTGATGTGAATTCTACAGCTGCATATAACATTCCTCCAACCAATCCTTTTGTTGGCGTTGACGGTGCTGACGAAATCTGGTCGTACGGATTGAGAAACGGCTGGAAATATTCTTTCGACAGGACAACGAATAATATCTGGATAGCCGACGTGGGGCAAAATCTGATTGAAGAAATAAACAGAGTTCCTGCAACTACGCCAGCAGTGAACTACGGCTGGAGATGTTACGAAGGCAACAGTGAGTACAACACTACTGGTTGCGCCAATGCTTCTACGATGACTTTCCCGGTTGTGCAATATGATCATTCCGGCGGAAAATGCTCGATCACCGGAGGCTATGTTTACAGAGGAAATCTTTATCCGGACCTGGTTGGAAAGTATATTTTTGCGGATTACTGTTCTGCTCAGATTGGAATTCTTAACAACACAACTATTACCTGGAGTTCGGCTTTTGATGGTAACAATTTCACAACGTTTGGAGAAGACAATAGCAAACAGCTTTACATTGCTGCAGCGAACGGAAAAATATTCAAAGTGAAATCAACAAATCTTGCCGTTTCTGATGTGGATAAAAATCAAATTCAGATTTCTCCGATTCCAGCGAAAGACTTTATTTTCATTAAAAATATTTATGAGAAAAATTTGACAGCGGAGATTTTGGATTTGTCAGGAAGATCAGTTTTGAACATTAATGTTGCTGAAAACGACAAAAGCATTGATGTTACCACTTTGAAATCCGGAAATTATATTTTGGTTCTGAAGAAAGATGACGTTAAAATAATGAGTCAGAAAATTATTAAGGAATAGAAATATTTATTGTCTTCGAGAGCCTCAAACTGACATTACTAATCCAAGCGAAGTTGATATAGACAAATAAAGCCTTTCAGAAAATTCTGGAAGGCTTTATTTTATATTTGTTTAATGAAGTTTATTTGCTCCAATTAACTCTCGTCGTTTTCACATCATGAGAATTGGTTCCGATCATAATATCGAAATCGCCAGCTTCCCAGTCGTATTTCAACTGATTGTTATAGAATTTCAGATCATCAGGAGAAATTTTGAAAGTCACTTTTTTGCTTTCGCCTGCTTTCAAATATACTTTTTCGAAACCTTTTAATTCCTTAACTGGTCTTGTAATACTTCCAACCACATCTCTAATGTAAAGCTGAACCACTTCTGCTCCATCGTATTTTCCGTTGTTGGTCAATGTAACCGTTGCTTCAATTGGTGCGTTGCCAGCAGGTTTTGCATTGCTAACAGAAACATCAGAATAACCGAAAGTCGTATAACTCAATCCGAATCCAAATGGATAAAGTGGCGTTGTACATTCATCCAGATAATTGGAACGGAATTTTTCAAAAGTACATTTCTCTGTATTTTCTACACTTAATGGGCGACCAGTATTTTTTGCATTGTAATAAAGCGGAACCTGCCCAACGCTTCTTGGGAATGTCATCGGCAATTTTGCAGATGGATTCACTTTTCCGTAAAGCACATCTGAAACGGCATATCCAGCCATACTTCCAGGGAACCAAACGTTTAGAATTGCATCTGCCAATTGGGATTCTTCTATTAAAACCAACGGACGGCCTGTAAATAAAACCAAAACAATTGGCTTGCCTGTTTTCTTAAGTTCTCTCAACAATTCTTTCTGAGTTTCCGGAATTCCGATATCCGTTCTAGAACTGGATTCACCGCTCATCTCAGCACTTTCACCGATTGTTAAAACGATGACATCTGCTTTGCTGGCAATATCCAAAGCTTCTTTTCTGATTTGATCTGCGGGGCGATTGTCTCTTCCGGCTAATTTACCAAACATCGTCGCTTTCTCTTCCATTGGTGCAGATTCGTAGATGTTGCTACCTTTTGCATAAATGAAATTCACGTCTTTGCCAACTGTCTCTTTCAGACCTCTTAATAATGAAATGGAATTTTCGTGTTTTGCGGCAACACTCCAGGTTCCGGTCATGTTCATAGCGTTGTCTGACAATGGACCGATTACGGCTACAGTTCCAGCTTTCTTAAGCGGAAGAATCTGCTTATCGTTTTTCAAAAGAACCATTGATTGCGCTGCAATTGTTCTCGAAGCTTCCAGATTTTTCGGACTGAAAACTTCTTTCTGAGCTCTTTTGGAATCTGTATATTTGTAAGGATCATCGAAAAGTCCAAGGTCATATTTGGCTTCGAGGATTCTTCTTGCTGCGTCGGTTACGGCTTGTTCCGTTACTTTTCCGTCGGTAATTGATTGTTTTAAAGTTTTCAAAAAGCCTTCACCAACCATATCCATATCGACTCCGGCATTCATTGCTAAAGCTGAAACCTGCTGCAAATCTCCCATTCCATGTTCAATCATTTCGTTGATTCCGGTATAATCTGTCACGACGAAACCTTTGAAATCCCACTGTTTTCTTAGAACATCGGTCATCAGCCATTTGTTTCCCGTTGCAGGAATTCCATCTACCTCATTAAAAGAAGCCATTACAGAAGCCGCTCCCGCTTCTACAGCCGCTTTATAAGGCGGAAAATAAGTGTTGTACATTTGAACGTGGCTCATATCCACGGTGTTGTAATCTCTACCGGCTTCAGCTGCGCCATAAAGTGCGAAATGTTTTACGCAGGCCAGCATTGTATTTTTCTTTGAAAGATCATTTCCCTGATAGCCGTAAACCATTGCTTTGGCAATCTGGCTTCCCAAATAAGGATCTTCTCCAGAACCTTCGGAAACCCTTCCCCATCTTGGATCTCTGGAAACATCTACCATTGGAGAAAATGTCCAGTTGATACCGTCAGCTGTAGATTCCTGAGCCGCAATCTGAGCCGATCTTTGAATCAAATCCATATCCCAAGATGATGCAATCCCCAATGGAATAGGGAAAGTTGTTTCGTAACCATGGATTACGTCCATCCCGAAAATCATTGGAATCTTCAATCTGCTTTTTTCTACCGCCACTTTCTGAACAGCGCGAATTTTGTCAACACCCTTGATATTGAATAATCCGCCAACCAAGCCTTGCTCAATTTTCTTTCCTATATCGGAATTCTGAGTCTGTCCGGTTGTGAAATCTCCTGAAGACGGCAAATTGAGCTGACCAATTTTTTCGTCCAAAGTCATTTTGGAAATCAAATTATCAACGAAAGCTTTTTTCTTGGATTGATAATTTGTGGATTGGTAAGACTGAACCGGTTTGGAGATAATATCCTGCGCCATAAAATACGGCGACAGAGCCAACGCAGCTAGGATTACAAACTTTTTCATAAATAGATATTTTTTGTTTTTATAAGGTCATCTTCATTTGCAATATTTAAAAAAAGCAATTGAATTTTTATTTTAATTTTTAATTTTTCTTAATGATAACATCCAATCATATAGTTTTGGATCCGAATAGGTAGAATCCCATGAATTATGATTGTCGTTTGGGAAAATGGTCAACTCAGCTTTTGGATTGACGGGATGTAATTTTTGATAGAAGTTGAAAGCATTTTCCGGAAGCACAATATCGTCCATTCCACCGTGGAATAATTTGATGTTAAGATCTTTGTAATTATGAATATTTGCCAGCATCACACGATCTGTAGGTGCACAAACGGCTGAAACTGCTGCAAACATTTCGGGATGCTCACCTGCCAATTTCAACGTTCCCCAGCCGCCCATTGATAAACCTGTGAGATAAATCCGGTCTGTATCAATTTTATATTTTTCTGATATTTCTTTGATGAGAAAATAGATAGCATCCGTATCCCACCAAGTATTTTCCGGACATTGTGGTGCTAAAATGGCTACAGGTTCTTTGATTAAATTTTTATAAGTAAAAGGGCTGTGGGATTTTACAATTTCTAAATTATTCCCTCTCTCGCCGGAGCCGTGAAGAAATACAATCAATGGAATTTTTGATTTTGTGTTTTGCGGAATATCCAGAATGTAGGATAGTTTTTTCTGGATTTTAACTTCTTTGTTGAATTCGGATTTGATTTCTTGAGCTGTTGCAAAAGATGTGATTGCTAAAAATAAAAACGGAAGAAATTTTTGTTTTAAATTCATTTTATTTCGTTTTTCTAAAAAAGGCCGCTCCTCTGGAGCTTGCAATTGGTACCGATATTCTTTCTACAAATATGTCGCTCCTCTGGAGCTATGATTGTAATTGTTAATCGATTGCTACAAACATTTCATTCCTACGGAACTTATTAACACTATTTACTGAATTCTTCTGATTTTTCGCCAAATTGTTGATTAAGATATTCATTTCTATCATTAACAAATCTTGGATCTATATCCAAATCCCTAGCCCCGATTGCAACGGCATCCTTTTTTTGTTTTTTGCTAAATTCGGTTTTGATGGAAAACGCCGAAGACAAAAAAAAATATAGTGGAAAGCGGAATTAAGCTCCTAAAAACATTTAATGTCTCAAAAAGACACAATAAAATTTAGTGTTTAAAGATAATACTTTTTGGCTATCGAATCTTATGTTCTGTGGACATAAATCCGATTTTTTTGAGTCCGTTTCGGATTTCGGGAGCGTTCATAAAAAGCTTCCATAGCAATCCGGAGCGGTAATTCTCGATCATTGGCGCAATAGTTCCCTGATCGATAGCGAGATAGCGCGGTGTAGTCCAGTCATCAAAATTGATGGAGGTTGCGTCGTAAGGCCCTGCCTGTCCGATAAATTTCGGTTTTTCTTCATATAAAAATCTTAGAAAAGCGGTTGATTCCTTTGCCGTATAAGGCATTGAACTCAGTGCTGCTGTTGGCGTAATGACTCCCAAATCTTCTTTCATTGGCTGATGTGCTGCGTAACCTACGGAGCCATCTTTGTTTCTTGTATAACCTGCCGTCAGTCCCCAATATTTCTCGGAATAGCCTTTGTATTTCAGTGGGTTTTCCAAACAGTATTTGTAGTCAATCAGAACGTGATTTCGGTTGAGATCCCAGTAGCTTTTCACGTATTTGTCTGATAATCCTCGTGGATCCAAGCCTAAATAGGAATATTGTGACCAGAATAATGGGCCTCCGAATTCTTCGGCATAATTATGTTTGACATACAGAGGCAGCCCGTATTTTGTGCGATCTGTTGTGTAAGTTCCGTTGCGAGTCCAGCCTTTGTTGTAGGTTTCGGAATCTATGGAATAGTCGGGCGATGATGCTGCCAGAACGTAAGTTATCAGACATTCGTTGTAGCCTTCCAGTGGAAAATTCATCTCCCAGCCGTAAGTTGGCGACCAATGCCAGTACAAAACTTTTTGCCCGCCTTTTGTGTACCAGTTCCACTCAATCCCTTTCCAGAGTTTATCCATTTTTGCGGCGAGCGCTTTTTCTTCTGCGTTTCCATTCTTGAAATACTCGCGGACGCAGATGATACCTTGCGTTAGGAAAGCGGTTTCTACCAAATCTCCACCGTTATCTTTCTTACCAAAAGGAACGACTTTCCCTGTTTCTCCATTGATCCAATGTGACCACGCGCCGTGGAAACGGTCTGCTTTTTCGAGGAAATCTGCAATGTGAGTCAATCTTTTTACAGCTTCTGCTCGAGGTATGAATTTTCGATCAACTCCAACTAAAATCGTCATCAATCCGAAACCTGAACCGCCTGTTGTAATGACGTGTTTGTCATTGTCAGGATAGATATTGTCTTCGTGATAACGTTCTCTTCCCAGCATCGACTTTGGTTCTGCGAAGTCCCAGAAATATTTGAGGGCGTCGCTTTGGACTTTGTCCATGAGTTGGTTGTCTGTGAGTTGCGCTTTAGCTTTTGATTCCGGAACAGATGCATGATTTGTTTTACAGGAAGTTATGGCTAAAGATGTCAAAAACAATCCTGTTAAAAAATTTTTCATAATGAAATTATTTTCATTTTTAATATAAAAAAAGAGGAGGATTAGCTCCTCCTCTTTTAATATTGACTAATTATAGATGATATTAGTTGTAACCTGGGTTTTGTGTCAAAACACCTTTACTGTCTGTAATTGCTCTCAAAGGAATTGGGAACAATTCGTTCTTTCCTTTTTGAAATCCTTTAGAACCTAAAAATTGTTCTGCTTGACCTGTTCTTACGAGATCTAAGAATCTGTCCATTTCCATTGCCAATTCCACTCTTCTTTCTTGCCAGATTGCTAGTCTTATAGCAGATTGTGTGGTTGCAGGTGTATCACCAAGATTAGCTCGGTGTCTAACTTTATTAACACCAACAATGGCTGCGCCACTATTACCAATTTCGTTTGCTGCTTCTGCATTAATTAACAAAATATCGGCAAATCTCAAAATTCTTAGATTCTGAATAGAACCATAGCCACAAGCATTGTTATTAAGAGATGTTGGCACATATACTTTTTGATTCCAGGTATTGCCTGCTTGAGGGTCATTTTTCTTTATCAAATCACCTTCGATTGTCGTTTCGCCTTCTCTTAGAATAGATAACTCTTTTCTGATATCACCTGGCTCAAAAGCATCCTCCAATGATTGAGAAGGCGTAAAGAATCCCCAACCAAACTGATTCCTAACACCCTGTACTTCTGCATATTGACTTCCTGCATCAGGATTCATTAAAGGGTCACAACCACAATTAACTTCAAAAACTGATTCAGTGCCAAATTCCCCTGCTGGTCTGAATAAATGATTAAAATCTGGATCTAAACTGTATCCTAAAGCAATAACTTGATTAGAGGTATCATAAGCTTTTTGATAATCTTTCATATAAAGATAAACTTTGGAAAGTAATCCTAGAGCTCCTCCTTTTGTAACTCTTCCTAAATCTGCCGCAGGATATGTTTGTGGTAATACCGCGGCAGCTTCTGTAAGATCTTTCACGATAAAAGCATAAACCTCAGCTGCCGTATTTCTTGGTTGTAAGTAATTACTTTGAAGTCCATCAAAAATAGGTACACCTCCATAAACTCTAACGAGATTAAAATAGAAATAGGCTCGTAACATTTTAGTTTCTGCAACCAATCTGTTTTTAAGAGTTGCATCCATATCAATATTAGGAACATTGGTAATTACTTGATTGGCTCTTTGAACCGCCTGCCATTGTCCTGTCCAATATCCATCAACTGCATCTGTACTAATATTGTATTTGAACTGATCCATATCGTTTATGAATGTTGCATCTGTTGGGTTCGATCCTTTGTCTACATCATCACCTGTTACGCCTAAGATGTTCTGAGCAGGAAATCCTGTATTATTCCAACTTCTAAGAAAGGCATAAACCGCGTTTGTTGCTCGGTTAGCATCATCTGCTGTTTTGAAGAAATCATCTGCCACAACTACACCTTCTTGTTTGATATCTACAAAGTCATCACTACAACTGGCGATTAATGAAAATATAGATAGTGTTAAAAATATTTTTTTCATGATTGTTTAATTAAAATGTTAAGTTCATACCCATTGTGTAGATAGCCGAAATCGGATAAATATTATTATCCACACCCATTTGTACTCTATCTGTATTTAATACCTCTGGAGAGAAACCGTTGTATTTGAAACTAGTCCAAGGATTTTGGGCGCTTAGATAGATTCTAAATTTCTTAACAGATAATGATTCTGCAATGGCTTTTGAGAAGTTATAACCTACTTGAATATTTCTGATTCTGATATAGCTACCATCTTCGACATAAAAGCTATTAGGCAAGATAACAGATTGACTAGAAGTTATCATAGCATTGGTATTGGAAGTTCCTGCACCTCGCCATCTATTATTATACATATCGAGATCCCAGCTCTCATTACCATAGCGTTGCTCGCGGTTGTAATTGTAAATCTTATTACCAAATACCCCTTGGAAATCTATACCAAAATCAATAGAATGAACATTCAGATTAACACCAAACCCATAAGTACCCTTCGGAATTGGACTTCCTAAAAATGTTTTATCTCTTGTATCAATAACACCATTTCCATCTAAATCTGCAAACTTGAACCACCCTGCTTTTGCATCGGTTTGTCCAGAAGCCGCAGCTTCTGCGTCTGTTTGGAAAACACCAGCAACTTGATATCCATAATATGAGCCTACTGCTTGACCAGTTTCTAGTCTAATAATAGAATTATTAAATAATGCGGCACCAGTCTCTAAAAATGAACCTCCATAAACATCCGTGATTTCATTTTTAAGTGAAGTAAAATTACCATATACGCCCAATTTTACACTTTCACTTAAATCTGTATTATAATTGGCAGAAACTTCGAAACCTTTGTTTTTAAAAGAATAGGCATTTGTCACGTAATTCCTCCAGTTTTCAGCCCCTGAAATGGTTCCTTGGAAAATACCATATACTACATCTTTGGATTCTTTATCGAAATAAGTTGCTTCAATTTTTAGTTTGTTATTAAGCAAAGCCATTTCTACTCCATAATCCATACCCGTTGTAGTTTCCCAGCCTATAGTTGGATCAATAACATTAGTAATTGTAGCTGCAGGATAACCATTATTACCATAATATGTTCCACCACCTATATTAGATACAAGCTGTGTAAAGTTTCTAGGAACGTTCGGATTTCCTAATTTACCCCAACTCGCTCTCAATTTTAATAGACTGAAAACATTTTGCTCACTCATAAATCCTTCCTTAGAAACTACCCAACCAATACTTACTGCCGGAAAAGTTTTATATCGATCAACCGAGATTTGCGATGTCGCATCTCGACGAATAGAAGCATTCAAAAGATATTTTCCAGCGTAGTCGTAATTAATTCGTCCAAAGAAAGATTCTATACGTCTTTGATCTTGAGTTACATCTGGACTAGTTCTGGTATCATTAAAATATATAATATTTGTACCATTTCCAATATCTAAAGATCCATTGGTTCCATCATACATTACATTATTTGCAGAACGATATTCTTCTGATCTGGAATCTCTAATTCTACTGAAACCTGCTAATAAATCCAAATTATGCTCCCCAAAACTTTTTTTCCAGTTTAATGTATTATCCCAAACATAATTTCTGTATCGGTTTGTTCTTGTAACTAAATTAGAAATGGACGGGTTTGGAATGTATGTTATCGCAGGCGTGTATTCATATTGAACAGGCGTATAATTGTCGCTTGTATAACTACTTCTAAAGGTAAAATCTTTCAAAAATTTAATCTCTGCCCACACATTATTAAGCATTCTCTCTTGTCTGACCTGTGAACGGTAAAGATCCAATTGTGCTCTAGGATTGGTAACATTCACCAATGTAATATATTGATAAGTCCCTGTAGCAGGATCAATAACGTCATAAACTGGTGGCGCATTACGGGCATTCAAAAGAGGATTCTGTGCAACATCAGTACGTGTTTTGGAGAATGAAAAATTATCGCCAATTGTAATATTATCCGTAATTTTATAACTAAGATTTAATTTTGTGTTGAATCTATTAAAACCACTTCCAGAATTGACCCCTTTTCCCGCAGCAAGATTACCTTCATCTTGAAGATATCCTACACTACCATAATAATTCAATTTGCCTAAATTTCCTGAAGCAGAAAAATCATTTGAATTAATGATACTTGTGCGTAAAATTTCTTTGAACCAATCAGTATTTCCGGGATATTGTGCTTTTGTAATAAATTTAGGTTCATTTACTCTATCGTTAAGTAGCATCTCATTATATAACTCAATGTACTGATCTGCATCTACCATTTTTGGAACATTGGTTACCTTTTTAATTCCTAAAAAAGAATTAACATTGAAAACTGGTTTTCCTTTTCCTGTTTTAGTTTTGATAATTACAGCACCATTAGCCGCTTTTGCTCCGAAAATTGCCAAACTGGAAGGATCCTTCAAAACACTCATAGATTCGATATCCTGAGGATTAAGGAAAGAAATATCTTCCGTTAACATTCCATCTACGATAAAAACTGTATTTCCCGATAATGAGCCTACTCCTCGAATATCAACCCTTGGAGATCCGCCCGGTGTACCAGATGTTACAACATTTACACCGGCAAGTTTACCTTGTACAGAATTTAATGGGTTTGCATTTGGCTTATCTGCCAAGTCTTTTGCTGTTACAATCCCGATACTTCCCGTTACATTCTCCTTTTTCTGAGTACCATATCCTATCACTACAACTTCCTCAATTTTATTTTCTTTAGAAATTGTATCCTGTGTGGATTGGGCATGCAAATTGCCTCCAAAATAGATCGCGGCAATGAGCAATGGTAATTTCACATAATTTTTTCTCATAATGTTCTTATGTATTATTTTCTTACACCGAATATAAATAAATTTTTAACAACGAGTTAATATTTATTAACAACTATACAAATATCTGAAAATCAATTATATAAATTATATTTTCACACTTATTTCAATTAAATACAAATAAAATAATTCCCCAATTATGGCTCAATATTTGCGATTTTAAGAAAATCGAAAACTTATTGCTTCAAAATGAGCTAATATAAATTACAAAAAATCAAGATCAATTACAAAAATCAAAATATATGAACACTAACAGATTATCGCCCCAAATGCAAGAGGCATTGATAAAACAAATGACGAAAGAAGCGCACGCTTCACAAATATTCCTCTCTTACGGCTGCTGGGCAGATGTAAAAGGCTATGGCGGAATTGCCAATTTCCTTTACAGACACTCACAGGAAGAACGAAATCATATGATCAAGGTGATGCGTTACATCCTGGACAGAGGCGGCGAAGCAAGAGTTGAAGCTATCCCTGCACCGCCGGAAAATCCACAAAGCTTGTCAGACGCCTTCAACAAGGTTTTTGAACACGAGGTTGATAATACGACTTCAATTTATGAAATCGTCAATTTATCATTTGAAGAAAAGGATTGGGCAACGTGGAACTTCATGCAATGGTTTGTGAAAGAACAAATTGAGGAAGAAAAATTAGCACTTGAGTTGATCGACAAATTGAAAATCGCTGGTGGAGACAGCGCTTCAGACGAATCACTTTTCACATTGGACAAAGCTTTGGAAGCTGCGCCAGACGACGTTTCTCTTCCACAAGAAGCGACGGCTGAAAATCCTTCTTAAGAACAAATTAAATATCACTAACTTTGATCTCCGTTTTTTAGCGGAGATTTTTTATTAATTAATATCAAAAAATAAAATGGCAGATATCGTAGAAACCAACCACAATAATCCAGAAGAATTTTACAAATCATTAAAGGAGAAATTAGAAAGCCAGCACAACTTTCCAGAGGAATATCTTTTCAAGTTCATTGTTCCAGGAGATTCTGAAAAGATCACAGAGATTTTGAGAGTTTTTGACGGCCTTAAATACACTTTATCCAACAGAGAAAGTTCCAAAGGAAAATACACATCCGTTTCTTTGCAGTGTTTCGTGATGGATGCGGATCAAGTTATTGACATCTATCAAAAGGTGGCGAAAATAGAAAATGTGATGATGCTGTAATTATAATTGATAAATGATGATCGATAAATGATTTTTAGAGTGGCTTGAAACTTGTATTTTAACCATTAGTATTTTAAAATTTCAAGTTATGAAAAAAGCATTTTTCAGAGTTCTGAATAACATCAACAAAGCGATTTTACCAAAATATAGCAAACGAGATTTTACAAAACTCAATAAATTTCAGAAACTCATCTTCGGTTACCGATATAAGGTGCTGGTAAATTCATTAGACTAGATCATCAACATTAAAACATAAAAAAGAAAGCGTTCAAAATAATTTGAACGCTTTCTTTTTTATCTTCAAGCCTCAGACTTCCGTCCTCCAACTTTATGAATTTTCTAAGATATAACTAAACATCAATGGTGCACAGATTGTTGCATCACTTTCCACGATGAATTTTGGAGTTGTGATATCCAATTTCCCCCAAGTGATCTTCTCGTTCGGAACAGCTCCGGAATATGATCCGTAAGAAGTTGTAGAATCTGAAATTTGACAGAAATAACTCCAGAACGGAATATCGTGCATCTCCATATCTTGGTACAACATCGGCACCACACAGATTGGGAAATCACCCGCAATCCCACCACCTACTTGGAAGAATCCAACACCTTTTCCACCAGAATTTTTCGGGTACCAATCAGCCAAATAAGCCATATACTCGATTCCGGATTTCATTGTAGAAAACTTCAAATCGCCTTTAATGCAATATGATGTGAAAATATTCCCCATTGTAGAATCTTCCCACCCTGGTACCACGATTGGCAAGTTTTTCTCAGCCGCTGCGATCATCCAGGAATTTTCTCTCGGGATCTCGTAATACTGCTCCAGAACGCCAGACAAGATCATTTTGTACATATATTCGTGTGGGAAATATCTTTCTCCTTTTTCGTCCGCATCTTTCCAGATCTCGTAGATATGTTTCTGTAATCTTCGGAACGCTTCTTCTTCTGGGATACAAGTGTCAGTTACTCTATTCAAGCCTCTTTCCAACAAATCCCATTCTTCTTTCGGTGTAAGGTCTCTATAGTTTGGAACTCTTTCGTAATGCGTGTGCGCCACAAGATTCATCAAGTCTTCCTCGAGGTTTGCACCAGTACAAGAGATGAAATCCACTTTTCCCTGACGGATCATCTCAGCAAGAATTTTCCCTAATTCCGCAGTAGACATCGCACCAGCAAGTGTGATCATCATTTTTCCGCCATCTTTCAGGTGGGCAACATATCCTTTGGAAGCATCTACCAATGCTGCAGCATTGAAATGCAGATAATATTTCTCTATAAACTCAGTAATCGGTTTGCTCATTTTGTTTAAGATTTTTGCAAAGATAAAATTAAAAGCGGAAAGTAGCAGCCGCGCTTAGAGAAACTCTGCTAAGTCCTTCCTTATTATCTCCAAAATCAAAAGTTTGTCCGTTGTACTTCATTTTGTTCAATGTTCCGCCTGTCAATCCAAGTTTTGGACCTATATAGAAGAATTTGCTTACTTCATACTGATACGCAAGATTCATCTCTGCACCAAAGTTCGACCCTGTCCCTTTTACATTTCCGGATCTCGTAGTGTAGCTGATTACACCAAGAGAAATATCGATAAAGCCTTTATGTCTTGTCTCCTCGTTGAAATTGGAAATCATCACAGAAGGTCCGAAATAAGTAATATTATCCTTAGTATCTGTAGTAAAATAAACCAGATTTCCATTTTGATCTGTGCCAGACAATGTACCTGTACTGGATGCACTGTAGTTTGAAAACTTAAGTCCCAATCCAACAGTTCCTCTCAAATGATAATAAGCTGAGATATCGAAATTCACACCGCTTTTCAGACCTTTGATGTAATCTTCCTCAGCGCTGGTAAGTCCTTCAGGATTTTCAGCTGTTCTCCATCCGAAACCTACGGAAGGGATGATTGAAAATTTTTGCTGTGCGAAAGATAAGATGGATGCAGAACACATAGCTGCAAAAAGTAATTTTTTGATCATAAATTTTTTTTCGCAAAAGTAACAATTTGTGGAAGTTAGCAAAGCAAAATTTGTAAATATTTTATAACATTCAACTTCCAACATAATTCATTACTTTTGCAAATTCAAATAAAATATAGAATACAATGCTTTCGGTTCAGGGATTAGGCTTACATCACGCAGGAAATTATCTTTTCAAAGACACCAATTTTACCATCAAAAAAGGTGATAAGATCGGTTTGGTCGGAAAAAACGGAGCTGGAAAATCCACGCTTCTCAAAATACTTTCCGGAGAGATCAATTTCTACGAAGGTAATGTGGTCACAGAAGGTAAGATCACCATCGGGTTTCTAAAACAGGATCTTGACTTCGTAAAAGGAAGAACGGTTTGGGACGAGACGATGCAGGCTTTTGAGCAGATCAATGCTTTGAAGGATGAATTGGAAGAAGTCAACCACCAACTGGCGACCAGAACCGATTACGAAAGTGATGCCTACACTGATCTCATCAACAGAATGACCGATCTGAATGATCTCTTGATGAATTTCGATGCTTACAATTTGGAAGGTGATGTGGAGAAGATCTTATTTGGATTGGGTTTCAAAGCGGATGATTTCCAAAAGATCACCGATGAGTTTTCCGGTGGTTGGAGAATGAGAATCGAGCTGGCAAAATTGCTTCTTCAGCAAAACGACCTGATGCTTCTGGATGAGCCTACCAACCACTTGGATATGGAATCTATCATCTGGCTGGAGGATTTTTTGAAAGATTATCAAGGCTCGATGTTGCTTGTAAGTCACGACAAGCAATTTATGACCTCTACTTGTAACAGAACTTTTGATGTTAACAACAGAAAAATAGACGATTACAAGGCCAACTATTCCAAATATCTTGAACTAAGAAAAGACAGAAAAGAAAAACTCATCCAGGCCAAAAAGAATCAGGATGCAGAAATAAAACATACAGAGGAATTGATCAACAAATTCCGTGCGAGTGCTTCCAAAGCATCATTTGCGCAATCATTGATCAAAAAACTCGACAAAGTAGAACGCATTGAAGTGGAAAATGAGGATGTTTCCAAATTCAATATCCGTTTCCAACCGAGTGTTCAACCTGGAAAAGTGATCTTCGAAGCTCAAAATTTGGGGAAAGCTTATGGTAAAAAACAGATTTTTGACAAAGTAGATTTCATCGTAGAAAGAGGCGCTAGAATCGCTTTGCTTGGACAAAATGGACAAGGAAAAACGACTTTGGCAAAAATTCTTGCTGGCGATATCACCGATTTTTCTGGAGCTTGGAATCTTGGACACAATGTGAACATCGGTTATTTTGCTCAGAATCAGGAAGAAGTTTTGACGCCGGATAAAACCGTTCTACAGGAAGCGGAAGACTCTGCAACCGAGGAAACCAGACCTAGAGTTCGTGATCTTTTGGGATCTTTCCTTTTCCAAGGCGAAGATGTGACGAAGAAAACGAAAGTTCTTTCCGGAGGTGAGCGAAACCGTTTGGCGCTTTGTAAATTGTTGCTTCGTCCGTTCAACACGTTGATCATGGATGAGCCTACGAATCACTTGGATATCCAGTCAAAGGAAATTATCAAATTGGCACTTCAGAAGTTTGAAGGCACTTTGATCGTCATTTCTCACGACCGTGAATTCCTACAAGGATTGTCTGACAAGATCTTCGAATTCCGTGATGGACGTATGAAGGAATTCCTTGGCGACATCAACGAATATCTGGAATTTAGACAGAAAGAAAGCATCCGTGAGATCTCGGCTGAGAAAGCAAAACTGCATCAGGAAGATGAAATCCCGGAAGTGAAAGTTAAAGTTCAGGAGCCCGTGAGAGAGTCAAGTATTATCGTAAGCAAAGAACAAAAGAACATCCAGAATAAGATCAAGAAAGTAGAAGAAAAAATCTCTGAACTTGAATTGAAAATCGAGGAATTCGAAGGTTCTTTCACCAAAGAAAATCCTTCTGAGGAGACTTTAGAAACTTACAACAAGATCAAAGAAGAATTGGATCTGACTTTGCAGGAGTGGGAGTTTTTGGGAACTCAGTTGGAAGGTTAGGTTTTGAAGTTTAAAATAAAATATAAACTGCATTGGATATTCTGATGCAGTTTTTTGTTGTAGATATTTCCATTTGTTTTTGTAATTTAACTTTTTTAAAAACTATAACAAAATGAATAAAATCGCAACCTTTTTAATCCTGTTCATTAGTCTTAATATATATTCTCAATGTTGGCAGAAAATAAGCGCCGGTGGTTATCATTCTGCAGCTATAAAAACAGATGGTACACTCTGGACTTGGGGGTACAACGACAATGGACAGCTTGGTGATGGTACCAATGTAGACAAAAATATATCGACACAGATTGGGACAAATACGAATTGGAAAGAAATCTCTACAGGGCTTGCGCATACACTTGCAATAAAAACAGATGGCACACTTTGGACTTGGGGTTACAACAATCACGGACAGCTGGGAGATGGAACCAACACGCAAAGAAACACCCCAATTAAAATTGGAACAGATAAAGATTGGAAATATATAGCCGCAGGAAGCACCTATTCACTCGCTATAAAAAATAATGGTACACTTTGGGCTTGGGGTTATAATAGTTTCGGTCAGCTGGGAGATGGTACTTATGTAAACAAAAATACACCTATACAAATTAGACCAAATGATCTTTGGAAATCTGTTGCTGCAAGTTGGCATCATACACTTGCTATAAAAACAGATGGTACACTTTGGGCTTGGGGACGCAATCAGTCAGGACAGCTTGGAGACAATACAACAATTAATAGAATCAGTCCCATCCAAATTGGAACAGACACTAACTGGGAAAATGTAAGCATAGGCTTGGATCATTCTGTAGCTATCAGTACAAATGGAACTTTATATACTTGGGGAGGAAATGTTGTTGGACAATTAGGAAATGGTACAACCATAGAAACTCATACTCCTACAGCCGTTTTTTATCAAGTAAAAAAAATTGACACAGGATCAAATCACAATGTGGCAGTTAGCCTAGATGGTTCTGTGTATGCTTGGGGTGGTAACGGTTCTGGGCAGCTTGGCGATGGAACCAGCACGGAGAAACATTCTATAACTCGTATTGGAACCTATACTAATATACAAAACATCTCCACGGGTGAATTTTACACTCTAATAACCAATGTAAACAACCATCTTATGGCTTGTGGTCATAATACTACTGGCCAGTTAGGTGATGGAACAAATATAGATAAAAATACATTAGTCAATATCTCTTGTTCTGCTCTTGGAGTTAGTGATTTAGTTTTAAATAATAAGTCAAAAATATATCCGAACCCAGTTAAAAATATCTTAACTATTCAAACTGAAGATCAATTACAAAAAGTAGAAATCTACTCAACAACTGGACAGTTGGTAACATCTAACTTATCAAATATAATAAATCTTGGTAATCTTCCAAAAGGTAATTATATATTAAAGATCCTAACAAACAAAGGTGTACAAGTAGAAAAAATAATTAAAGAATAAAGTTATTTTATAAATTCAAGTCGCTGTGATTTAGATAAAATTTTATTTTCACAAAACCTTAATAAATAAATTCCACACAATGATCAACAACCTCAAAAAATACCTCAACGAAGAGCAAGATCCAAAATCCGTTGAAAAAATCATAGAAAAAGTAAATGACCTTTTAACAAACGGAGAAACCCTAGAATACATCGCTGTTCAAAATAAACCCGCAATAAATATATCTCCAGACTCTATTGTTCTTACAAATAAAAGAATCATATTTTTCCGTTCAAAATCGTTTGGTTTGGTGACGGATTTTCAGGATTATCTTTGGAAAGATGTTGCTGAAAGTCATATCAGCGAAACGATTCTCGGATCTACTTTTAAGATGACGGCGGTCAGCGGATTTGTTGAAACGATTGATTATATTCCAAAATCTCAAGCAAGAAAATTGTATCAATATGCACAAGCCAAAGAGGAAGAAATGATAGAGTTCCGCCGACAGAAAGAGCTGGAGGACAAACGTGCAACTTCTGGAGGAATCACCGTCAACACACAACCTGATCAAACAGAACCAAAGCAAGACACTCCAAAACCGAGTAAAGATCCTATGGAAACGCTAATGAAACTGAAAGCCTATTTGGACAATGAACTCATCTCCGCCGAAGATTACGAAGCTAAAAAGAAAGAGATTTTGGCCAGAATGTAATACAGAATAATAAAATTCAAGGCAAAATGTAGAGATGCGTTTTGCTTTTTTGTTTTAATTTTACGAGCATCAATTTTAAAAACAAATGTCCCAAATCTTCCGAACGCATTTAGAAAAATTCATTAAAGTAAACGATGAGGATTTTGAGAAGATCTTGTCTTTTTTCGAAGTCCAGATCTTTGCTAAAAAAGTGAATCTCCTGGACGAGGGGCAGATCTGCAAGTACAATTATTTCGTTTTGAATGGCCTTCTGCGCAAGTTTTTCATCAATGAAAAAGGAACGGAACAAACCACAGACTTTGCTTTGGAAACGTGGTGGATGACGGACAATTTTTCTTTTGAACATAAAAAACCAGCAGATTTTTCCATCCAGACAGTAGAAAAATCGGAAGTCTTGGCCATCTCTAATGAGTCTCAGGAGAAATTGCTGAATGACTTTCCTGTGATGGAAAAGTATTTCAGAATTGTGTATCAAAGAGCCTTTGCCGCCAATCAGCGAAGAGTGAAGTATATTTTTTCCTTTTCGAAAGAAGATTTTTATCTCAATCTGCTTCAGAAATATCCGGAGTTTGTTCAGCGCGTTCCGCAATACTTGATCGCTTCTTTTCTCGGTTTCACGCCGGAATATCTGAGTGAATTGCGGAAGAAAATCGTTTCTTAAACCAGTTTAAGTTTTCCGCAGCTTTGATTTCCCAACTTTGTCCTATCAAATTTAAAACATTAAAAAAATGGACAAACGCATCAACATCAACACATCAGAGCCGCACGCTTACAAAGCAATGCTTGGACTGGAAGCTTATCTTGCAAACACAGAGATCTCCAAAACGATCAAAGAACTGATCAAAATCCGCGCTTCGCAAATCAACAATTGTGCTTACTGCCTTGCAATGCACACCAAAGATGCTCTCAAATATGGCGAAATTGCAGATAGACTTTTCATCGTAAGTGCATGGCACGAGGCAGAAAGCCACTTCACAGAAGAGGAAAGAGTTGCCTTGAAAATGACTGAGGAAATCACACAAATCTCCCAGCACGGATTGAGCGATGAAACTTATCAAAAAGCTCTAAAAGTCTTTTCGGAAAAACAGATCGCCGAGATTATTATGGCCATCGTCACCATTAATGCGTGGAACAGAATTGCCATCAGCACGCAACTTCAAATTGGAGAATAGTTAATTTTATTTTTGCAATTATGAGAACTAAAAATCCCGGCCAAAAATTTGACCGGGATTTCGGATTAAATAAATCAAAAAATGAAAATTTAATAATAACAACAAATATTTTATGATTCGGGAATTTCAAAGAAAAGGATGATCGCATTTTCTGTCAGCGCTTCAAATTCGAGCTCTTCAAGATCCCAGATTAAGATAGCATCTCTGTTCTCTATCAATCGGTTTTGAAACTCAAAAGCACCATTGATCACCATTCCGAAAATTACGTTTTGCTTTTGTTTCAGAATATAATTGCCTGACTCTCTTCCATCGAAAACACCTATGAATCCGGGAGAACTATAACCTGTATCAATGAAGTTCAGTTTATTTCGGACTTCCAGATCCAGCTGATTGATTCTGTAAGAGTTTTCAGATATATGTTTATTGAATTTAATAATCAGAACATCCGCATCTTCATCGGCAAGCACGTTTTTAATTATTACATTTTGGTCTTCGGCAGATTCAAAAATCACCACTTCGCCGGTTTCAATGACTTTATTAAAATTATTAATCTTCACCTTTCCGTAAATTGGGACGAACATCACTTTCTGATTAGCTTTCAGAATTACAGGGTTTTGGGAGTCTTTATGAATCACAAACTCTAAAACTTCACACAATGTATGGGCAGTGCTGCTTACCTTTCTATCATTTTTATAAACATCCGCAATCGCAGCACCTGGGGCAAGATCCCAAAACCTGTAATCTGATTTTAATATTTTTGAAGGCGTCTGAACCAGCATATTCTTTTTTAAAAACTTAATTGATCATTACTTGAAAAAAAAATTCCGGGATCCATTGCCAACAACCTATGAAAATCTGACAAAATCATGAATCCCGGAAAAAAAATAAACTTATGAAAATTATTATGGACATCTATATCTACGAGAGACGCCGGATTACAGATGTTAAATTTTAGATTTTAAATTAAAACTTTATAATTAATTAATTAATTAATTACGCATCCACTTTGATCGTATGCGCCAGCTTAAATCCTTCGCTCACACTCCCGGTGATTGTACTCATCTCATTTGCCGTTCCATCACTGAAGACATTATCATTCGAGTTGTAAGTGTAGCCACTCATTCCACGGTAACCACTGCTTGCATTCACCAACTCCACCTGACTTCCCGATCCTTCCGGAAAAGCAATCTGCGTGATGAGTAGTGACGTCCCCACATTATTATAGATATGAACGTGAATATGCGTCGCTCTCCCCAGATACCAACCCGGAAAAACTGATATGTAACTCACCTTTCCATTCTCATCCGTCGTCTGCCTGCCTCTGAGGAAATGATAATTTGTGTAATCTGTAGACTGCATTCCCGTTCCGCCATATTCCGAATAATTTCCGTCTTTGTCACAATGCCAGATATCGACGATCACGCCTTGCAAAGCTGCACAATTGGCTTTTACGTTTTGAATTGTCAAATTAATTTCAAAAGGAACGCCTGTTCTGTCACCAGTAATATTATTCTGGATCAGTGTCGATGGGGATTTGGTGGGGAAAGGACCTTCCGTTTCAGAATTGGTCACTGCACAGGCTGTAGAAACGGAATTATCTATCGTCACATCTTCGCCTTCATTATCCTTATTTCTGCAATGCAGTACAAACGGTGCTGCCACTACAGTTACGCCTGCTAATCCCAGACTTTTCAGGAAGTCTTTCCTGCTCACCATCCTCATCTTTCTAAACATTTAAGTTTTACAGGACAAAAGTATGATGATAGGGAAAGTGAAAGAAATTTTTGAGGAAAACAGCAGAAATGTGTCGATTTAAATGCGAAATCTTAAAGGAATCTTAATAATATCCGATGATTTTCTTGAGATCATCTTTATAAGTTTCCCCAACCGGAATGATAAAATCTTCCAGATGAATATTCTTGTTGACAATTCCTTTAATCGCTTTGATTGGAAGAATGTAAGATCTGTGAACACGGATAAAATCTTTTTCAGGAAGCTTTGCCACAATATTTTTCATCGATGATCTTGCGGTGATCTTTGATGCGTTCTTGAGATGAATCTGGATATAATCGTCCAAACCTTCAATCAGCTTGATGTCTTCAAATTCTATCTTATGAAGTTTGTAATCCGCCCGGATCAGGAGATGCTGAGACTGCAATTCTGTGGAAGATTTGAGAGCTAATTTCTCAACAGCCTTTTGAAACCTGTCAAACGAAAAAGGTTTGACCAGATAATCAATCGCATTGACATCAAAAGCATCAACGGCGTATTCTGAAAATGCGGTGGTAAAGATCACTTTTACATCCTGAGATAAGCTTTTATAAAAATCCAATCCATTCTTATTTGGCATTTGAATATCCATAAAAATCAGATCTACGGGGAACTTTCGCAGATATTTCTCGGCATCACTTTGCTTGTGGAAAGTCTTTTCCAGATTGATTCCTTCCACCTTCGAAGCAAATGTTTCGATGATTTTGAGGGCAAGAATTTCGTCGTCGATAGCGATGGCTTTTATCATAAATTATGAACTGAGATCCAGATTTAGTTCTACAAAATACGATTTTTTATTTTCTTCGATATTCAGAGTGTATTTCCCCGGATAGAGTTTTTCCAGACGTTCGGTTGTATTTTTCATTCCAACTTTTGTAGATTCGTCTGCGGCAGAATGATTGACAATATTATTAAACACCTGGAAATTAAGTTTCTCGCCTTCCAATTTCAATTCAATGGAAATCTTGGAATTCTCTTCGGCATTCACACCATATTTAAAAGCATTCTCTATGTAATTAAGAAGAATCATCGGGACAATTTTTACATCCTCGGTCACGCCATTTTCTGTATAATTAAAATCAAGACTATCATCCGTTCTCATCAATTGCAACGCGATATAATCCTTAATATAAAATAATTCTTTTGACAACAAGACAAAGTCATTTTCGCTTTCCTCCACGATGTAACGCATTACATTTGAAAGTTTCAAAATCCCTTCCGATGCGTCATCAGATTTAATTAATATTAATGAATAAATAGAATTGAGCGTATTAAACAAAAAATGCGGTTGCAGCTGATACCGCAGATTGAGAAGATCTGCTTTTGCCATTGCACGCTCCATTTCCTTCTTCTTGATGGATTGATAGAGGAAAAATGAACTGAGAAACGAAAACAAAAATGGCAAGATGCTCGAAACATATTTCCTGCTGAAAGAATCATCTTTTCTCATGTGCGGCGGTGGAAAATTATGAGCTTCAAACTCTGCTTTTTGTTCCGGTGATAAATTTTCTGGAGGCGGCGGAAAATCTTCAAAGTGAGAAGAATTTTTCGTCGATTGGTTCGAAATCTGATTCTGGAAAAAATCAAACTTCGGATCGCCTCCGTGGTCATCTGGAAATATAGAAAAGGGAAGTGTACAAATCCATACATACGAAACGAAAACACTTACCCAATAAAGCAAAAGTCTTCTTTTATCATACAGTTTCGGCAAAAGAAAAGCCAGATTCAGATAGAAAAAAACAATGAACAAAACATATCTTGAAAAGTCTCTCTGAAAGAAAGATGAACTGAGCAAACGCAAGCTGCTATCCAATTCCGGCGATGATAAAACAGGGATCAGGAGCAGTAAAAGGATCAGGACTATGTGATAGTAGATGTTTTTGTCTTTCACAGAAATTGTAAATTATTGACGAAGTTAATTAAAAAATCATTTAATTATTTTTGAATGTTTGAAGATAGCTTTCAGCATTGATAACCGGAATCAAAGCATTTTTAAAGTCCTTTTCGTTTCTGGTTACAATCACATTACAGTTGCTGGCTAATGCACTGAAATATTGCATTCCATCCTCAAAATCTTTGAAATTAGAATTAACAGCTTTTTCTACAACCTCATTGTCCATCAAAGAAATGTCGCATAGCAATTTGAATTTTCTTATTTTTTCTAAGGCGACTTTACTATTTTCAAACTTGGAAAGAATGTAATACGCAGTCGTAACAGATGTAGGCGAAATTAATATCTGAATTTTTTTTTGATCTGCTAAAGTCATGAGTTTTGCTGCCGGCTCGTAAAAACCTTCCCGCTCTCCAAGAAAATCAATAATGATATTGGTGTCCAAAAATAACTTCTGCATCATCTATATTTTTTATCCAAGTAATCAACGTGGTTTTCTCTGTCTTTTTTGTAATCATAATCAGCCGGAATGCTTTTTCCACTGGAAATACTTTTAACGAAAGGAGAAATCTCAAAATCATCATTTTCTTCATTGGTCAATGAATCAAGATAGTTTTCTATTAGTCTGGAAAGGCTCAATTTTTTATTTGAAGCGTATTTTTTAGCTCTTTCTATGACGTTATTATTTAATTTTAAAGTCAGTTTGGAATCCATAATACATTATTTAGACGTACAAATATAATTAATTTTTACGTACTATAGAATTCATTATAAAAAAAACGTTCCCAAAAAATGGAAACGCTTTTATACAATTGATTTAAACTCTATTTAATAAAACCTCTGCTTCTCAATAAAGGTTTAATGTCAGCTTTGTGGCCAGTAAAACCTTCAAATGCTTTATTTAAGTCAACACTATTACCAACCGAAAGAATATATTTTCTGAAACGGTCACCGTTTTCTCTGGTAATTCCACCATTCGCTTTGATCCATTCCCAGGCATCAGAATCCAAAGTTTCCGACCACAGATAAGCATAATATCCCGCCGAATAGCCGCCGCCCCAAATGTGGGCAAAATATGGTGTATGATATCTTGGCGGCACTTGCGGTACGAGCAAACCATACTTGTTCAAAGCTTGTTTTTCAAAATCCAAAACCGGAATTAGTTGGCTGTCAGAAGTCACTGTGTGCCAGTTCATATCCAAAGTCGCAGCCGCAACAAGTTCCGTTGTGGCATAGCCTTGGTTGAAGTTGGAAGCTTTTTTAATCTTATCAATCAACGCTTGTGGCATAGGCTGTTTGGTCTGATAATGCAAAGCGTAATTTTTCAGAATCTCCGGTTCCAAAGCAAAATGCTCGTTGATCTGAGAAGGAAATTCCACAAAATCTCTTGGCGTATTAGCGCCGGAAATTGAGGCATATTTCTGATCTGCGAACAAACCGTGCAGCGTGTGACCAAACTCGTGGAACAATGTTTCTACATCATCATAAGAGATCAACGATGGTTTTCCCGGCGCTGGTTTCTGGAAATTATAAACATTCAAAATCACAGGCTTCTGACCTAACTGATGTGATTGCTGAACGAAGTTATTCATCCACGCGCCGCCACTTTTGTTGCTTCTGGTGTAGAAATCCAGATAATATAAGGCTAAAGATTTTCCGTCTCTGTCATAAACTTCGTACGCAACCACGTCTGGATGGTAAGTTGGAAGATCTTTTCTAACCTTGAACGTTATTCCGTAGAATTTCTCAGCAGCGTAGAAAACGCCTTTTTCCAAAGCAGTTGTTACTTCGAAGTAAGGTTTGATTTCGTTATCATCAAGATCATATTTTGCTTTTCTCACTTGCTCGGAATAGAAATTCCAGTCCCAAGGTTCAACCTTAAAACCACCTTTCTGCGCATCGATTACTTCCTGAATTTCCGCCGCTTCACGATTTGCCGTTTCAACGGCTGGTTTTGCCAATTGCGCCAGAAGTCCCATTGCTGCTTCAGGCGTTTTTGCCATTTGATCCTGCAAACTCCATTCTGCGAAGTTTTTCTTTCCGAAGAGTTGCGCTTTTTGTAATCTTAGTTTCGCTAATTTCTCAACCGTTTCTCTTGTATCGTTGGCGTCTCCTTTTTCAGCCCTTGTCCAGGAAGCTTTGTAGAGTTTTTCTCTGGTTGCTCTGTTTTTAAGATTCTGCAAAAGCGGTTGTTGTGTTGTATTTTGTAAAGCCAAAAGATATTTTCCTTTTTGTCCGGCTTTCTCAGCGTCGGCAGAGGCTGCAGCGATGTCGTCTGCGGAAAGTCCGTCCAATTCTTTGACATCAGAAATCAAAACGGCGCCGTTCTTTCTGGCTTCCAACAATTTGTTACTGAATTGGGTTGCCAAAGTTGCCAACTGCTGATTGATTTCCTTCAGCTTTTCTTTATTTTCCGCGGAAAGATTTGCACCGGCCAATTCGAAATTGGTAAGATAAAACTCAGTCAGTCTTTTGCTTTCGGCATCGAGCTTATCGGTTTTTACGGCTTTGATTCTTTTGTATAATTTTTCGTTCAGTGAGATTTTGTCAGAATGGGCTGCGAAGATTGGCGCAAATTCTTCTTCCAGTTTTTGAAGATCATCATTGGTGTTTGAACTCGTGAGATTATAAAAAATGATGGTTGCTCTTCCCAACGTTGGTCCGCTGTTTTCCAAAGCAAGAACCGTATTGTCAAATGTCGGCGCCGCTTTGTCATTCACGATTTTATCAATGTTTGCCAATTGTTCTTTCAAACCAAATTCGAAAGCAGGTTTGAAATGCCCGTCTTTGATCTTGTCAAATTCCGGAGCCTGATATTGTAGGGTACTTTTTTTTAGAAATGGATTATTGTTCATAGCTTTTTCTGTAGTTGCAGTAGTCTTTTTCTGCTGGGCATTGATCATCATATTTCCTGTATTAAACGCAATAAACGCTACTAGCAATGATGTTTTTATTTTCTTCATAGAATATAAATTAATTGGGAATAAAAATAAGGAAAAGTGAGGAAATAATCGACTTGCTTTTTTAAAGTAATGATCTCTGAATTAATTAACTTGCTACATAAGGATTTAGTGAAGACCAATGTTTCTTTTACACTGAATCTGCAGCCCGACTTGAACGGATCCTAATGTAAATCGGGAGGAAGTGGAAGGCGGAAAAAGCTGCCCAAATAACTCTCATCTATAGCTGCCCAAAATATTGTATTACTTATCCTCATCATCATCGCCACTCCAATGATTTTCCTCGAAGGAAATACTGTCGAGCGCCAGCAGCTGTGCTTCACGCTCAAGAGTTTCCCGAAGTGTGAAAGTGACCATATTTTCGTCCTTTTCCTTGGCCAGTCTTCTCGTCATTGCCTTATCAATAATCATAAAACGCTTGCCCATTCTTCTGGCGGTATATTTTCGCATTCCGTTTTCTTTGAGGATGTCAACGGCCATATCCACGGCTGTTCCCAAGGTTTCACGGTAAATATTGTCAACTTTTTTATTAAGAAATTCATACGCATCCAAACGGTTTTTGGCTCGCACGAAAATTTTGATGTCCGGGTAATTTTCTTTGACATAATCGACCAGAAATTTATTTTTTTCGGGATCATCCAGACAGATGACGAGCAATTCTGCTTCCTCGATTCCCGCCGAACGCAGCAACGCCGGCTTTGTCGCATCGCCATAATACACATTGAAACCGTTGGAACGCAGTAGTGCAACACGATCCGGATCATTATCCAAAACGGTGGATCTGATGCCGTTGGCTTTCAGCAATCTTCCGACGGTACTTCCAAAATAGCCGAATCCGACAATGATGATTTTTCTTTGTTTTATAATGCCGAGTTCTACATTTTCTTCGGACTTCTGCTGAATAAAATATTTGTCCAGAATTTTCTCCTTGAAGATCAAAAGCAGTGGCGAAATACACATTGTAATTGCTACAATAGCCATCAGTTCTGAGTTGGCCTGATAATCAATCAAATATAAACTGGCAGAAAAATTAATCAAAACGAACGCAAATTCTCCCACTTGTGATAAGGCAAATGCGAGGAAAAAACTCTGCTCGTTGTTCATTTTGTAATACTTTCCGATTCCGAAAAGGACAACGGCTTTAATCGCCAAAACAATAAACGCCGCCGTAAAAATGAAAACCGGTTTCGATGCGATAATATCGAAGTTAATGGTTGCGCCTACACTTACGAAAAACACGGCCAACAACAAGCCTTTGAAAGGATCGATGTTACTTTCCAGCTCGTGGCGGAACTCACTATTTGCCAGCATCACACCTGCAATGAAGGCACCCAAAGCTGGACTTAATCCAATGGAAATCATCAGTTCTGAAACACCGATGACGAGAAATAGTGATGCGGCGGTCAAGAGTTCATTGAGTCCGGATCTGGAAACAAATCTCAGGAACGGAATGAAGATATATCGACCTAGCAAAATTAAGGCTAAAACGGCTCCAATCACCGTAAAAGGCTGTAGCCATTCGGGAATGAAGTGCAACAATACCTTCTCGTGGTCTGCCTGTGCTATTGCTTTTTGCGATTTTGAAAGGAAAGGCAGCAATGCCAAAATCGGAATGACTGCAATATCCTGAAACAGTAAAATTGAAAATGAAGATTCACCGCTAACGGTTCGGAAAAGATTTTTCTCCTTCAGCGTCTGCAAAACGATTGCCGTGGACGACATTGCAAAACAGAGCGAAATGATAAAAGATTTTTGAAGTCCAAATCCGGCAACGTAAAACACGATGAAGATTCCGACAATACTCAGCAACATTTGACTGAGACCTAATCCCAGAATCCGTTTTCTGATCTGCCAGAGTTTCTGCGGTTCCAGTTCCAATCCAACCAAAAATAACAACATAATGACGCCTAATTCCGATGCGTGCATAATATCTTCGGCATCTCTTCCTGTAAATTGTAAGCAAAAAGGGCCAATTAAAATCCCACCAAGGAGATATCCAATCACGGAACTCAAACCCAGTTTTTTCCCCAGCGGCACCATAATGATGGCAACGCCCAGAAAAATAAGGATCGTCATTGCAATTGAATTTTCCGTCATTCTATTTTCAGTATTTCTGATAATTCTTTACAAAAAACATCCAACTGTTTCTCATCCAGATTATCTGCGTTGTAAATGATATGTGTTTTTTTGAGTTCTATATTATTGATATCCAGCGAGACCTGCAAACCTATCAAAAGACTTTCTGCACTCGTTTTATACTTTCCTTCCTTGGAATAATTCCCTTCGCTTCCGCCAACGCTTGTGATGATCAGCGCATCTTTTCCCGATAAAATATTCAGCTGTCCTTCCGAAATCCACCGCATATCAAACACCTCATCGATCCAAAGTTTCAGCAACGGTGGCAATCCAAACCAAATGATGGGAAAATGAAAAATGATTCTTTCAAACTCCACAATCCGCTTGCGTTCCCGAAAAGGCTGAATATGAAAATCCGGATAATCTTCGTACAAATCGCGGAAAGTTACATTTGGCATATTCTCATAACATTCCAGCAATCTGACATTAGTTGTCGAATGTTCAAAATAAGGATGTGCAAAAAGTACCAGTGTTTTTTTCAAAGAAACTGCGATTTCAGTAAATATAATGAAAATATAGCGAGAAATAAAGCGTTAAACATTAATATATATTCATAATAAATAAGAAGTGTTAACAAAATTTTAAATTAAACCAACAAAAAATCAGAACCTAAATTAGATTCTGATTTTTTATTTTATCATTAAAGATCAAATTTACCATCCACCAGAAGCACCGCCGCCGCCGAAACTTCCGCCGCCTCCAAAGCCACCGAAACCGCCGCCGCCACTGCTTCCGCCGCCAAATCCACCGCCGCCGAAACTGCCTGGGAATGGGAAGAATCCGCCGCCGTATCTTCGACTTCCTTTTCTGGAAAGCGTGTAATCATCGTCATCATCGTTGTTGCCTCGGTTGTTTCTGTTCATTATGCTGATTAGGATAATGATGATAATGACAATCAAAAGCAGCGATCCAATATTGATCCCGCCGTCTTTGTTCTGCTTCTTAACAATCGGTTTGAATTTCCCCTGAACCGCCTCCATTATCGCAGAAGTTCCACGGTCAATTCCATTGTACCATTCGCCTTTTTTGAAACTTGGCGTTACAAGATAATCCAAAATCTGTCCCGCAACCGAAGCTGTCAAATATTGTTCAACTGCTCGGCCTTGCTGAATAGACATTGTGCGGTCTTCCGTGGCAATTAAAAAGACTACACCGTTATCAACACCTTTTTGTCCTATTCCCCATTTCTCACCATACATTGTTGCGAGGTAGTTCACATCTTCACCACTGGTTGTTGGGAGGATGATGACCTCGATCTCTGTAGAAGTAGAGTCTGAGAATTTGATCAGTTTTTGATTCAGCGCATCCTTTTCACTTTCTGAAAGCAGATTGGCTTTATCATAAACCGGATAAAGTACAGCCGGTTTTTCGGGCACCAACTGAGCTTTGGAAAACAATCCAAAAATCAGAAATAATGCGAAAATAAAACGTTTAAGAGAAGCTGATATCATTGGATAGTTCATTGACATTTTCCCCATTGACAGGGAAATATTTTTTCAGTTCAAAGCCCGTTTTCAGGATGGCATCTTTAAGACCACCGAAATAATTTTCCTTTACAAACTCAGCCGTGATCTCATCATGGATCGTGTCCCAAAAAGATTGTTTCACTTTCTTGTGAATGCCTTCGTCGCCAATGATCGTGAGATAATGCTGTTCAAAATTCACATAGAACAGAACGGCATTTCTTTCCTTGGTCAAATGCATTTCCAAAGATTTGAAAATACCGAAAGCTTTCTTTGCAAAATCATCTTCAGCTGTGGAATCTATATGCACACGAATCTCGCCCGAGGAGTGATCTTCAGCTATTTTGATGGCTTCCACGAGGGAAGCCATCTGAGTATTTGTGAGAAAATGATTCATTATTCTTTAAAAGTATCAGGTGCTTTTTCTGCGCCTGCTTCTGCTTTGAAATATGGTTTTTCTTTGAAGTTCGAGAAGTTTGCGATCACGTTGTTTGGGAACGTTTTGATGTTTGTATTGTATTCTTTCGCAGCATCATTGTAATAAACTGTTTCGGAACGGATGCTGTTTTCAATCGCCGTGTATTCTCTTTGGAAATTGATGTATTGCTGATCCGCTTTCAAATTAGGATAACTTTCCACAACGGCCATCAATCTGCTTAATGAGCCACTTAGTTCGCCTTGTGCTGCCTGGAATTTTGCCATATCAGCTTCTGTCATATTTGTAGGATCGATGTTGATAGAAGTCGCTTTTGATCTTGCCTCAACCACTTTTGTCAAAGTTTCCGTTTCAAATTTTGCGTAGGATTTTACCGTTCTTTCAAGATTCGGAATCAGGTTAGCTCTTTTCTGATACACTGTTTCCACGTTTGACCATTTTGCATTCACGGTCTGTTCCTGACCTACAAATCCATTTCTAATTCCGACTGCCCAAAATCCAATGACTGCTATGATAGCAACAATGACGATGACAGCGATACAACCTTTACCTTTCATAGTTTGATGTGTTTTAAAATTTTTAATTAAACCAAATATACAAATTATATGCTATGATGAAATTTATTTTTAATAATGTTAAAACTAACCTTCAATAATTTTCTTTCTGTGACCAATTCCCCACTGGACAAGATTTTCTGTGAGCGGCGTCACACTTTTCCCGTATTCTGTAATGGCGTAAAAAACCATTATTTGATTCCCATCCTCTACCGTTCTTGTAATTAGGAGATTGGTTTCCAGGTCCTTTAGTTCTTTACTGAGCATTTTTGCAGAGATTCCATTAATTTCGCGTTGAAGTTTTTTAAAATGTAACTTCTGATGTTCACGATTGGTCAAATATCTCAATATCATCAGCTTCCATTTACCACCCAGAATATCGAGACAGTCTCTCATCGCCATCAGTTCTTCACCGCAAGTTGCTTCTCTTTCTATAATATCTACAACAATTTTACTCATATCGATTTCATTAAGGTAACTAGTAACCTTTGGTTAACTACTAACAAATTTAAAGCTATTAACCAATAACTTTGTATTAAAATAAAATAATATGAAAGCTATTATTCTAGACGACAACAATCAGCTTAAAGACGAAACCGTCACGCTAAGACCAATAAATCCAGATGAAGTCCGAATCAAAATCATCGCTTCCGGCTTCAATCCCATCGATTATCAGATGCGGGAAAATGAACACGAAAAGAAATATTTGTTTTCGAATATTTTAGGCAGAGAAGGCTCTGGACGCATCATTGAAACTGGAGAAAATGTAAGCGGTTTGAAGATTGATGACGAAGTTTTTTTCGTTTGCGGAAGTATGGGAAGCAACGGAACTTATGCTGAAGAAATTATTTTACCTCAAGGTATTGTTGCGAAAAAACCAACTTCAACCAGTTTTGAAGAAACAGCTGGCTTACCTTCTATCGGAATCACAGCTCTACAAATCTTTAACAGAGTTGATTGGAATCAAACAGGAAATGTTTTAATCACCGGCGCATCTGGCGGAGTTGGGAATTTTGTTTTGAGATTGATTTTAGGAAATTTAAATAAGAAAATTGTTGTCACAGCTGGCAATCAGGAAAGTGTTCAGCAATTGATCAATCTTGGACTTAATGAAAATCAAATCGTCGATTACAGACAAGATAATTTAACTGAGAAAATTTTAGAAATCAATCAAAATCAGAAATTCGATTTGGTCATCGATGCAGTCGGAAATCAATTATCAGAAATCTCCGCCGATGTCTTGAAAGCCAACGGAATCTATGCCAATGTTACCCATTTCATCACACCAAAAGCCAGCGATTCACTCTTCGGAATTGGTGCAACGATTCTCAATATTTCAAATTTTATTTATGCAAAAGAGAAGAATTACAATCATTTCAGAAAGTCTCTCAATCAAATAAAACAATACATCGACGATGGAAAAGTCAAAACTTTACCAATTAAAATCGTGGGCGGACTTTCTGCTGAAACAGCCGAGAAAGCGCAGCAATTATTAAAGAATAATCAAACGCAAGGCAAAAAATTAATAATGCAAAATCAAGAATAAATAAGCAACATCAAAGCAATTCCAAGAAGAATCATCACAGGAACAAAAGACGGAAAATCTTACATCGCAAAAGATGAAATCGTCACCAATGTATCAGAACATTTTCCCGGATTAATCATTTCCGACGTATGGCAAACCAGCAAAACGCCGACAACTTTTGAACAGGAAAAACCGATAGAAAATTCTGCAATCCCAAGTGTCATTAAAAATGGAACTTATTTCCGCTACGTCCAGATTCCGCCAGATGAAAAACTGGGAATTGAAGCACCTGCTGGACAACCTCATCCGCTGATGCACCAAACCAAAAGTCTGGATTATATCATTATTTTGTCGGGAGAAATTTTTCTGATTACCGATACAGATGAAACGCTTTTGCAAGCCGGCGACATCGTCATCCAAACCGGAACCAATCACACCTGGAGCAACCGTTCCAACGAAAATTGCATCCAATTGGCAGTTCTGATTGATGCCGAATAATTACTTATCAAAAACCTTAGCCTCTTCCCAAAGTTCATCCATTTCCACAAGTTTCAAATCGGAAAGGTTAAGGTTTTTCGACCTCGCAATGTCCTCCATTTTCTGAAACCTGGAAATGAATTTCGAGTTCGTTCGTTCCAAAGCCGTATCCGCATTCAAGCCCGAAATTCGGGCATAATTAATCAAAGAAAAAAACACATCGCCCAACTCCTGCTCTTTTTTATCAGCCTCAGTTTCTGCGTGAAATTCCTCCAGCTCCTCTTCCACTTTCGCCCAAGCATCTTTTGCAGAATCAAATTCAAAACCAATCCCCTTTACTTTATCCTGAATTCTGTAAGCCTTGATAATCGGTGGCAAACTCTTCGGAACGCCTTCCAAAACAGAATTATTTCCTTCCTTCAGTTTCAGTTTTTCCCAATTTTGTTTCACCGCTTCTTCATCTTCCGCAACAGCGTCGCCGTAAATATGTGGATGCCGGAAAATAAGTTTTTCGTTCAAAGAATTAATCACATCAGCAATATCAAAACTCTCTTTCTCCGACCCGATTTTCGCATAGAAAACCAAATGCAGAAGCACATCGCCAATCTCTTTTTTGATTTCCAAAAGGTCATTATCCAGAATCGCGTCAGACAATTCGTAAGTTTCCTCAAGCGTCAGATGGCGCAAACTTTCCAAGGTCTGCTTCCTGTCCCACGGGCATTTTTCCCGCAAATCATCCATTATATCGAGAAGCCTTCCAAAAGCCTCCATTTTTTCCTCTCGTGTGTTCATAAATGATGAATGATATTTTATAAATGATTACTAATTCTATTTTATTTGGGCAGCTTAATCCGCCTTCCGCTCCCTCCCGATTTTATATCGGGATCCGCTCAAGTCGGGCTGCGCTTCGCAAAGTTCAACATTTGTCTTTCAAAGTCAATTTCCATCAACTTTCAACCAACAACCATCAACTATTTTCTCACATTTTCAATAATGATATGACTATTCACTTTCAGCAATTCCTCCAAAAATTCATCTTGATTTTCAGGTGTGATGTAAAGGTCGTTTTTATTTTTCGAAAAGATGATAAGTCCGCCCATTGCAGTTCCACATTTATTAAAACCGCTCCACATCGTTTCTCCAATTCTGATTTTTGTGATTTTAAAAATATTAATTCTGAAAATATCAAAAATAATATTCACAATCAATTCCTCGTTTTTGATTTTAATTTTAATGAAGAAAAAACTAATTAGAACTAAAATATTAATACCAGCCGAAATAAAAACCATAATCAACCAGGAAAGCCAAGTGAGATCTTCATCAAAAAAAGATGAAATCACACTACTACAAAGCAAAATTGTAATTATAAAATATATTGAGGAATAAATCCAGTCTCTTCTGCTTTTATAAACTTTCATCAGTGTGATTTATTTTGCAACATCGGCACGAACTTATAAACCCCAAATTCCTCCTTCTCAAACTGAGTATCAGAAATCTTCGTAAATCGGTAAAGAATCTGTTCATCGGTCTTTCCGAGCGGAATGACCATTTTACCGCCAACTTTCAATTGTTTCAGTAATTCGGTTGGAAGCACTTCTGCACCACAAGTTACCAAGACTTTGTCAAAAGGTGCAAACGTTGGCAAACCCGCAAATCCATCGCCAAAACTCTGAAACTTCGGACGCAAATCCAATTCTCTGAAAAGTTTATGAGAAAAATCAAACAGGTCTTTTTGACGCTCAATCGTGTAAACCAAAGCTTTCATTTTGATAAGAACCGCCGTCTGATAACCGCAACCAGTTCCAATCTCAAGGATTTTTTCGCCTTCTTCAACTTCCAACAATTCGGTTTGTTCCGCAACGGTTGACGGATGAGAAATCGTCTGTTTCGCCAAAATCGGGAAAGCGCGGTCTTCGTACGCATAATCCTCGAAAACACTTTCGATGAAAAGATGTCTTGGAACCTCGTTCATCGCAGACAAAACAAAACCGTCAGTGATTCCAATCTTCTGATGAAGATAATCCATTAATTGTTTTCTTTTCCCTTTGTGAACGTAAGTATCTCTCATTATTGCTGTTAGTTCTTTGTATTATAACTTGCAATTTCCGAAGGATAAATTTAAAATCCAAACAAGAATCATAATTTTAAACATTTATTAAAAATTTCTACCTCAATCAGATTAAACTTTATAAATTTGATTGTTTTTTTACCAAATATTTAAATAAACTTTTAATTAATTGAATGAACGAATGGATGTTATGCAGAAAATAAGAGCTTACATTAAAGGAACTGGGTCTTACGTTCCACCAAAAATTTTAAAAAATGACTTTTTCGAAAAAGTAGGTTCGTCCGACGAATGGATTTTTAAGAATCTCGGAATCAGAGAACGCAGAATTGCAGAAGGTGAAGTCACCAGCGATTTGGCCTACAAAGCCGGACTGAAAGCTTTGGAAAACACCGATGTAAAACCAGAAAATATCGATTTAATAATCGTCGCCACTTCAACACCAGATAGACAAGCGCCATCCACAGCGTGTTTCGTGCAGGAAAAAATGAATGCGCCACAAGCCGTTGCCTTTGATATTTCGGCAGTTTGCTCAGGCGGACTTTATGGAATCGCAATCGGCTGTCAGTTCATAGAAACCGGAATGTATAAGAATGTTTTGGTCATTGGTGCTGATACTTTTTCAACAATTACGGATTGGGAAAGAAAAGATTCAGTTTTCTTTGGAGACGGTGCAGGCGCAATTTTGTTATCTGCAACCACAGAAGACAAAGGCTTTTTCGATTTCAAACTGCACGCAGACGGAACGGGGAAATATCATTTTAATATTCCAGCAGGAGGTTCGGAAATGCCGGCTTCTGAAGAAACTTTGAAGCAGAAACTTCATTATTTCCAAATGAACGGAAAAGAGGTTTTTGAAACTGCAACCAGAGTTTTACCAGAAACCATCGACGAAATCTTGGAAGCCAACAAAATGACTTCCGACAACGTAGATTGGGTAATTCCACATCAGCCAAGCATCAGAATCCTTCAGGAAACCGCCAGAAAAACAAATATTCCTTTCGAAAAGGTGATGACGAATATGGACAAATATGCCAACACTTCCGGCGGAACAATCCCAATTGTCCTTGATGAAACCTACAAAAGTGGAAAAGTAAAACCAGGAAACATCTTGCTTTTTGCAGCCGTTGGCTCGGGTTGGACTTGGGGAACTGCGCTTTACAAGGCATAATCGATAAATGATGATTGATGATTGATAAATGATAAATGATAAATGATAATTTGATTATTAAAATAAAATCAGACAAGATTATAAGGTCTATAATCTATTCGTCTATAATCTTAAAGTCTTAACAAAAATGTTAGAAAATCAAACTTTCCTGATTACAGGAATTGCAGATGAAAATTCTTTGGCGATGAAAACCGCTGAGAAAATATTAGAAAACAACGGGAAAGTCGTTTGCACAGGTTTGGGCGTGACACCTTTCCACAACAATCTTTCTGAAAAAGCGGCTGGATTTCTCAATAAAAATTATGAAGATTTCGAATCTGCTTGTAAAAAAGTTTTGGGCAATGATGTTTACACCGCGCCTTTGGATGTGACACTTCCGGAAAGTTTAAAGTTCCTTGCTGAGGATTTAAAGAATAAAGACATTCAGCTAAATGGATTTCTTCACGCGATTGCGATGGACAAAACCATCCGAAACAAATCTGTAAAACCGATGCTGGAGGTAACAGCTGAGGAATTCAATGATACGATGAATGTTTCGGCGTTTTCATTGATTTCGTTGTGTCACGCTTTGCTGTCCAATGGTGTTTTGCAAAGAGGTTCTTCGATTGTTTCGTTGAGCTACATCGCGGCGGAAAAAGTCTCGTTTTTCCCTTACATCAATATGAGTATTGCAAAAGCGGCCCTCGAAAGGCTAACGATAGAAATGGCTTATGAATTGGGAAAAGAATACGGAATTCGCGCCAACGCCATCAGATTTTCACCTTATATGGGAAGCAAAGCCGGAAATGCAACGCTGAAAATTGAAGATGTGGAAAGAGCTGACAGAATCAGTCCACTTGGAAATGCTTTGCCTGAAGATTTGGCGCACGAGATTGTTCATCTTTTCCGAAAAGAAACGAGAATTACTGGCGAAATCCGTCACGTGGACGGCGGTTTTCACATTATGGGATAATTTGGGTTTGAGAGTTGGAGAGTTTGAGAGTTTTGAAGGTCTTCGAATCCGCTCAGAGCGACAAATCTAATTCCTAACTGTTTATTTTCAGCGATGTCAGACTGAGGCTCTCGAAGCCATATCTCTATTAAGTTTAATAACAAATCTCTCGCAGATTTGGCGGATTACGTGGATTTATAAAAATTAAGTCTGCAAAATCAGCTTAATTTGCGAGATTTTATTTTAATTTTCTGTGACTTTTGTGGTTTTATTTTAAATTTATTGCGACTTTGCAAGACAGAAATCATTTCAAATTAATTGTAAAAATTTTATGAGAAAAATAAAAACAGCTTTGTTGGCTTACGGCGGTTCCGGGAAATTGTTTCACGCACCGTTTTTCGAAGTTCACGAAGGTTACGAATTATTGGGCGCTTATGAACGAAGCAAAAAATTAATTCAACAAGATTATCCGGAAGTCACGAGCTTTGATTCTCTCGAAGCCGTTTTGGAGAGCGATGCGGAATTAATCGTAGTGAATACGCCAATCGACACACATTTCGAATTCACAAAGAAAGTTTTGGAAGCTGGGAAAAATGCTTTGGTGGAGAAAGCTTTTACGACAACTTCTGAGGAAGCTGAAGAATTGCACAAACTTGCCAAAGAGAAAAAACTGAAACTCTGTGTTTATCAAAACCGAAGATATGACAGTGATTTCAAAACTGTGAAAAAGGTTTTGGATGAGGATTATCTTGGCGAAATCGTGGAAGCAGAAATCCGCTTCGAAAGATATAATCCGGAACTGAGCCCGAAAGCGTGGAAGGAAAATGGAAATCCGGGCGCGAGCATTTTGATGGATTTGGGTTCGCATATCATCGACCAAGCTTTGACTTTGTTTGGTTTTCCTGAGAAAGTTTTTGCAGACATCAGAAGGACGAGAGAGAATACGCAGATTGATGATTATTTTGATATTTTGCTTTATTATGCTGACAAACGTGTGAGATTGAAATCCAGTTATTTCGTGAAAGAACCAACGCCGGCTTATGTTTTCCACGGCAAGAAAGGAAGTTTCCTAAAACATCGTGGCGACGTGCAAGAGGATGAATTGAAATTGGGAAAAGTTCCGAATCGCGAGAATTGGGGAACGGAGCCGGAAGAGAAAACCGGACTTTTGGTTTACAATGACAGAGTTGTCCACTTCCCTACTTTTCAAGGGAATTATCTTAATTTTTGTGATGACCTTTATGAGGCGATTGTGAACGATAAGAAAGTTCCCGTAACGGCGAAACAAGCTTTTCAGACGATGAAAGTGATTGAAGCGGCGAAGGAAAGTTCTGAGAAAGGGAAAATTGTTGCTTTGTAAAAAGAGACTTCGACTCCGCTCAGTCTGACATTTCGAATGTATATTTCCATAATATTGTCATTCTGAAAGAATCTAAACTTAGCTGTCGAGATTCTTTCAGAATGACAAACGTTGTGATTATTACAAATCTTGTTTTTATGTAGAATCTGCAGCCCGACTTGAACGGAGCTCTTTTTTTCATTGCGAGAATTGTAAAGTTCTATTGATTGACAAAGCCTCAATCGCAATGAAAAAAAAGCGGGAGTGGAAGGCGGAAAAGCTGCCCAAATCATATTTAAAATGATAAGACTCAGAAAGTTTAAAAATTCTGAGTCTTTTTTTATGTTGGTTGGCGATAATTCTTAAATTTACGTCTTTAAGAAAAATTAGCTATGATAAAAGCCGGACTTGTGGGCGCGGGACATTTGGGGAAAATCCATTTGCGATTGTTGAATCAATCTGAGAAGTACGAACTCGTTGGTTTCCACGACAAAGACGCAGAAAATGGCCGAAAACTGGAAGCGGAATTCGGTTATAAATATTTTGAAAGTCTCGAGGAACTTTTGAACGAAATCGAAATGTTGGATATTGTGACGCCAACGCTTTACCATTATGATTACGCATTGAAAGCGATTGAAAAAGGCATCCATTTTTTCATTGAAAAACCGGTGACACAAACGCTGGAACAGGCGGAAGAAATTCTTCAAAAATGCAACGAATTTGGAATCAAGGCGCAGGTTGGTCACGTTGAACGTTATAATCCAGCTTTTATTGGTGCGAAAGATTATATTAAAAATCCAATGTTCATCGAGATTCACAGACTGGCGGAATTCAATCCGAGGGGAACGGATGTTTCTGTGGTTTTGGATTTGATGATTCACGATCTTGATATTTTGCTGAGTCTGGTGAAGTCGAAAGTGAAGTTGATTCACGCCAGTGGTGTTTCGGTTGTGAGCAAAACGCCGGACATTTGCAATGCGAGAATTGAGTTTGAAAACGGTTGTGTGGCGAATCTGACGACGTCCAGAATCTCAATGAAAGCGATGAGAAAATCGAGGTTTTTCCAGCAAGACGCTTATGTTTCTGTTGATTTCCTGGACAAAAAATCCGAAGTTATCCGAATGAAACCGGCGCCGGAAAATCCATCCGACTTTGATATGATTATCGAAAATGCGGAAGGCGAAAAAAACCAAATCCTTTTCGAATATCCGAACATTCAGCCGAATAATGCGATTCTTGATGAATTGGAAAGTTTTGCCAATGCTATCAAATATGACGTTCCTGTTCAGGTTTCTTTGGAAGATGGAACGGAGGCTTTGAAGGTGGCGCTGGAGATTATGAGGTTGATTCAGAAATAATTGATATGAAATATTTAGTATTTCTATTGTTAAGTATAAGTTATTTCTCGCAAACTATCACCTATAAACCCAATGCAAAGGTATTTCACAAAGATTTAGGTGATTCAATTCAAGTGTACTACGAAAATAATGAAAGTTTCCCCTTAACTTTTAAATATACACAAACTGGTTCAAACATCATCACTACTGTAACAAATGAAACATTTATAGTTGCATTACCTAAAGAAAACAAACTTTTCAATACAGTACACCCTAAAGATCCTTATATAGAATGGAGCTTTAATTATGATACAAAAGTTACAACAGGAGATTTGTTAAATCAAAAAAATCTCGATTACGTATATTCTCTTCCTTTTGAATCAAACAAGTCTGTATTTATAATGCAAGGTCCTTTTTCAGGTAAAACTCATAAAGAATTAAATGCCTATGATTTTGGGTTAAAGCTAGGAGAAAAGGTTCACTCAGCTAGAAAAGGAAAAGTAATTTTTGTAAAGGATAACAGTAATGAAAACTGTTTCAATGAAAGTTGCAAAGAGAAAGCAAATTCAATTGCAATTATACACGATGATGGGACTATGGCTATGTATGGGCACTTAAAATTTCGTGGTTCATTAGTTAGAATAAACCAGGAAATAGAAGAAGGTGAATTAATTGGTTATAGTGGAAATACGGGATATTCATCTGGAGCGCATTTACATTTTGAAATTTTTTTACAAGATATTACTAATGGAAAAAAAATAACAATTAATCCAAAGTTTAAAACTAAAAACAATCCCTCTGGCGAATATATTGAACCTGGAAAATATTATATAAAACCATAAGATTTTAAATAGAATGACTCTCCTTCAACTAGAATCTGAACTCAAAAAACGCCTGAATTTTCCTTACAACTGGGGAAGAAAGCAGTCTGATGGTTGGGATTTTAAAACCAAATTTATTTATCAGACTAAAGATTTTGAAAGCTTGGAAAATCAATGCAAGGATTTTGATGAAGGTTTGAGAAACTATGCGTTTAACCGCTGGCTGAATTTCTGGTCTGCAAAAGCCGTTGAGTATATTTTCACATCAAATCATCTTGTTAAAAAAGAAGAAAATCAATTTTCTAAAACGGTAGATTTTTATATTTCGGGAATTCCGTTTGATCATAAAAGCAGTGTTTTTCCGAGACAATTAGGGAAGAGTTTTGATTACGCCGTTGATCATAAAAAAGAATTAATTGAATGGCTATATAAAAATCAGAGTCAGCAAGGAAGGAAGCACCACGCCAATCGACTTTTCATCATTTTCTATGATGAGCAAAATGGAGAACATTGGAAATTGAAAACCGAACTGACCTTAATCAAAGAAAAAATCACAGAATATCTCAGCAATTTTTCGAGAGACAATTTAGTTTCCTTAAATTTGGAATCTCACGAGATCCTTTCTGACATCATTTGGATCAAAGCTTAATTCATGAATTACATCGGTTCCAAAAACAAACTTTCGGATTTCATCAAACAAACCGTTTATAAAATTGTTGACAAAGATTTATCCAACAAAATATTTTGCGACCTCTTTGCAGGAACCGGAATTGTCGGACGGAATTTCAAGGCGGAAACCAAAAAAGTCATCAGCAATGATTTTGAATTTTACAGCTACGTACTGAATCGAAATTACGTCGGAAATCATGAGAAATTTAATGATGAAGATTTGATTGCTGAATTGAATTCGACTGAAGGAAAATCTGGTTTTATTTCAGAGGAATATTCGGAGAATGGAAAATCGGAAAGGCTTTATTTCTCGGAAGAAAACGGGAAGAAAATAGATGCGATCCGACAAAAAATTGAAGATTGGAAAATCTCTAGGAAAATAAATGAAGATCAATATTATTTCCTGCTGTGTTCACTTTTGGAAGCTGCCGATAAAATTGCAAACACGGCTTCAGTTTATGGTGCTTTTCTTAAACAAATTAAAAAATCTGCTCAGAAAAATATGGAAATCATGCCATCCTTTTTTGAATTGACTGAAAACTCACACGAAGTTTATAATGAAGACAGCAACTCATTAATTCAAAAAATCGAAGGTGACATTCTGTATCTTGATCCACCTTACAATGCCCGTCAATACGGCGCCAACTATCATCTTTTGAACACGATTGCGAAATACGACAACTTCTCTCCGAAAGGAAAAACGGGACTTCGGGATTATCAAAAATCAAAATACTGCAGCAAACCGGAAGTTCTGAAAACCTTTGAAGACCTTATTGAAAACGCAAAATTCCAGCATATTTTCCTGAGCTATAACAATGAAGGATTGATGGCGGAAAGCGATATTAAAAAGATACTTTCCAAATTCGGGAAATATGATATATTTACAACCGAGTATCAGCGTTTCCGGGCAGACAAGGAAGATAACCGAAATCATAAAGCTTCGAAAACGACGGAGTATCTTTATTATCTTGAAAAGCAGTAATTAGGTTTTAGGCGTTAGGTTTTAGACTTTACTACAAATCAATATTTAAATAATTAAAAATAATATAAATGAAACCGAAAGGTTCGTGAATTCATAAATAAAAAATATTAAATTATGAACAAAAACATTGTTGTAATAGGCGCAGGAACTATGGGAAACGGGATTGCGCATACTTTTGCCCAAAGTGGATTCCAGGTGAGTTTGGTAGATGTGAAACAGGAAAATCTTGATAAAGCCCTGAAAACGATCACCACCAATCTGGACAGAATCATCGCCAAAGGAAACCTGACTGAGGAAGAAAAAGCCAATACTCTTGGAAACATTACAACATTTACGGATCTTAAAGATGCAGCTCCCAATGCTGATCTGATTGTAGAAGCAGCCACAGAAACCCTGGATTTGAAACTGAGAATCTTTGCGCAGATGGACGAACTTTCGCCAGCCCATTGTATTCTTGCTACCAACACATCATCCATTTCTATCACTCAGATTGCAGCTGCGACGAAACGTCCTGAAAAAGTCATTGGAATGCACTTTATGAATCCGGTTCCGATTATGAAACTGGTGGAAATCATCAAAGGTTATTCAACTTCGAAAGAGACATTTAATGAGATTTTTGAACTGAGTAAAAAATTAGGAAAAGTTCCAACAGAAGTGAATGATTATCCAGGATTTGTAGCCAACAGAATTCTAATGCCGATGATCAACGAAGCGATTGAAACACTTTACAACGGCGTTGCGGGCGTGGAAGAGATCGATACCGTAATGAAACTGGGAATGGCACATCCAATGGGACCTTTACAGTTGGCAGATTTTATTGGTCTTGATGTTTGTCTTGCAATCCTGAATGTGATGTACGACGGATTCAAAAATCCGAAATATGCACCAAATCCTTTGCTGGTCAATATGGTAATGGCCGGGAAAAAAGGTGTGAAATCCGGGGAAGGTTTTTACGATTATTCCGAAAGTAAAAAAGCAGAAAAAGTTTCGAAAATGTTTTTAAAATAATGGTTTAGAAACCGCAAACACTAATTTCAGACTTTGTCATCTATGATTGGCAAAGTTTTTTTATTTTTAATAAATGATTTCTATAAAACTAAATCCAAAATCCGAAAAATTCATTCAGTTATTTCTAATTATTATTACCTACATAATGATTGTTCTGAGATTTCTGCTGAATGAAAAAGGACGTGTGAGTCCCGATTCCATCAGATATATGAGGCAATCTGAAATATTTCCAATCATTGACAATACGACGGCGCCACTCGGCTATCCATTATTCATCAAGTTTTTCACCTATTTTGGAATTGATGATTTCTGGAGCAGCAAATTGATTGGAATCTTGGTTTATACATTCCTCTTATTTTTCGCTTACAAAAAACGATTTTTCTTCAAAGAACTGTTGATTGCATCGGCACTTTTCAGCTTTGTGAGTATTTTTTCTTTTACGATGGCGGAGGCTTTGACGTTTCCGTTCGTTATTCTTCTTTTCTATATTGCGAATCAAATTTTAAACAATAAAATCTCTACCAAAAGCGGAATTTTCTATCTGAGTTTCATTTTAATTTTATTAATCAATATTCGTTACAGCGCTTTGTTTCTGTGTCTTGGAACCGTGTTTTTTGGTTTGATCAATTATAAAAAATTCTACTGGAAAAGTTTTGTGATTTCGGGAATTATCGGCGTTGGATTTTATGGCTTGTACAAGGTTTTGTTCATCGATTATTTTAATGAAAATTACATTAACACTTTTCTGGAAATAGGATTGAAACCAACTTCCCAGCTTTTGACCGAATTATTCCAAGGTTTGGCTACAACTTTTGATCCTTTCATCCACATTGCAGATCCAAACGGCGGAATTATCAATTACGGAATCTATGGCATTGGCGTTTTGACAATCATTGCAATGGTTTTTCTATTCATCAAAACAAAACTTTCCGAAACGGAGAAATTCATTTTAATCATATCTCTTGTAAGTATCGTTTGTTCGTATTTCATTCAATATGTGTATTCAGTCAATGCCATAGATTACAGATTACTGGCACCGTTTTCTATTGGAATTTGGCTGGTGTTTTTCGGGAAATTATTTCAAATATTTGATAGTTTGACTTATTCCATCGCATTTTTGAGTTTGATGACGGGATTTGTTTTCACCTGGTTGTCGAAGGGTGATTATCTTGAGAACAGAAGCGTTATTTCCGAATATCTTGAAAAAGAAAAATTGAAAAATGAGACTTTGAAATTCTATATCAAAGATGAGATTAAGCTTGATGAAGTTCAGGTTGCGGAATTAATCAGCACCGTGAATCCAAAAATATACGTGACTTTTGACCCTCGAGATACGCTGCAAAAGAAAGTTCTGACGAAGCATAAGGTGGAAAGTAAAATCCGTATCAAAAAAAATAATTATCAATAATTGTTTTCGGGAATTTTTCTATCTTTGAACCATAGAGTGACAGTCACGAATGCTCTGATTTATTTAAAATTTTATATTATGAAATTACCTAAGTTTTTATTAGCCGACAATTCTGAATTTCCAGAAGATCTTTTTGTAGTTCACACAGAGTATCCACGTTTTATCCTTAACGTAGAGGAAGAGGATGTAGAATGGTTGGATGATTTGGAAGGAGACGACGAAGAAACTGTAGCAAATGAGGCTACGAAAGTTGTGGAAGAAGCCTTCAAATGGTGTGATGAAGAACTTGCAAAATACGACGACGAGGAAGACGAAGAATAATAAAAAAGGAACTCAGATTTGAGTTCCTTTTTTTATGCCTTGTTGCAACCACAAAAGTCACAAAGTTTTATTTAATTATCTGCTTAAACAAATTATGGACGAGATAGAGTTCACAAAAGTTTGGATTATTGCTGCTTGTTGAATTTCAAAAGTAACAAGTTGTCTTTGTAAAGTTCCAATGTGTTTTCTGTCACCACATATTTGTTCACTTCCTGCAAAACACTGATATAACTTGTTTCTGTTGTCATATTGTTGCACATTTTTCTTGTAGAACCAATGTTTTTTGCGGAGAAATTACCTGCGGAAGTATCAATTACCGCATCAGAAAAATAGTTGTTGCAGCCTGCGTTTCCAGAGATTCTGTTTTGTTCTATCATCAAAGTTGGCTTGTTGGCAATATCGTCTGCCAAAACCCATTGCGTGCCGGTAACAGCAGCCTGAGATTTCCCAACTTTGGAAGCGTTTCCTACTCTGCTGGTACAGGAAACCATTGCCAAAGTTATTATGATGGTATAAAAAATATTTTTCATTTGATATAAGTTATGATTCAAAGATAAGATTTTCTTTTTAACATAATCCATTGTAAAAACAAAAATCATAATTCCAAAATGTTCTGAGTTGTATCGATGGGAATTAGCTGCAACCTGTTTTCATCTAAATTATGGGCAAAGAAAATTCTTTTGAAGTTTCAAATAAATTAATAATGAATAAGTTATGATTTTTAAATTTTAAAAGCTTAATTTTGCACCCCGAAATATTACCCTATTATGAAAAGAATTGGCGAACACAGAAAACTTCTTGGCGTTGACAAAACTGCAACTCTTAAAGATCTTAAAACCATTTACAGAAACACTATGAAGGACACGCATCCTGACAAATTTGTAAATGACGAAGCCGGAAAACTGGAAGCAGAAGACAAAAGTAAATCTGTGATCGAAGCTTATCATTTTCTAGTAAGCATTCACGAAGAAACGCAGGAAAAATATAAAGAAGAATATACTGACACAATCACAACATCTATTATCACTGACTTTTATCTTGAAAAATCAATTTTGAAAGTTCAGCATTTGAATGGGAAAATGTTTGAATACATCGGTGTTCCAAGAAACATTTATATCAAAATGGTGAATTCCGATTCTCCAAGTCGTTTTGCGAGAAGACACATCTACGGGAATTTCATCTACAGAAAATCTGGCGAAGTAATGGCAGATTAATTTCTAGCTTTAAAAATATATTGTCGGCTCTCAGATTTTTCTGGGAGTTTTTTTTGTTTTAATTCAATAACTATTAACCAAAAAAAACCGCATCAATAAAAATTGATACGGTTTCAAGGATTAAATAATTGATATTTTAATCTACGTGTTTCGGCGTGTAACCGTCTTCACTCAGTTCTTTTTCTTCATAGTCTGCCTTCATTTCAGCGTCATAATCTACTGGTTCGCCTTTGCCCATTCTTCTAAGAAGTGAATCAAATAATGAATAAACCACTGGTACGATGATCAAAGTCAGGAATAATGATGATGTCAAACCACCGATAATTACCCAAGCTAATCCGTTGTTCATTTCTGCTCCTGCTCCTTTTGCAATCGCAATCGGGATCATACCGAAGATCATCGCAATCGTCGTCATCAAAATCGGACGAAGACGCGCGTGGTTGGCCTGGATCAAAGCGTCGTGCGTGCTGGCTCCGGCTGCTTTTCTCATATTGGCAAAATCGACGATCATAATCGCATTCTTCGCTACCAAACCAATCAACATAATCATCCCGAGCATCGTAAAGATGTTCAATGAATTTCCTGTGATGGCGAGGATTACCATTACTCCGATCAATGCCAAAGGAATTGAGAACAATACCACAAATGGATAGACGAACGAGTCATACAGTGAAACCATTACCAAATAAACCAATACAATAGCCGCCAATAATGCGATTCCTAATGTACCGAAACCTTCGGTCTGATTTTCCATATCTCCACTCCAGATGTAGCTTACGCCGGCTGGTTTGGTTTTTTCGTTTTCCATAAACTGCGCAGCCCATTCATTCGCAACGTCTCCTACTGGACGACCTACTACTTTGGATTTTACCTTTACGGAAGGCGCTTTGTCTCTACGTTCAAGCAAACTTGGTCCAGAACCCATTTTCACATCTGCGAATTGGCTCAGTCTTACTTGCTGTCCGGAAGGATTGGTGAACATTAAGTTTCTAACGTCATCAATCGATTGTCTGTTGGCGTCACCAAAACGGATATTAATGTCATATTCATATTCTCCGGCTCTGAATTTTCCGTCTGTATTTCCACTAAATGCAGTCTGCATCGTTTGTCCTACACTGGAAAGATTCAAGCCTAAAGAAGACATTTTATCTCTGTCGATATTCACCTGAACTTCCGGACTTCCGGAGTCGGTTGACAATTCTGCATCTACAGAACCAGGTACTTTTTTCAATAGTTCAAGGATTCTGTTCGCTTCTTTGTTGGCTGTTGCGTTGTCCTGAGCCGTCACAACCATTTCGATCGGTGCGTTGTCTGCTCCCATCAATCCAATTGGTGCTGTTTTGAACTCAACGCCAGTGAATTTTTCTTCTAATGCTCTTTTGATCTTAGCTGATTTGATGTCTGTACTTTCGTTACGTTCAGATTTATCAACCAAAATTACCTGGATTTCGGATTGATACAAAGTTGCCTGCGCACCACCAAAACCTGATGACTGCTGACCAACAGTTGTGATCATATCGACTACATCTTTATCATCTCTCAGATATTTTTCAACTGCCAAAGTCACCTGATTGGTTTTTTCTACAGAAGCATCTTTTGATAATTCCATCTGAACAAGGAACTGTCCTCTGTCCATTTTCGGGAAGAATTCACCTCCAATAAATCCGAATGCGACCAACATAAATGAAGCAATCAAAACAATGAAAGTCACTACAACCACCATTATTCTTCTTAATCCAGATTTAAGCGCCCATTCCAGAATTCCTGAAATCCAGTGTGTGAATTTTTCCAATTGTTTTTCGAACCAAAGGATGAATTTCTCAAAAGGATTTTTCCCAGTCAAATGAACCAATTTACCATATCTTGAAGATAACCAAGGAATGATGGTAAATGAAGCCAATAATGAGAACATTGTCGCAATTACCACCGTGACACAGAACTGCGCCAAGATATCAGAAACCAGACCAGAACTCATCGCAATCGGTAAGAATACCACGACAATTACCATCGTGATCGCTGTTACTGTAAAGCCAATTTCAGAAGCACCATCATAAGCTGCACGGATTCTGCTTTTCCCCATCTCCATGTGACGGTAAACATTCTCAAGAACCACAATCGCGTCATCCACAAGGATACCTACAACGAGTGAAAGTCCCAACAAACTCATCAAGTTCAAAGTATATCCCATCAAATACATTCCGATCACCGTCGCAATCAACGACACCGGAATCGAAACCATTACGATAAATGCATTTCTGATATTGTGAAGGAATAATAACATTACGACAGCCACCAAAATAATCGCAAGGAATAAATCGAAGATTACGTGGTCAGCCGCTTCAAGCGTAAAGTCTGTTGTATCATCTACAATATTGACTTTGATATCCTGAACTTTATAATTACCTTCAACCTGAGCAATCGTTTTCTGCACCAATTCTGAAACCGATACTGCATTGGCATCAGACTGTTTTTTGATCTGCATCAAAATGGTAGAATTCTGATTGTATCTCGCTACTTTCTCAATATCTTTCTGAGTATCGAAAACGGTTGCGATATCGGACAAACGGACCTGCGCGCCGTCTTTGTTGGAAACCACAAGGTTGTTCATTTCCTGTACATCTCTGTATTTTCCTGAAAGTCTGATCGTAGATCTTGAAGTTCTCGTTTTCAAAGCTCCAGTCGGGAAATCTAAGTTTGACGAAAGAATCGCCTGCTGTACATCTGCGATCGCAAGACCGTAACCCTGCATTTTTTTCTCATCCAAACTCACTTGGATCTCTCTTTCCTGTCCACCAACAAGGTCAACCTGAGCCACACCGTTTACACGGGAAAAGATCGGTTCAATTTTTTTATCTAAAAGGTCATAAAGATCTTTGTTGTTCAACTTATTACTTGATATACTCAAAGTCATGATCGGAAGATCATCTAGTGAGAATTTCTGTAATGACGGCGGATCTGCATCTTCCGGAAGGTCTGCCAAAATCGCATTTACCTTTCTCTGAGCATCATTCAAAGCGTAGTTTACGTCGGCACCTGTGTTCAACTGAACCATAATTACCGATAAACTCTCGTAGGAAGATGATTCTACTTTTTTTACGTTTTCCAAAGAACCAACGGCATCCTCGATCTTTCGTGTCACCGAAGTTTCCACCTCTGCAGGCGAAGCTCCAGGATAAACGGTAGAAATCGTTACCATATTGGTTTCAAATTTCGGGATCAACTCGTACCCCATCATGGAGTAACTTAATAAACCTCCCAGCGTCAGGATCGTAAAAAGTACGATAACGAGGGACGGTCTTTTAATGGATATTTCTGCTAACTTCATTCTTCTGTTACTTTACGATATTGATTTTTGAACCGTTATCTAGGTTGATTTGTCCACTGGTGATCACTTGCTCGCCACCATTAAGACCGCTGATGATCTGAACTTTGTCGCCGTAAACTTTTCCTGTTTGTACCGTGATCAATTTTGCAGTTCCATTTTGAACGATGAACAATTGACCTGAACTCACACCATTTACGAAAGCTTCTGCAGGAACGGTCAGCATATTCTGAGTTTCAGCACCGTGATTGGTTTTGAAAACGGCTGTTGCGTACATACCAGCTTTTAAGTTTCCTTTGTTTTGAACTTCGATCTCTACTGGAAAGTTAAGAGACGCATCACTTTTCGGAGCAATGAAGGTAATTCTACCACTGAAAGATTCGTCCGGCAAAACATTGACATTGATGTTAACAGTCTGTCCAATTTGGATTCTTCCAACCTGGCTTTCATCCACCAAAACAGAAAGTTTTAGAGAATTGATATTGACGATTTCGAACAATGAAGTTCCAGTTGCGACAACAGCTCCCGGCTCCACCATTTTTTTGTTGATAGTTCCGCTGATTCCTGCACGAACACTTGTATCATTTACTCTTACACCTTGCGCTCTCAAGGCAGATTGTGCATTTTTAAGCTGCAATCTCGAGTTATCCAATTGTTGTTTTGTAACACCTCCAGTTTTAAAAGCATTTTCATAACGCTGATTATCTGCAATTGCATTTTGTAAATTGTTCTGAGCTTGGGTCACATCAACTTCGATTGCATCTCTTTTGATGGTTGCCAAAACCTGTCCGGCAGAAACTCTGGAACCTTCTTTTACAAAAACACTTACAACTCTACCGGCAATATCAGCAGATTGATTAGTCTCTTGTTTAGGAATAAAAGTTCCGTTAGCCGAATAATCTGTATCAATATTTGTTCTGGAAGCAGTCACAACATTCACGTTGATCTTATCAACTTGTTTTGCCACTTCTTTTACTTCAGTCTCCTGCTTCTTCTTATTATCTGCAATTTTCCAAGCCGCTAAACCTACAAGTACAGCTGCTACGATGATATATATAAAAGTCTTTTTCATAGTTTTATTATGGATTTTGTAATGTATTAAGTTCTCCTTTCGCTTTGATCAATTTGATCTCGGCTTGTTTATAGTCTAATAATGAAGTCGTGTAGTTCTGTTTTGCATCTGTAAGTGCATTTTCAGAATCAAGAACCTCTGTCAAAGTTGCCAAACCGTATTGATAGTTGGATTGCGTATCTTTCTGTACTTTTTCTGCCAACTCCACATTCCCTTTCATATTTTCGATAGTGATGATGGAATTTTCCATATTGGTAATGGCATTTTTGTACTCCAGACTTAAACTCAATTGGGTTTCTTGGATATCTACATCCAAAGATTGAATATCGATTTCCGCCTGCTGAATCTTAGATTTGGTAGCACCACCTGTAAAGATTGGAATATTAACATTTAAACCGATCGCTGAATAGTCGCTCCAAAGAACATCATTTTTTAGTCCATTAGTCAAAGGAAATCTCGAACCTTGTCCTCCCCAGCCGTAGTTCGCCTGCAATCCCACGGTTGGATACAAATAGGCCTCGGTTGCTTTTAAATTATACTGAAGAAGTTCTCTGTTTTTATTCAAAACCTTAATATCTGTTCTCTCGTCCAGATTTACATTTCCGGCAATCAATTCTGGTCTTGGTTCGATGGATTTTTCTTCTAGCTCAATTTGCTTATCAATCGGAACACCCATATAAAACTTCAAAGAGTTTTTGGAAAGCTCCACTGCATTTACCAATTGTTGTCTGTTTGCGCTAATGTTTGTTAATTGTACATTGGTTCTATCTAGATCAATTCCTTTCGCTAATCCATTGTCCACCAAACTTTTGATTACGTTTCTTACTTTCTCAGTATTGGCGTAACTTACATTTAAAGTTTTAAGATTTTCTTCTTGTACAAAAACCTGATAATAGGCTGTTGCAACATTTTCGATAATCTGTTCATTTGAAAGCTGAGCATTCAGAACATAAAACTCTCTGGTAGATTTTGCCGCTTTTAGACCTATAAAAACTCTTTGGTCAAAAATAGCCTGATTCACATTGACGGTTGCACTGGAAACCCAAGGTTGTCCCAATTGTGCTCTTGTACTTTGTCCACCAAATTTAAGCAACGATTCTTGAATGATTGGGTTATAAGTTAAACCTGCAGTGGCACTGATCTGTGGTAATGCTCCAGCTTTGGCTTCAGTTATTTTCAGTTCTGCTCTTTTGACTTCAAGCGCCGCTTTTTTAGCCTCTGCTTTATTTTGCAAAGCCTGTTTGATAGCTTCCTGCAAAGATACCTGCTGTTGTGCAAAAACAGATGAAGAGCCGAAAATCATAAATGCCGCAGCTATACTGATTTTCAGCTTTTTTGCAGTTATAAGTTTTCTATTCATAATTTAGTTAATTCTTTTATTTTTTTAATTTTTTTCTTTCTTATCTCTAATCATTGATGACGATCCGATTTTGTAAATACTTTAACAATTTTTAATTATTTTAACTAATTCTTAAAAAGCAGATTTAAAATAATTTCTTTCCGGTCGGCAATCAATCTGTCAAATTCCTTATCACTGATCATCATATTTTCCATAAACAGAGGTCTTATCGCACTCGGGAAAACCAACAGAGAGATCATATTAAAGATAAACTGCACAGGTTCCATTTTTTCGATCGTTCCCAATTCCATTTCTTTTTTGATATCTCTGTAAAACATCTCAAGATCTTCTTTTTCCACATCCCTTTTGTGACAACTTCCTTTGTTGATTTGCGAAACAATATAAGTTTCGAGGTAAGGATATTGCAGACTTGTGGACAGACTTCCATCAATAAACTGACTGATTTTCTCCTTAAAGGAAAGATCGGATCGCATAATAATCTCAGACTTCTCTTTTTCTACTTTATGCGCTTCATCAAAAACGACCTGAACCAGATTGTCTCTGGATCTGAAGTAATAATTGATAAGCGTTCTGTTGACGCCCGCTTCATCCGCAATTTCCTGCGTTGTGGCATCAAACTTCCCTTTGACGAAGAATAAATTCTTGGTCGTTTCTTTGATCAATTCCTGTGTTTGATCTTTTTTTTCTTGTTTTGACATTTTTGTTAAACAATTTTGTGCAAATTTATACCAATCATTTGTTTTGACAAAATTGTTAAACAAAATAATTAAACATATTTGAAAAACTTAATACAAAATTAACATAGCTCAAATCACTTCTACTTTTCATAAGACAAGAACAGCGAGAAAAAAAATTAAATTAAAATCATTAACTTTGCCGATTGAAAATCAGTAATTTTTCTTTTTAATTAATGATCAGAATTATTCTGTAAAACTCACATTCTCAAATAGAAATCATAACATTTTATCATAATAAATGGAACTTATACACCGCAACCTTTTGATCGGGATTCACGATTGTCTTCAGGAAACCTTCTTCGAGGACAGAAAATACGCAGATAAAGTCATCGAAAGACTTTTAAAAGCCCACAGAAAATGGGGCAGCGAAGACCGACGCGTAGTTTCCGAGATTTTCTACAACATCATCCGTTGGAAAAAACGTCTGGAATATTATATGGGCGAAAGTGTAAAGCCTACCAATGTGTATAAAATGATTATCGCATACCTACTTTGGAGCAAAACACATTACAAAAAATTTGAGGAATTCGACGGCATCAAAGTCGCTGATATTCTTACAAAACTGAAAAAAGGAACTGTTCCTACGAAGGCTATCGAACATTCGATTCCGGATTGGCTGGCTGAGACTTTGGAAAAAGAGTTAGGAAAAAACTGGGAAAAAGAAATGGTTGCTCTCAATGAGCAGGCGCCAACAGTTTTGCGTGCCAACACTTTGAAAACGACGCCAAGAGAACTGATTGCAGATTTGAATGACGAAAATGTAGAAGCTTTTACAATTAAAAATTATCCTGACGCCATCCAATTGGCAGAAAAGAAAAATGTCTTCTTGACCTCAGCTTTCAAAGACGGATACTTTGAAGTTCAGGATGCAAGTTCACAGAAAATCGGAGAATTATTGGACGTCCAGGAAGGAATGCGTGTTGTGGATGCCTGCGCAGGTGCCGGTGGAAAAACGCTGCACTTGGCAGCTTTGATGAAAAATAAAGGCCAGATCATTGCACTGGACATCTACGAATGGAAATTAGCTGAACTTAAAAGACGAGCAAAAAGAGCCGGCGCTCACAACATTGAAGCCAGAATGATTTCCGACAATAAGGTCATCAAAAGACTTCACAATACTGCTGACAGACTTTTGATAGATTCGCCTTGTTCAGGACTTGGTGTTTTGAAAAGAAACCCGGATTCCAAATGGAAAATCGATCAGGCTTTCATCGACAGAATTAAAGGTGAGCAGCAGCAAATCTTACAAGATTATTCTAAAATCCTTAAAAAGGGCGGACAAATGATCTATGCAACTTGTTCTATTTTACCTTCAGAAAATGATGGCCAGGTGAAAACATTTTTGGAAAACAATACAGATTTTACGCTTATCAAAGATCAAAAAATAATGCCAAGCGAAGGTTATGATGGATTTTATATGGCACTCATCAAACGCAATGCATAAAAAAATCCCTGTAATACTAAATATTATCAGGGATTAAAAACACAAATGATGAAAGGCCAAAACTAAGGCAAACCATAAAATAAAATCTTATCATTTGGTAAGATTTTATCCAAAATAATTTACTGAAAACAAAAAATCGATCTCAAATTGAGATCGATTTTTTATTGATAATATGTATGTATTTTCTAATTTTTAATAAATTTAGAATTGATAATATGATTGTCTGAATATATTTTTATCAGATAAATTCCTTTGACTAATTCAGAAACCTGAATGCTCTTTTCACTACCTGAATTTAATTTCAGAAGTTTTCCGCTTGTATCAAAAATTTCAATTTTAGAAATTTTCTGATCTGTCTGGATATTAATGATATCAGAAGTCGGGTTTGGATAGATTACGGTTACAAATGTTTTAGCTTCCTGATTTGCCAGAATTCCGGTTTGCGTTACAACAATGGTTTTCGAAGCCACACCTCCGTCACCGGAAATAAATATATTGGAAGATCTGGTGCTACCAGAATTATTAGTTTCGGCTGTCAATGTCAGTTTTGCATCTCCGTTTCCAGAAATAACGTTCGCTATATTTTTGTTCTGAGAAGCTGTCAAGTTCAACCAGTTTTGATCACTAGTTGCTGTCCAATTAACATTATTAACCAAATCAAACACAAAAGAATTGGCATTTCCAGGATTGTTGGAAATCGCTGCATTTGTCAAAATCAAATAGTTGTTCATCGGTGTAAGATATTTTTGATCTAAAGCTCCGAAAGTCGCGACGTACAGATTTGTTGCATTCTGATTGTTAATCTTATAATTAAGGAAATTATTTTCTGATGTAAAGCCCGACGCATTAATCTTATCATTTTCGATGACGTCTACTAGGGAATAAGCCAGCATTCCTTTATCGGTAGTTTTGTAATAAACAAGATTCCCGTTGGTATCAAGTTTCAGGAGAATTTTATTTCCATCTGTTGAATTAAAAGAATATTCTGTTCCACCTATTCTTACTTTATCTTTCACCGAATAATACATATAGATGTTTTTATTCTCATCAAGTCCAAAATTGGTGTAGTTCCCTGCATTACTATTATTGGATTCAAGAGCTTTTTGCCAGATGACATTTCCGCTTGTATTTACTTTTGCAAAAAAGGGAACGTAGGAATTAACACTTGAATATACTTTTGGAACATTTACTAAGTCCAATCCCAAATATCTTGCAGCATTGGAATCGCCGTAATAGTTACCTGAGACTATAAAATCCGTACCGTCAAAAGCGGCATTATTTGGCCACGCATAAGAGAACGTAGCACTAGGTGCATTAGCATAGAAATTCTTTCCGAAAATTACATTTCCTGTATTATCAAATTTCAACATCAGATGATCTACACCGTTTATATTGGCAGGAACTGTAACGGAACCAAAAACGTAATCCTGGTAATCACCGGTTCCTGCGGATATACTGGCTGGTTCGGTAAAAACATATAGATTATCTTGACTATCAAATACTGGATTAAAAGCATAAAATCCGAAACCTACATTTTTATAATATTTGGAATAGATTAAATTTCCTGCACTAGACAATTTGACAACAAACAAAGACAAACCACCTTCTGACGGAATGCTGAAATTATCTAATGTTAAACTTCCTTCCGTCTGACCCATCAGATAAACATTGCCTGCAGAGTCACTTGCAACTGCCACTTTTGATAATCCGGACTGATTGATCTGCTTGCTCCACAAAAACTTTCCGTTTTGATCTAATTTTAGAAGAACTTTAGAATTTCCGGATGCTGTGCTGAAATTTGATGAATTACCCGCCGCATCAGAAAACACGGATGAGTTACCTTTAATTCCTGCAACAAAATAAAAATTATCATCTTTATCTGTACACGCAAAATCCTGAGAAACATTCAGTTCATCTACATTGGCTGCATTGCTGAAGTTCGCCGTCCATTTGGCAGTTCCATCTGCTCCAAGTCTTGTAACATATCTGGAAAATACGTTTTGACCATTATTAAATTCATTACTGAAAAATTTACCTTTCCCTTCTGCTAATGCTGTAAAGAAAATATCTGATTTTGCAGACTTTAAATGCTTTTGGAATTGCTTGGAAAAACTGCCACCAATAGAATTTACTTTCTGCTTAGTCCACGCTAATGCAGCATTTTCAGCATTATACTGCGACGTAGTAAATACTCTGATGTTGTTGTTTTCGGTTGTGGTGTAAGAATTTCCCGAGGCACTCATTTTGAAACCATATTTTACCAGCTGGCTTCCGGATGTGAAACCTCCCAAATTATTATAAGACAGTAAGGTTGAATAATTGGTGGTAGATGAGGAAGGAGATAAATCAGTGGATGTTCCGTTTGGATTAATGTAGTTCACTATATTTTTATACCTATCTGTAATATAATTGATCTGTCTGAAATCTCCGAAGTTACCGTACGGAATCAATTTTGACGAATTTAAGTCTGTCCTTATATTGTATATTACTTCTTGACTAATTGGTGATGATGAACGAAAGAAAGAAACAGCACCCAGATTATAATCTACATTTGCGACAAAATTATAAAGTCTGGCAGTAATGTTATAATTTGCATTCGGATTGTAAGTGAAAGAAAAATTTCCACTTTCACTATTCAAAGTGATAAGACTCCCAGTGTAGAATCCTGTCAGTAATAAAGAGCCATTACTCGAGAACGCAATATCGCTTATATCTGAAGTGTTTAAAAAACTTTGAGTAGGAACAGTCTTGAGTGAAGCTGTAAAATTTGCATCTTTATCACCTTTCAAAACAAAACCAACATTACTATCATTGATAAATTCCGAACCAAAATTAACACCTGAAATTATAGTAGCACCTGCCAAATACAAATCCTGATCTTTCACTGCTACGCTTTTTAACTCAACACCATTATAGATTTTATTAAAAATCTCTGTACCATCAGCATCAGTCAGTTTTAGTAAATGATTACCGCCATAAACAAAATAAGTGTTGGCACCTTCAGTAACACATTTCGTTTTGTAAAGTGAATTGTATCCATTTTCAAGATAATCAACCCACACTGCATTGCCGTTGCTATCAATTTTCATCAGAAAAGTATCGGTAGGATTAGCAGAAGTAATGGTTTTGCTTCCTACTTTTACACTGCCCTGAAACTGTGCAAAAACATATACATTTTCATTGGCATCTGCAAAGACATTTCTGGGGATTATTTTCCCGTCAGTTCCGGCATTAAAGGTTTTGAACCACGTATTGCTTCCTGTAGAAGCTGCAGATTTTAAAACGAAAAGATCATCCAATCCCACATTGGCAGCAGTAAGATTATCAAAGCCAACCTCAGAAGAATTAATCGTGCCTATATGATAAACAAAATTATCCGTACTTTCTACAATGTAAAGCCGACTACCTTTTACGGTATTAAGTTGAAAAAATCTGGTATTTTCAGGAGCGGTTTGAGAATAAAAATTCTGAGAAAAAATTGAAATAAATAATAGCAAAGCAAATTTGGAAATTTGCCTAGAATAGATTTTCGTGGTCATAAATTATTTTTTTGCAAAGATATTTTAAATAAATAGTTCTGAGCAAATTAATATCATAGTTAACAATCTTTTAAAATCAGATATAATCATTAAATTTGCACTTCAAAATTTTTCTAAATGTTTGAAACAGATATTATTATAATCGGTGCTGGTCCAACCGGACTTTTCACCGTTTTCGAAGCAGGACTGCTGAAACTGAGATGTCATCTAATCGACGCATTACCTCAGCCAGGCGGACAATTGACAGAGCTTTATCCTAAAAAACCAATCTTTGATATTCCTGGATTTCCAAGCGTTGATGCTGGTGTTTTGGTGGATAATTTGATGGAACAGATCAAGCAGTTCGAACCTCAGTTTTCATTGGCTCAAAAAGCTTTGAGTTATGAAAAGACAGAAGACGGACAGTTCATCGTTACAACCAGCCGAGGTGTTCAGGTTAAAGGTAAAGCCATTGCAATTGCTGGTGGTTTGGGAAGTTTTGACCCTAGAAAACCGGAGTTGGAAAACATCGCAAAATTCGAGGAAAAAGGCGTTGAATACTTTGTAAGAGATCCAGAAATGTTCCGTGACAAAAAAATCGTGATCGCCGGAGGTGGAGATTCCGCCCTTGACTGGTCCGTTTTCTTAGCGGATGTAGCTTCTGATGTGACATTGATTCACAGAAGAAACGAATTCCGTGGCGCTTTGGATTCTGTGGAAAAAGTATCAGAATTAAAACATCAGGGAAAAATAAACTTGATCACGCCTGCAGAAGTAACTGGTTTGATTGGCGAAGATAAAATCACAGCTATCGAAATTGAAAAAGATGGCGAAAAATCAATCATCGAAACAGATTACTTGATTCCACTTTTTGGATTAACGCCTAAATTAGGTCCATTGTCAGATTGGGGATTGGAAATCGAGAAAAATGCGATCAAAGTAAACAACGCGCTGGATTATCAAACCAACATCGAAGGCATCTATGCAATCGGCGACATTAATACTTATCCTGGAAAACTGAAGTTGATTCTTTGTGGTTTCCACGAAGCAACATTGATGGTTCAAAGTGTTTACAACAGGATGAATCCGGGCAAGAAATTTGTCTTGAAATATACAACTGTAAGTGGCGTTGACGGTTTCGACGGAACTAGAAAAGAAGCTGAAAAAGCGGTTGTGAAATCTATTGATTAGATAACAAGATAATAGACGGATAGATAATAGAAAATAATTCTTTTGTCTATTATCTATCATCTAGAAATCTATTTTCTATCTTTGCAAAATGTCAGACGTTAATATTACAATCATAGACAGAGACGGCGTTTCTCACACAATTCCTGCTCCAACAGATATGGCGATGAGCCTGATGGAAATCGTTCGCGCCTACGAATTGGCACCGGAAGGAACCATCGGAATCTGCGGCGGAATGGCAATGTGCGCCTCTTGTCAATGCTATGTTTTGAGCGAAAATGTACCACTGCCGGAAATGCTGCCGGACGAAGAAGCAATGCTGGATGAAGCTTATAACGTGAAACCAAACAGCAGATTAGGTTGTCAGATTCCTGTAACCGAAGAACTAGAAGGTCTCGTCGTAGAACTTGCACCAGAAGCTTAATTAAAAGCAACTGCAAAACAAATAAAAAGCGAGAATGGATTATTCTGTTCTCGCTTTTTTATATAATCAGAAATAAATTATTCCAGAATAAATTTCTTCGTAATTACTTTTCCGGATTTGGTCTTGAAAACGGCAAGATAAAATCCGTTATTCAATTTGTTAAGATCTAATTTCCCAATAGACAAAATATTTTTCGACTCCAACAATTGTCTTCCGCTTGTATCGATGATCGTCAGGTTCTCAATCACTTCTTTTCCTAATTGATAGTTCAGAGATTTATTTTTTACATAGATTTCTACCGATTGATTTGAAGTTTCTGAAGTTGCTAAAACAGAACCTTTCGCCGTTTCGATAATGAATTCCAAACCGAGTTTTGCAAATTTTGCAGCGTGCGTTGCCGAATTTCCACTTCGGGACAAAGTATCATTGGAAGAATGAATGTAAGGATTGGATTGCGAAAAAGAAGCTTCAAAAGGAAAAGCAGCATCGTAACCATTTTGAGCCCAGCTGAAATGGTCGGAACAGCCATAATTACAGATCGTATTACCGTAAGTGAAAACGTGACTTCCCGTTTTGTTGTAATGCTCCATCAATTCGATTAAGAAAAGATTGAGATCATTGCTGTTGTAAGAGTCGGTTGAAATGTAAACATCGCGATTCGAACCTTTATAATTGGTCATATCAAACTGAACGTAAGAAATGACATTCTTACCGTTAAGTGAGTAGTTTTTTGCAATCTCCGACGATCCAACCAAACCAATTTCTTCTGCAGCATACGCCATAAATTCAACGGTTCTGGCAGGTTTATAATTGATATTCAGAAGCACACGGATCATTTCCGTGATTGTCGCAATTCCGGAAGCATCATCATCCGCACCCGGCGCAACAGCCGTGTTGGAAATAGAATCCATATGACCGCCAACAATGATATATTCGCTGGGAGCAGCATTTCCATTGATTGTAAAAACCAAAGAAGGCATCGGCGTTCCGACGTGATTCACAATGCGGACAGAAAGATCTGTTCTGCCTGTTGCAGCGATCAGACTTTCCCATTTCGTTTTCAGATCTTGGACGGAAGTTTGCGCCTGAGTTGTGTTATGTCTTCTGGTTCCGTAAGCTTCCATTACCGAAATGTGAGCTTTGATATTATCTGCATTCACTTTTGAAATCGCAGATGCCACCAAAGCATCCTGATCAATGGTAAAAGCCAAAACCTTGCTGGATTTTTTGGTTTGATTAATTGCCTTTAAGGCTTCCTGTTCGGAAGATTTGTAGATGTAGCCAGGGCCGTGCGTGATAACGTTGTGGTGAAGAAATTCGGCGGCTTTTGGTGAAAGAAAAACCACAGATTCCTTGTCATTAGAGCCAATTATCTCAACTTCATCCGGCATTTTCGATTTTAATTCTAAAGCATTTTTTGCATCGGTGGTGGCATAGAATTTCTCAGATTGTGCCGAAATCTGATTGAAAAGGACAAAAGAAAATATAGAAAGTAATTTTATTTTCATTGATAATTATTTTTATAACTTTTATTTCGGTAAAAATAATTAAATTTCTTAACAAATAATTGAATTTGTTGCCAATTTGATTTTGCAATCCAAAATTGTTGATTTGCTATGGAATTATTTTTGAATGGTGTGATTATCAAAATATTCCAATATGAAAAAATCATTTGTAAAAATAGCTGTTCCTGTTACTTTGGGAATTTTAGGTTTAATAATATTTAATTCCTGCTCAGCGGGAATCCCGGAAAAAGCCACTGCGATTCAGAATTTTGAATCGGAGAAATATCTTGGAAAATGGTACGAAATTGCAAGATTCGATTACAAGTTTGAAAAAAATATGAATCAGGTGACAGCCACCTATTCCAAAAATCCGGATGGAACTATCAAGGTGGAAAACCGCGGTTACGACTACGTGAAAAAAGAATGGAAACAAAGTACTGGCGAGGCAAAATTCGTCAATGCAGAAAATGAAGCGAGATTAAAAGTATCTTTCTTCAAACCGTTTTGGTCCGGCTACAACGTGATCGATCTGGATGACAATTACAAATATGCTTTGGTTGCAGGGAAAAATCTTGAATATCTTTGGATTCTTTCCCGCGAGAAAACTATTCCGGAAGACATCAAAACGCGTTTTCTCGAAAAAGCAAAATCTGTTGGCTACGACACTTCGACGCTGATTTGGGTTGAACAGAAATAAGAAACAAATCAAAAAATAAAAAAGCGTCCGCTGAAAAGAAGTTACAAAACCTCAACATAGCCCCGATGGGAACGGCATCCTTTTTTGGCATTGCGGAAAAAGTGTCAAAAATTTTGCTTCCCGCCATTCGCAATGACAAAAAAGATATAGTGGACAGCGGGTTGGAAACCGGATAAGAAGTAGAATCGTGATGCTCCTAAAAATCAAGGTTATGAGTTTGTTTTTTGATGATAAAATAAGTAACTTAGAACTATAAAAATTTGAAGTAAACCCACTGATAATATGGCATTTATAGACTATTATAAAACGCTGGAAATAAGCAAAACGGCATCTGCAGACGAGATCAAAAAAGCTTACCGGAAACTTGCCAGAAAGTACCATCCGGATATGAATCCGAATGATAAGGAGGCGGAGAAAAAATTCAAGGAACTAAATGAGGCGAATGAAGTTCTGAGCAATGCGGAAAACCGTGCGAAATACGATAAATACGGCGAAAACTGGAAACACGGCGAGGAATATGAGCGCGCACAGCAGCAGCAAAGACAGCAATATCAAGGCAATCCGGGCGGCAGATTTTCGGGAGCTGATTTTGGTGAAGGCGAAGATTTTTCTGACTTTTTCCAATCGATGTTTGGCGGAAATGGCGGCGGTTTCGGACGAAGTTCCAGAGGTAGTGCGAGCGGGAAATTCAAAGGTCAGGATGTTTCTGCGGAATTAAATCTTAACCTGAGAGACGCTGCAAAAACGCATCAACAGACATTTGACATCAATGGAAAAAAGGTACGAATTACAATTCCTGCCGGTGTTTATGATGGACAGCAAATCAAACTGAAAGGACACGGAAATCCCGGAATGAACGGTGGACCGAATGGCGACTTGTATATCACATTTAATATTTCTGAAGATAAAGATTTCAAGCGCGATGGCGACAACCTTAGAACTTCTGTAGATATCGATCTTTACACTGCGATTCTGGGTGGCGATGCAAACATTGAAACACTTGACGGTTCTGTAAAACTGAAGGTGAAGCCGGAAACGCAGAACGGAACTACGGTAAGACTCAAAGGCAAGGGATTTCCTGTCTACAAAAAAGAAGGTGAGCACGGAGATTTGTATGTGACTTACAATGTAAAAATCCCGACAAACCTGACTGACAAGCAAAAAGAACTATTCCAACAACTTCAAAATTCCTAATGATGAGCGAAAGAATTTCCATCAAAGAAGTCATCCAAATCTATAAAATTGACGACCAGTTCCTGAATGAACTGATAGCATCTGAATTGCTGCATCCGGAAACGGAAAACAGCATTCAATATATTATTTATGAAGAATTACCGCATTTGGAACGGTTTACAAACTGGCATTACGATTTGGAAATCAATCTTCCGGGAATCGAAATCATTTATAAACTTTTGAATCAAATGGAAGAATTGAGAATTGAAAACAAACGGTTATCCAAAATGTCCCAAGATTTTACAAATTGGGAAGACGCAGAGTTTTAGACTGTCCATTGGTTATTACAAATCGAAACCAAATAGTACTGATTATCAACTTTTTCGAAAACCAAAATCAGACTATTCCAATCCATATAAGAATATTCTACTGTCCCGGCCAGGTAATTTTCAACAGTTACCGCGTCGGGATATTTTTCTTTGACATTATTCAGGCTATTTCCTTTACCTTCAAAATTATTGTAGTTGATTTTTGATTTGCTGAAATCTTTTTTGAAAACCCAATCTTCTAAATAATCTTTTATTGACACAATGTAAATTGCGCCGGAACCATCTTTGTGACCAAAAGTAAATTTCTCATCAGAATCAACATAATTTTCGAAATCGGTTTTTGAGAAACTTTTATCCTTGTCGGAAACAAAACTGTACATCGAAAAGTGAATTCCTTTTTCTGAATGAATATACTTCGAAAGCTTCGCGTAATCCTTATTTTTCAGAAGCTCAACGATTTCTTTATTAAGATTCATAATCGTTTTCTCTTCCGAATCTGCTTTTTCAGATGGAAGTTCTGTTTTTGTTTTTGAAATAATAGCTTGATTCGGATCGACTTTATTACAGCCAATCAGAATTAACGACAATAAAAAGGCATTGATTTTCATAATTGAATTTTATCAAAATAATTGCCATAAATATACAATCAAAATTTAATCTTCGTAAATTTGGGTATGGAATTATACGATGTTCTTATTGTCGGCGGCGGTCCGATTGGTTTGGCAAGCGCACTGGAAGCCAAAAAAAATAATTTAAAATATATCATTATAGAGAAAGGAACAGTTGCGAACAGCCTTTACAACTATCCTTTGTATATGACATTTTTCTCGACGGCGGATCGTTTGGAAATCGACGAAATTCCGTTTATCACCACCAAACCAAAACCCGGCAGACAAGACGCCCTTGAATATTACCAAGGTATTGCACGTCAAAAAGAACTTAATATCAGACCGTATGAGAAAGTTCTGAATATTGAGAAATCAACTTTTTTCCAGGTCGAGACGAGTAAACACATTTACTTTGCTAAAAATGTCATCATCGCCACAGGTTTCTATGATATTCCAAATATGATGGACATTCCGGGCGAAGATTTGCCTAAGGTTAAACATTACTACACAGAACCTTATCCTTACGCTTTTCAAAATGTTGTGGTTATTGGATCGAGCAATTCATCCGTTGATGCCGCTTTGGAAATCTACAGAAAAGGCGGAAACGTCACGATGATTGTCCGTAAAAATGAAATCTCAAAAAGCGTCAAATATTGGGTCAAACCAGACATTGAAAACCGAATCAAAGAAGGCAGCATCAAAGCTTTTTTCGGCGCTGAACTCTTGGAAGTGAAAGAACATTCCGTCATCTTCAAAACAGAAACTGGCGAAATCAAAGAAATCGAAAATGACTTCGTGCTCGCAATGACAGGCTATCTGCCCGATTTTAATTTCCTCCAAAACATCGGTATCGATTTACAAAACGATTGTCTTAATCCGAGTTACAACCCAAATACAATGGAAAGCAATATCGAAGGAATTTATCTCGCAGGCGTCGTTTGCGGTGGGAAAGATACGCATCTTTGGTTTATCGAGAATTCCAGAATCCACGCTAAACAAATCATCAAAAACATAATTGATAAAGCATAAATGATTATTGATGATTATAATTAAACTTTCATCAATTATAATTCAATACTCATTTTAATTCCCAAATGGTACTCTTTTTGTTTATATTCAGGCTGAAAAAAAACACTAAGAATCCTATGAAAATTAAAAACTTACTTCCTTTATTTATTGCCTCGAGCTTAATTTTGGTTCAATGTAAAAAGGACGAAAATGTGCCTTCCGAGAAAAAAGACAATCCCATCACGGACATTTTGGGTTCCGATGACAAAAAAGAGGAAGAGAAAAAAGAAGACGAAAAACCAAAAGTTCCGGACGTTGTGATTCCAAGAAAAGATTTCGGATTTTTCCCTTGGGTTTACAAAAACACCGATTCAGTTTCTCAAAAAAACAAAAAAGAATTTACAGGCAAAGCACTCTACACCATCCTTGCGCTCAATCGCTTGGACAGAGCCAACATCGGTGCCGCCGACACATTGGTAGTTCCCGCAAAAATTGAGGATGACTTCCTGATATATTCACCATTTCCAGGTCACGTAACGAGTTTGGAAAATGTTAAAAAATTCGTGTTCTTCTCCTACCCGATTCAGGCGTACGGCGTTTATGAGTACGGAAACATCGTGAAATGGGGACCAACCAGTATGGGCAAAAAAGCCACCAAGACCAAAACAGGTTTGATGTTTGCCAACTGGAAAAAAGAAGTCGCTATCTCCACCGTCAGCGATGAGTGGAAACTGCGATGGAACGTCAACGTTGCCAATTTCGACGGCATCGGCTGGCATCAGTACGCAATGCCGGGCTATCCTGCATCGCATTCCTGCCTCAGAATGTTGGAGGAAGACGCCAAATGGATGTACACTTGGGTAGACACTTGGGTCTTGAACAAAGGCGGCGTGAGCACCAGAGCCAAAGGAACACCGCTGATTGTTTACGGCGATTATCCGTGGGGCAAAAGACGTCCGTGGAAAAAACTTCTAGACTCTCCGGAAGCCAACAACATTTCCGAAGACGAAATGAACAAAATCATAGAACCTCATCTTGCGACCATTATGAAAGAGCAGGAAAACAGAGACGTTGTGATCCAACAGGTTGAAGCAGAGAAAAAAGCAAAAGCAGATTCTATCGCAAACTTAAAAAGCCAGACACAGCTTTCAGCAAATATGAATTAAGTTTTTTAGGAGCTTAATCCCGCTATCCGCTATATCTTTTTTGTCCTTGACGATTTGTCATCAAATAGAAATTTTCGGAAAGACAAAAAAGGATGCCGCTACTATCGGGGCTATGGGATTGGTCTTCAAAACAAGATTTGTCATTCAAATAAAACAAAAACCCTTTCAAATTAATGTTTGAAAGGGTTTTCTTATAGTTGACACGCCGAGCGGAGTCGAAGCGCTTTCTACTTAGTATTTAAATATTCCCGACCACCGTTTTGATTTGCGTAAATTCCTTGATGGCGTGCAAAGACAACTCAACGCCGTAACCAGAGGATTTTGCACCGCCAAAAGGAAGTCTTGCGTCAGAACTTGTAGATTTGTTGATAGAAACCGTTCCAGATTCAAGGTTTTCTATAAAGAACTGGGCACGTTTCTTATCTTTCGTCCAAACCGAATTTCCCAATCCAAACGGAATGTCATTCGCCAGTTTCAGAATCTCCTCATCATCTTTCCCAACCATCAGCATTGCCAAAGGCCCGAATAACTCTTCCTGCAAAATCGGATTGCCTTCTTTCACCAAGATGATTCCGGGACGAAACTCACTTTCCGAAATACGTTCCAAGGCCAAAACCACTTCTGCCCCATTTCTCAACGCTTTTTTATACTGACTTTCCAGTTCGTCCGCCAAATCCGGTCTTGCCATTTTGCTCAGCTTAGTCTCCATTTTGAAAGGATCCGCCGGCTGATAAGAATTAAATTCCGCTACGAATTTCGGAACGAAATCTTTCTCCACTTTTTGATGCACGATGAATCGTTTTGCCGCATTACAAACCTGACCTGTATTTTGAAGTTTTCCGCTTGGTGCTTCTGTTGCTGCTTTTTCTACATCTGCATCGTCCAAAACGATGTAAGCATCACTTCCGCCCAATTCCAGAACAGATTTTTTGATATTTTTCCCAGCAAGTGCCGCCACGTTTGCACCTGCTTTTTCGCTTCCAGTCAAGCTTACACCTCTTACATATGGATTTTCCAGAATCTCTTTGATTTCTTCGTGACCGATTCTCAGATTTTGGAAAATGTATTCTGGGAAACCTGCATCTTTGAAAACTTTTTGTACTGCATCGCCGCTTTCGAAGCAGATGGAAGCGTGTTTCAGCAAGATTACATTTCCTGCCAAAATCGCGGGAACTGCAAATCTTAGAACTTGCCAGAACGGGAAATTCCAAGGCATCACGCCTAGAATAATTCCCAATGCATCGTAATGAACTTCAGAAACATCGAATTCTGTTTTGATTTTTTCTGGTTTAAGAACGTTTTCTGCTTTTGCATAATATCTTATCATTCCCGCACTTTTTTCGATTTCTGCAATGGACTGCGAAATCGGTTTGTGCATTTCTGTGGTGATGAGTTTTGCGAATTTTTCTTTGTCTTTTTCCAGAACGTCAGCAAGTTTCAGAAGTAAAGTTTGTCTTTCTGTGAACGGTACTTTTTTCCATTCCAGGAAAGTTTTCTGTGCTGAATTTATATGGTTTGATAGATTCATTTTGAAATATTTTTTGTCTAATTAGGCTGCAGTAATTGTACCACTTTTTTGAATTGCTAAATGTACAAAGTTGCTCATCAACCGAAAACCTGATTTTATACTTTTTATAAATTCAGGTATTAAATTTTATAAATAATGAAATCGGAGATTTGTAAAATGTTGTGATTCAGTTCCACTTAAAATCTATAAATATGAAATTATGGCTCAGACTTTTGAATTGTCAGATACGTTTCGAAACTGGGCCATCATCGCAGCCCGACTTGAACGGATCCCGATGTAAAATCGGGAGGGAGTGGAAGGCGGAAAAGCTGCCCCAAATAATTTTACTTTTTCTTGTTGCTTCTGAAAAGTAAAACGGCGTTGAGGAATATCAACAGCAAATCTAAGGTGACCCAAATGCTGAGTTTGATGTTTTCATATTTCAGATCTTCAACTTTTTGGGATGCAATTGCGGACAATTTCTGGCTGTGGTTGATGTAATTTCGAACTTCGATGATTTTGTCCTCATTTTTGTTTGGAACTGCAACTTGTGAAAAATATACCAAATTTCCTTTTCCAATATAACCGACAACCCAAAACTCATCGGATTTCTGCATATTGAGATACTCGATCCGGAAATATTCCGGGCGGATCTGACCAACGTGTTTGGAACTGAATTTCTGATCATCAGGAACCTGATCCTGAATTCTGATGATGTAAAAATCTATCGGCTGTGGCAGATAATTGATAACCTGTACCGCCAGAGAGTTCTCCAAAAACTGAGAAACGCTCCTCTCCACAAACCAAAATGTGAAATAGGCAGCGGCAGAAATGGTAATAATTGTCCGAGCGACTTTGTTCCAAAAATTCCATTTTTCTCCTCGGGCAGCCGAAAGAAACAATGCAATAATGAGAAAAATGAGGATTAGAATGATTATCATTGAAACAAAGATAATGGTTTCTCTTTAATTAAAAAGTGACATTCCATTCTTTGTAGAATTCATCGAGAAACTGAAGCATAAACTGATGTCTGTGTTCGGCGATTTCTTTGGCTGTTTTGGTGTTCAAAAGATCTTTTAACAGCAGCAATTTTTCATAAAAATGATTGATTGTTGTTCCATTGGACTTTTTATAATCTTCTTTGGATTGCGCCAATTTTGGTTCGATGTCCGGATGGTACATCAGATTGTTTTTGTAGCCGCCAAAGTTGAAAGTTCTAGCAATTCCGATCGCACCAATGGCATCCAAACGGTCTGCGTCCTGAACTATTTTCAGTTCCAAAGGCAGATCTTTCGGCGCGTCGTTTCTGTTTTTGAAGGACATATTTTCTATGATGAAAATGACCTTTTGTATAATTGCTGAATCGACGTTTTGTTCGGTCAGAAATTCGGTGACGATTTTCGTTGCCAAAGTTTCGTCGCCGTTGTGGAATTTTGGGTCTGCGATGTCATGCAAAAGTGCTGCTAATTCGATGATTAATTTGTCTCCGCCTTCTTTTTCCTGAATTTTTAAACTAAGTTTCCAAACACGTTCTATATGAAACCAGTCGTGACCGGATTCTGTGCCCTCTAATTTTTGTTTTACTAATTCTATAGTTTTGTTAATTAATTCCATATTACTTTTTTAAACGCAAACTGCGCACTGATTTTTTTATTTAAATTGATAATATTTTAAGATTCGCAAGGACGTTTCATTCATCAAGAAAGAAATCATTTTCACCTTTTTAATCTTCTGACTTCCGACCTCCAATTTCCAACTCCTCAAGAATAATATTCCAAAGTTTCCTGTTGTAGCTTCGGAAAAAGTTGATGTGTCCTATTTCGTTCTTTTCGGATTCGGACGTTTTTATTAACCGGTAAGTTGGTTTCATATTCGGGTAAGTGCCTTCCAAAAGCGATCGCACACCTTTTTCTGTGAGCCAGGCATCGTCTTCTGCTCTGATGACAAAAACCTTTTGAGTCAGGTCTTTCGAATAATCCTTCACCTTTTCTAACAACTTGTTGGTCGATTTTCTATTAAGAATAAGTGTCTGCCAATCGAAAGCGCTTCCAGCGGGTAAACTCTCGCCCAAACCAAACCAATTTCCAGGGAAATAACCTAAAATTTTCGTCGACAACGGCTGTGCAATTCCAAAGCCAAGATAGGCTTCGATTTTTGTTTTAAACTTTAAATTTCCCACAAAAGCATTCTGAGTTCCTACGAAAACAAGTTCTTCAAACATTTTCGAATCTGCATTCATTCCCAAAATCAGTGCACCAAGCGAATGTCCGAGACAGAATTTCCGATAATCAGGAAAATTTATTATAATATAATTTGTAATTGCTCTGTAATCCACAGTTCCCCAAATTCTCATCGAAGCCTGGAAGCCTTTCATCTTTTTCGGTTTCGAAAGCCCAATTCCACGATAGTCATAAGTGATGACAGTGAAACCCTGCTCGGCAAAAAACTGCGCAAACGAAAAATAAATCTGCTGCTTAACACCCGTCGCCGAATTGATCAATAATAATTTATCGTTGGGATTTTGTGGTTCAAAAAGATGGACAGACAAAGTGTAATTGTCACTTGTCAAAACATCGGTACTTTTCATGAAAAGCGGTTAGATTTCAGTAAAAGTAGAAAATTTTGACCGGGTATTTTTAGCTTTTAATATGCAAGAGATATTAATTCTTTCATCTCGTTGAGATAAGGAAGACCTTTTTGAGAACCTCTGTAATCGGCTGCCTTCAACGCCACTTCGTTTCCAAATTTCACACAATCTTCGGTAGAATTTCCGTGAAGAAGAGCAATAGAAAATCCCGAAGTAAAAGCATCGCCCAATCCCATACTGTGCGCTTCTGTGCTTGGATTTTTACGGAAATATTTCATCTCTGAACCATCAAAATAACTGGTGCTGTTGGCGCCGTCTCTCACGAATAGTTTATTAGGAAGATGTTTCATAATATCTTCATGATTACCTTCTCCAAAAATGATTTCCAGGTCTGTACTTTTGGCAACAATAAAAGTGGCGTAATCTATAACTTCTTGAGAAAGTCTGCTTGCAGGCGCTGCGTAGATTCCGATTTTTTTATTTAGTCTTTTGGCTTTTTGGAAAAGATATTCCACCGTTTTGGAAGGAATTTCCATCTGCGTCAAAATCAGATCTGCAGCTGCCAGGTATTTTTCAGCTTCATCAATATTGGATGAAGATAAATTATAATTGGCTGCAGGAACTACAACAATAGAGTTTCCTTCGTCCGACGCTGTCACATAAGCCGTTCCAGTAGCTTCTTCCTCATCTTCGAAAACGTAAGCCACATTCACTTCTTCGTCATCCAAATTCCGCAAAACCTGCTGTCCATAAGGATCCATTCCAACACAGCTTACAAGAGATGTATGCGCACCCAAACGGGAAGTTGCAATCGCCTGATTGGCGCCTTTCCCACCCAGATAACTCGATAAATTTCTGGCAAGAACGGTTTTGTTTGCGGTAGGAATTACAGTAGTTTTCAGGATCAAATCTATGGAAGAACTTCCTACAACTACGATTTGCGGTTTTGTATTACTCAGTTTCATTTGCTGACGTTCATTGTTTTCAAAAGTCAAATGAAATCGATGATTTCGATTTCGGTAGAGGCTAAAGTAATAATTTAATCCATACCAATTTCTATAAATTCAGAAATTAATTTAACCACTTGATTATCATCTGAATAACCGATATACGTTGCATAAAATCCTTCGCCATATCCAGTTTCGAAAGCGGCTATATTTTCCTTTTTATCATCACAAGGTTTCAATATTGCAAACTGATCTATTGCGCCATTATCGTCAAAAAAGTGGCGGTGGAAAAACTCATCATAAATCCCCTGAAAAAGTTCTCCTTTTTGGTCAAAAATATCTTTTTCCAGCTGATTCAAAGCGTTCTGAGCATCTCTGTCCATAAAACTTCCCATTCCGGATTCTACAAGATAACCGTAGATTTCTTCGCCCTTCAAATCTTTCAGACTCTGACCATCGGACAAAGCTAATTTCCAGTTTTCAGCGATTTTATTTTTATCAAAAACAATCTCTGCGTAAGCCACGCAATTGGATTCTGTTTCCTTATAAACATGAACCGGAAAATTACCTTTGGGAAATTCCTGCGTGAAAGCTGAATGATCGGGCGAAATCAAAGGATCACTGGCTACGATGAAACCTGAAGAAATGTGAATCTCTCCAGCCTCATACGTTTCCAAAAGTGGGTTTTCTACAAAGTTTTTGGAGAATAGTTTTTTGATGTTTTCGATGTGTGTCATAATCTTTGGTCGGAAGTCAGAAGCCTGAAGTCCGAAGTTTTGATGATGTTAAATCTTTTAATTTGATTAAAGACTTTTCAATTTTTCTTCTAAAAGGACAATTTTGTCCTGAGCGTCTTTCTGTTTTTTACGTTCGATTTCTACAACTTCTGGTTTTGCATTAGCCACAAATTTTTCATTTGAAAGCTTTTTATCAACAGAAATTAAGAAGCCTTTCAGATATTTAATTTCTTCTTCAGTTTTGATTTTTTCTTCACCAAGGTCAAGATTTTCGCTTAATGGTATTGAGAACTCATTGGAACCAACTAAGAATGTGAAACTTGGCTTATCCGTTTTCTGAGCGAAATTTATTTCTGAAATATTTGATAATTTCTGAACAACCTCAGCATCCTTAAGTTCTGTCGCATTTGTAAAAACCTCAACTGATTCTCTTGGCGAAATCCCTTTGGACTGACGGTAATTTCTAACGCCGGAGATCACTTCTTTAGCAAAATCAAAATCTTTGATGGTCTGCTCGTTGTAACTTTCAGATTTTTTCTGTTGCGTGATGATTAAAGCTTCATCAATCTTTCTGTCCGAAATCGACTGCCAAAGTTCTTCTGACAAGAAAGGCATAAATGGATGCAACAATTTCATCAATTCTTCAAAATAACCAATTGTTTTTTGATAAACATCTTCGCTGATTGCTTCCCCGAAATTCGGTTTTACGGCTTCCAAATACCAAGAACAGAAATCGTCCCATATCAGTTTGTAAACCAAATGCAATCCGTCTGAAATCCTGAATTTCGAGAACTGATCTTCGATTTCGCCAATCGTTTTATTCAGTTGTTCACCGAACCATTCAATGGTTTGAAGGTCGTGGTTTTGCGCTTTGATAGATTCGTCGCGTTTCCAACCTTGGATCAGTTTGTATGCATTCCAAATTTTGGTAGCGAAATTTCTCCCTTGCAACATCAGATCTTCATCAAACAAAAGATCATTTCCTGCAGCGGAACTCAACAAACTTCCCACACGAACGCCGTCTGCACCATATTTCTCGATCAAATCAATTGGATCTGGTGAGTTTCCTAATTGCTTGGACATTTTTCGTCTTTGCTTATCTCTTACAATTCCTGTGAAATAAACGTTTTTAAAAGGTACTTCTTGTCTATATTCCAATCCAGCCATAATCATTCTGGCAACCCAGAAGAAGATAATATCCGGACCGGTAACCAAATCTGCCGTTGGATAATAATAATTGATGTCCTTATTTTCCGGATCCAAAATCCCTTCGAAAACCGACATCGGCCACAACCAAGAGGAGAACCAAGTATCTAGCGCATCTTCGTCTTGTCTTAAATCAGAAGCTTGAAGTTGGGAGTTGGACGTTTTTTCCTGCGCTAATTTTACAGCATCTTCGATATTTTCGGCTACCACAAATTCATTTTCGCCCGTTCCATAGTAGAATGCCGGAATCTGCTGTCCCCACCAAAGTTGTCTAGAAATATTCCAATCGTGAACATTCTCCATCCAATGGCGATAAGTATTTTTGAATTTCTCAGGATGGAATTTGATCTTATCATCCATCACAACATCCAAAGCTGGTTTTGCCATTTCGGACATTTTCAGGAACCACTGAACCGAAATTTTCGGCTCGATTACGGCGCCAGTTCTTTCAGATGTTCCAACTTTATTTACGTAATCTTCCGCTTTCAGAAGAAGGTCGTTTTTCTCTAATTCTTTGGCAATTTCTTTTCTAACGGTAAATCTTCCCTGACCTTGGTAATGCATTCCGTGTTCGTTCAGAACCGCATCATTATCCATAGAATCGATAATTGGTAAGCCGTGTCTTTGTCCAATTTCGTAGTCATTAATATCGTGAGCCGGCGTAATTTTTAGAGCTCCAGTCCCGAATTCAATATCAACATAATCGTCCTCGATGATAGGAACTACTCTACCAACGATTGGAACAATCACATTTCTGCCTTTCAAATGAGCATATCTCTCGTCATTTGGATTCACACAAACGGCAACATCGCCAAAAATGGTTTCAGGACGCGTTGTCGCAACAGTTAAGAAACCTTCTGTTCCTTCGATTTTATATTTTAAATAATAAAGTTTTCCGTTTTGTTCCTTGAAGATCACTTCTTCATCAGAAATATTGGTTTGAGCTTCCGGATCCCAGTTTACCACTTTGTAACCTCGGTAGATCAATCCTTTATTATAAAGATCAACAAAAACTTTGATCACAGATTTGGAAAGATTCTCCTCCATCGTGAATCTCGTTCTGTCCCAATCGCAAGAACAACCTAGTTTTTTCAATTGTTCTAGAATCGTCCCGCCATATTTTTCTTTCCATTCCCAGGCGTGTTTTAGGAATTCTTCTCTGGTGATATCTTTTTTGCTGATGCCTTCAGACTTTAATTTCGCTACAACTTTTGCTTCGGTTGCGATAGATGCGTGATCCGTTCCAGGAACCCAACAAGCATTGAAACCCTGCATTCTCGCTCTTCTGACCAAAACGTCCTGAATCGTATTGTTTAACATATGTCCCATATGAAGGATTCCGGTCACATTTGGCGGCGGAATTACAATCGTGTAAGGCGGTCTGTCGTCTGGTGTTGAGTGGAAATATTTGTTTTCCAACCAGAAGTCATACCATTTTTGTTCAGTTTCCTGTGGACTATATTTGTCGGCGATCTGCATGTCGTAAGTTATTTTTGGCTTATAAGTTGCAAAAATAAGATAATGTGAAAAAATTAACATCACATATTCAAATTATTTATAACTTTGTTCTTTAAAATTTAATTAAAACAAAAAAAATATGAAAAAGATTCTTGCAGGATTATTTATGACAGGAGCTTTGGCTTTTGCATCTGCTCAAACAATCTCATTTGACAAAACAACTTTCGACTATGGAAATGTAAAAGCTGGGGCAGATGGCCACAGATTCTTTACAGTTAAAAATACAGGTGATAAACCGCTTATTATCAGCGAAGTAAAACCTTCTTGCGGATGTACTACTCCAGAATGGAGCAAAGATCCAGTCTTACCAGGAAAAACGGCTCAGATCAAAGTTGGATACAATACCGGAATTAAAGGACCTTTCAACAAATTGATTGAAGTATATTCTAATGATCCGGCAAACAACAGATCTGTTCTTTACATCAAAGGTAATGTAGAAGATGTTGCTGGAGCACCTGTTGCACAAGAAGCTAACCTAACTGTTGCTCCTGTAGCTACAGCAAAAGCAGTACCTGCAACAGCTAAAAGAGCAGTAAAAAAAGAAGTTAGAAAAGTAGAGGCTGCTAAGTAAATAGTAAATCTCAAAAATTTATAAACCGTCTCGTCTTATAACGAGGCGGTTTTTTTATCTTTACACAAATCAACGATAATGAATTACAACTTCTCAGATGATTTTTTGATTAAAGAAAACTCGAAATTCGACATCAAAAAACAGGATACAAAATATAGCGGAAAGATCAACAAGGATGAGGCAAAGCAGCTTCTGGAAATCGAAAAAGAGAAACTGCGTTTGCTGCAGGAAAAGCTCTATGCCGATGGAAGTCAGTCTTTACTAATTGTGCTCCAGGCGATGGATGCTGCAGGAAAAGACAGTTTGATAGAACACGTTTTCGGTGGTGTGAATCCACAAGGCTGCGAAGTCACGAGCTTCAAAAGTCCCAGCACGAAGGAATATTCACACGATTTTATCTGGCGACATTACTTAGCGCTTCCTGCGAAAGGAAAAATTGGGATTTTCAACCGTTCACATTACGAGAGTGTTTTGGTTTGCAAAGTACATCCGGAATATAACCTCAGCGAAAAAACCTGGACGGATGTGAAACAATTTGATGATCAATTCTGGGAAAACAGATATGAAAGCATCCGGAATTTTGAAAAGCATTTAGCGAATAATGGAACCAAGATCATCAAAATATTTCTGAATGTTTCCAAAGAGGAGCAGAAGGAAAGATTTTTGGACAGAATCAATGAAGAAGATAAAAACTGGAAATTTGCGGAAGGCGATCTTACAGAAAGAGGCTTTTGGGATGATTATCAGAAGGCTTACGAGCAGGCAATCCAAGAAACTTCCACAGATTCTGCGCCTTGGTTTGTGATTCCGGCTGACCAGAAATGGTTTTCCAGAGTTGCGGCGATTCAAATCATTATTGATAAACTTGAAGAAATGGATCTGCAATTTCCCGAACTTTCAGGCAAAGAGAAAAAAGCTTTGGCAGAATCTAAAAATAAGTTGGAAAACGAGAAATAAGATTCTTAAATTTTACGGAAAACCTCAGTTTTAGAAATATAAGTTATTTTAATATTGTTAAAAATAACGAAGAATAAAAATGGAAATCATTTACTTATTTATTGGCTCAATCATCGGTGGAATATTGGTCTTCCTCTTGACAAAATCAAATTCCGTCAGCAAAAAAAACTTTGATGAAGCCAATGAAAAACTGATTCGCGCGCAGGAAAACGAACTAAATTATCAACAGAAAATTGAAGAGCTAAAACTTTCCAATCTTGAATTGACGAAAGAAAATTCATTGATCCAAAAAAGTAGGGAAGAATTGCTTTTTACCAATGCAGAACTGAATGCGCATTATAAAAATTTGCAGGAAAATCTAGAACATCAAAAAGAGGATTTTGTAAAACTTCAGGAAACGAATCGACTTCAGTTTGAGAAAACGGCAAATCAAATTCTGGAACAAAAATCTGAGAAGTTTACGCAACTCAATCAGAATCAGTTAAAGTTGATTCTCGAACCTTTTCAGGAGAAGATCAACGAACTGAAAAATACGGTGAACGAAACTTATGATAAGGAATCGAAAGAACGCTTCTCTCTTGGCGAAAAAGTACGTGAACTGAAAGACCTGAACCAACAAATTTCCGAAGACGCAAAAAAACTGACGCGCGCTCTGAAAGGCGAAAGCAAAACCCAGGGAAACTGGGGCGAAATGATCCTGGAAAGTATTCTGGAAAAATCTGGATTGAGGAAAAATCAGGAATATTTTATGGAGCATGAACTCCGGGATGAAAACAACAAAGCGATCTTCTCCGAATTTTCCGGCAAAAAAATGCGTCCTGACGCGGTTGTAAAATATCCAGACAATAGAAACGTCATCATCGACAGCAAAGTTTCTCTCACCGCTTTTGTGGAAATGACGGACGAAACGGATGCTGAAATTTTCACCATCAAACAGAATCAACATTTGCAATCGGTTAAGAATCACATCGTGCAACTGAGTCAGAAAGCTTATGATGATTTTGATAAGTCCTTGGACTTTGTGATGATGTTCGTGCCAAGTGAAGCCGCTTATATGACGGCTCTGCAAACCGACCCCAATCTTTGGAATTTCGCCTATGACAAAAGGATTTTATTATTGAGCCCGACTAATTTGATTACTTCATTAAAGTTGGTCCAAGACCTTTGGAAGCGAGAACATCAAAGTAGAAATGCGATGGAAATTGCAGACAGAGGTGCGAAATTGTACGATAAATTTGTTGGCTTTGTCGATAATCTGGAACGCGTTGGGAAAAATATCGACCAGGCTAAAAATTCTTACAATGAGGCGTTCAAACAGTTGAGTTCAGGGAATGATAATTTGATCATCCAGACTCAGAAGTTGAAAGGTCTGGGAATAAAGAACAAAAAAAATCTTCCTCGAGGTTTGGGTGAGGAAGATTGATTTTTTATGCATATTTGTTTTTTAATGTCTGTTTTTACAGGTCGCTCCTCTGGAGCTTTGCTTATCTTGACTACATTTTTCCATCAATAGGTCGCTACTCCGTAGCTTTCTATAATAAAATGGAATGACTTTTACAAAGCTATGTTTGGATGACAAAACCCATAGCCCCGATTGCAACGGCATCCTTTTTTTGTTTTTTACTGATAATTTATTTTGATGACAAAACGTGGGAAAACAAAAAAAGATATAGTGGAAAGCGGGAAATAGCTCCTAAAAATTCTATCGATTCAAAAGTTTTGCAACTTCGGGAGCGGCGTAGGTGAAGATCATATCGGCGCCGGCACGTTTGAAGCTTGTGAGGCTTTCTATGAGCACTTTGTCGTTGTCCAGCCAACCGTTTTGCACTGCCGCTTTCAACATCGCATATTCGCCACTGACCTGATAAACGGCGATTGGCTGCGTGATGAGTTCGCGGATTTTGGAAACGATGTCCAGGTAAGGCATTCCGGGTTTTATCATAATGATGTCGGCGCCTTCGTCCACGTCTTTCAAGGCTTCATCAATGGCTTCGCGGGAATTGTGGAAATCCATTTGGTAGGTTTTCTTGTCCGCTGGAATATCCTGATTGTCAACCGGTGCGCTATCCAAAGCACTTCTGAACGGGCCGTAGAAAGCACTTGCATACTTGGCGGCGTAGGACAAAATCCCAACATCTGTGAATCCGTTTTCTTCCAGACCTTCGCGCATTGCCAGAACACGGCCGTCCATCATATCGCTTGGTGCGAGAATGTCTGCGCCGGCTTCTGCAAGGGAAACTCCCATTTTCACGAGTGCTTCTACAGTGGAATCGTTGTCAATTTTTCCATTTTTGATGATGCCGTCGTGACCGTAAATCGAATATGGATCCAAGGCCACATCTGGCATAATGATGATTCCGGGAACGGCGTCTTTGATAGCTTTGATGGCCGTCTGCATCAATCCGTTTGGATTCCAGGCTTCTTTTCCGGTGTTATCTTTCAGGTTTTCAGAAACCTTCATATAGAGATTGATCGCTTTGATTCCAAGGTCATAATTTTCTTTCACCGTCTTGACCGTAAGATCCAAACTTTGGCGAAAAACATCCGGCATAGATGAAATGGCTTCTTTTTTGTTATCACCTTCTGTAACGAACATTGGCAATACCAAATCGTTTGTTGTAAGGCTGGTTTCGCGGACTAGACTTCTGATAGAATCGTTGGTTCTGAGTCTTCTATTTCTTGAGATCATCTTTGATAAAAATATTTATGCAAATTTAATTATACTTTTATGGATAGACTATTGCATAAGTAATTTATTTAAAATATATTTGTTATAATTGTTCAAATACAGACTAAAGCGAATGAAAAAACTTTTATTCTTTATCATATTTACGGTAGTATCAGTGGGATTTTCGGGAGAAATGAAAGCACAGACTGCACGTACAATTTCTAACCAAAGAACCGATGACGGTGTTTTGGTGGCTTATCCTAATCCAACTAAGGATGTTTTGATGCTGAAATCAAAGGATATTTCTGTTAAGATTAAAACAGTCACGTTCTTCTCAATTTTGGGAGCTCAGGTTGCTGAATATAACATCAACAGTAATAATACAGAATTGAGACTTGACAGATTGCGTCCCGGAAAATATCTAATGAGATACACTTTGGATGATAATACTCAAAAAATTACGCAGATCATCAAACAGTAGATGATTTGATTGATACCATACAATGCCGGCTTTTGTCGGCTTTTTTTATGGGATAATTTCAGTAAATTTGCTTAACCTAGAAAACTTAATTATGAGAAAATCTCTACTCCTTCTTTCATTGATTTTTGTTCAATATTTTAATTCTCAATTTCGAAATTCGCTTTACGATGAAAATCAAATTAATGTTTCTCTGAGAGGCGGATTGGATTTTCCTTCGTATGACAATCAGACTAAATATATTGATTATAAACCCAATCTCAATCTCGGCATTTCGGCAGACTATTATTTTAATTGGATCGGTTTGGGGATAGACGCAGATTATCTTTCCAATAAACCTAAAAATTCTTATCCAACAGAAAATCTCTATTTAGGAGCTGCTAAACTTTCGAATCCTACATTGACAGAAAATAACATCCAGCGTTATTTCTTTGGAATTGGTCCAAACTTCCGATGGGTGATCAATGATGATATGGGAGTGACCTTCAAACTGAAAGGTGGAATTTCGAATATTAAAGGTGGTGAAACGTCGTTGATCTCAGCAAACGGAGCCACCAATTACAATCTCAATTTCCATAATGGCTATGATGTAAAAAGTGTTTTTTCCGGAAAAGGAGAAGTGGAATTTAACTGGTTTTTCTCAGAAAATATAGGGTTGAATGTTGGTGGTTACTATCTTCAGCATTTTAAAACTAATGATATCGTGACAAATGGAAATGCTGCGGGATATATTCCTTTTACGAGCAATGATAATCAGAATTTAATTTCTCCGGCGAATGCTGAAATCCGAACTTCGGTTTTGGATCACGAGATACATTCAGTCGGCGTGTTTGCGGGATTGACTTTTAGGTTTCCAATCAAAGAAGCTAAGCCTGAATATAATCTGAATGTTGTTGCAAAAGACAAGGAAACGGGATTGGTTTTACCCGATACGTTCATTGAACTTTACAAAGACGGAAAGCGCAATTATCTGGCAAGAACCAATGCACAAGGTGTGGCGTTCTTCAAAAATATTAAGCCGGAAAATTACGAAATCAGAGGGAAGCTTAATACCATCGAACTCAATTCAACTAAAACCAATAAATCTGAATTTGTTAAGAATTCTACCATCCGAAAAGAAATCTCCACAGACAGCGACAAGTTTTACGTGAAAGGTCAGGTTAATATCTGTAATTCTAAAAATCCGTTGAGGGACGTGACAGTGGTCATTAGAAATAATGAAACTGAAATAGTTCAGGAAATCAAAACAAACATCGAAGGTAAATTCTATTTCAAAGCAGATAAGAATTCGACTTATAATATTTACGGAAAGAAAGGAAATTACTTTTCACAAACCGAAACTGTAACTTCCAAAAACGTTGACAGAAGCAATACGCTTTTCCTCAATCTGCAAGTCTGTATGGAGGAAACAAGCTGTGGGAAACCTATCAATCTGAAAAACATCCATTATGATCTGGACAAATTTTTCATCCGGAAAGACGCTGAAGCTGAATTGAATAAAATGTTTCAGTTTATGAAAGACAATCCAAATGTAAAAGTAGAATTGGCATCTCACACAGATTCCAGAGCATCTGATGACTACAACAAAACGCTGTCCCAAAACAGAGCAAATGCGGCTGTTGAATATCTGGTTTCAAAAGGAATTGACAAAGCCAGACTTAAACCAATTGGTTACGGCGAATCTCAACTTCTTAACAAATGCAGTAATGATGTTGACTGTACTGAGGAGCAGCATCAAACCAACAGAAGGACTGAGATGAAGGTTATTTGTCATTGATGAAGAAAAAACTTTTATAAGCGATAAATCCGATAATAGCACCAGTAGTATTGAGGATAATATCATCTACATCTGCAAATCCTCTTCTGAAATAATATTGAGAAAACTCGACAATATTAATAACAATAAAAAATGTCAGCAACAGCCATATAAATCTGTTGAGTTTTGGATATAGAATCCCAAGAAAACCATAAGGAATAAATAGTATTATATTTCCAAAGATATTTTTGAAAGCCTCCGTTTTATCCCACAGAATAACTTTTGTTGAATATTCATTTATCGTTTCAAAAGGAACAGTTTTGATTTCAAAAAGTATAGTTGGAGAATATCGGAAAGTTGCAAAAAAAAGCAGATACAACATCCAAACGGTATAAACATTGATAAAGGGAGGATAGAACTTATAAAGTAATTTCGTCATCAAAGAAAGAATAAATAATTAATTTAATTTCTAGTAAAAATATTCAAAATAATGCAGACACACAAAGTAAAAGCCTTCGGAACAGAAGCTCCGGAGAATGACTTAGAATTAATAACCATTGAAAGAAGAGAGATCCAGCCAAAAGATGTAGAAATAGACATCCTTTATTGCGGCGTTTGCCACTCAGATCTTCATACGGCAAGGAATGATTGGGGCGGATCGGTTTATCCTGCCGTTCCTGGTCACGAGATCGTTGGTAGAATCACCGGCGTTGGAGCAGATGTCACAAAATTCAAAGTTGGAGATCTCGCCGCTGTAGGATGTATGGTTGATTCTTGCAGAACTTGCAGCAGTTGTGCTCAGGATCTGGAACAATTCTGCGAAAGCGGTTTCACGGGAACTTACAACAGCAAAGACAAATACATCGAAACTCAAAGAACGTATGGTGGTTATTCAGAATCCGTGGTTGTGGATGAGCATTTCGTTTTGCACGTTCCGGAAAACCTAGATTTGGCATCCGTTGCACCACTTCTTTGCGCAGGAATTACAACCTGGTCACCTTTGAAGCATTGGAATGTAACTGAAAATTCAAAAGTTGCAGTAGTTGGACTTGGCGGGCTTGGACATATGGCGATTAAGCTGGCAAAAGGTCTTGGAGCAGAAGTTTCTTTGTTCTCCAGAAGTGCAGGAAAAACGGATGATGCTAAAAAACTGGGAGCCGATCAGGTCATCATTTCCACAGACGAAGAAGAGATGAAAGCGGCACTCAACAAATTTGATCTGATCATTGATACCGTTCCGTACGAGCACGACATCAATCCTTATATGCAGACACTAGCCGTAAACGGAACTTTGGTTCTTGTAGGATTTATTGGTGAATTTGAAAACGATGCTGTAAGCACAAAACCGATGATTTACAAAAGACGTTCTGTTGCTGGATCTTTAATTGGCGGCATCAAAGAAACTCAGGAAATGCTGGATTTCTGTGGAGAGCACAATATCGTTTCTGACATCGAGATCATCAAAATGCAGGACATCAACGAAGCTTACGAAAGAATGCTGAAAAGCGATGTGAAGTACAGATTCGTAATCGATATGAAAAGTTTGAAGGATTAAAATTATTTCTTTAAGTAGTAATAAAAGGAAGCACAGATTTGTGTTTCCTTTTTTGTTTTATTATTATTCAGATTAGATTTTGATAAATCAGGAATCTTTTGCGATTTGATTTTTATTAAGCAAGCTATAACAATTTTTGACCTTGAAAACTAAATCAAAAAATTAATTATTTTCCTTTCAAGACCGGCTTCAAGATTTTCAATTTCCCGTCGATTTTCTGATCTACTTTTAAATCTAAAATCTCAGCAACAAAAGGATAAACATTCACGTTTTCAAATTCATCAATGACAAGATTACTTTTGAAAGCCGAACCCCAGGCAAAGAATGTGGCTTTCATTTCAGGAACTAATTTGGGATCATATCCGTGTTTTCCGGCAGAAGTTTTTTGCCCTTTTTCAAGAAAAACTTTCGGTGCTTTTGGAATTAATAAAATCTGTCCTATTCTGTGATAATGATCGTCTCTTGTAGCAAAGTGCAGATATTTCGGCAATTTCTTATCGAGATAAACTTCGTAATCATCCGATTTATTCGCTTTCAATTCCTTGAAAACGGATTTCACTTCTTTCGGATTTTTCACATAAACTCTGAGTAAAGTCTGGGAATTATAAAAATCAAAACGATCTTTATTTAGAAGGATTTGCGGAATCTCCAAAGGATTTCCGCCATCCACCTGAATCATTCCGTGATCTGAAACGAAAATAAAGTTGACATTCTTAAGACCCAAATCATTCACTTTCTGAACCAAACTTCCAATCGCATCATCAATCAAATGAACAGCTGTTTCTGTTTCTTTACTTTCCGGACCGAAATGATGTCCAGCGCCGTCAACTTCAGGAAAGTATAGCGATATGAAATGTGGCCGTTGCGCTTCAGGAAGCTTCAGCCAGTTGATGACTTTCTCAATCTTCTCCTCAGGTTTGAATTTTTCGTGATAATGATAATAATAAGTTGGTCGGATTCCTCCCGCATCACTTGCAGAACCTACCCATTGCAAAGAAGCTGAAATCAATCCCTGTTTTTCAGCCAATGCCCAAAGCGGAGTTCCGCCATACCAGCTGCCGTCTTCTGCATTTTCCTTATTACTCATTGCATACTTTTTCTTCGTTTGATAATCATAGAAAAAATTATCTATCAAACCGTGATGCGAAGGATACAATCCTGTAATCAGACTCCAATGGTTCGGGAATGTAATGCTTGGATAACTCGGAATCATCGCCTTGGCCTGAACACCGGAATTTGAATATTTCAGAAGATTCTCAGCGTTGTATTTCTTGGCATAATCGAATCTGAAACCGTCTGTAGAAATCATAATGACGTAAGGTTTTTTCATCGCTTCTGCATTATTAAAACGATTCGGAATAATAACTTGTGCTGTATCCGAAATTACCTGTTGGGCGTTAATGGTAATTGAAAAAATGAAAAAGAGGACGGCAAAGGATTTCTTCATTACAAAAAATATTTAGGCAAAGGTAAACTCTGGATCTTTTAACTGAAAGAATGAAGCATTAATAAAATATTAATCCTAAAAATCTTATTTGAAGAATAGTTTGTTGGATTACTTATCGCAAAGTTTATTTCAAGAAAAAAAGTAATTTAAGAATAACATTAAGCTTGTGCTTTGTTACTCCCTACTGCTAACAGCTCCAATTCTTTTGAAAACTCAATTAAATAATTCTGATAATAGCTGAAATAAGTTTCATCAACCAAGATCTTAAATTTGGAAATACATTCTATTTTTTGGTCTAGCGGAGCTGAATGAAAATAAACTGTATAGTACAGCAATGAGTAATATTTTTCCCAACCAGTTCCCAAATTCTCTAAACTAATTTGGTTCAAAAAGCGCTCTGTATTTTTCCTGTCTCCCATTTTTTGATAAGCTACGGCGCAGAGAATTTTCCAAACCTCATCGTGCGTTTCTTTTCTTTTTGCAGGAATGTAATCTTCATCGTTATTTAATTGAAAGGTATTATTATCAATCAAAAATTTCATCTCTTTAGTCCGATTGGTAAAGATAAGGGATTCGAGAACTGTAGATTCAAAACTGCAAACCGATTTTTCTGACGCATTTCGATAAAGAAGTCTTGCTTTTTTCATTTCGGTAAAATATTTTTTAAAAAGAGCTTCGTTGCCTGTAGAATCGGCGTAAAGAAGCTGCACGCCGTATTTCAAACCGGCAGGAATCACGTGGACTTCAGCCGAAAGTTCTGTTTCTCTCACTTTTTTATAATACAAATCCATCATCTCACTATTCTGTAGAAGAAAACTACTTTGAAAAAGAAAACCGTAGGCAAATATTTTAGCTTCGTTGCTCGTGTTGTATTTTAGATAAGCCGAGAAATACTGGGCATAAACCGAACCTAATAAATCACGAAGCGGGTGATTTTCCATAAAATATTTTCTGGCCATCGGAAAAGACATTAACCGGTGATGTGTGCGTACCAAAAGCTCTGGTGACTTGATAATCTGCTTGCACAATTGCTCACTTCTGTCCCAAAAATTATAATTTGTATGTTCTGAATTTCCGAAAAACAGTTCGAGTTCCTGATTGTTGCAAGCATTTCTAAACTCGTTAAAATTGCTATATCCACAAAATTTGCTAAGCAAATCCAAAGTAAAATGGCTGGATTCCGTGGTGGTTTTGATTAAGCCAAAAAACCGACGAAGTGTTTGAGAACTGATGTTTGTTTTGCAATCTCGGAGGATGACGCTTACCAAATTATCACAATCTGTGGCTGTTTTTATGTCCTTACCGAATTGCTTTTCGATATTTTTCCGTAATTGATTCGCAACACTTATTTCTTGGTTCATAGTTTTAAAAATGGAATCCAAATATAGATATAAACACATCAGAATTGTACAGAATTGTACAGAAAATCGACAGCAAATTAACATAAATTGTGACTCGAAAAACAAATGATGAAAAAAATTTATCTCAATTACTGAAGGACTCAGTTTGTCTGATTGAGATCTTAAGTTTGTTGAAATATTTTGCAAGCGTTTACGGAAAACCGTAAAAATATTGCAAAGCTTTGGTTTAGCTTAGCAAAAAATTGTGTTTTGCTCTTTGCTTGGACGTTTATTTGTCTGAGGTTGGAAGTGGATTTGTGGAAAAAATTAAAAATAAAATATGTCAACAGAAAAAATTACTATCAATGTTAGTGAACATCTACAACAATTAGCACAAGAACTTGCTGATTATAAGAACGCTAGAATTAAATGTGGAATAATCGGAAGAAGTGGTACTGGAAAATCTTCATTAATAAATGCTATTGCAGGTCAAGAAATTGCACAAGTAGATGAGATTGAATCTACAAAATCTATTAGTGAAGCGTATGAACAAAATGGTCTTTTAATTTATGATTTACCAGGAGCATCTACAGAACGTTTCCCAAAAGAAACATATTTAAGAACTATGAAAGTCGACGAGTTAGATTGCGTCATCTTTGTCACGTCCGATCGTTTTTACGAAGACGATAAATTTCTTATAACTGAAATTAATAAAATACCTGTTCCAATTTTTTTAGTAAGATCTAAAATGGATATTTCTATTTCCCAAGCAAAAAAACGAGGAGTTGAAGAATCTGAAACTTTGACCAAAATTTACAATAATATAAGAGAAAGTGTAATCGATTGTAAATATAAAGGTATCTATTTAACTTCATCTGAATATCCTACAGAATATGATTTGGGCAGATTGCTTTCAGATATATCAAAAAACTTATCTGATATTAAAAAAGAAAAATTTTTATCTGCAGTTTCTGTTTCTTCACAAGAAATATTAAATGAAAAGGAAAAAATTGCAGAATGGCTAGTGATAAGATACTCTGCTTTAGCTGCGGCAAATGGACTAAATCCTATTCCAGGTTTGGATATATCGGTTGACATAGGACTTTTACTAAAAATGACAAGCGACATTGCTGCCATTTTTGGATTAACAAGAGAAAATCTGAAAAGATTGGAAGACATTACAGGATCTGCCAAAATGAAATTACTTACTGGAAAAGTCGGACAATTTTTAGTAAAATTTGGCTCTAAAGAAGGTATCATTATTCTTTTAAAAAAATATGTCGCTGCTGAAACTACCAAATCTATTGGAAAATGGTTACCATTTGTAGGTCAAGCTCTGTCGGCAACAATAGGATATTTACTAACATCAAATATGGGAAAAGAAATTTTGAACGAATCAAAATTATTAGCTGAAGAACTTTTTGAAAATTTAAAAAATGACGCAAATGATGCACTGTAGTTTTTAAATTTTAGTTATATAATTTCTAAAATTATTTATTTTAAAAACATGCAAAACCTAATCTATAATCCTTGGATTGGCAAAAACTATGGCAATTCTGAGCTTGGGAAATTATTAATAATTGGAGATTCTCATTATTTCAATAATGGTTTACCTAATAATCTGAACGATTTTACAAAAGCTCAAATTGCTGAACTGGATATAATTGCTGGTAAATTTCACAAAACTATTCTTGAAGTTTTTGGGTATCAAAAACACGCAGATTTTTGGAAGAATATTGCCTTTGCAAATTCTATTCAAAGTGCTTTTACTTCCTCAAACCAAGTTCCGACAAACGCAGAAAAAGATATTGCTGAAAAAGCTTTCAGAGAATATCTTGAGATTACAGAGCCAGAAAAAGTGATTGTTTTTTCTAGCCGTATTTGGGAACATTGTTTTAATAAAGCAGTATGGGGAAAGCATCTTGACAAGATAGATGAACGCTGGAACATTCGAGAATTAGACTATGATGGCGGAACTTGCAAAGCAATTGGGCTTCATCATCCGTCAACTCCAGGTTTTAATAAGTCAAAATTTCAAAAGGTTATTTTCGAATTTCTTAAGGATTATTAGTTTTTACATTATTGCGATAAAGTTGTCGCTCCTACGGAGCTCTTTTTCCCTATGTTCTAGGCATCCAACAAATATTTTACTCCTACAGAGCAATGTGACGATCTATTCCAATTAAATTTCCTTTTCATTAAATTTAAAACAAAAAAAATCCCGTCCCGATTTTACATCGGGACGGGATTAATATTTATGTTAAGAAAAATCTTAAGCTTGTACGTTGTTACCTCCAACTACGAAAGGCTCCAATTCTTTGATTTCTCCGAATTGCTGCTCATAGTTAGTGATGTTTTGCTGAAGTGCAGCCAATACTCTCTTTGCGTGAAGTGGCGCAAGAATTACTCTAGAACGCACGTTCGCCTGCTGTACACCTGGCATCAACTGGATGAAATCCAATACGAATTCTGATGGAGAATGGTTTACTAAAGCTAGGTTTACATATACTCCAGCTGCGATCACCTCGTTTAGTTGGATATTGATGTTGTTTGGATCTTGATTTTGATTGTTGTCCATTTTGGTTTTGTTATTTTTTTATTTAAAATTTGAGGTTGTGAAAATATAAAAAATAATTCCAAACCTCAAATTTCAATTGATTAATTTTAGTTGATGTCCTCGAATTCTTTTCTAGAACCTACGATCACGTTTTGGTAATCCTTAAGACCTGTACCTGCAGGGATTCTGTGTCCTACAATTACATTTTCTTTAAGACCTGTCAGGAAGTCGATTTTACCGGACACTGCTGCTTCGTTTAGAACCTTAGTCGTTTCCTGGAACGATGCTGCAGACATAAATGATTTGGTTTGAAGTGCCGCTCTAGTAATACCTTGTAGTACAGAAGTTGCAGTTGCAGGAAGTGCTTCTCTAACTTCTACCAATGCCTGATCTTCACGTCTTAGTTTCGAGTTCTCATCTCTAAGTTCTCTGGCTGTGATCATCTGTCCTGGTTTGAATTCTTTAGAATCTCCCGCTTCCATTACTACTTTCAGACCAAATACTCTGTTGTTCTCTTGCAAGAAGTCGTATTTGTGTTCCAAAGCACCTTCCAGGAACTGTGTATCTCCTCCATCCACAATCGATACTTTTGTCATCATCTGACGAACAATGATCTCGAAGTGTTTGTCATCGATCTTCACCCCTTGAAGACGGTAAACCTCCTGAATTTCATTAACCAAATATTCCTGAACCGCAGTTGGACCTTTGATTTTCAAGATATCGTCTGGTGTTACAGAACCGTCGGAAAGTGCGCCTCCTGCGTACACGAAGTCATTTTCCTGAACTAGGATCTGGTTGGATAATTTAACCAAATATTTCTTGATCTCTCCAGTTTTGGCTTCCACGATAAGCTCACGGTTACCTCTTTTGATTTTACCGTAAGATACTACACCGTCAATCTCTGTAACAACCGCCGGGTTGGAAGGATTTCTGGCTTCGAATAACTCGGTAACTCTCGGAAGACCTCCAGTGATATCCCCTGCTTTCGCAGATTTTCTTGGGATCTTGATTAAGACCTTACCAGCCTTAATTTTCTCACCATCGTTTACCATAATGTGGGCGCCAACCGGTAAGTTGTAACCTTTTTGCTCTACACCTTTGGAGTCAACAACTTTAAGGGTAGGAACGGCTTTTTTATTTCTGGATTCAGAGATTACTTTCTCTTCGAAACCAGTCTGCTCATCGATCTCCAATACGAAAGAGACACCTTGGATAATATCCTCGTACTCTACTTTACCAGAATTCTCTGCAATGATTACCGCGTTATAAGCATCCCACTTCGCGATCATATCACCTTTTTTCACTTTGTCGCCTGGCTGTACAAACAACTCGGATCCATAAGGAACGTTAGCGATCATAATCGGTGTTCTAGCTTCGTTATCTGCTACCAAACGGAATTCTGTTGAACGGGAAACAACGATATCTGCTGACTCTCCATTTTCACCTTCCGATTTAATAGTTCTAACCTCATCCATCTCAACGATACCATCACGTTTTGCAACGATACTTGGATTTTCTGAGATGTTATTTGAAACCCCACCTTGGTGGAAAGTTCTCAATGTTAACTGAGTTCCCGGCTCACCAATAGACTGTGCAGCGATTACACCTACAGCTTCTCCCATATGGATGCCTTTACCTGTTGCAAGGTTTCGACCGTAACATTTCGCACAGATACCTTTTTTAGCCTCACAAGTTAGTGGAGAACGAACCTCTACAGCTTCGATTCCAGCTTCCTCGATCTGCTTAGCCACTGCCTCTACGATCAACTCGTCCGCTTGTGCCAAGATCTCATCCGTTTCCGGGTGATAGATATTGTGAAGCGAAACTCTACCAAGAATTCTCTCAGCGATTTTTTCTACGATATCATCGTTTTTCTTAAGTGCAGTGATCTCTGTACCTCTAAGTGTTCCACAGTCTTGTTCTGTAATGATAACATCCTGTGCAACATCCACCAATCTTCTGGTCAAGTAACCAGCATCGGCAGTTTTAAGAGCGGTATCCGCAAGACCTTTACGAGCACCGTGGGTAGAGATAAAGTATTCCAAAATTGACAAACCTTCTTTGAAGTTTGCAAGAATCGGGTTTTCAATAATCTCAGCACCAACAGAACCTGCTTTTTGTGGTTTTGCCATCAACCCCCTCATACCGGATAACTGACGGATCTGTTCCTTAGAACCCCTCGCACCAGAATCAAGCATCATATATACAGAGTTGAAGCCACCTTGATCTACCTTCATTCTGCTCATAATCATTTCAGTAAGGCTGGCGTTGGTATTAGTCCAAACGTCAATTACCTGATTATAACGCTCTGTATCTGTGATAAGACCCATATTATAGTTAGCCTTGATCTCATCTACAGTTTCGATAGAAGTCGCGATCATTTTCTTTTTCTCAACCGGGATCACAATATCTCCAAGACTAAATGAAAGTCCACCTTTGAATGCGTTTGCATATCCAAGATCTTTCATATCATCCAAGAACTTCACCGTAGTTGGGAAATCTGTGTCTGCCAATACCTGACCAATGACGTTTCTAAGAGATTTCTTAGTCAATAACTCATCGATATAACCAGAAGCTTTCGGTACGATTTGGTTGAATAAAATTCTACCAACTGTCGTAGGGAATAACTTAGTTGTAATGACACCATTCTCTTTGATAGGAAGACGACATCTTACTTTTGCATTAAGAGAAACTTGTCCCTCAGCATAAGCGATCTCTACTTCTTCCGGAGAATAGAAAGCAAGACCTTCGCCTTTTACTTTCATATCATCTGTAGAATCCAGTTGTTTGGTCATAAAATATAGACCCAAAACCATATCCTGAGATGGTACCGTGATAGGAGAACCATTTGCAGGGTTAAGGATATTCTGAGAACCCAACATCAATAGTTGTGCTTCCAAAATAGCTTCTGGACCTAGAGGTAAATGCACCGCCATCTGATCCCCATCGAAATCGGCGTTGAAAGCCGTCGTTACCAATGGGTGAAGTTGGATCGCTTTACCTTCGATCATCTTCGGCTGGAACGCCTGGATACCAAGTCTGTGCAAAGTAGGTGCTCTGTTCAATAGTACAGGGTGACCTTTCATTACACCTTCCAAGATATCATAAACTACAGGCTCTTTTCTGTCGATGATTCTTTTAGCTGATTTTACAGTTTTTACAATTCCTCTCTCGATCAGTTTTCTGATGATGAATGGTTTGTAAAGTTCTGCTGCCATATCTTTCGGGATACCACACTCGTGAAGCTGAAGACTAGGTCCTACAACAATTACCGAACGAGCGGAGTAATCTACCCTTTTTCCTAACAAGTTTTGACGGAAACGACCTTGCTTACCTTTCAATGAGTCAGAAAGGGATTTCAATGGTCTGTTTGATTCAGATTTTACAGCAGAAGATTTTCTTGTATTATCGAATAATGAATCTACAGATTCCTGAAGCATACGCTTCTCATTTCTCAAGATCACTTCCGGAGCTTTGATCTCCAATAGTCTTTTCAGACGGTTGTTTCTGATGATCACCCTTCTGTAAAGGTCATTCAAATCAGAAGTTGCGAAACGTCCTCCATCCAATGGAACCAATGGTCTCAATTCTGGTGGTATTACAGGAAGTACACGCATAATCATCCACTCAGGCTTGTTGATCATTCTTGTATTGGCACCTCTCAGTGCTTCTACAACATTTAATCTTTTAAGAGCCTCAGTTCTTCTTTGTTTAGAAGATTCGTTGTGCGCTTTGTGTCTTAGATCGAATGATAAAGAATCAAGGTCGATTCTCTTCAACAATTCTTCAACCGCTTCTGCTCCCATTTTCGCAAGGAATTTGTTCGGATCAGAATCATCAAGATATTGATTTTCTACAGGAAGCGTTTCCAGAACGTCCAGATATTCTTCTTCTGTAAGGAATTCTTTGTCATCAAAGTCAGAACCGTCTGCTTTCTTAGCAATACCTTGCTGGATCACAACGTATCTTTCGTAATAGATGATCATATCCAATTTCTTGGAAGGAATACCTAATAGATAACCGATTTTGTTTGGCAAAGAACGGAAGTACCAGATGTGCGCTACAGGAACAACCAGACCGATGTGTCCGATTCTTTCTCTACGTACTTTTTTCTCTGTTACTTCTACCCCACATCTATCACAAACGATCCCTTTGTAACGGATACGTTTGTATTTTCCACAAGCACACTCGTAATCCTTTACAGGACCAAAGATCTTCTCGCAGAACAATCCATCTCTTTCCGGCTTGTGTGTACGATAGTTAATCGTTTCTGGTTTTAAAACCTCTCCTCTCGATTCCTGAAGAATGGATTCTGGTGAAGCTAAACCAATAGTGATTTTAGTAAATCTACTTGTTTTATTTTTATTTGACATTTGTTTTATGTATTTGATTAAAAGATTGAAACATTAAATGATTAAAAAATTACTTTTAGAAATCATTCTTTTCAACCATTGGTTAATAATTTAATTTTAAATTTTTTGATAATTTAATTTAAATTATTCTTCCAATCTTACATCAAGTCCAAGACCCTGTAACTCGTGAAGTAATACGTTGAAAGATTCCGGAATACCTGGTTCAGGCATTGCTTCTCCTTTCGCGATCGCTTCATAAGTTTTTGCTCTACCAATCACGTCATCTGACTTCACAGTCAAGATCTCTCTCAAGATATTGGATGCTCCAAAAGCTTCCAGAGCCCAAACCTCCATCTCTCCAAATCTCTGACCTCCAAATTGCGCTTTACCTCCTAATGGCTGTTGCGTAATCAATGAGTATGGTCCGATAGAACGTGCGTGCATTTTGTCATCTACCATGTGTCCTAGTTTCAACATATAGATCACACCTACGGTTGCAGGCTGAGTAAATCTCTCCCCAGTTCCACCATCGTACAAGTGTGTACTTCCGAATTTCGGAACGCCAGCTTGTTCTGTGTATTCAGTGATTTGTTCCAAAGTTGCACCATCAAAGATTGGTGTTGCGAACTTAAGTCCTAGTTTGGTACCAGCCCATCCAAGAACAGTTTCGTAGATCTGACCAATGTTCATACGAGAAGGTACCCCAAGTGGATTCAATACGATATCTACTGGTGTTCCATCCTCAAGGAATGGCATATCCTCTTCACGAACGATTCTTGAAACGATACCTTTGTTACCGTGACGACCAGCCATCTTATCTCCAACATTCAATTTACGTTTCTTAGCGATGTAAACTTTAGCTAGTTTGATAATCCCTGCAGGCAACTCATCTCCGATAGACAATGCAAATTTCTCACGGTTTTTAACACCTGCAAGATCGTTGTATTTGATCTTGTAGTTGTGAACCAATTGTTTGATCAATTCATTCTTGTCAGAATCAACGGTCCAGTCTGCACCACTGATATTGTTATAATCTTCAACATTTTGAAGTAATCTCAATGTGAATTTAGTTCCTTTGCTGATCACTTCTTCTTCAAGATCGTTTTGTACACCTTGAGAAGTTTTCCCAGAAACCAATGTATTCAATTTGTCGATCAAAGTATTTCTAAGACCGTCGAACTTAGCTTTGTAAGTATTTTCGATCTCTTCCAATTTGATCTTCTCTTCGCTTCTTTTCTTTTTGTCCTTGATATTTCTAGAGAACAATTTTTTGTTGATCACAACTCCTCTCAATGAAGAATCTGCTTTCAATGAAGCATCTTTCACATCACCAGCTTTGTCTCCGAAGATCGCTCTAAGAAGTTTTTCTTCCGGTGTTGGATCAGATTCACCTTTTGGAGTGATCTTCCCGATAAGGATATCACCAGGCTTCACTTCTGCTCCGATTCTGATCATACCGTTCTCATCAAGATCTTTGGTAGCTTCTTCAGAAACGTTAGGAATATCTGCTGTCAGTTCTTCCATCCCTAATTTAGTATCTCTAACTTCAAGAGAATATTCGTCTACGTGGATCGATGTAAACCAGTCCTCACGAACTACTTTTTCATTGATTACGATCGCATCCTCAAAGTTGTAACCTTTCCAAGGCATGAAGGCTACCACTAGGTTTCTACCCAATGCCAACTCTCCGTTTTCAGTTGCGTAACCGTCGCAAAGCACTTGTCCTTTTTCTACTACATCACCTACTCTTACGTTTGGTCTTAGTGTAATAGTCGTACTCTGGTTGGTTTTTCTGAACTTGGTCAGTTTATAAGTTTTAGTCGCAGAGTCGAAGTTAACTAAATCGTCTTCCTCGCTTCTTTCGTATTTGATCGTGATCTTCTCAGCATCCACATATTCTACAACTCCAGTTCCTTCTGCATTGATCAAAACTCTAGAGTCTCTAGCTACTTGTTTTTCCAAACCTGTACCTACAACTGGTGCTTGAGGATTCAACAATGGAACGGCCTGACGCATCATATTCGATCCCATCAATGCTCTGTTCGCATCATCGTGCTCCAAGAAAGGAATCAATGAAGCAGAAATACCAGAGATCTGGTTTGGTGCAACATCAATTAGATCCACTTGTTGAGGCTCAACTACCGGATAATCTCCATCCAGACGAGCAATGATTCTGTCTGTTTGGAAAACACCATTATCATCCAACTCAACGTTTGCCTGAGCAATTACTTTGTATTCCTCATCCTCCGCATTAAGATAAGTTGGAGCGGCTTGTAGATCTACTTTACCATCTTCAACTTTTCTGTAAGGCGTTTCGATGAAACCAAGCGTGTTGATCTTCGCATACATTCCTAGAGAAGAGATCAAACCAATGTTTGGTCCCTCTGGCGTTTCGATCGGACAGATACGGCCATAGTGTGTATGGTGAACGTCACGTACCTCGAAACCTGCTCTTTCTCTTGATAAACCACCAGGTCCTAGGGCAGAAAGTCTACGCTTGTGCGTGATCTCTGATAGAGGATTGGTCTGGTCCATAAACTGAGAAAGCTGGTTGGTACCAAAGAATGAATTAATAACAGACGTCAAAGTCTTAGCATTTACCAAGTCAACCGGTGTAAAGATCTCGTTATCTCTAACGTTCATTCTTTCTTTGATCGTTCTGGCAATTCTAGAAAGACCTACGCCGAATTGTCCAGACAATTGCTCTCCAACAGTCTTTATTCTTCTGTTTGACAAGTGATCGATATCATCTACCTCAGCTTTTGAGTTAACTAGCTCGATCAAGTGTTTTACGATAGAGATGATGTCTTCTCTCGTCAATACTTGATTTTCCTGAGAGATGTTAAGACCCAATTTTTTATTAAGTCTGTAACGACCTACTTCACCTAATGAATATCTCTGCTCGGAGAAGAATAATTTTTCGATAATTCCTCTTGCAGTTTCCTCATCTGGCGCATCAGCATTTCTCAACTGACGGTAGATATATTCAACCGCTTCTTTTTCGGAGTTGGTTGGATCTTTTTGTAGAGTATTCTGGATGATAGAGAACTCGCTGCTATTTTCTTTGTGGATCAAGATCGACTTAACGCCAGAATCCAAAATAACATCAAGGTGTTCTTTTTCAAGAATCGTCTCTCTGTCTAGGATGATCTCGTTTCTTTCGATAGAAACCACCTCACCTGTATCCTCGTCTACGAAATCTTCGAACCAAGTGTTCAAAACTCTCGCAGCTAATGTTCTTCCTTCTACTTTTTTAAGCGCTGCTTTGGAAACTTTCACTTCCTCGGCAAGGTCGAATATCTGAAGAATCTCTTTATCAGACTCGAAACCGATTGCTCTTAACAATGTAGTTAAAGGTAATTTTTTCTTACGGTCGATATACGCATACATTACGTTATTGATATCCGTAGTAAACTCCATCCAAGATCCTTTGAAAGGGATAATTCTTGAATAGTAAAGTTTTGTACCATTTGCGTGGTAAGTCTGTCCGAAAAATACACCCGGAGACCTGTGTAACTGAGTTACGATAACACGTTCTGCACCATTGATGATGAATGAACCAGATGGTGTCATATAAGGAACCGGACCTAAGTACACATCTTGTACAACAGTCTGGAAATCTTCGTGTTCCGGATCTGTACAGTATAGTTTAAGTCTAGCTTTTAGAGGCACGTTGTACGTCAAACCTCTCTCAACGCACTCATCTATAGAGTAACGAGGAGAATCTACCAGATAATCCAGGAATTCCAAAACGAATTGGTTTCTAGAATCTGTAATTGGGAAATTTTCCTGGAACGTTTTGTAAAGTGATTCGTTCAAACGTTGCTCAGGAAGCGTGTCTAACTGGAAAAACTCCTTGAAAGACTGGATTTGGATGTCCAAAAAGTCAGGGGTGTCGATTCTACCTTTCGCAGTGGAAAAGTTGATTCTTTCCGTTCCTTTCACTTTTTGTGTGGCCTGTGTTTTACTCATAAAATTATAAGAAAAAATGGGTTAAAAAATATTTTGATTCACAAAAAATATCAGAATAGATATGGAAGAATATAGAGCAAAGAATAAAGACTATATGATTTTTGGCGCTATCAGAATTAGTCTCAGGTCTTATTTCTTGATTCTCAAATCTTTCTAAGAGCAACACCGGTATATCTTTTCACGGTGTAGTGCAAAATATTTTATTTTTTTATTCGGTTTGAATTAATGGTATCATTAAACAGAAAATGCCCTTCCATTACTATGAAAGAGTATTCGTTATTTAAAGTATAATATTAAGTCGCGCCAAAAGATGGTGCAAAGATAGGATATTTATCTGTAATTCACAACAATAAAAAAAGACCACTCTTTCGAATGGTCTTTGGATTTAAATAATTTTGAAATTATTATTGTACAATAATCTTGTAAGACTTAACTGTTTTACCTGATTGTGTTTTTACAATATAAACGCCTGTTGTAAGCGAAGAAGTTGAAACTACTCCATTTCCGGTAAACTTACCGGATTTCACAAGCTGACCTTGTGCAGAGTAAACATTGTAAACAGTCTCTAAGTCAGATTTGTTTGTTTGGATATACAAACTTTCTCCAGCTTTTACCGGATTAGGATATATTTTAATATCATTTGCAGTTGCAGTATCCGGTGTCATTTTGCCAGCTGTTTTATTAGCTACAGCGTAAGGTGACAATGGAGAATTAGGAGCACCTCTATTAACAAGGTCTGTATCTACCTGATCCATAATACCATCTTTGTCTGCATCTCTTATTGGAGTAATGAAACCTCCGCCTAATACATCAAAATCTGATTTTCCGATTGCATCAATATCATTTTGCAAATTATTAGAAGATCTATCCAAATAGTCCGGAAGATTATCACCATCAGTATTTTTAATTGAATATTTTAAAATTCCAGAATCAGGAGCAGTTTCTAAAATATCAGCAAGACCATTGCTTCCTACAGCTACGTCAGCATCTATGATGCCATTGTGATCTTTATCAATCTGATCAATAATTGAGGTTGGGATACCAGCTTCGAAAAGGTCTAAGATACCATCATTGTCAGAATCCAAATCTAAGTAATTTGCGGTTCCATCTCCTAAGACAGTTATAAATCCTAAATCTCCTTCACTATCATCATCTTCAAATAAATTGTTTGTATTAACATCTTCCAGAACATCAGGAATACCGTCATTATCAGAATCCTGATCACAAGCATCCTCAATGCCATCGCCATCGGAATCTCTAGTCGGAGACTTATCATTTACAGCTGAACACCCTTCTGCACAGTCCGGAATACCGTTACCGTTGTTGTCAATACTGTCATTACCACCCGGGCAAAGATCGAAACAATCAGCAATACCATCATTATCTGCGTCTTTGCTTGCAAAAGCGTTATAAATATAATATTCCTGAGGGAAACGAATTCCTGTCCCACTGTTGAATGTTATTTTGATACGGTTAAATGGTTTTGTTGCTTTCCCACCGACATAAAATTTATTGGAATCTGTCGTAAAGAAGTTTCCGCTAATTAAGCTGCCTGTTCCCACAAAAGTATTTGTAACTGTATTGTTGTTATACAATGTTACCGTAATATTTTCTAATACACCAACTCCGATAAGGTTTGCAGATTTTTCAATTGTAAATCCTGCGAAAGTATTTGCCGGAAGCAGTTCGTTGCTCTTCACTGTCACATAAGCTGAGAAAATACCAAATAATGATGCAGCCGGTACAGTTGCAGTAGCATAATTAGATGTATTATTATCAACAATTCTTTCCGGGTATACCATTTTGCCTAAAATAAGACCGAACAGTCCCGGTCCTGATGTCCAGGAAGAACCTGTCTGCAAATCTCCGGGAACAGCAGATCCGCTGGTTTGGATTTTATCGTCACACTCACACGTTAAAGGCTCTTCAAAAGCATAATACACTTTTAATGCGCCTATGTTGAAACCAACCGTCTGAGTAACTTTTAAACGAATTTCGTTATAAGGTTTTGTAGTGGTAAGCGTTACTTTTTGTTTACCGCTTCCGAAACCTAAAACTTTAATATTAATTAAACCACCGCCGTCTGACAAGGTTCTGGAATCCTGCAATTCTCCGAATAGATAGGTTTCTATTGTGACATTTTTCAAAAACTCAGCACTTAGCAATTTACCTTCATCATCAGGAGAAATTACAAATCCGGCTCTGTTTCCTGCAGGATAAATTTGATTTTTATCTAGCAGCCCAACAGAATAGGATCCTAATAAACCAGCTGGCAATGCAATAATACCATAAGAGTTTTTATCCCCGTCACTGATTTTCTCTCTATCAGAAACGAATGAAAGCGGTGCTATAAAGCTGCTACTTCCCGAAACGTTACCATCTACACCGCTTCCCGAAATAATATCATCACAGATATTATTATTGTCTACAGGCATAGCTGCAGGATCGAATGCAAATGCGTAATAGACATTCATCGCTCCGAATAATGCCAAGGTATTGGTTTGGTACAATCTTACTTCGTCGAATTCTTTGGTTGTTTTAAAATGGAAAAAAACTCTCGTTTTAGTACCCCCAAATGCAGGTACAGACAATAATGTTGAACTAGTGGTAGATTCCTGAAGGACTCCGGCTTTGTAAGTACTTATTTTAATAGAACTCAAAAGCGTTGCAGTAATAAAACTTGTTCCCAAGTCCACATTAAAACCCGTTATGTATCCTGCGGGATAAGTTGTATTTGTATTCTTAACCGAGATACCGTTGCCACTTGCCAAAGTAGCGAAATTACCCATACTGACACTGTTATTAAGATTTGCATCTACTACGGGAGTTAGACTTCCGTTGTAACATCCGAGACAGATACCACCTCCGTTTACAGCTTTCGCTTCTGTACCCATCCCACGGATAGGCGTGTAGCCTTGCGCAAATACTACGTATGGCATCAGTAAGAAGCCAAGAAGCATTGCATAAAATTTAAAAGTTTGTTTTTTCATATGTATGTGTTATTAAAAATTATTTTTTAATTAAAATGGTTGCCAAACAAATGTTGAAGCTCCATTTCTTCTACAGCCATAAAAATTCCCAACATTCGTAGATGTGTTTAGCCAATAGATAATATTACCCTCGGTATTACTATTGCATTCGGATTTGAGAGTTGTATTTGTAGGGGAAATTGTAGTTCCAGTACTAGCATTAATATTTAACCCTTTATTAAGATATAAGTCTGCTTCATTTCTCGGATTTCCTATACCACCACCATCTTTGTCTGTAGGTGGTGTAATATTAATACCTACCACTGATGAACCTGCAAGCGCATTACCTGCAGCATCTGTATCACTGGAAAAGATATGACTTGCATTAGAATATAGAGAAAAACCACTTTTTGCCAGCCCCCCTGCTACACCAATATACATTGACCCGGTACCAAAAGCCTCTGGCGGAGTACTTGCAGGATTGTTAGTTCCTCCGAAAGCGAAGCCATTTGAGCTTACTTTCAAACCAGATCCAATTGCCCAACCACCTGAAGTATTATTAGAGAAACCAAACGAAAATCCAGCATTACCATAATTATATCTACCAATAGCGTAAGATCCTGTTCCGGATAACACTTGTGCAATATCTCCTGCACCACCGTCTACAAATGAGTAACCGTTTTTAAATCCAATTGCTGTAGCACCTCCACTAGGAATATTACCGGTTCCTATGGCTGTAGATAAAAAGTTACCAGATCCTGTTGCTGTATTATCTTTACCTAAAGCAATATTAGAAGCTGTACCGTTCACTGCATTGTTGTTTCCCCAAGCAATAGAGGCATTGGCAGCTTTGTTACCACCTTTCAAATTACCTTTGGAATCAAGTACAGCGTGGGTCGCTCCGCCTGTCACTACCACCAGATCGTCACTAGGTGATTTTGTACCAAGGAAATTGGCTGATGCTGGAGCTGAGCCCAACACTTCCGTTGTTGTACTAATTTCATCTTCCGTATTCCCTGTTACATGCCAATCATTTGATTGAGATCCGCCGCCCATTTTTATCCATTTGTTGGCAGGAAAACTGAAATAGTAATAACCTTCTGATAATACATCAACAGTCTGTCCTGCAGGTGCGGAGTCCGCAGCTGTAACATAGACTATAGCGCCATTCTGATCGGTTCCGTAGGACGTTTTCGCTCTCAGCAAATCTCCTGTAATCCTCGGCGCAATGATGCCGTCCAGCTTCGCAGCGTTTGAAGCATCACCTATGACGTCCAGGGTAGCTTTCGGAGTTTGTGTATTGACACCTACTTGTGCATTGTAGCAGTTGAAAAATACCACAGCAATTGCCGTGAGGGTAAAGTTTTTTTTCATATTGTCTGTTTTTAAATTAAAATCTATTAAGTCTATTTTTTAATAAGCAATCATCTTTTTAAATAGAATTACGCCGATCACAGCCTGCAGCAGTCATTAAAAAAATATTAACTGCAGTTCTGAAATCACATTGATCTTTGAAACAAAAACCAACTTGTGCATTTTTATAAAAACAATTTGAAAAACTAGGAAATTAACATCCTTCCTGAAGAAAATTTGATCTGGCCAAATCTGTGAAGGGAATGTAAGAAAATCTCAAAGAGGGAATTTTCTATTAGTAGTATCGTCAAATGTGTTTTCGTTGCAAATATAAAAATATTACTTAATAACAAACAAATAACAATACAAAATACTTAATATAAAGCTTTCATATAAAAATAAATAACTATTACACCTAAATTTTCAATTATAATAATTTACCATTGAAAACATTATAACAAAAATTAAATATGATTACTTTAATTCCCAACATAACAGCAGATTGTCTGAAAATAAAGCATAAAAAAACGCCCAAACCTAAGTTTGGGCGTTTATATTTGGATGTAAACCAGAATTATTTCAATTCTACTTCAGCACCAGCTTCTTCTAGTTGTTTCTTAAGAGCTTCAGCTTCGTCTTTAGATACACCTTGCTTGATTGCAGCAGGAGCACCGTCTACCATATCTTTAGCTTCTTTAAGACCTGCACCAGTTAAATCTTTTACCAATTTAACAACTGCTAATTTAGAAGCACCAGCAGCTTTAAGGATTACGTCGAATTCTGTTTTCTCTTCAGCAGCTTCTCCACCACCTGCAGCAACTACTACTGCAGCAGCAGCTGGCTCAATTCCGTACTCATCCTTAAGGATAGCAGCTAATTCGTTTACGTCTTTTACTGTTAAGTTTACTAGCGTTTCAGCTAAATTTTTTAAATCTGACATTGTTGTAATGTTTTTTGTTGATTATTGATTGATTTTTTTGAGTTCTAATTATTCAGCAGCTGGAGTTTCCTCAGTGCTTTCTGCAGTTGGAGCTTCTGGAGCCTCAGCAGCAGGAGTTTCTTCTACAGCAGGAGCAGCTTCTTCCGCTTTAGCTTCTGCAGTTTCAGATTTGTTTTGAAGAGCAGAAACAACTCTTTGGATTGGAGACTGAAGTAATCCGATGATTTCACCGATCATTTCTTCTCTAGACTTGATGCTTACTAGAGCGTCTAGGTTCTCATCACCAACATAGAAAGTTTCTTGTACGAAAGCAGATTTAAGAGCTGGTTTCTCTTCTTTCTTTCTGAAATCTTTGATCAATTTTGCTGGCGCGTTAGCCGTTTCAGCAATCATCAATGCAGAGTTTCCTTTGAAAGTTTCGAACATCTCAGCGTAATCTACACCTTCGATCTGTTCCATTGCTTTTTGAAGCAATGTGTTCTTCACAACTTTTACTTTGATATTTTGTTTGAAAGCCTGTCTTCTGAAATCAGAAGATTTTGCAGCGTTCAAACCTTGTAGATCTGCTACATAAACTACTTTTGCATCCTGAAGCAAGTCTTTGATCTCTTGTATTGCTACAACTTTTTGGTCTTTTGTCATTGTCTTAAGGATTATAATTAGTTAACAGATTTAGTATCAATTGCAATTCCAGGACTCATTGTAGAAGACAAATAGATGCTTTTTACATAAGTTCCTTTTGCAGCAGTTGGTTTCAACTTAATTAATGTTGAGATTAATTCAGCAGCATTTTCTTTAAGTTTAGCAGCATCGAAAGATACTTTACCAATACCTGCGTGGATAATACCATATTTATCTACTTTGAAGTCGATCTTACCAGCTTTCACCTCAGCTACAGCTTTTCCGATGTCCATAGTTACAGTACCAGACTTAGGGTTTGGCATAAGACCTCTTGGTCCTAAAACTCTACCCAATGGTCCTAGTTTACCCATAACTGCAGGCATAGTCACGATAACGTCAACATCTGTCCAACCGTTTTTGATCTTAGTCAAATACTCGTCAAGACCTACATAGTCTGCACCAGCTTCTTTCGCTTCTGCTTCTTTGTCTGGAGTTACCAAAGCCAAAACTTTGATATCTTTACCAGTACCGTGAGGAAGAGATACAACACCTCTTACCATTTGGTTTGCTTTTCTTGGATCTACACCCAATCTAACAGCGATATCTACAGATGCGTCAAATTTTGCAAAATTTACTTCTTTTACCAAAGCAGATGCTTCGTCAAGATTGTAAATTTTATTTTTTTCCACTTTGCTTAAAGCTTCTTTTTGCTTTTTTGTCAATTTTGCCATTTCTTTAAGTTTTAAGCGTTAGTTGGTTTAGTTCCTGTTACTCTCAATCCCATAGATCTAGCAGTACCAGCTACCATAGAAATTGCAGGATCTACAGAGAAACAGTTAAGATCTCCCATTTTGTCCTCTGCAATCTTCTGAACCTGAGCCCAAGATACAGCACCTACTTTGTTTCTGTTAGGTTCTCCAGAACCACCTTTCAATTTTGCAGCTTCCAATAATTGGATTGCAACTGGAGGTGTTTTGATGATGAATTCAAAAGACTTGTCTTCATACACCGTGATAACTACCGGAAGAACTTGACCAGGTTTATCCTGAGTTCTACCGTTGAATTGTTTACAAAACTCCATGATGTTCACACCTGCAGAACCCAATGCTGGACCTACTGGTGGAGAAGGGTTGGCAGCGCCACCTTTCACCTGAAGTTTTACCATTTTAAAGACTTTTTTAGCCATTTTAATGTTTTGATTTGATTAATAAATAATTGAATGTGGAAGCATTAATTATTCGATATAAGCCACTTCGCATAAAAGTAGACCTATATTTCGGATTGCAAAAGTATAAATAATTTTTGAAATAGCAAACGGAATGTGTTGATTTTTAGAAATTTCTATAAATAATATTTAAATTAAAATCTTACTTAATATTTTAACCAAATAGGCACATAAGTTTTATAGAGAAAAAATTAAGGACAAATAGATTTTCACTAACATTTTGTTGCGTTTTCTAATTAATTTCTATGTTTCTATGTGCCTATGTGGTTTTATAGATTCCAATTGCAACAAAAAAAACATCCCAGAACAAGCCCGGGATGAATCCTAATAAAAGTATGAAAAAATCTAATCTAAAATTCTAGTGTAATAGAACCTCTTACCGCAGCACCCATAATTGGTCTTGCCATAATGGTTGTAGTTCCTGCCTGCTGTGTTGCTGGCGATCTTGGATCTCCTTCCGTAAGTCCGATCGTATTGAAAACATTGGTTGCATCAACAGCAAATCTTATTTTTCCTAATTGGTAAGATGTCCCCGCTCCCACTTCTCCGAACGATGGCAAAGTATCAAGATTGTTTTGATCCTGGAAACGCTTTCCATAATAATTATAGCTCACGTAAGTTCTCCATTCTTTGGTAATATTAATCGCCGGAGTGATATTGAAATATAATTTCGGCATTCTTCGAACGGTGTTTCCTTCAAGAACACTGCTGCCTGCCAATCCAGTATATTTTGGATTCTGAAAGGTTCCGTTGAATGTCAAATCCAAAATATTATTGAAAAGTCTTGCATTTCCTTCAATCTCCAAACCATAGTTTTTGGTATCAGCAAAGGTATTTTCGGAGCTTCCGTCTGAGAATACATCCGTGAAGGAAAGATCTTTCAGTGTTGAATAGAAAGGAATGGCTCCGATGCTGAAATTACTTGTGTAATATTTGTAACCAACTTCAATTTGATTTGTTGTTACAGATTTTAAAGGCTGATCAGGATTAGTCGTGGAGAAATAATTGTAGTAAGCCTCTTCGTTAGGCGATCTGAATCCGTGAGAGAATCTACCATAAACCGCATTGTTGGCATTAATCTTATAATTCGCCGCGGCCGTGTAAGACGATTTATCAATATCATATCTCCAATAAGTGTATTGATTTCCCAAAACGCTCATTCCATCATCTGCAGTTGTAGTTGAAAAACCGTGAACGCCATCTGTTGTCAAACCGGAATTGTTAAGATTTGATGACGTTGTATTTGCAAAAAAACCTCTGTAGAAATCTCTGCTGTAACGTGCACCAACATTAATGTTTAAGTTATCAGTTACGTTATAATCGAAGTTTGCATAGATGTCATTAAGACTTCCCTGCGTCTGTGTATTTCTTTGCAGGAATGACATTTGGGTAACACCATTATAAGTCTTGGAATAGCCAACATCATTTGGATTAAGTGAAGTATCTACCAAATTTAGAAGCTGTGGTTTATCTGTTGCTGTAGTCAGAATGTTGCTCCAGTTCCAGTATTGGTTGGACTTCCAGTTTGATTTATAAAAACCAGCGGTCAAATTTCCTTTGTCCAATTTGTAGCTGAACTGCAAATCATTCACATAATTATTCATTTGTTTGTCAATTGCCCAGAATCCTAATTTTTGCACATAAGCAGGATTTACAACTTGACCGTTGCTTACCAATGAATATTGGTAATTATTTCCCACAATTCCTGCTCCTCCATCTTTTACTGCTTTATTGGCATATTCTGCCATTGTTTGAGGTCCGCCAGCCGGGAAAATCCCCGTGTAATTCATATCGATATTGGTGTATCTGGTCTTATTCAAAACAGAGAAATTATTGCCCAAATCATATTTGAATTCTGCACCAATTGCATCTACTTTCGGATGAATTCCGTCTTGTAAATTTCTCTTAAAATAACCGCCGCCAGCTTGTGGAATATTTAATTGACTAATTGAACTATAGCTATAAGTTCCATAATTAGGATCAAATCCCGGGAATTCTTTGATGTCATTTCCATCACGGTTCAAAGGAATTGGCAGGAAGAAAGTATTTCTGTCGTCCAGCTTTTTGTAATACACTTTCGCATAACCTTTATCGAAAACATATTTCAAGTTCATTCTGATTTGTCCGCCGTTGTTTGCTTTGAAACCGGTTTTTCTAAGTCCGTCGTCTGTTCTGTAAAAACCACCAACATTGAAGAATAGTTTATCCTCAATCAATGCACCACCAAGATTAATATCAGTTCTCATCAATCCATATGTACTGGTTTCCAATTTTGCAATTCCTTTGAAAGTGTTACTCCCTTCTTTCGAAATAAAGTTGATAAGTCCACCCGGAGAATTGGTAGCAAAGATAGAACCTGAACCTCCTCTCAAAGCTTCCAGTCTTCCTGTCGTATTATCAACGCGGAAAAAATTATCAGCGTTTGCAAACTGTAGTGCACCATCTTCGAAAACAGGCAATCCGTCTTCCTGAACCTGCACAAATTCATAGCCTCCAGCAGAAGGAATACCTCTGGAGAATAGGTTGTTTCCGACTTCTCCACCGGAAGATTCTACAGCAAAACCAGGAACTCTCTGCAACAAAGCAGCTGCGCTGATTGGGTTTACCTTCATAATTTCCTTGGCACTGAAAGTAGAAATTGCCGTACTGGATTCTATTTTCTGTTTCGGGCGGGAGTTTCCTGTAATAACCACCTGATCAATATCATTGGTTTTTACGGAGTCTTTAACTTCCTGCGCATAGGCATTCTGGAAGTACATCGTTGCAATTCCTGCAACCAAGATGAGCGATTTTCTTGTCATGTTTTTAAGTTTATTTAATAGTTGTGTTTTAATTTTATATAAACTCCATTGGTCCATCCAAATCCGTCCTGGTTTGGATATTCTCCACCTCCTGCAATACTTGTGGTGTCAATCGCATTGTACTTCTCCATCAGTTTTCCCGTATTATTGTAAATCCTGTCTACGTTGGAACACCAGTTATTCTTAATATTTTCTGCCAGATCATCAAAACCATAATTTTTCATCGCCAAAAATCCCAACCATTGGTAAGGTGCCCAAGCATTTGGAGCATCCCATTGCTGTCCGGAATCTTTGGTTGTTGTAATCAAACCTCCTTTTTTCAGGAATTTTTCATTGATAGTTTCTGAAACTGCTTTTGCCTGATCTTGATTTGATAAATTCAAAAACAAGGGATAAAGCGTTGCAATGTGTTCTGACGAAGTTTGAGATTGTGATTTGATGTTGTAGTCTTTATAGATTCTCTCCTCTTCGTTCCAGAAATATTTATCGATAGCAATTTTCCTGGCTTCAGCTTTTTTGCTGTAATCATTTTTCTTGTCCTCAAATTTTTGAAGTTCTGATGCCTTTGCTAAAGTTTTTTCTAAATGCCAAAGAAGACAGTTAAGATCAACCTGAGCAAGATTTAAAGTTTCAATACTCTGAATTGAATTTTCGTCTGCAAACCATCTGCTGGAAAAATCCCAACCCGATTCGCACGCTGCCCTTACATTTCTGTAAAATTCTTGATTTGAAGAAGTTTCCGCATCTTCCACATCGATCATATAACTTTCCGGACGTGGTGCATTTTCATCATCAAAATATCGGTTTAGAATATCGCCATCCTGAGTTTTTACAATTCTTCTGTACTGATTTCCATTCTCCAGATCTTCTGCTCCATCCATCCAAAACCGATATTCCTTTTCTAATGTTTCAAAATATTGAGAATAGATTTTTTCATCATTTGTGCTTTCAAAAACTAAATCTAGCATCAAAGAAAAATAGGGCGGCTGAGAGCGGCTCAGGAAATAAGTTCTGCTGGCATTGGGAACAAATCCAAATGCATTAATAAGATATGCACAATTGTCAACGATATTTTTCATCATCTCAATTCTGCCGGAAACCTGCAATCCCAACATTACAAAGTAACTGTCCCAGTAGAAAAATTCATTAAATCGTCCGCCAGGAACGATGTAAGGTTTCGGAAGTTTCAGCAAAGTTCCCTTTTCCTCGTAAGCTGTTCTGGTCAATTCATCCCAAAGTTTTTCGATATGATTTTCTATCGGTAATTTTTCTTCTCGTTGAATGGATGATTCCGGCTGATCAAATTTGAAATGTTTTAATACAAATTCTTTTAGATCAAATCCTTCGTTATCTTTTTGCGATTCATAATTTTCATTAATTACAGAAATTGAGAACAACGGAATTGCATCTGCCATAGCCTTCTGATCTTCGAAAATCTCATACTTCTGAACGGCATCAAACAAATCAAAAATTTCTTCTATGTATAAATTAGGCTGCATTTAATTTTGATTTTTTATTGATTTTATTAATGAAACAGATGACGATAATGAGCACTGTCATTGGGATTAATGAAAAGTAAAACGCTTTGTGACCACCAACATTCTGAAAAAGATAACCGATGATGACAGATCCGCAAGTCCCGCCGAACGCTGAGAAAAATGTCAAAATTCCCGCAACCGAACTATGCGATTGCTTCTCAGTTGCACTCAGAATTGTAGAATTAATGAGTGGATAAATCGGTGCTAAAAACAATCCGATCAATGGAAAGACGAATCCGATCAATGGAACATCGCTTAGTTTTTTAATTTCTGTAACTGCTAGATTTGAAGCCATTGGCAGAACGAAAATCACAAGACAGGCCGCCGCAATTAGACAAACAGTCAAATAAACATACCAATGAATCTTCTTAACTATAATCCCGGAAACGAATCTTCCAAAAGCTATTGAAAGCATTAATATAACTGCCATTTGACCGGCTAATTTTTCACTCAGATGCAAAACTTTCTGATTGAAAGTCGGTAACCAAGACATAATTCCCTGCTCCGTCATCACGTACATAAAAGCAAATACGGCGAATAAAATCAGCAATGGTCTTCTCATCAGCTGGATCATATCTTTGAAATCTTCAGCTACAGATTTTGTAGTTTCTGCCTTTGGCAAATCAAAATTGGAAAACAAGATGAATAGAAAAACAATAGCAATCAAACCAGCTAAAATGAGGTAAACAGTCAGCCAAGCATTCGGGTCTGTCTCGCTGTAAAACATTGGGAAAATCACATAAGCAAAAACAATCCCTAGCATAAAGACACTTTCTATATAGCTCATAAATGATTTGTGATCACTTTCGTTATCTGCTACGACGCCTATTAATGCTAAAACCGAAACTTTGATAATCGCAAATGAAAATCCAGTGCAAGCGAAGAGTAAAATCACACTCCAAAACGAGTTGCCGAAATACATAATGAAGCAACCTAGAAAAACCAAAGCATAACTTATCAACATCCCTTTTTTATAACCCAGTTTTGGTAAAAAAGAACCGATTAAAAATGCGACTAAAGCTATCGTCAAATCTTTGGCAGGTTCCAGTACACTGGCCTTAGACTCAGTAATGCCATAGACATTCTGAGATTTTTGAATCAACAATCCTACGCTGTTCAGCAATGCTGCAAAAACAAAGTAATTGATGAATAAAGCTAATTTGATCCCCAGGTTTTTCATTGGTTGTATTGATTGATGCAAATCTATTAATGTTTTGTTTACATTAATTTAACATAGTAAACCACTATTTTCACTGTATTAATATAAATTGTTATATTTATCAGATATTTAGATTAAATTAATGAGAGTCAGTTACGAAAACATTACGCCGGACAAGAATTCGTCATTTTGTACTTTACATTTCAGAGTTCCCGTGAAAGAGCATAAATGGGAATATCACTACCATCAGGAAATGGAACTCGTTTGCGTCATAGCTGGCAATGGAACTCGGCAAGTTGGTTATCATAAAAGTAATTATACGAATGGCGATCTGGTATTAATAGGATCGAACATTCCGCATTCCGGATTTGGATTGAATTCCCTGGATCCGCACGAAGAAATTGTCCTTCAGTTCAAAGAAGAGATCATTCGCTTTCCGAAAGAGGTGGAAGAAATGTCCTCACTTGACCGATTGATCTCGAAAGCTCAATATGGCATTTTGTTTAGTCCAAAAGTGAAGCGAAAAATATTGCCGAAGCTTTACGAGATGCTGGAAACTGAAAATTCAAAGCGGTATTTTATTCTACTTAATATTCTTATTGAATTAGCAGAAACCAAAGATTATATTCTATTAAATAAAGAAGTAATGCCTCATACCGTCATTTCGAAAAATAAAGAAAGACTTCAAACCATCTTTACTTTTGTTGAAAAAAATTATGATAAGGAAATTGACATTAACGACATAGCAAATCTGGTCAACCTGACTTTACCCGCTTTCTGTAACTTCTTCAAGAAGACAACAAAGATTACTTTTACGGATTTTATTAATCAGTATAGAATTGACAAAGCCTGTACGGATATTTTGAAAGGAAAAAGCATTTCTGAATCCTGCTACAATAGTGGTTACAACAGCATTTCCTACTTCAGCAGGACATTTAAAAAGTACATGGGAAAAACGCCAACCGAATTTAATAATGAATTAGTCAAATAAAAAAACCATCCCGAAGTTTCGAGATGGTTTTAAATTTTATATAAAAGTAGATTAAACTACCTTTTCTACTTGCATAAAGCTAAGTTCCATTGGTGTTTTTCTTCCGAAGATCAAAACAGAAACTTCAACTTTTTTCTTGTCTTCCAAGATTTTTTCAATCGTTCCGTTGAATCCGTTGAAAGGACCTTCGATCACTTTTACGTTTTCTCCCACGATGAAAGGAATTTCTACATCTGTAGCAAACTCAGAAAGTTCATCCATTCTTCCGAGCATTCTGTTTACTTCAGATTTTCTCATTGGAACTGGCTCACCTCCTTTAGTTAAACTTAAGAATGAAATTACACCAGGAATATTTTTGATAACGTGAGGAACTTCCCCAACAAGATCAGCTTCTACCATCAGATATCCAGGATAGTAAGGCTTCTCTTTCGGAACTTTCTTACCGTTTCTGATTTGGATTACTTTTTCCATAGGAATTACTACCTGAGTGACGTAAGCTTCCATATTCATTCTCTGGATTTCGCTCTCAATATAGTTCTTCACCTTATTTTCCTGTCCGCTAATAGCTTTCAGCACATACCATTTCGATTCGCTCATGAGGAAAGTAATTAGGATTAGTTAAACATATTAATAAACGTCGCAATAAAATTCTTTATCGTTACACTGAAAAGTGAATCCACTCCGAATGTAAATAAAGCAAGAATAACAGTAGTGATAGAAACCACAATCGTAGAAGATTGCAAGTCTGCCCATTTTGGCCACTCTACTTTATCTTTGAATTCTGTGTAAGAACCTTTTAAAAATTCTACTAAGCTCATTATTTTCTTTTTGCACGGGCACTAGGATTCGAACCCAGATCAACGGTTTTGGAGACCGGTATCCTACCATTGGACGATGCCCGTAGATTAAAAAAGTCCCGTAAGTTTCCTTACGGAACTTTTTATATTATTTAGATAATTAGTCTGTGATTTCAGTAACCTGACCAGCACCTACTGTTCTACCTCCTTCTCTGATCGCAAATCTAAGACCTACGTTAAGAGCAATTGGTTGCAACAATTCTACAGTGATAGTTAAGTTATCTCCAGGCATTACCATTTCTACACCTTCTGGCAAGAAGATCTCACCTGTAACGTCAGTTGTTCTAACGTAGAACTGAGGTCTGTATTTGTTGTGGAATGGAGTGTGACGTCCACCTTCTTCTTTAGAAAGGATATAAACCTCAGCTTTGAAGCTTTTGTGTGGTTTAACAGAATCTTTCTTAGCGATAACCATACCTCTCTTGATGTCAGTTTTTTCAATACCTCTCAACAATAGACCTACGTTATCTCCAGCTTCACCTCTATCAAGGATTTTTCTGAACATCTCAACTCCAGTAATAGTAGAAGTCAATTTCTCATCACCCATACCTACGATATCAACAGGATCTCCTGTATTGATAACTCCAGACTCGATTCTACCAGTTGCAACAGTACCTCTACCTGTAATAGAGAATACGTCTTCGATTGGCATCAAGAATGGTTTATCCTGATCTCTAACTGGAAGTTCGATCCAAGTATCAACAGCATCCATCAATTCTTCAATTTTTCCTACCCATTTAGCATCTCCGTTCAATCCTCCTAAAGCAGAACCTTGGATGATTGGAGCGTTGTCACCGTCATATTCGTAAGAAGATAGAAGATCTCTGATCTCTAATTCTACTAATTCTAATAATTCTTCATCATCTACCATATCTACTTTGTTCATGAAAACAAGTACGTTAGGTACGTTTACCTGACGGCAAAGCAAGATGTGCTCTCTAGTTTGAGGCATTGGTCCGTCTGTAGCAGCTACTACTAGGATAGCTCCATCCATTTGAGCAGCACCTGTAACCATGTTCTTTACGTAATCCGCGTGACCTGGACAGTCAACGTGAGCGTAGTGTCTGTTTGCAGTTTCGTACTCGATGTGAGCAGTATTGATAGTGATACCTCTTTCTTTTTCTTCTGGTGCAGAATCGATAGAAGAGAAATCTCTTGCAGTTCCGAATCCTTTATCAGATAACACTTTACTGATTGCAGCTGTAAGTGTAGTTTTACCATGGTCAACGTGACCAATAGTACCAATGTTCAAGTGGGGTTTGTTACGATTAAACGTTTCCTTTGCCATGATTTAATATTTATTAATTAATTATTTATTTTTTTCGGTTTGCAAATATAACGATTTTTTGAATATCAAAAATATTTTTATTAAAAATTTCGATATTCAAATTCAAAAACCACAAACCAAAGAATTTTTGTCTTTTGACGTTGCAAATTTACATAAAATAATCAATTAAAAAAAGCCCATCACATCCAAGATTATTTTTATCTCGTATATGATATTGAAACTCTAAAAAATAATCTTTATGAAAAAATTATTCAACTTTTGTCTGGCAACCTTTGCCATAGTCTCGGTAATCTCTTGTGACAATGACGATGACATTGTAGGAATGCCGGAAGAACCAGCTGCAACTGTAGGCCCAAACCTGATGGCTTACGGACTGACAGAGAACAATGAACTTGTAGCTTTCAATGCCAACAACCCAGCAATGTTCAGTTCAAAAACTGCTATTTCGGGAATTGCAGCAGGAGAAAAATTATTAAGTATTGATTTCCGGCCAGCAACCGGAGAATTGTACGCATTATCGAATGCGAGCAAACTTTACATCATCAACACTGCGAATGCGACAAGCAGAACAGTAAGTACAACAGCTTTTACACCTGCAATCTCCGGTGCCATTGCGTCTATTGATTTCAACCCGACTGTTGACCGTATCAGATTGGTTACAAACACCGGCCAAAATCTGCGTCTGAATCCTGAAAATGGTGCTGTTGCCGCAACGGACGGTAGCATTGCAACCTCTTCTTCAATCGCAGGTATTGCTTACACTAACAGCAAATCCGGTGCAACAGCAACAACTTTGTACGATCTTGATATGACTTCAGGAAAATTATTTAAACAGGATCCGCCGAATAACGGAACCTTAGTAGAAGTTGGAAGTCTGGGAATCACTTTTACCGGCCAGGCAGCATTTGATATTAATCCAGATAATTCTGTAGCATTAATTGCAGCTACCAAGGATTCCAAAAACAATCTTTATACGCTGGATCTTACCAATGGGAAAACAACCAACATTGGAACTTTGTCTCAGAAAGTAATCGACCTTGCGATTCCAACTGATGCAGTGGCTTACGCTATTGACGCTTCGAATACACTTCAAATCTTTAACCCGAACAAACCGGAACCAGTTTCAAAAGCGATCACTGGATTGCAGAATGGAGAAGGTATTTTGGGAATCGACTTTAGACCATTGAACGGACAGCTTTACGCTTTGGGAAGCTCTAGCAGAATCTACACGATCAATCTAGGAACTGGCGCTGCTACTCAAGTTGGCTCTGGAACACTTTCTACGCCTCTCATCGGAACCGAATTTGGATTTGACTTCAATCCAACGGTTGACAGAATTAGAGTCGTAAGTGATGCTGGACAAAATCTTAGATTAAATCCAATTGATGGCGCTGTGGCTGCAGTAGATGGTATTATAAACCCAGGAACACCGACGTTAAGCTCTGCCGCATACACAGACAATTTCGTTGGAGCAACAACGACTTCACTGTTTGTAATCGACCACAACTCTGATAAGTTATATCTACAAAATCCACCGAACGCAGGAACATTAGTTGAACGAGGTGCTTTGGGAATTAATATTACTTCAAACAATGGATTTGATATTGGAAGTACAAGCCAAAAAGCTTACTTGGTAGCGACTGTTGGAACCGAAACTAAAATCTATACGGTAAACACTACGACTGGAGCCGCCACAGCTGTTTCAAACTACCCGAATATGGTAAAAGGTTTTACAGTAGGATTAGGATTCTAAAAACACAATCCTTAAATTTTCATAAAGAAGCCCGGAATAGAAATCTATTCCGGGCTTCTTATTTTAACAACAGTTTTAATTTAAACATAAAAAATCCCGAACGGATTCGGGACCTTCTGAGCCAACTACGGGATTTGAACCCGTGACCTCTTCCTTACCAAGGAAGCACTCTACCCCTGAGCTAAGTCGGCCTAAAAAAAAATCACATTCCGTAAGGTTTGTGATTTTGAGCGAAAGACGGGGGTCGAACCCGCGACATTCAGCTTGGAAGGCTGACGCTCTACCAACTGAGCTACTTTCGCATTTTGTTTCCAAAAAGGTTGGTTAATGGTGTGCAAATCTAAAAATAAATCTTATAACCTGCAAATAATTTTTTTTATAAAAAAAGTGGGGAGAGCAGGATTCGAACCTACGTAGCCGAAGCAGCTGAGTTACAGTCAGCCCCATTTGACCGCTCTGGTATCTCCCCAAAATTTTTCTATAAATGAGCCTCCAGAGGGACTCGAACCCACGACCTGCTGATTACAAATCAGCTGCTCTAGCCAACTGAGCTATGGAGGCATTTATTTTTTTTGATAAAGATCGTCAATCTTGCGCTAAGGTTACTTCCTTTTTGCGAGTGCAAATATGAGACTTTTTTCTCCAAACCTGCAAATATTTTTTAAAAAAAATTTGATTTTTTTTATTTAATCTAAACACTCAGTTTAAACAAAAAAGTAGGTTTCAAATTAAAGATCATATTTCTGCAATCCGGTTGCTTCCGTTTTGCGAGTGCAAATATGAGACTCTTTTTTGAAACCTACAAATGTTTTTTTACAAAAAAAACGTATTTTTTTTTAAGCTAATTCTTTTTTCTTGATTAACAGTTTCTTAGCGGTATCAACAGATTCGTCTAAACTTTCCTCAAAAGTAGCACAAGTCTTTTTTACGACGATATCATCACCAGGAACTTTGATAACGAGCTCGGTCGTTTTATTTAACTTCTCGGTAGTATTTTCAACTTTAAGGTAAACCGTAGCTTCAACAATTTTGTCATAAAAGGTCTCAAGCTTGGCTAATTTTTTTTCAATTCTTTCTTTTAATGGTTCGTGCGGTGTAACACCTGCAGTCTGAATTGTAATCTTCATAACGTCTGTTTTAAATGGTTAAACAATAAAAAAGTAAAAATCATTCCATCTTCTCTATTTTATCAAATTTATTTTTTTTCTCTTGGATGTGCGTTCTTGTAAACTTCTTTCAGCTTCTCAATATTCGCACTGGTATAAACTTGCGTACTTGCCAAACTGGAATGTCCCATCAATTTTTGAACCTTTGATATCTCTGCACCTTCGTTTAGAATGTGTGTAGCAAAAGTATGTCTTAAAATATGTGGACTTCTTTTCTGCTTGGAAGTAACATTACTAAAGTACCTATTAACGACTACATAAACAAATTTTTCGCCCAGTTTTTTTCCTTTTTTATTAATGAAAAAGTATTGCTGGTTCTCAGAATCCGGAAGTCTTGTAGCAAGATAGGTCTGATAATCGGAAAGCAATTCGTCTGCAATAGGGATGATCCTTGCCTTGTTTCCTTTTCCGATGACCAAGATCTCCTTTTTTGAGAAATCGACGTTATTTAACATGAGATTGCAAAGTTCGGCCTTTCTGATTCCGGTTTGGTAAAGCGTTTCTATGATGAGTTTTTCGAGAAGTGTCATTTGTCCCTTCTCCTCCACTTCCGTTTTCATTGTGTCCATCTCTTCCACAGAGAACGGAATGCGCTTTTCTGCGTAGAATTTGAGCGAATCTATGGTTTCCATTGGCGAGACTTTTATCTCCTCCAAACGGAGCAAAAATAGATAGAAACTGCGGAGTGATGAAAGTTTTCGGTTGATGCTTCTTTTACTGAGTCCGGAATTGCTGAGTTCTACGATAAAGTTTCTAATTACTTTTTTGTGAACGTGGACCACATCTTCCGTTGCTTCTGTTTTCAAGACGAAAGCTGAAAAGTCCGAAAGGTCTTTTGTGTAATTGGTAAGCGTGTGTGGAGAATATCTTTTTTCCACTTCGATGTACTCCAGGAATCTTTCTATCATAGGTCTATAAATGCAAAATCACTTCCAAATATAGAAATTTGAAAGTGATTTATCTTATGTTTTGCAAAAAAAGAACTTAAGCTTGTTCTTCGATGCTTGCGTTTCTCTGTTTGTGAGCTGCTTTAAGTTTTGATTGTCTCAAAGTTACAGAAGGCTTGATAAATTGTTGTCTTGATCTAAGTTCTCTTACAACTCTTGTTTTATCAAATTTTCTCTTATACTTTTTTAAAGCTCTGTCGATAGACTCTCCGTCTTTTACTGGAATTATTAACATATATTACATCTCATTTTGGATTGCAAAAATATGAATTATTTATTAATTCGCAAATTTCTGGAGAGTTATTTTTAAAATTATCAAGAACTTTTTTCATCTAAATAATTTTAACGCAAAGTCCGCAGAGATTTTTTGACATTATTGAAAATATTTTTAAGGTTCGCAAAGGCGTAAAACTCATCAAAGAAATAAATCAAACGTTAGGTTCCCTATGGAATGGCAAGATTGTATTTTATACTAAATGTTGATTGGATGACAAACCCCTAGCCCCGATTGCAGTGGAAATCCTTTTTTGCATTTGCTCAACGTTCTAAGTAGAGGGAAATCGTCGGGCAAAAAAGATTGCAACGGAAAGCGGGAAACAGCTCCAAAAATAAAATCAATAAAAACTGTTCGATGTAATCAAATAGCTCCAAATAAAAAATCTAAAAAAGCTATTCGACTTGCGTCAAACAGCTCCTGAAATATTCTACAAAATAAAAACTCCCGAATGAATCCGAGAGTTTTGTATTATGCTTTGATGTAAAGAGCATTTTTGATCTCTTCTTTCACTTTTTCCACTTTCGGGAACCACTCTGCGAACAATGGCGCAGAATATGGCGCTGATGCGTCTGGCGTGGTGATTCTTTTGATCGGCGCATCCAAATAGTCGAATGCTTTTTGCTGAACCATATAAGTGATCTCGGTAGAGATGCTTGCAAATGGCCAGGATTCTTCCAGAACTACCAATCTGTTTGTTTTCTTTACGGACTCCAGAATCGTATCGTAATCCAAAGGACGGATTGTTCTAAGGTCGATCACTTCTACAGAGATTCCTTCTTTTTCCAAGTCTTCTGCAGCTTGCAAAGCTACTTTCATAATCTTACCCCAAGAAACCAAAGTCACATCTTTTCCTTCTTTCTTGATGTCTGCTTTTCCGATCGGGATGTAATATTCTTCTTCCGGGATTTCCATTTTGTCACCATACATCTGCTCAGATTCCATAAAGATCACTGGATCATTGTCTTGGATCGCAGATTTCAAAAGTCCTTTTGCATCGTAAGGATTGGAAGGAATGATCACTTTGAGACCTGGACAGTTGGCGTACCAGCTTTCGAAAGCCTGAGAGTGTGTTGCTCCCAACTGACCTGCTGAACCTGTAGGACCACGGAAAACGATTGGAATATTCCATTGTCCACCTGTCATTTGGTACATTTTCGCAGCGTTGTTGATGATCTGATCGATCGCAACCAAAGAGAAGTTGAAAGTCATATATTCTACGATCGGACGATTCCCGTTCATTGCCGCGCCTACAGCGATCCCTGTAAAACCAAGTTCCGCAATTGGTGCATCTATGATTCTTTTTTCTCCGAATTCAGCCAGCATACCTTTGGACGCTTTGTAGGCACCGTTGTATTCTGCAACTTCTTCTCCTACTAGAAAAATGGATTCGTCTTTACGCATTTCTTCGCTCATAGCCTGAGCAATTACTTCACGAAATGTATATTCCTTCATTATAATGTAATATTGATTATGAAAATGTTCTTTGTTAAATTTCGAAATACAAAAGTATTAATTTTTTTATTATCTGCATAACAAAAAAGGCTTCCAATTGGAAGCCTGTCAATTATCATAAAGATCGTTAGTTCACTTTGTGCCAAGTTTGCGTTTTAACAGCAATTCCCAATACAATGGCTTTTACTTTCAGGACATCACCTTCACGTACGAGCTCTGTTTTGTAAGATTTTCCGTCTTTTGGATTGGTAATGGTTCCGCCAGAGAATTCATTCCCATCTTTTGAAAGACCACGGATGATCTCTAATCCGATCAATGGTTTGTTTTTGCGGTCATCTTTGCATTTTACGCAGTTCGCATTTTCTGGTTTGATCAATAGTTGTACGATCTTCCCGTTGTATTTCCCTTTGGAATCTTTGGAAATCTCTACGATGGATTTTGGTTTTCCGGTTTCGTCATCGATGGTTTTCCATTTTCCTTCGATCTGAGCGAATGAAAGAACGCCGATGAATGATAAGGCAAATGTTAAAAGTAATTTTTTCATTGTCTTTATTTTAAGTTTGTTTGTTGTTTGATGTGATTAACTTGTTAACGTTAAATTAATATTGATAAAAATATAAATTAATTTTAAACAAACAAGAATTATTTGCTATCCAAAGCATAAATAAAGCCAATTGACAGAATTTTTAAATCTTAAACACCTTTATTTTAATACAATTTCCTGTTGATGACGCGATCCATATAATCCTGATACCACGCTTTTGTTTTTAGGATTCCGAGTTTTTGTTCTGGATTAAGGTTTTTGCTGAAGAGATTTTTGGATAAGGCCAAATCTGTTTTGTCATAGATTCCCGTCACATCTTTTCCATCAAAAATGTAAACGTAGTTTCCTATCACAATTTGCTCATTGATGGAATCGGAATGAATGATCATATGACCTTCATTCTTGTCCGAAACCAAACTTCTGCCCCAACTTCTGATTTTTTTGTTGTAACCAAGCAAGTCAGCCAAAGTTGGATAGATGTCGATTTGTTGGGCGAAACGGTCATCGATTCCTTTCAAATTGTATTTTGGATTTGGCGAGAAAAACAAAAGTGGAATCGCAAATCTGTTCATCGCTTTTTGATATTCCTCATAATGGATCTGATTGGTGTGGTCGGCCGTTATGACAAAAATTGTGTTCTGATACCAAGATTGTCTGCTCGCTGTTTCGAAGAATTTCTTCAAAGCATAATCTGTGTATTGGATTGGAACGTGGATTTGCAAGGGTCCAGATTTGAATTTATTCTGATATTTCTCCGGAACTTTAAAAGGATCGTGTGATGAAGCCGAAAACATTGTTGACATAAATGGTTGCTTTTTCCCAATATTCTTAGCAAAATATTGAAAAAATGGTTCATCCCAAATCGCCCACATTCCGTCGAAGTCCTTGTCATTATTATATTCGTTTTTTCCAAAATAATTTTTGAAACCCAAAATATTCCCAAAACCTTGAAAACCCATCGAGCCATTTGGCGCGCCGTGGTAGAAACTCGTGTCGTAACCCAAATCATTACAAACCGAAACAATCGACTGGATTTTCTGATTGGAATAAGGCGAACTCGTGAAAGCGTCCGTCAAACTGGGAATTCCGGCGAGAACCGAACTCATTCCGTGGATAGATTGTCTTCCGTTCGCAAACGCATTGGTAAAAATCAGACTTTCTTTTGCCAAACTGTCGAGAAATGGTGTGTAGGAAACAAAATCTCTGATGTTCGAATTTCTATTAAAAGCACCAGAATATTCTTTCCCGAAACTTTCCATAATGAAAATGATAACATTTGGTTTCTTCTCAACTTCTCTTTCGTATAATTTATAAGGTTTAATTTCTTGGTTAATGAATTTCTCATCAACATAACTAACGAGCTTGAAATTATTTGTATTAATGGTTCTGAAAAAAGAGAAAACGCTGTTCAAAACAAGATTTCCCTGCAAAGGATTGCTGACGTGTTTGTTGGCATCAACCAGATTAATTGGTCTTGTTGAATGTTTGAAATCGCCACGGATTCCGCCAACCACCAAAAGTGCGGTCACACACAAAATCACGACAGACGATGCAAAATATTTGATTAAATTCTTTGGTTTCTCTTCTTCAACTTTTACTTTTTTGTAAAGGAAAACCCAAAAGAGCATCATTAAAATGAAAGAAACAATCACAAACGGATTCTGCACAACCGCATTGAAAAAGACTTTTCCGATATTACTTTCGTTCTTCGCTACAGAAAAAACCGCGGAAGTCAATCTCGCTTGGCTAAATCGATAATAAATCATATCGCCAAAGTTGAAAGCGTAGGTAATTCCATTCGTGATGAAGTACCAGAAAAACAGAAATTTCTGATAATTCTTTTTTGTATTAATGACAATCGGAATGATGCTTAACAAAATAAAAACCGAATTCACATAAAGAATCGCAGTTGTGTCAAACGCAGTTCCGTAATAAGAAAGCTTGAAATATTCGGAAATCCCATCAAACTTCACCAATTCACGATTGAAAAACCAAAACAGGAATCTCGCGATTTGATAAAAGAAAAACACCAAAAAAAGTCTGTAAACCAAGGCCAAAACTTCCTGCCCTCTCAAATTCTTCATTTTGCAAAATTACGAAAAGTGGGAAGTCAGATGATGGAAGATGGAAGTTTTTCCACACACCTGAAAAACTTCCACCTTCCAACCTCCATCCTCCAACTATTTTCCTATTTTTGTGATATGAATTTCATCAAAAACAACCTTGCCAACGCATTTACTTTAGGGAATCTTTTCTCGGGTTGCGTTGGGATTGTTCATCTCATTTCGGGCGATTACCAAACCACAGCGATTTGCATTATTATCTCATTGGTTCTCGATTTTTTCGACGGTTTTATTGCAAGAGCTATGAATTCCAGCAGTAATCTGGGCGGACAATTGGATTCCCTGGCAGATATGGTAAGTTTTGGATTTCTGCCTGGCGTTGCGATGATGAAAATGCTTGAACCTTTTGGCAATCAATTATTCGGACTCGAATTACCTTTTGAAATTAAATATTTTGGATTCTTGATTACACTTTTTTCTTGTCTTAGATTAGCAATTTTCAATTTGGACGATGACCAAAAATATTATTTTAAAGGTTTGAATACACCAAGTAATACAGTTTTGGTTTTCGGATTGTACTATCTATATGAGATTTATGGATCAAAAAACTCAGAATCCTCCTCTCAATTTTTTGATTTTCTTTTTGAAAACAGCCATTTATTTTTACTTATTATTACAATCATTTCTTCGGGGCTTTTGATTAGCCCAATCAAGATGATTGCGATGAAATTCAAATCAAAACAATTAAAAGATAATTACCCAAAACTGGCTTTGCTGATTGGCGGAATTTTGATTTTATTAATATTCAAAACAGTCGGAATTCCTTTAATCATCATCTATTACATTTTGATTTCATTGGTATTTCAAAAGCAATTGAAGTAGTCGGAAGATGGATGCTGGAAGATTTTCAATTCGGAAACAATTAAAATATAACATTAAAACTTCGGACATCAGACTTCCGACAAAGAAAAATTATGAATCTCAAACTATATAAACCACTTTGCGTTTTCGATTTGGAAACGACTGGAACCAACGTTGGCAAAGACAGAATCGTGGAAATCTGCATCCTGAAAGTCAATCCGGACGCATCACGAGAAAGCAAAACCTGGAAAGTAAATCCAGAAATGCCCATCCCTAAAGAATCGTCCGCCATCCACGGAATCTACGATGAAGACGTTGTCAACGCACCAACTTTCAAAGAAATCGCACCAAAAATTATGGAGATGATTTCGGGAACAGATTTGGGTGGTTTCAATTCCAACCGTTTTGATGTGCCACTTTTAGCAGAAGAACTTTTGCGCGCTGGTTTGGATTTCGATTTGAGCAAATTCAAATTGGTGGATGCACAAACCATCTATCACAAAATGGAACCGAGAAATCTTTCTGCCGCGTACAATTTCTATTGTCAAAAAACTTTGGAGAACGCGCATTCTGCGGAAGCTGATGTTTTGGCGACTTTCGAAGTTTTGGATGCACAAGTTGGACAATACCAAGATTTGCCCAATGACGTTGCCGGATTGAGCGATTTCTCTTTTCACAGCAAGTTTGCAGATTTGGCTGGAATGATTCATTTCAATGATAAAGACCAGGAGATTTTTGCTTTTGGAAAATATAAAGGACAAGTTGTTAAAGAAGTTTTCCAGAAAGATATTGGCTATTACGGTTGGCTTCAAAGTGCTGATTTTCCTCTTTATACGAAGAAGATATTTACGAAAATCCAATTGAAATCTAGGTTTTAATTAAATTACCAATGTAAAAATCTAACAACGTAAGAATTTGAAATTATGATTGTTACTTTGTTCTACTGATAAATTGTTACATTAATATTATGAAAATAATCTGCGTAGGAAGAAATTACGGCGAGCACGCCAAAGAATTGGGAAATGACATTCCGGAAGATCCAGTGATCTTTATAAAACCTGATACCGCCATCTTGAAAAAAGGTTCAGATTTCTACATTCCCGAATTTTCTGATGACATCCATTACGAACTGGAAGTGGTTTTGAAAATCTCAAAAGGTGGAAAATATATTCAAAAAGAAAATGCAGGAAATCATTATGACGAAATTGGTTTGGGATTGGATTTCACGGCGAGAGATTTGCAAACCAAGCTGAAAAATAAAGGTTTGCCTTGGGAATTGGCGAAAGGTTTTGATGGTTCGGCGGTGGTTTCAGATTTTGTTTCGAAAGACAATTTTGATTTGAAGAACCTCGGTTTTTCATTGATCAAGAACAATGAGAAAGTTCAGGATGGAAACACAAGCGAAATGATTTTCAGTCCCGAGGATATCATTGCTTTTGCATCTCAATATTTCACATTGCGCGTTGGCGATTTGATCTTCACAGGAACGCCAAAAGGTGTTGGAAAAGTTTCTGAGAATGATCTGCTGGAAGCTTATTTGGAAGATAAAAAATTATTCTCCTTAAAAATTCAATAGATATTTATCAGCTGCAACATTGTAATAATGGCTAAATTTTTGTACTTTGTAGACTATAAACTTAGATTATGAAAAAAATTATTTTACCCGTAGATTTTTCCGATAGTTCAAATAAATTAGTTGATTATGCCATCAATTTTGCGAAAGATGTGAATGCCGAAATCCATTTGATTCACGTCGCGGCTACAGATATTGGTTTTGTGATCGGCGATATGGGTTTCCAATACTTCCCGGAAGTTGAGGAAAATGAAATTAAATATGAATTGAAGGAACTTAATAAACTTCAAGAAAAGATTGTTGCAAACGGCGTTACCTGCAATCATATTCTGAAACAAGGGATTGCAGGCGACACAATTTTGGAATTCGCTGATTCACAAAATGCAGATTACATTGTGGTTGGATCTCACGGAAGAAGCGGTGTTTACGACGTTTTCATCGGAAGTTTGACTAAAGAAATTACTAAAAAGTCTAAGATTCCGGTTTTGGTTGTTCCTTGCCATGATGAAGAATAGTTCAGAAAAAAATTAGATGTCCGTATTTAGAAATTAGATTCCGACTCAAAATAAAAGAACCCGCAATTAAAAGCTAATTGCGGGTTTTTTATTATATAATCAATTTATTTAACCTTCGTTTTTATAAATCTTTGGATCGTAATATGGATTCTTACCTTCTGTTGGTGAGAAGTAATCTTTGTCTTTTTGAGCTCCAAGAGTTACAACCAAAATATAACACCAGTAGCAGAAAAACCCCATTGCTACAAGAAATAACACCCAATTCAGAACATTGCCGAAGAGTCTGTAAAATCCGAAAGACCATTTGAAAGCTGCACTTAATGCTAACCAGAAAGATGTCATATTTTCTTTTTTTAAATTAACTTTGCACAAATTTATAAAAAATGTTTCGATTACTTTCAAAAGAAAGCAATATTTTTTCTGTTCCGGCGTACATTGGATTTTTGTTTTTGATTTTCCTTTCCCTTAACTTATTAGATTTCAAAAACATAACCTTATTTTCGACGATTATTACATTCACCGGAATCAGTCTGGGATATTTTTTATTCAATGCGATTGCATTAAACCAATTTTCTCACCTTCCGTTACTGCTTTATACGCTTTTTGTAGTTGCATTCTACGATGGCACGATAGATTTGGGATTGGCAATCACATTCCTTACAAGCTCCATTTTATTGTTGATTTTGACCAGTCAGAATGATCAGCTAAGGAAAAGTTCGTTTATGCTAGTTGGTGCTATTTTGGCATTTACATTTCTTGTTTTCCCACCCAGCTGGCCGATGGCAGTTTTTGTAATTTTCCATATTATCGGGACTTCAGGTAGAATTGGACTTAACATGTTCCGGCTTTTGTTTGGCGCTATTTTGATTGTGCTGAGTTATTTCGGCGTGATGCATCTGATTCATTTCACGACTTGGGACAGTTCGTACTTTCCATTTTCAAGTTCATTTGAAATGTTGAAAAGTTATTACCCGCTCTATATTTTAGTTCCAATCGCGTTGATGATCATCTACTCCTTCTCAGATCATTTCAAACATTATAATGAGAAAAGCCCGATCAGCAGGTACAAATACACTTTTGTTCTGGTTTTCTCTCTGGCACAATTGATTACGATCATTTTCTACATGGGAAACAATTATGAATATCTTCTACTTTTAGCTTTGCCTGTAAGCATCATTATCAGTAGAATGCTTCGTTTCTTACCTAAATACTGGATGCAGGAATTGGGACTTTGGATCGTTGTTTTTTGCTTGGCAGCATTTAAAATCGCTAATTTTGCACAATATTAAAATTGATGAAGAATGATTCAGATAGATGACAAACTGATTTCCGAAGATATTTTTGCAGAAAGCTTTGTCTGCAACCTTACCAAATGCAAAGGCGTTTGCTGCGTAGATGGTGATACCGGTGCGCCTCTTGACAAAGATGAATTGCCAATTTTGGACGAGATTTTCCCCAAAATAAAATCCTACCTACGACCGGAAGGTGTGAAAGCCATCGAGGAACAGGGAACTTGGGTTGTAGATCCTTACGACGGCGGTTATGTGACAACATTGGTTAACGGAAGTGAGTGCGCGTATGTTATCTTTGATGAAAAAGGGACAACCAAATGCGGCATCGAAAAAGCCTACGAAGATGGCATGATCGATTGGAAAAAACCGATTTCCTGCCATCTCTATCCAATCCGCGTCAATGATTATAAGACTTTCATTGCGCTCAACTATCACGAATGGGAAATCTGTAACGATGCGTGTACATTGGGAAAAGAATTGGAAGTTCGGATTTATAAATTCCTAAAAGAACCGCTGATTCGAAAGTACGGTGAAGAATTCTACAAAACCCTTTGCGATGCAGCGGAAGAGTGGGAAAAAGAATATAATTCTTAAAAATAGAAGTTAGATATTAGAGTTTAGATGTTAGATTAAAACTTCTAACTTAGAAATATTTTCATAAAAAAGGAATCCAAAAGTGGATTCCTTTTTTTTATTTGAATTGTTATTTTAAAGTTTAATTAATTTTAAACTCGTCATCAGAAATTGGCTGATTGATTTTGATGTCAGAATTTTTCATTTCGATATGTTGTCCGCCAGCATCGATAGCCATTTCTTCAACAAATTTGATTCCGTCGATATCCGCATATTTGTTGATGGTCATACTGCCTTTGTCACTTTCTGTTTTGAAAAGTAAATTTGTTTTCGCATCAAAATAAGATTTGGAATCATCAGAAGAAAGCAGGAAATAATCTTTCCCTTCCAATTGTTTTTTCTCAACCGTTTTGATTTTTGCAGGATCCAATCCAAGCGCATCCATTACTTTTGAAGTTTTCAGTTTCGCTACCTGATCTGCCGGGAATTCTATTTTTTGTCCCATTTGGTTAGCATAACCTTTCTCGCCATCAAAAATCTGAACCATCTCCTGACCCATCATCGATTGTGTGGATTTATACTTGTTATCCTTTTTGATCGTTGTCCCCTGCATTTCCATTCCCATCACGCTGATGGTATTTTTCATAGAAAGCGTTTTTACAGCTTCCAATTTTTGTTTTCCACCAAGTGCGGTAACGTAGTTGTCAATGATTTGCTTTGCCGTTGGTACTGCCTGAGCCGCCATATTTGCGACCATCAAAGTAGACAATGCAAATGTTAAAATAATTTTTTTCATAATTTTTAAATTTTCCCTGAACTAAAATAGTTATTTTTCTTAAATATCTTCTGTTAATTGGTTACGATCAACAGAAAAATGTTACAAAAAAAAGACTCCAAATATTGAAGTCTTTCATTGTCAATGTTATTTTTTAAGATCTGCTTTCACGTCTTTGTAACCGTCAGAAACAGCATCAGCGCCTTTCACTGCGGTCTTTTCTACAGCTTTCGCACCTTTCTTAGCAGTCTTTCCGGTCCATTTTGCACCCTTCTTCACGCCGGTTTTGGTAGCTTTCGCGCCTTTAGTCGCTTTATCGCCGACCCATTCAGCGCCATCTTTCACGCCTTCGCCGGTTGCTTTCGCGTCTTTTTCAACGGCCGTTCCTACAGCTTTTGCATCTTTTTTCACTTCCTGTTTTGCTGTCTGGGCATTCATTGCAACTGCTACAAATAGAAATGCTGCTGCTGATAAGATTCTCTTTTTCATCTTTTTATATTTTAAAATTAATGTTTCAATATTAGCACAAAGTAAGCCAAAAATATTAATTGATATTTTAATTCTAAAAAATAAATTTTTCCATTTCGTTTCAAATAAGAAAAACAATATTTTTGCAAAACCGATGTCAAAATCCACCCAGACTACCAAACGAAAAATTCATAAAAAAAGAAAAAGCGTTTTCATAAAGAAACGTTGGATTCTTCTGATCATTCTTCTAATGTCTTTGTTTGGAACAGGATTTTATCTGAGACAAAAAATCAATTATTACTTCTCTTATTACTTAGGAAAACATTTCGAACACAAAAATCTCACGAACTCGGAAAAGGAATCAGCTAGAATTGATAAAATCGTCGGTCTCTATTCCAATCAAACTTTTGGATTCGACATTTCCCATTATCAAAGAAAAGAAGACATCCAGTGGGACAGTCTGAGTATTGGCAACCGAACGATTCCTCTGAAATTCGTAGTTCTGAGAGCAAGTATGGGCAATCGAAAATTGGATAAGAACTTTGATCATTTTTGGGAAACTGCAAAACACCACGGTCTCATCCGAGGTGCTTACCACTTTTATCGTCCGGATGAAGACCCGATAATGCAGGCAAATTCTTTTCTTTCTGTTGCAAAATTGGAATCTGGCGACCTGCCTCCAATTCTTGACATCGAAAAAAATCCAAGAAAAAAATCAAAAGAACAATTGGTTTCTGACCTCAAGGTCTGGATTAAAATAATGGAAGAAACCTACGGCGAGAAACCAATCATCTACACGTACTACCATTATTACAAAGATTATCTGAAAGGCGAATTTGATGATTATCCTCTTTGGCTGGCGAATTACAATGATGTTCCCACGCCGTCACCAGATGATGAGTTTCAGTTCTGGCAATTCTCTGAAAACGGGATTGTTTACGGTATTAATTCCAAAGTCGATTTGGATATTTACAACGGAAATCTTTGGAGCTTGAAAATGATGACGATTGATTAGTTTATTTTTTTATAAACTCAATCACATCTTTGTTCAGCTCTTCCGCTCTTTCTATCGGAACGCCGTGAGAAGCACCTTTGTAGATTTTCAATTTCGAATTAGGAATTTCTTTGGCGATGTATTCTGTATGCGAACGTAGGATTAAATCATTTTCACCTGCTAAAACAAAGACTTTCGCTTTGATATGGTTGAGTTGTGCCGTGGTGATTTTTGGTTCGTCAATCATCAATTGAAGCAGGCGAATCTCACGTTCTGGTTTGTTTTCAGCTTTCATTTTCTCGGCGTCCTTTTTCATATTTTCGACTTCACTTTCTCCTACGCCATTTGGGAAAACGTTGGCGCCGCTTGTAATGACTTTGTTGATGTTGTTTGGATATTTAATAGCAAACTCAAGTCCTGTATTTCCGCCATCACTCCAGCCGAGAATATTGATTTTCTTTAATTTCAATTCATCCGCCAAAGCTTTTACATCATCCGCAAACTTAATGTAAGTCAAAGGTTCAGTCGAAGTGTCCGTACTTTTACCTTGAGCGCGCGTGTCCATCGCAATGATTTTGAAATGCTTGGAAAGCTCCGGAATTTCTTTCGTAAAAGCGTCGATACTTCCGCCATTTCCGTGCAACAAAAATAATGGTTCGCCTTTTCCGTACACTTCGTAGTAGATATCGGCATCTTTCAAATGAAGTATTTTTCCCACTTTTTCATTTGTTCCAAAATCTGAAACTTGGGCTAAGCCAATAGTATAACTACATAACAAAACTAAGAACAGTATCTTTTTCATTGGATTTGATTAATGGTCAAATGTAGAAATAAATCAAACTACTTTTTCACTTTCACATCAATGTTGATAGCTGGCGCTGCCATTCCGATTTTTTCCCAATTGCCATAGAACGAACGGTAATATCCCGACCTGAAAAGCGCACCGCTCAAAGCCACTTTCCCATCCGATTGTCCAATAAACTGAATCCCAACAAAGAATTTTCCTTGAAGCCAAATTTTTTCATTGCTCACATCCACAGAAAAAGTCGACTCTTGCAATTTGTTTTTATCAATATTGGCGATGATGTCTTTATTCAAAATCAGATTGTTCGGTTTGCCATCTTTCTCATCATAAATCGTGTAACGAACTTTGATTGGCGTTGTCGCTTCGAATCTGGAAAAATTAATATTGATTTTGGTGATTTTCAGTTTTTTGCTGGAACTGAATTCCACCGCAGTTTCTTCTACGACCGAATTTCCTTTTTCCATATTCGGCGTAAACATTACTGATTTCGATTTGCTGTTCACGCCCAGATTTTTGTCTTTGTAATTATTGGGAACGAGGACAACTTCCTGTATATTGGTGACTTTTTCGTACAAATAAATAGTGTGAGGATTCTGTTTTGCAAAATCTTCCACAGAGCTTCGGAACTGTTTGTAGCCGGGAACATCGACCATTAATTCTTTGTCTTTCGAAACATTGTCCAAGTTAATTTGGAATTTCCCATTTTCGTCCGCCTGAATTCCGGAACCTTCATTCATAATTCCAATTTTAGCGTAAGGAATTGGTGTGTTATCTCCTTTCGAAAGGACAGTTCCAGAAATAGTTTGCGCCTGAAGAGCTACGAATGCGAAGATGGCAAACAGAAAGTTGAGTTTTTTCATAGAGTTTAATTTGATTGCAAACTTCTGAAATTTCCCATTCCAATTATCTCAAGGAAAGGTTAAATACGTTTTAGTTTTCGTTAAATTTTTCTAAAGATGTCAATGAAACGTAGAATCTCCGCAGCCCGGCTTGAACGGACTCTTCGAGAACCTCAGAGTGACATTACAGAAGACGGATAAAGCTGCCCAAATAATTATGATTATCTGAATTTTAAAATTTCATTTTCGTACTTTCGCAGCTGGAAAAACTTCCAGCATCTAACCTCCATCATCCAACCAAAAATGAATTACGTTTCTGCAGAAAATCTTAGCAAATCTTACGGCGTCAAAGTTCTGTTCAAAAATATTACCTTCCACGTGAACGAAGGCGACAAAATTGCCATCGTTGCCAAAAATGGAAGCGGAAAATCCACACTTCTGAAAATCCTGATGGGAAAAGAAATCGCGGATGGCGGTGAAGTGGTGATTAACAAAGACATCCAAGTGGTTTTGTTTGACCAGGAAATTGATTTTGACCCGAAACTTTCTGTGGAAGAATTTATGATGACTTTGGATTCTGCACCAATTCTCGCTTTGAAGAAATATCACCACGCTCTGACCTCGGAAAATCCGGATGATATGGAAACGGCTTTGGCAGAGATGGAAATCCATAAAGCCTGGGATTTGGAAAATGAGATGGAACAGATTCTTTCCCAATTGAAAATCACAGATTTATCGGCAAAAATGGGAACACTTTCCGGTGGACAAATCAAAAGAATTGCGCTGGCAAAACTTTTGACAGAAACCAGAGCGGAACATCGTCACACCTTGTTGATTATGGATGAGCCGACCAACCACTTGGACGTGGAAATGGTAGAATGGCTGGAAAATTATTTGAGTAAGGCGAAAATTACCTTGCTTCTTGTGACGCACGATCGTTATTTCCTAGATGCAGTTTGCGACAATATTTGGGAAATGGAAGACGGGAATCTCTATCTCCACAACGGAAGTTATGCGACTTACCTTGAAAATAAAATGATTCGCGAAGACAACTTGAATTCGACGATTGATAAAGCCAACAACCTTTACAGAAAGGAATTGGAATGGATGAGAAGACAGCCGAAAGCGAGAACCACGAAGTCAAAATCGCGTCAAGATGATTTCTATGAAACTGAAAAGATAGCGAAAACCGACACGAGAAAAGAAACTTTGGCGTTGGATTTCGAGATGAAAAGATTGGGGAATAAAATCCTTGAACTTCGAGACATCAATAAAAGTTATGGTGAGAAAGTGTTGTTCAAAGATTTTTCTTATCAATTTCAACGAGGTGAAAAAGTGGGAATTGTTGGGAAAAATGGTGCAGGAAAATCAACTTTGCTGAATATCATTCAAGGTTTTGAGCCAAAAGATTCTGGTGAGATTGAAACTGGAGAAACGATTAAATTCGGATATTTTGCGCAGAAAGGTTTGACCTACAAAGAAGATGAACGCGTAATTGATTTCATCAAGGAAATTGGAGAGAATTTTCCTTTGGCTAATGGAAAGACCATCTCTGCTTCTCAGTTCTTGAGATTATTTTTATTTGATGACCAGACGCAATACTCGCCGATTTCGAAACTTTCGGGAGGAGAAAAACGCCGATTGCACTTGATGTACATTCTTTATCAAAATCCGAATTTCCTGATTTTTGATGAGCCTACAAATGATTTGGATTTACCGACTTTGACGGTTCTTGAGAACTTTCTTCAGAATTTCCAAGGGAGTTTGATTATCGTTTCTCACGACCGATATTTTATGGACAGAATTGTGGACCACGTTCTGGCTTTTGAAGGTGACGGAAAAATCAAAGAGTTTGTCGGGAATTTCTCAGAATATCGTGAGAACCTTAAAAACGAAGAAAAAAATCCGAAGGTAGAAAAGACGGAAGCCGGAAGTCAGAAGTCGGAAGAAAAATCGACTGTGCAAGCTGTGCAAAATCCTCAACCAACAAACAACCAACAACCTAAGAAGAAATTATCTTTCAAAGAGCAACACGAGTTGGAAACAATCGAAAAGGAAATGCCTAAATTGGAAGAGCAACGAAGCAAAATCCTCGACGAACTGAACAACGAAACCGATTACGAAAAGATAGCCAAATTCTCAGCGGAGTTGGAAAGCATCTCTGAAAAATTAGAGAATTTAGAATTGCGTTGGTTGGAACTTCAAGAATAAATTATCAAATACAAAAAAGTGTAGTTAACAAAACACTGACTAACAACGCTTTAAAAAGTTTATTTAGAATTATTTAAAATAATTTTGCAAACATTAACATTTCTTATACTTTTGCACTGTTTTTAACAATTCTAAATAAACTATCATGAAAAAGCAACTTTTTGCTTTAGGACTACTTACCGTCTCCACATTATATCTTGCACAGGAAAAAAAGGTCGATTCTCTGGATATCAGAACAATTGAAGATGTAAAGCTTCATAAAACCGGCAATCCCAACAAAGCGAAAACCTTCACAACAAAATCCAATCTGGATGTGATGGAAAATCCGCAGGCTGTGTCTATCGTGACTCACGAGATCATAGAACAGCAGCAGGCTCAGCAGCTTTCTGACGTTTTGAAAAATGTGAATGGTGTTTATATTACTTCTTCCAGAGGTTCTTCACAAGATAGTTTTGGAGCCAGAGGATATGTTTTCGGAAGTGAAAATATATACAAAAACGGAGCAAGGGTCAATAGTGGTGTTTTCCCGGAAGTATCAGGAATGGAGCGTGTAGAGGTTCTGAAAGGAAGTACTGCTATTCTCTACGGAAATGTAGCGCCCGGCGGTATTATCAATATGATTACGAAAAAACCACTTTTCAAAGAAGGTGGATCTGCAACTGTAAGCGCCGGAAGCTGGAACAATTATAAAATCGGCATTGATTATTATAACGCTCTGACAAAAAAAGCAGCTTTCCGTGTAAATGGTGCGTATGAAAACAAGGAAAGTTTCCGTAATGGCGTGACTGGTGAAAAATATTATTTCAACCCAAGTTTTCTTTTTAATCTGTCTGACAAAACCCAATTGATTGTAGAAGGCGATTATTTGAAACAGGAATTCACCCCGGATTTTGGAATCGGAACGTTGGTATTGAATGCTACCACTTCCAAATCTATTATTAATGATCTTCTTGACATCAAAGATAATCCTGGAATCTCTTGGCAGAATCAGATCAACCAAATGGCAACTTCTACTGTGACATTGAATCACACAATCAATTCCAAATGGGGATTGAACGCTGTAGCTTCTTATCAAAATTACACCAGAGATTTTTTTGGAAGTGAAAGGATGCAATGGATGTACGAATCTGCGAAAAACGATTACTATTGGGATAGAACGGCTGCAAAAAATTATCAGGAACAGAATTACGTTTCCCTGCAGGTCAACCTTAATGGTGAATTCAATACAGGAAAAATCAAACATAAATTATTATTTGGCGGCGATGCGGATTATCTGCAGGCCGATACTTACACATTTTCTTATTTGAAAAATGATGGATCGTGGACAGCAAATGGTGATACTACGGTAAAATACGGCACTAATGGAGACACCAACAACGGAAAAATATATCTAAGCGATCAATCGACCTGGGCGAGCGGAGATGTTTTGGAAACGAAGAAGAGAGATCTACTGAGAACTCCTACGAGAAGAGTTGGTTTCTACATTCAGGATTTGATTTCGGTCACTGAAAAATTCAAAATCCTTGCGGGGGTTAGATGGTCTTATCTTGAGAATAAACCGGTTCTCAGATCAACTTATTTTGACAATAAAAAATTTGATAACGCCCCGCTATTTTCTCAGAATGCCTTCTCACCAAGATTTGGATTGGTTTACCAATGGACAGAGAACTTCACGACATTTGCAAGCTATTCCAATTCCTTTACACCCAATACAGGAAATGACATCAATGGTGCGGCAATTCCTGCGTCTGTCATAGACCAATGGGAAGCTGGAATCAAGAAGAATCTTTGGAACAATGCACTGGCTTTCAACGTAACTGCCTATCAGATCACCAACAGCAATCTTGCTCAGACAGCTCCTTTCGGTGCCGATGGACTTGTAAATACCAACACGAATATTAAAGAATTAACAGGCAAAACCCGAAGCCGTGGCGTGGAAGTAGATATTACCGGTAATCCGCTGACGAACCTTTCGATTATTGCCGGATACTCTTACAATCATATGGTTTATCTGGAAACAGCTAGTTCCCTCAACAGTTCTATTGAAGGAGAAAGAGTTGTGCGTACGCCGCTCAATACTGCAAATGCATCAGTTTTCTATACGTTCGAAAGTTTTGCGAAAGGGCTTAAAATTGGAGCTACCGCCTTTTATACCGGAAACCGTTTTGGTGGCTGGAATAATCAGAAAGATAAAGATGGTAATCAAAAGACCGACCGTATGATTCCTATCGAAGGATTCACTACTGTAGATTTTAATGTTGGCTATCAATTCAAAAAATTCCTGATACAGGGTAAAGTGGCCAATGTGTTTGATGTACTGAGTTATAATGTTCACGAGAACTATTCCGTAAATCCAATTATGCCAAGAAACTTTTATGTAACGCTTACATATAAACTTTAGAATTAAATACTATTAAATAATTTTTTCAATTGAAGCGGAAGTTGCAAATTTGCAGTTTTCGCTTTTAAAATTTATAAAAGACTGACTGACATGGACAAAATAAAAGATACCAGAAGTTTTATGAGAATCGTTCACCGCTATCTGGGCTATTTCCTGGCGGGAATAATGGTGGTTTACTCCGTAAGCGGCGTTTTGCTGGTCTATAGAGATACCGATTTTCTGAAAAAGGAAAACAAATATGAGAAGAAATTCGAGGCCAATCTGGATGAGAAAAAACTCGGGAAAGAGATCAAAATCAAAGGCTTCGAAGTGGATAAAACGGAAGGTGATGTGATGTACTTCAAACAAGGGACGTACAATATCAAAACCGGAGAAGCAAAATACACCAAAAAGGAATTGCCATTTGTCTGGGACAAAATGACAAAACTGCACAAGTCGCAGTCCAAAGACTCTTTGTCTCTGCTCAACGTGTTTTTTGGGATCTCGTTATTCTTTTTTGTACTGTCAAGTTTTTGGATGTTTCCTCCGAAGTCTAAAGTTTTCAAACGCGGGATGATCTTTGCGACCATTGGTTTTGTGCTTGCTTTGCTGCTGACGTTTTTATAAATTATTTGGATGACACCAAGCTATCTTATCATTGCGGTGAAAGAATTATCAAATCAGGTCGCTGTTATGTGAAGTGAGGTAGTAGTTTTATAAAGTGCGGTCGTGGTTTTAACAAACGCGGTGCGAGTTTTAAAAAAAACAGTATCAGTTTTATAAAAATCGGCGACAACTTTATAAAATACCGAGGTTGTGTTATGAAAGACCACAAGAGTTTTATAAAAGCCAGTGCTAATTTTATAAAGACATAGGGCGTTTTATGAAAACAGAAAGCACATTTGAATAAATAGGTGCTGTGTCTGTTTTTCTTTCTTTAAAACAAATGGAAAGTCTTTAATAAAACATTCAAGCTCCAGATGATGACGATGGCGCCGACTCCGATGAACATTGCTTTCAAAGGTAATTTTCCTGCTAATCTCGCAGCAATAGGCGCAGCTAGAACACCACCCAAAATCAGTCCTGCAATGAGTTGCCAATGGCTGATCCCGATGACGGAAAAGAAAGTCAAAGCACTGGCGAAAGTGACGAAAAACTCAGTCAGACTCACAGTTCCAATGACATAACGCGGGGTTTTTCCTTTTGAGATCAAGGTTGATGTTACTAATGGTCCCCAGCCGCCACCGCCGAAGGAATCCAGGAATCCGCCAGCTCCGGCTAACCAACCTACTCTTTTGGTTTTCTTTCTGATTTTATTCTTCTTAAAAGCATTAAGCAAAATTCTGATTCCGAGGATGAAAGTGTAAAGAGCGAGAATTGGTTTGATGATTCCGGCATATTTCTCTCCCAAATAAGACAGCATCAAAGCGCCTAAAATTGCGCCCAGCACGCCCGGAATCAGGATGTTTTTAAATAATTTTTTATTGATATTCCCAAACTTATAATGGCTGAAACCCGATGCACCACTGGAAAACATCTCAGCCGTGTGAATACTGCTGCTGATTGCCGGCAATGGAATCCCGATGTACAACAATGCGGCGGTACAAGTCACGCCATAACCCATTCCTAGAGCGCCGTCGATCAATTGAGCCAAAAAGCCTACAAGAAATAACCAAAAAAAACGTTCGTCTGTATTGGCATTCAAATATTGATACGCAATTTCAAGATCTTTGAAACCAATGTAAAATGAGACGATATTCCCAATTAACAACAGAACGAAGGCTAGGAAAAAGACAGTTGCAATTCGACGCCACTTCTTTTCGCCGTTGATGAGTGGCAGATAATTGTTTTCCGGCGTTTCATTATTGGCAACATTGGTCAGAAAAAAAGTACTTTCCGAGGGTTGATTTGGAAGGAAATAGAGTTTTTTGCTCGCTTTGAGAACGCTTACAATTTCCTGATCGGAAATTTGATTTTCCGTAGCCACAATGACCAAATCCTGATCGGAAAAATCCTCTACATTGTAATCTCTTTTTAAAATTTTTACAGAATTGTTTTCATTCAGTAACAGCTGAAGATCCTCAGAAATGCTGGGAGAAATCAAAGTAATATTTGAATCTGTAATGTTCTGAAGAATGTCATTCAGATTTTCTGCTGCTGTTTTTCCGCCACCTACAATCAGAATTCTGTTGTTGGAAGCATTGATGAAAATCGGTAAAGAGATTTTTGATTTCAAATTTTTCAGCTTTAAATTATTGAATCAAACCTGCACCAACCGTTACAAAACTCGTTTCATCGATGAAGATGATTCCACCGTTTGACGCCAGATCTTTGTAGGAATCATAGGCAAAAGGTTTTGCGGTTTTAAGTTTAAGCTTGACAATTTCATTAAGAGAAACCTGCTCCACATCGTGTTTTTCCAAAGTGTTGACGTCCAATTTATATTCGATGTCTTTGATCACTGCTTTGGCTTGTGTGGTGTTGTTTTGAATCAGATATTTGGAACCGATTTTCAAAGGTTTGTCGCCCATCCAGCAGACCAAAATCTCCAATTCCTGCTCGAGTTTCGGAAGGTCATCAGATTTGACGATCAAATCGCCACGGCTGATATCGATATCATTTTCCAAATGCAGTATTACACTTTGCGGCGCAAAAGCCTCTTCCACTTCTTTCTGATTTATTTCTATAGCAGAAATTTTACTTTCTGTTCCCGAAGGTAAAATGGTAACTGCATCTCCAACTTTGTAAATTCCGCTGGTGATCTTCCCGGCATAGCCTCGGTAATCGTGAAATTCTTCTGACTGCGGACGGATCACGTACTGAACCGGGAATCTAGCTTTATCAAGATTGATGGTGTTCTCCAGCTCCACCGTTTCTAGATGATCCAACAACGTTTTGCCTTCATACCAGTTCAAATTTTCGGATCTGTCTACGATATTGTCACCATCCAATGCACTGATCGGAATGTAAACCACATTGTTGAGAGACAGCTGATCTGCCATTTTGGAATATTCACCTTTGATATTATTGAAGATTTCTTCGGAATAATTGACCAAATCCAACTTGTTAATTGCTACAACAACATTTGGTATATTAAGCAACGATGCGATGATTGAGTGTCGTCTGGTCTGTTCTATGATTCCGTTTCTGGCATCAACGAGGATGATGATCAAAGCGGCGTTGCTTGCGCCGGTAATCATATTTCTGGTGTACTGAACGTGGCCCGGTGCGTCTGCGATGATGAATTTGCGTTTCGGTGTTGAAAAATATTTGTAGGCAACATCAATAGTAATTCCCTGTTCACGTTCTGCGCGCAAACCATCCGTCAGCAAAGCTAGATCCAGCTCGCCATCATTTTTGAATTTGCTCGCGCGTTCTACTGCTTCCAGTTGATCGATAAGGATATTTTTGCTGTCGTATAATAATCTGCCAATCAGTGTACTTTTTCCGTCGTCTACACTTCCGGCTGTTATAAATCTTAATATGTCCATTTTCGTTGTCAGTTGTTGGTTGATAGTTGATCGTTTTCGGTAACTAGATTATTTTTGAATTGCTCCATAGCCCTGATGGAAACGGCATCCTTTTTTGTTTTTTTATTCCTAATGTCAATCAGAGATACAAGTCTTCTGAAAAACAAAAAAGATATAGTGGACAGCAGGTTCCCGGCTCCAAATTATAATTGATGATGGATCAGTGATAAATGATTTTGAGAATTGCTTGTGATTTAATCATTCATCACTTTTATCATTAATAATTAGAAATAACCTGCTTTTTTGCGGTCTTCCATTGCGGCTTCGGAGGTTCTGTCGTCGATTCGGGTTTCGCCTCTTTCGCTGGTTTTGGTGGTGATGATCTCGGCAATCACTTCTTCAAGATTGGCTGCGTTTGAAAGGACTGCGGCGGTACAAGTCATATCGCCAACGGTTCTGTAACGTACTTTTTCCGTGGTTACGACATCATTTTCTTCAAGATTTACGAACTCATTCATCGCGATGAACTGGCTGTCGAAATTGAGAACTTCTCTGTCGTGTGCAAAATAGATGGATGGCAGCTGGATATTTTCTTTCAGGATGTAATTCCAAACGTCGAGTTCTGTCCAGTTGCTGATCGGGAACACTCTTACCTGCTCGCCTTTGTGGATTTTTCCGTTATAAGTGTTCCAAAGTTCCGGGCGCTGAAGTTTCGGATCCCATTGTCCGAAATCATCACGAACGGAGAAAATTCTCTCCTTAGCTCTGGCTTTTTCTTCGTCCCGTCTACCGCCGCCGATGCAGCAGTCGAATTCGAATTCTTCGACGGTGTCGAGAAGTGTGAAAGTCTGAAGCGCATTTCTGCTTGGCAATTTGCCTTTTGGCTCGGTGAGTCCTTTTTCTTTGATGGTATCTTCAACTTTTCTTACGATGAGTTTTTCGCCAATCTTTTGTACTAACTGATCACGGTAATCCAGCACTTCCGGGAAGTTGTGACCTGTGTCGATGTGGACCAATGGAAATGGAAACTTGCCCGGGCGGAAAGCTTTGAGAGCCAGATGAACCAGCACAATGCTGTCCTTTCCGCCGCTGAAAAGCAGAGCCGGACGTTCAAACTGACCCGCAACTTCGCGAAAAATATGAATGGCTTCGGACTCTAACTGTTCCAGATAATCCAGATGATATTTTGACATTTAATTTTATTAAAATTGTTATTTATGAACGTGGAGCCCACATTCTTTTTTACTTGCATCTTCCCACCACCAGCGTCCAGCGCGGAAATCTTCGCCCGGCTGAATCGCTCTTGTACAAGGTGCGCAACCAATACTTACGAAACCTTTGTCGTGTAAAATGTTGTATGGAATCTGCTTTTCTTTGATGTAATTTTTGACGTCGTCTGTTGACCAGAATAATAAAGGATGGTACTTGATAATCTGGTTGGATTCGTCCCATTCCAATTGCTGCAGATCTTTTCTATCAGGCGAATGCTCTGCTCGCAGACCCGTGATCCATATTTTGTTACCTTTTAAAGCTCGTTTTAGAGGCTGAACTTTTCGGATGTTGCAGCAAGCTTTTCTATTGTCAACTGATGTGTAAAAAGAATCCGGGCCTTTTTCCTGAATGAAGGGTTCCAATTCATTTTGATCCGGATAATAGGCTTTGACATTCACTTTATATTTTGATCTTGTCAAATTCCAGGTATTGTACGTGTCTTCGAAAAGGCGACCTGTATCCAGTGTGAAAATTTTGATGTCAGAGTTCTTTACAAAATTGGTGATCACCTGATCTTCCATACTGAAACTTGTGGAAAAACATATTTCGTCTGGGAAAAGTCTTATCAAATACTGCAAAACATCATCAATCGATTCATTCTGAATATTATTATTAATAAGGTTTTGAAAGATTGATTTTAAATCTTCGCTCATTTTGTAAATCTTTACGCAGTGCAAAGTTAACGATTCAGATATATCTTACCAAATTAGTATAATATGATTAATTAGAAAAATTAGATTAATAAAATCTTTTCACATCTATTTCTGGATCCAATTCCATTTTATTTTCCAGATAATCAAACATCACTTTGGAAAAATAAGTTCCGTTGAGAACACCTCTCGCCCCAAGCCCGTTGAAAATATGTAAATTTTCAAACTCGTGATGTGTTCCTAAAATCGGTCTTCTGTCATCTACAGTTGCACGAAAAGCCGTTTTTATCTTTGTAACCGAAAAATCATTTTTATAAAAAGCTTTCAGTCCGTCTTCAAGTTCCTTCACAAATTCGGGATCGATGTTTTCTGACTGATCGAACCGGTCGTAGGTTCCTCCGTAATAATATCTTTTGTCAGAAAGTGAAAAGAGGAAATGTTTTTTCTTGATAATATAAGGATCAATTTCTCCATCAATGTTGACTTCCAAACAATGTCCTTTATTTGGCAGAACAGGAATTTCATTAAAGTAAGGATTGTCTTTGGTATGAATTCCCTCGCAGAAAACGATATTTTTAAATTGAAAATCTTTGTAAGCTGAAGCCTTAAAATCTATGGCGTTGTGATCAAAGGATTCATTGACCAAATTTTGATTAGCGTCAAAATGACGGAACATATCTTTGAAAAAATTCTCTACATCCAGTCTGCAGGAATTTTTGACAATTCCGGATTCGAGAGGATTCTCGACATTTTTCAGCCTGATAAAGTCAGTATCTAAAAATGGTTTTAATTCTTCTTTGTTAGAATTTTTGAGCCATTGTTTCTTTTCAGCTTCGTCGTGGAAAATTCTGGCGACGGGTTCCTGTATAATGTAATTTCTGTTGGTGTAAGATTCAATCTCCGAAAAAATGGTTTCGAGATAATCCATTTGGTCTTTTGACTTCCAAAATGTACTGAATCTCTTTAAAATAACCGGATTACAAACGCCAGCAGAAATGTGCGAACCAGAGATCTGATGACCATTAAAAATCACAAAAGATCTGTTGTTCTTCTGCAACTGGTGGGCAAGAAAAAAACCTGCAAATCCGCCTCCGACAATGATGTAATCTACTTGAGTCATAAAAATAAAAAACCTGAGTAAAGATACTCAGGTTTTTCTATTTGGTATATGAGAAATATTAGTAATTCCACAAATCATTTTCCATTTGAAGGATCTGCGCTTTGATTCTGTCGCTTTCGTCCAATTGTCCGTCTGCATCATCCGGGATATATTCATCGATGATACCACTTCCGCCTCTACCAAGACCATTGTCTGATTTGTAGATTACAGAAGAGAATCTTCTTTGGTTAAGAACGTCATCATAACTAATGTTAGAAGATGAATTCTTAGCATTGAATATATAGTTGGTTGTTAGAACCTGTCTAGCATCCGGATAATAGATCCAGAAAAGATCGATTAAATCTTCAGCGGCACCAGTTGCAGCCTCTACCGGCTGGCCAGCTTCTGCCAAAGCAGCAGCCTGAGAAGCTCTTAATTTAGCAGCATTAGGATCTTCTCCCATTGCAGCGATACCAAGCAATCTGTATCTAAGCTGAGTATCTCTCTTATCGACATACCACATTCCCATCAACTTAAGCGCTTTCACCTTTTCTGTTCCGGTCACAATTTTATCAACATTTGAAGAAATATCATTTCTGTTGATTTTGTACCAGCTACCGTCCAATTTTACAAGAACAGTTCCAGGAGCTATATTTACAGCTTTTGGTGCAGCTTTCTTAGTTGTTTTTTTCTTTTTGCCTTTTTTAGTAGTCGTTGTTTCTTCTACTGGAGCTTCTTCCGTTACTGGAGAAGAACCGTCATTGTACAAAAGAACATCTTCTAATCTGCTACCATAAAATGCTTTGATAGAGCTAATGTCTGTATCTGTAGAATTGATAGCAGAAGTGAAATACTTTTTAAGGCTATTTGCTGTTCCTTCTTCAATTTTATTTTCGTTCAGAGTCTGGGAAAAATAATCCGCCACCTGAACTGCAGATGTTGCAGAAACAATTTGCTCCGGTGTAAGTCTGGCAGTAAAATCATCACCTTGGTAAACTTCTTTAATTTTGCCGTTGTTCACAGCATCCAATAGAACCTGGTAAAGTGATTTGTTCTGAGAGACCAATCCGTCTGCATTATGGTAATAAGGCTGATTGATTTTGTCATTCATATCAATAATTTCCCATACAACCATACTTCTCAATATGTCTTTATCTTCGATAAAGCTGTATTTCAGCGGTGTTCCTATACTGTCTTTTTTAGCTTCTCTCTCTTCTCTGAATGTTTGGGGAGAGCTAGCATTAAGAATGCTGTTCTGACCAAAAACCATTGTTGAGGAAAGACAAATTAAACTATATATAATCTTTTTCATAATAAATATTGAATAGTAAAAAAATCAATCAAACTTTTAAAGTTCTTTTTAAAGTACGCTAATAATAACGTTACCGATATTTGGAAGAACTACTCCATTAAGTCCATTAGCTCTCGCCTGGATGTCAAAAATTGTAACTACATCTCCACTTCTAAGTCCTTTCGTAAGACTCTCAACTTGTCCCAAAGAACTTCCGTTGATTGGCATTACAGGTTTTCCGGAAACTTTAACTTTGAAACTTACAACATCAAATGTTACAGGGAAATCAAAGTCTGGCAAAGTAGCCGTAAGAGTTTGCTTAGAGATAGATGCAGCAGGCATTGGTACATAACTAGCACCTCTGATCTGACCTCTTGGCGGTGGGATATTTTTAATTCTGAAATCAAATCCTTGTGTAATCATTTTTCCACTTGGAGATTTTCCAGAGATTGTCAATTTTACAGTGCTTCCAGAGCCAGGAGTCACCATCCATTTTCCTTTGCCGCCGCTAACTGCTGCTCCTGCTGCAGATAGATTAGTAGCATTAAGATCTGCTCCTAAGATAGATCCGGAAACCGGGTTAGCCAAACCTCTGTACAAAACGTTCATTTTATCAGCTGCTAAAATTGCACCACTTTGCTCTTTCAATGCTTCTGCACCCGAAACTACGTTCAGTGTGTGAGCATAAGGAAGTGTATGAACTTTACCGTTTTTATCTGTAAATGAAATTTGTCCTTTTAATTCTTGTGCTCCTACAGTTCCTGTACCAGGTGTAATGATTCCTTGACCATTAACAACTTTAGCACCAGTAATGCTTAAGCCAGGAACAGAACTTGCAAAAGTACCGATTGCCACTTTGATCTCAGCCGGCTCACCCTTCATTACTGAACTAGGACCAGATACCAAAGCTTCGTAAGCATCAAACTTGATATCAGCATCCACTTTCTCCTGCAACATAGATGTCAATGCATCTGACTGGAGGTTTCTAGCTTCTGACTGAATCACCTCAAGATTTGAAAGTGCTGCAACCAACGGTTGGTTGTAGAATTTATACTGAGCCCAGCCTTTGTTTGCTCTTTTGTCTCCCTTTGGAAATTCTGCAACTAAATGTTTTGTAGCTCTTGTAGCTACATCTTTCAATTGTGCATTAGATCCAAAAGTTGAAATAATGTAGTTTCTTAGATCATCTACTTTAGTTTTAAGATCGTTTGACTGCTGTGATAAAACTTTCTCATCACCATCTTTAAAGAAAGTAGTTGTAGAAGGTTCTGTATTATTAAGCGCTGTAAAACTCTCTTCAACAGCAAGATCTGAATTATATTCAGCTTCTGAGCTCATTTTGTTTTTCAAGCCATCAATATATCCTACTAAATCATTTGTTTTAGCTTTCAATCCTTGATATTGCTGTAACATTGGACCGTAAATCTCCGGAGATGATACTGCTTTTGCTTTTAAAGTTGCTTCAAAAATTTTGTCATTCTTATTTTCAACCATCAATCTGGTATCTGTAAGTGACTGATTTGTATCTTTATATGATCTGATGATTTCCTGATCGATCTGCATCGCTAGCATCGCGATGAAAACCAAGTACATCAGGTTGATCATCTTCTGACGTGGTGTCTGTTTGCCTCCTGCCATTTTAATAAATTAAATTAATTGTTAAACAAAAATTAAAATGATAGTGATTAAGACTTCATTGCACTAAGCATACCACCATAAACTCTATTAAGATTATTTAGATTACCTGTTAGTCCTTGTAATTCTTCGTTAAATTTCTCAGAATGTGCTGCAGATTTTTGAATATCCTCAACATATTTTTTGCTGAATTCTGATTGTTTTTGTCCTTGCTCTAATTGAAGTGCATATAAAGCATTCATACTTTCCAAATGTGAAGCAGCCATATTAAGTTGCTCGTTGTATTTGTGAGTAGAAGCAGAAACGTCAACAGTTTGGTTAATTTGATCAACTGAAGATGAGAATTTATCAATTCCTCCTCTTAGTCTTTCGAACAAGTTAACATCAAGTTTTGCATCAGCCAACATTTTATCAAGTTTGTCAGACAATGAAACCTCTAATTCTTTGTTTTCAACTTTGGCAACAACTTTTCTTGGTTGTCTCTCAGCAGTTTCATCTAACAATTCAGGGTAAACATTTTCCCAAGCATAGCTTTCTTCTGACTTTGGTGGATCGAATGCGAAGAATAAGAAGATCAATGCTTCTGTAATCAAACCTGCTGCTAGAGCAACGTTACCTGTGATAGGACCTAAACTCCAGTGTGTCATTTTAAACAAAGCTCCCAAGATTACGATAGCTGCTCCGAACGAATACACAAAATTCGTGATTGAATCTTTAGTTTTAAACATCTTTTAAAAAAATTTTTAGTTAGTAATAGTTAGTTAATTATTTAGTTGTTCTTTTAAATTTGCCGGCTCCTGAAGGAATATCCTGGATTGTTCTGAATCCAATGAAACTTCTTGCAGAATCTTTTCTTTCCCAATCTCTGTATCCAGTCATTAGTAAATATCCTGCGTCTTTCCAAGATCCGCCTCTTACAGTTTTCTTCACTTCTCTGTAAGCCTGATTAGAAAGATTTGGATTTAAAGATGAAGAGAATTCGGAACTTGAATTGTTGTACGGTGATTCTGTCCATTCTGACACGTTACCTGCCATATCGTACAGACCATATCCGTTTTTAGTGAATTTCTTAACAGGACCTGTATAAGTATAGTTTCCTGTTTTTTCATCTTCTATATAGTTACCTCTTTTCGGTTTGAAGTTTGCAAGGTAGCAACCTCTGTCATCCTGCAAATATGGACCACCCCAAGGATAAGTAGCATTCTGAATACCACCTTTTGCAGCATATTCCCATTCTGCTTCTGTAGGAAGACGGAATCTCATTGATTTTTGTTTTTTCTTTTTAAGACTGCTATTGAAATCAGTTTTAAGTTTGGTTCTGAAATCACAAAATGCTCTGGCCTGATCCCAAGTCACTCCAACAACCGGATATTCCTTATAAGCCTGATGCCAGAAATACTGATCAAACAGTGGCTCATTGTACGCATAGCTGAAATCCTTAACCCAAACAGTTGTATCCGGATAGATTGCAATGCTTTCTTTTTTCAAATAGTTTGCACCTCTGTCTTTATCTTTAACGGCAGACATTACATCTTCCCACTGATAATTATATTTGATTTTTGACCAGTCAATAATTCTTTCGTTATTGATTCTCTTATCTGCCGGCAAGTACATTGATTCCAAAACTTCAGCATACTTTTCGTCTGGATAAGCAGAAGTGTTATAATACAAAGGAACTTTTTTATCTAATTTTTTAGATTCATCGTAGCCATCTCTGCCACCCTGAGCTTCTAAAAACTTTTGATAAGGTGTACCACCGTCTTCTCCAGTTTTCTTGGATGCATAAGCGTAATCAGCGATTGTACCGCCTTCGCCTTCACCACCGCCGCCTTCCCCGGCAGCTTCGGCCAGCAATCCTCTAGCGATAGAATCTCTAACTGCATTGATGAATAATCTATATTCTGCGTTAGTGATTTCGGTTTCATCCATAAAAAAGGAAGATACTGTTACGGTTTTAGGCATTGCTTTCTCGGGTGTGGCTGAGAAATCCTGATCTGCCAGACCCATTACAAATGAACCTCCTGGTATTGGAACCATTCCGTAAGGCCGTTCTGCAACGAATGATTTTGATGATCCTCTCGGAACTAGCTCTCCTTTCATACCTGGATTACCAGTGATACCTTTTGAAGATCCTCCTCCGGAACAAGAAATTATCACTGAAGCCGATAAAAATATAAGTAATGTCCTTTTCATCTATTTTAAAGAAATTAAGCGGTAAATATATAATTTTTTTTATGAATAATTATCAATTTTTATTCAAAACGTAATTTGTTAAAGAATATTTCACAAACGAGAAAATTATTCTACAGTTACGGATTTTGCAAGGTTTCTTGGCTGGTCTACATTAGCCCCTCTTTCAACTGCGATATAGTATGATAATAGCTGTAATGGTACTGATGCCAAGATTGGGGAGAAACACTCAGAAGTCTCAGGAATCTCAATAATATAATCTGCCATAGCAGCCACCTGAGTATCGCCTTTGTTAATAATAGCGATTACTTTTCCTTTTCTAGCTTTGATTTCCTGAACGTTGCTTACAATCTTATCATAATGTCCAATTTTTGGAGCAATGATTACGATCGGCATATTTTCATCGATCAATGCAATAGGTCCGTGTTTCATCTCAGCAGCCGGATAACCTTCTGCGTGGATATAAGAAATCTCTTTAAGCTTAAGAGCACCTTCCAATGCCGCAGGGAAGTTATAACCTCTACCTAAATACAGGAAGTTGGTAGCGTCTGCAAATTTCTTAGCAATGCCTTTCACGACATCATCTACAGAATTCAAAACATCTTCCACTTTTTTAGGAATGGCTTCTAATTCAGTAATCAATCTCATGAAATCGGCTTTACCTAAATTACCATTATGATTCCCTAATTTAATAGCAATCAAAGATAAAATTGTAAGCTGAGCCGTGAATGCTTTTGTAGATGCCACACCAATCTCTGGTCCAGCGTGTGTGTAAGCACCTGCATCGGTATATCTTGCGATCGAAGAATCTACAACATTACAGATTCCAAATACGAAAGCACCTTTTTCTTTAGCTAATTTGATAGCTGCCATTGTATCGGCCGTTTCTCCAGACTGGGAAATAGCGATGACGACATCTTTTGAACTGATGATTGGATTTCTGTATCTGAATTCTGAAGCATATTCTACTTCTACCGGAACTCTTGCAAATTCCTCAATTAAATATTCTCCTATAAGTCCTGCATGCCAAGAAGTTCCGCAAGCAATGATGATGATCCTTTCTGCATTCGTCAATCTTTCCAAATGATCCCAAATACCTGCCATCTTAATAATTCCTTCTTCAGCTAGCAATCTTCCTCTCATTGTGTCAAGGATAGATTTTGGCTGTTCGAAGATTTCTTTTAACATAAAATGCTCGTAACCGCCTTTTTCAATTTGCTCAAGATTTAGTCTTAATTCCTGAATTGCAGGTTCAATTTTGGTATTTTCTTTTATGGTTCTGATGTCGATACCATTTTCTAAAGAGATGCTTGCCATATGTCCTTCTTCAAGATACACTGCTTCCTTTGTAAATTCTACAAATGGAGAAGCATCAGAAGCTACGAAAAATTCGTTGTCTCCAATCCCTACAGCCAAAGGAGATCCCAGTCTTGCAACAACTAGTTCGCCAGGAAAATCCTCGTGCATTACAGAAACTGCGTAGGCTCCATATACTTCATTTAATGCATATCTTACTGCTTCAGGAAATTCCAAAGTTGGCTCTTTATCCATAAAATACTGGATAAGATTAACTAATACCTCTGTATCAGTTTCAGATTTAAAATCAAAATCTTTATTGATCAACATGGTTTTGATCGTATCATAATTTTCAATGATACCGTTATGAACCAATGCTATTTTTCCATTATTAGAAACATGGGGATGCGAATTATTATCGCTAGGAACACCATGTGTAGCCCATCTTGTGTGACCCATCCCTATCTTGGATGTGCTTTTTAATGCTTTAGAAATAGCAACAAGATCATCAACTTTACCCTTTGTTTTTTTAACTTCAAATTCTCCTGCATCAGTTTCTAAAACAACGCCAGCACTGTCGTATCCACGATATTCCAAACGACGCAGTCCATTGATAACAATTTCATATGCATCTCTAAAACCTGTATAACCTACGATTCCACACATATATTAGTAGCTTTATTTTTTATTTTTTTGTATATATTATTCTTAGTTGGGCTGCCTTAGAGCCTTTTACCACCTCATTTCCTACCGTACTAAGATCAGTTCCTTTTAGAAGGATACGGTAAGGTGCATATGCTCTATTATTATATTGCTGTCCTAATAGAAGTCCGGTAGAAGTATCGCTTAAATAACTTCCCACATTGATGATAAAATCTTCATTTTTAGCATATGGATCATAGCTTTCATTCTCAATAAGTGTCTTAAGTGAAGCTGTAATTCCAATATCATAATAGGCATCTTTGGTTGACAAATTTGCTATTCTCACTAACGAATATCCGGCACTTGACAAAGTTGTCATATCCGGCAGAAATCCTGCTGAAAATCTCTCTTTCACAAGAAGACTCATTGGTTTCTGGTAAGCATTACTCCAACTAGCATCGCTATCATCATTATAAAGTCTGATTTTTGCCGAAACAATTCCGATTTTATTGTTTTTATACTCGGTTCTCAAGTCTTCTAATGTTTTAGCAGGAATTCTGATCCCGACGCTGGCACCGCCCATTCCTTGAAGATATAGCTTTTCAGCATAATTGGACGTTTGAACCGTTAAAGGATTAGTATTTTTTATATTATTAAAATCAGCAATTTTAACAGCACTGTTCATTGCGCTATTATACTGAGTGCCAGCTCTGGCATAATTAATTTGACTAAGATGAACATTTCCAGAACCTACATTCAATGTTGTTTCTGCTTTTGTACGGGTAACAGTTCCGTTGGTCTCCGTTACGTCATTCTTATAGTAAATTGTAATCGCTGCATCATTAGGTGCCATTGAGAATAAGTAACCATCATTTTGCTCAACGGAAATACTGATTCCCTTGAAGTATCTGATGAATGATGCTGCATCTTTAAGAACCTGATCTCCTTGTTTCGCTATGATTTTGTTTTGAAAAAAATTCTTATCCAAATCTATTCTTAAGCCAACCGCTCTGTTCAACAATTCCGTAGCATCAGAATCTTTAGTAATTACGACTGAGTTTACAGATCCGCTAAAAGGTTTCGATCCTATTTCTGCACCCAAAGCAACTGCCTTATTAGACAGCAGTGAATCTGAAGTTCCGCCTAAAAAGTCATTAACTTCATTAATTTTGATAGTAAGTGGTGTTTTCTGACCACCCATTTTTGCTTTACCATATTTATTTACCGGATAGTTTGTTACAACTTTCTTTGCTGGAACGGCACCATCAGGATAGGTATAATCTTCTGTAGTCGTTGTCTTGACTGAATCTGAAGCAGTTTGATACTTTGGTTTCAAAGTTAAAACAACCGAGTCAATGACAGGATTTTTTCCAAAATCAGGATTGTAGGCATTCAGACGAACCTGTGTAATGTACGAAACTTTCTGCCCTCCGAACACTTGCTCACTAAAAGCTCCTATTCTAACACTATCCAATTTTGAAGCATCAGCCCGGATTACATCATTATTGTCTACATTATAAGCAATAAGACCGTAAGCCTTGTCCACACCATCAGATGCATTTCCAGATACCAACTGAGATCCCAGATCATCAATTTCCCCTTCACAAGAATTCAAAACTACCATTCCCATTACCAAAAACGGGATCATCTTCATCAAAGTTTTTATTTTTATCATCTTAAAAAATAGTAATTAATAAACGGTTGCTATGGAATCAGCATTCAAATATTCTGATTTCTCAGCTTCTGCTTTTCCATAAGCTTCCTCCAATTTTTCCTCCAGGAATTCATTTCCTTTTACAATGACATCTACATACTGCATACTGTCATTCACAAAACCTAGAAAGCTTGGGTTATTTAACGATTCCAAATCCGAAATATTATCAAATGCCAATATTTCTTTCGTATTACCGTTCAACTCAATATCGTCTTCGTTGTAAACAGAAAGTACAATTTTGGTATCATTGAAATAGGTATCGTCTTTATAGTAAGTCTTCAGATAAATAGGTATTAATGAAGACATCCAGCCATTCAAGTGGATCACATCCGGTACCCAGTTTAGTTTTTTGATTGTCTCAATAACGCCTCGTGCAAAGAAAACGGCTCTTTCATTATTATCTTCAAAAGCTTTTCCCTCGTCATCGTGGTAATATTGTTTTCTTTTGAAGTACTCTTCGTTGTCAATAAAATAAACCTGCAGACGCTCGCCTGGTAAAGAGGCAACCTTAATAATCAAAGGCTGGTCCAGATCATTAATAATAATATTCATCCCAGACAATCTGATAACTTCGTGAAGCTGGAATTTTCTCTCACTTATTTGTCCGAATCTAGGCATAAAAACCCTGACATCGTTACCACTTCCGTGCATTTTCAGCGCCATTTTGTGTACCAAACTTCCCATATTAGTATCTTCTTGGTAAGGGAACATTTCTGTAGTAACGTATAAAATCTTTTGATTAGGCATAAAATTTACTTTAGATGAAGGTATAAAATCTTCATTTTGCAAAATTACAAAAAATTAAATCAAATTATTTATTTTCATTAATATTAATATTTATAATCAATAATCATTAATTATCAACAAGTTACAGACTCGAAAATGTTAATTTTATATGATAATAATGAGATAATTAATGATTCAATATCACAAACCAACATTATTAATATAAGTTTCAAAGAATTAAGCTTAAAATTCTAAATTAATAATTATAAATACTGTATGATCTTAGAAATTGCAAAAACGATTATCTTTGATTCATAAAATATTGAACAAATGCAGGTCTTCTACGACAAAAATTCTTTTACAGAATATATAAAATCACAAAAACATCAACACAAAACAATTGGATTTGCACCAACAATGGGCGCATTGCACGCTGGTCACATCTCATTATATCAGGAAGCTAAAAAAGATAACGACATCGTTGTTTCCTCAATATTCGTGAATCCAACCCAATTCAATAATCCTGAGGATCTGGAAAAATATCCAAGGACTATGGAAGATGATATTAGGAAATTGGAAGATTCAAATCTGGTAGATGCAGTTTACATTCCAAGCATTGAAGATATCTATCCAAACGGAATGGAAAGACAGCACTATGATTTTGGAGGAATTGAGAACGAAATGGAAGGCGCCGCAAGACCGGGACATTTTGACGGCGTTGGAACTGTAGTGGAAGAATTGTTTTTGCAAGTTCAGCCCGACAACGCTTATTTTGGAGAAAAAGATTTTCAACAGCTTAAAATCATCGAAAAACTGGTAGAAGTTTCGAATTTGAAAATCAAAATCCACGGTGTGAAAATCCATCGGGAAGAAAACGGACTTGCGATGAGTTCCCGAAATATGCGTCTTTCTGAAATAGAAAAAGAAACCTCAGCACTTATTTATAAAACTTTGAAAAAAGTAAATGATTGGTTCAAGGTCATCTCTGTTCCTGAAATTAAATCGAGAGTCGAAGAGATTTTTGACAGAGATGATATGGAACTTGAATATTTCCTTATTGCCGATGAAGAAACTTTGAAAGAAGTAGATTTTTTTTCCGAGGATAAAGACTTCCGTACTTTCATCGTGGTGAATGTTGGCAATGTTAGATTAATTGACAATCTTCATTTGGATTAAATAAATATTTGGACAAAAAAAAGGAACTTCTTTATACAAGAAGTTCCTACACCAAATCACAAAATATTAATATGAAAAAAATTTACTTGCGTAAATTGTGACCCGGCTGGGATTCGAACCCAGGACCCATACATTAAAAGTGTATTGCTCTACCAGCTGAGCTACCGAGTCGGCCACTTTAATTAATATTTCTACTAATTAAAATTGTTTTTGATTTCGAAAAATATTAGAAAATGAATTCCTCAATTTTTCATCCTTAATTTTTGCAGTGCCTGCGACTGGACTCGAACCAGCACATCCTTAGGAAACCACCCCCTCAAGATGGCGTGTCTACCAATTTCACCACGCAGGCAAAAAAAAACCGTATCGCTACGGATTTTTTGCTTGTGACCCGGCTGGGATTCGAACCCAGGACCCATACATTAAAAGTGTATTGCTCTACCAGCTGAGCTACCGAGTCGGCCACATTTAAAATCTCAATATTACTATTTCGTTTTAAAGTGGTGCAAAGATAGGCGTTTTTTTAAAATCTCAAAATTTTTTTCGAACTTTGTTTAAAATAAAATTATGATAATTTCGCTGTTGGGCTATATGGGTAGTGGTAAATCTCACATTTCCAAAAACTTGAGCCAGAAAATAAATTTCAAATTAATTGACCTCGATCATCAGATTTCTGAAGAACATCAGCTCTCTATTCCCGAAATCTTCGAAAAGAGAGGCGAAATCTATTTCCGGAAGGAAGAAAAAAGAATTTTGGAAGAACTTTTGAACAGTGAGGAAAATCTGGTTTTAAGTCTTGGCGGCGGAACGCCCGTTTACTATGAAAACATGAATATCATTAATGAAAAATCAAAAAGTTTTTTTCTGAGAGCCTCAGTCAATACACTTACCAATCGTATTTTGCTGCAAAAGAACTCACGCCCTTTGATTTCAAAACTAGAAGATTCGGACATTCCCGAGTTCATTGCAAAACATCTTTTCGAGCGCAATCCTTACTATTCAAAAGCCCATTTCACCATTGATACGGATTCCAAAAATGCTGTTGAAGTTTCTGACGAGATCACAACATTATTGCAAATCTAGTCTTCATCATCATTGATTTCCTTGAAAAATGTATCCCAATCATCGCTTTCCATATCAGTCGGCGTCTCATCATCAACATAATCATCCATATCTCGACGGTCCTTTTTGGTAGGTCTTCCGATACCTTTTTGGCGGTAATAATCCTGAGATTCTTTCCTCATTTTCAGAATTTCGTATTGATCTTTTTCCGTCATATCCACAACATACAAAGGAACTAGCTTGGCGCCTACTCTGCTTTTCGGAATATCCAAAACTTTTATTTTGTATTCAATCTGATTTTTTCTGATCTTGATAACATCTCCGGCTTTGACCTCTTTGGAGGCTTTCACAGGATTTTCTCCAATGCTGACTCTATTCTTTTTTATATCTTCTGTAGCGATAGTTCTTGTCTTATAAAATCTTACACTCCACAAATATTTATCTATTCTCATAATTTTTTATACTTTTGTCACGTTAAATTAATCGCAATTTAAGATTAAATAAAAAAATGAAGAAAATACTTTTAGGAATTGCTCTTTCCGTTGTTGTACTGCAAGGATGTAAGAAAGATGATGATGATGATGTTGTGGATGAAACCGTAGTACTCACCGTAGACGAACAAAATGCCTATGACGATGCTGCTGCAATTGAATACATGGAAACACATTATTTTGACACAAAGGGAAATGTTGTGGCATTTGACAGCACAATCACCACTGATGACAACTTTCCAAAGCTATCATCATACAATCCGGTAAAACTTCCGTCTGGTGTCATATACATTTTACGCCCTGGAACAGCACAGCCGGATCCCGGAACTGCTGTAAACCCGACAGATGTGATCAACATTATGCAGGTGACAAAAATGTACGTTTCTGCCAAAGTTAATGACAAAATTGTTTTCGGCAGTGAAGGAACTTTTGCCAATACAGTTTCTGGAGATGGGATTCCGGTAAAGGATCCAGGCTATTTCTACGTAAAGAAATCTGTTTTGGATAAATTCAACAAAGACAACAATACGACATTCGATAGAAGCTTTTTCGAAATTGAAGGATTACAGGAAGGTTTAAAATATTTCAAAGCATTTAATCTGGATGATTCTGCGGATTACAATATGCAAGGTGTTATCATCGTACCTTCCCGAGCTGGTTTTGCGAGAGATACCAATTATTACAGTCTTATAAACAGAAGTTTTGTTTTTAACTTTCAACTTTATAAAACAAAGACCAGAAACTTGGAGACAGAAAATTAATCACCATTTTCAACAAATAAAAAAGCGGAATATTGTAAAATATTCCGCTTTTTTGTTTTTATAATTTTAAATATCTAAATCTTCGCCAGGAAATCTTCAAACTGTTTTTCTTGAATGGAAACACTTCCATCTTCCAAAATTTTATCAAGAACAATAGTTTCTGTTTGATTGATGGAATTCTCGTCGAATGCTTTCGAAACTCTCACATAATTTTCCGTGAAGCCAAACATCAATCCATTTTTATTTTCGTGTTCCCAAAGAACGCTCAGCTTTCTTCCCAATTGGCTTCTGTAGAATTCCATTTTCTTTTTTTCGGAAAGTATTCTCAGCATTTTATTTCGGCGTTTTCTTTCAGGGATTGGAACTGCGCCAAGCATTTCTGCAGCTTCCGTATTTTCTCTCTCAGAATAAGTGAAAACGTGAAGATAACTGATTGGCAAATCATTCAGGAAGTTATACGTTTCCATAAATAATTCTTCTGTCTCACCAGGAAATCCAACGATGACATCCACGCCAATGGCAGCTTCCGGCATTACTTCACGGATTTTATTAACTCGATTGTAATATAAATTCGTCAAATAACGACGTTTCATTTTTTTCAATAATTCATCGCTTCCAGATTGTAATGGAATGTGAAAATGCGGTACAAAACTTCTGCTTTTGGAAACCAATTCTATGCTTTCGTCTTTGAGAAGATTTGGTTCGATGGAAGAAATTCTGATTCTTTCGATGCCTTCCACTTTATCTAATTCCGAAATCAAATCAAGGAAAGTATGTTCGTGCTTTTTGTTTCCAAATTCTCCCTTTCCGTAATCGCCAATATTGACGCCGGTCAAAACGATTTCTTTAATATCTCTCGCCGCAATTTCTTTGGCATTTGCAACGACGTTCTCAATAGTATCGGAACGTGAAATCCCTCTGGCTAAAGGAATCGTGCAATATGTACATTTATAATCACAACCGTCCTGAACCTTCAAAAAAGCTCTCGTTCTGTCACCAATTGAATAGGAACCCACAAAAAAATCAGCTTCATCAATCTCACAGGAATGAATCTCTGCACGACTTTCAGACTTCTCCAAATCATCCAGATAACTGAGAATATTGAATTTCTCTTTCGCTCCCAAAACCAAATCTACACCGGTAATTGAAGAGATTTCTTCCGGCTTCAACTGTGCGTAACAACCGATAATGGCAACCAATCCATCTGGATTCGCTTTCGCAGCACGCTTGACGTGAAGTTTACATTCCTTATCAGCATTTTCGGTAACTGAGCAAGTATTGATGATATACACTTTCGCAGGCTCATCAAAATTGACTTTTTGATAACCTGCATCTGTTAAAGTTCGGGCAATGGTGGACGTTTCTGCAAAATTCAGTTTGCAGCCAAGTGTATGAAAAGCAACGGTTTTCGGTTGAGAAATGACATTCGACATAAGTCTGCAAAGTTATTAATAAAATCCAAATCATTCCAAATGAAGAATTTTTCAGAAATTTCATTTTAAAACATAAAAAAATCCGGCAATTAAACCGAATTCATATTATTTGGATTTCTTTTCTTTCGGGACTTTCAATCCTTTTTCTCTGGCTTCGGAGATTCCTATTGCAACCGCTTGCTTTTTGCTGGTTACTTTCTCACCAGAACTGGATTTCAATTTCCCCTCTTTGAATTCTTGCATCACTTTACCAACTTTCTCCTGAGCTTTCTCCGAATATTTTTTAGTAGTTGCCATCTTTTCAAATTTTGATTTTAAATATTTATTCTGACTTTGGAACGCTAACGGCCAATTCATATACTTTCGTATGCATCAGATATTTTGAACGTTCTCGTGAAGTAATATTTTCAATTTCTCCTTTGAACAAAACTATTACCGCATCCTCTTTGATTTGCCAATCGGCATCTGAGAAGTATTTTTCATCGGGACTTTTGTCCGTGATTTCGGTTTGTCTCTCTTTTAATTTATCAGCAACTTCCTGAAAACCTTCATCTGAAGAATGGATGATTTTGTAATCCGGGCCAGCAAACGCTTTGTAATATTTATTTTCAGCAATTAGGTTTTGAGAATCGTCCTCAACCGGATTGTCATTTCCATCAAGGAAACCAACTTCTACCAATTTTCCATTTCGTTCTGTTGCAAACTGTCTCGCCTCGCCAACAGATTTGAAACCTGTGTAGACATTGCTATTATCAAACTCGTATTTATTTAGTCTTTCGACGATATTTTCCGTTTCCATAATTTATTCTTTTGTGATTAATTTTTATTAATGATGCCTAACCCCGCGCTTGTGATAGGTCACATTTCTGTTGTTCGGATTTTGGTCATTGAACTGAACATTTCTGGCAATACGCGCATCGATTTTATTATTTGCATCATCTAAATGTTTCGGTGTTTCGAAATGCAATTTCTTTCCATTTTTGAAAATTTCGCCTTCCGCACTTCGGTACATTTCATTTTTCAGATATTTGTTGCCGTCCGGCGCCATAAACTTGTTATTTTCCTTCTGCTTTCTCTTTCTCAATTGATTTAAAAGAATCAATGCGCCACCTGCAGCAAATCCCAACGCAACTTTTATCGTATTTTTCATATAACTTATTTTAAAGTTTAAAAACAAAAGTTCTGCCAAAAGTGACAGCGACAACATTTTACATCGACATCATAATTTTGTTTTGATTAATTTCTCAACAAATTTTAACAATCGAGACAAAGAATCATCTAATTTCCAAATGAACCAATCGGTGAATACTGCCAATTTGACTTAAAATAAATCTAATTTTATTAAGGAATTTTTAAAATTGGTTAAACTTCGTTAAAACTGTAACACTAAGTTTTTAGTTCATACTAATTTAGCATTAAATTTGTCTAACAATAATCTCAAAAAGAAATGAATATTAAGATGAAGAATACTTTCAAAAAACTAATGCCTTACGCATTGACCGGGGTTATTTCCGGTGCAACGGTTTTCGGAGCGAGTCACTACATCAGCTCAGAAAAAAATGGAGAAGATTTCTCATATTTCACTACAGCTTCTAACAAGGCATCCTTCGCAGGCATTGGTTCTGCAGTAGGCGATGATTTTGTGAAAGCGTCCAAAACTACAGTTCCTGCTGTAGTAACGATTAAAAATTATCAAGACCGTGCGGCTTCTCAAAGAATGCCGGAGACGGATATGTTCGATTTTTTCTTTGGTCCACAAGGTGGCAATCAGCAGAGACAACAGCAACAGCCTCCTAAAAATATGCCTTCCGGATTGGGTTCTGGAGTGATTATTTCGCCAGACGGTTATATTATTTCCAACAATCACGTGGTTGCAGGCGCCAATAAATTGGAAGTGGTATTGAGTAACAAAAAAACTTACATCGCAACATTGATTGGAACTGATCCGAACACCGATATTTCACTTTTAAAGATTGAAGAGAAAGGTTTGCCTTATCTTAATTTCGCCAATTCTGATTTGACCGAAGTTGGACAATGGGTTCTGGCAGTCGGAAATCCACTTGGACTTAATTCCACTGTAACGGCGGGAATTATTTCTGCAAAAGGAAGAAGCATCGATATCTTAAGTCAACAATCCAGAACGCCAATTGAAAGTTTCATTCAAACCGATGCGGCGATTAACCCTGGAAACAGTGGTGGTGCTTTGGTAAACGTAAACGGAGATTTGATTGGAATTAATACAGCTATTCAATCTAAAACCGGATATTACGAAGGTTATGGATTCGCTGTTCCTTCGAATCTTGCGAGAAAAATCGTAGAGGATATCAAGAAATTTGGATTGGTACAGAGAGGTTTCTTGGGTGTTGGTAGTTTAGATTTGTCTAATGAAATGCAAGTCGCAGCTTACAACCAAAGAGAAAAGAAAAATCTGAAAGCCGGCGACGGAATCTACGTAACTGAAATCACGAAAAAAAGTGGTGCTGAAGATGCAGGAATCCAACCTGGCGACATCATTACAAAAATCGACAACACAGACATCTCCGGATTCTCTGACCTTTCTTTAGCGATTGGAAGCAGAAGGCCAGGTGATAAAGTTGCGGTAACTTACACCAGAAACGGTAAAGTCAACAACGTGAATGTGACCCTGAAAGATTTGAAAGGCGGAACCTCATCCAGAAGTAAAGATGACCTGACCGTGACTGAAAAAATCGGTTCTGAGTTTGAGCCATTAAGCGAAAGAGTGAAAACTGATTACGGTCTGGAAAGCGGTGTTATCGCGAAAAATGTGACAGAAGGAAGTGAGATGGATAAAATTGGTGTCGTTGATAATTACATCGTAATGGAAATCAACGGAAAACCTGTCAATTCTCAGAAAGACGTGGAGAAAATCCTAAATAATTACAAAGGAAACGTTCAGGTGAAATATGTGGATGCTTACGGAAGAATCACTACGAGAGGATTTAAATTACAGTAAGTCCAGAAATTAGATATTAGAATTTAGATGTTAGATTCATTCTAAATGATAAATTTTGAAAGCCATTCTTTACGGATGGCTTTCTTTTTTGGGTAAATTTGCGATTCGAAAATCTAAATGAAACTTTTCAACTCTTACATCAAAACATTCAAAGGGCTTTCCCGGGAAGCTTGGATGTTGTCTATCGTAATGCTCATCAACCGTTCTGGCTCGATGGTTTTGCCATTTTTGGGTGTTTATATGACAGACCATTTGAAGTTCAGTTTGGAGAATGCGGGAATCGTTTTGAGTTTTTACGGCATCGGTTCTGTGCTGGGTTCTTACTTGGGCGGATTGTTGACGGACAGATTTGGAGAATATTACGTGCAATGCTGGAGTTTGTTTTTGAGTGCGCCGATATTTCTCATCATTCCATTTTTTCCGAGTATTGAAATGATGGCGTTTCTGATTTTCCTTCAAAGCACAATCAGCGATACATTCCGACCTGCGAATTCTGTAGCGATTACCAAATATGCAAGACCAGAAAATCTGACGAAAGCTTTTTCATTGAACCGAATGGCCATCAATCTTGGATTCTCGATTGGGCCAGCCTTGGGCGGAATTCTATCTGGGATTTCTTATAATTTTTTGTTTGTGGTAAATGCAATCGGCGCTTTGGTTGCCGGAATTATTTATGTTGTGTTTTTCCGAAAGAGAAATCAAATTTTTCGTGAGAAAAAGAGACTAGAACCTGAAAAAAAGGTTGAGAACATCGCAACGAAATCACCTTACAAAGATTTTCCGTTTTTGATTTACAGTATTTTGTGTGCTGTCTTTGCGGTTTGTTTTTTCCAATTTTTTAATACGATTCCATTGTTTTATAAAGACGTGGCGAAGTTGAGTCAAAGTACGATTGGGTTTGTTTTGGGCTATAGTGGATTTATCATTGTGTTATTGGAAATGCCTTTGGTAAGCATTGCAGAACGGACTTTGAAGATTCCACAAATCTTATTCATTGGGATTGTGATGGCTGGAGTATCCTATCTGATTTTGCTTTTGGGAAGTAATGTTGCCTTGCTCTTACTTTCGATGACGATATTGTCTGTGGCTGAGATTTGGGTGCTTCCGTTTATGTCCACTGTGACGGCTTTGCGCGCTGAGCGGGGAAACAAAGGTGCATATATGGGACTGAATGGAATTGCTTTTTCCTTCTCGTTTATCTTCACGCCGTTTTTGGGAACTTATGTGGTGAGTCAATTTGGGTTTGACAGTTTGTGGATTGGGTCGTTTGGTGTGTTGGCGTTGTCGGCGGTTTTGATTTATATTGTGGTGAAGAAAATGATTCCGACGCGGTAGTTGAATATCGTTTCAGGTGCAAGAATATTCAATCACAATGCAAGAATATTCTACCACAACGAAAGAATATGAAGTTACATTGCAAGAATATTCTTTTACAAGACGAGAATATTCAGTTACATTGCAAGAATATTCTATCACATCGCAAGGATATTCAATCACATCGCAAGGATATGAAGTTACAATGCAAGAATATTAAATCACAACACAAGAATATTGTTTTACATCGTGAGAATATGAAATCGTGATGTAAGAATATTTGTTGAGAGATTCAATAATTGGACAAATCGTGTTTGGATGGGGAATCTGCAACCTGACTTGAACGTATCCCGATGTAAAATCGGGAGGGAACGGAAGGCGGATAAGTTGCCCAAATAATTATTTTCGAACCAATGCGATAAAAAAACTATTTTTGTTCCACTCAAATTTGAACAATGAATCCGGGAACTGTTTTATTATTATTCGTATTCGCCTATTTTATTGGGCTTTTGGTAATTTCCTATTTTACAAGTCGCAACTCCGACAACCAGTCTTTTTTCATCGGAAACAAGAAAAGTAAATGGTGGCTGGTGGCGTTTGGGATGATTGGGACGTCGCTTTCGGGCGTGACGTTTATCTCCGTTCCAGGCACGGTCGGGAAGATGACGGCGGGCGATTATGTGTTTGGCGGTTTCGAATATTATATGATGGTGATTGGGTTTTTCATCGGTTATTTCATCGTGGCGGGCGTTCTTCTTCCGCTTTATTACCGGATGAATCTGACTTCGATTTACACTTATTTGGGTCGAAGGTTCAATGTGGAGGCGCATAAAATCGGGTCTTTGTTTTTCATTATTTCCAGAGCGATTGGGGCGACGGCGAGGTTGTATTTGGTGGTAAATATTCTTCAAATATTTTTGCTTGAGAATCTTGGCGTTCCGTTTTGGGTAACGGCTTTTGTGTTGCTTTTGATGATTCTGCTTTATACGTTTGAAGGTGGCGTGAAAACGATTGTGATTACGGATACCTTGCAGACGTCGTTTATGATTTTGAGTTTGATTGCGTGCATCGTTTATATTTTGTCAAATTTGAATTTATCATTTGGTGAAGCCTACTCGATTTTGGAGCAAAAGCAGTACACGCATTTCATTAATACTGACATCAATTCCAAAACTTTTTTCCTGAAAACCATTCTGGGCGGGATGTTCATCACGATTGCGATGACGGGTCTTGACCAGGAAATGATGCAGAAAAACATCTCGGTGGACAACCTGAAAAACTCGAAAAAGAATATGCTGACATTTGCCGGAACTTTGCTTTTTGTGAATCTGGCGTTCCTATTTTTGGGTGGTTTGCTTTATCTTTTTGCGATACAAAATGGTGCAGTTTATGGCGATGGCATTTTCGGTTTCAAAGGTGCCGATGGACAAATCAGCAACATAATGGGCGACGACCTTTTCCCAGCATTGTCTCTCGGACATTTTCCGATGGCGCTTTCTGTTATTTTCATCATTGGATTGATTTCCGCCTTGTTTCCGTCTGCTGATGGGGCTTTGACGGCGGTGACGAGTTCTTACTGCGTTGACCTTTTGGGCTTGAACGAAGACCAGCAAAAAACCGAGAAACAAAAGAAAAGACTGAGAATGAAAGTTCATTTGACTTTCACGGTGATATTTTTTGCGTTGATTATGGTTTTCAAAGCTATCAATGAGAAATCGATTGTTTACCTGATAATGGAAATTGCGGGTTACACTTACGGGCCACTTTTGGGATTATTTGCTTTTGGGATTCTGACGAAATTTACGATTGTAAAAAAGTATTCGATATTGGCTGTGACGCTACTTGCGCCGGTTTTGACTTATTTGATTAATCTTTATGTGACGAATAATACGGATTACAGAATTGGGGTGGAACTGATTATTCTGAATGGGTTTTTGACGTTTGTGGGATTGTGGTTGGTAAGGTCTAAGAGGAAAATTGAAATTAAAGTTTCAGAGTAATCTTTGATATTATGCTAACTAATATTTCAATACACGAAGATAATTATTATCAAGTTCAACTCTTGCCATTTGAAAATATTGAATTTATCTTAAGTGAAACTGAAGAAATTATAGGATTTGAAAAAGAAAATTTTGACATTAATGGAAATGATAAAATCTTCGTTAGAAAAAGACCCAATTTCCCTCTCATCTCTAAAAAAATTAAGTTTTCAGACCTACAAAAATTAATTGAACAAAATAATTTTGAGAAGATAGCAAATATCAATATTGGGTACGGAAACACCTTTAAAAAGTCTAGAACTTTTGGATACGGAACCAATATTGTGCAATCTTAATTGATTGTGATAATGAATTTGTAGAGAATATTTGGTTTCAATATTATTGGAATTCTCCCGAAATTGAGAAAGAAAAACTGAGTCATCTGCTAGTTCAAATAAATAAGCTTTGGAATCAAATCCTAATTGATTGGAATCAATGTATAATTGTTGAATTAACTAAAGACAATATCACCAAATACCTTTCAGATTAAAAATGAAAACCCACACCACCAATTACACCAACACCTTAATAGAAATCGCAGAAGATTCTCCGGTTTCCAAAGCGGTGATTCCGGTGGTGAAAAGTGAGAAGAAAACGATTGCCAATTATCAATTCGAAAAGCTTTCAAAACAACCTTTGAAATATACTTCCGACGAATTGTTATTTGAAATTTTTGCGGAACGAAATGATATTTCGCCTTCAGAAATTGAAGAGGAGAAACAGAAATTCTTTTCAAAAGGTCAAGCTTGTTTGCGGACTTCGCCTTTGGCAAAGAAAAATGGATTCGGGATTTTTCATAATGAAGATTCCAAAATCCAATTGATTCCCGTTGAATCTGATGATTATCAAAAATTATTGGCGGATGATTCTGTGAAGAAAGTGAAGGCGATGAAATCTAAAAAGTGATTTCATCATTTATCTAAGCTAAACTCCGACTCTTATTTTTGTACGAACCCAGCGTTTTACTTTTTTTATTTTTGAAGTAATGCGACAAGTGGCTTTCGTCCGTAAAACCAAACTCATAAGCGATTTGTTTGATGGTATTTTGTCCGGATTCCATTCGTCTTTCTATCAAAGCCATCCGATAATCATTGACGTAATCGCGATAAGAAACTTCGAAATTTCGTTTGAAGTAAGCACTGAAATAAGTCGGTGAAATATTGAAATGATAGGCGATATTTTTGATTCGAATCGTCTCCGGCTGGTAGATATTCTGATGAATGTACGAAATCACATCTTCCTTATTTTGAAGTCCAACATCCAACCTGATGTCCATCTTTGAAGTCGCTTCTTTAATCAATCCGAAAATTGAAAGGATTTGATAAAAAACAATCGGCGATGTGGAAACATCTTTTCTGCAGTTGTAGGACAAAATATTTTCAATCGTCTTTTTCAGAATCGTCTTGCAAGGTTCGGAAAAGATGAGTTTTTTCTCTTTCAGGATTTGTTTCCGCATCACATTTTCCGGAGAATTCATCGCAAAAGAATCGGGAGAAAGATGCTTGTTTCCTTTAAAATAGTCATCCGTGAACTTGATGAAAATCAACCTCGAATATTTATTGTACTCGAAATAATGCTGATCGTCTGGCGAAATCAGGAAAAGGTCGCCACATTTGTAAGGCAAAATAATGTTGTTGATGTGATGATTACCATTTCCTTTCATAACATAAATCATCTCATAATAAGTATGGCTGTGCGACGGATGACCAAACTCCTCACCTTCCAAATCACTTATCACCAAAGACTCAAACTGCAGTTTTTTCACAATATTAAATAAATTTTAAATTTGTTATGATAGGATAAATCTACAATTATTTAAATTAATTCTACAAGCTAAAATTTTTATTTTTTTTCAACATTTGTAATGGCTTTGCGGGGCATAATAATTGTTCCCTCGATAACATTCACTTTCAGAATCCTTTTTTAATTCTTAAAATATTCTGAAACACCAAAAATCTTAGCATTATGAAATATTGGAAAATAATTACCGTCTTATCTTTTTTCATCATTAATTTTTCTTTCGGGCAAAATAGTTTAATCATAGAAAACGTCCGGCTCATCGATGGAAACGGCGGAAATCCAATAGAAAATACGAGCATTCTCATTAAGAATAATAAGATTTCCAAAATCGGGAAAACAATTTCTGACAAAACTGCAAAACGGATTAATTTAAAAGGCAAAACAATCATTCCAGCCTTAATTTCTGCCCATTCCCACGTTGGAACTTTGAAAGGAAAAACCACAGTTCCCGAAAATTACACTGAAGAAAATATCCTTGCTCAACTCAGAAAATATCAGGATTACGGCGTTCTCAACGTAATGTCGATGGGAACCGACCGACCTTTGTTGTTTGAAAGCGGATTGAGGGAAAAGTCTGCGAAAGGCGAACTTGACGGCGCAAGAATACATTCTGCAGGTTATGGATTTGGTGTGACCGACGGCGCTCCACCACTCGATTTTGCAATGGACAAAGTTTTCCGACCAAGTTCTGTGAATCAAATTCCGGCTCAAATGGACAGTTTGAAAAACATCAATGCAGAATTGGTGAAAATCTGGGTAGATGATTTTAATGGAAAATTCAAGAAAAAAATTAGTCCTGAGATTTACAAAGCCATCATCACAGAAGCGCACAAAAGAAATCTGAGAGTTGCAGCGCACGTTTATTATCTCTCGGATTTGAAACAACTGGTTGAAGACGGCATCGATGTCATCGGCCACAGCGTGAGAAGCGAAGTAATTGATGATGCGACTTTGGCAAAAATGAAAGCTCAAAATATCATTTACATTCCTACTCTTTCGCTTGACGAATATGCTTACGTATACGCCAAAAAACCGGAATGGGTCGATAATGACTTCTTCAAAAAATCATTAGAACCGGGCGTTTACGAAATGATAACTTCTGAGAAATATCAAAACGAAATAAAAAATTCTCCCAATTACAATCTAAATATCAAAGCTTTTGAAACCGCGAAACAGAATCTGAAAAAAGTTTACGATTCCGGAATTCTGGTAGCGATGGGAACAGACAGCGGCGCAATGCCTTTGCGAGCTCAGGGATTTTCAGAGCATTTGGAATTACAGTTGATGACGGAATCTGGATTGACGCCAATTCAGGCTATTACAGTTGCTACCAAAAACTCAGCGAAAGCTTTGAAGATTGATAAAGATTTTGGAACAATTGAAGTTGGGAGGACGGCTGATTTTATTATTTTAAATTCAAATCCTATAGAGAATATTAAAAATACTAGAGATATATTTTCAATTTATAAAGCGGGGAAGGAAGTGAGCAAAGGACCTTTAACAAAATAAAAATTAAAAATGGAATATAGAAAATTAGGACACAGCGATTTAGAAGTTTCAGCAATCACCTTCGGAGCGTGGGCAGCCGGCGGTTGGATGTGGGGAAGCACGGACAGAAATGAAGCCATCGAGGCCATCAAAGCTTCTTATGATGTCGGCGTAACGTCTATTGACACTGCGCCCATCTACGGACAAGGAACGAGCGAAGAAATTGTGGGCGAAGCGATTAAGGATATTTCTCGAGACAAAGTTCAAATCCTTACAAAGTTTGGAATGCGCTGGGATTTGGACAAGGGAACTTTGGCAATGAACAGCAAAAATAACGACGGAAATGATATCGACATTTACAAATATGCCGGAAAAGAAAGCATAATTTATGAATGCGAGCAAAGTTTGAAACGACTTGGAACAGATTACATCGACCTTTACCAAATCCATTGGCCAGATGTCACAACACCAATTGATGAAACTTTCGAAGCGGTTTCAAGATTGATTGAGCAAGGAAAAGTCCGTTTTGCTGGCGTTTGCAATTATGATGCACAACAAATGGCTGAGGCTGAGAAAACGTTGAAATTGGTTTCAAATCAGATTCCCTTCAGTATGGTGAATCGTGGGATTGAGGACGAAACCGTTCCTTATTGCATCGAAAATAACAAATCGATTTTGGCTTACAGTCCTTTAGAAAGAGGATTGTTGACTGGAAAAATTACTTCAGATTACAAATTTCAAAATGGCGACCACAGAGCTGGACATCCTCATTTCCAACCAGATTTTATCAAGAAAACCAATGAACTTCTCAACAAAATCAAACCGATTGCTGACGAGCATAATGCAACGCTTGGACAATTGGTTCTGCGTTGGACGATTGAAAGACCTGGAATTACGATTGCTTTGGCTGGCGCAAGAAATGCAGAACAAGCCGTTCAAAATGCAAAAGCGATGGACATTAATCTTACAAAAGAAGAATTACAGACCATCGATGAACTTGTCAATGCTTTTTAAGCTTTAAAATAAAATCACCAATCACAAAATATTAAAAAAATGGAAAGACGAACATTTATTAAAAACAGCGGACTGGCTGCTGCAGGATTAATGGCTTCATCTGCCTTTCCCACATTTGCATCACAATTATTAAAAGGAAACATTATGGAACAGTTCGACAATTCAAATCAGAATAAAAGATTCAGACCAAAAAACAAATCCGGTTTCGGCGGAGTCGCTTTGGGAAATGGTTTTAACATCAATCCGGACATCGAATGTTTACAATCGATAGAAGCCGCCTGGAATGCAGGAGTTCGTTATTTTGACACGTCGCCGTGGTACGGTTTGGGACTCAGCGAGCACAGAATGGGATTGTTTTTGAAAGATAAAAAGCGCGATGAATTCACACTTTCCACAAAAATGGGAAGAATTCTGAAACCGCACGATGATTTCAAATTGGATGGACTTTGGAAAGGAAAACTTAATTTTTCTTATGAATATGATTACTCCGCAGCTGGCGCCAGAAAAAGCGTTGAAGACAGTTTGCAGCGTTTAGGCGTTGCTTCATTGGACGTTGTTTTCATCCACGACCTTTCTCCTGACAACAAAGATATGAAGGGCGATTGGGTCAAATATTTTGATATTGCTGCGAAAGGCGCAATGCCAGAACTCATCAAAATGCGTGAGGAAGGCCTGATAAAAGGTTGGGGATTTGGTGTCAACACCATCGAACCGATTTTGAAGGCCATCGAAGTTTCGGACCCTGATATTTTCCTTTCTGCCTGTCAGTATTCACTAATTCATCATTCCGATGACCTCAACAAAGTTTTCCCGAAAGCGGCCGAAAAAGACATTTCGATTGTTGTCGGCGCTCCGCTGTGTGCTGGTTTTCTTTCTGGTAAGGACAGATATCTGTACAATGGCGATTTCCCGAATGGTGTCAAAGAAAAATTAGCAGCTTTGAAAAGAGTTGCTGACAATCATAAAGTAGATTTGAGAACGGCAGCACTTCAATTTGCAGCGGCACCGGATGTGGTTTCAGGCGTGATTCCTGGTGTGCATACGGTGAAGCAGGCTGAGGAAAATGCGGCGTCATTCAAAGCAAAAATTCCGGCTGATTTCTGGGCAGAACTGAAAAAAGAAAAATTAATCGAAGCCAATGCGCCAGTTCCAAAAGCTTAAATAATGGAAAAAAGAAACAACACCTATCAATTAGATTTAAAAGAACTTAAACTCAAAGACGGTTCTGAAGGCACAAAAAATTTAAGTCTAGAATTTGATAACCACGATGATATTTTCAACATTATTGAGGTCATTAAATCAAAGAAAATTTTTGATGATGAAAATACGGTGACCGAATTTGCTTTAGGTTTAAAACTATTTACCGAAGTGATGTTGAAAAACAAGCAACATCCATTGTTTAAGGAGTTAAGACCTGCGATAATGGAATTTATGAAAAAGTTAAAAAGTCAGTAATTAATTTTAAAACAATGAGTTCAGAAAAAATAGGATTTATAGGTCTTGGAAATATGGGCCATCCGATGGCGAAAAATCTCGAGAAAGCTGGATTTGATTTATCCGTTTTCAATAGAACCATCGAAAAAGCAGAAGACTTCAAAGACCAATCAAACATTGCTGAAAGTATCAGCGAACTGGTTGAAAACAGCGACATCATCTTCACCATTCTTACAAATGATAATGCGGTAAAAGCGGTTTATGAAGAGATTTTATCGCTTGATATTACAGGAAAATTATTCATTGATATGAGTACAATTTCGCCGGAAGTCTCCAGTGAGATTGCAAAAGCTTTAAAAATAAAAGAAGCTTCCCTTCTGGACGCGCCAGTTGCCGGTAGCACAAAACCAGCTACAGACGGAACATTGATTATAATGGTTGGCGGCGATGAAAAAGATGTGAAACGTGCTGAACCATATTTGGAGAAATTAGGAAAGAGCATCAAACATTTGGGAGAAAATGGAAAAGGCTTGGCAGCGAAACTATCGGTCAATTACTTTATAGCAACCATTTATCAAGGTTTGGCAGAGACGGTTTTATTTTCAGAATCTCAGGGAATCAATCGTTCGGATATGCTTGACATCATTAATGAAAGTGCCAGCGGAAGTGGCGCTACGAAGGTGAAAACGCCTCTGTTGACGGAAGAAAACTATGCACCGACATTTGCTTTGGATTTGATGTTAAAAGATATTTTGCTTGCTAAAGATGCAGGCGCCGATTTTCCTTTAACAAAGACTTTGATAGAAACTTATCAATCAGCCAATGACGCAGGTTTTGGGAAAGACGACGTGATTGGAATTATCAATTACCTAAAAAAATAAACCGATGAAAGACTTCAAAACCACCTATTTCTTTTTACGATTGCCCATCGCGCTTTCCATTTTTGGTCACGGCTTAGTAAGATTGCCAAAGTTGCAAATCTTCACGGAAGGAATGGTAAAATCGATGGAGAAATCAGCAATTCCTGAGAGTTTGCTGACGCCTTTTGGGTACTTCATTCCAATTGCAGAATTTCTGATTGGATTGGCTTTATTAATTGGCTATCAAACCAAATACGCCATTTATGCTGGCTTGGCGTTGATGGGACTTTTGGTTTTGGGAAGTGCTTCTGTGGAAAATTGGAGCGCGATTGAAGCGCAATTGGTACATTCGATTTATTTGGGTGGATTGCTTTGGTATTGGGAAAGATATAGAGGAGCTTCAACTCATTAATTATAAAAAATTAAATTATGAAATTAATAAAAATAATAACTTTTCTGATTTTATCAATCAATTTATCCGCTCAGGCAAATCGGCCGGTTTTGGATATTATGTTGACAAATTATGAATATCCATACAAAGTCAGTTTTCTGAATTTGAAAAGTCAAAATCAGGATTTGAAAATGGCTTATATGGACATCAAACCTAATAAAGCCAATGGAAAAACCGTAGTTCTGCTTCACGGCAAAAATTTTAACGGTGCGTATTGGAAAACGACGGTTGAAGCTTTGACGAAAGATGGATTTCGGGTAATTGTTCCAGACCAAATCGGTTTCGGAAAATCATCAAAACCAATTGATTATCAATTCACATTTCAGCAATTTGCTCATAATACGAAAGCTGTTTTGGATGAATTAAAAATCGATAAAATTTATCTTCTCGGACATTCGATGGGCGGAATGGTGGCGACAAGATTTTCATTGATGTACCCAGAAAAGGTTGAGAAATTAATCCTCGAAAACCCAATCGGACTGGAAGATTGGAAACTGGTTGCGCCTTACACTTCCATCGATAAAAATTACGAAACAGAACTGAAAGCTGATTACGAATCAACAAAAAAATATCAAAACGGGTTTTATTACGACAACAAATGGAAACCGGAATATGACGAATGGGTTTATCTTTTGACAGCCTGGACAAAAGCGCCAGATTATCCAAAAGTAGCTTTAATAAACGCTAAAACTTCTGATATGATTTTCACACAACCCGTGGTTTATGAATTTCAAAACTTGAATGTTCCAACTTTATTAATTATCGGAACGCGAGACAGAACTGCGATTGGAAAAAACAATGTGAAAGACCCAAAAATAGCTGAAACGATGGGACGATACGACCTATTGGGAATAGCTACTCAACAAAAAATAAAAGGTTCGAAACTGGTGGAAATCGACAACGTTGGACATTTGCCACACATCGAGGTTTTTGACCAATTCATCAAACCTGTGAAAGAATTTTTAAAATAATAAATTATCAAAATGAAAAAAGTAACTATTAAAAATACAGACTTAGAAATTGCGCCTATCAACTTTGGAGGAAACGTTTTTGGATGGACTTTGGATGAGAAAGAATCGTTCGATATTCTGAATAAATTCGAAGAAGGAGGATTCAATTTCATCGATACAGCCGACACTTATTCTTGGTGGGTGAACGGAAAAGGCGGACAATCCGAGGAAATCATCGGAAAATGGATGAAGGATAAAAAGAACAGACAAGACATCGTTCTCGCTACAAAAGTAGGTTCAGAAACCAAAGAACACGGCTTCGACATCAGCAAAAAATACATCCTGAAATCTGTGGACGAATCTCTCAAACGTCTTGGGACAGACCACATCGATTTGTATTACACACATTTTGATGACAAAGTAACGCCGGTTGAAGAAACGCTTTCTGCTTACGACGAAATCATCAAAGCAGGAAAAGTAAGATACATCGGCGCTTCGAATATTTCCCCAGAAAGATTGATTGAATCTTTTGAAGTCGCTGAGAAAAATAATTTGCCAAAATATGTTGCACTTCAACCTCATTACAATTTGGTGGAAAGAGAAAAATTCGAAACGGAATACGCATCATTGGTTGAAAAATATGGATTGAGCGCTTTTCCTTATTGGTCTTTGGCCGCAGGATTCTTAACTGGAAAATACAGAACCGAAGAAGATTTTGAGAAAACAACCCGAGGCGCTGGCATCAAGAAATATTTTGATGACAAAGGAAAATCAGTTTTGAGCGCGCTTGACAAAGTTTCCGAAAAACATCAATCTCAACCTGCAACTGTGGCGTTGGCTTGGCTCTTAGCAAATCCGTTAATCACTGCGCCAATCGTAAGTGCGACGAGCGAAAGACAGTTGCAAACCATTTTCGACGCGCCAAAATTGAGTTTAGATTCCGAAGATTTGGAAATCCTTAACCAAGCTTCGAAATAAGCGATGTCAGAGGTACAATCACAACTGAGCAAAGGTCAGGTCCTTGGAATGGCTGTCGTCGCAGGAATTAGTGTTTCAAATATTTATTTTGCCCAGCCCATTCTACATCAAATCGCCGAAAGTTTCCGCGTTCCTGAAAGTAAAATGGGAATAATGGTCGGACTCGGACAAGTCGGTTATGGCGCTGGACTTTTGACCTTGGTTCCGTTGGGCGACAAGGTTGATAGGAAAAAATTAATACTGACCTTACTGGGAACTTTATTCTTTGTCTTAATTGCAATCGGGTTGGTTTCCAATTATTACTTCATCTTTTTATTCAGTTTATTATTGGGATTGACGGCGGTTGCGGCTCAGGTTATTTTGCCAATGGCGGCGGAATTATCAGGCAACGAAAAAGGGAAAAATGTCGGAATAATATTCACTGGAATTCTCGTAGGAATATTGATGGCGAGGGTTTTCAGCGGTTATATTTCTGAATGGAGCAGTTGGAAAATGGTGTATTATCTTTCGGCTGGATTTACGGTTTTCTCTTTGGCATTCGTCTATTTCAAATTGCCGAGTGTAAAACCGACGTTCAAAGAATCTTATTTTAAATTGATTTCGTCCTCGTTTTATCAGTTGAAGCGATTTCCACAATTGCGGTTTATGGCGTTGCTTGGCGGAATTGCATTTGCGGTGTTTTGTTCGTTTTGGACGACTTTGACATTTTTATTAGTTGAAAAACCTTACAATTACAGTTCAGACACGATTGGACTTTTCGGAATGTTGGGAATTGCAGGAGCCTTGGTTGCGCCATTGATTGGAAAAGCGTCTGACAAAGGCGATTCCACATACACACAATTGATTGCAAGTGTTATTTTATTGGCTGGTTCGGTCGTGATTTATCTGTTTCCGAGTTATTTGATTTCAATTATTCTTGCCGTGATTTTCATTGATGTTGGCGTTCAATCCATCCAAGTCACGAATGTTGCATTGATTTATAGACTTGATGAAAAAGCGAACAGCCGAATAAACACGATTTATATGACTTCTTATTTTGTTGGTGGCGCTTTGGGAACATTTATCGGACTCAAATGCTGGGAACTTGGCGGTTGGCATTATGTTGGAATTCAGCTTGTAGTATTCAGTTTAGTTGTACTTTTAATGAATCTAATGAACGTCATCAAGCAAAAGAAAATTAATCAAACAAAATCTTAAATATGAAACTTTCACTCACATTATTTGCTGTATTCCTCGGAATGCAATTTACATTAGCTCAGACATTGAAAACAATTGCCTACAAAGACGGAACTCAGAAACTGAACGGATTAGTCACTTCAAATGCAGGAAAAAAACTTCCCGGCGTTTTGATATTACCAGCCTGGAAAGGCATTGACGATGAAGCTAAAAATTCTGCGATAGAATTGGAAAAGCAAGGTTACATTGCTTTCATCGCTGATATTTATGGTGAAGGAAATATCCCAACCGACAATGCTTCGGCTTCAAAGATTGCGGGAACTTACAAGCAAGATTACAAAGCGTATCAAAAAAGAATTGCTCTGGCTTTGGAAGAATTGAAAAAACAAGGTGCGAATCCTGAAAAAATCGCTGTCATAGGTTATTGTTTCGGAGGAACCGGTGCTTTGGAAACTGCAAGAGCACAATTTCCTGTAGCTGGTGTAGTGTCTATTCACGGCGGTTTGGCAAAAGGAAATGACAGACTGAATGTTCCCATCAAAACCAAAGTTCTTGTGGAAAATCCAGCCGACGACGAAAGTGTAAAACCTGAAGATATGACTAATCTGATTGCAGAATTAAAAGCCGGAAAAACAGATTTTCAAATCATCACGTATGCCAATTCCAAACACACTTTTACAAGCCCGGAATCTCCGGATTACAACGAAGTAATGGCAAAACGCGCCTGGAATCACACGTTGACTTTTCTTAAAGAAATTTTGAAATAGATAGAAAGAAGTTAGACTTTAGATAATAGAAGTTAGAAAGACAGCCATTACAGCTGTCTTTTTTTATTTTTTGATGAGCAATGAAACAATATCCTGCACCACTTTCTGAGAAACGAAGTTCATAAAATCAATTCTTTCCAGATGCGGAAGAAAAAGCTTTGAAGTTGTCTCTTCATTTCCAATTCTAATCGTGTAATGAACCGTTCCAACATCTTTTCCGTCCTCGCCTTTTCCAGGACCAGCAACGCCCGTGGTAGAAACCGCAATATCGGTCTTGAATAATTCCTGACAACCTTTTGCCATTTCGGAAGCGACTTGCTCACTCACGACGGTAAATTCCTCAATTGTTTTTGGATTGACATTCAGAATATCGACTTTTTTATCGGTCGCATAACTCACAATTCCGCCGATGAAATATTTCGAACTTCCTGTGATTGATGTTATTAACCGTGACAATTCTCCGCCCGTACAACTTTCCGAAACCGAAATCGTTAACTTTCTGTCATTCAACAATTCGCCGAGGATTTTCTCGATTTTATCTTCGTGTGTGGCGATGATATTTTCACCGATGATTGGGGTTAATTTCTGGATTTCAGTTTCCAATTCCTGATTTAATACTTCCTGAGAACTTCCGGAAGCGGTCAATCTTAATTTCACTCTGGTTCCGATTGGCAAATAGGACAGCGCAATATGTTTCGGCAAAGCCAATTCCCAACTTTCAATATTTTCTGACAGAATACTTTCCGGAATATCTACTACGGAAACGATTCTCGTCACGATATGGTCTAAGGACAATTTTTCTTTCAAAAAGGGAATGATTTGGTCTTTCACCAAAGGTTTCACCTCGTAAGGAACGCCCGGCAAACTGAAACAAAACGTTCCATTCTTTTGCAAGACCATACAAGGTGCCGTCCCAAAATAATTAAGAAAAACCTCAGCTTTCGACAAGACAATTGCCTGTTCCTTATTGTGTTCCAAAATCCAAAGTCGGTTTCGCTTTTCGAGATAAGCTCTCAAATGTTCGTAAACTTTATCAGAAAAAACCAATTCATCTTGGAAGAATTCAGCGTAAGCTTTCTTGGTGATATCATCTTTCGTAGGACCCAATCCGCCAGTCGTAAAAACCACATCTGCCATCTCAAATGCTTTTGCAAGTGTAGAAACAATCGCACTTTCATCATCAGGAATCGTGAAGATGGAAGTCACTTTCACACCAATTTCTTTAAGTTGTGTGGCAATGAAATTGGAATTGGTATCCACGGTATTTCCTGAGAGAATCTCGTCTCCGATGGTGATTAGAACTGCTGTTTTCATAAGAACAAATTTCGGGAATAATTCAATTCTAAAATTAGGATTTTAAATAAAATTCCAAACATTTTTATATTTATCTTTGATTAAAATTGAGGAATGAAATCATCTTTCTGGAAAAACTACAGCAACATCATCCTGCTTCTCATCGGGATTTTCATCGGAAGTCTCGTTGGGATTTTTACACCGGATTTTGTGGTTTATTTAAAACCAATCGGTGACATTTTCCTGAATCTACTTTTCGTAACAGTCATTCCACTCGTATTTTTTGCGATTGTTTCCGCCATTTCCGGCATCGAGCAACAAAATCAATTAGGAAAAATCATCGGCACAACGGTTCTCACTTTCCTCAGTTTCATCTTGATTTCTGCGACGTTTTGCATCGTGATGGTTTATCTTTTCCCAACAGAAACACCCAGTAACATTCAGGAAACCATTACAGAAAGCCTTCAAAACAATGCCGATATCAACGACCAGATTGTCGGATTTTTCACCGTCAGCGAGTTTTATCAACTATTCTCGAGACAAAATATGCTCGCACTTTTGTTCTTTTCTTTTTTGGTGGGGATTTCCATCAGAAAATCTGGCGAAATGGGAAAGGCATTCCAAAACTTCATCCTCTCAGGGAATGAAGTGATGAAGCAACTTTTATTGTTAATTATGAAAGTCGCGCCCGTTGGATTAGGCGCTTATTTTGCGTACCAAGTTGGCACGATTGGACCTCAACTTTTCGGATTTTATGCCAAGCCTTTGGGACTTTATTACATTGCCGGAACCATTTATTTCATCGTGTTTTTCAGTCTTTACGCCTTCGTTTGGAAAGGTGGAAACGGCGTGAAAGCGTTTTGGAAAGAAAGCCTTTTGCCGACCGCAACTGCCATCAGCACGTGTAGCAGTTTGGCGACAATGCCCGTTGCCATCGAGTCTGCCAAAAGAATGGGCGTTCCTGCATCCATCGCCAACGTCGTGATTCCGATTGGCACTACGATTCACAAAAACGGCTCATCCATTTCCTCCATCATCAAAATCTACGTCGCGTTCCAACTATTGGGCTGGAATTTCTTCGAACCAATGAATCTCATAATGGCGCTCGGCATCACCGTTTTCGTAAGCGCAGTCGCCGGAGGAATCCCAAATGGCGGTTACATCGGGGAAATGTTGATGATTTCGGTTTACAAAATCCCTCCCGATGTAGTTCCAGCTGTTATCATAATCGGAACTTTGGTGGACCCGTTGGCGACCGTTCTCAATTCCGTCGGAAACATTTTGGCAAGTATGATTGTCTCAAAGTTTGTGAAAGTAGAAACCGTCTGATTTTTTTAGGAGCTATTTCACGCTATCCACTTAATTCCCGAAGCTTCGGGAGATGCCGTTCCTATCGGGGCTATGTCACGATTCTACAATCTATTCACTTCGCTTAATCGGTTCCAAGTTTTCCAATTCTTCTGCCGTGAAAAGCCTGTAATGAATTTTGAACGTTTTTCCCAAAGGCGTTTCCAAAGAAAATCCGCCCGGTCCCCAACCTTCCAAAACATCTAATGTGAAATGAGAATATTTCCAATATTCGAACAAGTCGCGGTCTATCCAGAACTCAAATCCGTTGATGGTTCCAATCATCGCATCATTCATCCTCGGAAAATATCCACCCTTTTCAAAACATTGTGGTTGCGTGCCTTCACAACAGCCACCCGCTTGGTAAAACATCAATTCGCCGTGTTTTTTCTCGAGTTCCCAGATGACTTCCATCGCCTCGTCGGTGACGGATAGTCTTGAGATTTTATCTTTAGTTTCCATTTCTTTTTATTTTTGAAATTAATAAATAATAATGCCGGTTGATAGGTCGCTCCTCTGGAGCTTTGCTATTTTGCTTATTACCCTTTTTCTACCAATAGATAGCTCCTCTGGAGCTTAATTTATTTCCCAAATATCTTTTTTCTACCAACAGGTCGCTCCTCCGGAGCTTTGCTCTTTGCTTGCTATCTTTTGCCACCAATAGTTAGCTCTTCTGGAGCTTTGTGAAATATTCCTAATTAATTTAAACATTTTGACTTTAAAATCGGCAAGTAATATTTGTGCGCATTATTATTTTAAAGTTAGCAAAAACCCGACAAAAAAATCTGTCGGGTTCAGAGTATTGATAAGTCTTAAACTTAATTATAAAACATTAAGATTAGAAGAACCCTAATTTTTTCTTATCGTAAGAAATCAACATATTTTTGGTTTGACGATAATGGTCAAGCATCATTTTGTGATTTTCTCTACCAATTCCCGACTGTTTGTAACCTCCGAAAGGCGCACCAGCAGGATAAGCGTGGTATTGATTTACCCAAACCCTACCCGCTTCCACGTGTCTTGGGATGTTGTACAATTGGTGTGCATCACGCGTCCAAACGCCCGCTCCTAAACCATAAATCGTATCATTCGCAATTTCCAAAGCTTCCGCTTCATCTTTGAAAGTCGTGAACGCCACAACTGGTCCGAATATCTCCTCCTGGAAAATTCTCATTCTGTTGTTTCCTTTGAAGATGGTTGGTTTGATATAATAACCTTCTTCCAGACCTTCAATCTCATTCACTTCACCTCCTGTCAGAACTTCCGCACCTTCTTCTTTACCGAGTTTCAGGTAACCCATAATTTTATCTTTCTGGATTTTCGAAGCCTGCGCTCCCATCATTACCGTTTTATCCAATGGATTTCCGATTTTGATAGCCTCCGTTCTTTCAATCACTTTTGCAATAAAAGCGTCTGCGATATCTTCCTGAACCAACAATCTCGAAGGACAAGTACAAATCTCACCTTGATTTAAGGCAAACATTACTGCACCTTCTACAGCTTTATCCAAGAATTCATCATCCGCATCCATCACAGAATTGAAGAAAATGTTAGGCGATTTACCTCCCAATTCCAAGGTCACCGGAATGATATTTTCTGTCGCATATTGCATTACCATTCGTCCTGTAACCGTAGAACCTGTGAAGGCCGCCTTGTTTACTTTTGGATTCGTAACCAACGCTCTTCCAAGTTCTGCTCCGAAACCATTGACGATATTCACCACACCTGCTGGAAGTAGGTCGCCAATCAATTCCATCAAAACCATAATAGAAACTGGCGTGCTTTCTGCTGGTTTCAACACCACGCAATTTCCTGCGGCCAAAGCCGGAGCGAGTTTCCAAACGGCCATTAGGATTGGGAAATTCCAAGGAATAATTTGTGCAATCACACCAAGTGGCTCGTGAACAATCAACGAAACGGTGTCTTTGTCCAACTCGTTGTGTGAACCTTCTTCTGCTCTAATTACTGAAGCGAAATATCTAAAATGGTCAATCGCCAAAGGAATATCGGCAGCCAGAGTTTCTCTAACGGCCTTACCATTGTCAATTGTTTCAACCGTTGCAATATATTCCAAATTCTCCTCTATTCTGTCAGCGATTTTATTTAGAATAATGCTTCGCTCTGTTGCAGAGGTAAGTTTCCAAGTTTTGAAAGCCTCTGACGCAGCATTAACGGCATTCTCTAAATCCTCCTTGTTGGAATGAACGGCTTGTGTGAAAACCTGTCCGTTGATTGGAGAAATCACATCGAAATATTGCCCGCCTGCTGACGGCACAAATTTCCCGCCGATGTAATTATCATATTTTGATTTGAATTCTGGCCAAGCCAAAGTGGTTGAATTTTGTGTTTGTTCTGCTGTTGTACTCATAATAATATTTGGTTTTATTAATACTGAATTAATATTTGATTAATGCTAAATTAATTACTAATACAACAAGAATTATAGCACAATCCTCCAAATAAACAGTAAAATCCTACATTTATAATAGTTTATAAGTCCTTAACAAAATTTAAGAGCTGAAGTCATAAATAAATCTTATATTTGAAAAACAGGATGTTACAAACCTTGAAATTATGAATCCAAATCATTTTCAACTTAATAAACCAAGCCTGACACACGAAAAAAAATTGAATACATTGGTAGAAAATCAAACCAAGTTCAGTTTAAATAATTGTGAACTCAGTGTCTATGAAACGCACAAGACGACTTACGATGTGAAACTGCATTTTGAGCATCTGGCGTTCACTGGAATGTTGCGAGGAAAGAAATGGATGAAGCTTCAGGATAAGAGCAATTACTTCGAATATCTTCCTGAAGAAAGCGTTTTGGTGGCGCCTGGCGAAACAATGGTGATTGATTTTCCGGAAGCTGATGTTCAGCCAGCACAATGTGTTTCTTTGACTTTGAGTCCTGAATTCGTGAAAGAATCTCTGGAAAATTTAAATTTCACTTCCACAAAAATCGATGATTCTTCGCATTGGAATATTTCTTTTGACGAGTTTTATTTGCTTAATAACAAAGCACTTGCTTCAGCAACGAACAACATTATGAGAATTGCGATGGACGATAATTCGCATAAAGATGTGATTGCAGATTTTGCATTGAAGGAATTGTTAATCCGATTGATGCAGACGCAAGCGAGAAACTTGGTTGAGAAGAATACGTTGAAAACTCAATCGAGAATTGGTTTTGTCGCCGATTTCATCAAGAAGAATCTTCATCAGAAATTATCGATTGATGCGATTGCGAAGATGGCTTATGTCAGCAAATCGAATTTCTTTAAGATGTTCAAACAGGAATTAGGACTTTCTCCGAATGAGTTTATCATCCACGAGAGAATCAAAAAAGCGAAGGAGTTGTTGAGCCAACAGAATTCGGTGAGTGAAACGGCCTTCAGCACTGGATTTTCGGATACGAATTATTTCATTCGGGTTTTCAAACAAGTTGAAGGTGTGACGCCGAAAACATTTCAGAACAAAAAAATAATTTGAATTAAGTTAGTAGTTAGTTATAGATTTTCAAAAGAAGCCGAGCAAATAATCATTTGCTCGGCTTCGATTTTAGGCATATTCTGCTTTAATTTATTTTTGATAAGAATAATATCTTGCGCCTCTCAAAACTAGACTTTCTTTTTCAATTCTCGTCAATCCAAAACCTTTGTAATTTTGGTTAACCGAAAAATCTAGTTGTTTGCGATGTAGTTTTTCGTAAGTCTCAAAATCGATTGGTAACCTGTTTTTCAGTTCCTCGAAAAGATTCCATTTTTCAACGACGGATTTCCATTCTGGGGAAACTTTGCCGACGAAAACTTTTGATTTGGAGCCACTTCCGTAAGCTAAGAATCCAATTTCTTTTTCTGACAAATCCTCACTTTCGCTAAACGAAGTTTGCAATGCTGACAGCAACGCCATAAAAATTGAAGCCGTGTACATATTTCCAATCTCAGAAGACGCGCGTTGAGATTTCTCTATTTTTTCATTGATGAAATTGATATAATCTTCGGATTTCGCGATGGCTTTTTGCTTTTCTGCATCCGAGTAATCGAGGTGATTTTCTAAACTATAAATTTCGGTGAACACTCTTTTTCCGTGGAAAGCGTAAGGCAAATGGAAAATCAAATAACGCCAATTCTCATATGGTCTTACAGTGAAAGTCTGTTCTTTGTAATGCTCATAGGCTTCACGAATTCTATCCTGATAACAAACATTCGAATATTGACCATCGAAAACAGGTTCGTCTGTGAACACTTCAATTTTGTCAGGGAAATTCTCCGGAGCAGTTGGGAAATCGCCTTTAGAAAAATGACGTCTCGGTTTGAAGAAATCGAAAACACTTTCCGTGGCAACACCCCAATTGTTATCAATCTCGATTAATTTTGGATTGGCGGAAACCAGTAATGCTACTGCGCCACCGCCTTGCGTATATTCGCCTGACGAGGCCAATTCGTATTTTGCGTAATCGCTGGCAATGATAACAGCTTTCTTTGTAGGATTTGCTCTTACGAAATCCAAAGCGTTATGCAAAGCATCCACCGCTCCAATGCAAGCGAACGTCATATCAACAACGTCACAGTTTTTGAAGACCCTTTCACCAAATTCTTCGGTTAAAAATTCTTCCACCATTTGAACCGCATAGGTTGCAGTTGGTTTTGCAGCGTCCAAAGCGCTTTCCGTTCCGAGGTAAACTCTGGATATTTCCTTAGGATTGAGATTGTAATCTTGAATTAATTTGAGTAAAGCTTCTGCCGCAAACGTCGCTGCATCTTCGTGAACATCTGGCAAAGCCATTTTGTGAAGCCCCAAACCTTTTTCCAATTTTGCTGGTTCGATTCCTCTTTTCTCTGCAAGGTCTTTGATTTCTAAATATAAAGAAGGCACATAAAAACTGGCCGCATCCACTCCGAATTTCGTCATCTCATAAAAAATTTAAGACACGAATTTAGAGATTTTTCGGCGGATTTTGGGTGTGTTTTAGGGAGAAAATTTTGATTGATAGACAAATATTCTACTTTGCGAAGCGCAGCCCGACTTGAACGGAGCTCTTTTTTGTTGTTGCGATTCTGGAAAAGTTCTATTAACGACATCACGTCATTCGCAACAACAAAAAAAGCGGGAGTGGAAGGCGGATAAAGCTGCCCAAATAAAAACCCCACTTTAAGAGCGAGGTTTTCTTCATATCAAAATCAAATATGCATTACAGCATACTTTATGCGTGACTTTCATCGTGCTGCGAAAGGTCTAAACCGATGTTTTCGGAATCTTCTGCAACTCTTAATGGGATTATCATATCCGTAAGTTTATATAAAATCAATGAGCCTAAGAATGTGAATGCCGAAACCAAGACCAAGGCCATCATATGATGTGCAAACACTTCGAAACCGCCGTGAAGCAGACTGGCGTTCTCTCCTTGAGCCAGAATCGCTGTTAGAATCATTCCCATAATTCCGCCAACACCGTGACAAGCGAAGACGTCCAAAGTATCGTCCACCTTTTTCAGGCGTTTCCAATTGCACATCAGATTTGAAACAATCGCTGAAATAAATCCTATAAAAATAGCGTGTGGAATCGTCACAAAACCTGCAGCAGGCGTTATAGCCACCAAACCGACAACTGCTCCGATACAAGCGCCCAAAGCTGAAACTTTTCTTCCATTGACTCTGTCAAAAAATATCCAGGATAGCATTGCAGTTCCTGACGCAATCGTTGTGGTTCCAAAAGCCATCGCAGCGGTTGCATTTGCCGCCAAAGCAGAACCTGCATTGAAACCAAACCAGCCAAACCAAAGCATTCCAGTTCCAAGAATGACAAATGGAATATTCGAAGGTTCGTGATGTGGATTTTTCCTTTTGCCGATCATCATTGCGCCAGCCAAAGCAGCGAATCCTGCACTCATATGAACTACTGTTCCACCAGCAAAATCCTTCACTCCGAAATATTTGTTCAGTAATCCGTCCGGATGCCAAACCATATGACAAAGCGGTGTGTAGATGATTAAACTAAATAAAACCATAAACAATAAGTAAGAAATAAACCTTACTCTTTCTGCAAAAGAACCCGTAATCAAAGCTGGCGTAATCACTGCAAATTTCATTTGAAATAATGCAAAGAGAATAAAAGGAACGGTGGAAGCCATTTTGCTGTGTGGCAAAACACCCACATTGTTAAAAAACATATATGTTGTTGGATTTCCTATTAAGCCATAGTGAATTCCATTAATGGTAATCCCGATCGATTCTCCGAAAGACAAGCTAAATCCTACAACTACCCACAAAATACTGATCACACCCAATGCAATGAAACTTTGAAGCATTGTTGAAATCATATTTTTCTTGCCGACCATTCCGCCATAAAAAAATGAAAGTCCGGGTGTCATCAATAAAACCAAACCAGAGGAAGCTAAAATCCAGGCAACGTCGGCTCCTACTATACTGTCTTCTCCGAGAAAAGTTCCCGGTAAAGGCAAAGACGTCTGCTCTGGCCAGAAGAGTGCAGCGACTGAAATGATACTGATAACTATAAAAGAAATGATCCAGCGTTTTTCGATTTTCATAAATTGAAATTTTAACCCTGCAAATATATAGGGTTAATTTGAAAAAACATATAATTTTAATAAATCAACCGTATAATTTTTACTAATAATAAATTAATTTTCCAAAAATTATTTAGATAATAATGAGGCATTAGTTTTGCAATAGACTTTTAAGTAAACATAAAAAATAAAACTATGAGATCAGACATTCCAAAACCAGACAGCGAAACCAACAAAGGTCCTATGATTGCGATTATTGTCGTAGTTGCATTGTTCCTTCTAGGTTATTTTGCTTACATGATGTTCATCCCGCAACAAGTGGAAAATATGAACAAAACCGAAAACATACAGCCAGTAGAACAAACAGTAAAAGACTCCATATAGGAGTCTTTTTTTTTATTTTAATTGTGTGGTAAATCTTAGTGAATATGCTTCTCAGCGTGATAAGAACTCCTCACCAAAGGCGAACTTTCTACGTGGCGAAAACCTAAGCTTCTTGCAAAATCTCCGTACTCATCAAACTGTTCTGGCGTGATAAAACTCTTCACAGGAAGATGTTTTTTGGTTGGCTGAAGATATTGACCCATCGTGATCACATCTACATTGGCGTTTCTAATGTCTTCGATGGTTTGGAAAACCTCATCTCTGGTTTCTCCCAAACCTAGCATTACGCCGGTTTTTGTTCTGTTTTGTCCAGCTTCTTTCAAATATCTTAGAACTTCAAGGCTTCTTTCGTATTTCGCCTGAATTCTCACTTCTCTAGTTAAGCGTTTTACTGTTTCCATATTGTGAGAGATCACTTCTGGCGCCACTTCCACCATTCTGTCAAGATGTTTTGTGATGCCTTGAAAATCCGGAATTAATGTTTCCATAGTCGTTCCGGGAGAAATTCTTCTGACAGCATTTACAGTTTCGCCCCAAAGAATCGAACCCATATCTTTTAAATCATCACGGTCAACAGAAGTTAATACGGCGTGTTTGATTTTCATTAATTTGATAGAACGCGCTACTTTTTCAGGTTCGTCCCAGTTCACATCCAAAGGTTTTCCGGTTTTTACACCGCAAAATCCGCAGCTTCTGGTGCAGATATTTCCAAGGATCATGAATGTTGCTGTTCCTTCGCCCCAGCATTCGCCCATATTTGGGCAGCTTCCGCTTTGGCAAATGGTGTTCAGCTTATATTTATCTACCAAATGTCTCAGTTCGCGGTAATTCTTACCAGTCGGCAATTTTACGCGGATCCATTTTGGTTTTTGAATGGCTGTATCTTGTTGAATTAAATCCTCCATTTTGATCTTAAATTTAAAAATCGGTTTCGTCTTCTTTTAATAATTCGGCCAAGATCTTTTTGGCGCGCATTATTCTCACTTTTGTGTTGGCTACAGAAAGATTGAGCTCTTCTGCTATTTCTTTTATGCTTTTTTCCTCGAAAAACCTAAGACGAATGATGTCCTGATTTTTAGCATCCATTGTTTCGATAATCTTGATGATCTTTTGCTGGTCTTCTTCGGAAATCAATAATTCCTCGGGAGATCTTGCAAATTCATTTTTAACATCCTGCAAATTGGCATTCGGATCTTCGTTTTCCCGGCTTTTTTTTCTCCAAAAATCGATGATCGTATTTTGCGCGATTGTCAAAATCCATGTTTTGAACTGGAAGCTGGGATCGAAGAGATCCAACTTATTCAAAACTTTTGAAAAAACCGAAACCGTGATCTCGTCTGCATCATTTTCATCTTTCACTTTGTTCATCACAAATGAGAAGACATCCACCCAAAAAGAATTAATGAGTTGTGTCTGAGCCTTTTGATCTTTATCTCTGGCTTTTAGGATGAGTGCGAGTAACTGATCTTCTTTCATTTTTTCGACGAACAAAGATAGGTATAATAATTAAAAAAAATCTAAATGGTAAGATTGAGAAATTCTATAATCCAAGGACATTTAGATTTAATTTAAATAACATTTATCAAGATTAAATTGTCTTTAAAATCAGTAATTTTACAGGCTTGATTTTTGTAATAAAAAGTCAAAGTAATGAACTAATATTCAGAAAATTAAAAATAAAATTCAGATAAAAACTATCTGACAATAAGATTAATATGAACAAACAAATCAAATTTTATAAATATCAGGGAACAGGAAATGATTTTGTAATGATCGACAACCGCGATCTTGAATTCCCAAAAAGCACCGAATTGATTGAAAAACTTTGCGACAGACGTTTCGGAATTGGTGGAGACGGATTGATTCTTCTGGAAAATGATGAAAAATCTGATTTCAAAATGGTGTACTACAACTCCGACGGAAACGAAAGTACAATGTGTGGAAACGGCGGACGCTGCATCGTGGCTTTTGCTCATTTCTTAGATATTTTCGAAGACAAAACGACGTTTGATGCCGTCGACGGACTACACAAAGCGGAGATCAAAAACGGTATCGTAAAATTGAAAATGATCGATGTGAAAAACATTAGCACAGACGGAAATGATTTTGTTTTGAATACTGGCTCGCCACATTATGTGAAATACGTGAAAATGTTAAATAATTATAATGTTTTCAAAAATGGTAACGAAATCCGAAATTCTGAAACTTATAAGAAAGAAGGGATCAATGTCAACTTTGTAGAAACTGTTTCTGACAAGGAATTGTTTGTAAGAACCTACGAACGCGGTGTGGAAGATGAGACCTACAGTTGCGGAACCGGCGTGACGGCTGCGGCTTTAACTTTTATGGATAAAAACAATCAAACTTCTGTTGCAGTCAAGGTTTTGGGTGGACAGCTGAAAGTTTATGCTGAGAAAAATGGCGAAGGCTTCAGTGATATTTGGTTGGAAGGGCCAGCAAATCAAGTTTTTAAAGGAGATATTGCATTATAATTAAAGATTTAATAATTGAAAAATTAAAAAATTTAAAATTCCAGATCTCTTTTACAAATTAAACTATGAAAAAAATAATTCTTATAATATCTGTTGTCGTTATCATAATCCTGGGATTTTTCGGGATTAGATTTTACAATAAATATGTCGGAAACAATGTGGAAAAAGACGGTTTTGTCTTGATTCCTCACAATGCGAAACCTCAACAAATCTTCGATTCTATCTCGCCTTATATTAAAAATAAAAATTATTTTAGAAGTATTGCTGAGGACAAAAATCTAAGTGGAAACTTCAAACCAGGCCGCTACGAACTGAAATCCGGAATGAATAACCGGGAAATCGTGAATATGATCCTAGCCGGAAATCAAACTCCGAATTCTTTCAGAATTAAAGACTTCGACGACGTTTATCAAATGATCGGACGAGTTTCTAAAAAGACGGAAATCGATTCCACGAAATTTGCGAATCAATTGAATGAAATCGCCATCAGCAAAGGTTACAAAAACGCCGAAGATTTAAAAAAATATTTCTTCAACAATACGTATGATTTCTTCTGGACTGTAACGCCGAAAGAGTTTTTCAACAAATTCGAATCAGATTATAAAGATTTCTGGACGACTGAAAGAATTGCAAAAGAAAAACAATCCGGACTCTCGAGAGATCAGATTTATGCTTTAGCTTCCATCGTTTACAAAGAATCAGGTGGAAAACCGGATGAGCAGAAAACCATCGCCGGCCTATATCTGAATCGATATAAAAAAGGCATGAAACTGCAAAGTGACCCAACGGTAATCTACGCTGTAAAGCAGGCCAGCAATTTTACGCAGCAGATCAAAAGAGTTTACTATAAGCATCTGAAAGCACCTTCGCCATACAATACCTATGCAAACAAAGGCATTCCGCCGGGACCGATTTGTATTGTCGACAAAAATTCTCTGAACGCCGTGTTGGATGCAGAAAAGAACAATTACATTTTTATGTGTGCCGATCCTGCGCGATTTGGCTATCATAAATTCACGGATAATGCAGAAGAACACGCGATCAATGCGAAAGCTTACCAGGATTGGCTGAATAAAAAAGATATAAAATAAGGAGCAACGGCTCATAAATAATAAAGAATGAAAAGAACGGAAATTGTAAGTGTATTTCAAAAGAGAGCTTTTGGCCTTGCCCTTACCATAGGAGCAGCAAGCTTTGTAATGGCTCAGCAGAAAGTGAATGTTTCTGGTAATGTGAAAGATGCAAATGGCGCAGTTGGCTATTCATCTATCACATTCAAAAACAGCCAAAATGCACAACTAAGTGATGCAGTTTTAGCAGATGCAGATGGAAATTACAAACTGGAATTAGCACCAGGAAGCTATGAAGTCGCAATTGAAGCGGTGGATTATAAAAAGTTCACACAAACCATCCAAGTTGAAAAACCCGGACCTATCGCACCATTTGTGATTGTTTCTTCGGGCAAAGCCAACCTAAACAACACAACGGATATCCAAGGTGTAACAATTACAGCAGCTTCCACAAAGCCTTACAAAGTGGAGCTGGATAAGAAAACTTATGATCCTTCTCAGGATTTAGTGAGCAAAGGTGGTAGTCTTCAGGATGTTTTGCAAAACGTGCCATCTGTCTCCGTAGATACAGACGGAACTGTTTCTATGCGTGGTAGTTCTAATGTCAGATTTCTGATCAACGGAAAACCTTCTGCCCTTCTTGGAATCGATGATGGAGCCAATGCCTTACAAAGTATTCCTGCAGACCAAATTGAAAAAATTGAGGTGATTACCAATCCATCCTCAAAATTTGAAGCGAGTGGAACGGCTGGTATTCTTAATATCATTTTGAAGAAAAGTAAAAAGACAGGATTCAATGGAAGTGTTATTGGAACTTTAGGCTATCTTCCTCAGACCAATCTCAATACAAGTCTTAGCTGGAGAAAAGGTAATTTCTCTTGGTTTCTGAATGGCGGTGGTGGTTACAAAGAATCTAAAAACACCAACCGAAATGATAATTTTTACAGTAATGTAACGAAGACAGGGTCAGAAACAGAATCCCGTCAGAATTCTGTGACAAACAGTGCTAATAATAATTACAATGCAACGGCGGGAATTGTCTATGATATTAATGAAAAAACATCTGTCAACGCATCAGGAACAGTACGAACCTTCGATAGTGAAAGTGATGGCCGTATCGACTACAACTACAAGTACTATAATGCTGCTGACTCTTACACACTTAGAAAGAATCTTGGCACCAATAACAATCTGGCATTTCAAGGGGATTTTGGACTGGATCACAAATTTGATGATAAAGGTCAAAATCTTTCATTGTCATTAAGTCTTCAGAGCAACAAATCCGGGAATGACACAAACATTGAGGAATTTGACAATTACAGCGAGACTGCCTCTCTCCGAAATGTGATAAGTCAAAATACCAGAAACAAAAATATCGTAGCAAAAGCCGATTACGAATTACCGATCGGTGAGATTTCCAAACTGGAAGCCGGCTACCGTCTGGATTCGAATAATAATACCTATGATAACAATGTGCTCCAAAGTACATCATCAACTCCGGGATTACAGTATTTGGGTCTTTATACCTATGATGCAAAATATAAGGAATTGTTCAACGCTTTTTATGTGCAGTTCAAAAGTAAAATCGGAAAGATTGGCTATCAGGTAGGTCTTCGTGAAGAACTTTCTAACGTTACAACTGACTATCGCAATCTGGAAGGAAGCAATACGTTGCCAAATAAAAAGAAAAATTATAATAATCTGTTCCCTAGTGTCTTTCTGAGTTATGAATTTGCAAAGGATAATCAGTTACTTTTAAATTATACCAGAAGGATAGACAGGCCGAGAGGCTTTTTCCTGATTCCTAATCCTAGTTATAATGACAATCAAAACATTTTTGACGGTAATATAGATCTGAACCCTTCTTACGTAGACTCATTTGAACTGGGCTATAGCATCTCAAAGAAAAAATTCACCATCAATCCTACGCTTTATTACAAACGAGAAACCGATGATACAAAAATGCTGGTTTACAATAAAGCAATAACATACACGTTTCTGGATGAAACCGGAGCAGAACAGGAAGGAAAAAGAATCGAGTTCCACACAAAGCCCATTAATCTGGGAACAGAAGAAACTTATGGATTGGATCTCAACTTTAACTGGGATGCTACAAGCTGGCTAAAATTTATGGGAAATGTAGATCTCTTTGGCTACAATATAAAGGGTAGTACTCTATACCAGACCTTAAATGAAGATCTTGAGGAGATTACTTCAACTGCTAATTTTAACGGAAGTGGAATCTCTACCAGAAGCAGACTGACAGCTTCTTTTAAATTGGATAAAACACTCAATTTCCAGGTACAGGGATTCTACAGAGGTGGTACAAAAACAGAATACCAGGACAGAAAAGATATGTACGCCATCAACTTCGGAGCATCCAAAACAATTTTAAAAGGCAACGGAACTTTGGCATTCAACATTCAGGACGTCTTCAACACAAGAGCAATGCAGTCAACTACTTACACGGCAAACAGCACTAGGGAATCTTATATGCAATGGCAGCCAAGACAGTTTACTATTTCGCTGACTTATAGATTCAAACAAGGAGAAAAAGTAGAACAGCCTAAACGTAAAAAAGACATCAATTCCAATGCAAGTGGTGATGATCAGCAAGCTCCAATGTAATCATAAATTACAATTTGGGATTTTAGATAATATCTAATCAATTCTCAATCATCATAAACAAAATCCTCAGCAACTAAATTTGCTGAGGATTTTTTGAATATTAGATTAGTATCAAGTTATTAAAGATTTATATTCTCTATATAATTGTCGTTTGGAAAACCGAAAAAAAATCCGTCCCGCTATAAAAACGAGACGGATCTTTTTAACAATTATAATTTAATAAGGTCTATCTATTTCTTTTGTTCCTTCAGTTCTTCTTTGTCTTTATCAGAAGGATTCCAGACTTTCACTTCCGCATTTTTATCAATTCCCGAAACGATCTGAACATTGATTCCGTCACTTGATCCTAATTTGACATACACTTTTTTGAAGCTTCCGTTTGGCTGTTTCACTTCTACGAAGGATTTATTATTTCCTTTTTCGTATTGGATCAGCGATTCATCCAAAAGTAATGCATTTTTCTTAGAACTCAATAATATTTCTCCATTTGCACTGAATCCCGCACGTATATATTCTCCGGTTTTGTTGTAAACATCACCTTCCACAGCAAATTTTATCGTTCCGCTTTCCTCAGTTCCTTTTGGAGCAATTAAGGTTAATTTTCCTGGAAAAGATTTGTTTTGCAGAGCACCAATCACCACTTTCATTTCCATTCCCTGTTTTAGTTTTCCGGCCTGCGCTTCATCGATATCACCTTTGAAGATTAATGAATTAAGATCTGCAATCGAACAAATCGTGGTTCCCGCATTGAAGGAGTTGGCTTCAATTACCTGGCTTCCGACTTTCACAGGAATTTCCAAAACTGTTCCCGCCGCTTTTGCACGGATCTGAGTGGTTGCCATACTTTGAAGTTCCGGTGTAGCTCCGGTTCTTACGATTTGCAACTGTTTCTGCGCAGCATTCAGACTTTGAACCGCCAATTTCTGCTGTTGAATTGTGGTCTGCAGCTGCTGTTCCGCCGTAATATATTCCTGTTTGGAAATCACACCTTGTTTGTACAACTTCGCCTGCATTTCGTACTGCTTCTGCTGGTTTTGAACATTCACTTTTGCATTCGTCAATTGAATCTGCGAATTGCTGACCTGCATTGTTGCGTTATTAACTTCAGTAATATTCGGCACAATTCTAATCGTAGCAATCAATTGTCCTGCCTGCACTTTGTCACCTTCATCTACATTGATAGTCTGGATAATTCCGGCGATGTTTGGTTTGATTTCAATTTCTTCTCGAGGTTCTATTTTTCCGGTAGCCATCACTTTGTCATCCAGGTTTTGGATGCTTGGTTTCCTTGTGAGAAAAACTTCATTCTCTCCGGAATTGGATTTGATGAGATAGCCGATTCCGACTACAACAGCCACCACGAACAGCAATCCCAGAAATATGGATAATGCTTTTTTGATTGTAAATTTCTTCTTTTCCATTATATAGAAATATAGTTTGTTTTTGTTTAAATATTAAAAAATTAAATGATTAAAAAGATTAGTGACATTATTAACCAACTCTTTTTTATCAATAATTTATTCTGACCGCAGTGCTTCAATCGGTCGGATTTTCACCGCTCTTTGTGCCGGAATCAATCCAATGATTAATCCAAGGAAAATCATAATTCCCATCGCAGAAAAGACGTTTCCGTAATCTACTGTTGGATTGTAAAAAGGAAACGCATCGTTGTTCATTGTCAGAACATTGAGAATAATCAACAGGAAAATTCCCGATAAAAATCCTAATAATCCCGATGATAAAGTGATCACAACACTTTCGAGCAGAATCTGATTTCTAACTTCGGATGGTTTTGCGCCCAAAGCCCTTCTGATTCCTATTTCCTTGGTTCTTTCTTTTACTGTAATTAATAAGATATTTGAAATGGCAATGACGCCAGCTAAAATGGTCAACGTTCCTACGGTAATCGTCAGCAGTTGCATTCCTGTAAGAAATCCTGTTACTTTTTTGAATTCTTTAGCCAGATTGAAACTTCCAAAAGCATTGGTATCTTCCGGCGAAACGTGATTGATTTTTTTAAGTTCATCTTTCACCTTAGTTTCTACAACGGCCGCTTCTGCATTCGGTTTTCCAACGATGGCAAAAAAACCGACTTTATCACCTTCATTATAAATTCCGGAATAAGTTGAAAAAGGAATATACGCTGATTGGTCATTCTCCATTCCACCACCTCTCGGAACGCGGAAAACGCCTATTACGTTGAAGAATATTCCTTTTAGGTTGACTGATTTTCCAATCGGATTTTCATTTTTCTTGGCATCGAAAAGATTTTTGTAAATCTCCTCTCCTATCACAATCACATTCTTTTTTGATTGAATATCGGCATCATTAATATATCTTCCGAACAATAATTTCTTCTTGGAAATCTGATTGCCAACCGGAAAATCGCCCGTGATCATATACGTATTTTTCTTTCCGTTTCGTGAAATCTGATCGCCAGGCGTTCCAAAATTTCCTCGTACACTTTGTGGCGAAATATAATCTACTTCCGGAACTTTCTTGGTAATATATTCGATATCTTTCAGGTGAAGATCCATTTTCCTGCCTTTTGCAAATCCTTCGTAAGGAATATTGGTACTTTGTGGCCAAAGGAAAATTGAATTGGTTGCAAAACCGGAAAACAACCTGTTGAAGCCATTCTCCATTCCGTTTGCTGCACCTAACAGACTCACATACAAAAACATACCCCATCCTACGCCTATCATCGTAAGAAACGTTCTGAGCTTATTATTCCGAAGGGAGTAATAGATCTCTTGCCAGGTATCTCTTTTGAAAAGTATATTCACGTCAGTTATTATTGATGATTTATCTTATTCTTAATATTTTAATTAATCTGTTCTAAGTGCTTCGATCGGTTTAATTTTTGAAGCTTTGTAAGCCGGAACAAATCCCGCAATCGCACCGGAAAGTACGAGACAGAAAAACGCCGAAGCAATCAGTCCCCAACCTACAGATGGTTCTGTGATGAAGTAATCTTCCAGGTTATTCCCTATCAGTTTCAAAGCTAAAACGCCAAGTCCGACGCCTACAAATCCTGAAATTACGGTAATGACAATACTTTCCTGAAGAATCAATGCGACAATACCTCTAGGTTTTGCGCCAATCGCCTTTCTTACACCGATTTCCTTGGTTCTTTCCTTGATGATGTAAACCATGATATTGCTGATTCCAATGATTCCCGCCAGCAAGGTTCCAAGTCCGATAAATCCTACAACTGCTGTGATTACAAACAGGAAAGCAAAAGAATCTTCCGTGTTTTTCGCATTGTTATTGACTCTTATTCCCTGCTGATCGTCCGGCGAAATTTTGTGTCTTGCCCTGATATTTTTTTCAAGTTCATCACCATATTTTACGCCTTCTGCAGGTGTCATTTTCGGGTCGTAGGAAAGCATTACGCTGCTGATGGTATCAGAACTTTTCTTCATTTGCTGAAGTGTAGAAAGTGGAATCGAAACGTGACGCTCGTCCCAGTCACCGCCAGGATCGGAGAAAACGCCCACAACTTTGAACATCGTTCCATTAATTTCGATATCTTTTCCAATCGGGCTTCCATCGCGGATCATATCGCGCCAGACCATTCTTCCGATGGAGGCTACGTTTTGTTTCAGTTCGTTGTCTCGTTCTGTGATGTAACGGCCATCAATCATTGTCCGGTTTTCAAGGAATTTTTCGTCGCCCAAAACACCGTTTACCTGATAAGTTCCGCTTTCTTTACCATATTTAATCATCAAAGAGGTTTGATACCTCGGTGAAGCATATTCTAATTTACCTTCGCTTTCTTTGACAATAGCATCAAAATCATCATTATTAAAAGTAATATTTCTGTCCGATTGCAAACCGGCGTAAGGAAGCGTTGTCTTGCCGCCCCAAATCATAATCAGATTGGTGGCATCTCTTGTAAATGCTTTCGCAAATGAATTATTAAGACCATTTCCAATCCCAAATAACACAATGAAAATAAACAGACCAAGAGCCACCGTAAACCCGGAAAGCACCGTCCGCAATACATTACTGCGAATGGAACTGAATATCTCTTGCCAGCGGTCTAAATCAAACATACTTTATTATTGATAATTGATTACAAAACTATTTGGTTAATAAACTCGTCACTTTCTATTCTGCCGTCTTTCAGGACAACATTTCTTTTGGTTTGAGCGGCAACATCTGGTTCGTGCGTTACGACTACAATTGTTTTACCTTCATTATTAATATCCTGAAGCAGCTTCATAATATCGTGTGTTGTTTTAGAATCCAATGCTCCGGTTGGCTCATCGGCAAGGATCAATTTCGGGTCAGATATTAATGCTCTTGCGATGGCAACTCTCTGTTTTTGTCCGCCGGAAAGTTCGCTTGGAAGGTGTTCCGCCCATTCTCTCAATCCAACTTTTTCCAAATATTCCAAAGCTTTTTTCGTTCTTTCTTTTCTGGAAACATTTTGATAATATAATGGCAGCGCAACATTTTCGAGCGCTGTTTTATAATTGATCAAATTAAAGGATTGGAAAATAAATCCGAGAAAACGGCTTCTGTATTCCGCCGCTTTCACTTCTGTGAGATGCTTGATTGGAAATCCATCCAGTTCATAAATGCCGTTATCCGCTTCGTCCAAAATTCCAATGATATTCAACAAAGTTGATTTTCCGGAACCGGAACTTCCCATAATAGAAACAAACTCGCCCTGGTTGATATTAAGATTAATACCTTTCAGCACGTGAAGCTTGCTTTTACCGGTGTCGTAAGATTTGTTAACATCTTCTATTTTGAGAATCGGATGAGACATTGTCTGGATTTTACATATAAGTAAATGTTACTACGGAATTGTTACAATGAAATAATTAAAAGATTAAAAAAACTAAAAATCAAATCATAATCGAAATCCCGAAATAATGAAAAATCTTGAAAAGTGGCGTCAGCGCGTGAGGGCGGAGGGCATTGTTGGAGCTCTCCCGATAGAAACTTTGCAAAGTTTCTATCGGGAAGCGACTGCCCGCAGACCGACCCATTTTTTGTAGTGGCCTTATGTGATGGAAAAAATGGGGCACGCCAAAAAAATTTATATGAGTCCGTAACATTTTGGATGTTTTGAAGTCTTATTGTATATAATTTTTCTTTTATGCTTAAAAAAGTTTTTTGTATTTCGCTTTTGTCTGTTGGAGTTTTGGGGTTTTCTCAGAAAAAATGGACGATTCAGGAATGTGTGGATTATGCGATCAAAAATAATCTGCAGGTTCAGGCACAAGCTTACAACAAAGATGTGCAGACAAAAAATCTGGAAATGGCTAAGAGAGAATATTTGCCTTCGGTTTCCGGCAGCATCTCTAACACGGCTAGTTTCGGAAACACGCAATTTGTGAATACCAGTGTCCGAAATGATAACTTCAGCAATAGCGCTAATGTAGGATCCAATATTTTGGTGTACAATAACGGCAGATTGGAAAAAACAGTTCGTAAAACCGGTTTTGATGTAGATGCAAGTCTTCAGGACATCGAAACAATTAAAAATAATATTGCACTTCAAATTGCACAGCAGTACCTTTCTGTAATGCTGAACAGAGAAATCAAAAAAATCTCTGAAAGCGCAATGGAAAACGCACAAAGATTATATGATCGTGCGAAAATAACAACAGATGTTGGAACGACTGCGCAAACTGTGCTGGCTGAAGCAACCGCATCACTTGCAAGAGAAAAGCAAAATGTAAAAACGGCACAAATCAATGTTGATAAAGCTTTGTTTGCAATGGCGCAGATTTTACAGCTTCAGGATTACAAAACCTTCGACGTTGTGGATATTCCTGTTCCGGAAGAATTGACGCCTCAAACAGAATCCGTTGACGAAGTTCTAAATATTGCATACGGTTCGCAACCCGTCATCAAAGCGGCAGAAATCCGAATCAAAGCTGCGGAAGCTCAAACGGAAGTGGTAAGAACCAACTTTTGGCCGACGATAACTGCAAACGCCGGAATTGGAACTTTCTACAACAATCGTTTGAATACAAATAATGTGGGCAGTACTGGTTTTTACATTGCTGAACCTAATTTTACCAACCAATACAAAGATAATTTTGGACAGCAAATTGGCCTATCAGCAAATATTCCGATTTTCAATAAGGGAATCACAAGACTGCAGGTTGAGCAGACTAAAATCAATGAACTGGTTGCGAAAAACAATCTGGAACAGCAGAAATTCCAGTTGAAGCAGGATATTCAGCAGGCTCAGTTCAATGCTGATTCCAATTATGAAATTTACATTTCCGCGATGGAAGCCGAGAGAAGCACAAAACTGGCACTTGATTTTGCTACAAAAAGTTATGATGCCGGACGCTCAACCATTTATGATGTAACGATTGCGAGAAATAATTACGCGAATGCGCAAGGTTCTGTAGCTCAGGCAAAATACAACTATCTGTTCAGCATCAAAGTTCTTGATTTCTATGCAGGCCGTGGCATTTCGCTTTAAAATTTGAAGATTTTTTTTTATCTTTGAGAGATGCAGACCTTCGGAAAAGATTTACTCAGAGATATAAAAAGTGCGGAATTATTGGGCGAGAATGCTCATAAAATTTATTCCCCGCCATATCGTCCTGTTTACAGTTACGAAGATATTCTGACAAGAAATCCAAAGTTCGCGGCCGTCAATATTTTACTTTATCTCAAAAATAACGAGTGGCATTTCCCGTTGATCGTACGCTCTCAAAATGAACGTGACCGACACAGCGGACAGATCTCTCTGCCTGGAGGCAAAAATGAAAAAGAAGATTTGGATTTTGCACATACAGCTAAACGTGAAACATCTGAAGAATTGGGAATTGATGAACATTACGTGAGAATCATCCGAGAAATGTCGCCAATTTACATTCCGCCGAGTAATTTTTATGTTCACTCTTTTGTTTCTTACACCAAAAAAAATCCGGAATTTTTCCTTCAAGAAAGTGAAGCGGTAGAATTGATAGAATTTCCGATTTCATCTTTATTAAGTCTTCCCGACCAGCCAAAAAATATGGTTTTACCATCTACCAACGGCGCGGAAGTTCCCGTCATCGATTTTAATGGCTACATCATCTGGGGCGCTACCTCTATGATACTCAGCGAATTCAGTAACTTATTAAAAAATGTTTAGTTTTGCAGAGATTCCTACAGCTTAGGAACGGAAATTGGTTATCAATTTCAACACACAACATTGATTTTTAGTCTCAAAACTAATTAAACGTAAATGGCAAAAAAAAATATTTTTACCGATTCTTTTGGAAATATTTATATTCTGAAAAGAGTGATCATCTTTATTTTGGGCGTTGTTTCTTACAGAAGATTCAATGGCTTCAACAAATTGAAGATCACGGGAACAGAAAATCTTTCCGATCTGCCAGACAGCAATGTACTTTTCGTTTCCAACCATCAAACTTACTTTGCTGATGTCGCTGCGATGTATCACGCGTTTTGTGCGGTAAATAATGGCTATCATAATACGATAAAAAATCCGGTTTATCTTCTCAATCCAAAAGTCGATTTCTATTATGTTGCTGCAGAGGAAACGATGAACAAAGGAATTCTCGCAAGAATTTTCAAAATCGCCGGAGCAATTACAGTGAAAAGAACTTGGCGTGCCGAAGGTAAAAATGTCAATAGAATGGTCGACCTTTCTGAAATCGAAAATATAATGAAAGCCCTCGACAACGGCTGGGTCATCACCTTTCCTCAAGGCACGACTTCCGCTTTTGCACAAGGAAGAAAAGGAACGGCAAAACTCATCAAAAACCAAAGACCAACCGTTATTCCAATCAAAATCAACGGTTTCAGAAGAGCATTTGATAAGAAAGGTCTGAAAATAAAAGTGACAGGCGTGAAACCGACGATGGAGTTCAAACCGGTTTTAGATATTGACTACGACAACGAATCGGCGACGGAAATCCTGGACAAAATAATGCACGCCATCGAGCAAACTCCAGAACACAACATTCTCCACGACTACGACACCAAACTGAAAGAAACTAAAACGCAAGAATAAAAAACGGCTACTGAAAAAAGTAGCCGTTTTTGTTTTTATAACGTTTTGATTAAAGTCTAAATTCTAACATCTAAACTCTAACTTCTATTTTTAAGCTTCAATACTTGGAACCTGCACATTCTCGTTCGCATCTTTTTCATAATCAATGCCGTCCACTTCGAAACCGAAAAGGTTGAAGAATTCTTTTCTGTAACCAGCGATATCACTGATTTCAGAAAGGTTTTCTGTGGTGATTTCTTTCCATAGTTTATCAACTTCCGCCTGCACATCGTCCGCCATTTCCAAATCGTCGATTCTGATTCTACCAGCTTCATCCAAAGGAACTTCCCCATTCTCCGTGTATAATCTATCAGCAAAAAGTCTTTGAATCTGCTCGATAGTTCCTTCGTGCGTTCCTTTCGCCTTCATCACTTTGTAAAGTAGAGAAATATACAATGGAACTACAGGAATCGCAGAACTGGACTGAGTTACCAAAGCTTTGTTTACAGAAACATAAGATTTTCCGTTAAGGTCTTTCAATAAATCATTTAAAACAGTCACAGTCGCTTCAAGGTCATTTTTCGCTTGTCCGATGGTTCCGTTTCTGTAGATTGGGAAAGTCAGTTCCGGGCCGATGTAAGAATAGGCAACCGTCTGAACACCGGCAGCTAAAACGCCAGCCTCTTTCAAATCTTCCATCCAGAATTTCCAGTCTTCGCCACCCATTACGGCAACAGTGTTTGGAATATCTTCTTCGTTTTCAACCGGAGCAATCGTCACATCAGAAACTACGCCTGTGTGGAAATCCACCGTTTTGTTGGTGTAAGAATTCCCGATTGGTTTAAGAACAGATGAATGTGCAACGCCCGTTTTTGGATGCGTTCTTCTCGGAGAAGCCAAACTGTAAACCACCAAGTCGACCTGACCAAGGTCTTTTTTGATTAATTCAATCGTTTGTTTTTTGATGTCGTCTGAGAATGCATCACCGTTGATACTTTTCGCGTAAAGTCCGGCTTCGTGCGCTTCTTTTTCGAAAGCGGCAGAATTGTACCAGCCAGCAGTTCCCATTTTACCTTCAGAAGCTGGCTTCTCGAAGAAAACACCAACTGTTGCCGCGTCGGAACCGAAAGCCGCTGTGATTCTGGAAGAAAGTCCGAAACCTGTAGAAGCACCGATTACCAAAACTTTTTTTGGCCCGTTTTTGATAGCGCCTTTGGACTTTACATATTCTATTTGATTTTTTACGCTTTGAAGTGCTCCATCTGGATGCGCCGTCAAGCAAATAAATCCTCTTGTTCTTGGTTGAATAATCATTGTTGAAATTATTTTTAGCATTGCAAATTAAAGAAATTTGAGCAAATAATGAGGAATTTTTGTTTAAAAAGAACTTATTAAATTTTAATTTGATTAGCATTAATGAGACTTTACGAATATGTGAATCTTTATTTTATGCAATCGATTGCACAGGTTGTTATTTTTTTTAATTTTACCAGCAAGCAGTTGCTCTTTATTATTGTGGGTAGCACTTCGACTCCGCTCAGTGTGACAATTCGAAAACCAATTATTTTATTTATACTTTGTCAGTCTGAGCGGAGTCGAAGACTTTAATCTAAAATAAAATTGAAACAACGAATCTAACGCAACCCGACTTGAATGGAGCTCATTTTTTGTGGCGGGAAAAGCGAAGGCAAAAATAGCGGGAATGGAAGGCGGAAAAGTTGCCCAAATTATAATTAATGAACTGACTTAACTAAAACATTTATAATCAATCAAAAGAACTCATATCAATAAACAATGAAAAAACTATTAATAGGTCTTGCGTTTTCTGTTGCAACGCTCATTTCTGCTCAGAAAAATGACATTCAATATTACATCGACAAAGCGCCATTCAAATTTGGAGCAATGGTTTTGCCGACGATTCCTGAAAAGGATTACAACTTCAAGGATTTTGGAGGTGTTGCCGATGGAAAAACCTTGAACACCAAAGCTTTCGAAAAAGCAATCACGACAATCTCGGCAAACGGTGGCGGAAGATTGATTGTGCCAGCTGGAACTTGGTTGACGGGGCCAATCGAGCTGAAAAGTAAAATCGATTTCCACGTGGAGGAAGGCGCAATCGTGCAGTTCAGCAATGATATCAAGCAATTTCCGATGAGAGAAACTTCGTCTGGGAAATTTGAAGTGACGGCTCCAATTTGGGGAAATAATCTGAAAGACGTTTCCTTCACAGGAAAAGGAATTTTCGACGGTGCTGGAGAAGCCTGGAGACCTGTGAAGAAATTCAAAACGACGGATGCACAATGGAAAGAATTGCTGGCGAAAAAAGGAAGCACGCTGAGCGACGATGGGAAAATCTGGTGGCCAAGCGAGTCGGCAAAAAATGGCGAACAATTGGCAAAAGTGATTGCGAAAACGCCCAATGCGACGATTGATATGTACCAGCAGTTGCACCATTTCTTGAGACCGATGATGTTCACGCTTTCCAAAGTGACGAATCTTTTGATTGATGGCCCAACGTTTCGAAACTCACCGAAATTTGTCATCAATCCAAAACAAATTACAAACCTTGTCATCAGAAACACAACCGTTTACAATCCGAAATGGGCTCAAAATGGTGACGGAATCGACATCAGTGCTTCGAAAAATGTGATTATCTATAACACAAAAGTGAACGCCGGCGACGACGGAATCTGTATGAAATCCAGTGGGACGCCGAAAAACGGTGAAGCGAATCTGCAAAACGTCATCATCGCAGAATGTACTGTTGGTGAGGGTCACGGCGGTTTTGTCATCGGAAGTAATACGGATGGCGGAATGAAAAATATTTTTGTTTCCAATTGTACTTTTGACGGAACGGACATCGGAATCCGTGTGAAAAGCAACTCCGGAAGAGGTGGCGATGTGAGCCAGATTTTCATTGATAATATCGAGATGAAAAACATTGTGAAATCCGCCATTTTCTTTGATACTTTCTATGCGGATGCGCCAGTTGGAAGCACGAAAGAAAGTGAAGAGGCGCAACATTCTGGAGACAAAGTGCCTTATTTCCACGATTTTTATGTGAGTAATATTAACTGTTCATCAGCGGAAACGGCTTTCAGTTTCAGTGGACTTCCTGAGAAACTGATTGAGAATCTTTATTTTAAAAATGTGAATATCACGAGTAAAAAAGGAATCGTTGGGAAAAATGCCAACAATATCGTTTTTGAAAATGTGAAAATCAATAATACTACAGATTATAAAATCGATAGTAATCTGAAGAAAGCAATTGTTGTGAAATAATTTTTTACAATTATTAAAGGTGTTATTTTCAAAACCCTTTCGGATTGAAGCTGAAAGGGTTTTTTCTTTTTTATTAATAGCGTCGGGCTTCAGCCCGATGTCACTTTGAAAAAATAATTCAAGGCTTTAGCCAAAATTTATTACAAGTTTTGGCTAAAGCCTTTTTTATATTCCAATCTTTAAAATGGGCTGAAGCCCATTCCTATTGATGAAATTTTTATTTCAAACCGATTGAAAAATCTTCGTTCATTAGTAAAACGCCTTCTTCCTGACCTTGTGTGAAACCTTTCAGTTTTGAAGTTTTGTTTTTTAGAATCAAATCCTGAAGTTGCTTTTCTGACAGTTTTTTTCCTAATATTTCAAATGAGACTTTGAAACCACAAGCTTTGAAATCCGAACAGCCAATGGCGGTTTTTCCTTTCATCAAATTGTTGGCTTTGCACTTTGGACATTGGATTTCTGTCCAGATGATTTCGGTTTTTACTCTCGGCACTTTTTCTTTTGGTGGTGCAGGTTTCTCTTCCTCAAAATTGATGACTTTTCCTTTTGAACTGATGACTTTTCGGGTCAGTTCTGTTACCATTTCTATCAATTCGTCTTTGAATTGGTTGGCTTCGTACTCGCCTTTTTCGATTCTACGAAGTTTCGATTCCCATTCTCCCGTGAGTTCGGGACTCTTGAGAACTTCATCCTCAATGGTGTCAATCAATTCGATGCCGATTGAGGTTGCAAAAATATTTTTCTTTTTGCGCTCGATGTATTTTCTTCGGAACAAAGTTTCGATGATGTTGGCTCGGGTTGATGGTCTTCCGATGCCGTTATTTTTCAGCATTTCGCGGAGTTCCTCATCTTCCACCTGTTTTCCGGCGGTTTCCATTGCTCTCAGCAAAGTTGCTTCTGTGTAAGGTTTTGGTGGCGAAGTTTTTCCTTGATGAATCAATGGTGCGTGGTCGCCCTTTTCGCCGGCTACGAATTCCGGAATCGTTTGTTCCTCGTCTTTATCTTTTTCGTCCTTTTCTTCTTTTTTATCTTTGGCATAAACCGCTCGCCAGCCTGGTTCCAGGATTTGTTTTCCGGAAGCTTTGAACGGAATTGTTCCAACCTGACCTTCAACCAAAGTATTTGAAATCTTACATTCGGGGTAGAAAACAGCGATGAATCGTTTGGCGACGAGGTCATAAATTAATTTCTCTTCACGACTCAAGTTTGACGAAGGCGGAATTTCTGTCGGAATGATGGCGTGGTGGTCCGTCACTTTCGTATCATCGAAAACGGCTTTTGTTTTCGGGATTGGTTGTGAAAGTAAAGGAGAAATCAAGTCTGAATAAATTGTCATACTTCTCAGAATTCCACCGATTTTTGGATAGAGATTTTCGGATAAGTAAGTCGTATCAACTCTTGGGTAGGTCGTATGTTTTTTCTCGTAAAGACTTTGAATATAATTAAGCGTATGTTCTGCCGAGAAACCAAATTTCTTATTCGCTTCCACTTGAAGTCCCGTCAAATCAAATAATCTTGGATTCTTCTCTTTTCCTTCCTTAATTTCAAAAGAGACAATTTCGAATTGATTTTTCTTGAGATATTCTAAGCCTTTTTCAGCTTTTTCTAAGGTTTTTAATCGGTCGATTGAAGCGCTGAAAAGGACATCACGGTATTTGGTTTTCAGTTCCCAATATTCCTCCTGAGAAAATGCATCAATTTCTTTCTGACGCTGAACCAGCATTGCCAAAGTCGGCGTTTGAACGCGCCCTATTGACAAAACCGCTTTGTTTCCTCCAAATTTTTTTGTGAATAATCTCGTCGCATTGATTCCGAGAAGCCAATCGCCGATTGCTCTTGCATTTCCAGCCTGATAAAGATTTTTGTAATCTTCCGCAGGTTTCAAATTTTCAAAACCTTCTTTGATGGAATCTTCCGTCAAGGATGAAATCCACAAACGTTTCATTGGTTTGTCGCATTTGGCCTTTTGCAAAACCCAGCGCTGAATGAGTTCTCCTTCCTGCCCGGCATCACCACAATTGATGACCTCATCACATTCCTCCACCAATTTTGTGATTGTGTTGAACTGTTTCTCAACGCCATTGTTATCAATCAGCTTGATTCCGAATTGTTTGGGAATGATGGGCAAGAAAATCAAATCCCAGGATTTGAAATGTGGTGCATAATCTTGCGGTTCTTTCAGCGTGCAAAGATGTCCGAAAGTCCAGGTGACGCAATAGCCGTTTCCTTCCATATAACCGCTTTTGGGATTGTTGGCTCCCAAAACTTTGGCAATATCACGGGCAACGCTGGGTTTTTCGGCTATACAAAGTTTCATCTGACTTGGCTTGAAATAAGGCTTGCAAAAATGCGATTTTTAAATTGAAAAAACGAGGGATTTTGAACACAAAGTTCACAAAGATTTTTTTTAAATTATTGAAAATATTTTAGGTTCACGAAGGCACTTCGCTTATAAGTGATTGAATTTTTGGGATTGTTTTTTTAAACGCAAAGTGCGTGAAGATTTTTTTTAAAATTATTGAGGATATTTTAAGATTCGCAAAGACACTTCGCTCATCAAAGATTTTATTGTTCTCGCAGATGAAGCTGATTTTGCTGATTTGAATTGAAAGAGAAAAGTTCGATTGAAAGACAAATCTTCAACTTTGCGAAGCGCGCCCCGACTTGAGTGGAAATCCTTTTTTGCTCTGACTTCGGTTGTAATTAGAGGGAAATCTTCTGCAAAAAAGATTGGGAACCCTTCGACAGGCTCAGGATAAACTCCAGGCGGATAAAGGCGCCCAAATCTAAAACAGTATTTCGGCACTATCTAAATATTTATTATTCAAATGAAAAAATCCCTCCGAAGTGTGAGCCATCAGAGGGATTCGAGAAAATAATATAATGAATGTTTTGAATTTGGTTTGAAAGTTTTCGAGTTCGCTCAGACTGACGTCGTTTATGTTACAACTGTTTTTCTTAATTTTAAAATCCGGATTCGAAAACTTTCAAAAGTTCGGTTTGTTGGATGACTTCGTTTTTGCTATTGATTAGATTGTAATTAGCTTGTAGCCAGTTGTTTCGGACAACGAAAAAGGTATATGCGTCCATCAATCCTTCTTTGTATTTCTCTTCGGATTTTTGGAAAGAGAGCTTTTGGTTTTCGAAATTGGCTTGGAGTAACGTGTATTTTTCTTCGGAATTTTGGAATTGTGCTTTGATGGAATTGATGGTTTGCGTGAGATTATTAATCACAATTTCTTTGTCATAATTGGAATTGATGACGTTCAGTTTCGCAATCTCGACGTTGTTTTTCACTTGTAATTTGTTGAAAATCGGGATATTGAGTCCGAAACCTAATTGCTGATTTTTGTTCCTTTTGAATTGTTCCGAAAATTCATCCGCCGATTCCCCCAAAGTTTTGCTGTAGAAACTCGACCAAATGTAAGAGCCGTTGAACGTCGGCAAATAGGCGGATTTGGCGATGGCAATGTTTTTTTGATTGGCTTTGATTTCGGTCAAAACGGTTTGATAAGCCGGATTTTTTTCGAGGAGATTTTTTACGAAGTCGGCGTCGTTGAAATTAGAATGCGCCAATGCGTCGTCTTCCATTTTAAAATCCAGAGAATCGGTAGTAATCGCCAGAGCATTCAACAAATTAATCTTGGACAAATCTCTTGAATTCTTTGCGGAAACCAATTGTTCCTGCAAAGTTCCGAGATTGGCCTTAATGTCGTAGACATCGCTTTTTGGTCGGTTTCCGATTTCCACTTCTTTCTCGGTGCGCTTGATTTGGTCTTCGATTCCGGAGATTTGGGTTTCCAGAACATCCAGCCAACTTTTATTGTTTTGGTAATTGAAGAACATTTTGATGACATTCAGTTTCACCTCATTTTGCGCTTGTTTCATTCGGAAAGTTGATGTTTCGCGATTGATTTTGGATAATGAAATATTGAGGTAATTTCGCCAGTTCATCAGTTCCCAATTGGCTTGTGCGTAGAAATTGTCGTTTTGTGTATTGATGCTTTCACGCTGATTATTCTGCGGATTGATGCCGTTTCCGAAGTTGTAATTGTGATTGATTCCGGCATCTGCAGACGGCAACAATATTCCTTTGGACGCGGAAACCAATCGGTCATTTTTTTGGATATTGATGCTGGATTGTTTTACTAACGGATGATTGGTCGATGCGTAATCCAAGCATTGTTTCAAAGTCCAGGTTTGTGCTGGGAAAAGGTTGATGAGGAATATGAAGAATAGTTTTTTCATAATTGGTTGATGGTTGTCAGTTGATAGCAAATGGTTTCCATCAACTATCAACATATTAATTTTACTCGTATTTAAGGTATTTGACAAGGTTAATTTTTGTGGCTTGGTAAGCTTTGAAACTCACGACCACGAAGGTTAAAATCAATAATGAAATCATACTCAGAACATAAGGCCAAACGGGCATATCGATTCTGTAGGCAAAATCTTTCAGCCATTCGTTCATCGCATAATATCCGAACGGAATACTGATTGCCACGGCAATTACACAAATCAGTAAAAATCTTTTGGTCAAATCCCAGACAATCGTTCTTTCATCTGCGCCCAAGGTTTTTTTGATGGCGACGTCTTTTAGCTTTTGTTCTATTAATAATGATGATAAGGCGAATAATCCTAATAATGCGACCACCAAAACCACGATATTCAAAGTTGTGAAAAGCGTCTGCTGTTTTTGGAATTTCTCAAAGGTTTTTGCGAATTGCTTGTCTATGAATTGATAATCAAATGGATAACCAGGCTCAGCTTTTGTAAGCCAAAATTCTTTGATACGTTCAATAGTTCCGTTGATGTCGTTTCCGTTCAGCCTGATTTGGAGATTGGTCATACTGTTTTTCGCCCAATTTCTATCGTAATTATAAAAAGCGGCAGCATCAATGGGCTTATCTACTCCACCGAAATAGAAATCTTTCACCACGCCTAGAATCTTGTATTTCTTCTTGTCTTCCCAACCAGGCAGGATTTCTTTCCCGATGGCCTGCTGATTGTTCCAGCCCATATTTCTAACAAATGTCTCATTCACAACAGTTCCGCTGATGGTGTCCGACGTTTTTTTCCAATTGAGGTCATTACCTGCGACCATCTTCATATCATAGAATCGGAAGTAATTTTCTTCGATGCCGCCGACTGCTACATTGTTGACAATTTTTGTAGTGTCGGTTGCGGATTTTGCAATAGATGCATTCCGAAGCCCCATTCCCAAAGATTGTACAGAACCTGTGGTTTCCACAACACCAGCGATTTTTTTGACTTCATTTTTCAGCAATTCATACTTTTTGACATCATAATCTTTCTCATTATAATTGGTCTTTTTGAAATCAATTTGAATGACCTGATTCCCTTTGAAACCCAAATCTTTCTTCATCATAAAATCAACTTGAGAATGGATTATCAACGAACAAATGATGAAAAATGAAGAGATTATCAATTGCAAGGTCAGGATTGAATTTCGTAACCAAACACCGTGTTTGCTTCGGGAAAAATTACCTTTTAATGTATTGATAGGTTTGAAATTTGATAAATAAGTCGCCGGTAAAATCCCTGCAAACAATGCAAATAGAATCAATAAAACTGCTGAACCGACGAAAATATCCGGGTCGCTCAGTTTAATTTCCTTGTCCAAGTATTTGTTGTACGATGGTAAAAGCAATTCGACCAAAGCAAAAGCGATAAAGTAAGCAACCAGACAAATAATGAAAGTTTCTATCAGAAACTGAATCACCAAACTGCCCTTGGAGCTTCCCATTGTTTTGCGAACACCAACTTCCTTCGCACGCTGAGCAGATTGTGCGGTTTTTAGATTAATCAAATTGATTCCTGACAAAATCAAAATAAGAATGGATAATCCTAATAATATCTTCAAAGATTTCTTATCACCTTTTGAGATTCCATCGCCTTTTGCGTCTAATTTCATTTTGGTAATTGGCGTCAAAAATACTTTGGTGGGATTTTTTTTATCCACCTCTGCTCCCCATTTTTTAGAAAGAATCTCTTCGTGGTATTGCTGTTGTTTGGATAACTTCTCTTCCAGCTTTTGAATGTCCGTGCCCGCTTTTACTTTAAAAAGACCTAAGAAACTATAGCTCATCCACTGCGTATCATCTTTTGGTTGATTTTCCAAGGTTAGATAATCTGCTTTAAAAACTGAATTCTCATCAGGAAATCTATATATGAAAGAAACTGTGTAAAGATTACCATTTTGGTCTTTCTTGACTGTTTTTCCAATACTATTTTTGTAATCGTCGCCAAATAATTGCCTCGCTGTGTTTTCCGATAATGCGATTTGTGACTTATCTGTTAATGCATTATTGATATTGCCTGCAACTGTCTCGAATGGGAAAAATTTGAAAAACTGACTGGAAACTTGTCCTGTTGTGGAATAGCTGGAATTTTCGCCCGCAACCAATCTCGTTTTATACCAACCCCAAATATTAGCAATCGTGTAATCCTCAATCTCTGGAAATTTCTCTTTTGAAACATACAATTCCGGATAGCTTGATTGCGACATATTTCCAAAACTGGAAATATGATTCTCGACTAAATAAATATTTTCATTGTTGGGAACCCATTGTTCGTAAGATTTCTCGTCCTGCCAATGAATAAATATCAACAGGAAAACACACAAGCCAACACTCAACCCCAAAATATTGATAATCGTGGAAAGCCAGTTTTTTCTGTAATTGATGAATGCTATTTTGAGCCAGTTCTTAATCATAGTTGATGGTTTTTAGTTGATGGTTGATAGTTGACAGGTGATAATTCCCATCAACTATCAACTGACAACTGTCAACAAATTCTACTCGTATTTCAGATATTTCACAAGGTTTACTTTTGTGGCTTGATATGCTTTGACGCTTACTACTGCGAATGTCAAAATCAATAATGAAATCAAACTCAAGACGAACGGGAAAATTGGCATATCAATTCGGTAAGCGAAATCTTTCAGCCATTCATTCATCAAATAATAACTGATTGGAATACTTATGATAACCGCAATTAAAGTAATCCACAGGAATTGTTTTGTCAATCCCACAATCAAAGTTCCGTCTGAAGCCCCAAGCGTTTTTCTGATGGCGACGTCTTTCAGTTTTTGTTCTATCATTAATGATGATAAAGCGAACAATCCGAGTAAGGCTACCATTAAAACCATTGCGTTCAGGATGGTGAAAAGTGTTTGTTGTTTTTGATATTTCACAAAGGTTTTTGCGAATTGCTTATCAATAAAATTAGATTCGAAGGGATAACCGGGTTCTACACTTGCCTGCCAATATTTTTTGATTCTTTTCACCGTTCCGTCCATATCTTCTGGCTTTATTTTCAGCTGGATATTATAGACGTTAAAGCGTTTCCAAGAGGTTGCGCGGTAATGAAAGAAAATCATCGGCTCTACTTCGGTCTTCAAACTTTGAATATTAAAATCCTTTACAATTCCGACGATTTTGTAGGGTTTCTCATCAAAACCTGGGCGGAATTCGTTCTTAAAAGCCTGGTCATCATTCCAACCGAATTGTTTTACAAATGTTTCATTGACCAAGACATTATTAATCGTGTCAGATGCCAATTTGGAATCCAGCCAACGACCTTTTTTCAATTTCACATTCATAAACTGGAGGTAATTGTAATCCATCGAGCCGTGTTGCGCATAGATTGTTTTATCCATATAATCCATATTGGAATTGCTGTAGCGATAGCTTCCTGCAACGGCTTCTCCATATGATACATCGTCCACACCCTGTATTTTTCGCATTTCGTTTTTGAGGCGCTCATATTTTAGCCAGGGCTGATGTACATTATCATTAAAGGTGACTATCATAACCTGTTTTCCACTGAAACCAAGGTCTTTATCCATCATATGTTTCACTTGTGAACTTACAATCAGGCTTGCAATAATGAAGAATGAAGAGATAATCAATTGTAAAGTCAGAATTCCGTTTCTGAGCCAAATCCCGTGTCTGCTTCTGGCAAAATTTCCTTTCAGCGTTTCAATAGCTTTGAAGTTGGCCAAGTAAATCGCAGGAATTAATCCCGAAATCAGCGCAATTAGCAAAACCATTGTAAATGAATAAAAGTAGATGCGCCAATCGTTCATTACAATTTGTTTGTCAAAAAACTTATTGAAGCTCGGCAAGAGGATTTCTGTCAAGGCTAAAGCCAGAATGTACGAGGCAAAACAAATCACGAAAGTTTCTAATAAAAACTGCAAAACCAATTTGGATTTATTGCTTCCAATAGCCTTTCTTACACCAATTTCTTTTGCTCTTTGAGAAGCCTGAGCTGTTTTTAAATTAATGAAATTAATGGCAGACAAAATCAAAATCAACACAGAAAGTGTAAACAGAATCATCATTGTTTTCAAATCGCCAGTCCCAAACCAGTAGGCCTTTCCGTGGAGCTTCATCTGGTCCAACGGTGTGAGCAAACTTCCTTGCGGACCGTACATTTCTAAGAATTTCTGAGGCGTAACTCCAGCACCCTTCGCATTCATTTTCGCACGGTAGAGAAACACGTCGTCATAGAGTTTTTTCTGTACAACTTCTGTATCCGCATTTTTGTCCAGCATAAAAAAGCAACCATAGTTGAAGTTGCCCCAGCCTTCTTTGTCATTTTTCAATTGTTCGTAGGCCAGTATTACAAATTCTGGATTGATGACACTGTTTCCTTTTGGAAGCTCATACACTGCAGTGACCACAAAATTGTCACTATCAAATTTTATACTTTCTCCTGCTACATCCGTTTTGCCGAATAAGTTTTTCGCGGTAAGTGTAGAAATGGCAATTGAAGTTTCTCCCTTCAAAGCGTCTTTGTAACTTCCCGAAATCAATTTGAAAGGGAAAAAATTGAAGAAATTTTCCGAAACAGACATTCCATCTTTTTGATAGGCCGTTTTGTTTTTGGTTATCATTTTGAAACCCATCCCAGAACCACTCACCAAAACATAATCTTTGATTTCCGGAATCATTTTCACCGCGCGGTCTGCAAGTGGGTAAGAAATACTTGGGCTGTACCTGTTTTCTTTGATGTTATGTTGCTGAAATGCATAAATATTATCCTTCTTCGGATTCCATTTTTCATAGGATTCTTCGTCATTCCAATGCATCAGGATGAGCATAAATCCTGTCAGCCCAATCGTTAATCCAAAAAGATTGATAATCGTAGAGAGCCAGTTTTTTTTATAATTGATGAAGGCGATTTTGAGCCAGTTGTTGAGCATAGTTGTGGTTTTTGGTTTCTAGTGTTTTGTGTTTAGTTTTTAATATTTGATTGAGCAAAAAACTCAACACCATATACAATACACTAAAAGATTATTCAAAGTTCTTGGCGTCTGCCTTTTCGAAGACATCTTTTCTTTGTGAAGAATGTTCTTCGCTGAAGACTTCGCCGTCTTTCATATTTACGATTCTTGAGGCGTAACCTGCGTCGTAAGACGAGTGCGTTACCATCGCAATCGTGGAACCTTCTCTGTGAAGTTCCGCCAAAAGGTTCATCACCTCGTTTCCGTTGGAGCTGTCGAGGTTTCCGGTTGGCTCATCGGCAAGGATTAATTTTGGTCTTGTCACCAACGCTCTAGCAACGGCCGCTCTCTGCTGTTGACCGCCGGAAAGTTGCTGTGGATAATGTTTTGCTCTGTGCGCAATGTTGATTTTTTCCATAATTTCCTCCACACGTTTTTTTCTTTCTGAGGATGAAACGCCGTTGTAGATTAGTGGAAGTTCGATATTTTCATAAACCGTGAGTTCGTCAATCAAATTAAAATTCTGAAAAATGAAACCTATGTTTTTCTTTCTGATGTCCGATTTTTTCTTTTCGGAAGTTCCGATAGTTTCCGTTGATTCGAATTGATAAGAACCGGAGGAAGCGCTGTCGAGAAGTCCAAGAATATTTAGAAAAGTAGATTTTCCACAACCGGAAGGTCCCATTATCGCTACAAATTCTCCTTCTTTGATGTGCAGGCTTACATTGTTCAGAGCGTTGGTTTGAACATCTTCTGTTTTGTAAACTTTTGAAAGGTTTTGAATATTTATCATTTTTATTAATTTTTTAAAGTGTTGTTTTTCTGATTTCGCCTGTTTGATTGATGTAATATTTTGATTTTAAATCTCTGGTCAAAGTGATGTTTTTCCAATCCACGCCTTTGATTCCTTCCAGATTGATTTGGTTTCCATTCTTTGAATATTGAACCAAAAAATTGGAATTTTCCTCGTCGGGATTTTTCTCAAGATTTGCCATTGCATTTTCATTAAGGACGACTTTTCGGTGAGCGTCAAAACTCAAATAGCTATAATTACAACCTTTGGAACATTCAAAAATAACGTGATTCTTTTTGAAAGAAATGGTCCATTCCAGCTCTGTCGGCTTCTGTGAATAGGCCATTGCGGAAAATGAACATAATAATATTAAGAATATATTTTTCATAATTAGTTATTTTTGAATATCTAAAAGCTCATATTTCTTCAATTCAGTATAATCTGATGTAATGACCGTTTCACCCTGTTTCAATCCGGAAACCACTTCGTAATACATTTGGTTTTCTCTTCCCAGATTGATGCTTCGTTTTTCAGCTTTGTTTCCTTTTACTACGAACATCCATTTTCCGTTCGTGTCTTTGTAGAAATTTCCTTTGGGAATCATCATACTTTGCGTGTCAGCAGACAATTTCAGTTTCAAGCCGAACGTCATTCCGATTTTCAGATTTTCAGGTTTTACATCAACAAAATTAAGTTCCACAGAAAATTGTCCGTCTTTCACTTCAGGAAGAATTTTAGAAATAATGACTTCAAACTGTTTCGCATTGCTTTCCAGACTTCCTTTGATTCCGTTTTGAAGTTTGTTAATGTAATACTCGTCAACTTTTGCAATCAGCTTGTAACCGCCCATCAAATCGACTTTTCCGATGCTTTCTCCACTCGTCAAATTTTGTCCTAATGAAATATTAAATGATGACAATCTTCCGGAAACAGGCGACATTATCAGGAAATTATTTTTGTTGGAACGAAGAATATTCAGACTTTTTTCCATCTGACTGATGGAACTATTGATGGCGGAAAACTGAGAATTTCTGGAAGCTTTTTCACTGGAAGCGCCTTTTTCCACAATCACTTTTCTTTGTTTCTGATAATTTAGATTTTGTAAAGCGATATCATAATCGGTTTTCTTTCCGATTTCCGCATCGTACAATCTTTTCTGAAGGTTGAAAGACTGCAAAGCTGTATTGTAATCATTTTGAGACTGAAGCAACTCCTTATCCTGATTGAATTCCTGATTCTTCAGTTCCAAAAGCGAACTTCTCATCTGACTGATTTGTTGCATAATTCCCGTTTCCTGATTCAGATAATTGAATTCTGTATTCGGATTATAAACTCTTGCGATGGGCTGTCCTTTTGTCACCATTTGTCCATCTTCAGCGAAAATTTCTTTCACCGCGCCACCTTCCAGAACATTTACCAAAGAAGAATTGAGAGATTGCGTCTGCGCCGTCACCATAAGCATATCTTCAAATTTCCCATTCGTCACTTCATCCGTTTGAATATCCTCCAGCTTTACATTATAAGTTTTTTTCTGATTCAAAAAGTACCAGCCAAAAACTGAAATCGCCAAACCAGAAAGAATGATAATTGATATTAATTTTAGTTTAGATTTCTTTTTTACTATTTTCGTATCCATATTTGAGATAACTAATTTATCTACAGACTATTACGCAATGCAGATGCCAGAGATTTATAAGTTTGTAACACTCTGGAAATGTGACAAAATATATTTTATTTAACTTTAAGACTGTTCATTATCGGACACTTTTTGTACGAAAACGGACAATTTAAGTTGATAGTTTTTAGTTGATCGTTGATGGTTCACTAATATTTGTCAGGCTGAGCGGAGTCGAAGCCTTTTGATTAAGTCATTTTAGAATTCAAATTATAAAAATGCGAAAAAAAGAAGCTCATATTTTAATTGTTGATGACGACGAGGATATTTTATTTTCAGCGAGGGTTTGGCTTAAGAAATTTTTTACAGAAGTAAGCTGTCTCAGTCAGCCAAAGAATATTTTGAAGTTCTTAGCCGAACAACAAGTTGACACGGTTCTTTTAGATATGAATTTCCGGAAAGGTTTTGAAAATGGGCAGGATGGATTGTATTGGATGAATGAAATCAAAACGCTGGAACCTCAGCTTCCAATCATCCTGATGACAGCTTACGGCGAGGTGGAATTGGCGGTTGAAGCTTTGAAGAATGGCGCATCGGATTTCATTTTAAAACCTTGGAATAATGAGAAATTATATGCTTCCGTAAATCTTGCAGTTGATATTTCCCGAAAAAATAAAAAACTGAATCAGTGGGAAAATGTGAGCGTGAAAACCAATCAGTATCAGTTGGAAACGGCATCTTTTGCAATGCAGGAAGTGATGGAACAAATCACGAAAGTTGCGCCGACTGACGCCAACGTTTTACTTTTAGGAGAAAATGGAACCGGAAAATATGTTTTGGCAGAACGCATCCACGAATTATCAGAAAGAAAAAACCAGCCTTTCGTTCATATAGATTTGGGCAGTCTGTCTGAAAATTTGTTTGAAGCGGAATTATTTGGTTATAAAAAAGGAGCTTTCACCGACGCAAATCAGGATTATTCGGGGAAAATTGAAAATGCGCAGAATGGAACGGTATTTTTGGATGAGATTGGAAATCTTCCGCTTCATCTTCAAACCAAATTGTTGAGCTTGATTCAAAATCGAAAATTGACGAGAATCGGGGAAAATAAAGAACGAACTTTGGATGTCAGATTTATTTTTGCGACGAATGAAAATCTAAAAAAAGCAGTTTCGGAAAATCGTTTCAGGAAAGATTTATATTATCGAATTAATACCGTTGAACTGCAAATTCCGAGTTTAAGAGAGAGATTGGAAGATATTCCGACTTTAGCCGATTATTTTTTGGAGAAGTACAAACAGAAATATCACAAGTCAGATTTAGCTTTGACTGAATCTTTGACTAATGAACTCACAACGTATTCCTGGCCGGGAAATATCCGTGAACTCGACCATTGCATCGAGAGAAGCGTGATTCTTTCCAACGAGAAAAATTTGAAATTGTTAATGCCTCAAGATGACGAATCTGAAAAAACAATCGTCAATCTTAACATTGAGGAAATGGAAGAAATCCTCATTAAAAAGGCTTTGAAAAAACACCGCGGAAATATTTCTCTCGCTGCGGAAGATTTAGGATTGTCGCGTGCGGCACTTTACCGAAGAATGGAAAAATTTGAATTATGATAAAGCGGGAAGTTGGAAGTTGGAGGAAGGAAGTTTGAAGTTAAAATTCAAGCACAGTTTCGAAGGAACGATTAATCAAGAATAGGATGAAATCCTATTAATCAAAATTTGAATTATAGATGAACAAACAACAAATTATCTGGCTAATATTTATTCTTCTGGCGATTGTCAGTGGGATTTTCGCTTTTGATTTTTACACACAAAGCAAGTGGATTAACTTCGGATTGTTTACTGCTGTAAGTATTGGATGCATTATTTTGGCGCAGATTTCCGCTTTATCTTTTATTCAGAAAAGTGAGAAAATATTGTTGGCGATTCAGAAAAAAGATTTTTCACTGTTTCCAAAAACTGAAGAAAATAATTTGGTGGATAATGCCGTAAAACTTTATTATCAAAGCAAAGAAGAATACTTGGCGTTGTCTTCCTACAAACTTTTATACGAAGAAATTTTGAATCAACTGGAAATCGGATTGATGATTCTTTCCGAGAAGAATAATCAGTGGGAAGTTTTTTATGTGAATCCTGTTTTCCTGGAAATATTACAGATTCCGAAATATAATTCCTGGGAATTGTACGAATCTAAAACATCGGAATTTTATAAAATCATCGAACAAACTAATTACGAAAACTCGCAGGAATTCTTTGATATTTCGATTAATGAAAATGTAAAACAATCGTTTTCTCTTCGAACCAAAAAAGTTCAGAATGTCAAAAACCGTTTCTGCATCATCAGTCTGGAATCTGTTCAGAAAATCATTGAACAAAAAGAAAAATTGGCTTGGAATAATTTAATGAAAGTGATTTCTCACGAACTTCTGAATACTTTGACACCTGTCAACAGCTTGATTCAAAATCTTGAATATATCGCCAATCAGGAAATTGTCGAAAAGGAAGACCAGCAGGAAATGAAGGAAAGTCTGATGATTATCAATTCAAAATCCAAACAACTGTTGAATTTCGTGGATGATTACCGACAAGTTGCTGAACTTCCAAAACCTGTGTTCAAAAATATTTCTTTGACGCAAATTGTAGAATCTGCACTTAATTTTCTCAAGCCAGAATTCGAAAAAAATCAGATTAAAATCATCAATTATCTGGAAAATCAAATGATTTTTGCTGACCAGAAAATGATTGAAAGATGTTTGATTAATCTTTATCTAAATGCAATTTACGCAGTTGCCGACAATTCAGAAAGAATCATCAAAACAGAAATAAAAACATTTAATAAAAGAATTCTTTTAAGTGTAGAAGACAACGGAATTGGAATCTCCAATGAAATTAAGGACAAAATTTTCCTGCCATTTTTCACAACAAGAATCAGCGGTTCCGGAATTGGTTTAACTTTGAGCAAAAGTATTATCGAGGCGCATAAAGGTTATCTCAATTATAAACCTTTGGAAAAAGGAAGTCGATTTGAAATGTGGTTTTTGGAATAAATGTAAAAAGTAAAATGTATTTAAGTACAAAGTATTTATTATCTTTTGGGACGTCGAATTGCTCGCAGCCCGACTTGAGCGGAAATCCTTTTTTGTGGCTGGAAAAGCTAGGCAAAAAGATTGGGAGCGGAAGGCGGATAAAGCTGCCCCAAATAAAAATTAAACTATGAAAATCAAAAATAACGCTGGCGAAATTGTAGAATTTGAAATCTCAAAACTGGAAAACTCACTTCGCAACTCTGGAGCGGAAGAAAATTCCATCAAAAAAGTGATTGACAATATTTTGCCAAATTGCATCGAAGGCGTCACAACACGAGAAATTTACAAACTGGCTTTCGATGAACTGAAGAAAATCTCAAATTCCGTCGCAGCACGTTACAGCTTGAAAAAAGCGTTGTTGGAATTGGGACCTGCAGGATTTTATTTCGAACAGTGGATTGCAAGAGTTTTTCAAAACATCGGCTACAAAACGGAAACCGGACAGCTGATAAAAGGACATTCGGTCACGCACGAAGCGGATGTTATTGCCAAAAAAGATGAGAAAACCTATTGGGTTGAATGCAAATTCCGAAATGCGGAAGACACGAAAATCTCCGTCACAACGCCGATGTACGTTCTATCGAGAATCAAAGATATTTCGGGAATTAATTATAATTTATTTGAAACTCAAACCGAATTTACAGATGGCTGGCTCATCACGAACACTTATTTTACCAAAGATTCTGTGGCTTTTGGCGAATATTACGGACTCCGATTGCTGTCTTGGGATTATCCAAAAGGTAAAAACATCAAAAGTTTGGTTGACCAAAATGCGCTCTATCCAATCACTTGCCTCACCACTTTGGACGGAAAACAGAAACAAAAACTGCTGGAGAAAAAATGTGTTTTGGTCAAGGAATTATTCAACAATCAGAATTTACTGGACGTTCTTGATTTGAATGACGCAAGAAAATCAGAAATTCTGAAAGAAGCAAAAGAACTTCTTGTCATCAAAATTTCGGAATAAAAAAACCGCATTGCTAAAATAACAAGGCGGTTTAATTTTTCTAACTTCTAGATTCTAATTTCTAATTTCTAAAATCTAAACTATTTCCCTTTCTGTGGCGGATAATTTTTCATTATCTCAGCTACGATTTCAGGGATTTGTCTTTGTTTAGACTTCGGCGAATCTACAGAAAGTCCGCTTCCGATTCCCTGCCAAACCAATTTTTGAGTTTTCGCATCCACGATGTCCACTACGATGGTTCCGCTATTGTAATTGTTCGTCCAAGTATTTCCCATTCCGAAACCACCGCCCCAGCCCCAAGGTCTTCCCCAGCCGAAACCGCCGCCGTAAGAAGTCGTCACATCCTGGACTTTCTTGTGCGAAGCTTTCACATTGATAATCAAATCAGGATTCTGAGCCGATGTCAAAGTTTTCGCTTGCAATTGTTTGGACAATTCGTTCAAAACTCTGTCTTTGTCGATGTCGTTCAGTTTCAGGTCGTCTGTTCTCAGCAGATAGGTTTTGTAGTTGGCAAAATTTGCCGTTGCTGCATAGTCAGATTTCACGTTGAAAGGGCTACACGAAGTCACACCCAGGGAAACTGCTGCCAGTAATATGAAGAAATATTTTTTCATTGTAATATTATTTAGATTTTTTAATAAATGTATCCGTCTTTTTATCGTAGCCATACGGGCAATGTCGGCATCCACTTTTACAGCAATAGCCACGTTTCAGATGGAATTTCTCCGTAAAAACCTTGTAACCTTGCTCGTTGTAGTAGAAGTCTTCATTCTCTTTGATGTCATTTAGTTTCATAAGTTAAAAAACTGTACCAAAATTTTTATCTTTGATAGATTATTAATCAAAATTATTATGGCAGCTATTTCCGCCCTCCGTTCCCAATCTTTTTGCCTGCGCTTTTCCAGCCACAAAAAAGGATTTCCACTCAGGTCGGGCTGCAGATTCGTCTTCAAATCAAATTTATCCATTTAACATTAGAATTAAAATCTAATTTCTAACATCTAAACTCTAACTTCTCAAAATGATAATCATCTGCCAAAGATTACTCAAAAATACTAAAATTTCGGGGATTACCTTATTCCCATTTATTTTGCTGAGGAAAAAAGAGTTGAGACACAATCCGATTCTCATCAACCACGAGAAAATTCATCTTCGTCAGCAGCTGGAACTTTTGATTATTCCGTTTTACATTTGGTACTTGTCAGAATATTATATCAAATATCTCAAATACAAAAATCCGGACCTGGCTTACCGAAACATCAGCTTCGAAAGAGAAGCTTACAAGAACGACCAAAACTTAGATTATCTTAAAAAGAGGAAATGGTGGAGTTTCATTTCGTATTTGTAATTAAATAAAAGTTGAGCTTGCAACCGACTGACAATCAATTATATTAATTACAAAAACTTCTCCAATATTACATTTTCACTAAAAAAATTTCTCAGACTATAAAATAATCTAAATTTGCAAAATTATTTTTCAATAATTCTTACATTATGTCGCAAGATAGCAGTGGTCATTTTGACCTCAAAAAACTTTCCGCAGTTGGGATTTTAGTTTCATTAGGAATTGTTTTCGGAGACATCGGAACCTCGCCGTTGTACGTGATGAAGGCCATCATCAACGCCGGAAAATCCGGAGGCATCATCTCGGAAGAATACATCGAAGGTGCACTCTCGTGTATCATCTGGACACTGACTTTACAGACGACAATCAAATACGTTATCATCGCTCTAAAGGCCGATAACAAAGGCGAAGGCGGAATCTTATCGCTCTACTCTCTCGTCAAAAGATTTAAGAAAAAATGGCTGTACGGAATTGCGATAATCGGTGCAGCAACTTTGGTTGCGGACAGTATTATTACACCATCTATGACTGTAATTTCAGCGATAGAAGGTCTTGAATTGGTAATGCACAAACCGCCTGTTGTTCCGATAACCTTATTTATTCTAATCGTTATTTTCGTCGTTCAGCAGTTTGGAACAAGTTTTATCGGAAAATTCTTTGGACCTGTAATGGTGCTTTGGTTTCTGGTCTTAGGCGGTTTTGGTTTAGTCCAATTGATAGAACATCCAACAGTTTTGAAAGCTTTCAATCCTTATTACGGCATCAAATTAATTTATAATTCGCCAAGTGCCATCGTCATTTTAGGCGCTGTTTTCCTTTGTACAACGGGAGCGGAAGCTTTGTATTCCGACCTTGGACATTGCGGTATCAAAAATATCCAGGCGAGTTGGATTTTCGTAAAAGCGATGTTGATTCTTAACTATCTTGGCCAAGGTGCTTGGTTATTAAGCAATTACCACGAAGTTTTTGCAGGCAAGAATCCATTTTTTGGAATTATGCCGGAATGGTTTATTATTCCGGGAGTTGTTCTCGCGACTGCAGCAGCTATTATTGCCAGTCAGGCCGTTATCACAGGTGCTTTCACAATGTTTTCGGAAGCAATGTCGCTCAACTTCTGGCCAAATCAGGAAATTGAATATCCTTCTGGAATCAAAGGTCAAATGTACATCCCGAAAATCAACTGGGGACTTTTATTGCTTTGTTTCATCGTCGTTATATACTTCAAAGAATCCAGTAAAATGGAAGCTGCTTATGGACTTTCCATCACGGTCACGATGTTGATGACAACCATTCTCTTGATTTTCTGGTTTCTCAAAACAAGAACCAATAAAATTTGGATTGCAATTTTTGCCTTGATTTACATTGTCATCGAAGGTGGATTTTTCAGTGCCAATATCATCAAATTCTTTGACGGCGGCTGGATGTCTGTTCTTCTTGCAGGATTCATCGGAATTTGTATGTACGCCTGGTACAACGGAAGAATCATCAAAACCACTTTCATCAAATTTGTGAAACTTGAGAAATATATCTCTACGATAAAAGATATGAAGCTGGATGAAACGATTCCAAAATACGCGACCAATCTGGCCTTTATCAGCCGTGCAAAAAGAGACGACGAAGTGGAATCAAAAATCATCTACTCCATCATCAGAGCGCAGCCGAAAAGAGCAGACCATTATTTCATTCTAAACATCGTCAACCAGGAAGACCCATACAGTTTCAAATATAATGTGGAGGAAATTCTACCTGGAACAATTTATAAGATCAGCTTCTTACTCGGTTTCAAAAGAGACAGAAGGATCAACGACTACTTCCAGCAAGTTTTGGCGGAAATGATGGAGGAAGGAACGATTCCATCCAGAAGTTCGCATCCGTCACTCAGAACGCATAACATTCCACCGGATCTGAAATTTGTCATCATCGATAATGTTTACATCAACGACTTCTTATTGACGATCCGCGATAAAATTATTCTTAACATTTATAATTTTGTGAAGAAACTTGGAAGCAACGATTTCACGGCTTATGGTGTTGCCAGTCACAATGTGGTTGTAGAATCTGCGCCACTACTAGACCAGAAGATCAAAACAGAGAAGATAGAAAGAGTCGAAGGCAAGCATTTTGATTAATCACAAAAAAAATCGCTAATTTTGTAAGATGGATACGAAACAAAAAGAGTTGAATATCGCAACTATTAAAGATGTTCTAAGACAATACCTTATGGATAAAGGCTTCCGCAACACACCGGAGCGTTATACCATTTTGGAAGAGATCTATGGTATGGAACATCACTTCAACGTGGACGATCTTTATCTTCTGATGATGCAGAAAAAATACCACGTGAGCAAAGCCACGATCTACAATACGATCGAGATCTTTCTGGATGCAGGATTGATCAGAAAGCACCAGTTCGGAGAGAAAACATTGAGTACATCGTCGTACGAAAAATCATATTTCGATAAGCAGCACGATCATTTGGTGATCTACAAAGAAGATTCTGACAAAGAAATTGCAGAGATCATAGAATTTTGCGACCCGAGAATCCAAGGCATCAAAGACTCGATTGAAAAAGCATTTGGTGTAAGTATTGATACGCACTCGTTGTACTTCTACGGACACAAGAAGTCTGAAAATTAATGAAGAAAACCTTTCTTTTAATATTACTTTTAGTTGTTGTAAGAATCTTTTCGCAAGTGGCGCCAACCCAAAACACAGGTCTGGTAAAAGATCCTTTTTTCAATAATCCAAATCCAAATACAGAAGCTTCAAAGAAAGTTCAGCACAGACACTCCGACAGTTTCGGTGTAAAAGCTGACAGATATGAAGGAAATCCTGTTTTCTCAGGAAATGTTGTTTTCGAACATCAAGGTTCAGTTTTAACTGCTGATGAAGTAGTTTTTTATCAGAAAGAAAACTTCTTAAAAGCCATCGGAAACGTCGTCCTAACTACAGCCGACGGAAACCGAATTACAGCCGAAGAAATGGAATACGATGGCAATACAGAACGTGGAATCGCAAGAAGAAACGTTGTCCTTACCGACCCGAAACAGACCATCAAAACAGAAACACTTTACTACGATAAGATTCCAAATACGGCCTACTTCAACACAGGCGGAACGATTTACAGTAACGATGGAAGTGTGATGTACACAAAGTCTGCGACTTATTACCTCAACACCAAGATGATTGATTTCATCGGTCGTTCTAACATCGAAACTGACAAGTACACGATCGTCAGTGATAATATCAAACAAAACCAAAATACGGGCGCTTCAGATTTTTTTGGACCAACCACCATTCGGGATAAAGGCAATCCAAGGAATTACGTCTACACAGAATTAGGAACTTATAACTCAAAAACCGGAGAATCTTTCCTTAATAAAAACTCAAGAATTCATTACAACGATAAAGTTCTGACAGGAGACAAACTCTACTTCAACAGAAATACAGGATTCGGAAAAGGGACAGGCAATGTTACTTTGGATGATCCAAAACAGAACCGCTACATCAAAGGTGGCTACGGCGAAATCTATGAGAAAAAAGATTCCGCAATGGTAACCGATAAACCTTACGCTGTCAAGATTCTCAGCAAAGATTCGGTTTACATTTCGGCAGAAAAATTCCTGACTTATCAAAAATCGGATTCTATCGATAAGCTTAAGAAAAAAAGTTTTCTGAGAGCATTTAGAAAAGTGAGAATTTACAAAACCAATATGCAGGGTCGGTCAGATTCACTTAGTTTCAATGAGACCGACGGCGAGATGCATCTGATCCGAAAACCAATTCTCTGGATGGGTGTAAAACAGGTTACCGGCGATGAGATCCGAGTTTACAGCAATACGGAAAAAGAAATTACAGATTCAATTTATGTTATAGGAAATGCATTTGCAATTAGCAAGGCAGATTCTCTTAATTTGAAAGATGAATTCAATCAGATTAAAAGCAAGAATATGATCGTTTATCTTAAAAATAATGCGATCGATATTGCAAAGGCTGTCGGTAATGCTCAGGCAATTACTTATGCGGATGACACCAATCAAAAGACAAAAGAAGTAACAAGAATTGGTGTTGCATTATCAACTTGCGGCGAGATTGTCGCACAATTTATAGAGCGGAAATTGGAAAATGTAGATTGCAATATCGGAGCAAACACAGACACTTATCCGATGAGCAAAATATCCAAGGACGAACGTTTTTTCAAAGATTTTAATTGGAATACAAAGGATCGACCACAGAAATGGGGCGACATTTTCCTCGATACACCAAACTATCCCGAAATCTTCTACCAATCAGACAACTCTCTTTTCGAACGAGCGGATGCTGAACGCAAGAAACTCGAAGAAAAAAACAAACCGAAGACGCCTGTTCGGGTTAAAAAATAATTTGCTAAATTTTTGTTTCATTTTTTGCTGATTATCAAAATATTTTTAACTTTAAGAATTAACAATTCGATAAAGTAAAATATTAAAACACAAATTATGAAGTATAAATTGGAACTTGCTCCGGAATTGATTCCCGTTTTAGAAGCCTACAACAGCCAACCTGCACCACCGGAAGGAATGCCTTTGCAAGAAGCTTTCCGAGGTGCGTTGAAACAAATGGCGCAGCAAGTAGGTGTCGAAAGTACATCTGACCTGAAAGTAGAAAACAAACATTTCACAAACAGTGATGGTCTGGAAACCCAATTGCGCGTTTTCACACCTTTGAATGACAACACTCCAAAACCCTTGCTATACTGGATTCACGGCGGTGGAACTATGAGCGGATTGCCAGAGCAGGAAGACCAGACGCTTTACAATCTGGCTCTCGAACTTAACTGCGTGATTACTTCTGTCAATTACAGATTGGCTCCCGAAAATCCCTATCCAAAACCACTTAACGATTGTTATGAAGGACTTCTGCACATCGTCGCAAATTCCTCAGCATTTGGAGTTGATACTTCAAAAATCGTTGTTGGTGGCGGAAGTGCCGGCGGATTGCTTTCCACTTCTGTTGCCATCCGGGCAAGAAACGAAAACGGTCCAAAACTACAGATGCAGTTTCTGGTCTATCCAATGGTGGATTGCAAAGACACTTCCGAAAGCAACAAAGAGATTACGAATCTTGGCGTTTGGGATTCCTGGATGAACCATTACGGCTTCCAGTGCTACCTTACAAATGTTCCCGAAAGTGAGTATTCCAAAGCGGTTCCGAATATGGTTGAGGATTTGAGCAACCTTCCCGACACGTTTCTTGCCGTCGGCACAATGGATTGTCTTCGCGATGAAGGCATTGAGTATGCTCAGAAACTGGCAGCGTCAGGAGTGCAGGTTGAGTTGCATATCTATCCGGGAATGACGCACGTTTTCGACGCATTGGCTCCGGATTCCAAAGCTGGACAAGATTTCTGGAAAGCCAGAGTAGCCGCTTTGAATAGGGCTTTCAATAAATAAAAAATCTTTGTCAAATCGAGCTTCGTTGAAATTTGGGCGCCTTTATCCGCCTTCCGTTCCCGCTATTTTTGCCTTTCCAAAAACCAGCCACAAAAAATGAGCTCCGTTCAAACCTAACGTAGTGGTTCATCGATTCAAATAAAAAAATGTAAACTTGAGATAAGTCGGGGCGCGCTTCGCCGAGATTGAAATTTTCGTTGATATATCCACGAAAAAACTAAGAAATTCCCGAACTTTGTAAGAGTTTAGAAACTTGATTTATTATCAAAAATAATTGATTTTAATCTAACTTCTAAAATCTCATTTCTAACATCTACATAAAAAAATGAAGACCGATTTTTTCAAATACCAAGCCCAAACAACACCTTACGCCGCAGGTTTCGAAGTGGAAAAAGCAGAAGGAAGCTACATCTACGGCAAAAACGGAATCGCTTATCTGGATTTTGTAGCCGGCGTTTCTGCAAATACATTGGGACATTCACATCCGAAGGTTGTGAACGCCATCAAAGAACAGGCGGATAAATATCTGCACGTGATGGTTTATGGTGAATATGCTCAGGAAAAACCAGTCGCGCTTTGCAAACTTTTGGCAGACGCAACGCCCGAACCTTTGGAAGTGACTTACCTCGTCAACTCAGGCGCAGAAGCTATTGACGGCAGTTTGAAACTCGCAAAACGTTATACGGGAAGAGAAGAAATCATCGCTTTCAAAGAAGCGTATCACGGAAACACACACGGCGCACTTTCTGTTGCCGGAAATGAAGTCCATAAGAGAGAATTCCGCCCGTTGCTACCAATGGTCAATTTCATCGAGTTCAATAATGAAAATGACCTTGACAAGATTACGGAGAAAACGGCTTGCGTGATTGTAGAAACCATTCAAGGTGCCGCAGGATTTATAATGCCGAAAGATAATTACTTCATTCAGCTGAAAAAGCGTTGTGAGGAAGTTGGTGCGTTGTTGATTCTTGATGAGATTCAGCCGGGTTTTGGACGGACGGGAAAACTGTTTGCTTTTGAGCATTTTGGGATTGTTCCCGACATTCTTGTGATGGGAAAAGGAATGGGTGGCGGCGTTCCGGTTGGCGCTTTTATGAGTTCTAAGGAAATTATGACGAGCCTTTCACATTCGCCGAAGTTGGGACACATTACAACTTTTGGTGGAAATCCGCTGATTGCAGCTGCTTCTCTTGCAACTTTACAAGAAGTTCTGGAAAGTGGATTGATGGAAGAAACCGACAAAAAAGAAAAACTCTTCCGTGAATTGCTCGTTCATCCGAAAATCAAAAATGTGAATGGAAAAGGTTTGATGTTGGCCGTCAATCTTGGAAGTCCGGAATACACTTTGAAGGTCGCTTCCAGATGTATGGAAAAAGGTCTGATTGTCTTCTGGCAACTTTACCGAAATGAATATATGAGAATTTCTCCGCCACTTACAATCTCGGAAGATGAAATCCGAAAAGGTTGTGCGATTATTCTGGAAGTTTTGAATGAAGTGGAATAAGAAATCTGCAGCAGTGAATTATCATTTATTCTCAAACCGATATGTCAGTGCTTCGCACTTTTTACTTGAATACGTTCGACTTCTACTAATATATCAAGACTTCATCTCTTAAAGATGTGAAAGATAATTTCTATTGAAAACAAATCTTGATTGACCTACAAATCTGCAGCCCGACTTGAGCGGAAATCCTTTTTTGCTTGCACTCAAGTTCAACTTAATGGAAATCGTGAGCAAAAAAGATTGGGAGCGGAAGGCGGAAATAGCTGCCCAAATATTCACGTTCAAAAGTGCCAAATAATCGATGGATTGTAGGTTTTTCGAATCGTAGAAATCAGCTAATAAAAATCATACATTATTTCTATAAAAATTTTGAATTTCCATAGACATTTTGATTTGGAAATAAAAAATTAATTTATATATTGCGCCACAATTAGAATTTGAATATGGCGAAAACGAAAGTGCAGTACGAATACAATATGCATTGTCTCTCAGAGATTTTGTACGAGTATTTGGCGAGTGCAGAAGGATTATCAGAATGGTTTGCGGAAGATGTGGTGGAGCGTGGAGACGATTTTTTCTTCAGCTGGGGAAGTGGTCCTGCTGAAAAAGCGACACTTATCAGATATAAGCCGGAAAGTTTCGTGCGTTTCCGTTGGGAAGAGGACGAGGGTTCTAAATATTTCTTCGAACTTTCTATTGTTATAGACGAGATTACGGACGACCTTTCTCTGAATATCACCGACTTTTGTGAGCCTGGCGATGAAGAGGAAAACAGACTCTATTGGGAAAACCTGATAGAAAATCTACAGTTAAAATTAGGAGCTTCTTAAAAATAATGGATGAACGATTTTATCGTTCATTATTTTTTTATACCATACAATGCAGAAGATAGTTTACACACAAGACAATTTACAGCTACTGAACCGATCTTTTCTTTTTGGAGATTCGGTTTGGGTTTCATTTTTCATCAGAAACGGTCAAATCATTATGGCGGAGGAATCTTACTTCTTCCTGATGGCTTCGATGCGAAAGATGAGATTGAACATTCCTTTGACTTACACGTTGGAATTTTTCCAGGAACTTTTACAGAATGAAGTTTTATCAAAAGGCGTTCAGAACGGAATCGTCCAATTGATGGCTTACAGAAAGCAGGACGAAAAACCTTTGGCAAAATCCGAAACGGCGTTCTTTTTTGAAGTGGATGAGACTGAAGATGTTTTGAGAATCCAAGGCAATGTGGAGTTGGATTTGATTAAGGAAATCAATGTGAATGCTAATCTTTTGAGTAATATCAGAGTGCATTCTCCGGAAAATATCTACGCTCAGATTTACGCTAAGGAAAATGATTTGGACGATGTTATTCTCCTCAATCCAAACAAAAAAATCGCCAGAAGTATCTTCGGAAATCTATTGTTTTTGCAGGATAACGTGATTAAAATCCCGAAACAAACGGAAGGCGCGTACATTTCGCCTTTGATGGAAAACTTCATCACTTTCATTCATAAAAATAAATTAGCCGAAATAGAAGAAGCGGAAATCATCGCTTTCGAATCTCAAAAAGCGGAAGAGATTTTAAGAATTTCGGATGAAAAAGGTGTTCATTCTGTTTCCAAAATCAGGAACAAAACCTTTGAAAACACACGGTTTTCTGAGATGGTCCAGAAGTGGGCCGAAAATTTTATTTAGTTAATTTTCCAGAAAAGTTAGATTTAATTAAAATAAGTTCTATACATTTGCTTCATCAAAATATCAAAATGACTACACAATTTATGCATCATCATCACCATTTCCTCGCACAGACGGGAAGGTCGTGATATGTCATAACTTCTAAAAATATAAACCGTCTGAGTAATCAGTCGGTTTTTTTTATTCCAAAATTCTCCTGTCGTTTACTCGGACTTATGTTAAAATCTAAAATGAGTAAACTGAAATTAGCCTTACAAAAAAGCGGACGACTGAGCGAAAAGTCCCTCAAACTCCTCGAAGAATGTGGAATCAAAATCTCCAACGGCACCAGAAAATTGAAAGCCGTTTCGTCCAACTTTCCACTGGAAATCCTTTTCCTTCGCGACGATGATATTCCGCAATACGTGGAACAAGGCGTTGCCGATATTGGAATTCTTGGACTGAATGAAGTTCTGGAACAGAAAAAGCAAATCGAAACCATCCAGAAATTGGGATTTGCGCAATGCCGACTGTCTTTAGCGATTCCGAAAGAAGAAAGTTATAACGGACTTCAATATTTCGAAGGAAAAAAAATTGCGACGTCTTATCCTGGGATTCTTACCAACTATTTCCAAGAAAAAAACATCAATGCACAAATTGAGAAGATTGGTGGAAGTGTAGAAATTGCGCCTGGAATTGGACTTTCAGATGCTATTTTTGACATCATCAGCACAGGTTCTACTTTGTTGACAAACGGTTTGAAAGAAGTTGAAACGGTTGTGGAAAGCGAAGCTGTTTTGGTTTCAAATAATGATTTGTCTGAAGATAAAAAAGACATTCTCAAAAAACTATTATTCCGAATCAATGCTGTAAAAGAAGCGTCCGAAAGTAAATACATTCTTCTGAATGCTCCTAATGAAAACTTGGACAAAATCATTAACATTCTACCAGGAATGAAATCGCCGACTATTCTTCCATTGGCGGAAAGTGGCTGGTCATCCATCCACTCAGTTATCAAAGAAGACCAATTTTGGGAAGTGATAGAGAAGTTGAAAAATGAAGGTGCGCAGGGAATTTTGGTGTTAGAAATCGAAAAAATGATATTATGATGAAGCAGTATAAATATCCAAATATCAAAGACTGGAAATCACTTTGCGAAAGGCCTTTGCAGAATCAGGAAAACCTTTCTGAGCAAGTGAAATCTGTTTTTGATGAAGTGAAAATTAATGGTGATAAAGCTTTGAAGTTTTACACAGAAAAATTTGATGGTGTTGTGTTGAATGATTTAAAAGTCTCAGAAATCGAAATTGAAGAAGCTAAAAATTTAGTTTCTGATGAATTAAAATCTGCTATAAAAACTGCTTCTAAAAATATCAGAAAATTTCACGTGTCTCAGCAAGAAGAGAAAAAAATCATTGAAACAACGGAAGGCATTTTTTGCTGGCGAGAAAGCCGAGCGATTGAAAATATCGGAATCTACATTCCTGGAGGAACCGCACCCTTGTTTTCTACAGTTTTGATGTTGGGAATTCCTGCAAACATTGCAGGTTGTAAAAATATTGCACTTTGTTCGCCTCCAGACAAAGATGGAAAAATCAATCCAGCTATTCTATTTACAGCAGACTTAGTTGGAATAAAAAATATTTTCAAAATTGGTGGAAGTCAAGCGATTGCAGGTTTGACGTTTGGGACAGAAACGCTTCCGAAAGTTGATAAAATCTTCGGACCTGGAAATCAATATGTAACTTTTGCGAAACAATTGGCGCTTAATTATAATGTCGCCATCGATATTCCGGCTGGTCCGAGTGAAGTTTTGGTGATTGCTGATGAAAGTTCGATTCCAGAATTTGTAGCGTCAGATTTATTGTCTCAAGCCGAACACGGAACCGATTCTCAAGTGATTTTGTTGAGTGATTCTGAGACAATTATAAATGAAATTAATATTGAAATCGAAAATCAACTCAAAGAATTACCGCGTAACGAAATTGCTAAAATCGCATTACAAAACAGCAAATCAATTTTACTAAACTCCATTGATGAAGCCATCGACTTTTCTAATTTTTATGCGCCAGAACATTTGATTTTGTCAATTGAAAACGCTGAGAATTTTACTAATAAAATCACAAACGCAGGTTCAGTTTTCTTAGGAAATTACAGTCCGGAAAGCGCAGGCGATTACGCTTCCGGAACCAATCATACTTTGCCGACAAATGGTTTTGCGAAAAATTACAGTGGCGCTTCTCTGGATAGTTTTGTGAAGAAAATCACTTTTCAAAATATCACTAAGAATGGAATTCAAAACATCGGAAAAACCATCGAGCTAATGGCTGAAGCAGAAGAATTAGTGGCTCACAAAAATGCAGTTTCTGTCAGATTAAAATATTTAGAAAATGAAAATTGATATTCAAAAATTGGTCAGAAAAAATATTCTGAATCTCAAACCTTACTCTTCCGCAAGAGATGAGTTTGAAGGTGAGAATGGGATTTTTCTGGATGCGAATGAAAATCCTTTTGGAGAATTGAACCGTTATCCTGACCCTCATCAAAGAAAAATCAAGGAAAGATTGAGCAAAATTAATCAGATTTCTGCTGACAATATTTTCTTCGGGAATGGAAGCGATGAAGTGATTGACTTGGTTTTCAGAATATTTTGTGAGCCTGGAAAGGATAAGATTTTGACTTTTTCGCCAACTTATGGAATGTACGACGTTTCGGCTAATATTAATAATGTAGAACTTATCAATCTGGAATTGAATGAAGATTTCCAAATTGATTTGGACACTTTGAAACCTTATTTGAACGACGAAAATCTGAAAATTATTTTCATCTGTTCGCCAAATAATCCAACAGGAAATTCAATCAAAAACATAGAATATGTTCTTGAGAATTTCAACGGAATTGTCTTTATTGATGAAGCTTACATTGATTTTAGTCCGGAAGAAAGTTTTAGGAATCAAATTCAAAATTATCCCAATCTCATCGTCAGTCAAACTTTCAGCAAAGCTTGGGGAATGGCGTCCGTTCGGGTTGGAATTGCTTATGCTTCCGAGGAAATTATCAGATTTTACAATAAAACAAAACCGCCGTACAACATCAGTCAGCTTAATCAAAATGCAATTGTAGATACTTTGAATGATGAAAATATCAAACTCGTTCAAGAAAATATTAAACTGATTTTGAATGAGAAAAAACTTCTGATTCAAAGTTTACAACAACTCAAATTGGTAAAAAAAATATTTCCTTCAGACGCCAATTTTATTTTGATTGAAGTTGAAAATGCAGATTTGATTTATCAAAAATTAGTGAATGAAAATGTGATTGTCAGGAACCGAAATTCGGTCATTAAGAATGGCTTGAGAATCACTGTTGGTTCTCCTGAAGAAAATTTAAAGTTAATAGAAACGCTCCAAAATTTAAATTAGAAAGCACTTCGACAAGCTCAGGGTGACAAATAAAAATTTAAGAAAGTTTAAGCAGTTGTCAGGCTGAGGCTCTCGAAGCCATATAAAAATAAAAAGTCCATAAAAAATGAAAAAGATATTATTCATAGACCGCGACGGAACTTTGGTTCTCGAGCCCGAAGATTATCAGGTTGATTCTTTTCAAAAGCTGAAATTCTATCCGCAAGTTTTCACTTACCTTTCAAAAATCGTGAGCGAATTGGATTACGAATTGGTAATGGTGACCAATCAGGATGGTTTGGGAACAGTTTCTCATCCGGAAGAAAACTTTTGGACGATTCAGAATTTTATCATTGAAGCATTTGAAAGTCAAGACATCAAGTTCGAAGATATCTTCATTGATAAAACCTTCGCTAAAGACAATGCGCCAACAAGAAAACCGAACACGGGTTTATTAACGAAATATTTTGATAAAGAAACTTACGACCTAGAAAATTCCTTCGTTATCGGCGACAGAATTACAGATGTCAAGCTTGCGAAAAACCTCAATTCAAAAGCAATTTTCATTAATACTGATGAGAATCTTGGAGCAGATGAGATTTTAGAAAATGATGAGCTCGAAGATGTTATTGGTCTAAAAACAACTTCTTGGAAAAAAATCTATGAATTCCTGAAACTTGAAAACAGAACTTCCGAAATCATCAGAAATACCAACGAAACCAAAATTAAAATCAATCTAAACCTCGATGGAACCGGAAAATCCAACATAGAAACCGGCATTCCGTTTTTCAACCATATGCTCGACCAGATTTCGAAACACGGTCAAATGGATTTGGAAATCAAGGTCGATGGCGATTTGGAAGTTGATGAACACCACACGATTGAAGACACAGGAATAGCCCTCGGAGAAGCATTTTATCAAGCATTAGGGAATAAACTGGGAATCGAACGTTACGCCTTTGTTTTGCCGATGGATGATTGTCTGGCGCAGGTCGCACTGGATTTCGGTGGACGAAATTGGATTGTTTGGGAAGCGGATTTCAAGCGCGAAATGATTGGAAAAATGCCCACCGAAATGTTCTTTCATTTCTTCAAATCCTTCTCCGACTCGGCAAGAGCGAACCTCAACATTAAAGCGGAAGGCGACAACGAGCACCACAAAATAGAATCGATTTTCAAAGCCTTTGCAAAATGCCTGAAATCTGCCGTAAAACGCGACCCAGACAAAATGATTTTACCATCAACAAAAGGAATGTTGTAGGAGACAATTAGATAATAGACGAATAGAGAATAGACTTTGAATCTTGATTTTATCATCTAAAAAATAAAAAAAATGAATACAGTTATCATAGATTACAAAGCTGGGAATGTTCAAAGTCTTCAATTTGCAATTGAAAGATTAGGCTTTTCGGCGAAACTCACGAGTAATCCCGATGAGATTTCCAACGCGGACAAAGTCATTTTTCCAGGCGTTGGCGAAGCGTCTTTTGCAATGAATTCTTTGCGGGAAACCCAGCTGGATTTGTTGATTCCGGAGCTCAGACAGCCACTTTTGGGAATTTGTCTCGGGATGCAGTTGCTTTGCAAAGACTCGGAGGAAGGCAATACGAAAGCGTTAGGAATCTTCGACGTTTCGGTCAGAAAATTTCCGGATTCGGTCTTGGTTCCGCAGATTGGCTGGAATCAAATTTACGATTTGAAATCCGATTTGTTCAAAGGAATTCCAGAGCAGACTTACACGTATCTCGTTCACAGTTACTACGTTGCAAAAAACGAACACACGATTTCGACCACAGATTATTCCGAAGCGCATAGCACGGCTTTGCAAAAAGACAACTTTTTCGGCGTCCAGTTTCATCCCGAGAAAAGCGGAATCTTAGGAAGCAAAATATTAGAGAATTTTTTAAAATTATAATTATTTTCAACCACAAAAGACACAAAAGAAAAGATTGAAATGAAGCCTTTCAAAAGAAAACAAAATTTCCCATAAAACCTTTTTTGAACTTTTGAATAACTAAAAAAACGTAAAAATATTTTGTGACTTTTGTGGTTAGAATCTTTTAAATCATTAAAATTAAAAATAGAAAATGAGAATCATCCCAGCAATAGACATCATCAACGGCGAGTGCGTCCGGCTTTCCAAAGGCGATTACAGTCAGAAAACAATTTACAATTCCAATGTTCTCGACGTTGCCAAAAACTTCGAAGCCAACGGCATCCAGTTTCTGCATTTGGTCGATTTGGACGGCGCAAAACAAAATCAAATCATCAATTATAAAATTTTAGAACAGATTTCCAAAGAAACCAATTTAATCATAGATTTCGGAGGCGGTTTGAAGTCTGAAAAAGACATTGAAATCGCCTTTGAAAGTGGCGCCAATCAAGTCACGCTTGGAAGTGTCGCAGTGAAAAATCCAGAATTATTTAAAGCAAGTTTTGAAAAATATGGTCCAGAAAAAATCATTTTGGGCGCAGATGCAAGAAATGAAAAGATTGCAGTTTCCGGTTGGCTGGAAGAAAGTGAAATGAATATTTATGACTTCATCAAAGAAAAAACAAAATCCGGAATCGAGTACGTCATCTCCACAGATATCGACAAAGACGGAATGTTGGAAGGTCCATCTTTTGACTTATATCAAAAAATAATATCTCAAAATCCTCAAATCAACTTAATCGCTTCCGGTGGAATTACTTCTACTAATGATTTAGTTCAATTAAAATCATTGGGTTGTGAAGGCGCAATTATCGGGAAAGCTTTGTATGAAAACAGAATCACGTTCAACGATTTAAAACCATTTCTCTAATGTTAGCAAAAAGAATCATTCCGTGTCTCGACATCAAAAACGGAGAAACGGTGAAAGGTGTCAATTTTTTGGCTTTAAGAGAAGTCGGAAATCCCGTGGAAATGGCCATCAAATATTCTGAGCAAGGCGCAGATGAATTGGTTTTTCTGGATATTTCTGCAACGGGCGAAAGAAGAAAAACTTTAATTCCATTAGTTAAAGAAATTGCGAAAAATATCAATATTCCGTTTACTGTTGGTGGTGGAATCAATTCTTTGGAAAATGTGGAAGAACTTTTGAAAAACGGTGCGGATAAAATCACTATCAATTCTGCAGCATTATCCAATCCAAAATTGATAACCGAAGTCGCCAAACGATTTGGCTCACAATGTATGGTTGTGGCGATTGATACCAAATTCGTTGGAAATCAACACAAAATTTTCAGCAATGGCGGAAAAATTGAAACTGGAAAAGAATTGTTCACTTGGGCAAAAGAAGTTGAAAATCTGGGAGCCGGAGAAATCCTCCTAACCTCGATGAATACTGACGGAACCAAAGCTGGATTTGCGATTGAAATTACCAAAACACTTTCGGAATTAATCAATATTCCAGTGATTGCTTCCGGAGGTGCGGGAACGATGCAACATTTTGAAGACGTCTTCACAGAGACTAAAGCAACCGGAGCATTGGCTGCGAGTATTTTCCACTTTAATGAAATCGGAATTCCGGAACTTAAAAATTATTTAAAATCTAAAAACTTACCCATAAGATGACTATTAAATTTGATAACAATACAGGCTTGGTTCCCGTCATCATTCAGGATTATCTCAATCTAAAAGTTCTGATGCTCGGTTATATGAATCAGGAAGCCTTCGATAAAACTTTGCAGGAAAAAAAAGTCACTTTTTTCTCCCGCTCCAAAAACAGACTTTGGACAAAAGGCGAAACTTCTGGAAACTTCCTCGAATTAATTGATTGGAAAATCGATTGCGACCAAGACACGATTCTCATCAAAGCAAAACCATTTGGACCAACTTGCCACAACGGAACAACAACTTGTTTTACAGAGGAAACCGACAAAGGATTTTTGTACGAATTGCAGCAAACGATTTCGGATAAAATTGATAGCGATGATTCGAAATCCTACACCAACGAACTTTATAAAAGAGGCATTAACAAAGTTGCTCAAAAAGTGGGCGAAGAAGCTGTCGAGCTCGTCATAGAAGCGAAAGATGACAACGATGAACTTTTCTTAAATGAAGCTGCAGATTTGATGTATCACTATCTGATTTTGCTGAAAGCTAAAGGTTTCACTTTTGAAGACGTTGAAAAAGTTTTGAAATCGAGAAGCAAATAAAAAAACCAGCAATTGCTGGTTTTCTATTATGGAGCCAATCGTGCGATTTTCCAATCGATACTATCTTCCAAAGTGTAGATAATTCTGTCGTGAAGGCGGTTTGGACGGCCTTGCCAAAATTCAATTTCGTAGGGTTTTGCGATGTAGCCGCCCCAATTTTGTGGTCTTGGGATTTCTTTGTTTTCGAATTCTTTTTCGAGGTCTTTTAGTTTATTTTCGAGGAAATCGCGGTTTGGAATTTCCTGACTTTGTGGAGAAACTGCGGCGCCTAATTGACTGCCTTTTGGTCTAGAATGAAAATAGCCGTCGCTGAGATTTTCTGCGATTCTCTCGACATTGGCCTTGATGATAATTTGTCTTTCCAAACTTGGCCAGAAAAAATGCAGACAAGCTTTGTGCGTGTTCTCAATTGATTTTCCTTTTCGGCTTTCGTAGTTGGTGTAGAAGATGAAGCCTTCCCAATTGTAGGATTTCAGCAACACCATTCTTGTTCTGGGACAGCCGTCTTCTTCCACTGTTGAGATTGCCATTGCGTTGGATTCTGAGACTTCGGGATTATTCTCTGCATCCAGGAACCAGTCGCGGAATTGCTCGATTGGATTCTCTTTTATCTCAGATTCTATGAGTTGGGACTTTTCGTAGATTCTTCGTTTATCGTGGAGGTTTTCGCTGTTCATTTTCTTTCGAATTCTAAATTTCTAAATGCAAAGTTCGTTAAGATTTTTTATATAATTTGAATTAATTTCGGAGGATGCCGTTTTGGATATCGATTTAAGAATTGGTTGTCGCATTTTTACAGGTCGCTCCTCTGGAGCTTTTTTTGTGGTGTTTATATTGTTCTACCAATAGTTTGCCGCTCTGCGGCTTTGCATTTCTTGTATAGTTTTTGAGAAAAGTAAGAAAGCAATGTTTCAAAACTTGAAAATAGGTACAGATGTTGGTTTGACAGACAAAGCCTCAATCTGGCGAAGCTGCAGCCCGGCTTATCTCTTATTTTTTATTTTATTTGAATCGATGAACCACTTCGTTAGGTTTGAACGGAAATCCTTTTTTGTGGCTGGAAAAGCTATGGCAAAAAGATTGGGAGTGGAAGACGGATCAAGCTGCCCAAATTATTTGAATCGAGACAATTTTAACTTAAATTTTCGTCGAATTCTTTTTTCAAAAAAATATTTTTTTATAGATTTGATAGATGAATTACTCTTACAAAGGTAAAATCTTAATATCGACGCCGGATATCTCGGGTGATATTTTTTCCCGTTCGGTCGTTCTGATTGTGGATCACAACGAGAATGGCGCGTTTGGCTTGATACTGAATAAAAAGAACCAAAATATGAGCTCCAAACTGCTTAATATCCTGGGTTTCCCTGTGGAACTGTACGAAGGTGGACCTGTGGAAAACGAAAGGATCTACTTTATCCTGAAAGGTGAAAAGGTAACCTCGGAGTTTGTGGAGATCAATAAAGAATTCTATTTGACTGAAGATATTGACTCTGTGGTTTCTGCGATGATCAATGGCGAGATCAGCACGTTTGACATCAAGGTTTTTTCTGGATATTCCGGTTGGTCTGCGATGCAGCTGGAAGGCGAATTGCAAAGGAAAATGTGGACGATCGTGGATGTTTACAATCTGGATTACACGCTGCCAAACGACCAAGGTCTCTGGAAAAATATTATGCAAAATCTGGGCGGCGAGTTTCTGCTTTGGGCGAATGCGCCAGAGGATGTTTCGATGAACTAAAAAAACAGGCTTTTACAGCCTGTTTTCTTTTAGATATTATTTAGGTAATCAATTATTTTTTTGAGGTCTTCTTCTTTAGAAAAATTAAGCTTATTGTCTTTTATGAACTTTTCAGCTTCATTTTTATTGAGGGAGAAATCGTTTATGAATTCCTTCTGATTTTTGGGAAATTTGTGGAATGTATTATCCTTTCTCACTAAGTATAAATCTTTTTGCTTTGCATAATAGTCATTTGCATCTTTGCTGTAAGCACTGGGACTTTTTTCTCCTTTCAGAAGCTCGATTTTTTCTTTTTTGAACAAGGAATATTTTTGATGATCGACGAGTAAAACCAAATATCCGAACCTATTCTTATTATCAAATGTATAATTCATGCATTGGTAAGTTTTTTTGAGTGTGGGAAAATTAACCGTTAATCCTTCTTCTTTATTGGTAAAATAAATGTCTTCGCCTTCTTTGAATTCCATTTCGTCGTCGTAGGCATTGTATCTGAGATTTTGAACATTTTTACTATACCCTTCTATTACTACCTTACTAAACTCACTGCCATTGATATATGGTGTCCCATCTATAGTTTTTTCTTTTGTAGAAGGTCTATTGGCTCTCATAAAAAAATTCCCAGTTGAAAAAGATATATTTTCATTTCCGACTTGGGCACACATTACGTTTGTTATGAATACAAAAGCTATCAATACTATTCTATTCATTATTTTAAGTTTTTCTTTCATAATTAAATAACTAAATTTTAAAAGTGGAAAGCCACTGATAGTGGCTTTCCTTGAAAAATTTGATTTGATATATTAATTACTATTATCATATCCCGGGTTTGGTAAAACTGGAGTTCCAGCAATATCTGTTTCTGATCTAGGTATTGGGAAAGCGTTCAGGTTTTGATCTGCAGGTGCTACAGATGGTCTTGGAACTGCATCTCCCCATCTTCTTAGATCCCACTGACGAAGACCTTCACCAAGAAGTTCTTTCATCCTTTCTGCTTTAAGCAAAGTCATATCTACTGTAGTAGCGGCTGCTAAACCTCTATTGGTAAGAATTTGGTTGTAATAGTTCAAAGCTTTTGTAGCATCTCCACCATTTAACTCAGCTTCAATACCATTTAACAAAATTTCTTCATAACGTAACATTTTGATATTATCTGCTCCAACGGTATTAGTATATTTACCTGTACCATTATTGTTAGACAAGTATCTAACTGCACTTGCACCTGTCCCAGCAACAGTGATCAAACTTCTTCTGATATCATTTGTGGCATAAGCGTTATAAGCTGAAGCAGACACTACGATATTACCGTATCCTAATGAGTTTAATCTTTGTCTGTAAGATCCTGTGGAAAGAGAAGAGTTGACGCCGACAGCTAATTCAAAAATAGAATTGGGAGCAGCTCCATTCATTAGGAACTGGAAAGAAGTCTGATGCAATCCTGCAGGAATAACACTGTACTTTCCTATTAAATCATTTGTTAAAGATCTTACTTTAGCATAATCACCTTTGTAGAGGTAGAATCTTGACATCAACCCTTTAAGAGCATTTACTGTAAGGTCAGATTTAGTATTGGAATACGAAGTACCAGTGGTCATCAATTGAAGCGCTTTGGTAAAATCCGCATCAATCTGGGCTTCTGTTTCAGCAATGGTTGCTCTTGGCATCAAAGCTGTTGGTTCAAATTTCAGTGGTAAGACAATTCCCAACGTCCCATTGGGAATATATTTTTGACCATAAGTCCTGAAAGCATCAAAGAAGGCTATAGCTCTCAAACCATAAGCTTGACCTTGAGCGAATGTAGCTGTGGCTTTATCAACATTAGTCCCGCCAATTCCATTAAGATCAGAATTAATAACGATATTGGCTTTCCCTACTACTTCGTAGATTCTGTTATATGTATCTCTTGCATACGGATCATTCGATACCTGTGTATAATTATAAACATTTGTGTAATATCCTCCTTGTAGAGTACTGTACATTTCATCTGACCTGACCTCAGCGTAGGCCATAAAATCAGCACCATAGTATTGCGTATTTCTCATAGAGACATATGCACCTCGTACAAACGACTGCATTTCTTGTGTTGTTTTCAAAGGAGATTGTCCAACTTCCTGAAAAAACTCTCTCTCTACAAAATCATCAGAACAAGATACTGCCACGGATCCAATAAGTACCGCAAAAATTCCTGTTTTTATTATTTTATTCATCTTATTTAATTTTAATTCATTTAAAAACTAAGGTTAACACCGAATAGGTATGACTTCAGGATTGGTAATGCAAGATTTGTGTATCCTGAAACATTTACTTCCGGGTCAAATTTAAGTCTGTCATCAAATCTATGAGTCCAGGCATTATTTGCCATTACGTACACTTGTACAGAATTCAATCCGCTTCCATTCAAAATATTACCTGTAAAAGTATAGCCAAGCCTAGCATTGCTTAATCTTATGTAATCAGAATCATATAAAAATCTGGTTGAGGCAGCATTTGATCTCTTATTACCTCCTGCCAGCGGTTTAGGATTGCTTGCTGTTGTATTTGTTGTAGTCCAGTAATCGCCCATTACATCACCATATCCCGGATATGTAGCTGAGTACTGACCATCACTCCAAGTGTAAGAAGCCCAATCGTCATAGATTTTTCCACCAAAACCATAAGTGAATTGAAGATCTAATGCAAAACCTTTATAAGATAAACTTGTATTGGCGCCACCAAAGAGTGTACTTAGGAAAGATCCTTGAGTCGCTTGCTGAGCATTGTTATAATTGTTAGTTGTTTCACCATCTACCCCATTGACGTACCATAGCGGATCTCCATTTGCAGCATCTACTCCAGCCCATTTTCTAAGATAGAATGTACGCACACCTTCACCGACTCTCAATGTAGTTGTACCTGTGTTTACGGTTCCTCCATACAACTCAGTAATTTCATTATCCAATGTGGACAAGTTACCTCCGATACTCCAGTTGAAGTCTCCTCTGAAAATATCTGCGTTGATAGAAAATTCAAATCCTCTATTTACTAATGTTCCAATGTTATCCACCATTACTCCATAAGTATAAACTCCTGTATTCTCATTGAAGATCACACCTCCCTGGGACGGTGATAAGGGAACATTGTAGATTAGATCATTTGTTTTCTTGCTATAATATTCTGCACTCAGCTTAATTCTGTCATTGAATAATCCGACATCTAAACCGACATTCAGCGGATTAACTGTTTCCCACGATAGATTAGGATTATTGATGTTATAGTATTGTGCACCGGAAAAATCGTTGTAGTTCTGATTGTATGCAAATAAAGCATAAGGGTTAGCAGTTATCTGATTCCCAAGCTTTCCATAAGATCCTCTAAATTTTAACATGGAGATTGCGTTGACTTCTTTTAAGAAATTAATTCTCGCTAAGTCCACACCAACTCCGACAGACCAAAAATTACCAGCCTTTTGACCTGGCATAAACTGAGATAATACATCTCTTCTGTAAGACCCGTCTACCAACACAAGCTTATCATAGTCGTAATGAGCTGTTACTGCATAACCATATCTGGAATTCAAAAATTCCCGGCCAGAGTAACCGTAAGGCACTACAAAATTAGAAAGCGTTTCTAAAGCTGGATTACCAACTGTAATTCCTGTTGCGGATAATAGTTTTCTGTCAGATTTATATGCTTCTTGAATCAAAGATGCTCCGATATTGTGACGGTCAATTTTTTTGGAATAATCTAAAATATTCTGAACATTAAAGTTAAAGAATCGATTAACAGAAGTTCTTTGGTATCCACCATATCCCCAACCATCCCCGTGGATCGGATTCCAGTATCTGTCCTCTTCCACACTGATATATTCAGGAGAAAATACAAATCTGTAAGTTAAATTATCCAGAATTTTGTATTCTGCATTCAAATTTGCATAAGCTCTTAGAGTACCGGCCTGATCATAATTATTTTCTAATAAATATCCAGGGTTGAATTGATTGTTACTCAATCTCATTGTAGCGGGGTTCCAGTACCAGGAACCATCAGGGTTTCTTGCCGGGTCAGTAGGTCTGTTAAAGTACTGAGCTAAAATGGGGTTAGAAAAAGCACCTCCCTCTGAAAGTGTTCGGGTCTTACCGTGAGAAATCTGGAAATCCGAACTGATCTTAAGTTTGTCGGTTGCCTGATATGTTAATTTGGTAGTATATGATAATCTTTTGAAGAAAGAATTTCTAATGATACTATTCTGATCAAAAATGTTTGCAGAAGCATAATATGTAAATTTTTCATCTCCTCCAGATATACTACTGTCTGCATTTTGCTGATATCCATCTTTTCGTACAATATCTTGCCAGTCTGTACTGTATGGCGAGCTGAATATACTTGCATAAGTTGCTCCTGCAGCACCATTAGCAATTTGCTCTAAAGTATAATTTGGATTTGTAGAGCCATTATTTAGCATATCGCGCAAATACTCCTTATATTCCTGGCCAGAGAAAGCCCTGTTTGCACTCACGGCCTGCTGGTTGAATCCGGAATTAAAAGATAAATTAAACTTCGCTTTTCCTTTTCTACCAGATTTTGTAGTAATAACAATAACTCCGGCTCCCGCATCAGCACCATACACAGCAGTAGAAACTGCATCTTTCAGAACTGTAATACTTTCTACATCGTCTGGATTAAGATTTGCTAAAATATTGGCTGTTGTATTGGCTGTTGTCAAATCTCCACTTGCAACCCTTACCCCATCAACAATGTAAATAGGTGAAGTAACACCATTAATAGAAGATACACCACGCACTCTTACATTAGCAAAACCGCCTGGCTGGCCGGAGGCTGCACCTGTCTGAACGCCCGTTACTCTTCCCTGCAACATCTTATCTACAGAAGCAACAGGGACATCTTTTATAGATTTTGATGTCATTGTGCTCGTAGATCCTGTTAGCTCTTGTACTGTTTTCTTTTGACCAAAACCAACAATTACAACCTCTTCTATATTAGCTGCATCAGCGGTGTCAGTTTTCTGAGCCATCAAGGCCTGTCCTGTAAAAAACAAAACTCCTGCACTCAGAATCTTAAGTTTAACATTCATAAAATTTCTTATTTAAAATTAACAACTAGTGGCAAAAATGTTAATTTTATTTAAGAAAAAACGATGTTTAATCACATTCTAATGATATTTTAATCTTATTTTAATGTAATTAATATTTATTAGCTTTAACAAAATTTTTAGTATTCAGGCAGGAATTTGTTCCTTAAAAACCGTTGTTCCTTCGCAGTCATAATAAGTGCAGGTTTTTGCCTCCAAATCTACAATCCATTTGAAAACACCACTGTCTGCACAATCTTTGCAGAATTGGAAAAAGTCGGTATTTCCTTGTTGGTGATTTCGGAGGTCTGCTAAAAATTTTTCAGGATTCACGATTCCATAAATCAGCAATGGTGCGTATTGTTGGGCTGAAGTCACTTGGGTTTCGTCATTGCCATTATAAGTTGTAGAGCCATCCTCCACGTAGGTTTCGAAGGTCTGAACGCCTAATTCTTTGATGGTCTTTGCAAATGCTGGGAAATTTTTTCCGCTTTCCACATCGGAATGTGCAGCTTCGATCTGTGCTAGTGTAAACATTATTTTATATTTTTCTGTGTTTTAATTTTCTTTGATAATTCTCTGATTTCCTTTAGCAACAAAGGAAATCCTGGTTTTGCCATACTCACGTGGTCGAATCCATCTTCTTCCAATAGTTTGACCGAGGGATGCTTCACAAGCTCCAACATTCTTGCCAAATAGGCGTTTTCCTCGTAGCGTCCAAACAATTCCAGATTTCTGTCGCCTGTGATCAGGACGATTGGCGGCGCATCTTTTCTGACGTGGAACAGTGGTGCATATTCATCAATTGTAGGTTGCAGTTCAGCAATTCCTTTTTCTTTTCTAATCTGGAAATGTGTTATCGCCTGACCGCTGAATGGAATTAAACCCGCGATGTCATTCGCATCGATCTTATATTTTTGAAGATATTTTTTGTCCAAGGTAATCATCATTCCCAAATAGCCTCCAGCCGAATGTCCGGATTGGAAGATGAGATTTTTATTTCCACCATATTTTTCGATATTCTCAAAAACCCAAGCCGTTGCAGCGGCGGCATCTTCTATATAAGCTGGTGCTTTCACTTTCGGTGCTAAGCGATATTCAACACTTACGACAGCGATATTTTCATTCAATAATTCTTTTGGCAGCTCATTGCTTCCGCCAGTCAATCCGCCACCGTGAAACCAAATAACCGTTGAAAAATTCTTGACATTGGTCGGATAATAAAAATTCAGCTTGCATTGAGAGTTGATGTAAGCATCTTTTTCCGAAATATTTTCCGGATAATAGGAAATATTGTTCTCGGTTTTATATTCTGTCTGAGCAAAAGAAATTGCAAACACAAGAATCAGAATAAGGCTTAAATGTTTTCTTAGCATCATTAATAATTTATAAAAATTTGACTTCTACTCTACCCGATTCGTGGTAGAAAAATCCGTGTTCATCGTATTCTACATTTGATAGTCCTTCCAAGATATCATAGACCATTTTCTGCAAAACGCCATCGCCGATTCCGTGGATGATTTCCAAATTCTTGATGTGATTTTTTCTACAGAAATCGATGGTCACCAAAAGTTTTTCTTTTTGAATCATCAATCTCTCGAAAGCGTCGTAATCAGATGGATTTTTGACTAATAATTGAAAATGTAAATCTAATTTTAGAGGTGTTTTATTGTGTCTTTTGGAAACGTTTTTCGAGCTTTCATTTTTTCTGATGACAGGTGAATTTTCATATAATCCAGAATCGATGAGCGTCAATTGACTTTTAGGAAAATTGTAGGTGAAACCGTGCTCATCCTCGATTTTCACTTGGTCAGCAATCATTTTCAAAATGGTTCCTTTCAAATCATCATCTATTACCGAAACTTTGTCTCCTATTTTCATTTTCTATTTATTAATTTCAGTCGGAATATATTTCTATGCTGGGATATAATCTCCATTCATAGGAATAAATTCCTATGCTAAGATATAATCGTCCCGATGGGACTTTAAGTCTAACTCTAAAACTCTCAAATCCTCCGACTCTCCAACTTATTTACTTCCCAATTCTATCACTTCCAAATCTTTAATTTCATCTTTAAAGATTGTAAAACGCATCATCGTTCTCACCTTGTGCCAGCCGACTTTCCCACAAGCACCAGGATTGAGGTGTAACAAATTATTCTTTTTATCGTACATCGCTTTCAAGATATGAGAATGACCGGAAATAAATAATTTCGGTTTTTTCTCGGCAATCTCTTGTTTCGCCAAAGCTGAATATCGTTCTGGATAACCACCGATGTGAATCATCAAAACATCAACTTCTTCACATTTGAAACTCAAAACTTCAGGGAAAATCGTTCTAATTTTTGCTTCGTCGATGTTTCCATAAACGCCACGAATTGGTTTTATTTTTTCTAACTCTTCAATCACTTCCATATTCCCAAAATCGCCACAATGCCAAACTTCATCGGCATCTTTGGCGTAATCCAGAATACGGTCATCGATATAGGAATGTGTGTCTGATAAAAGAAGAATGCGTTTCATTTTGAAATTTAAATTAATGATTAAAGCTGAAAAGTAATTCCATATTTTGAATAATACCAGATTGCCACACCCAACGAAATTCCCATTAATAACAAAATCATCAGAATCCAAAAAGCCAAAGTTTTAATTCCCTTTTTATACAAAATCACAAATGTCAATTGAAAACAAATGAAAAGAATCAAAAGGACAACAACGTTGATGATGGTTTGCTGTTGCGAAACTCCCTGACTGAAAAGAAAAACTGAGACCAAAACAAAAATGATGACCATCAGCTTGATGAATTCTGCAGGATTGGAAAGTTTATTAGTCTTGAGCGGTTTCATTGATTGAAGGATTTTTCGAGTCACGAAATTACGAATTAAGATTTTCTTATTAATTAAAAAAAAATCAGGAAATTTGCGTCGAAATGAGATATTTTATAGAGTTTGCTTACGACGGTTCTTCTTTTTTTGGCTATCAAATTCAGCCCAACCAGATTTCTGTGCAGGAAGAATTGGAAAAAGCCTTGTCCACAATTCTGAGAGAGCCGATAAAAACCACCGGCGCAGGAAGAACTGACACTGGCGTACACGCAAAAAAAATGTTCGCACACTTCGAAACCGAACAAAATCTCTATGAAAATCTGGTTTACAGACTCAATTCCTTTTTGTCGGAAAATATTTCCATCAAACAAATTTTTGAAGTTCCAGCCGATATGCACGCGCGATTCAGTGCGACTTTCCGGACTTATGAATATTATATTTCGACAGAGAAAAATCCGTTCACGATAAATTCGTCTTGGCAAACCTGGCGTCAAAAACTATTGAACATCGATGCGATGAACGAGGCCTGCAAAATCCTTTTTGAGTACGATGACTTCACAAGTTTCGCCAAACTCCACACAGATAACAAAACCAACATCTGCAAAATCTACAAAGCAGAATGGGAACAGGTTGGAAATCAACTGAAATTCACGATTTCTGCTGACCGTTTTCTGAGAAATATGGTAAGAGCGATAGTCGGAACAATGGTAGAAATCGGAACCGGAAAATTACAACCCAGCGATTTGCGGAAAATCATTGAAGATAAATACCGAAATTCTGCGGGCGTTTCTGCTCCTGCGCAAGGTCTTTTTTTGGTGGATGTTGGGTATGATTTTTAAATTCTTCTGAAACTTTTACCGCTTTTAATTTCGCTGAGCGACAATTGCTGAGAGATAATAAGCATTGAGAAAAAGTCGCAGAGCGACAATCTATTGGTAGCAACGAAAAAATCCATATAAAGGTCGCGGAGCGACGACCAATTGGTTATCAACCATTGAAAATTATTAATGAAATTTCATTAAATTAGATTTAATATTAATCTAAAAAAAACTCAAATGGCTGAAAACAATACGTACACCCAAATCCATATTCAATTGGTTTTTGCTGTGAAATTTCGCCAAGCATTAATTCAAAATGAATGGAAAGATGATTTGTTTAAATACATCTCAGGTATTATCCAAAACAGAAAACATAAGCTTTTATCAATCAACGGAATGCCAGACCATATTCATATTTTAATTGGCTTGAGACCCAATCAATCAGTATCAGATTTAGTTCAGGAAGTGAAAAGTATTTCCTCCAAATGGATTAATGAAAACAATTTTATTCCCTTTCGATTTGAATGGCAAGATAGTTTTGGCGCGTTTTCTTACGGAAAATCTCAAATCAATGATGTCATCAGATATATTGAAAATCAAGAAAAGCATCATCATAAAAAATCGTTTCGTGAAGAATATGTTGATTTTTTAGAGAAATTTGAAATTGATTATAATGAGAAATATGTTTTTAAAGAATTGATTTGAAATTAGTACCAATTGGTCGTCGCTCCGCGACTCTGCGTGAAAACGTTATGATTATCTCCTACCAATAGAAAGTCGCTCTGCGACTATTTGCAAAGACATAACACGTATTTTCTACCGATGGGCTGTCGCTCCGCGATTTTGTCTCAAACCATTGTAACTATCTTCTACCAACAGAAAGTCGCTCTGCGACTCTGTGTAAAAGCGTTACTATTTATTTCTACCGATGGAAAGTCGCTCTGCGACTCTGTTTAAAATATTATTAAATTTTCTGCCAATAGATTATCGCTCTGCGACTATATCTAAAAACATTTCAATTATTTTCTACCGAGATACTATCTCTCTATGACTTTTCGCTTATGAAATAATTATTTTCAAACCATAGAAATCGCTGTACGACTTTAACATTACTTCCCATCGAATTTCCTTATTTTTGCACTGCATTTGAGATAATATGAAGAAACAAACGACTTGGGATATTGTAAAAAGACTATTTCTAATTGGGATGAAATTCCGTTCGTGGTTCATCATCACGCTGGTCATCTCCATCGTTTTGGCAATTGTCTCCACTTACCGACCGATTCTTACGAAAGATGTTGTGGATATCGATATCGTTCAGCTGAGAGATAAGTCTCAATTGATGAAGCACATCTATCTGCTCATCGGATTGGTGGTTGCAGAGACGATTCTTAATTTTTTCTTGGTTTATTTCTCGAATTTTATTTCACAGAATGTAATCAGAGATATCAGGGAAAGGCTTTATCACAAACTGATTTATTTTAGAACGGCTTTTTTTGACAAAACTCCGATTGGAAGCCTTGTCACGAGAGCGGTTGGTGATGTAGAAACAATTGCGACGGTTTACACAGACGGATTTTTGATGGTTTTCGGCGATATTTTGAGAATCGTAATGGTTTTGTTTGCGATGTTTCAGGTGGACACGCATCTCAGTATGATTTCTTTGGCGATTCTTCCGCTGATGGTAGTCATTACAAGAGTTTTTCAGAAAAAATTGAAAACAGCTTTCGGATTGGAAAGAAGCTGGACCTCGACGCAGAATAGTTTTGTGCAGGAACGCTTGGCAGGAATGCCATTAATCCAAGTCTTCAACAGACAGGAAGCGGAGTTTACGAAGTTTGATAAAATCAATATTGAACTTAAGAAAGCTTTGTTGAGAACGGTTTTCATCTTCTCATTATTTTTTCCGGTTGTCGAATTGATTTCGTCACTTTTCATTGGATTTATCCTGTTTTATGGCGGTTTTATCAAATCTACGCCAGGTGTTATTATCGCATTTATTCAATTCATCAATATGTTGATTCGGCCGTTGAGACAGATTGCGGATAGATTTAATAATATTCAGCGAGGAATTGTTGGTGCAGAGCGTGTTTTGGGTGTAATGGACGAAGACCAGGCGATGCCGAATAACGGAACGATTGCCCGAGACCATTTTGATGGAAAAATTGAATTTCAGAATGTTCATTTTGCTTACGACGAGAAACAATTGGTTTTAAAAGGCATTGACTTTAAGGTTAATTCGGGTGAAACTGTCGCAATCGTCGGCGCAACTGGTGCTGGAAAATCTACCATTATCAGTTTGATTACAAGACTTTACGATATTAATTCAGGGAAAATAATGTTGGATGATGTGGATATTCGGGATTATGAATTGTATAATTTGAGAAGTCACATTGGCGTGGTTCTTCAGGACGTTTTCCTTTTCCACGGCAGTATTTTTGAAAACCTGACTTTGGGCGACGAAAGCATTACTTTGGAACAAGTCAAAAAAGCTTCAAAGGAAATCGGCGTTGATGAATTTATTGAAAGTTTGCCAAACGGTTATGATTATGTGGTGAGCGAGAGAGGTTCATCTATCTCGCTTGGACAAAGACAATTGTTGTCATTTTTGAGAGCTTATCTTTCCGACCCGAAAATTCTGATTCTGGACGAAGCGACCTCATCCATCGACCACGAAAGTGAAAAACTCATCCAAAGAGCAACCGAAAAAATCACAAAAAATAGAACTTCAATCTTGATAGCACACCGACTTTCGACCATTGAAAAAGCGGACAAAATCATCGTGATGGACCACGGATTGATTGTGGAAGAAGGAACGCATCAGGAATTGCTTGCGAAAAATGGTTATTATTCTTTGCTTTACAAGGCGCAGATAGTTTCTCCGGATGGGGATAAGATGATTTAGAATTTTAGAAAGTATTAGATGGAATATTATACTTATTGGTCAATTCACGATTCTCCAAGCTCTACAGCTTCCAGCACAATCTTTCTAATTATTTTAATTCTTTCGTTATGTCTTTTTTTATCAATTTTAAAATTCAAAAAATCTGATTTTGAGAAGAAATTGTATTTGACTCTATCAGGTTTATTTTTAATTATTTCTTGTTTTGGATATTTCTATTTAAAGCTAATTATAGAAGATGATACTAGAAATGAGAAAAGATTAAATGAATTATTGGACGCCAAGACATTACAAAAAGTCGAAGGAAAGATATCAAACTATCAAAGAACAGTAGTATATGTTAGAAATGGAAAAGATACAAGTGAAAGTTTTACAGTCGGCTCTGTAGGATTTCGGTACATAGATAATGCTCTATACGAATTCAATCATTTTGGAGGAAATCATTCAGGAACTTTCTATAACGGATTGAGAGTTAGAATCACTTATATAAAAGGAGATGAAATGAATGAAATTAAAAAAATTGAAATCGCATCAAAACAATAATATAAATTCAATCTCTCACAATCCTATTCCTAAAACTCAACATCCCAGAAACAATTATCAGGCAAATCACAATGACAATTTTTGAAGCTAACAATTCCTGACAAAGATTTCTCCCAGAAATAAGTGAAATACAATCTTTCATATTCTCAGTTTCATATTTCAAACTGACCTGGATGTTGACAACGGCAAAAACCGACATCACAATCACCAAAATCAGAAGGCTGATGATGGTTTGATACACCGATTTTCTCATAGTTTAGTGGCTGGTTTTTAGTTTCTTTTAATGGCTGTCAGTCAGATTTCAAAACATTCCACGCATTTTCAATTTCATTGTTTTTTAAATAATTCTGAGCTAATAAATGTACATCTTTTTCCGAAGAAAAACGACCATTTGGTAAAATTTCCACATTCGCCAACATTCCCAAATCGTTGCCCGTGAAAATATGACTTTGTTTGATTTCGTCTGGAAGTTGGTCATAGCCAATCCCTTTTGTCACCAGCGGTTTTGAAACTTCGAAGATGTTATTTTCGTTGTTGCGGGAGTAGAAATTCCCACCTAATCTTGCGACCAAATCCAATTGTTTTTGGTCCAGATTTCCAGCTTCATCCAAATATTTTTCATTGATATGAATTTTTACAATCTCAGCAATCACAAGATTTCCTGCGCCTCCAAGTTCTCCCAAACTTTTAATTTCAAGAACTTTGCATTCAAAATTAACGGGAGATTCTACAATTAAAGGTGGTTTTACGATGTCGGCTGGTTTCATCGTCAATCCGGATTTGATGAATTCATTGATGCCATCTTCGTATTCCGTACTCGCCAAAGAAACCTGCTGAACCATCTCGAAATTCACATTTCCAATGATCAATTCTGGAACTTCTTTCAGATTTTCCAAGGTGTGCTTGGTCGTATTGTCACGCACGCGTCTCGAAGGCGAAATAATCACAATCGGCGGAACCGTGCTGAACATATTGAAAAAACTGAACGGCGAAAGATTGATTTCTCCTTTTGCGTTGATTGTGCTTGCTAAAGCAATTGGACGAGGTGCAATCGCGGTCTGCATTACTTGTTGTAATTGCATTGCGGAAATATCGGAAGGGATGATTGTTTTCATTAATTATTATTTTTCAATTTTAGTAATTGCTACAACTTCTCTTTTCCTATCAATCTTAAACTGATAAGCTTGATAGGCATTTTCTTTAATTTCATTAACTAAAAACCCTTTGTCAGACTCATTATCCATATTTATCTCCTTAAATTCTTTAGAGCTGTAATTAATTTTTTTTGCAATTTTTAAATTATAAGTCTTGTTCGAAATACAATTTATACTAACCAAATTTCCGAAAAATTCATTTCCCGTAGAATCTGTGATTCTGGCAGTGGAAGTTCCTACCTCTGCACAATTATAATTGATGAATTCCTGATTATCTTTAATCTCAAAGACAGGATTGGTAATGGTAATGATAGAATCAGAAGCCTCTTTTCCAACGCACATACAATCACTAGTTCCTTCGTGCTCCTTTTTGCAACTGAATAAAGAAAGAAAAACAATAAGAAATGTTGAAATTTTCATAATGTTAAAAATTTAGATTGCAGGCAAAATCTTCCCAGAAACTTCCCCAAATCCAACTCGGATGCCGTCTTTCTCAGACCAAGCTTTCATCGTCACCGTATCGCCGTCTTCTATGAATTTTCTTTCGATGCCATTTTTCAATTGCAATGATTTGGTTCCTTTCCAAGATAATTCCAGCATCGAACCATAGGATTTTTCGTCTTCTCCGGAAATCGTTCCGCTGGCGTAAACATCGCCAACTTCCACATTGCAACCATTGACCGTGTGATGCGCCAACTGCTGGAACATATTCCAATACATAAATTTGTAATTGCTTTGTGAAATCAGATTTTCTTCGGAGTTTTCCGGCTTCAAATAAACTTCAAGATTGATGTCGTAATTTTTGTCTCCTTCGAATTTCAGATAATCTAAAACTTCCGGTTCTTGCTTTGGAGATTCAGTTTTGAATGGTTTTAAAGCTTCCAAAGTCACAATCCAAGGCGAAATAGACGAGCCGAAATTCTTTCCTAAAAACGGTCCCAATGGCACATATTCCCAACTTTGAATATCTCTCGCCGACCAATCATTGAAAATCATCATTCCGAAAATCGCATCTTCTGCCTCAGCCACAGAAATCCTATCACCCAAATCTGTATTTTTATTCACGACAAATGCCATTTCTAATTCAAAATCCAGCTGTTTTGATGCACTGAAAATCGGTTTATCTGCATCCGGCGGTTTGATTTGTCCGCAAGGTCTGATGATATCAATGCCAGATAAAACAATTGACGAAGCACGACCGTGATAACCAACCGGCAAATGTTTCCAGTTTGGAAGAAGCGCATTCGCAGGGTCGCGGAACATCATCCCGACATTGGTTGCGTGCTGGATACTGCTGTAAAAATCGGTGTAATTCGGGATGTGCAAAGGCATCATCATTTGGATTTCGTCGAGATTATAGAAGCAATCTGTAATCGTCCGTTCGTCTTTTGAAAGAAGTGAATCTTCCAATAACATTTGTTGGATTTTTTCTCTGACTTTATTCGTAACTGGTTTTCCAAGTTCGATGAACTCGTTGATTGTGTAAGCTTCGAACACATTGTCGTCCATTTCGGTGATTTCTTCGAAGTAGCCAAGGTCGTACAAAGTCGCCAAATCGATGACAATGTCGCCAATTCTCGTGGCGCAGGCAATAAATTCTTTATTGAAAACACAAACGCCAAACGGAATATTGTGAATGGAAAAGTCTGAATCTGAGGAATATTCTATAAATGATTTCATATTGTAGAAGTTAGAATTTTAGATGTTAGAATCTAGACAAAAAATTAAAGCATTAAAAATAATGCTTTAATTCTATAATGAATGATTTGGTTTATAAGTTGCCACGCTTTTCCTGCTCTTTTTCCAAGGCTTCGAAAAGTGCTTTGAAATTTCCGGCACCGAAGCTCTGAGCGCCGTGTCTCTCGATGATTTCGTAGAACAACGTTGGTCTGTCTTCCACGGGTTTTGTGAAGATTTGAAGTAGGTAACCTTCTTCATCACAATCCACCAAAATGCCTAAATCCTGAAGTTTTCTGATGTCTTCGTCAATGTTCCCAACTCTATCCGGAATCATATCGTAATAGGCTTCTGGCGGTGGTGAAAGAAATTCTACGCCTCTGCTTTTCAGTTCTGTAACGGTTTTCACGATATCCTTTGTCGCAACGGCAATGTGCTGAACGCCTTCTCCTTCGTAGAAATCGAGATATTCCTCAACCTGAGATTTTCTTTGACCTTCTGCTGGTTCGTTGATTGGAAACTTTGCAAATCCGTTTCCGTTGGACATTACTTTTGACATCAAAGCCGAATATTCTGTGTTGATTTGTTTGTCATCAAATGAGAGAATATTCACAAATCCCATCACTTTTTCGTACCACTCCACCGTTGGAATCATCCTGTCCCAGCCGACATTTCCAACACAATGGTCCACGTACAAAAGTCCAACATCAGAAGGATTGTAATCGCTTTTCCAAGGTTCGTAGCCTGGCATAAATGCGCCGTTGTAATTTTTACGTTCCACGAACATATGAACCGTTTCGCCGTAAGTGTAGATTCCGGACATCTTCACTTCGCCAAATTCGTCGGTCAAAGTTTGAGGTTCCAGATATGGTTTTCCGCCACGTTTTGTGGTTTCTTCAAAGGCTTTTTCGGCATCATCTACCCAAAGTGCCAAAATTTTAACGCCGTCTCCGTGTTTTTTCTGATGTTCGCAAATTGGAGAATTGGATTTAAGTCCTGAAGTCAAAACCAATCTGATTTTTCCTTGCTGAAGAACATAAGATGAGCGGTCTCGCACGCCAGTTTCCGGACCAGCATAAGCTAAGGACTGAAAACCGAATGCGGTTTTGTAAAAATGCGCCGCCTGCTTGGCATTTCCTACATAAAACTCTAAATAATCTGTTCCGTTGATGGGGAGAAAATTCTCGGCTTGTGCGATTTTCTCGGCAAAAGTGAGTGTTGACATTTTACTTTTTACTTTTATATCTGTTGATGCCAAGATAAGAATTTTTCGGAAACTAACTAACGATTGTTAGTTTTAAGAATTTGAGATATAAAATTATAATGTTTTATTACTGTAATGGGAATGATGGAAAGAATGCAATCGTTTGCATAATTAAAATATTAAATTAAATACTATCCGTATAAAAATATAAATATTTATCAACAATCCCGATTATAATTTAATTATTCGTACACATATCACATTATATGTTATAAATAACACAATATGTATTTTTAAGTATATTTAAGTTTACAAACTTATGATTTGGATCACTACATTTGTTAGAGAGTTATCACAGATTCTAAAAACACAAGTCAAGAAAAAAGCCGTATTGCTACGGCTTTTTGTATAATCTGTTATTCAAAAGTCCTGAATTGGGATTGTAGTTATCCCAAATTTGCCAGGCATTATTTTTTTTCTTAATAAAATAAATTTGTGTATTGAGCTCATTCACAATATGTTCCTCTCCAGTTTCTTCTACTACAAAAACCAGATTCCAAAACTCCTGTGTTTTAATTACCATCTTATCGGCTTCCTCTGATATGACATCCAGATCAAAGATTTCAAAATTGGACCGGTTGTTATGGGTGAATAGCTTCAATCCATTTTCGCAAAGTTTGGAGCTGTAAGTTTTAATCCTTTCGATAAAAGGTGACTCTGGGAAGATCAATTCTTCAAAAACTTCAAGTTTCAATTCCGGGAAATATTTGAAAAATTCAAAATTGGTGTGGCAATATCGGTAGACAATGTCGGTAGTTAATTCCTTACTGAAAGCATTTTCGTTATAGAGATTCGCTTCTTTCACATTCATCACATAAGCATTCAGATCCTTGAAACCCAGAAAAATACAAATCTTATCCAAGGTCTTGATAAACCTCAGATCGTTATGCGTTTTGTAGTGATAATCGCTTTCGAAAAAGCGTTGCAATGTAATGTGCGAAATGCTGGTTCCGAGTTCGAACTTTCGTTCGTTCTGCAATTCTTCCCTTTTGGAAAGATCCTCCTTAATGATTTCAGAAAGAATAATGTAATGACTTCGTTTCCAGGGATTTGAATTTCCTAAGATCGAATTTTGAATAATTGGTTGTTGCCGAATTTCCTCCTTCAGCAAGTTGTATATCGATTTCAATCAGTTTTTTTTCTTTTGTGTTCAATCAAATATACAACAAAAAGCCTCAAAACAGAGGCTTTAAAAATCATAAAAAAATATTAAATTTTATTATTTGAATCTTTCGAACGCGGCTTTGTCCAGCATTTCCCTGTCATCGGGATGCGAAATTTCTATCAAAGCCTGAGCTCTTTGACGAAGATTTTTTCCATAAAGATAAGCCGTTCCAAATTCCGTCACCACGTAATGAATATGACCTCTGGTTGTCACCACGCCAGCACCTTGCTTTAGGAAAGGAACAATTCTAGGAACACCTTTTTTAGTTCTGGACGAAAGTGCCATAATTGGTTTTCCGCCTTCGCTCAACGCCGCACCACGCATAAAATCCATCTGTCCGCCAATCCCGCTGAACTGATAAGTTCCGATAGAATCTGCACAAACCTGTCCTGTCAAATCAATTTCGATTGCCGAATTGATGGCGTGCATTTTCTTGTTTTTCATAATGTTGATCGGAAAATTCACGTGCTGAACATCCATAAATGCCACCGCCGGATTATCATCTACAAAGTCGTACAATCTTCTGGTCCCGAAACAAAAACTCGTGATCGTTCTGTTGGCGTGAGTGCCTTTATATTTATTATTAATGACATCATTTTTGATTAAATCGATGACACCATCACTCAACATTTCTGTATGGACACCAAGATCTTTGTGGTTGTGAAGGCATTGCAAAACCGCATCCGGAATGGTTCCGATTCCCATTTGGATCGTTGCTTTGTCATCAATCAATTCGGCCACATTTCTACCGATCTTCATTTCTTCCTCACCCACTTTCTCGCTGTAATTAATGGTCAAAAGCTCTTCCTCGCTCCACACCAATTTTTCGATTCGGTTGATGTGGATCATTCCATCGCCGTGGGTTCTTGGCATTTTCGGATTGACGATTGCGATGATTTTTTTTGCCGTATCAATCGCGCTTCTCGCAACATCAACAGATGTTCCCAAAGTGCAATATCCGTGAGCATCCGGAGGTGAAACGGTGATCAAAGCGACATCAATTGGCAAGATCCCATTTTTGAAAAGAATTGGGATTTCACTCAAAAAGATTGGAACGTAATCGCCATTTTCGGAATTCACAGCTTCACGCACAGGCGCAGATGTGAATAGTGAATTGATGTAGAAACTATCTTTATATTGAGGTTTGGCGATTTCCACATTGCCTTGCTGTGTGATGGAAACCATCTCCACATCTTTCAAGCGTGAGGACTGCTTTGCCAATTCATCGTACAAAAGGTTGGGAGTACACGCACTTCCGTGTCCGAAAATCCTGTCACCACTTTTAATGATTGAAACTGCTTCTTCTGGGCTTACATAATTAATCATTGCTTTTTATTTTTAACAAAGTTAGAATTTAATTAAATGGTAAAAAATGAGCATTATCAGCCAACTCTCTATTTATCAGTTAAAATGATAAAAGTCACAATAATATTTTGAGAATTCAATAAAATGATTTTACTTTGCAATTCAAAGTTCTTTATAATAATTAAATTTTAAAATGATGATAATACAAAATCGTACCTCAGCTTTTATTTATTCTGCAGCAGCACTAATTTTGACTGCACCACTTATTGCAATGCAATTCACAACCGAAGTTAATTGGACAGCTTCAGATTTTCTAATTATGGGCGCGTTACTTTTTACAACTGCATTTGCTGTAGATTTTGTCTTGAAAAAAGTAAAGACTCTCAAATCCAGATTGATTTTAGTTTTCGGGATTATTGCTTTATTAATTTTGATTTGGGCAGAAATGGCCGTTGGAATTTTTGGAAGCCCGATTGCCGGGAGCTAATTCATTTAATTTTGAACTAAATTTAAAAAGCTAACATTACTGTTAGCTTTCTTTATTGATTTAATCTTCCAACCAACTCGTCTTGTAACTCGGGTCTTCCACTTTTATCGCTTCTTCCGTCAGTTTGAAAGGCCTGAACGGGTCAACCATCACCGCATATTCGTCGGTAGATTTTTTGCCGATGCTTCGTTCCATCGCGCCTGGATGAGGACCGTGAACTACACCACCTGGATGTAGTGAAAAATCCATCAAATCCACGTGGTTTCTGCTCATAAAATCGCCTTCCGTGTAAAACAAAACCTCATCCGAATCGATATTCGAATGGTTGTATGGCGCAGGAATCGCTTGTGGATGATAATCGTACATTCTTGCCACGAATGAGCACACCACAAAATTATGCGCTTCGAAGTTCTGATGAACCGGAGGCGGTTGATGAATTCTCCCCGTAATCGGTTCGAAGTTCTTAATATTGAATTTATAAGGATAAAAATAACCGTCCCAACCTACAACGTCAAACGGATGCGTGGCATAAATGAAATCCGTGATTTGATTTTCCTTTTTCACTTTGATGAGAAAATCGCCTTTCTCATTTTTCGGTTCTACGAAAGTTGGCGGAACAATATCGCGCTCACAAAACGGAGAATGCTCCAGCAATTGTCCGAACTCATTTCGGTAACGCTTCGGCGTGTAAATCGGAGAATGCGCTTCTATGAAAAGAAAAACATTGTCTTCGGATTCCAATTCCAATTGATAAATCGTACCTCTTGGAATGATGAGATAATCGCCGACAGAAAACTGAATGTTTCCGAGCATTGTTTTCAGAATTCCTTTTCCTGCGTGAACGAAAAATAGTTCGTCGCATTCTGCATTTTTATAGAAATAGTCAGGAGATTTTCTTGGTTTCGACAGACCCATTTTCAAATCATTGTTTAGCATCAAAACCTTTCGGCTTTCCAAAAAGTCATCCTCGGCGGTCACTTTTGCGCCTTTTATCATTCTTGGCGTGACGTTTTTCTCGACTGCGATTGTCGGCGTCACGTCTTTTGCTTCGCCAATGGATTTGATTTGAGTAGGGCGATGTGTGTGATACAACAACGATGCAATGCCGTGAAAACCCTCTGTTCCGAAGAGTTGCTCGTAATAGAACTGGTCGTCTTCGGATTTGAAAACCGTGTGTCTTTTTGGTGGAATCTTACCTAGCTGAACGTATCTCATTTTGTTGGATTTGGCTTTTCTCAAATGTAATATTTTTTTCTGATACTTTGATTTGAACGCTAAGTGCGCTAAGATTTATTTGATATTATTGAAAACACTTTAAGGTTCGCAAAGGTGTAAAACGCATCAAAGAAAATTAAAAAACAGTTCACATCAATTTTGTCTTTCCGTAGGAATCTAGACTGTTGAGATTCCTACGGAATGACAAAATTGAGTTTTTATGCTACCTTTGAATTGTACTGAAAATTGCAGCCCGACTTGAGTGGAAATCCTTTTTTTGTGGCTGGAAAAGCTAAGCAAAAAAGATTGGGAACGGAAGGCGGAAATAGCTGCCCAAATAATACTAAATAATTAAAAGATTAAATAATTAGCAATTTGTGGTTATTGGGAAAATCTTATCTTTGAGATTATTAAAATTTTTTACAAATGAATGATTCATTAATGGTTTCGGAAATTTCGGAAATCGAAAGAGCAGAATTTTACAGAAAAACGTATATGCACGTCGCAGTGGCGATTTTGGCGTTCGGAGCGGTGGAATATTTGTTGTTGAAAACGATTCCGTTGGAAATGGTTTTATCGATGGTTTCGGGTAAATATATCTGGCTGGCGGTCATCGGCGTTTTTTGGTTAGCGTCTATGCTGGCGACAAAACTATCGTTTTCGGTTTCCAAAAATATGCAGTATTTGGGATTGGGATTGTACGTTTTGATAGAAGCGGTCATCTTCCTTCCAATGTTGGGAATCGCAAGTTTGTACGCACCGGAAATCATCACGCAGGCTGCGCTGGTAACGGCATTTATGTTTGCTGGATTGACGGCGGCAGTTTTCCTGACGAACAAAGATTTTTCTTTCCTTAGAAACATCATCGTGATTGGTGGATTTGTAGCGCTGGGCGTGATTGTAGTTGGCGCAATTTTCGGATTCAATCTTGGTCTTTGGTTCTCTTTGGCGATGGTTGCGTTGGCAAGTGCGAGTATTTTGTATGAGACTTACAACATCAAAAATCAATACTCAAAAGGTCAATATGTAGGCGCAGCTTTACAATTGTTCGCATCTATTATGCTATTGTTCTGGTATATTTTGAGAGTATTTTTGAGCAGAAGAGATTAGAAAAGATGTTAGAATCTAGATTTTAGACAAGTAATATTAAACTCATCATCTTTTTGATGAGTTTTTTTTGTGTCCGGAAATTAAATTGAAAGCAAATTTTTTATTTCTAATAAAATTGTTAGTTTTGTCTAACATTATTGTTTTATGAAATTAATTATTGCCATATTTACATTACTTTCTGTTTTTATTAATGCCCAGATAGATTCTGCAAATGTTCCTAAACCTGATACTATTGACAGTTCTAAAAGTATTGATGAAGTGACCATCACCCAGTTTTCTGTAAAGAAATTGAACAGTCCGATTTCGACAGATGTTTACTCACAACAATTTTTCAGAAAGAATCCGACCGTTAGTATGTTTGAAGCGATTGCGATGGTCAACGGCGTGAAACCTCAGCTGAATTGTGCGGTCTGTAATACTGGCGACATTCACATCAATGGTTTGGAAGGCGCTTATACGATGATTTTGATTGATGGAATGCCCATCGTCAGTTCGCTTTCCACAGTTTATGGACTCAGCGGAATTCCGAATAGTTTGATTGATAGAATCGAGGTGACGAAAGGTCCAGCGTCGTCCATCTACGGTTCGGAAGCGATGGGTGGCGTTATTAATATCATTACAAAAAATGCTTTGCAAGCGCCGGATTTTGCAACCGATGTGATGACAGGAAATCAAGGTGAAATCAATTTTGATGTTGCGAAGAAAGTGTTTGACAACAAGAATTTTTCCAGTTTGCTGAGTCTCAATTATTTCTATTTCGGGAACAGAATTGACCAAAACAAAGATAATTTCACCGACACGCCTTTGCAAAACCGAATCTCAGTTTTCAACAAATGGAATTTTAAAAGAAAAGAAAATCGACAGGCAAGTTTTGCATTGAGATATTTTTATGAAGATAGATTTGGTGGCGAAATGCAGTGGCAAAAGCGAAATCGAGGTTCGGATGATGTTTACGGCGAAAGCATTTACACCAACCGTTTTGAATTTTTTGGAATTTATCAGTTGCCATTGAAGGAGAAATTTTTGCTTCAATATTCTTACAATTACCATCATCAGGATTCGTTTTACGGGAACACTTCTTACTTGGCGACTCAGAAAGTTTTGTTTTTGCAAATGAATTGGGAGAAGCAATTGGGCAAACATCTTTTGAAAAGTGGGACCACTTTGAAATCGACTTTCTACGATGACAACACACCTGGAACAGCAAATCTAGAAGGTGAAAATCAACCGATGAAATCACCGATTTACGGTCTTTATTTGGAAGACGAATGGGAAATCAATGATAAAAACACTTTACTTCTTGGTTATAGATATGATTATCACAAGATTCACAAATCTGTGCATTCGCCGAGAGTTGCGTGGAAATTTGAGCCGAATCCTTACCATACTCTGAGGTTGAGTTTTGGAACCGGTTTCCGTGTGGTGAATCTTTTCACAGAAGACCATTCGGCGTTGACTGGCTCGCGTGAAGTGGTTATTGCGGATGATTTGAAGCCGGAAAAATCTTTGAACACGAATCTGAGTTATCTGATGAAAATTCCAATCAAAGATTATTTTATCAATGTGGATGTGAACGGATTTTACTCTTATTTCAACAATAAAATTGTGGGTGACTTTGATTCCGAGCGGGATAAAATAATTTATGATAATCTGGCTGGACACGCTATTTCCAGAGGAATTTCTGCAGACATTAGTACTAATTGGAGTTTGCCAATTCAGCTGATGTTTGGAGTGACTTATATGGATGTCTATCAGGAAAATGAAGGCGACAGAATCCAGCAATTGCACGCGCCGAAATGGAGCGGAACTTACAATTTGAGTTATCAGTTTGCAAATAAATTTTCGATGGATTTGACGGGACAATTTTACGGACCAATGCGATTGCCAACTGTTCCGGATGATTTCCGACCGGAATATTCGCCTTGGTTTACGTTGATGAACATTCAGTTGACGAAGAAATTTGATAATGGTTTTGAGATTTATGGAGGCGTGAGAAATCTATTAAACTTTACGCCGAAAAATCCGATTCTAAGACCGTTTGACCCGTTTGATAATCAAGTGGATGATGTTGCGAGCAATCCTTATGGTTATACGTTTGATACGACTTATGGCTATGCGCCGATGCAGGGAATTCGGACTTTTTTGGGGATTCGTTATCAAATTAGGTAGATGTTAGAAATTAGATTTTAGAAGTTAGATTAATGAAAATATTAGCTTTCATATTAATAATAATTTCCGGGATTTTTAATTCGCAGGAACTGAAGCATTATGGATTTGATAGTTTACCGGAAAAGTTGGAGAAACCTATTCTGATTTATATGAAAACCGATTGGTGTTCGATTTGTAAAATTCAAAAATATCAGATAGAGAAGGATTTGGAGTTGAAAAAATTGATGGATGAGAATGTTTATTTTATCATTTTCAATCCTGAAAAACATAAGGAATCTATTAAATTCTTTGGTGGAAATTACAATTACATTTCGAACGGGAATTCTGGGATTCACGAATTGGCAGTTGAGATTTCATCAAACAAAAAACCTGTTTATCCGAGTTGGGTTTTGATTAATAGAGATGGGAAAGTTTTTTTTCGGAATGAGGGATTGGTTGATAATGGGACTTTGAAATTATTGATGGGGAAATTGAATTGATGAATCATCAAACGCGTTGGCAAATCAATCGTCAAATGAATTCGCAAACGCATTATTAGCATAGGAATAAATTCCTATGCTGGGAAATCGGTCGTCCCTTTGGGACTTTCATTGTTGGGTTTCTGATTTGTCATTAATAAAAAACCTTCTAAAAATTAATCCAGAAGGTTGATAATTTATATTTGATAAAATTTATTTCGTCAAATCCAAGCTTCCGAAATTACCGGAACTCATCATCACAAAAGCGCCTTTCGATTTGTCCAAAGTTTCCCAATAAGCGTGAAGGTCTTCTGCGTTGGTAAAGACTTTCAGGTTTTCATTTTTGAATTTTTCCTTAATCAAATCTGGAGAAATCGGGTCCATTCTTTTAATTTTCAAAGCGTCTTCTGAGTAGAAAACGACGGCGTTGTCCAAACCATCCATTGCGTGGTCGTATTGCTCAAGGAAAACCGGATTGAGACTTGAATAGGTGTGGAGTTCTAAAAATCCAAACGTTTCAGTTTTTGCAAATTGTTCTGCAAATGCGGAAACAGTCGCTTTCACTTTGCTTGGTGCGTGCGCGAAATCTTTGTAAAGCAATCCGCCATCAGCTCTTTTGACGATTTCAAGACGTTTTGATGCGCCTTTGAAACTCATAATCGCTTCGTAGAATTCTTCTTCCATAATACCCAATTGAGAACAGATGAATCTTGCGCCTTCCATATTCAGCAAATTGTGTTTTCCGAAAACAGACAATGGAATATCGCCCATATCGGTTTTCAGATTGACAATACCGTCTACGATTTCGTAATCTGGCGTTTTGTAAGGAATTTTTCGGAAATAATTTTCAGCCGACTCCACCACTTTCACCACTTCCGCATCTTCTTCGTTATAAACCAAAACACCGCCAGGCGTGATGCTAGCCACAAATTTTCTGAATTGGTCAATGTAATCATCAAAGGTTTTGAAAACATTGATGTGATCCCAAGCAATGCCGGAAACCAAAGCGATATTAGGTTGATATAATAAAAATTTGGAACGCAAATCGATTGGAGAAGACAGATATTCGTCGCCTTCAAGAATCATAAAATCATTGTCATCCGTAATCTTCACCATACAATCGAAGCCTTCCAATTGGGCGCCGACCATATAATCAATATCTTTCTGATGGAAATTGAGAACGTGCAGAATCATCGATGTGATCGTGGTTTTCCCGTGGGAACCGCCGATGACCACTCTGGTTTTTTCTTTGGATTGTTCGTAGAGAAATTCCGGATACGAATAAATCTTCAAACCTAATTCTTTTGCTTTAGCGAGCTCAGGATTGTCGGCGTGGGCGTGCATTCCTAGGATTACGGCGTCAATATCCGAAGTCAGTTTTTCGGGAAACCAACCCAATTCTTCGGGAAGAATTCCTTTTTTGTCCAATCGGGATTTTGAAGGTTCGAAAATAGCATCGTCTGAGCCTGTGACCTGATAGCCTTTATCTTTGAGCGCAATGGCAAGATTGTGCATCGCAGAACCGCCAATAGCAATGAAATGGGTTTTCAATTCTGAATAATTTTAGACAAAAGTAAGGAAAGATGTGTGAAGTTAGAAGCCAGAACTTAGATTTTTCCTTTCATTGAATTCAAATATAAAAAAACCTGATTCGTTTTTGCAAATCAGGTTTTTTATTTTTTAAGCTACAATCTCTTTTCTCTTAGGATTGTGCTCCACTTTCAATTCCTCGCCCGTGAGCGTGAAATAGATGTTCTGTAATTGATGAAGATGCGTGCATTTGATGTAATTTCCAAAGAACAAAAATCCTTCAAGAATTTTGTTTGAGCTAAGGTCAAAATCATATCTGCAGAAATTCGGAAGGTCGAATCTTACTCGTGTAGAAGAGCGGTAAACTTCCTTGAATCCCAATTTCGAAAACCATTCTGCTGTCAGCGCAATTGGTTTTAACTTTCTTTGATCTACCGTGGTAAAAGAGTCGATTTTTACAAAAAGATCATTGTTTTTGTTTTCCATCCCGATTACTGGTACGATCTCATCTTCATAGATGACCAAATTGTTGAGTCTAAGTTCTGTGGCTTCCATACGCGAAAATGTTAGTGATTATATATAGGTAATTATCTACTTAACAAAATCGTTGCCAAAAAGCTAAACAATTCTCCTTTGCTCCTAAAAAAGCAAACTTTAACAATTGAACAGAAAAAAGGGAAATTATCAAAAATGAAATTAAATCAGACCTTTTTTATGCATAGCATAATTCTTGTCTCGCCAACTTCTACATTTGTATCTACCTCAATTTTGCAATCAATTGCTTTGCAAAGATCGCGGATCACGTGCATTCCCAAACCTTTGGTAGTTCCGATGCTCATCTTGTCATCATACAAAGCCCGGAACTTTTCGATATTGGTTCCGCCGCCATTATCCTTAATTAGAATGTAATGAAAATCGCCCTGCTCCCAAACTTTGCAGACGATGTGAGGCCGATTGACATTTTGCAAAACTTTGACGGCATTATTTATCAAATTTCTAAGGATTGTTTTCAGGTATTCTTTGTCCGTAAAAATTTTAAGGTTTGTAGGAATTTCGAATTCAAGGTGAATATTTGAAACCCAGACAAATTCTTTTTTAACTTCATCAAAGACCTCATCTGCACCATAAAACTGTTTATTCGGTTCGAAGTTTTCCATTTGCCCTTTGCTCCAGAGAAGCAGATCTTCCATTTGTGTTAAAAGCTGATCAGCCGAATCTGAGGTTTGTTTTTCCAGTCGGATCTTGGTTTCATCATCCATCAATTCTGGTGCGTCTTTTTGTAAATTAAGAAAATGAATAAGCGAAACCACCGGACTTCTGAGATCGTGATTTAGAATCCCGAAAAACCTCATTTTGTTTTTGTTAGCTTTTTCTAATTCCTGATTGAGACTTTGAAGTCTGCTGCTATTTTTCTTTAATTGTCGATAGAGGAAAAACAATAGAATCCCGATGACAAAAAGTGCTGCGAGGCCAAGCAGATAATAAATTTTCTCTTGCTCCTTATTTTTAATGATGATTTTGTTAAGTGCAATTTCTTTATTTTTTTGATTGACGACTTTCTGGCTTTCAATCTTCGCAATCTCATTTTTTCTTTTCTGAGAATAAATGGAATCTCTGGTAGCATAATATTGAGTAAGATTTTTTGAATAGGAATCAATATCTTTTCTAGTTTTACTTAACTCAGCCATTCCTGCGTAACTGAACATTACCCATTGCATATTGTTATTTTCCTCGGCAACATTCTTACTGATTTCAAACTCTTCCTGCGCTTTTGGCAAAAGTTCAGATTTTTCGTATGTCAACTGATCTTTATATTTATCATAATATTTATAAAAATCCATGTACGAATAAGCCATATTATAATGATTGACAACGGACATATAATGATTGGGCGAGATCTTGTTCCATATTTCCTGAGCTTTTAATTGCATCTCGTAACTTTCCATCAATTTAGCAATATCCAATAACGACCAATTGGTGTACAGCCAAGCCTGACCGTAATCATTTTGAGTCGCCTTAAAATATTCATAGGAAGTTTTAAAATGGTTCGCTGCTTCTTTCACTTTTCCAAAACTTCTCTCTATTTCTGCCAAAACTCCATAACAAAAACCTAAAGCTTCTTTTGAGTTTGATTTTTCTGCAGTTTTCAGTGCTTCATTTATATTTTCATATGATTTCTCTTTGTTGGACTCATCAAGATAAATGAAAGCCAGACTTCTGTAGGCGGCAGAAACAGTCCAAAGATTATTGCTTTTATTACCAAAATCAACGGCTTTCAAATAATTATTAACAGCATCTTTATGCTCACCTTTTTGATGAAACAGTCTTCCAAATAGATAATAATTGTCGGCAAGATTATAGTTATTTTTTTGATTAAGTAGGAAAGATGTCTTGTTGATTTTCAAGCCTTCTGAAATCTTGTTCTTTTCCACGAAATAATTGACTAATCCTAAAAGTGTTTTTCCTTTTTCGGCTTGCCAATTTTTTTTTTTGATGAGTTGAAGGTTTTTTTGAGTGTAAAAATAACAGCTGTCCGGATTGTAGATTCGGTAGATATCGATTAGTTTCTGTTGTAGCTCAAATTGTTTTTTGTCGGTATTATTTTTCCTTGACTCGGTTCGATAAAAATCAAGTTTGGAAAACTCTTGTGATAAAATAGAAATTGGCAAAAATGTACAGAATATTACAAATCTTAAAATCATAATCTGTTATTTACCACTAAGATACAATTTTACAACTCATACCAAAACAAAATTACTTTACGCTTTCCTGATGCTTAAAGTAATAGTTGTTTCACCAATTTCTTTGTCAGAATCGACTTCGATTTTACAATCAATCGCTTTGCAAAGATCGCGGATCACATGCATTCCTAATCCTTTGGTGGTTCCGATACTTATTTTGTCATCATATAAAGCTCTGAATTCTTCAATATTGGTTCCGCCGCCATTGTCTTTTATTAAAATATACTGAAAATCGCTCTGATCCCAAACCTTGCACAAAATCTTTGGATCAGAAGCATTCTGCAAAACTTTCACCGCATTACTCATTAGATTTCTTATAATCGTTTTGAGATATTCTTTGTCCGTGAAAATTTTCAGGTTCGTAGGAATTTCAAATTCAATATCGACATTTGAAGCCCAGACAAATTCTTTTTCGATTTCATTGAAGATTTCATTAATATAATAAAACTGTTTATGCGGTTCAAAATTTTCCATTTGTCCTTTGCTCCACAACAGTAGATCTTCCATTTGTGTTAAAAGCTGCTCGGCTGAATCTGAGGTTTGTTTTTCCAGTCTGATTTTAGTTTCATTATCAATCAATTCCGGCGAATTTTTTTGAAGATCAAGAAAATGAATGAGTGAAACAACGGGACTTCGCAAATCGTGGTTTAAGATTCCAAAGAACTGCATTTTGGTTTTATTGGCTTTTTCGAGTTCAGAATTTAGGAAAGATAATTTTTTATTGATTCTCTTTCTGTTCCGGCTTTGATTGTACAGCAAACCTCCGATAATTGCGATGGCGATCAATCCCGAAATCAGGTAAATTCTCTGCTTTTTAGCATTTTTGATACTTAGTTCATGGATTGTATTTTCGGCAGAAAGCGATTTTATTTCCTGCTGCTTGGTTTTATTCTGATATTTTGCTTCGGTATTTGCAAGCGTTTGTTTCCCTGATTCTATAAATAGTGAATCATTCGTCTGAGTATAAGCATTATGATATTCGTAAGCTTTTTTCCAATCATTTAGTGCTGCATAAGCTTCAGATAATTTTTTGTTGACATCAGCAAAAGAGCGTTTGTCGTAAACATAAGCAAACTTCAAAGCCTGATTCAATCTGTCAATTGCGGGTTTGTATTTTTCCTGAGCTAGAAGGACTTTTCCTTTGATGACGTTGGCTTCCATCTCGATTTCTTCATCATTAGATTTTACTGCAAAATGTAATGCTTTGTCCGCATAATCATCAGCCAGTTCCAACCGATTTTTATTGAGATAAAACTCCGCCATATTTCGGTTTCCGTAGCTTATATTCAGGAAAAGTATTGGATTATGGATGGCAATATCATACAATTTAAGATAATATTTCTTCGCCAAATCTATATTTCCCAAATGAGCGTAAGCTTCTATATATGAGTTATATAAAAAAGCAACACCGTCAGATTTGTTGAGATATGGAACTGCATAATTGCAATATTCGATGGTTTTTTCGTATTGCTTCATATCGTTGTACGCATCAGCAATCTGAAGATATGAAACACCGATATTATTGATTTTCAATGAATCAGCTTTCTTATCAAGTTTAAGATAGTCAATCGCTTTCAGTTTATAATTAATGAAGTTTTCAAATTCCGAACGATCAAGGTAATATTCTCCCAAACTGCCCAGCATTGTCGCTTTGATGTCATCATCTTTTACGGTGTCAACGACTTTTTTGATGTATTTAATTAAGTTTTTCGCCTTTTGATGTTCCTTAATGGAGTAATACATATAGTTCAACCTCATCAGCGAACTGGTTTCCTGTTTAAGATCTTTTGCCTGTTGTGCTAATTTTAAAGATTTTTCGAAATATATTGTGGCTTTCTCATATTGATTATCGGTGTATTCATAACCATAACCTTTGTAGAAATAAAATCTGGCGAGATATTTTGGATTATTTTTCGCCAATTGGATTCCATATTCCGCTTTGTTGATTAGAATTTTATATTTTTCATTGATATGCAAATCTGTACAGTATTCGTCCCAAGCTTTTAATTTGTCATTAATGTTTTTGAACCGCGATAGATCCGGCTGTTTCTGTGAAAATGAAAAAGCGAATAGATTCAAAATGAAAAAAAATAAAATTTTCTTCATAAAAGCAATTTCAAATTTTCTTTAAAGCTTCTGCCAATCGGGATTGCGAGATCATTGTGCAGAACAATCTCGTGGGTATTTATTTTATTAATAAACTGTTTCTGCACCGCAAAACTCCTGTGAATGCGGATGAAAGACCGGAAGCTGCCTTCTTTCAAAAGATGTCCAATGCTTGACAGTACACAATGTCTTTTTTGCGAAGTCACCACCAAAGTGTAATCCTTGAGAGCTTCCAGATATAGGATTTCGTGAAGTTTTAATTTAATCTGATCGTGACCTTCTTTGATGTAAATCACATCGCCGCCAATGCTGGACTCGAAAAGATTGGCTTTATTTTTCATTTCGAAAAAATGGATAATTCTCGTCATTGTTTTTTCGAAGCGGTCAAATTTCAGCGGTTTTACAATGAAATCTAAGGTTTCCAGTTCAAAACTTTCAACCGCATATTCCGGATGGGAAGTGATAAAAATGCAGGCAGGAACGTGTTTTACTTTTTTCCTGAGCTCGACGCCGGTCAATTCTGCCATATCGATATCAAGAAATAAAACATCGACGGCGCTGCTTTCTATGGCTTTCAATGCATCTCTAGAATCAGAAAAAGTCCCAAGGATATTAAGATTAGGAAACTTCTTCGCAAAGGACAAAACGGTTAGCCTGTCGATCTCGTTGTCATCAATGATAATACAATTGAGTCTTTCCATAATTATCTTGTGTTTCATCAAATTTAAGAAAAAAAGTCATTGGTCTATTTAAAATGTTGTTCGTCTATTAGAACTTTTCATAGGATACAATTCTCTATAATTTCGATAAAATTTTTAAAACTTATTGAAATGAATAAAATACTATTAATGAAATTCCTGACGATAATGATCGTCCCGCTTGGCCTGATGAAGGCTCAGACAGCAGTTCTTGCCACAGGAACTACAGCAGCAGGCGCAGCCGGAAGTGTTGCGTACAGTGTCGGACAAGTTGCCTATTCTCAAAAAGGAGCAAATCTGGAAGTGACAGAAGGCGTGCAGCAACCTTACGAAATTACTACGCTGGACGTAGATGATGAATCCATTATGGAAAAAAATATTCTCCTGTACCCAAATCCGGTGAGAGATTTTCTGAATGTTGACTTTGGAAAAGAAAATTTCCATAATTCCAGATATTCACTATTTGATCCTCAAGGAAAGCTTATCAAAACCGGAAATCTCACTCAGAAAAAAACAGAATTGGATATGACGCGGTTTCCGTCTTCAGTTTATATCATCCAGATATTCCAGGACAACAAAAACATTAAAACTTTCAAAATCATTAAAAAATAAAATCTCATGAAAAAAATTGTATTAATTGCAGCTTTGGCACTTGGAACTTATATGGTTTCTGCTCAGGCTCCTGAAAAAATGAGCTACCAGGCCATTGTCAGAAATGCAACCGGACAACTGTTAACCAATCAGAATGTTGCAATGCGGATCAGCGTATTGCAGGGATCTGCCGCCGGTGCTGCTGTTTATTCCGAAAGAGTGACAGGAACAACCAATGCCAACGGACTGGTGAGTCTGGAAATTGGATCTGGAACAGTGCTAAGCGGAACGTTCAACACCATCAATTGGGGAACCAACAGCTATTTTCTAAAAACCGAAACCGATCCGGCAGGCGGAACAAACTACACCATCGCAGGAACAAGTCAATTACTGAGCGTTCCTTATGCTTTGTATGCTAAATCATCCGGTGGCGGAGGCGGCGGCAGTTTGACATTACCTTACACTGCAACAACCAACAATGCTTCCACGCTTTTCTCTTTGACTAATGATGGCGACGGAACTTCAGTCGAAGGTATCAACAACGCCATCACATCGAGTATCGCAGCTGTACGGGGAACGGTAACAAATATAGCTCCGGGAGGATTTTCGTCTGCAGTCCGCGGGATTAATAACGGAACCGGCGGATTGGGAATTGGTGTCTGGGGATCGCAGGCCGGAAGCGGCTGGGGTGTTTACGGCGTTACGCCAACTGGCTTGGGTGTTTATGGAAACTCATCAGGATCCGGAACCGGCGTCTATGCAAACAGTAATAACGGAACAGGACTTACAGCTACCAGCACCAATGGCATTGCAGCAAGTATGACCAATTTCAACAATGCAAATAACAACAACGTCCTAAATGCTTCCACGTCAGGAAACGGAACCGTTGTAAATGTTTCATCATCAGGTTCCGGAGTTGGTGTACTGAGTAGCACCGGAAACGGTTTTGCAGTACACGGAATTACCAGTCAGCAGACTTCTGCCGGAATCGTCGGAGATAATAATGGCGCAGGAGAAGCTATTGTGGGAAGAACTACAAGTGATATTGCAGGCGCAGTTGTGGGACGAAATGATGGCGGTGGTTATGGTGTACGAGGTTTTGTTTCAGGTAATACAACAGGAACGAGCGTAGGTGTATTTGGTCAGGTTGGCCTAAGCTCAGGTAAAGGCCGTGCAGGGCGTTTTGAAAACTTGAACACAGCTAATGAGAGTAACACTCTTGAAGTGGAATCTAACGGCTCGGGAAATATCCCGGATAACACAGAAGGAAATGTTTCATCTTTTCTTTCAACTAACACGAACAGCGTAAGTGCAGGTGTAAGAGGAGAAGTGAAAACTATTTTCGGAAATTTTGGAGCAGCTGGATTATTTGGTGTTGCATCCGGAACAGGCGGTTTTGGAGGGCTTTTTCATGCGTCCAATCCAACCGGGAACAGTCGTGCTTTAGTTGCAATTTCTGATGGGAACGGAAATGCTATTACGGCCAATGCTGCCAACTCTGCCAATGGTATTGAAACAAATGTCGATGGAGATGGAAATGCCATTTATGCCTGGACACCTACTTTCTCAACAGGACGTGCGGGAAGATTCCAACATTTCAATGAGGATAACACCAGTGATGTAATTACCGTCAGTACAATTGGAAATGGTATCGCCGGAAATTTCAAAGTGGATAGAACCACTGGGACTTCTGCTGCGGTAAAGGGTGAAGTCAATTCTATTTTTGCTAATTTCGGAACAGCAGGCGTCTACGGTTTATCCTCCGGAACTGGTGGCTATGGTGGACTTTTCTATTCATCAAACGCCTCCGGAAACGGCCCGGCTGTACTTGCAATCACTGAAGGTAACGGAAACGGAATCACTGCAAATGCAGGAGGCTCTGGAAATGGTGTAGAAGTATCGGTCGATGGAACTGGAAGTGCAATTTACGGTTGGGTTCCAAACTTTGGGACTGGTAGAGCTGCTTATTTCAGAAACTTTAATACAGCAAATTCTCAGGCAGTAGTATCTGTCACCAACGCGGGAACCGGAACAGGAATTTTTGTGAACCATACCGGAGCTTCAGGGAATCTTGCCGTTTTTCAAAGTGCAAGTGCAAATGTAGCTAGGATCAATAAAACCGGTCGCGGTTTCTTCAACGGTGGAACTCAGAATAGTGGTGCCGACGTTGCCGAAGCATTCGATGTAGAAGGCGCTTTCTCTGACTATGAGCCTGGCGACATCCTCGTTATTTCTACCAATACAGACAGAACCATCGAAAAATCTTCGGAACCCTACTCTACTCTGGTAGCCGGCGTTTATGCTACTAAACCAGGCGTTTTGCTGACTGAAGAAAACATCGATTCTGAATTGATTGGCAAAGTTCCAATGGGCGTTATCGGTGTGATTCCGACCAAAGTTTGTCTGGAAGGTGGAAACATCAAACGTGGCGATCTGCTGGTGACATCATCCAAATCCGGTGTTGCAATGAAAGGCGATCCTAAAAAAGTACAGATAGGACAGGTCCTGGGAAAAGCTTTGCAGGATTACAATCAGGAAGGCATCGGAAAAATCAAAGTATTAGTAAGCATCAAATAAAAATCAAACAAAATGAAAACATTATATATTACAATATTCCTATTGGCAGGCGTCGTTTCATTACACGCTCAGGAAAATAAAACCGCCGAAAAACAGGATGACATCAAGGCCATCAAAGAGTCTAAAGCCTTTGAAGCCAAAATGATGAAACAGCAGGCCGACAAAAAAGATGAAGCCAAAACTTCCAAACTGGCGTCCGAACAAGGAATAGAGCAGAAAAAACAAAGTTCCGAGCAGCCAAAATCCAGCGGAAATTCCAGAAAACTATTAGCAAATACGGCAAGTTTTGAAGAAGTCCTGACAAGTATTCCAAACCGTAAAGTTGTACGGAATGCAGGTCCAAAAGCAACAAATTCTGTAAAAGGATTGCCTAACACCGCGACTTTGGAAGAAATAAAAAAAACAATTCCTAAGAACTAATTATAAATTTTAAAACTAGAATGGAATCAGAGCAGAATTTTTTGCTCTGATTTTTTATTATTGAAATCTTTGGCAACATAATTGTTACTAAAAAATTACCATTCACTGTTATATATAGTTTTTTAAGAAGTAAGTAGGGGGACGCTTTGTTGGTCTCCCTATTTTATTTGAATTAAGCTAAATTCGTATAAAACGTCGATTTTTAAATCTATCAATGCGAAAGAAGCAAAGCAAGCTTAAATTTCCTAAAGTTGAACTATTTCATAAAAAGCGTAGAAATTATAGCAATCAACTAACGCATACATCCTGCGAGGTTAGAAGAAAGATTTTATTCTTCGTAACCGCAACACTTCAAACCACTCCCATGAATTTTTTTCATAATCATTGTTTTCGCTTCATGTTCATTGAAGTAGAGTACAAAATCCTTACATAACATTTTCCCAATAAAAATTAGTACTAAATCAAGAACGAGTTTTTGCCAAGAAAATAACTCTGGAAATAATACGGTTGTTAATAACATTAAAATAAACTTTTTCATTTTTGACACAGTTTTGTTACTCCAAATGTAATATTGACTATGTACTTTCCTTTTTTTGCTTAATAGAAATACAAAAAGTGTCCGACAATAGTTTGTATAGCACTTTTTTAAATTTTAAAAGATTCTTATTTCAGTAGAATAAAATAAATTTGGATCAAAAACTAATGACATAAAGATACTTCATTGTTTCTTGATACAGTGCCCTTCGCATTCATCACTTTAAGAATTTATCTTGCGTAAAATCCCAAACGAAAAATTTTTGATACGATCAAATAATTTTCCGACTCCGTAAAAATAAAAATATCAACGGGAGTTTTCCGAGGCCATAAAAGATCCGACTGCTAGGGAGTTTTAAGAATTAGACTATTGAATCAATTAATTCTTTTATAGCCGAAGCCTTCCACACAATTCAAATATCTGATTCGGGACTAATCCTTCCACTATAAATCCCAAGAAATTTTTCTGTTGGACCAGTGAGAAGACCTGTCCAATTTCCTGCGTGAAGATTAAATCCCATTGACCTATATGCAATTACAGGTGAGCCAGATTGCCCCTTTCTACTTCTACAGTCTATTAAAAATTGTGGTAACCCATCATAATCGATATCAGGTTCTGACGCTATAAATCCTGAAGTCCATATTGCTAAAGATCCACCAGCGTTCCGACCGAAAGGAAATCCGATAACACTGACAATGTCTGAGGGGAGATAATCCATCTGGAATTGATTGGTTGTTATATCGTATGGATAGATTTTCACATCATCAGATAAATTAGAAAGTAATTTTGCAACAAAATCAGCTCTTTCACCTAGGGTTGGATGCTCAATCCATTTAGGATTATAATCTTCAAGAATTATCTCACTTTTATCAACCCAATTTCCTATCGTAGTTTGATTATGTCTTATAATAATTTCATCAGGAATATAGCATTGCTGTGACAAATAATCACCCGTTACATTGTTTTTTCCGGTAACATTATGTCTATTAGTAATTAAAGCAGGACCTTTTGCGGTATTAACCACAAACCCTGTTCCTGTGGAAATATTATTTCCCATCATTTTCATTTGGATAAAAAGGGATCTAAGCGATTGAATTCGTATAGTCATTTGATAAAGATAGAAAAACTAATAAAATTATCGACGAACTTTTACTATGACATTTTTCAATTCTAAAATTATCGGGAAAATATCGGGAGACACAAGCAACAAAAAACCCTAAAACATTATAAATAAATGTATTAGGGTTAATCAGTAAGGTGCCTAGCGTACCCGACAAATGAGTTTTCTAGCATTTTCGTAAAACTTAAAAATACGCTCCAAACTCTTTATTAATGGGACTTAACAATAGTATGTAATTGCATAGCGTTTTACTAAATTTCAGAACGGTTGGAATTTGGTTGGAATTAATTCCAACGGATTTTGTATATTTGATTGTTCAAAAATTTCAAATATGGCAACCGTTAAATTTCGGGTTTTACACAAAACCGAGAACGCTCAAATCTATATCCGTTTTTCAATAGACAGAGATAATGTTTTCCAAATCAAAACAGGGAAAATCATCAATCCGAAATACTGGAGCGTAAAAACATCCCGACCTATCCAAACGCAACCAGAGTTCAAAATTCTTTACACAGAGCTGAACGAGTTGGAAACCTTTGTTTTGAAAGAATACAATTTCGATTATTCCAAAGGCGTTATTTTCTCAAAAGATTGGTTAGCTCAAAAGATTGATAAATTCTACAACCGCATCGAAGTCAAAGAAGATGATTCTGTTTTCCTCAATTATCTGCAAAACTTCACAGATTTCAAACGCAGTACCGCATCCTACACAGAATCCACTTTAAAAAAGTACAACAATCTGAAAGACCGTTTCCAATCTTATCAAAAGAAGAAAAAGAAAACCTTTCTATTGCAGGATGTAAGTTCCAAAATCCTGATTGACTTCAAAAACTTTCTGATTGCAGAGTGCAGCCTGATGGAAACCACAGCCGTAAGATTTATTAAAAATCTGAAAACTGTTTTATTTGATGCTGAACAAAATGGAAAATCTATCCATTATTCGATTAGAGGATTCAGTACAGGAACGACCAACACAGAGTACAAAGTATTTTTATCGTTTGATGAGATTGAGAAAATAAAAGACGTTACAACACTCAATACAGATTGGAACATTGCCCGAGATTGGTTGGTACTTGGATGCTATCTTGGGCAGAGAGTTTCTGACCTTTTGAGGATGAACAAACGGATGATTTACACCAAAACCGACAGTGAGGGAGACACATTCCGATTCATTGAGATTAAACAGCAGAAAACAGGGGAAAAAGTAGTGATACCAATCCACGATGAGGTGGAAACCCTTTTGCAGAAGTACAACGGAGATTTTCCGCCAATACTTGCTGTTAATTTTGATTCTAATGCAGTACTGTTTAACCGCCACATCAAAAAGGTTTGCGAACTCGCAGGGATTGACGAAATGATAAAGGGCAAAGTGTACAACGAGGACAAAAAGAAAAACGAAATTGAAGAAACGGAAAAATATAATTTGGTAAGTTCCCACGTTTGCAGACGTTCGTTTGCTACCAATTTCTACGGAAACAAAGAATTTACCACACCTCAACTTATGAGTATCACAGGACATAAAACAGAAAATATGTTTCTGAACTACATAGGACGAACCGCAGACGATTGGGCAATGCAGACCGCAAAGACTTTCAAAAAACTATCAAACCAAAAAATAAAAATATCATAGATGCAAAACTTCAACTTACCATATCTACCACCTAAAAAGGAAATAGAAACGCCTGCAATCCTAAAACAATTATCAAAATCACACCGTTATTTGGCAGAGCTGAAAGGCACAGTTAAGACAATTCCAAACGAAAACATTCTGATAAACACGCTCACATTACAGGAAGCAAAAGACAGTAGCGAAATAGAGAATATAGTAACGACTCACGACGAACTTTATAAAGAGAATATTTTTATTGAGAGCAAAAACCCAGCTACAAAAGAAGTTTACAGTTATGCACAGAGTTTAAGATTAGGATTTGCAACCGTAAGGAAAGAAAAGCTACTACTCAACAAACATATTATTGAGATACAAAGTACTTTAGAACATAACAACGCAGGATTCCGAACCCAGGCAGGCACTAAATTAGTCAATAATCTTGGACAGACCGTTTATATCCCACCGCAAGACAGCACCGAAGTTTTGAACCTAATGGCAAATCTTGAAAAATTCATTAATGATGATGAGTTTTCCGACCTAGACCCGTTGGTGAAAATGGCAATCATACACTATCAGTTCGAGAGCATCCACCCATTTTATGATGGTAATGGCAGAACAGGCAGGATTATCAATATTTTGTATTTGGTATTGCAAGGACTTTTGGATTTACCCGTATTGTATCTTAGCCGATATATTACACAAAACAAAACCCAATACTACACTGTTTTGCAAAACGTACGGGAAAATGATGATTGGGAAGGTATGATTTTATATTTATTGAAAGGCGTAGAAGTTACCGCACAGCAAACCATTAATTTGGTAACTAATATTAAAAACCTGATGCAGGACACCAAAACCAAATTGCGTGCAGAATTGCCAAAGATATACAGCCAAGACCTCATTAATAATCTTTTCAAAAACCCTTACACCAAGATAGATTTTTTGCAAAACGACCTCAATGTATCCCGGCAAACAGCGTCTAATTATTTGGATGAGGTTGTAAACTTAGGTGTTCTGCAAAAGATTAAAGTGGGAAAATCTAACTATTATATCAATCCGAGTTTGATAGATGCCCTCGCAAATGTATAGGTTAAGAAAATATCAAAACTCTAACACAAAAATAACAACGTGTTAAGAAAACAGCAAAATTTTAACACGACGACGACGACGTGTTAAGAAAAAAGACATTTTGTATCAATGAAGATTACAATGTGTTAAGACAATATCAGAAAATTAACCAGCTAAAAATTATAATTATGGAAACAGAACAAATTCAAACAACCAACAAAAAAACAAGAAGCAAAACAGATTATTCCAGCTACATCGACAATCTGCCTTACGAAGCATTCATAATGCAAGTTTCCGCAATCAACAAAACAAAAGCTTCCGGAGAAGGAATCATCAACAAAGGTGGAGAGATTTCATTCAAAGTCAGTTGTGAAGTCGATTTGTGTTACACGGAAAAGGATGAAAAGTATGGATTTTCCATTTCAGGTTCCACAACCAATCTATTGCAGATTCTAAACCCTGCAGGCGCATCGATTCCATTCTCAAAGAAAGAAGAACTCGTGATTACAAATTTCCTGAATGATAAGATTCTTTTTTGACATCAAGAAGGACTTTTAAAAATAATCCTTTTCAAATGGAAGATAAAATAAACAAAATACCAATAGAACTTGTAAGTCAAGCCCTATCAGAGTTTGAAGAAATACAAATATTAAATGATAAATCAATAGAAGTCAGTGGAATTGCTATCCCACTAAGTACTGATTTGTTTGTTCTACATCTATATCATTTCTATACGATAAACAAAAAATATGGAGACTTAAAGTTTGATAAATTTTGTAAGTTGTTAATCGGTTTTTACGGCTCTCTGCAAACCAAGGTATTATCTTCTTTGGTTGAGAACCCGAATATTTTTAAAGATAAAGACGATAATGGGTTTATGGATATCATAAATCTCACTACCCTTTTAATAATTGAACTCAATCGTTATGAAGTACATCACGATATGACCATAACTAAGATTGATGAAATAAAACCAAAACAATTAAAGAAACCCGTTTATCCGCTCCGGAGAGGCTATTGGTATTAGAAAAAATAGGGTTTGATGAATTACCATTTGTGAAAAAATTAAACGATGGTGAAAAAAAAATCCTAATCTCAACAATTCTAAATTACGACAAGAGGTCTATTGATGGATACATAAATAACAGAAATGACAGTGGTAATGAATCAAAATATATTATAACCAATAAACACAATGAAGAATCCGATAAATTTTTAAAACAATTCCACAAAGACTAATCTTAATACTGCATATAAAGCCACCTAATCCAGGTGGTTTTTTTATACCCTTTTGGGAAAAATGGGAAAAGTTATGGGAAAAACACAGGGTGCAACCTATTGATATTTGTTGAGCAGTAAGCAAAAATGTATAAGCGCAGTGACGATACTACATTTGTCTTATTAGAACTCATAACAAGCAAAACAAATATAAAATGACTAACATCCAGTTCATCGGAACAAACCCGACAGATTTAATCACAGCATTAGAAAACTCTCTCATTCCGAAACTTACGCCAAGCCTTGCCAAACAATTCCAACCCATCCAACCAACGGAATATCTCACACGCTCCGAAGTCTGTGAACTTCTTAAAATTGACTTGAGCAGTTTACATCGTTGGCGCAAAGAAGGCAAGATGCCCAGCTACGGCGTTGGCAATCGTGTATACTTCAAACGCAATGAAGTGGAGCAGATTATTAACCAAAATAAGTTGAGTTAATGGATTCTGCATCACTATTACTTGACGAAATTCTGGAGAAGTATTTCACGAAGCAAGACACACTGAAAGACAACATTAACATTTCTCTTCAAGAAATATCCCTGTATGAGTACAAACTTTTACAGACTGTTTTAAATGATGGAAATGACGCATTAACAGAAGCCATAGAATCATACATTGACGAACTAAAAAAGGAAGCCTTGAAAGCTTCCTAATTGTTCAAATATGTAACAGTGGCAACCATTACAATAACACAAATATAAGAATAATGTTTGATTTATTAAAAGTAAGAACCTATGAACAAGAGATAATCAACACGGTTTATGACAGCATAAAAAATGAATACAGAGTAACTAAAGATTTACCCTATTTAAAGGAATATCAAAATAAAGGAATTACGATAGCCTTTCAAAAGCAGAATAATAGAGAATGTTTGTATGTAACATTCAGCCCTCATAAGCAGGTAAATGAAAATATTCATAATGCTACCCCATTAGCATTGCAAGAAGCGCAGGATAACATCATCAGCACATTGGCTAATATTAAAATTGATAGAAATGATTTTTCGAAGTTTAAAATTACCAGATTGGAGATTGGTGTAAACTACAAATGTGAATTACCATTGGATATTGTTTTCAAGTCTTTCCTTATGTTTCAGACAGCCTTATTCAAAACACATAAGAATTACACGCATTATAAGTTTGCTGACTCGGGATATAGAAAGAACACATACAATAACTCAAGAAGTCCTTACCAAACCTTTAAACATTACATAAAATCCGCACAAAGAGACCACAACGGAATTAGCAATGCGGATAACGGTTATTGTGATGATGAGGTTATGAGAACTGAGATAAAAACAGAACGTTCCGGAAAAGTCAAGGAAATAGGTTTTGACACACTTGCAGACCTATACAGAGACAACGCTCTGGAATGCTCAATCAATTTTCTAAAGAAAAACCTGGAAAAGGTATTTGTCTTTAACCCAAAAGAAATTGACAAAAAGAAATTAAAATCTGTTCCGATGCAGAAACATTTCTACCAAATGACGACTCCGAAATATTGGGAAAACATAAATGGTAAGAAACTTACGTCAGCTAAATCAAAATGGAATGAACTACCTAAGAGTTATGACACAAAAAACATTATCACCAACGCTATATTAGAAGCCATAAAAACACAAAACAATCCGGCGACTACCAAAAAAAACAGGGCGACTTTACACAAAGGAAAAACGACAGACAGAAAAACTGCGAATACTACTATTTATGGGAACTCACAACAAAACAAGTATTATCACATTTCTCTTGATGTTGTAAACTCTCCTTATTTTTTCTGCACAGTAACCGGATTGGATATATCTATGCAACGTGAAGGATTGAGACACCTTTATCAAAATAACAGAAGAAGATTCTATCAAATAAGGGACAGATTTATGCCAATAGAATTTACAAGCAAAACTTTGGAGGAACAAATCGTAAGAATAGAAAGTAACATCAGACATACTCACGACAATAAGGCATTATGCCAACGACTGATGCAGGAACGAAATTATCATCCAGCTCAGGCACAATTTAATTTTCAATATTAAAAATGAAACAGAACACCTACTCCACAAAAAAGATAGCAGACGAACTTGGACTGTCAGAAACTGAATTGATAGAAAAACTGCAACAAGAAAAAATCTTAGATGACTACGGATTCCCAACACCGCAGGCAATAGAATTGGGCTATGTTGTAAAACTGGATGACTTGAATTTTACTGTCAAAAAGATTCAGGAACAGCAAAGAAAAATTTCTAATGATGCCTTGGCAATAATACAAACCTTTCCACCGGTTGAAATAGATTACATACTTTCGCACTTACAATGTAAACAATAATTCTATCAATTAAATATTATTTCAATCCTCCAAAATAGTTACCACCTAGACCCATAGCCCAAAATGGCGATTTATAAAAAGAGTTTTTGAAAACATTTACATCCTTTTGTTGTGGGAAAACCGAGACTGAGTTTGGCAGTTTTTGACCTCCCAACACTCCGTTAATCTTCGTCACATCCGCACCTGGTAAAACTTGACCTGTAATCTGTGCATCCTTAAAAGGATTGTCTCCACCACCGAAGAAGCCGTTACCGTTTTGCATAGATTCAAATCCTGCAGAAGCTACATTGGCAACTCCACTTACAATCCCTCCAATCATTTGATTTTTGGCATTTGCAAATTCTGCATTAGCCAAATCAAGCTGAGTTCCTAATCCGGCTAAATCTGCATTCTCTCTTTGTTCCTGCATATCCTGAATCTTTAATTGTCCATTGGCTCTCATTTGGTCAATCTGCTTTTGTTGTTCATCGAGACTAGAAGCTATTTGCGCTTCCTGAGTATTCTGCTGAGTCATAAGACTTGGCAATAATCCTGCAATCGAACGGCTTCCTCCCATTGCTGCAAGATTTCCGTAAGTCGCCATTGTTCTGGCAATATCCTCACGTTGTCTGTCTGCGCCTAATGTAGAAACTTGCAAGCCGTTAGCTGGATTCACAAGGTCTTGGCGTTTGAAGCTATTAATGTCATTCCTTATTGTTTTTTTTTCTTTGTTGGCCTTAGCCATTTGTAACCCACTCATTCCGGTTGATACTGCCATTCCTATTAATGGCATTGCTACTGCTACTGGCATTATTAATTTATTCTACTTGTTATGCTATAAAGATAATATTCAACACCCCTTTTCGTCATCTTACTTAAAATCACAATCCCCTTTTGAAAGTGCAAGAAAGTACAGGAAAAATGATAAAGAAAGGTAAGATTAGATTGCTCGCACTTGACGGTCTAACAAATCGAGTTTGAAATTCCAAAACATTTTTGCAAAAACAAGAAGTTGGGTATCAAAAAAACCACACAGATTTTGCCATTTTTTAGACTGTAATTTATTCCTATCTAAACTTCTTATCTCTTACTAAGATTTTTGTAGATTTGAGAAAACTAATTACTATGAAATATCTCTATTTAACCGCAATATTTGTTAGCATACTTACATATTCGCAGAAAAGTAACAATTTAGTTAAGGTCAGTACAAACTCTTGGAAATTCTCAAGGAATCAATTTAGACATTTACTATCCATTAGGGTGGGAAATTTCTACAGCAAAAAGACCTCACATTTTATTTAATGCAAAAAATGAAAACCTCAACATCTACTCTACATTGTCAATCAATGATATTTTAGAGAATGCTCCAGAAAATGTTAAAAAATCATTTAAAGAATTAGGGGCTATTGAAACTCAAAATATTATATTCAGCACTCTGCCAAATAAAGACAATTGTAAATCATACGATTTTAATCAGGGAATGGAAAATACTTCCGAGCCTGTTTGTTCATCAACGAAAATAGAAGGCTTACAAACATCAATTTCTTCTTTTTACGGGGATTCTGAAAGAGCAGGATATGTTATAAAGAGTTACATGATTATTTATCAGATTTTATACAAAACTAAGACAATAATTATTACTTTTAATTTTACAGATAGTGATAAGTCTCTGAGACAATCTTCAGATATACTAGCGAAACAAATACTGAACACAGTTGTTTTTAAAAATTTGTATACAAAATAAAAAAATCTTCTATAACACTGATATACAAACTAAACACAATTATAATAGAATACGCTAAACAACAAATATTACAACGAAATTCATCTCTAAATATAATAGAATAGTTCTTTTTATATAATTCTTAATCATCTCTATTTAATAAAAAATCAAACAATTGTTTAATATTATTAAGCTTTTGAACTAGTTGAAACTCACTAAGTGTATTCCAAATTATATTTAGAGATCTATTTCGGCATTTTCAGAGTTCAATAAAAGTAATAAAATGATACTTTTTTGAAATGGTTGGAATTTGGTTGGAATTAATGAGAAACAAAAAACCCTAAAACATTGTTAATAAATGAATTAGGGTTTACTAGTGAGGTGCCTAGCGGATTCGAACCGCTGTAGATGGTGTTGCAGACCACTGCCTAGCCGCTCGGCCAAAGCACCGTTTTCTTGGATTGCAAATTTAGTGTTTTTTTTCAAATTTCAAATTTTATCGGCTTTTAATTTGAAAAAATATTTCTAAAACTGTGTAAAATGTTGATTTGAAGACCAATCCCCTAGCCCTGATGGAAACGGCTATCCTTTTTGTTTTTTTTTGCAGAAGTTTTGTTTTGATAACCAATCATTCTGAAAAAACAAAAAGATAATAGTGGACAGCAGGTTCCCGGCTCCTAAAAATATACACGTTCTACATATCTTTAATCGATTTTTACAATCTTTATTTAGGTTCTAAATAAGTATCTTTGCAAAAAAATTTTAGAACAATGGATAAGATCCAACTAAATACAATAGCAGAAGCAATAGAAGACCTCAAAAACGGAAAAATGATCATCGTGGTAGATGACGAAGACCGTGAGAACGAAGGCGACCTTCTTGCCGCTGCAGAACTGACTACGACAGAAATCATCAACTTTATGACCATCCACGCGAGAGGCTTGATCTGTATGCCGTTGACTGAAAAAAGATGCGACGAACTGGAACTAAATTCGATGGTTGCCAATTCTACCGACCCGAAAGAAACCGCATTTACCGTTTCTGTTGACTTGCTTGGAAAAGGTGCAACGACCGGAATCTCTGCTGGCGACCGTGCAAAAACAATCCTGGCGATTATGGACGAGAACACCAAACCCGGCGATCTGATGAGACCCGGACACATATTCCCTTTGCGTGCGAAAGAAGGCGGCGTTTTGAAAAGAGCCGGACATACCGAAGCTGCGATCGATTTGACAAGATTGGCCGGATTGAAAGAAGGCGGCGTGATCTGCGAAATTATGAAAGATGACGGCGATATGGCAAGACTTCCGGATCTATTGGAATTCGGGAAGAAGCACGATTTGAAAGTGGTTTCCATAGAAGATCTGATTCACTACAGACTGAGACAAGGCGATCTTGTAGAAAGAATCGAGGAACGTGATATCAAAACGCATTTCGGGGATTTCAAATTCTATGTTTTTGAGGAGAAACCGACGGAACAAATCCATTTTGCATTGACGACGGGAACCTGGACACCAGACGAATCTGTTTTGGTTAGAGTTCAGTCTTCGAGTTCTTATTTTGATGTCTTGAGCAGACTTTCCAACGGCGAACATCCTTTGATGCAGCGCGTTGTTGATATGATCAATGCCGAAGGAAAAGGCGCAGTGGTTTTCATTAACAATGTTTCTAACAAAGAAAATACACTCAGAAAACTTCAGCATTTCCTTAATTATCAGGACGGAACCAGCGAGCTTCCGACAATTGCACCAAACTTCCGCGATTACGGCATTGGAACTCAGATTCTGAAAGACTTGGGTATTAATAAATTTAAAGTGATCACGCAGAATCCTAATATCAAACCTGTAATTTCAGGGTATGATGTTGAGGTGACGGAAATGGTGGCTTTATAGACAAAGAGATCATAGACTGATAGATGATTGACTAATGTCGTTTTCATCTAAATTATAAAAGCAAAAAGCTCCGAAATTATTTTTCGGAGCTTTTTTGATTGTAAGTAATAATAAATTATTCTTTTGTGAATTTGAATGCTCTTCCGCCTTGTGAGAAGTCGATGCTCTTTTTATCTGCACTGAATGTGATAGATACATCGGCCTGCTCAAAAGAGAATTTGTTCTGTCCCAAATATTCCAAAGCAAACTCTGGCTGACCAGTTGCTTGACCGTACAACTGCCCTCCTTTTTCTGTGAAAGTCAGTTTCAACGGCACTTCTTTGGTGCTGAAAGTTCCTGCAAATTCTTTCATATTTACTTTTTCCACAGGCACAGCTTGAGCTGAAGTCCAAACATTGTTTTTTGCATTGATATCAGGAACGCCGGAAGCTGGGTCTAATTTCACCTCACTTACTTCTTTGGTAGAATTTACTTTGAACGTCCATTCTGTGTTGCGTTTCCAAACCTCAACAGGTAATTTCACCACCTGAGTTGTTCCATCTTTGAATTTAACTTCAACCGTTGTCGGCATTGGCAACTGACCAAGATTCTCAACCGTGATCTGTGCGCCGTTTTTATAATCGCCATTGAATGGTTTTACCGATTTCACTGCCTGATCTACTTTCCACTTGTTCATAAACCAGCCTCTCCAGAACCAGTTCAACTCTTCTCCGGAAACATTTTCCATTGTGTGGAAGAAATCCCAAGGTGTTGGATGTTTGAATGCCCAACGTGCCACATAAGTTCTGAATGCTTTATCAAATTTCTCAGGACCCAAGATTGTTTCTCTTAAAATTCCCAATCCCATTCCCGGTTTGAAGTAAGCCAAAACACCGATGCTTCTTTCCTTCATATTATCAGGACCTACCATTACCGGCTCGTAGCTGTCATTCAAGACAAATCCTCCCATTTTGCCAATATCCTGCTTGTGGTAGTATTCGCCTTTGTTGAATGCCGCTGTAGAACCATCATTGATAAAAGTATTGAAACCTTCGTCCATCCAGGCAAACAATCTCTCGTTGGAACCTACGATCATTGGAAACCAGGTGTGGCCAAATTCGTGATCGGTAACGCCCCACAGACTTTCGCCTTTGGAACTCATATGACAGAAGACGATTCCCGGATATTCCATTCCGCCTTCGTTCCCCGCAACGTTGGTTGCTGCCGGATAAGGATATTCGAACCATTTTCCTGAATAATGTTCGATGGAAGCTTTCGTGTATTCTGTTGATCTTCCCCAAGCTTTCTCGCCGGCACTTTCTACAGGATAAGCCGAGATTGCCAAAGATTTTTTACCACTTGGAAGATTGATTCTCGCAGCATCAAGAATGAAAGCTGCAGACGAAGCCCAAGCGAAATCCCTCGCTTTTTCTATTTTGAATTTCCAGGTTTTAGTTCCTGTTGCATTATTTTTTCCCAATTCAGATTCCGGGCGGATAGCAACTGTTGCCTCACTGGTTCTCGCCTTGTTCCAACGGCTTACTTCTTCTTTGGAGTAAACTTCTTTTTCATTAAGCAATTCTCCTGAAGCTACAACGTACTGATTGGCAGGAACTGTAATATTGGCTGATAAAGTGCCGTATTCCAAATAAAATTCGGAAGCTCCTAAATATGGCATCGTGTTCCATCCCAAAACGTCGTCATAAACGCACATTCTTGGGTACCATTGCGCCATTGTGAAGATTTTACCATTCTTAGTATCCTCTACACCCATTCTATCAGAGCCGTATTTCGGAGAAAGGAAAGAATATTCTATTTTCAATTTTGCAACACCACCATTCGCTTTAAGATCGTTTGGAAGATCAATTTGCATTCTGGTATCGGTGATGGTATATTTCACATCTTTGCCGTCATATTTTACAGATTTGATCTTGTAACCGCCATCAAACTCTTCGCCGTGGGCGCCATTTCTACTTCCGGAAAGTGGCACAACTCCATTACCTCGCGAGTCCTTTGCAAAAAGATTCTGATCCAATTGCAACCATAGAAATCCTAACTTGTCAGGACTGTTGTTGGTATAAGTGATCTCGGCTGAACCTGTGATCTCATTTTTAACAGCATCAAGGCTGACATTGAGTTGATAGTCTGCTGCGTTCTGCCAGTATTTGTGACCAGGTTGTCCGCTTGCAGAGCGCGTTTCTGTTCCGGTCTGAGGATAGAACAAGGGTTTGAAAGCTTCGGTGTAGCTGTAGGCAGGCGTTTCCTGCGCGTAGCTATTTGCTGAGAAGGCAAATATCGCAACCGCAGAAAGAAGTGTTGGAATTTTGAATTTCATTGAGGAATAGATTTATTATTAAAATAAAATTAGTCAATAAAATCCGGAACTTGTTACATCATTAGGAATAACTGTGAGATAGGACAAAAAAAAAGTAGGCTTACAATCGGGTGAAAGTAAGCTTACATTTGGTCAAGAGTAAGCTTAGTATTTGATAAGAGTAAGCTTACTTTTTTTTGTATTGAATCGCATTATTGAAAATTAGGTCAATTATTTCTTTCAAATATAATATCATCTTGATTATTTTTAGAAAGCGTATTCTGCCAATTAGTGATGATGTGTAAATTCTCGTCAAGCTTAATTTTAAACTTATAAAAACCTGATTTTTCTAAATTTATTTCAAACAACTCATTTATCGTTTTAATTTCATAAACAATCTTAGATTCTCCAGCGACAGAGTATCTTTTAGATATGACATTAATAATTTCGTCCCATCTTATAAATCTTCGGGATTCTTTTGATTTCAAGTAGAAACCATCATCTCGATATTCAAAATCGCCATCAAACTCCGCCAATTTTTCTACATCTTCATACGTTCTGATGTCATTGATAGTTCTGTAATTTTTATCCCAATAATATGCAACAACAAAAATCAAAATTGCTATCACCACAAATAGAATAAACGTGTTCATTCTTATCAATTAGATTTCTTCGATTTGATCATGGCTTCCAAAGTATCCCACATCTCCTGCGGAATATCCTCCAGCATATTGAACTCGCCGGCACCTTGTAGCCACTCACCACCATCGATGGTCACCACTTCGCCATTTACGAAAGATGAAAAATCAGAAACAAGATAGGCCGCAAGATTGGCCAGTTCCTGATGTTCTCCTACTCTTTTGAGTGGATTTTTTTTAGCCAGATCAAATTTATCTTTCATATCGCCAGGTAACAATCTGTCCCAAGCACCTTTGGTAGGAAATGGTCCTGGAGCAATCGCGTTGAAACGGATGTTATATTTCCCCCACTCTACAGCCAGACTTCTTGTCATTGCCAAAACGCCAGCTTTTGCACAAGCGGACGGAACAACGTAAGCAGAGCCTGTCCAGGCGTAAGTGGTCACAATATTCAGGACCGTTCCTGGAACTTTGTTGTCTATCAAATATTTCCCGATGGAAAGTGTGCAGTTTTTGGTTCCTTTCAAAACAATATCAAGGATGGAATCAAATGCAGAATGCGTCAATCTTTCGGTTGGTGAGATGAAGTTTCCGGCGGCGTTGTTCAAGAGAATATCTATTCTCCCGAATTCCTTCAAAGTGGCTTCTTTCATAGCTTCCACTTCGTCCCAGTTTCGGACGTCGCAGGCTACGCAAAGGACTTTTCCGCCGGTTTCTTCTTCAAGTTCTTTTGCAGTTCCTTGAAGTTTTTCCAGGTTTCTGGAAGTGATTACGACTTTTGCACCGAGCTGAAGAAAATATTTGGTCATTGCTTTTCCCAGTCCGCTTCCGCCACCTGTCACGATGGCAACTTTATCTTTGAGTGCGTCTTCGCGCAACATTGGTTGTGAATATGGATTCATTAAGTGAATGATTTTAGATTAAAATTGAAATCATTTGTGGCTTTGGTAAAATTAGATTTTTATTTTGTATTGGAAATTAACAAAAGTTATGCGCGAAATATTATCACATCATCAGACATATTAGTTTTGGCTACAACAATCTTTGATTTGGTCACATTGAAGATTTCATTCTTTTCCACCTTTGTACTGTAAAAATTAATCAATTAAAGTAAAAAAATGGACACACAAAAAGTATGGTTCGTGACAGGAGCTTCAAAAGGATTAGGATTAACTTTAGTCAAAAGATTATTGGCAGAAGGTTATTCCGTAGCGGCAACTTCAAGAAATATAGCTGAACTTCAGAAAGCCATCAGTGAAGAAAGTGCGACATTTCTTCCACTCGAAGTTGATTTGATTAACGAAAATTCTGTTGAGACAGCGGTTTCAAAATCAATAGAGAAATTCGGGAAGCTTGATGTTGTGGTGAATAACGCCGGTTACGGACAATTGGGAACTTTGGAGGAAATTTCAGATTTGGAAAGCCGTCAGAATTTTGACACGAATGTTTTCGGTTCTTTAAATATCATCAGAAAGACAATGCCTTATTTAAGAGAACAGAAAAGTGGATTCATTATCAATATCGCTTCTATTGGTGGATTGACAGGAGAATTTGCAGGTTGGGGAATTTACTGCGCCACCAAGTTTGCAGTCGTTGGTTTTACAGAAGCTTTGGCTGCGGAAGTGAAAGAATTCGGAGTAAATGCAACCGTAGTTTATCCCGGATATTTCAGAACAGATTTCTTAACGTGTGGTTCACTCAGAACACCAAAAACTGAAATGGAAGAATACACTGTAGCAAGACAACTTCAGACTGCACACGAAAAAGATATCAATGGAAATCAACCCGGCGACCCTGAAAAAGCAGCTGTAGCATTGATGGAATTGGTAGCATTGGAAAATCCGCCTGTACATTTGGTTTTAGGCTCTGATGCATTCGGTATTGCCGGAAATAAATTAAATGCACTTCAAAGTGAAATTTCTGAATTTAAAACGCTAAGTACATCTACAGATTATTAAATTTGTAAAGGCAACAGTTTCTTGCTGTTGCCTTTAATTTTTAAAGTTATGCATAACAGAAAATTATACACCATCGATACCATTTCTGAATTTCACAGAATTTCAGGATTGCCCAAACCTCAGCATCCGCTCATCAGTCTGGTGGATTACAGTTTGGTAGAGTATCAAATCGAGGAATCCGAAATAAGCTGGGTTCAGGATTTGTATTTTATGGGTTTCAAAAGAGATATTCAGGGGAAACTTCACTACGGTCAGGGTCAGTATGATTTTGATGAAGGTTTAATGTGTTTTATTGCGCCGAGACAGGTTGTCAAAATGGTTATCAGCAAATATGAAACAAAACCATCAGGATATCTTTTGGCTTTTCATCCAGATTTTATTTGGAATACACCTTTGGCAAAAACCATTAATAACTACAAATTTTTCGGTTATGATGTGAACGAAGCATTATTCCTATCTGAAAAGGAAGAAGAGACGTTAATTGGACTTTTCAAAGGCATTGAAAAAGAATACCAATCGGGAATTGACCAGTTTACACAAAGTATTATTATCTCTCAGATTGAGGTGATTTTAAATTACTGCGAAAGATTTTACCAAAGACAGTTTATTACCCGAAAAAAGACCAATCATCAGGTTTTAGATAAATTAGAAATCATTCTGGAAGATTATTTTAATGAAAATGTGATTGATAAAGGCTTACCGACCGCCAATTATGTTGCTGAACAATTGAATATCTCAACCAATTATTTAGGAAGTTTATTGAAGCAATTAACCGGACAAACCACACAGCAACACATCCACGAAAAACTAATTGAAAAAGCTAAAGAAAAACTTTCAACAACATCGCTTTCAGTAAGTGAAATTTCGTATGAATTGGGATTCGAGCATTCACAGTCTTTCAGTAAACTGTTTAAAGCTAAAACGGATATTTCGCCTTTGGAATTTCGGAAATCTTTTAATTAATCAATAAAATTCCGTTTACCAATATTGCTACACTAAAGACCAATTTGGTTATTTTTTTCACTTTGGCAATCAAGAACTTTGCATAATAAATTAAAACAAAATATTATGCAAAATCTTAAAGGAAAAGTGGTAGCTGTTACCGGAGCAAGTGCAGGAATTGGAAAAGCGATTGCCATAAAATTGGCAGAAAACGGGGTGAAAGTTGTTTTGGGAGCGCGGAACATTGAGCAATTGCAAAGCATAGTTGATTACATTAAAAACAACAACGGCGATGCAATCTCTGTAAAAATAGATGTGAGCAAAAAAGAAGATTTGATTCATTTTGTAAACGCTGCTATTGAAAAATACGGAACATTAGACGTCATCATCAATAATGCAGGAGTGGCGCAGCTTAGCCGGATTGATGAACTGGATGTTGACGGCTGGGAGCAAATGATTGACATCAATATTAAAGGGGTCTTGTATGGAATGGCAGCCGCAATTCCTGTTTTCAAACAACAGCAGTCGGGTCATATTGTGAATATCATTTCTACTTCAGGAATCAAAATTGTTCCGACACAGGGGATTTATGCAGGTACAAAAAATGCTGTTCGTACTATTTCGGAAGCCTTTCGTCAGGAATCGGATGGGAAGATCAGAATTACGGGAATTTCGCCCGGCGTCGTGAAAACTGACTTTGCAAATCATATAAAAAATGAATCAATGAAAACTGTCATTCAACAGAATATGGAACAATTAGCCATAAGCCCGGAAGCTGTTGCCGATGCTGTCATCTATGCCATCAGTCAGCCAAAAGAAGTTGAAATCGGTGACATCGTCATTCGTCCGGCAAAACAAAATTAATTATCTTTGAGTCTTATAAAATGCAGCAAAAAACAGATATCCATCACATCGAAAGCATCTCACAACTGATGCGGGAACTCGGATTGCCTGCGCCTTTGCATCCGTTGATTGCTTTGATCAATTACAATGATGTTTCTGCCGAAATGCTTGAAAAAGGACAAAAGTTAAGTATCGATTTTTATAAAATTTCTTTTAAACCCGATTTTAAAGGGCAAACGAAGTACGGACAAGGCTATTATGATTTCGAAGAAGGCGGATTGGCTTTCCTAAAACCCAAACAAATTGTCTATACGCCGGACGATAAAGAAAGTTATGTGGGCTTTGCATTGTATTTTCATCCGGATTTTATTCTGAATTATCCTTTAGGAAAACAGATAGACCAGTTCGGATTTTTTTCATACAATGTTTCCGAAGCCTTGTTTTTATCGGCAAAAGAGAAAGATATTATCACTAATCTGTTTAACTCAATTGCTGCGGAGTTAACGAATAGTATTGATAATTTCAGTCAGGATGTTTTGGTCACACAAATTGAATTATTATTAAATTACAGCAACAGGTTCTACAATCGGCAGTTCATTACCAGAAAAGCTTTGAACAACAATGTCATCAGTCAATTAGACCTATTACTGAAAAATTATTTCAACAATCGCAGCGGACTCAAGAACGGTCTGCCATCTGTGCAAAATATTTGTGCAGAATTGCAATTGTCCCAACGTTATTTAAGCGATTTGATGAAATCATTGACAGGACTCAATACACAGCAATATATTCAAAATGCAATGATTGAAAAAGCCAAAGAAAAACTCTCAACCACCGAACTTTCCGTAAGTGAAATTGCGTACGAACTGGGCTTTGAGCATTCTCAGTCTTTCAGTAAGTTATTTAAAGCTAAAACGGATATTTCGCCTTTGGAATTTCGGAAGTCATTTAATTAAATTTTTCGGCTACAAGAAATTACTTTTCGGCTACAAGAATACAACAGCGAAACCTCAAATTTGCTTCATTAAAATATATCAAAATGAAAGTATTTGTTACAGGCGCTACAGGTTTTGTAGGAACAGCCGTAGTACAGGAATTATTAGCCAATGGCCATCAGGTTTTAGGATTGGCGCGTTCAGAGGAATCGGCAAACAAACTTATTGCGGCCGGCGCAGAAGCACACCGAGGAGATTTAAACGATTTTGAAAGTTTGAAATCGGGAGCTAAAGCTTCAGACGCAGTGATTCACTTAGGATTTGTTCATGATTTTACAAGATTTGCAGAAATGTGTGAATTAGATGGAAAAGTAATTGAAACCATTGGTGAAGCATTGTTGGGAACCGAAAAACCTTTTCTGATTACTTCAGGGACGGCACTTTTTTCAAAAGACGGACTTACTGTAGAAACAGACCGCTCAGTAAATCCACATCCAAGAATCGCTACAGAAAATGCTGCCGATGCTGTATCCGCAAAAGGTGTGAAGGTGGCAGTTATAAGATTGTCGCCATCCGTTCACGGTAAAGGCGATGTCATTGGTTTTGTCCCTACATTGATTAGGATTGCAAAAGAAAAAGGCAAATCTGCTGTGATCAATGACGGCGATAATTTTTGGCCTGCAGTTCACAAATTGGATGCTGCGAAATTGTACCGATTGGCTTTGGAAAATCCTTTTGAAAGCGGAACCAGATATCACGCAGTTGGAGAACAGGGCATTCGGTTAAAAGACATTGCAACAGAAATTGCTGAAAAATTGGATGTTCCGTTGGTTTCCCTTAAAGACGAGGAAGCAGCAGATCATTTTGGATGGTTTGCACATTTTACAAAGCTTAATAATTTAACTTCAAGCGAAGAAACCAAATCAGCTTTAGGCTGGGAACCTCAACATCCAACTTTGATGGAGGATTTGAAAAGTGATGTTTATTTCCTTGAACCAAAATAATCTGTAGTTTATATTCATTAAATTTGATTAAATATTAAACCAATGTCTGACTCGCCGATAAGAATAAAAACCATTTCCCAATTTCATACATTGAGAGGTTTGCCAAAGCCGAAACATCCGCTCATCAGTGTGATTAATTTTCAGGATATGGCACCCGCTTTAGAAAGCGGAAAGCAGAGTCTGATATTTGATTTTTATATGATTTCTGTCAAACGGAATATGAATCATAAATACAGATACGGCCAGCAGGATTATGATTTTGACGAAGGTGTGATGTTCTGTATGGCACCGCATCAGATTCTGAGCGTCATCAGAGAAGAGCACGGCAAAAATCCTTCCGGATGGATGATGATGATTCATCCGGATTTTCTTTGGAATACGCCATTGGCAACTGCCATCAAAAAATATGAATTCTTTGATTACTCTGTGAATGAAGCCCTGTTTTTATCCGAAGATGAGGAAATAAAAATCCAGCAAATCACCGAAAACATTAAGCAGGAATACCAGGCGAATATTGACAAATTCAGTCAGAATATAATTATCTCTCAGTTGGAAACACTTCTGAATTATTCAGAAAGATTCTATCAAAGACAATTTTTAACCCGGCACAAAGCACATCATCAGTTCTTAGAAAAATTAGAGGTTTTGCTTAATGATTATTTTGAAAGAGATGATTTTAAAGAAAAAGGACTGCCTAGCGTTCAGTTTCTGTCAGAAGAACTAAATATGTCGCCACAATATATGCGCAGTCTCCTGAAAACTTTGACCGGACAAACGACACAACAGATTATCCACGAAAAACTCATTGAAAAAGCCAAAGAAAAACTCTCTACCACCGAACTTTCAGTAAGTGAAATTGCGTATGAACTGGGCTTTGAACATTCTCAGTCTTTCAATAAACTGTTTAAAGCTAAAACGGATATTTCGCCGTTGGAGTTTCGGAAGTCTTTTAATTAAAAAAATCTTCAATCCGTAATTTGCATACGACAATCTTCATTTTGCATACATCGGATTCTTCACTTATGCTCAACTTTGCTTTATCAAAATTAATATTGAAAAAATGAATAAAGTAAAATTAGGAAATCAAGGATTAATCATTCCGAATATCGGCTTGGGATGTATGGGAATGACAGGTTTTGGCGACGCAGATATGTATGGTAAAACCGATGAACAGGAAGCCATTGCAACCATTCATCGTTCTTTGGAATTGGGCGGAAATTTTCTCGACACAGCCGATTTGTATGGACCTTTTGCAAATGAGCGATTGATTGCAAAAGCCATTGAAGGCACTCGTGACCAATACATTCTCGCGACTAAATTCGGTTGGGAAATCGATGATAATGAGCAAGTGACTTGGAAAATCAATGGACAGAAAGGTTATGTGAAAAAATCGGTTGAGCGTTCGCTGAAAAACCTGAAAACGGATTACATCGACCTTTACTATATGCATCGTCTGGATAAAAATGTTCCGGTTGAGGAAACGGTTGGTGCGATGAGCGATTTGGTGAAGGAAGGGAAAATCGGGTACATTGGTTTGTCTGAAGTTTCTTCTGAGACGGTCAAAAAAGCGCACGCCGTTCATCCAATCACAGCGGTTCAAAGTGAATATTCGTTGTTTGAAAGAACGGTTGAAGAGAAAGGCGTTATCAAGACTTTGAATGAATTGGGAATTGGTTTTGTGGCGTATTCTCCATTGGGAAGAGGATTTTTGTCCGGACAAATTCGTTCGATTGATGATTTGCCGGAAAACGATTTCCGAAGAGGAATTCCAAGATTTCAGGAACAACATTTCCATAAGAATATTGAATTGGTGGAAGCTATTGAAAATCTTGCTAAAGAAAAAGAAATTACTTCTTCACAATTGGCTTTGGCTTGGATTATCAGCAAAGGAATTGTTCCGATTCCGGGAACGAAACGAAGAAAATATCTTGAACAAAATATCGAAGCCGGAAAAATTGTTTTAAGTGAAAATGAGCTTGCAAAACTGGAAAGTATTGTACCTTTAGGAACCGATACTGGCGCGCCTTACGACGAATTCAGTATGGGACTTTTGGATTATTAAATTTTAAATTGATAGAATGAACACCATTACCTCCATTTCGGCTTTTCACAGGTTATTGTCGCTTCCGGAACCCAAACATCCGATGGTCAGCGTTATCAATCTTTCTGAAAGTATTTTCATTGAAGATGAGGTCTGGAAAGGTTTTGTGAGCCGATATTATTGTGTCGCGCTGAAACGAAATGCGACGGGAAAAATAAAATACGGCCAGCAACATTACGATTACGACAAAGGTGTTTTGAGTTTTACGGCACCTAATCAGGTTCAGTATCTCGATTTGAAAACAATGGATTGTGAAAATACGGGTTATCTGCTGATTTTTCACGAAGATTTTCTTTTGAAACAGCCTTTGGCAACAACAATTTCGTCGTATGGATTTTTCTCTTACGCCGTGAATGAAGCCTTGCATCTATCGGAAGATGAGGAAAATGACTTGCTTGAAATTCTAAATAAAATCGATAAAGAATGTCAGCACATCGACCAGCACACGCAGGAAATTATTCTGTCGCAAATTGAATTGTTACTGAATTATTCCAAACGTTTTTACGAGCGACAATTCATTACGCGAAAAAGTGGAAGTCATCAGCTTTTGACGAAATTTGAAACGTTTTTGAATGAATATTTTGATAAAGAATCTTCCGAAAAAGGACTTTTGACGGTTCATCAAATTGCCGAAGCGATGAATCTTTCTCCGAATTATTTAAGTGATTTATTAAGAATCCAAACCGGACAAAATACGCAACAACATATTCACGAAAAGCTCATCAGCAAAGCGAAAGAGAAACTTTCAACCACGGAATTATCGGTGAGTGAAATAGCTTACGAACTGGGATTTGAACATTCGCAGTCGTTCAGTACCTTGTTTAAAAAGAAGACTAAAATGTCGCCGTTGGAATTTCGGCAGTCGTTTAATTAAAAATATTTCTCTCGCAGATTTTGTGGATTGTACAGATTGAATTTAAATCTGCCAAATCTGCGAGCGTCTTATTTATTTTCGAAAATATCTTCTCGGAGATTATTTTTATGTGTTCTTCCCCACTCGGAAAGCGCCATTATGACCGGCTTTAACGTTTTGCTATAATCTGTGGAAATATATTCTACGACCACAGGCGTTTGTTCGCTGTGAACGATTCTTTTTACAAAACCATTGATTTCCAAATCTTTCAATTCGTTCGAAAGTACTCTTGCAGATATTCCCACAACGATTCTTTGCAGCTCATTGAACCGAATACTTCCCTGTTCCTGCAACGCGATGATAATTTTCAGTTTCCATTTTCCGCCGATGACATAAATCGCATCTTCCACAGACGACAGACTTTCGGAACATCTTCGAGCTGTAATTGGCTCTTCAAATTCAATAATTTTTTCCATAAAAATAAGCTTAACTAACTCAAAGGTTACTACTAACCTTTTGTTCACTACTAACTTTTGATAAGCAAATGTACATAATTTTGTTGAAGAATTTTAATCATCAAAAAAAATTGAAATCGCTGAGAAGCGATTCCATATGACCTTTAAAAAAATTATTACTGACTTATGAAAAACATACTTCACATTATTTCGAGTCCGAGAAAGGATTTGTCCGCAAGCAGAAAATTAGGAAATGCGGTTATCGAAAAAATCCAAGGGAAATATCCTGACAGCGTGGTAAAAGAACGTGACCTGACAAAAAACCTTGTTCCGCTTTTGGAAGAAGCACACATCAACACTTTTTTCTCTCCCGCAGAAAGTCATTCGCCCGAGCAACGGTCCATCAATGCCTATTCTGAAAATTTGATTTCGGAACTTCAGGAAGCCGACATTATTGTCATCGATTCTCCGATGTACAATTTCTCTGTTCCCACCACACTCAGAGCGTATTTTGATTTTACTTCAAGAGCAGGTTACACTTTTAAATACAGCGAAAAAGGTCCTGAAGGTCTGCTGAATGACAAGAAATTATACATTGCTTTCGCATCCGGAAATATTTATTCAGAAGGACCTTATCAAATTTTTGACTCGAATGTTCCTTATGTAAAAAATGTCTTTGGTTTCTACGGCGTCAAAGATGTCAGCGTATTTCGTGCAGAAGGCTTGTCGATTCCGGGAATTATGGAAAATGCTTTGGCAAAAGGAATTGACAGCATTATTATTGACTAATATTTAAATTTATTAGAAAATAATCTCTCGCAGATTTGGCAGATAAAGCAGATTTTTTCAATGTAATCATCTGCAAAATTTGCTTCATCTGCGAGAAACAAAAAAGACTGCGATGATGCAGTCTTTTTATTTTATTCCTGAACTTCAAAAAGCAATCGCTCCCCAAATTTTTCCTCATTGATTTTTCCATTATCGTAAACCAAATTTCCATTGACGAATGTGTGTGTCACTTTAGAATGAAACTCAGTTCCTTCCAACGGACTCCAGCCACATTTGTAGAGAATATTTTCTTTGGCGACTGTCCAATTTTCATCCAAATCCACCAAAACTAAATCCGCTTTGTAACCTTCTCTCACAAAACCTCTTTTCTCAATTCTAAATAGAATCGCAGGATTGTGACACATTTTCTCAACGATTTTCTCCAAAGTGATTTTTCCATTTCTAAAATTCTCCAACATCACAACCAAAGAATGCTGAACCAAAGGCGCTCCTGATGGACATTTCGTATAAACATTTTGCTTTTCTTCCCAGGTGTGAGGCGCGTGATCAGTCGCAATGACATCAATTCTGTCGTCTAGCAATGCTTCCCAAAGTCCGTCTTTGTCCTTCAAAGTTTTGACAGCCGGATTCCATTTGATGAGGTTTCCTTTTGTTTCGTAATCTTCGTTGGTGAAAGTCAAGTGATGAACACAAACTTCCGCCGTTATTTTTTTATCTTTTAAAGGAATATCATTTCGGAAAAGGTCTGTTTCAATCGCTGTTGACAGATGGAAAACGTGAAGTCGCGCGCCCGTTTTCTGCGCTAATTCAATTGCTTTTGAAGATGATTTATAACAAGCTTCCTCACTTCTAATCAAATGATGGAATTTTACAGGAATATCGTCGCCAAATTCCGCTTTGTACTTTTCCGTGTTTTCGCGAATCGTCGCTTCATCTTCGCAATGAACGGCAATCAGCATTTTGGTGTTGCTGAAAATATTTTCCAAAGTTTCAGGATTATCAACCAACATATTTCCTGTGGATGAGCCTAAAAACAATTTGATTCCGGGAACATTTCTTGGATTTGTTTTGAGGATTTCTGCGAGATTATCATTCGTTCCGCCCATCATAAAACCGTAATTGGCGTAGGCTTTTTGAGAGCCAATTTCATATTTATCAGCCAACAATTCCTGAGTTACAGCATTCGGAACCGTATTTGGTTGGTCGATGAAACTTGTGATTCCGCCCGCGATTGCAGATTTTGATTCGGTTTCGATGTCGCCCTTTTGTGTTAAGCCTGGTTCACGGAAATGAACTTGGTCATCAATAATTCCTGGTAACAAATATTTTCCTGAAGCATCAATAATTTGGTCAACATTTTCTTCAGAGATATTTTTTGAAATCTTGGAAATCAAATCATTTTCAATCAGAATATCGTTTTCGAAGACCAGATTTTCATTTACGATTTGGGCGTTTTTTATTAGAATTTTCATTTTACTTTTTTAGATTGAAACAAAATTAAGTTTTTGAAAATTATTACTCAAGTTTTTGAATCTATAAAATTAAACCACATAGACACATAGTTTCAAAAAATATAATTAAGTTCAAATAGATTAAATTCTATTATGTAAACTTTTTGATATGAATTTTTTCAATAATTCTATGTGTCTATGTGGTTCAAATTAATTCAATCATAAATTAATATTCTTAAATTGCTTAAAAATTCCAAAGAATGTCTCCGAGAAAATACATTTTAATTCTACCCGTTTTATTCGCTTCATTATTCAGTTCCCAAAAATTAGAAAACCTCTCGAAATTCGTGAATCCAATCATCGGCACCGAAAAAATGGGACACACTTTTCCCGGAGCGACAGTTCCTTTTGGCGCCGTTCAGCTGAGTCCGGAAACCGATTCGCTGTCTTATGAAGTCAATGGAAAATACAATCCTGATGTTTATAAATATTGTGCTGGCTACCGTTACGAAGACAAAACAATCGTCGGATTTTCGCACACGCATTTTAGTGGAACCGGACATTCGGATTTGGGTGATTTTTTGATAATGCCAACAGTTGGAAAATTAAAATTAAATCCTGGAACTGGCCAAAAACCCGAAAGTGGATTCCGTTCTAGATTTTCACATCAAAACGAAAAAGCGGAAGCTGGCTATTACAAAGTGAAACTTGACGATTATAATATTTTGGCCGAAATGACGGCTACAACAAGGGTTGGCGTTCATCAATACACCTTCCCCAAATCTGATGATGCGCATATTATTTTGGATTTGATGGCGGGAATTTATAATTATGATGACAAAAATGTCTGGACTTATGTAAGGATTGAAAACGACCACCGAATCACGGGTTACAGACAAACCAATGGCTGGGCAAGAACGAGAACGGTTTATTTCGCAATGGAATTTTCGAAGCCGTTCAAATCTTATGGTCAGAAAAATTTTGACACAAAACAAGCTTATCGCGGTTTCTGGAGAAAATGGAATCAGGACGAAAATTTCCCAGAGATTGCAGGCAAGAAAATCAGAATGCATTTTGATTTCGATACTCAGGAAAATGAAAAAGTTCAAATCAAATTTGCGATTTCGCCAGTCAGTCAGGCCAATGCTCTGGAAAATTTAACCAAAGAAACGCCGGACTGGAACTTTGAAAAAGTAAAATCTCAAGCCCAAAATGATTGGAATAAAGAATTGAATAAAATCGTTGTCAACACACTTTCAGAAGATGACAAAGTGAATTTTTACACGGCGATGTATCACACGTTCATCAATCCAACCACTTATATGGACACGAACGGCGAGTACAAAGGACTTGACCAAAATGTGCATCAGGCCAAAGGTTTTACGAATTACACGACGTTTTCACTTTGGGACACTTACCGTGCTTTGCATCCGTTTTTCAACATCATTCAGCCAAAACGGAACAATGATATGATTCAGTCGATGATGGCGCATTACGACCAATTCAGTTTGAAAATGTTGCCTGTTTGGTCGCATTACGCAAATGAAAATTGGTGTATGAGCGGTTATCACTCGGTTTCTTTAATTGCTGATGCGATTGTCAAAGGTACTTACACCGGAAATCCAGAAGAAGCTTTGAAGGCTTGTATCGCGACTTCTAACAAAAGAAATTACGAAGGCATCGGCGAATATATCGACAAAGGTTACATCTCTGCAGAGAAAAATGGAACGTCGGTTTCCAACACGGTGGAATATGCTTATGACGATTGGGCGATTGCACAAATTGCCAAAAAATTGGGAAAAACAGACATCTACAACGAATATCTGAAACGTTCCGAAAATTGGAAAAATGTTTTCGATAAATCAATTGGTTTTATGAGACCGAGATTGTCTGACAGAAGTTTCAAGAAGGAATTTGATTTGATGAGCACGCACGGACAAGGCTTTATCGAAGGAAATTCCTGGAATTACAGTTTCTTCGTTCCGCACAATCCTGAAGATTTAATGAAATCAATGGGCGGACAAAAGAAATTCGGAGAAAATCTTGACGAATTATTTTCAATGCATTTGCCTGACGAATTTTTCGCTGACACGGAAGACATCACGCGAGAAGGCATTATCGGTGGTTATGTTCACGGAAACGAACCTGCGCATCACGTGGCTTATCTTTATAATGTTGCCGGTCAACCTTGGAAAACGCAATCTCAAATCCGAAAAATCCTGACGATGCAATATAAAGCAAAACCCGACGGATTGGGTGGAAATGACGATTGCGGACAGATGAGTGCTTGGTATATTTTCAGCAGTTTGGGATTCTATCCCGTGTCGCCAGGTTCCGATGAATATTGGATTGGAAGTCCGAGTATCGTCAACGCAAAATTGAATTTGGAGAACGGAAAAACATTTGAAATTGAAGCTAAAAATCAATCAGAAAAGAATGTTTACATCGAAAGAATCGAGCTGAATGGAAAACCGTTTGAAGGTTACAAATTGAAGCACGAAGACATTATGAAAGGTGGGAAATTGGTTTTCTTTATGAATTATAAGCTGAAGAAATAAATCGGATTCTTGTCAGAATAGATTATTTTTGCAAAAATTTTTGAATTGAAGAAGCTTCTCGGACAAACCGCTCTTTATGGATTAACAACTGTGATTATCAGACTGTTTCCGTTTGTAATTAATCCAATTATTACAAGAACATTCGGTCCAACAGCCTATTCTCCTTTTGCCGATTTTTATTCTGTAGCCGGCGTTATCGCCGTGCTCTTGACCCACGGAATGGAAACCACATTTTTCCGATTTGCGTTGGATGAAAAAGACGACAGAAAATTGATTTCAACTGCTTTTTTCAGTGTTCTGGCTGTGACATTGGTTTATTTATTTTTTACTTTAGTGTACCGACAACCTTTAGCAATTGCTTTCAAAACGCCGGACCAAGTTGATTTGTTGGCAATTCTTACAGTGACTTTAGCTTTGGACGCCTTTTCTGCAATGCCATTTGTAATGTTAAGGAAAAACGAAAGACCTTTAAAATATGCCGGAATTAGAATTACAAATGGTATTATTAATTTCCTTTTGGTTGTATTTTTCATAATCATTCTTCCAAGATATCCGGAAGGAATTTTTGGTTTGAAATATAATTCTGAATTTGGAATCGGTTATGTTTTTGTCGCGAATCTTGCAGCAAGTGCTGTCACTTTTTTGATGTTATCACAAGAATTATTAATCACAAGGATAAAGCATTTCTCTTGGGAACTTTGGAAAAAAATGATAAAATATTCCTGGCCAATCACCATTGCAGGTTTAGCTGGAATCATTAATGAAACCTTTGACAGACAATTCCTTAAATTTCTTTTGCCGGACGAAATCGGAAGACACGAATTGGGCGTTTATGGTGGCGTTGCGAAAGTAGTGACGTTTGTAATTTTGTTCAGACAAGCCTATTCTTTGGGAATAGAACCGTTCTTTTTCAGCAATTCCAAAAATGCAAATGCAAAAGAAATGTATGTCAGACTAATGGACATTTTCATCGCCATCAACTGTTTGATTGTGTTGTTCTTATCTGTTAATTTGGACTGGATTGCAAAAGTTTACATCAACAATCCGGAATATTACGAGGGAATTTCGATTCTGCCTATTTTGTTTTTTGCGAGTTTGTTTTTGGGAATTTATCTCAACCTTTCGATTTGGTATAAGTTGACCGACAAAACAATTATCGGTGCTTACATTTCAGGAATTGGCGTTTTAGTAACCATAATTATTAATTTTTATTTTATTCCTAAATACGGATATTGGGCTTCAACGTGGGCAACTATGGCCAGTTACTTCGCAATGATGGTCATATCATACATTTGGGGACAATACAAATATCCAGTACCCTATAATCTCTATAAAAATACAATTATCATTCTTATAACAATAGTTGTATCTTTGGCATATTACCAATATTTAAAAGAAAATATTTGGTTGGGAAATCTTATATTTTTACTTTTGGCAACCATTTTGTTAAAGAAAGAAAATTTGATTCCTCAAAAAATATTAAACAAAATCGGCATAAAATAAAATCTATTAATTTATTACTAGTCAAAAACTTAACAATAAAAATTTATGAAAATAATAGTTCCAATGGCTGGTCGCGGATCCAGACTTAGACCTCACACTTTGACGGTTCCTAAACCATTGATCCCGATTGGCGGAAAACCAATTGTACAAAGACTGGTAGAAGATATTGCAAAAGTTGCAAATCAGCCTATTGAAGAAATCGCATTTATCATCGGAGATTTTGGTGCTGAGGTTGAGGCGTCACTGATCAAAGTTGCTGAAGATCTTGGTGCAAAAGGAAGCATCTATGCTCAGACTGAACCTCTTGGAACAGCTCACGCTATCAATTGTGCGAGAGAAAGTATGAGCGGACCGGTAATTATTGCATTTGCAGACACACTTTTCCGCGCAGATTTCCATCTCGACACCAACGCAGACGGCGTAATCTGGGTGAAAAAAGTTGAAGATCCTTCAGCTTTTGGCGTTGTGAAATTGGATGACTATGGTTTCATTACAGATTTTGTAGAAAAACCGAAGGAATTTGTATCGGATCTTGCCATTATTGGAATTTATTATTTCAATTCTGCTGAGAAACTGATGACCGAAATCGATCATATTATGGAAAATAATATTACCGAAGGCGGCGAATTTCAGCTGACAACGGCTCTTGAAAATCTTAGATCAAAGGGCGCAAAATTCTCTCTTGGAAAAGTAGATGACTGGATGGACTGCGGAAACAAAAACGCAACTGTAGAAACCAACAGCAAAATTCTTCAATACGAAAGAGCTAATATGGCGAACTTTCCGGAATCTGCAGAAATTGAAAACTGTATGATCATTCCGCCTTGTTTCATTGGTGAAAATGTAAAGATTTTGAATTCTAAAATCGGTCCTAATGTTTCTCTTGGAAACAATACAGTGGTGATCAATTCTAACATCGACAATTCATTAATCCAGGAAAATACGATCATTGACCACGGAAACCTTAGCAACTCAATGATTGGAAACTCTGCCAAGTATTTCGGCGTTGCTAGAGAGATTTCTTTGGGAGATTATTCTGTTTTGGATTTCCTTTCGAAAGATTAAATTTAATTTTAATAAAATATCAACTTTGTCAAGGTCTGGAACTTTGACAAAGTTTTTTTTAGATACCTGCGTGGAAATATAAGTTTATTTTTGGCGTTAATATTGTAAGTTTCATCCTAAAAAAATTATGCAAAAATACATTCTCATCATAGTTTCAGCTTTACTTGTAACCTCTTGTAAAGTTCAGAAAAACCAAACTACGGCACCAATCAGTACTACAAAACCAATTTCAAATAACACCAATTTCTTCTCTGCAATTGAGAAAAAATCGACTTTTGATGCGGTTAAAATCAGCAGTAAAATTGATGCGAAAACGGGATCTTTCATTCCGACTTTAGACGCTGTGATTTACATCGAGAATGGTAAAAAAGTTTGGATGAATCTAACTGCTGTGATTCTTCAGGCTGCTCGTGGTGTTGCGACTCCGGAAGGTATCAAAGGTTATTATAAACTGGATAAAACTTACATTGATTCAGATTTTGGCTATCTTAATAAATTGCTGAATGTTAATTTCATAGATTACAATGCTCTGCAAAATCTTCTTTTAGGAAAGACTTTTATTCCTGTTTCAGAAAATGATTATGTACTGACTCAAAATATTTCAGGTTTCAATTTGACTTCAAAACAAAATCAGAAAATTACTGAAAACGGTAAAACAACGGAGTACAAAATCTCTTTGGACTATGACGCTGATTTCAATCTAAGTCACGTTTTACTTTCAAATCCGGCAAACAATGATCAGCTTGACATTACTTATTCCAACAGAGAAATTCTCAATAATGAGAGCTTCCCGAAAAGTGTTAAAATAATTATAAAAGCCAACAAAACAGACGAAATATTACTAGAAAATACGAAATTTGATTTCTCCCGCATGGAAACTACTTATAACGTTCCTGCCAATTACAAAAAGACAGAAATTAAATGATAAAGAAATTAAGTTTTTTTATAAGTATCATCCTTTTCGGAAGCGCATTTGGACAAAAAGATAAAGAGGTTTTGCAAAAGCAGAATGCCGATCTTAAGAAACAGATTTCTACCATCAATGCTTCATTAAACCAGACAAAACAGGAATCCAAACTTTCTATCGCATATCTAAATGCCGTAAATCAGAAACTGACTTTGCGTGAAAAAGTTTACAATAATACTCAGAAGGAAAAGAGATTCATTGAAGACGATATTTATACAAGACAGCTGGAAATCAACAAAAACAACCGTGAGCTGACGGTTTTAAGAAAAAATTACGCTGAGATTCTCGTAAAAGCTTATAAAACAAAAGGTGTTCAGAATAAAGTTACCTTCATCCTTTCTTCCAAAAATATGGGCGAAGCGCTAAACAGAATTGAATATTTGAAAAGATATTCTGAATACCAGGACAAAAAAGCTGCGGAAATTTCGAACAAAGCCAATGAAATCAAGAAAAACATTGCGCTGAAGAAAAAGTACGTTTCGGAAAAAGACAATCTTCTTCTCAATCAGAAAAAGGATCTTGCAACCATAGAAGCCGAAAGAATCCAAAAACAAAAACTACTGGAGGAATTCAAGAAAAATGAAGCAAAACTGACTGCAGAACTGAGACAAAAACAGACGCAATCCAAGGAGCTTGAGCGCCAGATCAGAAATATCATTGCTGAAGAAATAAGAATTGCCAAAGCCAAGGAAGAAGCCGAAAGAAAAGCTGAAGCTGAAAGAAAAAGGCTGGCAGAAATTGCAGCAAAACGCGAAAAAGACCGAATAGAAGCTGAAAACAGAGCAAAAATCGCAGCTGCAGAAGCTGAAAGAAAAAGAGCTGAACTAGAAGCCAAAAGAGCAAGTGACTTAGCTGCAAAACGTGCAGAGGAAGAAAGAAAGCTCGCTGAGACCAACAAAACAATCGAGAGAAAAGAGGCCGCTGAAAGAGCAAGTAAGGAAGCCGCAGACAGAGCAAGAATAGCCAATGAAAAAGTAGCATCTGCAAAAGCTAATGAGGCAGCCGTGAATAAAACCAATGATGATGCGAAGGATGCAGCCGAGAAAAAAGTAATGAAAAGTTACGGCGTAGGTTCAACTGTAGGAAATAATTTTGCGGATAACAAAGGCAGAATTGGATTCCCGGTTGAAAAGGGAACTGTGACACACCGTTTTGGTAGACAGCCGCATCCGGTTTTTAAAAATATTGTAGAAGATAATATCGGAATTAAGATAGCCGTTTCACCAGGCACCAAAGCACGATGTGTATTTCCTGGAATTGTTTCTAATATTCAGGTTATTAATGGCAGCAGAACTGTAATTGTAAGGCACGGAAGTTTCTTCACGGTTTACTCCAATCTTGCCAGCACATTGGTAAAAGCCAATCAGCAAGTCTCCGCCGGAACACTGATTGGAGAAGTTGGCAGCGATTTTGATGGATCTGTTACATTAGATTTCCAGGTTTGGAGCGGTCAAAATCCAGTTGATCCTTTAGGATGGGTTTCGTATTAAAAAATAATTTAACTTTGTAAAAAAATCAAGATGACATTATCCACTGTTATATTAAGTATTTCTTGGCAGCATATTTTAATTGTAGCCTTGATCTTGCTTTTGTTGTTTGGAGGAAAGAAAATCCCCGAATTAATGAAAGGTTTAGGCTCTGGTATCAAAGAGTTTAAGGATGCTGTAAAAGAGGAGGACAAGAAAAAAGATCCTACCAATCCTACTTCCACATCCTCCACACCAAATGATCCTAATTCACATTTATAAGAATTATTGATGAGTTTGACAGAAAAATCATGGGAAATCTTTAATCAGTCGGTTAGAGATTATCATATCAATGACGATGTTAATTCACTAGAAAACAATCCATTCCAGGCTGATAGTTTGGAATGGATTTTGTATTCAAAGAATTGGATTGATACCGTTCAATGGCATTTGGAAGATATTATTCGTGAAGAAGATATCGATCCATCAGAAGCTTTAAAAATTAAAAGAAGAATTGATAAATTAAATCAAAAAAGAACAGATCTGGTAGAACAGATTGATTTTTGGTTTTACAAAAACTTCGAGAATATTACGGCAGATGCAGATGCAAGAATCAACAGCGAAACTCCGGCTTGGTGCATAGATAGATTTTCTATCCTGTCTTTGAAGATATATCATATGTCTATTGAAGCTTCTCGTGAAGATGCTTCCGAAGAACATAAATTACAATGCTCACAAAAGTTGAATGTACTTTTGGAACAGAAAAAAGATCTTTCAACAGCCATAGATCAGTTGCTTGCTGATATTGAGAACGGTAAAGTTAAGATGAAGCTTTATAAGCAGATGAAGATGTATAACGATGAGAGTCTTAACCCAATCCTGTATCAAAAAATGCAGAAAAAATGAAAAGTTTTCATAAACTTTTAGCGATAACAATTATTACAGCCTTTTTAGGATCTTGTTCCACCAACTCAGCAGCGTCGGAACAGGTACATTCTGATTTGCTTTCGGATACGTATTCTTACCTGTCTCCGGAAGCAATTGTTTATGCGTCTTCAATTTCCAATCTCATTGCTACATTTCCAAAATTCAGAAATGATGCCGTGAATAGAGAAGTTTCTTCATTAAAAGTCTCGCTTTCCGATTACTTGGGTGCTGTGCGGGATTTCAATCAATCCACAAAGCATAGATCTCTGGAAGATTTTGAAAAGTATTATAAAAAAATTCAGAAGCTTAGAAAATTTATGGTGCAGGATGATGAGGAAGTTCTGAATAGATATATGGTTAAAATCAAAACCAATATCAATCTACTGGAAGCGTCTCAATCAAAGACTGAAGATACAGCAATGTCTTCGAACTAACTATTACTTCTACTTACTTAATGTTACAAATACAAGCAGAATCGAATGTTCCCACAGATTTTGGGGAATTCAGAATGATGGCTTTTTCTGAAAATGAAAAAGATTGGATGCCGCATATGGCTCTCATTGCTAAAGGTACAGATCTCAGCAAACCTGTTAACGTAAGGATTCATTCAGAATGTATTACCGGAGAAGTTTTTCATTCTCAAAAATGCGAATGCGGACAACAACTGAATTCTGCAATGCAATATATGCAGGAAAATGGTGGGATGATTATTTACCTTAGACAAGAAGGTAGAAATATTGGAATCATTAATAAACTAAAGGCTTATGCCCTACAGGAAAAAGGTTTTGATACAGTGCAGGCCAACTTGGAGCTAGGACTACCAGCAGATGACCGCAATTTTGACATTGCCATACAGATGCTGGAAAAATTAGATGTAAAATCTCTGAATCTAATGACCAATAATCCCGAAAAGATTAAAATCATACAGGAAAGTGGGATTAATTTCAATTCCAGAATTCCTTTGCAGATCAAGTCAAATGATTCCAGCGCAGGATATCTCAAAACTAAAAAAGACTTTTTTGGACATCTTTTGGATGATGAAAACGCTTAGTTTTAAAGAATAATAAAAACAAAAAAACCGTCTTGCGACGGTTTTTTATTTGAATAAACTCAAATAAGATTATTTTTTCTTTCCTTTAGCAGGACCAGCAACTGCAGTAGCCAAATCAGCTCCAGCTTTGAATTTAGCAACTGTTTTTGCTTCAATCTGGATTGGTTTTTTAGTTGCAGGGTTGATACCTTGTCTTGCAGCTCTTTCAGATACTGAGAAAGTACCGAAGCCTACTAGAGATACTTTACCGTCTTTTTTCTTAAGTGTTTCTGTTACGTTAGCAACAAATGATTCCAAAGCTTTTTTAGCAGCAGCTTTTGTGATTTCTGCATCCTTCGCAATAGCGTCGATTAATTCAGACTTGTTCATAATATTTATTAATTAAAGTTATGTTGTTATAGCAAATATAAGACAATTTTCATATCGTGCAAATATTTTTATAAAATTTGGCGAACTATGTATGTTTCTTTTTAAAATGATGCATTTTCAACAAATTAAGTATTAACGAAAATACACGTTTTTTCGCATTTCGTTTTTAATAATTTACCTTTATCCATCAACAATAGTATCACTTCGTATCAAAATTATGCCAAATTCATAAATTCACAAAAAGAAATATAGATTTCAACTGTATTTATAATCAATTTAAATTCCGGAATTACTACACTTTGAAGGAAAAAGAAAATCTTCTTTTCCATTTTTATTATTTAGCGTAAATTTGCAACTATGTTTATCGAAGTTTTTAAATCGAAAATCCACAGGGTTCGTGTGACTGCCTCAGACCTTGATTATATTGGAAGCATCACTATTGATGAAGATCTGATCGACGCGGCAGGATTGATCGTTGGCGAGAGAGTTTACATTGTAAACGTCAACAATGGCGAACGTTTTGACACGTACGTTATCAAAGGAAAAAGAAAATCCGGAGAAATCTGCTTAAATGGACCAGCTGCAAGGAAAGTACAAAAAGGTGACATCATCATCATCATCGCTTATGCGCAGATGAGTCAGGAGGAAGCCAAAGATTTCCAGCCAAAAATCGTGTTTCCAGACGAAACGACTAACCTTCTTACATAATTTCACCATATTTTGGAAGAAAAAAAATCCCCGGCATTTAAAAATGTAATTACCGTTTTGGTCTCCATCGCAATTGCGGGACTCTTCCTTTGGCTTGCATTACGAGGTTTGGATTTTGACAAGATCAAAGTTTCATTAAAAAAAGCCAATTATCTTTGGGTAGCTTTTGCAGCGGTTTTCGGAGTTTCGGCTTACATTTTCCGAGCTGTAAGATGGAATCTTCTTTTGGAGCCAATGGGACATAAAATCTCGGGCAGCAATTCACTTTGGGCCATCTCATTTGGCTATTTGATGAATCTTACAATTCCCAGAAGTGGCGAAGTTGCCCGTTCAACGGCGCTTTACGGCGTTGAAAAAGTTCCGGTTGACAAGTCTTTTGGAACGATTATTTTGGAACGAGTTGTCGATTTGGTTTGTATGGGAATCTTCGCATTATTGACTTTGATTTTCAAATATGATGCGCTTTTGGCTTTCTACAAAGCGGCGACTCAACAAAAAAATCAAACGACACCAAAATCAGATTCAAACATAACTTATATTATTTTAGGCTGTGTAGTTTTCATCCTAATATTATTGTTCGTTTTCAGAAAATCATTACAGAAACTTTCTATTTATAATAAAGTTATCGGTTTCGGAAAAGGGATTTTTGAAGGTTTAAAATCTATTTTGACCTTAGAACAAAAAGGAAAATTCATCCTTTATACCGCAGGAATCTGGATTTGCTATTTCTTCGCATCTTATCTAGTTTGCTTTGCCTTGCCAGAAACTTCCAATTTCACACCAGCAGACGGCTGTTTCATCTTAGTAGTCGGAACTTTGGGAATGATAATCCCAGCAAGTGGAGGAATCGGCGCTTTTAATCTAGCAATGAAATTTGGGTTCACCGCCTTATTCATTTCAATGGGAAAAGACGCTGTAGAAGGCGGAGAATTGGGACTCGCCTACTCTTTCATCACATTGCCATTGCAAATCATCATTATGCTCGTTATGGGCTTGATTTCGATTCCGATGTTGGCGAGGAATAGGAAGATTTAGCTCAGAATCATTTCAATCTTACTTCCGGTTTCTTCATCTTTTGTAATGTTCAGCGACATTGGGATTTTCTCCTTTAATTCTTCAACGTGCGAAATAATTCCGACGATTCGATTTTCCTTTTGAAGATTCATTAAGGTTTCAAAGACCAAATTTACAGATTCCGGGTCTTGCGTTCCAAAACCTTCATCAATAAAGAAAAAGTTCCTCTCCGATTTCGCCTGCGATTGCACACTTTCCGCCAAAGCCAGCGCCAAACTCAGCGAAACCTGGAAACTTTGTCCGCCCGATAAAGTCTTCACACTTCGCGTTTTTCCTTCGTTCAGATAATCAATGATTTCAAATTCATTCTTGTCATTGACTTGCAAACTGAGTTGATTTCTAGTCATTCTATAGAATCTGACATTTGCATTATCACAAAGTTGTTTCAGGTAAATCGACGAAACATATTGCACAAAACCAGCGCCTTTAAAAAGGTTAGAAAGTGTATCAAGATTCGCTTTTCTTAGTGACAATTTATTTTGCTCGAGAATCAAATCTTTCTTGGTTTCAAAGCTTTTCTGCAAATCCGAAAGTTGTTTTTCAATAATTGTCAATTGCTTTTGTAATTGAGAAATATTTTCCTGAGAAACTAAAAAATCATTCTCTTTTGCCACGAACTCTGATTCATCAAAATTGGACTCTTTCAATTTCAATTTTAAAGAATTAATGATTTCTTTCAGCGTATTAAAACTGATTTTAAAATCCTGAATTTCCTTCCGCGACGTTTGAATATCAAAATCCTGAGATAAAATTATTTCAACTTCTTCAAGGTTTGTGAATGAGGATTTCGCTAAAATAGATTCAATATTATCAATATTTTCTTTTTCCGATCTTTGAAGTTCTTCAATTTGTTTTGAAATCTGAACAAGCAAGGTTTCCTTAGAAGCAACTTTCGGGGTTGTCTCCAACAAATCTTTTTGAAATTGTTTGTATTGATTTTCGACCGAACTATTTTTGATAGATAAATTCTCAGATCCAATCTTGATGTCTGCCGAATTTGCGGTTTCAAAATCTCTAAAATCAAGCACTTTCAAATTTTGCTTTAAATCTGAAATAGAAGTTTCCAGACTGATTTTTTTATTTTTAAAATCAACAATCGCCTCTTCAAAACGTTTGGTTTCTTTTTGTTGATTTTCTAAAGTGCTTCGATGTTCATCAAGCAATTTCTCTGCAGAGGAAATTTTCTGTTCCAATGCAAAAGCTTCAGTTTTCTGAGTAGAAAATTGAGTTTCATTTTCTTTATCAAATTGATTCCAAATGAATTGTTCAGAATGTAATTTCAATTTTTTATCAGATTCTGATTTTTGATTTTCCAATTCAATTTTCTGATTTTCCAAAAGCTGTTTCAATTCCAGAATTTTCTCAATCTGCTTTTCGTCTGTTTTGATTTTCTCAATTAATTCTTCAATATCCAGAAGTTCAGCATTCAAAGTTTTCAATGATCCCGAAACATTTTCTGAGACCAAAATCTCTGGATGTTCCAGCGAACCACAAAGCGGACAAGGCTTTCCGTCTTCGATGTTCTGAGCAAATTCTGCTAATTTTTGAGACAATTCCAAATGACTTTTCTGATTCTGATGATTCAGTTTTTTCTCATTCAAAGCAAGATCTCTGGAAGAGAATTCTTCCTTCCAGTTTTCGGGAAATTCATTCAGTAAGATTTGCTGTTTCGCAATTTCCTCAGATTTCGAAAGGATATTTTTTTGAAAATTAGACAATTCGGTTAGGTAGTTTTTCCTGATTTGAAACCAGTTTTCAACTTCCATCAGAATTTTAGTATCCGTTTTCTTCGACTTCAAATCCGAAATTGATTTGGATTCAATATCTATAATTTTTAGAATCTCAATTTCCTTTTGCTTCGAATCTGAGATGGTTTTTTCGCCTTTCTCAATTCTTTCCAACAACAGATTTTTCTGAGTTTCAAAATCCAAAATCCTTGAAATATTCAACAAATCAAACGCTTTTTGTTTGCTGTTTTCCAGTTGATTGAAATCATTTTCTAATGCCGAAATATTTTGTTTTAATTGATTTAAAGTTTCAGAGAGCACATCAAATTCTATCTTAGTTGATTCTTGAGTCTTCAAATTTTGATTGATTTCAGAAGACAAACGCTTCTTTTCCGTCAACAACGATTTGAAGTTTCTTTCCGCAGTTTCAAAAACTTCCAATTGCTGTTCAAGCTTCTGGAATTTTTCATTTTCTGTTTCTTTAATAACAAATTCGGCTTCTTTTATTTTTAGATTATCAAAATCAGTTTTCAGATTTTTGAGTTTCTGAAAATTTACTTCAAGTTGATTATGAACTTCTTTTTCCTTACCAAAATTAATTTTAGAAAGATTCAGTTCCTCGCTTTTTTGATTGATAAGCTCTTCTGAAACTTCCTCAAAAGTTCCCAATTTCCCTTCGAGTTCCGCCAATTCATATTTGGTTTCGGAAACTTTTGTAGAGACTTTATCCTGCAAATCGTATTTGTGAAGTCCGAAGATTTCCTTCATCATTTGCGTTCGGTCTTTGGCTCCCAATTCCAGAAACTCCTTGAACTGACCTTGCGGAATAATAATCGTCCGCTTGAAATTCTCATAACTCAAACCCAGAATTTCAGACGCATTCGTATGTTCTAGTGGAATCCATTCACCATTTTTTTCTTCGTAAAAACAAGTGTTGTAAACCTTTACATCATCAAAACGTTTTGCATTTCTCCGAAACTCCCGAACAGCGCGAAACGTTCTATTCTCATAATTCTGAAAATCAAACTCGATGAAAGACCGATTGCTACGGAGATTCATCATATTGTAAGCACGACTGTCTTTGCTGTTCATCCTTTCAGTTTCACCATAAAGTGCAAAACTGACAGCCTCCAAAATTGAGGATTTCCCAGAACCAACGGCCCCAAAAATCCCAAACAGACCAGCTTGAGTCAGTTCCGAAAAGTCAATCGTTTGTCTGGTTTGATAGGAATAAAGTCCTTCTATTGTGAGTTTTATTGGAAGCATTTTGGTCGTTGGTTGATAATTGCTGGTTGATTGATTTTTGAGTCTTTAAATTTTATCTTTCTTTAAATCAATTCCTTGAAAATATTCATCAGTTCGTCATTCGGTTCCTGATTTTGATTTTTGGATTTGAAGTAATCTTTGAACAAGTCCTGAATGTCCTGATTCAGATTGATGCTTTTATCCGTTTGAGTTAAATCTACAATATCATTTTTCAATTTCGGAATAATACGAAGAAATCCATTATTAGCCTGATACATTAATTGTCTATCTTCAGTTTTTAAAAATTTATCACTTTCAAAAGTCAGCTCTACTAAACTATCAGAATTTTCTTTCAGCCAATCAAGAGCTTTTTCAACTTCATCAAATGTCTTTCGGAAAAGCGGTTTTCCACTTTTGATTTCGACGGTTTTTGTTTGAGGATTTTCTGCGGGTTTCAAATCAATGATATTGACAAATTTTTTCTGTCCAGCTTCACTAAAACTATAACACAGAGACGATGATGAGTAAACCACTGGCTTCTCCAAAGTCCCGATATTCCGAAAGTTATGGAGATGTCCCAAAGCTGTGTACTGGATTTGAGATGGAATAATTTCCGTGTAAAGCAAGTCGGCGTTTCCAATCATAATTGGTTTTTCGCCTTCTGGTTCTTCAGGTTTTTCAGCACCTCTCTTCATCATATAAAGATGCGCCATCAGAACATTGATTCCGTTCTCATCGCAATAAGTATCGGCTAGATTCTGCCAAGTATTTTGCAAAGAATTGCTGAGTGCGACTTCTTTATTGTCTTCTCCAAGATATTCTTTCAGACGGATTTCGTTGGCATAAGCCGTGTGAATAATTCTTATCGGATAATCAAATTGATTTAATTTGAGTTCGATGAATCCTTTATCTGTATTGATAATTTTAAAATGTTCCAGTTCGAAAATCGGAATTTCTGCGTTGGGATGACCAATCAAAATGATTCCACACTCTTTTGCTAATGGAATTGGCGCGTCAATTCTATCTGGCGAATCGTGGTTTCCTGCAATAGCAACGACGGGACGTTTTCCATTTTTGGAAAGTTGTTTCAAAGTCCTATAAAATAATTCTACCGCTTCCGTTGAGGGATTGAAATTATCAAACAAATCGCCTGCAACAAAAACTAAATCCACATCCTCAGCATCAGCAATCTCTACCAACTCGTTCATTACAAGTTTTTGTTCTTCCAAACGGGAAAAATTTTCTAGACGTTTACCAAGATGCCAATCGGCAGTGTGAAGGATTTTCATTTTATAAAGATAGTTTTTTGATGAAAGAGGACAAAACGGAAAACCGTAAAGATTTATATTTCGTAAAACCTTCCCGCAACAACTTTATTAAGATTGAAAATTAAATTCGTATTTTTAAACCTTACGCCACATCTAATGCAGGAACCAAATACAGGAAGTAAAGAGAATCACCGCGAGGGAACAGAATCAATTCCAGCAATAAGATTATTCACTACAGAAAATGGCCTTTGCCGTTTTGAAAGAGGAATTATCCCGACACTAAAACCAATGAACACGACCACTTTCTGGATCAGTAACAAGACTGAAGAATGGGAGAAAAGCAAACATCCAGCACCAAGAAAACAGTACGTGATTACAATCAAAGGGAAAATTAAATTTAAAGTAAGTGACGGTTCTACTTTTATGATTGAACCTGGAATTATACTGCTTGCAGAAGACACAACTGGCGAAGGACACAGCTGGGAAATGCTGGATTCCAGTGGGTGGGAAAGACTTTATCTCCCAATTTCGGAAGGAGCAGAAGATTATTTCACCAAAGAAATATAGTTTTAACAATTCTCAAGAATCAATATCATTCCGTAAATTTGCTCTGTGAATCCCAACTTAGAACTTCAGCTCAAAACACTTCCATCGGAACCCGGCGTCTATCGTTATTACGATAAGAACGACCAACTTTTGTATGTAGGAAAGGCAAAACATCTTAACAAAAGAGTCCTCTCCTACTTCAACAAAAACCAAAATGGCTACCGAACCAGAATTATGGTTTCGAAGATTCATAGATTGGAAACAACCGTTGTAAATAGCGAATACGACGCACTTTTATTAGAAAACAATCTGATAAAAGCGCATCAGCCATTCTACAACGTGATGCTGAAGGATGACAAAACCTATCCTTGGATTTGCATCAAGAATGAAGATTTTCCCCGAATATTTCTGACCCGAACCAAAATAAAAGACGGTTCGGAATATTTTGGACCTTACGCCAAAGTGAAACCGGCAAGAGTTCTGCTTGATACGATTAAAAATCTTTATAAAATTCGGACTTGCAATCTGAATTTAGCGCCATCAAAAATCGCAGAAGGAAAATACAGAGTTTGTCTCGAATATCACATCAAAAACTGTAATGGACCTTGTGAAGATTTGGAATCCAAGGAAGATTATGATGAAAAAGTAGAAGCGATAAGAGGAATTATCAAAGGTGATTTCCGATTTGCAAAGAAATATCTGGAAGAAAGAATGTTCCGTTTCGCTTCGAATCTTGAGTTTGAAAAAGCTCAGATGATTAAGAATAATATCGAGTCTCTGGAAAATTATCAGGAAAAACATACCGTCGTGAATCCAAGCATAGATGACGTGGATGTTTTTGGAATGACGAGCGATGAAACGGCGGCTTACGTTAATTATTTTAAAATTAGAAATGGCTCAATCGTTCAAAGTTTTACGACCGAAATCAAGAAAGTTTTGGAGGAAAGCGATGAAGATATGTTGGAGGAAGCTCTGGTAGAGATTCGTCAGAAATTTGATTCCACATCCAAAGAGATTTTGATTCCTTTCCATCTCGGTTTGGAAATCCCGAATGTGAAATTGATTGTCCCAAAAGTCGGCGACAAAAAAAGAATCGTAGAACTTTCTGAGAAAAATGCGAAGGAATACAGACTTGAAAAACTAAAGCAAGTTCAAATCATCGACCCGGAAAGACACACCAACCGGATAATGGCAGAGATGCAAAAACTCCTAAGAATGCCCGTTGAGCCAAGACACATCGAAGGTTTTGACAACTCGAACATTCAGGGAACAAATCCTGTTTCGGCGTGTGTGGTTTTCAAAGACGGGAAACCGAGCAAAGCAGATTACAGAATCTTTCATCCGAAAACCGTTGTTGGTCCGGATGATTTCAAGACGATGGAAGAAGTCATCTATCGCCGTTACCGAAGATTGCTGGAAGAAGGTGAACCTTTGCCACAACTCATTCTAATTGATGGTGGAAAAGGACAATTGTCTTCGGCAGTCAAAAGTTTGAAACTGCTAGGACTTTATGGAAAAATCACAATCGTCGGGATTGCAAAACGTCTGGAAGAAATCTATTTTCCGGAAGATTCGATTCCTTTGTATATCGATAAAAAAGCGGAAACGCTGAAAATCCTTCAACGCGTGCGAGATGAAGCGCACCGTTTTGGAGTGAAACATCACAGAACAAGACGAACAAATTCGACCATCAAATCTGAACTGGAACAAATCCCGGGCGTTGGTCCAAAATCCATAGAAATGCTCTTGACAAAATTGAAATCTGTCAAAAGAATTAAAGAAGCAGATATTGTAACGCTAGAAGAAATTCTAGGCAAGGTTAAAGCGCGGGTGGTTTGGGAGTTTTTTAACAGTTAATAAAGAATGCGCTAGTAAATATTTATTTAATTATGAAAGATATCGACACCTTATTACAAGAGCATAATCTTGACAGATTTGAAATTGAAGAGTTACTCCGAAGAAATGAAAAGATAGCTGCCATAAAATTGGTCCGTGATAAAACCAATTGGGATTTGAGAAATTCTAAAGATTTCGTAGAAGCCTTTGAAGCCAATGACACGCATTTTACCCAAGATGATTCTTTCTCAGGCAACAGCAATGTTTCTGTAAAAACATTCAACAAAAATGGACAACTCACAGTCAAATTGAAGTTGAACAATCAACCGGAAAAAGTCGTTTTTCCTTCCGATCCAGATTGGGCAGAAGTCAAAAAAGTAATGGGAAACAAACCCGAACTTCTGGCTTACGAAAAAGAATATCTGGAAAACCCGACCAAATTTCAAAATCAAAAAAATACACTTTTCATAGAAGAGAATGGTTCAGGAAAATGGAAAGTTGTACTTTTGGCAGCTGTTTGCACAATCGTAATTATTTATCTCATTTATTCTAATTCATAAGCAATGAAAATCATTTCCTACAACGTCAACGGAATCCGTGCAGCCTTTACAAAAGACTTCCTCGGCTGGCTCAATGTTGCAAGTCCGGATGTCATCTGCATTCAGGAAAGCAAGGCAGGAAATGACCAGATTGATATTGAAAGTCTGGAAAAAGCAGGCTATCACAGTTACTGGCATTCTGCGGTGAAAAAAGGTTACAGCGGCGTAGGCATTGCTTCTAAAGTGAAACCAAACCACGTAGAATCCGGTTGCGGCATCGAAAGCTATGACAACGAGGGCAGAATCATTCGCGCAGATTTTGACGGTTTCTCTGTGATTTCAGTTTATGTCCCGTCCGCATCAAACATTGAAAGATTGGAATTCAAGATGCAATTCTGCTTTGACTTTTTAGAATACATCAAAGAACTCAGAAAAACGATTCCAAATCTCATCATCAGTGGCGATTTCAACATTTGTCATCAGGCGATTGACATTCACAATCCGATTGGTTTGACAAACACTTCAGGATTTCTTCCGATGGAACGCGAATGGATGACGAAGTTTATGAACGAAAATAGTTTGACAGACAGTTTCCGATATTTTAATGATCAGCCGGATCAATATTCCTGGTGGAGCTACAGAGCTGGATCCAGAGCAAGGAACAAAGGTTGGCGTTTGGATTACAACTTCGTCTCAGAACCTTTGAAGGACAAAATGACAAGAGCCGTAATCCTACCTGAAGTCAAACATTCCGACCATTGTCCGGTAATGGTAGAGCTATCACTATAAATGATAAGCGATGAATGATAATTGATTTCATTCAGCCGCAATTTATCATTCATCATTTAAAATCATCAATTATAAAAATCCGTGCACGAGCAATTCAATCTTATCATAGAAATCTTGGGAACCATTTCCTTCTCGATGTCGGGCAGTTTTGCGGCGATGCAGAAACGGCTGGATCCTTTTGGTGTTTTCATCATTGCTTTCGTGACGTCTGTTGGTGGAGGAACTGTACGTGATCTTTTGCTGGATGTTCCGGTTTTTTGGATGACGGATCTTCTGACATTTGTATTGATCTTGACGACTTGCGTGTTCACAATGATTTTCAAATCAATTGAGAAAAACTTTAAGGTAACGCTTTTTATCTTTGATAGTTTTGGATTGGGATTATTTACGATTATTGGGATTCAGAAAGGACTTACTTTGGGCTTTCATCCTTTGATCTGTCTCACTTTAGGAACAATTACTGGCTGCTTCGGAGGAATTATCAGGGATATTTTACTAAACCGAATTCCCTTGATTTTTAGAAAAGAAATTTATGCGACAGCTTGTATCGTTGGCGGCGGCATATTTTTGCTGTTGACAAGATTTTCTGCGCTTTCCTACACATTCGTACAGATTTTCACGATTTTATTAATTGTTACAATAAGAACATTAGCAGTAAAATACCATTGGAGAATCCCGAAATTCTATGGTTATGAAAGCAATCAGGAAATGTAATTTATAATTTTGTAAATGAAATTTAATGAGATATTTTGATAGCACAATACGTTTATTAAATAAGTTTTTAAAGTACTTCTGCTTTTTATTCACTCTTTACATCATAGCTGATTTCTTTCAAAACAATCTTAAAATAAATATTGACGAATTTTATTTTAAGAGAATAATTTTAGGAGCAGTAATTGTCTCAATAATTTTTATGTATTTGGATATGATTAGAAAGGAAAAATAAAAAAAGGAGCGAAATAATTCACTCCTTTTATATTTACACATACTGATATTATTTCTTAGAATTTTCCCCGTATTCTCATATTCGGGTTGTGCATATGTTTTTGCATTGTCGGCATTTTCATTTGATCTTTAATCATCTTGATTTGATCTGTCATCATCCCCGCAGAATCCAGCTGTTTTGCTTCTTCCAAAAGCTTCTGAGCTTCTGATTTTCTTCCTTTTGCCAATGCAGAGGCTGCAAGATTCAGTTTTGCCATTGCCCGGTCATGTTTCATATTCAAACCATAATCCAACGCTTTTTTCATCAAACCTTCTGTTTTTTGAGGATTGTCCTGAGCTGTTGTCAAGGCCTGCAGGTAATGGAAGTATCCGTATTGGCTTTTGTGCAATTGTGATTTATAATCTGTAATATTAGAAAGGAACTTAGACGCTTTTTCCAAATTTTGCTTTCTCAGCTGCCAGAATGCCAGAAGAATATTTTCATTTTTGAAGAAAAGAGCAATTGGAATCGCTGAAAGAATGACCAAAACTACGCCCCAGCCAATGTTTCTGTTGAACATCAAATAAACGCCCAACGCGATAATGATTGCTGCAATTACAAATTTTATGTATTTGTTCATGTTTAAAATTTAGGTTGCAAAGATAATAATTAACAGGTGAAAATTGACAATGATTGTTTTATGAATTAATCGAATAATTTTAAAGATCACCATTTGTTAAAAATTCTTAAAACTTAATTTATAAATAAAAACTAAAATGCTATTTTTGTGAAAATTATAACCAATAACCAGTAATGAAAAAAATCTACCATTTACCGATTCTTTTATTGTCTATTTTATTTTCGGTTTTTCACAATGCTCAGAATACCATCAATGCTAAATTAAATGAATTGAATCGTTTTCCAGGCTCAGATCCAAGAGGAATTAAACTATTTGATAACAATCTCATTTTTACAACTATTGGAACTGCTTTTGGGAGAGAGATCTACAAATATAATTTCGCCACCAAAAAATCAGAAATCATAAAGGACTACACTGTACCAGGCCGAATCCTTAAAAGTTCTTTTTATCAGTTGAATGGTAAAGTTTACTTTTTTGCAGAAGGTTTATATAGCAAGCTCGAACTGTGGTATACCGATCTAAATACAGGTAGTACAGCTAAAGTCAAAGACTTAAATGAGGATTCTTACTCTTCATATGTTGATACTCTAACTGCAAAAACTATTGGGGACAAACTTGTTTTTTCATACAGAAATAATCTTTATGTGAGCGACGGGACAGCTGAGGGGACAATTAAAATTCCAAATGTAACTTTAGTGAATAATCAATTCACTACGTTGAATAATAAAGTTTATTTTTTTGGTAATTCCACCTTGTATGGTCAGGAACTCTGGAGTTCGGATGGGACTCAGAATGGAACAAAAATAGTAAAAGACTTAAACCCCGGAAGTGGTTCTTCTGTTGGTACTTATTATGATAAATTATATACTTTAAATGGTAAGATTGTTTTTTCTGCCGGAGTACATCAAACACCAGGACTGTATACTTCAGACGGAACTCCGGATGGAACTGTTTTTTTCCAAAACATTTCATATAACTATCAATTGCTTGAATATGAAAATACTGTTACAAATAGACTAGTATATCTTGCCAATAATAATCTTTGGATAACAGATGGAACTACAAATGGCACAAAATCGCTGAATACCCAGATCAACAATATTAAAACAATTGTTTCTTTTAAGAATAAATTATATATCAATACAACTAATGAGACTTATGTGATTGACGAGAATGACCAAGTTATGGTTTTCAATAATAATTTTGGAGTAAAACTGGAAACTGTTTCTACATCATCTAACCAAAACTTTCTTGTTTTGAAAGAACTGAACAGCAATAGTAATATAGAATCTTTCATTTATATTTATGATGGTAACGAAATTACTAAAACAAATATTAAATATAACAACGAGAAAAGTTTTATAGAGAAAGATAACAAAGTTTATTTTTCTGGATATATAGAATCGTATGTGGATTTTTATTCCGTTTATAAAAATACTGAACTGTGTTATTATGATAGTTTTGATAAAACATCTGGAATAGAAAACGAAATTTTTCTCAATGCCAACAGTGTTCCCAACAGCTTTGTGAAGCTGAATGATGATGTTGTTTTTATAGCCTCAGAAGGCTATTATGCTCAATTGTTCAAAAGAGGTTCTGATAATAAAATTGTTCAGTTAAGCCAATTTTCAGATATTAATATCACAAATTACTCTTACAGCACATTCGACTCAGAAAAATCAGGAAATTATCTCTATTATTTATTAGACGGAAACTACTTCTACAGAACTGCTGGCAGCAAAGAAAGTACTAAAAAAATATCTTTACCGACAAATGAAAGGCTATTAGAAATTATTTCTCTTAATGATAATAAAGTTCTAATAAAAACTTTTAATTCTCTGCATGGTTTTATGCGACTTTGGACACTTGAAAATTCTTCTGAAAATCTATCCTTGATTATGGAAAGTCCTTCCAATTATTATTCTGGTGCAAAAAAAGATTATGTTAAGACTACATCCGGAATCTATCTAAAAATGATGGACAACAGTGCGACCTCAATTTGGAAGACTGATGGTACCAGTGCTAATACTAAAAAAATAATTGATGTAGAGTCACCATATTTTTATAAGACTTTTCTTGATAAGATTAATGACAAAGTTCTTTTTGTAGAAAATATGAATAACCCAACTGTTCCAAATCGAATTTATGCTATTAATGATTTAAGCAATAATGCAGAAATCATTGCGAATAGTGATCGATATGATGGCGCAAGCACCTTCATTGCTAATAATAAAATAAACTTATTTTCTAATGGAGTAAACAGAAAAATGTATTCTACAGATGGAACAGCAGCTGGAACGAGTGCTGTTATGACAGTCCCATTTGGCAATGTAAGTTCTATAAAACAATGTGGAGCTTTGTTTTATATTTATGATGGAAGTTCTATGTTGTACAGAACAGATGGAACTTTGTCCGGAACATTTAAATTAAACAAATACAACGATCCAGTTTTTACACCTTCTGTGTGTATCAATAATGAGTTATATTATCAAACTACTTTGGGAGTATTCGGTAAGACAAAAGGCGCCAATGCGGATGACTTCACCCCAGTTCAGCTAAAAGTTGAAGATGAAACTATAGCAACAACTGTTTATAGTGGTATAAGACAAATGTTCGCGGATCAAGGAAAGATTTATTTTTCTGCAACCTATAAAAATTCCGGACAGGAATTATTCACAACAGATGTCATTGAGGAACTCAGCACAACCGATTCTCAATTTTCAAAATCCGAAAGGAAAATCATAATCTATCCAAACCCTACAAATGACGAAGTCAATATAAAACTTGATAATAATGAAGCAGTAAAGTTGGTTGAAATTCTGGATATTACCGGTAAGAAAGTTTTAGAATCTACGGACGCCAAAATTTTGGTAGGACGATTTCCTGCAGGCGTTTACTTCATTAAAGTTAAAACAAATTCAAAAGTTTATTCTTCGAAAATTATCAAGAAATAATTATGAAAAAAATATATTTATTATTAATCGCTATTCTAACCATTTCAATTAATGCTCAAAATGTTTTGAATACAAAGCTCAGAGTTCACAATTATACAGGAAATGGTGTTGCAGGATACTTAACCGAATATAATGACAATATTATATTTTCCGGAAATCGCCCACAAGAATTTGGAGGCAATCAATTGTGGTCTTACAACGAGGCTTCCGGCAAGGCAAAAGTGATCAAAAATTTTAATCAAGGTTATCAAAATTATTACAGCAGGATAAAAAGTCCAATCGTAAAGTTCCAGGGCAAACTTTATTTTATTGGGACAAACCTTAATGATAATAATAATCAACTCTGGGTTTCGGATGGAACTGAGCAAGGAACCAAAGTTGTTAAACAGTTATATAATTCTTCAGCTGCATATGCCTACATCGATATTTTTACTAACGGAGACAAACTGTTTATTGTAACAGACTACGAATTCTGGTCATCAGACGGAACTTTTGCCGGAACAATAGCATTAGGATCAAAGAATTATAAATCACAATATTATTTCCTAAATAACAAACTCTACTATTGGGAGAATAATTATGACAAAGATGTCATAATGGAATCCGATGGGACAATTGCCGGTACCAAAATTTTCAAATCTTTTGCCCCGATACAGTCGTCATTTAGCAGTGTTAATTTTGGAATGATCAAATTTCAGAATCAATTATTTTTTATCGCCAAGGAAAATGGAATTACATCCCTTTGGAAAACAAACGGGACAGATAGTGGGACACAAAGTATTTTGCAGATAGGTGATATAATGACCCTGAACGGAGAAGCCTTGGCAGATAGAATAGTTTTTTATGACTCCAAAAATAATTTATGGACGAGTGATGGAAATTCTGCCAATACTAAAATCGTTAAATCCTTCACGGAAACAATATCAAAGATTTTCAAATTCAAAGAAAAAATTTATCTGGATACCAATCAAAAAATTTGGAAAACAGATGGAAGTCTGGAAAGTACGGTTCCTGCAAATTTGACATCAAACGATTCAGGGTTAGATTTCCTGGCACTTTCCAGCAAAGAAAATTTTTTGATATTCAAATCATCCGAGCAGTATAACAGTAGCGTTTGGATAGCTGATGAGAACGAAAACAGTGCTAAGAAAATCAAATATGGAAACGGATCCGGATCCAGCGGTTTCCTGGAAATGAATGGTCATATTTTTTTTCAAGGACTCGATGGCGTAGCGGGTACAGGGATCTCAATACACGGATCAGAACTTTACAAATACAACATCGCAACAAAAGACGACACACTTGCAGCAGACACTAATTTCAGCTATAATAATTATCTCTCATCATATCTAAAAATAGATGATTATTTATTTTACATTGCGAGCACAAATTCTATCAGCCAAAAGCAGGTTTTCAAGAAAAAAATCAATTCCGATGAGGTAACTCAAATCAGTAATTTCACAGCCAATATCGGGACAGTAGACAAAACAGTTAAGATTGGAAACTATTATTATGCTTACAGCAATTACAATAGCAACGGAATCATAAAATCGGGCGGAAATCTTGATAATACTAAATTTATTCCTTTCACGGAACAAATTATTAGTTTTAATAATTTTAGAGATCAGGCCGCTGTATATATTACTCAAAGTGATAAAATGAGAGTCTACTTTCTGGAAAATAGTGCCTCAGTTCCTGTACTTTTAAAAGAAATGTCATATTCAAGCAGTGATTATTACTCTACAGTGAGTAAAGGTTATATGCTTGATGGCCTGCTGTACTTTTCTTTTGTTGATGAAAATAATAAGTGGTCTATATGGAAAACAGACGGAACCTCTGCGAATACGAAAAAAGCAATAGAATTCCCAGGTGAAAACGTTCAGATGCTGAAGATAACAGGAACAATTAATTCCAAACTTATTTTCAGCAAATCTAATGATGTTTTACATACTTTTTTTGATCTTTACAGTTCTGATGGCTCTCAAGCAGGAACTTCTCTCTTAAATAATATCAATAGAAATGTTACCAATTTTTCTTTAGAAAATGATGGTGTACTTTATTTTATGGCATATAAAACAGGTGCTATGAGCTTGTACAAAACAGATGGAACCGCTAGCGGAACAGCTCTGGTGAAAAATATCGGCTCTACTTATTTATCTGAATCCTCTTCATATTCTTTTGGAAATATATTATTAAAATGTGGAAACAGCATGTACATACTTCACAACAATATCATGTGGAAAAGTAATGGTACTGCAGCCGGCACAACACAGCTCTCCGCAAACCTGATAGAAAACGAAATGGCATGTAACAAAAACTACCTGTACGCCTTGACTGTCACTAATCCAAGGATTGTAAGGTTTGGCGGCATATTAACTTTATACGAAGCCAATATCATTGACAGCAATACCAACATAGAAGAAAATTATTCTGTCGTTTCAGTTCCATTCAAAGAACTGGCAAGCGATGGGCAAACCTTATACTTCTCTGCATACACTAACAAAACAGAATATACTCAGCTGGAAGTTATAGATGAAATGCCGGATCTGGGAATCAGTGATGAAATGATCCAAAATTCAAAATCCAAAATCACTCTCTATCCAAATCCTGCAAAAGATTTCATTACGATCACTGCCAACAACAAAGAAAAAGTACAGCACGTAGAAATTATTGATGCAACAGGAAAGAGTGTAATCAAAACATCACAATCACAAAACTTGGATGTAAGAAAACTTCTGCCTGCAGTTTATTATGTAAAAACATTTACCTCTGAAGGAATTTACGCAACCAAATTTATTAAACTGTAGCAATTTATCAATCAATTATATTATAATTGATTGATAATCTTTAAATATTACTAAGTTTTAGATAAATACCCAACATTAAAAAATTATTCGCAATTCTTTAATGTTGGGTATTTTCTGTTTCTTTCAGCAGAACAGTAATTCTTTGACCAAAACAATCGGAAAGTGTTGTTAGTAATTCAAAGCCAGCTCAAACTATCGTTAGTTTCTAAACCGACAGTTTGGATTAATTTATCCGGAAATGTCATCAAAAAAAATGATACAGTCCTTTAAATATTAAGGCTGTTTGAAATTGGTAAAAACAGAAAGTAGTTCCCTTTTGGCCTCAATTCCCCAACTGATAATCCAAAGGCAGCATTTTCGAGATATTCTGTCGGGAGAAATCGCCTTCCAAAATCAATTGATCCGGCTCAGATGAAAGTCCTTCTTTGAAAATTTCAAATTCCATAGCTTCCGGATGGATGAACGATGACTGCGTCACCACGCCAGAAGATTTCACGAATTCGCCTTTCTTTATCTTGTAATAATATTTCTGATAATTGACCTGAAGCAAATCTTCAAAGTCTAAAAATAATCTACCATCTTTCCGTTTTGTAAAATCCGATTCTTTCATTTTGGTTTTAAGAATCGCCATCAGGAACTCAGAATTTTTACTTTTCTTTTGCGCAATCGCTTCCAACTCATCGGTCCAAGGCAAGGTCGAGTTTTGTGTTTTCTTAATGGCAAAATGGTCGTTCAGTTTTTGCAATTCGGCGTCAGAAGGATATTCTGGGTTTGGGATCCGCTTGGCGTGATTCACGATGAAACCTTCTTTTTCGAGCTCATTATTATAAAGACTTCTCAGAAAATGCATCATACTACCTTTGTAAGCGTTAATCCGATTGAGAGTAACTTCCTTTCTAAAACTGGTCTCTTTGAAGAATGATGTTCCCAGATAACTGGTACTTTTCGCTTTGAAGTCAGCCTGAAAATTGAGCAGATTATATTGGATCGTGTAACCCAATTTCTTATTTTCGATGACCAACGTTTGCGGTGCTTTCACTTTCAGAAACTGATTTTTCTTATCATAAGAAAACTTGAGCGTTCTTTGGTTTTTAATTCTAACATCATCCCGATCAAGTCCAATAAACTGGTCTAGAAAATAATTAATAAAATCTTTGTAAGCCTGCTCTGTATAAGGAATGATAACGACTTCTTCAATCTCACTGACTTTATTAATGATCACTTTAACAGATTTTCCGATTGCTTTGTCCACAGGAAAAATACTGGTCTCGTAATTGTCTTTTTGAAAAATTAAGTTTCCGCTCTTCTGTCCCTGAATATCCAATTGGAAACTTCCGTCATTGATGGAAACTGTCGAGATTTTAGTTCCATCAAGATAAACATTGACATTAGAAATTGCTGAACCACTTTCTGTCTGGATTTTCCCCGAAATGGTTTGGGAATAAAGAAATAAAGTTCCGAAGAAGAATATTAAGAATTGTAAAAACCTCACGTGATATATTTTGAACTCCGAATTTAATAAATAAAAAAAGGATTTCGTCGAAATATGTATTAAACCACAATAGACACAAAAGTTGTTGTGCGTTTTAATTTACTCAAAAGTTTAAAAAAGGAAAATTTATTTTTCAGCTATTTTGTAAAAACATCCATAAAGTATTGAAATGCAACAAATTGTACTTGATTGCCTCAACTAAGTGGTTGATTGCTTTAACTAAGTACTTGATCGCTTCAACTAAATGGTTGAACACCTCAACTAAGTACTTGACGGTTTCAACTAAACGGTTGATGGTCTTAACTGAATGCTTGATTGATTCAACTAAGTGGTTGGATGGCATAACGAAGTATTTGGTTATGTCAACTGAATGATTGAACACTATAAACAGATAGTTTTTTTCACCAGCAGACTGATTAAATCCCTAGACTAAATAATTAAATCTGAATTTTCAAATCCCAGAGGGATGATCTGTTAATGGAAAATAAAATCCATCATCGCATTAAAGCTCCGTAGGAGCGGCCTGATAATAATTGTGATTCACAGGTCGCTCCTACGGAGCTTTTTGTTTGTTTATCTGATGTTGCTATTAACAGATTGCTCCGCTGGAGCATTTAGAAAAAATTATTTATCTAATCCTTATCCAATTCATACTGAGAACAACCGTTGATTTCCAGACAAAATAACTTGATCTGAGTTTTAAAAATCCTAGAGGGATGACCTGTTAATAGAAAATAAAATTCATAATCACATTAAAGCTTCGTAGGAGCGGCCTGTACTGATTGTGATTCACAGGTCGCTCCTACGGAGCTTTGTATTTTTTTATCTGATGTTGCTATTAACAGATTGCTCCGCTGGAGCATTAAAAACTATTTATCCAATCCTTATAGACGTCATACTCAATGAACCGCCAATCAAAGAATCATTGAATAACGAAAGTTGTTCTGATTTATCTTTCAGTCCGAGATTATAGATCAATGGCAGATAATGGTCAGGCGTCGGGACAGCGTATTGCAAAAATGTGCCTTGTTTTTGATAATCGATGAGTTTTTGGAAATCGCCATCCAGAAGCCAATTGTTGGTTTTTTCTCTCGCTTCTATCGCCCAATCCCAACCAGCGCCAACAGTATCAATATTTTTCCAGTCGATCAATCTGAGGTTATGAACGATGTTTCCACTTCCGATGATCAAGATGCCTTTTTCTCGAAGTTTGGATAATTTCTTCGCTAAATCAAAATGATATTGTGGTGGTTTTGTATAATCAATACTCAACTGAATGACCGGAATATCTGCATCAGGATAAAGATGACGAAGAACCGACCACGCGCCGTGGTCCAATCCCCAGTTGTGGTCTTCTTCCACCAAAACAGGAGACAACAATTCTGCAGTTTCCTTTGCCAATTCTGGATTTCCTTTTGCGGGATACTGAACATCAAACAAGGCTTGCGGAAAACCGCCAAAATCGTGAATGGTCTTCGGAAGTTCCATTGCTGTCACAAATGTTCCGTTGGTAAACCAATGCGCCGAAATACAAATGATGGCATTTGGTTTCGGGATCTCTTTGCTGATGTTTCGGAAACCTTGTACAAAAATATTTTCTTCGATGGCGTTCATCGGAGAGCCGTGTCCCAGGAAAAGGACAGGCATTTTTTGTGTGGTTTTGAAGTTATCGGAGATGTTGGAAAGATCGTAGAGGTTCATTTTTGTTTTGTAAAAAGTAAAATGTATTGATGTAAAATGTATTTTCAAATCATTTTTTCACCCCAACCCTAAAGGGAGAAAATTATTTGAAAATTTGATTAAAATTACTCCCCTTAGGGTTGGGGAAATAATTTTGTTGCAATTTTTCTCACAGATTTGGCTGATTGAGCAGATTTTTATTGACACAATATTGTCATTCCGTAGGAATCTAAACTGCTGAGATTGACTTCGTAAACCATTTTGTAAGGTTTCCTACGGAATGGCAAACTTCGTGTTTTTGACAAAGCTTGTTTTTATGTAGAATCCGCAGCCCGACTTGAGTGGATCCCGATGCAAAATCGGGAGGGAACGGAAGGCGGAAAAGCTGCCCAAATCATTACAATTGAAATCAAAAAAGCGTGAACAAAGTTGCCTTTGCTCACACTTTAAAAAACTCAAACTATAAAAATACTATGATGTATTATTGCTTTACGAACTGCAGTTCTCCTGCAATTTTCACTTCTTCGCTTACCATCACACCGCCTGTTTCCAAAGCTGCGTTCCAAGTTAGGCCGAAGTCTGATCTTTTGATTTTCCCTTCGAATGAGAAACCTGCTTTGGTGTTGCCCCAAGGATCAGAATTGATTCCGCCGAAATCCACGTCCAAACTGATTTCTTTGGTAATGCCGTTCAATGTTAGGTTTCCAGTCACATCGCCGTTCAAAGTTGAAGCTTCGAAAGTGATTTTCGGGTTAGCTTCTGCGTTGAAGAAATCTGCTGATTTCAGGTGATTGTCTCTGTCTGTATTGTTGGTGAAGATAGAATCTGTGTCGATGAAAGCGGAAACTTTCGCGCTTGCGAACGTGTCATCTTCTGCGTCGATCTCTGCGTTGAAAGTTGTGAATTCTCCTTTCACGTTGGAGATCATCAAGTGTTTTACTTTGAAAGTAATTTCGCTATGCGTTGGGTCTAATAACCATTTAGTTGCCATAATTTTTAATATTTTGTTGATTAATTATACTGCAAATTTATAGCGCTGAGCTCCGCCTCACATTGATGTAAGTTAAGAATTACTTTTTTGTGAATTTTTTAACGATTGCCTTGTTTCGGCACAAAGATTTCTGTGTTGAGAACAATGAAAAAACTTTCCTTTCTATTCCTATTTTCCAGCGTGTTTTATTTTTCTCAGAAGAGCGATTCTGTGGCTTTGATTTCGGAAGTCAAAATCGATGCTTATAAAAAACCGGTTTCATTTATTGCCTCTACCAAATCAGTTTCTGTGATTTCGGAAAATTTGCTTTCTCAGAATCCGCCTGACCGTTTGCTGGAATCTGTGAACCAAATCGCTGGTGCGAGGATGGAAGAACGTTCGCCGGGAAGTTATCGGATTGCGGTGCGAGGCAGTTCCTTGCGTTCGCCGTTTGGCGTTCGGAATGTGAAAGTTTATCTGGATGATTTTATTTTGTCCGACGCTTCGGGGAATACTTATTTCAATCAGATTTCACCGGATTTAATTCATAAAATCGAAATTTACAAAGGTCCGGAAAGTGGCGATTTTGGCGCGGTGACGGGCGGAACTTTGTTGCTTCAAACTCAGAATTCTGATGACTTGTCTTTGAATCTTTCATCTGGAAGTTATGGCACTTTTAATGAAAGTATCAACTTTTCAAAGCAATTTGGAAAGCACTTTTTTCAGGTTTATCAAAACTATTACAGAACAGATTCTTACCGAGAACAATCTGCGGTGGAGCGAAAACAGATTTTCACTAAGGACAATTTCAAATATTCTGACAAAGGCGAATTGAAGGCGATGCTCCTCTTTTCCGATTTGTATTATGAAACGCCTGGCGGACTGACTTTGGCGCAGATGGAAGCTAACCGAAAACAAGCCCGACCAGCGACTGCAACACTTCCCGGAGCGAAAGAACAAAATGCAGGAATCCGAAATAAAATGGTTTTAGCTGGACTTTCCAATCAATATCAATTGACGAATGGACTTTCGCATTTTGTCTTAATTCAGGGTTCATATGTTGATTTTGAGAATCCTTTCATTACCAATTTTGAAAACAGATTTGAAAGTAATTATGCCTTGAGAACGCATTTGAATTATGAAAAAAATTGGGACAAGGTTTCAGCGGAATGGCGATTGGGTTACGAAGGTGCGACCAATCCAATTTTCATTAAAAACTTTGATAACAATCGTGGGACAGAAGGAAATCCTCAGAATTTTGATAAGCTGAGAAACAATTCCGGATTCTATTTTCTGTCGCAGAAATTGAATTTTAATGGGCGGTTATTTACTGATATTTCCATTAGTTTAAATTCAAATGCTTACAAATGGGAAAAGATTTTCCCGACTTCTGAAACGGGAAATGTGAAATTTAAAAACCAATGGTTGCCCAATTTTGGGATGACGTATGTTTTGTATAAAGGATTTTCTGTGAGAGGGAAAATTGGAAAGGGAAATTCGGCGCCGACGAATGAGGAAATTCGTTCTTCCAATCAGGAATTTAATTTCAATCTCGCTCCGGAATATGGCTGGAATAAGGAAATTGGCGTGCGAAAACAATTTGGAAATACTGTTTTTGTGGAAGTTAATTATTTTGATTTCCGAATGAAAGATGCGATTGTGAGAAGGCAGAATGAAGCTGGACAGGAATATTTTGTGAACCAAGGAAATACGATTCAGAAAGGTTGGGAATTTCTTTTGGAATCGAAAAGATTTGATTTGAAAAATTCTGTTTTGAGTCATTTCAAATTCAGATTTTCGGGAAGCATTTATGATTTTAAATTTAAAAATTATGTTCAAGGAAGTTCTGACTTTTCAGGAAATGCTTTGACCGGCGTTCCGAAAACCACCATCAACAGTTTACTGAATTTTACTTTCTTTAAAAAATTAGCTGTTAATTATTCTCAATTTCTGACTTCAAAAATTCCTTTGACAGACTCGAATTCTGTTTGGTCGGAACCAAGCCTGGTCTCAAATATTCAATTCCGTTATCCTATTAAATTCGAAAAATCAAGGCTGGATTTGTTTTTCCAAATTCAGAATTTGTACAATGAGGAATATGTTTTGGGATTTGACATCAATGCTTTTGGGAACCGATTTTATAATCCATCGGCAAAACGGAACTTTTTGGTGGGCGCGAATATTCAATTGTAATTTAAATTGAAAAAATGTCTCGCAGATTCTGCTGATTACGCAGATTTATTTTATCATCTTAATCTGTGCGATTTGCAAAATCTGCGAGCGCTTTAAAATTTCTCTGTCAAATATTTCCAATAACGTTTCGGAACGTGTTGGACGTGGAGCTTGATATTTTTTCGTTCCTTGATATTGGTCTTCGTGAAATAACTTTTCCAAAGTTCCTGATAATTGATTTCTTCCTCGTGGAATTTCTGCTGGTATCGATTCAGATTGAATGACGAATCTGGGTAGAAAAACTCGCAGTCCTGTAAATCATAAAACAATCCGTAATGACGTTTAAGGTCATAAATCATCCATTTTTGGTCGGCGTATCGGTCTTTGAAATGTTTTCGAATCAAAGGCAAAACATCAAAATCAGGATCGATTTTGGCGAAATAAATATCATCCTTCATTTTCTCAAACCTGACAAACGCAGTCATCCGATGTCGTTCTCGACTTACTGATTTACAGATTTTTGAGATTTGGAGAATATCATCATTAGCGAAATTCTGCAAAATATTATCATCTGGACTTTTAATCGATTGCTTGATGACGGAAAATATTAAATCTTCAGATTCCGCAAGTTCTGAGATGAAAACCATCAGCAATTGTTTGATTCCGGATTTTCCAATGTTTGTTTCTAATTTCTTTAAAACTCTGTCGGATTTTTCGTTTTGCGTCACAACCTCGTGGATTTCAGCGAACATATTTTCCTGTTGGAATCTTTCTCTGTTTCGGATTTCCACGTCTTTATATTTATATTCAAAAACTTCGAATATTGCGGTTAAAAGTCCGTCGAAACTGCCATCGTAGAGGAGGGTTGTCATTTTGGGTTGGAGTGTGGGAGGGTTTGAGAGTTGGAGAGTTGGAGCGTTTTAGTTTTGTCTGGCTGATGTTCTCGAAGCCTTTCGACCAAATAAAGTCAACTTCTGAGAAAATTGATTTGAAATTTTAAATTAAAAATATCTCGGAATATCTCGACTTCCGTGGAGCACTCTTACAATTCGGATATGATTGTCCAAAATCCTGTAGAAAATGAGATGATGGTCTTTTGGAAAGCTGTACAAACCTTTTTTTATTTCGTTTCGCGTTTTCCCTAATTCTGGATTTGTAAGCAAACTTTGAAAAACGTCTTCAATCTCAGTGAGATATTTTTCCGCTTGTTCAAATCCAAATTCATTCATCGTATAATCGAAAATATCTTCCAAATCTTCATCAGCAATTTCTGATAGAATGTAGAATTCTTTAGACATTGCTATTATCTTTCTTCTTGGATTTGATTATATCTTTTATCGACCTGGAACTTGAATTACCATTCCAACCTTCCTCAATTTCATTTCTCAAATCCTGAATAATGCGATGGCGATAAACTTCGTGAAGACGCAAAGCATCACGTACAACTTCGCTGGCATTCTGAAAATCTCCCGATTCTATTTGTTCAGAAATATAATTTTCCTGCTTTTTTGTGAAACTGACATTCATTGTAAATTCTTTCCTCGAAATTACAATTAATATCCAAATTTAGCAAATATGGATAAAGGATAATGATTTTTTTATAACGTCAAAAGCAATATTATTTCCTGTTTGTCAGGTTGAGGCTCTCGAAGAACAATATTTAAAACAAAGTCAACTGCTGGGAAAACTGATTTTGAAATTTAGACTGACTTCCGCCGATGATTAATTTCCTCAAATTCAAATCGGTCAAATGTTTCAAGAATGGATTGCCGTAATTGAAATCGATGAAATATTTTGCACGATTGACAGCTGCACCTAACTTTTTCAAATTATCAATATTCAAAACCTGGAAACGTCTGGAGCTGACAATTTTCATCGCCGTTTTCACACCAATTCCCGGAATTCTAAGAATCATTTTGTAATCCGCCGTTTGAAGATTGACCGGAAATTGGTCTAAGTGACGCAACGCCCAACTCAATTTCGGGTCGATTTCCAAATCCAGAAATGGCATATTGGAATCTAAGATTTCGTCCGCTTTGAAACCATAAAAACGCATCAACCAATCGGATTGATACAAACGATTTTCCCTCAAAACAGGAACTTCTGCCGTGATTGCTGGCAAGCGATTGTCCGCCGTCACAGGAATATAACCTGAATAATAAACGCGTTTCATTCCGTAATTTTGGTAGAAATGGTCGGCGACTTTGATGATTTGCAAATCGTTTTCGTTGGTTGCGCCCACAATCATTTGTGTGGATTGTCCGGCTGGAGCAAACTTCGGAACACTTTTGATGATTTTCTTCTCATCTTTATATTGTTGAATTCCTTTTTGCACGATTCGCATTGGTTGCAACATATCTTCTCGGTTTTTATCCGGAGCCAAAAGCTTAAGTCCAGATTCTGTCGGAATTTCTAGGTTTACGGAAAGTCGGTCTGCGTAAAGTGCGGCTTCCTGCATCAAAATATCACTTGCTCCAGGAATCGATTTGAGGTGAATATAACCATTGAAATTATGTTCGTTTCTTAGTTTTTTTGCGACACGAACCAAACGTTCCATCGTAGTATCCGCATCTTTGAAAATCCCGGAACTCAGGAATAAACCTTCGATGTAATTTCGGCGGTAAAAACTGATGGTCAAATCCACCACTTCTTCCACCGTGAAGGCGGCGCGTTTGATGTCATTTGACTTTCTGGAAACGCAGTAGATGCAATCGTAGATACAGTGGTTGGTCAAAAGGATTTTGAGAAGCGAAACGCATCGCCCATCCTCCGTATAAGTGTGACAAATTCCGCTGGCTGAACTGTCGCCCAATCCCCCATTATTTTTCCTTTTTCCGCCACTTGATGAGCAGGAAACATCGTACTTGGCAGCATCGGCAAGTATTTCCAGTTTTTCTTTTGTGCGGTCAAAGTTCATATTTTTGGAGGATTTTATCCAGAAGAATTAAGGACTAAATGAATGTCAAAAATAAAACCATTTGAGGGAAATATTGATAGATATTTTGAATTAAGTTATTAACAAATCTGAAGGTCTTTATTATATATCATCTTTATCTTTTTCATAACCTTCGTAATAATACGACTGCTCAATCCCTTTAAATATAATCTCTCTATTTTCTACCTCATCTGTTAAGTTTTCCTTAAGCAAAGTTCTCAATTCCAAATCATTGATTGGACTGCGCTCCATCGACTGTAAATACAGTGTTTTATCTACAAATTGCCAGTTGACCACTTTTTTTAAATTAGACTTTAAAATCATATCCAACCAAATCCGCATCGTTCTGCCATTGCCTTCCATAAAAGGATGTGCGATGTTCATCTCCACATATTTTGCGATGATTTCTTCAAATGTATTTTCAGGCATTTGTTCGATTTTTGCAAGAATCTCATTCAAATACAAAGCTGTGGCGAATCGGAAACCACCTTTGGAAATATTCTGAGTGCGTATTTTACCCGCAAAGTCATACAATCCATCAAATAAATATTGATGAATCTCTTGCAAACCTTTGGTTGTACCAATTTCTAGTTTTTCAATGGCGCCACTTTCGAATAAACGGTACGCATTTTCCAAACTATTTTTGTCTATGTTTTTCATAACTTATCTAAAATTGACATCTAAACATTCACAAATATACAAACCAAATCAATCACAATCTCCCAAAATCCTTATCTTTACAAACATAAAATTTCATAATGTTTTTATTAATTCAAGACTCTATTTTAAGTTTTAAATTATTTAAAATCAATTATCATTTATTAATTATCAATCATCACTTATGAACCATCAACCGGTTGAAGGTTTTTCCAAATTGTCAAAACAAGGAAAAATCGATTGGCTAATCAAAGAATATCTCGACGGAAACAAAGAACACGAAACGGTTCTCACTCAATATTGGAACGAAAATCCTGACCTGCAAAAACTGCACGACGAATTCTCGGAAAACACAATTTCCAATTTCTTTATGCCTTACGGAATTGCCCCAAACTTCCTGATTGACGGGAAACTTTTGGCACTTCCAATGGCGGTTGAAGAAAGTTCTGTGGTGGCGGCAGCTTCCAAAGCGGCAAAATTCTGGATTGACAAAGGTGGATTCAAAACAACCATCATCAATACAGAAAAACTGGGTCACACGCATTTTATCTTCAAGACCGAGGCTCATAAACTGTTGCATTTTTTCAATTTCAAACTGAAGAAAAAATTATTGGAGGCCACGGAAGATATTACCAAAAATATGCGCAACCGTGGTGGCGGAATTCTGAATATCAAACTCATCGACAAAACAGCTGAACTGAAAGATTATTTCCAATTGAAAGCGAGTTTTGATACGGTAGATTCTATGGGCGCGAATTTCATTAATTCTTGTCTGGAACAATTCGGAAAAACTTTGAAAGAAGAAGTTGCCAACGAAGAAAGTTTCTCTCAGGAAGAAAAGGATTCGTTGCAAATCGTGATGAATATCCTTTCCAATTACACGCCGGATTGCATAGTAAGAGCCGAAGTTTCTTGCAAAATTGAAGATTTGAAGGACGATAGCGGAATCTCTAATGAAGAATTTGCTTGGAAATTCAAACGCGCGGTGACGATTGCAGAAATAGAACCTTACAGAGCGACGACGCACAACAAAGGAATTATGAATGGTGTTGATGCGGTGGTCATCGCAACTGGAAATGATTTCCGAGCGACGGAAGCTTGTGCGCACGCTTATGCCGCAAGAAACGGAAAATATTCTTCGTTGACACATTGCACCACGGACAACGGGATTTTCAGATTTTGGATTGACTTGCCGATTTCGGTTGGTGTAGTTGGTGGTTTGACAAATCTTCATCCATTGGTGAAATTCTCCTTGTCACTTCTTGGAAAGCCATCTGCTCAGGAATTGATGAGTATTTTGGCGGTTTCCGGTTTGGCGCAGAATTTTGGAGCGCTTCGTTCATTGGTGACAACGGGAATACAGAAAGGTCATATGAAAATGCACCTTTTCAACATTTTGAATCAATTTGGTGCGACGGAAGAGGAGAAACAGCATTTTGTGACCTACTTCAAAGACAAGACGGTGAGCCATCACGAGGTAATTTCGGAGTTGGAAAAATTGAGAAATAAATAGATTTATGTACGGGATTTTATTGTCGTCGTTTATTTTGCTCTTTGGGATATTTTTAAAATTCACAAAGGATTCAGGATTTGCAAATGTCAAGCGGTTTTCTTGGCTATTCATTGTTTTAGGATTGCTAACAGTTACAGGAAAACTTATTATTTTATATCAAAAAGGAGAATTATAAATTATGAAAAACTTTACTTTAATCATCGGCGGAATCTACGGTTTGCTATCTGTAGTTCTTGGTGCGTTTGGTGCGCATGCCTTCAAAAAAATATTATCAATCGAGAGACTGGAAAGCTTCGAAACGGGTGTTCGTTATCAAATGTACGCCGCGTTTTTCCTTCTGATTGTCGGTTATATTTTGAAATTTGAAACGACTTCTGAAAAATGGATATCTATCTTGATGATCGCGGGAACTTTTATATTTTCTGTGAGCATTTATTGTCTGGCTTTTCAGGATGTTTGGGGCGTTAATCTTAAATTCCTTGGACCAATCACGCCACTTGGCGGTTTGTTTATGATTATCAGTTGGGGAATGTTGATCTGGTATTTTGCCAAGGCTAAATTTTAATCAAACCTAATGTTCTTCATCTTCGGAATCAAAACCAAACTCGTAGGAAAAGAAGACCGTAAAGTCCTGAAAAACGGCTTTATGGCAAATGCTATTGTTTCGGTTTATAAAAATTATTTCGAGTTGTTTTTCATTCCGATTTTTCCATTCAGTAAGAAATACAGCATTTACATTCCACATTCGGATGAGTATTATGAGACTGGATTTGGCTCATCTAATATGCCGAAAGAATATCTGGAACTTTGTAAAGAAGTTGGAAGGAACTACTGAAAACCCAAGCTGTGTGAGCGATGTTAGCGGAAATCCCGGAATACGCGCTGGCCAAAGCCAGGGAATGAGGAAGTGCAGCGGTCGTAGCGACACGAGCGGCTGGAACTTAGCGCTGGCGAGGGACACACCCAGATAATAGTGAAAACTGATTTCAATCAGACATTTATGTAATGTAATTCGTCACTTTTTCTTAAATTTGTGAATCTTATAAAATCTAAAAATTAATCAATAATATATTATGAATCTTCACGAGTATCAATCAAAAGAGATTTTAGCAAAATACGGGGTTAATATCCAACGTGGTTTTGTTGCAAACAATGTGGACGAAGCTGTGTCTGCTGCCGAAAAACTTACTGCTGAAACTGGAGCGCAAGCTTGGGTAGTAAAAGCTCAGATCCACGCTGGTGGTAGAGGAAAAGGTGGCGGTGTAAAGTTCTCTCCAAATATGGACAAACTGAAAGAAAACGCTGGAAACATCATCGGAATGCAATTGATCACACCTCAGACTTCTGCTGAAGGTAAAAAAGTACATTCTGTTTTGGTAGCTGAAGATGTATATTATCCTGGAGAATCTGAAACTAAAGAATTTTATGTTTCTATTCTTCTAGACAGAGCTTTAGGGAAAAACACGATCGTTTATTCTACAGAAGGTGGAATGGACATCGAGCACGTTGCAGAAGTTACGCCTCACTTGATCCACAAAGAAGTGATCGACGCGGCTTACGGATTGCAAGGTTTCCAGGCTAGAAAAATTGCTTTCGGACTTGGTCTTGAAGGGAATGCTTTCAAAGAATTCACAAAATTCATCACGTCTCTTTACAACGCTTACATCGGGATCGATGCGTCTCTTTTCGAGATCAATCCGGTTCTTAAGACTTCTGACAACAAAATTATCGCTGTAGATGCAAAAGTAACTTTGGACGACAACTCATTGTTCCGTCACAAAGACCTTGCTGAATTGAGAGACACAAGAGAAGAAGATCCATTGGACGTAGAAGCTGGTGAAGCTGGTCTTAACTTCGTGAAGTTGGACGGAAACGTAGCTTGTATGGTAAACGGAGCTGGTCTTGCAATGGCGACTATGGATATCATCAAATTATCTGGCGGAAATCCTGCAAACTTCTTGGACGTAGGTGGAACTGCTGATGCACAGAGAGTTCAGACTGCTTTCGGGATCATCTTGAGAGACCCGAACGTAAAGGCGATCTTGATCAACATCTTCGGAGGGATCGTAAGATGCGACAGAGTGGCGCAAGGTGTTGTAGATGCTTACCACGCAATGGGAAGCCTTCCAGTGCCATTGATCGTAAGATTACAAGGAACCAACGCTGTAGAAGCTAAAAAACTAATTGACGAGTCCGGACTACCTGTTCACTCTGCAATTACTTTGGACGAAGCTGCAAACAAAGTAAAAGAAGTTCTTGCTAGATAATAGCTGGAATCAAATTATAAAAAATGCCCTTGAAAATTTCAAGGGCATTTTTAGTATATTTATTTCTAAAATTATCCGATTATTATCATCTTGTAATTAGGGTTTTATTATATTAATTTGCGTCGAATTGAAAATATCAAAATCTTTGTCATCTGTAACAAAAAACCAATTGTTTTTTTCACAAATATGCATAAAATAACAATCATTAAAATCTAAAAAATTATTATAATAAGTCAATACTGAATCTAAATCTATGCTATTGTATTGATCATTATACTTATCACTTACTTTTTCAATTTGCTTAATTGCAGATGAAATTGCTGCTCTAGTGTTTTTGCATCTTTCTGTTTTAAAATAATCCTTTTTAAAGTTCGATAAAATATTACCTTCCTGTTTGTAAATATCAAAATCTAGTCTTAATGATGCATTTGAAAACTCCGATAAAATAAGGCTATTCACAATAATAGAACAATTTCTAGATAATAAGTCCGATAAAAAATTGGAAAGTATTTGTTGTTTTTTTGCGTTAGTATTACCTATTGGACAAAACAAAAACATCCAAATATTATTATCAAAAAAATACGAATTATTAGATTTTATAGAATGAGAACTGATATTATCCATATTCTCAGGCACCATAAAAATTAGAATTTATAAAATTATCTAAATCATTTCTTTCTTTAAAATACTCTTTTGCTCTCTCTATTACTAATTTAAAAAGTGGTAAATCCTCTTTTTGAACATTAGCTAACTCTAAATGTTTAGATAAAAACTCTTGGTTATATAAACTATCATTACTGTAGAATTGCCCAATTGCAGCATTTAAAAACGCTGTAGTCATTAAAAAAATATCCGAGAAATCCAATTTAATATTTTTAGATTGGGAAAACTCCTCAATTATTTTTCTATAAACCAAATCTCCATCTTCCGTTTTGACAGCGAATTTAGAATTAATTAAGGTATGGACTGTTATTGTTTTCATTTTCAATGCAAATTTAAAATAAAATTATTTAAAAATTTCATCAATATTTATGTCTTCAAATATTTCATCTTTGAAATAGTAAAATGTATCTGGATTTTGTAAATCAAATTCTAAGTTAACTATTGTTCCTATAAAAGAAAAATTTAAATCGGTCATAAATTTTTTCCCTTCACGAAGTTCCCAATAACCATTTGATGAGATTACTTGCATATTCCCTTTGCTAAGATTGATAAAATCAAATATTAAGCCTAAACCTAAGCCACCAGATATGTTTCCAGTTTTAGTTGTATTTCCAGAAACCATCGCCCAATCAATACAATCACTAGATTTCATTGTTGAAGATTTAAAAAAATCTATAACGTTACTAACAATTGTATTTCCTGTATCTACGATGGTGACATGTAATTTTTTCCTTTGAGGGTAAAATTGTCCACAAGTATGAATGTGTTTACAATTTACCATGTGTTCTTGCATTTTCAAAAAGCTCATAAATTGTAAGATTTATTTCCTTTTGTAACCGTTTACTTAATTTTGGAAACTCCGCCTTTTCTAATAGTTCTTTTTGAATGTAATAATTATACTCTTCAGACTCTGTTTCTTTAAATTTTTTATATGGTATTTGAGTCGAAAATTTATCATCTATTTTTTCAAAACCAAAATCAGTTAAAAATTGGTTTCTAATAAAAATATCATTTTTAATATTTTCTCTTTCGACAATTTTTACAATATTTTTTTTTAATTCTAAATCTTCAATTATTGCTCCTAAGACAGATACTAAATTTGCCTCAAACCATTTTACATTTTTGAAACTTAGTTCAATTACGGAATTATAAATTGGAGATAACTCTTCATGAAATCTCAATAAAAGTTCATAACCTCCTATAGTAGAAGTAATTCTATTTGGAAGATAAAACTTATAAACTCTCAATTTTTCAATCTAGTAATTCTTTACCAAACCTTTTACAAGCTTAATAACATTCGGCATCGCTTTATTAGCCGCTTCCAGAACTTCTTCGTGAGAAACTGCAAAGGCAATATCCGGTCCGCCAAGATCTGTAATGATTGAAAGACAGAAACAATCCATTCCCTGATGTTTTGCAACAATCACTTCCGGAACAGTACTCATTCCGACAGCATCACCGCCGATTGCTTTTATCATTCCATATTCAGCTGGTGTTTCGAAAGTTGGTCCTGACAAAGCCACATAAACACCTTCTTTGACATCAATATTTTCTTCTACAGCAATTGACTTAGCCAACGCAATCATCTTGCGGTTGTAAGGCTCACTCATATCTACGAAACGTGGTCCGAATTCGTCGATGTTTCTGCCTCGTAATGGATGTTCCGGCAGCATATTGATATGATCTGTCACAATCATAATATCAGCAACTTTGAAGTTTGGATTCACGCCGCCGCAAGCATTGGAAAGGATTAAATTTTTAATGCCCAACAAATGAAAAACCCTGAACGGAAAAGTCACCGTTTCAATTGAATAACCTTCGTAATAATGAAAACGGCCGCTCATCATCAAAACTTTTTTGCCTTCCAAAATTCCGTAGATTAATTTTCCGCCGTGACCAACAACCGTAGTCTGAGGAAAATTGGGAATATCTTTATAATCTAAAGTGTGAATAGCCTCAACCTCGTGCTGAAGTTTCCCTAAACCAGAACCCAAAACAATCGCAAAATCAGGTGTTTCCCCGATAATGTTCCTGATGAATTCTGCTGTTTCCTTATACTTTTCTAACATAATTTTGAATGATCTGGTTAAAATCTTCGCGTTTATCAATATCTACATTGATTGGCCAATAATAAATCTTATCCCGAAGATAATCAAAAGTCTTGAGTCTGACGTAATCTTTCTCTGTCGTCAGGATCACCTTGTATTCACCGAGTTTCTTGTATTCTGCCGATATTTTTTTGATGTCATCATCCGTAAAATTGTGATGATCTTTATACTGAAGATGTTTGACTTTCTTATTATATTTTGAAATCTCTTTCAACAATTGTGAAGGATTTGCAATGCCTGTGATCAACAAAACATCGTAGTAATCCAGATTTTTTACCGGCATCATATTCCGGATTCCCATAATATTTTCGTCGTACGAAATCGCTGAGAAAAATACTTTCTGGTAATGCTGCGGTCGTATTCTGGAAATGTAATACTGTTTTTTTTCTTCCGTCAAATCATCCGGACATTTCGTAACCATAATAATATTGGCTCTGTTCATTCCGTGACGGCTTTCTCTCAGATCTCCGGCTGGCAGAATGAAATCTTTGAAATAAGGATCATTGTAATCTGTCAGAAGAAGATTAATCCCGGGATTGATTGCGCGGTGCTGGTAACTATCGTCTAAAAGCAAAACTTCCAGATCCATATCGGAAATCATTTTTTTTGCGCCAAAAACACGGTCTTCACAAACGCCAATCACGAATCTGTTTCGGAAACGCTCAAACAACTGCATAGGCTCATCACCAACCAGTTTGTAATTGCTGTCGTAATTTACAATGCCGTAGCCTTTTGTAATTCTTCCGTAACCACGCGACAAAACGCCGGTTCTGTAATATTTGCTCAGATATTCTGCAAGATACATCACCATTGGCGATTTTCCGCTGCCGCCAACCGACAGGTTACCTACACCTATGATGGGTGTTCGGAATTTCGAAGAAGAAAATAATCCCCAATCATACATCCGGTTTCTGATAGAAGTGCCGAGATGATAACCCAGGGAAAAGGGGTAGAGATACCATCTTTTCATATGTTGCAAAAATAGGAATTTCAAATTTCTAATACCAAGAATTATGGACAGTAAATTGTTAAAATTGAACCTTTATTAGAAATAGATATAAACCTTATATTTGTAGTCTTATAAATATTGAATATGATATTATCAATGACAGGTTTCGGGAGAGCCGAGACTGTTTATGAAGGCACCAAAATAACGGTGGACATCAAATCTTTGAACAGCAAAAACTTTGATCTCAACGTCAAAACACCACTTAGATATAAAGAAAAAGAATTCGAAATCAGGAAACTTCTCAACGATAAAATCCTTCGTGGGAAAGTCGACTGCTACATCAACTGCGAAAGTCTGGAAGACAGCAACGATGTGAAAATCAATCACGATATTGTGAAAAATTACATCGAGCAACTGAGAGCAATTGCTTCCGATGCGCCAGATTTTGAATATCTGAAAATGGCTGTAAGAATGCCGGATGTGCTTTCAACAAAAAATTCTGACCTTGATGAAAACGAATGGAAATCGCTTCTTGCAGTTGTACAGGATTCAGTTAGTAAGTTTATAGAATTTCGCCAGACTGAAGGTAACAACCTTGCTGAAGAAATCGAAAAAATCGTTCAGAATATCGAGAATAATCTGAATCAAGTTGGTCAGTACGAGGAAGAAAGAATCCAGCCAATTAAAGACCGTTACCAGTCTGCGCTTAAGAATTTTGAAAATATTGATGAAACAAGATATTATCAGGAAATGGTTTATTTTGTTGAAAAGTTAGATATTTCAGAAGAAAAAGTCCGTCTTTCCCAACACATCAAATATTATCTTGAAGTAATGAGAAACGAAGATTTCAATGGAAAAAAACTAGGTTTCATCGCTCAGGAAATGGGACGCGAAATCAACACGTTGGGATCAAAAGCCAACCATTCCGAAATCCAGAAATTGGTGGTGGAAATGAAAGATGATCTTGAGAAAATCAAAGAACAAACACTTAATGTTCTTTAGTTCAAGGTTCTAAATTCGAAGATTTTAAAAATCGTATTCTGGAATAAAGGGTTGATTTATAAAGCTCCGGAGGAGCAAAATGTTTGTAGAAAATCAGCAGTAAATAAACAAATAGTTCCGTAGGAACGACATATTTAATATGCGTTTATTATTTATAATTTCATTTCTGTCCGCGTTTACATTTTTAAAATCACAAAATGTAGACAAACTTGCAAATATTGCTTCCGAATTGAAAGAGTCTGAAATTAGAATTTATAAAGATCAAGGAATTACAAACAGCGGACATATTTTCAGAATATATAAAGAAGATAAAATCTGGAAGGCAGAATTGATTCAATGGTTTTTGCCAAAGGAAATCAGTAAAGATGAGTTTGAATTGGTAAAACCAAAACTTACAGTTCTTAAATCTGAAAAATCTTTGGAGGAAATTTTTGCTAATTTTGAAGCTGGAAATATAAAATTTCTTCCAAAAGAGGAAAATTTTAAATATAAAAAAAGCAATAAGAAAGTTATATACGATGAAGATGAAAAAGCTTTTTTAATAACATCAACATTGATGACGGTTGTTGATGGAACCGGTTATTCAGTAAAATATCAATCTGGAAAACAACAGAACGAATTTAATTATAGTAATCCCGAATCTTATCTGAAAGAATATCCAAATATTGACGAGCTTAATGATTTCGTAGATATTTTAAAGTACATCAGAAAAGAATTTAATATAGAATTTTAAAGACTGATTCATTATTATAGTTTGAATTAGAAATTAAAAACTCAAAAAAAAGAATGAAACAAAAAGTTATCATATTCTCCGCACCGTCCGGAAGTGGAAAAACAACTTTGGTAAAACACGGTTTGTCGGTTGTGCCAGAACTTAGTTTCTCTATTTCTGCCACCACAAGGGAACCGCGGGGCGAAGAAAAACACACGGAAGATTATTACTTTCTGACACCAGAAGAGTTCCGAAACAAAATTTCTAAAGATGAATTTGTGGAATTTGAGGAAGTTTATACCGATAAATATTACGGAACTTTAAAATCCGAAGTCGAAAGAATCTGGAATCAAGGAAAAGTCGTCATCTTCGATGTCGATGTCAAAGGCGGAATCAAGCTGAAAGAAATCTTCGGAGACAAAGCATTGTCTATTTTCGTAATGCCGCCAAGCATCGCCGAGTTGGAACAGAGATTGATCAAAAGAAATACCGACTGCGCCGAAACCATCAAAACGAGAGTCGAAAAAGCGGGAGAAGAAATGACCTATCAAAAACATTTTGATAAGATCATTATTAATACAGATTTGGACACTGCAAAAGCAGAAGTCGAGAAAATAATTAATAACTTTATAAACGAGTAAAAGTTTAAATACAAGTCATTACAACAAATGAAAAACACATTAGACACTGCGATAAATAATATGCCCGTCAAAGGCTTTCTGGATCTTAAAGAATTCGCAATCCCAACAGGAGACGCTTTGGTGCAGGCAATTTTGGATCTTAAAAAAGAAAAAAATGCCGTAATTCTGGCGCACTATTATCAGCCGGGACCAATTCAGGATATCGCCGATTTTCTTGGCGATTCTTTGCAATTGGCGAGACAGGCAAAAGAAACCGATGCCGATATGATCGCATTTTGCGGCGTTCACTTTATGGCAGAAGCTGCGAAAATCCTTAATCCAACCAAAAAAGTGGTTCTTCCTGACACATTAGCCGGATGTTCCCTTGCAGACGGTTGTTCCGCAGAAGGACTCAACAAAATGCGCGAGCAATATCCAAACGCGATTGTCGCCACTTACATCAACTGCAACGCGGAAACTAAGGCTGCTTCAGACATCATCGTTACGAGTTCCAACGCAGAACAGATCATTGAAGCTTTGCCAAAAGACCTACCAATCATCTTCGCGCCGGACAAAAATCTTGGCCGCTATCTGAGCAAAAAAACAGGCCGCGATATGATCCTCTGGGACGGAAGCTGCATCGTGCACGAGGCATTTTCTATGGAGCGCATTGCACAACAATTGGCAGATCATCCAAACGCAAAACTCATTGCACATCCGGAAAGCGAAACGCCGGTTTTGGAATTGGCACATTTCATTGGCTCCACTTCTGCGCTGTTGAATTATGTGGAACAGGACGATTGTCAGCAGTTTATCATCGCAACAGAAGAAGGCATTCTTCACGAAATGAGAAAACGCGCACCACACAAAGAACTCATTCCGGCTCTTGTTTTTGACGAAAGCTGCAACTGCTCCGAATGTTTTTATATGAAACGAAATACTTTGGAAAAACTCTATCTGTGTATGAAGTACGAGCTTCCCGAAATCAAAATGGACGAAGAGATTCGTCTGAAAGCCTTGAAACCAATCGAAGCGATGCTGGACCTTTCCAAAAGCATCAAATAAAAATCACAAACCTTGTCTTAGCAGATGAGGTTTTTTTGTGAGATATTTGGGCAATCCCCTCGCCTGCTCTCACCAGCCGCGAGGGTCGGGCTATCCGTTGCAATCTTTTTTGTGGACCACGTTTTTCCAATTAATTGAACATTATCAAAGCCACAAAAAAGGATTTCCACTACTATCCCTATTGCAGCTGCGCAAAAAAGAAAGTTTTGTCAAAAGTTGAAAACTTAGTCAAAGTTTTTCTATTTTTAAAACATGAAATCAAAGATCATCCTCGAAGACATCAAAATCTACGCGTACCACGGTGTTTTGCCGGAAGAAGCTATCATCGGAAATCATTATGTTGTAAATCTAGAAGTTCATTCCGATTTGGAAAAAGCATCGCAGTCCGATAATCTTAATGACACCATCAATTATGCTGAGATCAACCAAATTATCCATCAGGAAATGGAAATCCGGTCTCAACTTTTGGAACACGTGATTGGCAGAATCATTAATAAAATAGAAAATCAATTCCCGGAAATCTCATTTATCAAAATCAAATTAACCAAAACAATTCCGCCAATGAAAGGCGAAATGAAAGGTGTGAGCCTGGAATTTGAGAAAGAAATTAATGTTTTAAAATAAAAAAATAACCAAACCAAAAAACCATGAAAAACCATTACCGAATCGTAGAGCGTTACAAAGCAGAAAAGATCTTAAGATTTGCAACTTTTCTTATAGATTACGTCATTATTATCCTGATAAATTATCTTATCGGAACCATCATCGGACTGCTGTACTACGCCACCCAATCAGAATTTATGTACAAAATTATCCTGGCTATCAATAACCGATTTTTTGCATATCTGATTTCGATCGTTGTGTTTCTTACTTACTACAACGTATTAGAATATTTTACAAAAGGAAGGACCATCGGAAAATTCGTTACAGGAACAATAGCGGTAAAAGAAGACGGAAGCACTCCAACTTCGAATGATTTTCTGAAAAGAAATTTCAGCAGAATTGTCCCATTTGATGCGCTTTCATTCTTCGGGACCAACGGCTGGCACGACAGCTGGAGCGATACCAGAGTAGTAAAAAGAAATGCTTACCTGGAAGCTTTGGAAAGAGAAAATTCCATCGAAGATATTGGACAGATCGCCGTGGAATAAAATGTTAAGAAAATCTTAAAATTTGGTATTGCTTTTGATGCAAGAGATTCAAATACAAAATTTTATGAGAACATATATTGCAGTTGGAATTGCTGCATTAGGTTTTATTATTGCGGCCGCTCTCTTAGGCAGCGCTGTCAAAAACAGAAACAAATCTGAGAACACTGTTTCTGTCACCGGACTTGGTTCCAAGACTTTTACATCGGACCTCATTGCGTGGTCGGGCAGTTTTTCCAAAAACAGTTTTGAGCTGAAAACGGCTTACGATGATTTGGCTATTGACAGAAAAGTAATTTATGATTATCTGAAATCAAAAGGCGTCAAGGAAAATGAAATGATCTTTTCGGCTGTTGATATTCAGAAACAGTTCAGAAGTTTTACTGATGCCAGCGGAACTTATCAGCAAGGCGAATTTGCAGGCTACAACTTGACACAAAGTGTTTCCATCAAATCCAAGGAAGTTTCGAAGATCGAAAATATCTCCAGAAACATTACAGAAATCATCAACCGCGGAATTGAATTTACATCTTCATCGCCTCAATATTTCTACACCAAATTGGCCAATGTAAAACAAGAGATGATTGCCAATGCAACTAAAGACGCCAAAGAACGCGCAGAGAAGATTGCTGAAAATGCAGGAAGTGACCTTGGAAATCTGAAGAAAGCAACAATGGGCGTGATCCAAATTACGGCGCCAAACTCTAACGAAGATTACTCTTACGGCGGCACTTACAACACGACTTCCAAGGATAAGGAAGCGAGTATTACAATTAAGCTTGAGTATGAAGTTGATTAAAAGAACTTAGATACAGGAATTAGATCAGAAAAGTCTTACAAATAAAAAAGAGAAACCAATCGGATTCTCTTTTTTTGCTATATTTTATCTTCTTCTGGAGTTGATTGTGTGATATTGATGCTTGTCGGCGTTACCAGGTTGACGCCTTCTTTTACCAAGCGCTCATTGATATTCATAATTGCTTCACTTTTCAGATTGCTGAAATTGTTGCCCTGCTCCAGCCAGAATTTGACCTGAAGATTGAAAACGCCTTGCTTCACATTCGTAAAGAGAACTTCTGTTGCATCTGTTTTATCTACGTGTTCGAGCGTTTTAATCTCATCAAGAATCGCTGCTTTTGCTTTCTGAATATCTTCTCCCACCGGAATTTCGAAGTCCAGAATAATCCGTCTTTGAGGCGAAGCTGTCACATTGAAAAATGGCGCATTGAAGATGATCTGATTTGGAATATAAACTTTTTTACCATCATCCGTAATCATTTTGGTTGTAAGCAATCCAATATCCTGAACGGTTCCAGAATTCCCGCCAATTGTCACATAATCTCCAATTTTGAAAGCCTTATCAACGCCAACCAACATTCCGGAAAACATACTGGAAACCAAATCCTTCAGTGCGACTCCGGCAATAACCCCGGCAACTCCCAAACTTCCCAGAAACTTAATAAAAAATCCGCTGAATCCCATTATCTCTAATGAAATAAAAGCACCCATCAGAATAATCAGGAATTTGAAAACTGAGATCAGGGTAACGACTGATTCATTTTTGGTTTTCGGGAAAAATTTGTGAAACAGCTTGACAGACCAGCGACTGAGATAAGTACTTGTCATCAGGAAAAACAGGAAAACCAAAATCCCAACGATGAGTCTTGGCGTGATCTCGGCAAAGCTGATGTACCATTTTTGAAGGACGGCGTAAACCGTATTGATGTATTCCATAATGTGATATTAATAAAAAAAACCGACAAAAGCCGGTTTTATTGTATGTGTATACTAAAATTATTTAGCTTCGTTAGCAATTCTTTTTGCTTGTCCGCTTGGCAAATAGATACTGAAACCTACATTAAAAGTAATATTTGAATTCAAACCTTCGCTACCAAACCCAGCTCTACCTTTGTATTTTACTAAGCCTTCGACTCCTATATTTGGTGTTATAAAGTAAGAATACCCAGGTCCAACTCCAAAATCAAGACCGGTTGTAGAAGGTCCGTTTTCAACAGAGTATCCTCCAACACCTACATTACCTTCGAAGAACCAACGTCCGTGATTAAGCAAATTATCAACGCCAGCTTCTCCCGGAGAGATGAAATAACGTCCTAAAGCGCCAACACCATAATCAAAAGCTGTAGGACTACCTTTCGTAGCCTTACTTATACCTAAATCTACATAAGCACCTAATGCAACATTATCTTTAATGAAATAAGCTGCTTTCGGCTGCAAAGCAATACTGTAACCAGCGCCAGTATTAAGTCCAAAATTACTAGTTACCAAACTGCTACCTACCATCCAATTTCCTTCTTGTATTTGAGCATTTGCTGTAGAGAATAATCCTGTTACTAAAACCGCTGCTCCAAAAATCAATTTTTTCATATCGTTAAATTTTTCGTTAATAATTATCTAATCTTCATTTTACAAAGGATGTGCCACTTTGGGAAAATGTGATTTTTAACAGGTATTCGAATTATTTAACCAAAATTGTGATTAGTAGAAAAGCATTCATAATCAGTCTTTTATTATTTAATTAAAAAAGCCAACCTAAAAAGGCTGGCTTAGAAAAAATATTTGAATATGATTTATAAAATTACTTTTTTGGTCTTCACACCTTTGTCTGTAGTAATTTTTAGAATATAAACACCTTTGACAAGTTTCGTGTTATTAATTCTGACTTCTTTAGAATTGTTAGCAGAAACAGAATTAACCAATTTTCCTGAGACTTCATAAACATCAACAGAACTGATATTCTGATCTCCTTTGATTACCCACTCATTATTTTGTTTGTACACGATTAATTCTTTGGTTTGAGAAGCACCTGCAGAAAGTACAGCATTTTCATAAAGGATACTGAATCTGTTTTCGTTTGTCTCTTTTGCCGTTGTGAATGAGTAATAATGTTCCTGAAGATTGGTGATTGTTCCGGTAACGTTATCTTTCAGATAGATGGCTTTCAAATTATCTTTAAAAACACCTTCCTTATCATCCAAAGCGATTTTTGCAACTCCCGCAACAGAAGAAACATAGCCTAGACCAAAATGATCTGCAGCAGTTATAGGATAATGACGTGCCTGAATCTGTAATCTATAAGGACTCACAACAGAGAAGAAAGAATCCTGACCTAAAGAAAATAAATTAGCATCGTAATCCTCATCGTATCCATCTGTAGCATAAGGAACGTGCGCTACAAGGATTGTATTTGCAATATTATTTGGATTGATAAATTTCAACCAATATCTATCGATAGTCGGCTCACCTTCGTCGCCGCCATCATCATCTCCTTCGCCGTCATCCTCTCCATCTTTATTGAAAAATATAGAGTCTGCTGTGTTAGAAGATCTGATTCCATTGGTAAAAGTCAGTGCAACATTATTTGCTCTTGCCTGTACAAGGAAGCCTTGACCCACTTTTGTAAAACCTAGTGGTCGTAGAGAAGGTTCCTCAATATTTCCAGAGACATAAGAAGGACCAACACCTCCCACACCGGAAACAAAAGTGGCGTAGTTGTTACCAGCATAATTAGATCCCTGCTGTGTTTTCACATCATTTAAAGTTGTCCAGAACCATTGCTTGTTGAATATCGCTGATCTGTTGCTTCCGTAATTGTAAAGTGTTGCGAAATTGATATTAGACGGATATGGATTTCCTACCAAATTATAACCTTTATCTGCACCAGCACTTCTCTGCAGATTGACTGTTATATTTCCATTGTGATCTAATCCTTCGAATGTGAACATCTCTGTGATCTGTGATGTTGGGGAATATGAATCTTTTCCTCTGATGGCATATCCGATGCCAGAAGCAAATGTAGATGATGCGCTGAGACCAGTTCTTTTGAATGTATCAGTAGGTTCATCATACACGGTGAAATAGTTAGTTGGTGTGCCTGTAGAAAAAGCAAAAAGATTCTGACCACTTACCGGGCTGCTCCAGTAATTATAATCATTTTTCTTTAGGTTGGCTTCTCTTTTTACCGTCACTTTTCCAGTACCAGTTCTTGTAGAACCATCTACCAGTAGGTAAGTTGCATTGTTGTTAACAAGGATTGTCCCGTTGTTCACAACGTTTCCATTTACTTTAAAAGATCTGTCTGACTGAAGTGATAAAGTAACACCTGAGTTAATTGTAATATTGTTTACAGACAAACTTTCCCCTGTCATATTGTAATTAGCAGCGAAAATAGCATTGGATTGCAAAGCCGGTTTTCCATAGTTCCAAGCGGTTCCGTTCCAGGTAGTATCTGGCACTAGTGCGAAAGTTGCTTTGTAATTTGCACCCGCATTATTAAGTAAAACAGCTCCTGAAGAAGTTGTTACCGAATAATACATTTCCAAGGTATAGTTGCCAGTCGTAAAATTTGTTGCTAATGATGTTCCATCGCCACTGTAAGACACAGCCCAAGTCTCGTCTGTACCGCCACATGAATTAGCAGTAGTTGCGCCTTTGACAAGCGGTATTGCGGTAAAAGCAGTTGCGCCAGGACCAGCAGCTGTAGAGTAAGCTCTGTAGTAAACTGTAACAGCAGTTGCCGTTTGACCGGAACATCTGTTAACTCTAGTCTGCACACCACTCAATCTCAAGACATTACCACCTGTTACAAATGTTCCCAAATTAGCTCCCTGATAGGCAGCATTAGTCCCACAACCGCCGCCATTGTTTACACAATATGTGGTGATTGGAGCTTCGAACCTTTTTTTAAAACTTGGGTAAGCATACTGAATGGACTGTGCCTGAAACACTGTAAAACCGAACAGCGTCAGGACAAAAAATATTAGACTTTTTTTCATAACCGATAAATTTTCTAATTGCAAAATTAAAAAAAATAATCGTCATTAAATATTAAAAAATTAACATAATCACCAATTAAACATACTAATGATAATGTTAAATTTTTATGAATGATTATAATGGAAGGTTACGAAATCATAAGTTTATCATAATTTTCTTTTAATAATTCCCAAATGACTTCCTGTCTGTAGATCATAATACTGGATCTTGAAACTGCCTGAATATCATTGTAAAGATCATTTTTCAGAATTTTTTCCATCGAATCAAGAAGAGAAGATTCATCTTTTGGAGGAAAAATCAAGCCGTTATAATTTTCTTTTACAATTTCATTACAGCCATTGATATTGGAAACCAGGGCTGGAATTCCCATGGCCAACGCCTGCAAAACTACATTGGGAAAACCTTCTCTGTAACTTGGAAATGCCAGACAATTGCTGATTGCAAAATACGGCCTTACATCTTTTTGAAAACCGACAGAAATGATGTTTTCGTTCTTTTCAATTTCATCCAAAACATCCTGTGACAACGGATCCAAATCCTGCTCCAACGGACCAAGCAAAAGGAGTTTGAGAGGTTGAGGATTTGAAAGCTGCAATGTTTTAAAAGCATTAATCAACTCATTGATTCCCTTATCTTTGACCAATCTGCCGACAAACACAAAGACAAAATCATCTTTGGAAATACCTAATTGCTGTTTCAAAGTCTGATTAGCTTCATCGGAGAACAAAGCCGGATCGAAATGGCTGACATCAATTCCATTGCTGCTGCCGTTACCAATCACTTCAATTTTCTCGGGTTTTCCTAATTTTTCTTTCAGAATGAAATCGTACAAGCCTTGAGAATTGGGATAAACTTTTGTGGCACAGCCGTAAGTCAGTTTTTCTACGAAGTTCAGAACTTTCCTTTTATTTCCTGTAGCTTCCATCAGCGGTAAGCCGGCGACAGTATGCAGTCTGATTTTTACGCCCGCTAATTTTGCTGCCATCATTCCTATTAGTCCAGCTTTTGGCGTATGTGTATGGACGATTTCCGGTTTTTCTCCTTTGAAATAAGAATACATTTCCCAAAGCGATCTCAGATCCTGAATTGGTGTTATCTTACGTGTCATCTCGATTGTATGCGTTTTGACACCCAACTCTTTCCCCACCCTTTCCAGATATTCCTGATCGGCAGAAATGGCTGTGACATCAAAAAACTGATTCATAAAAGTCAGCTGTTTTCCCAGTAGTTTTTCTACAGAAATAGGAACGGTTGTAACACGGAAGAGCTTTGCCATCGGAAAATAATTTTTGCAAATATAGGGAAAACAGAGCTCGACAATATTTCATTCAATTCGTCGAAATCAATATTTTTTTAGTAAAAACTATGAGTTGGCTTTGTTTGAAGCAGATTTGAATGAAGTGACGATTTTAACTGCCAATATCAATACAAATGGCAGATACATTATTTTCGTTCTTACAAAAATGCCTAAACACGAATAACGCTGGATAAAAAACAATGAAGAAATGATGAAAAACAATAGTACAATACGAGCGAAAAGATCAAACTTAATTATCCTGTAACGAAGAATATAAATTAATAAAGCCATTACGAGTAGAATTAAAACCAGCAAATTTTCCACACTCAAAACAAAAGAATACAGTGAAACCGAATCTGCAAAAAGCGGACGAAAATTGAGTGCGAAAAATCTTTCAAAAATATTATAATTGATCATTGGCACGTAAGAATCTGCCCGTTTGAAAGCCAATAATGAAGCATCATTTCTCTCCAAAATATAAGCGATATCAAATGGATTTCGATTTAGCAGATGCATTGTCATCAGATATAATCCTGACGACAAAATAAAGGACGAAATTACAATCCATATTTTCTTTTTGGAAAAGCCATTATCACTAATAATTAGTGCGAAAGAAATAGCGAGCAACAGGAACATTGCGACGTGCGGTCGAATTAACATCAATAAAATCCAGCCAAAAATGTACTGAAACGTCAAATATTTGGCTTTGGCCTGATTAATTATTATCCAAGTAATTGCCAGGAAAACAACAGGCTCTTTTCCAATGATAGAAGTCCAGAAATGAAGATTAGGCAACAAAAAAATAGACATCAAAAGATAACTGCTCCAACTAGTATTTGGTTTAATGTAATCTTTTGCAAAATGATATAGCTTATTAATTGAGTAATAACCAATCAAACTGTAAGATAGAAAGCCAAACCAAAAAGGCAATTGCAGTATTTTCGAAAATGGATAATTGATAAGCTTTATGACATCTGTTCCAACTTTAAAATAAGTTGTCCAGGATTCTGTCAAATGCCAATATCTGTAAGCATCGCTGGGATTTTTCAAATTATACTGCCAAGCTATCAAAGCAAAGCTCAGATGGTATATCAGAAGAAAAACGGGAAATCCCAACCACTTCTTGTACATGCTATTTTTTCAGCTGTTTTCTTTGGCTTCTTATCGTATATTCCTGATACGAAAATACCCACATCATAAAAATAATCAATCCTGGCAGAAACATATTTCGCATCCTGATCATAATCCCCAGATTACCCAGCGATTGTGAAAATGCCAAAGTCCCAACAATGACAAAAAAGACCAATCCTTTCACTACAAAGGGCGCTGCCTTGAATGCTCTTAATGGATTGCTTCTCATTGCTTTTATAAAGATAATCAGTAGAATTAAATTCTCAGCTGATGCAATAAGGCCATTGATATTCCGGGCATCAAAAAATAAAGGTCTGAACCAAAATGTAATTACTTTCAACGGAAAAGGATATGAAGAGATATCAATCGCAGATCCAGTAGTTCCACGGCTGAGAACCGCCGCCTTGCTAGTTGCAAATTTATCAAAACCTTCTGCTGACGCCTCCTCAATCTTTGCAAACTGCATTACACTTGGAAGGATCGCAATCCCAATTCCTATCATCACTGCAGAAAACAAAAATCTCTGAAAAGGAGACACTTTACCCCCTAAAATATAAGCCAAACCAAATCCAACCATCAAAAATAAAGTGATATGTGGACGTACTGCCATTGACATCAGTACTGCAAAGGCTAATAGCGGAATTCTTTGAAAGGGCTTCATCAGTCCGTAAACAAACATTCCGATACAGAGAAACAATAACGTATCCTTTCCTACACCGGCACTCCAAAAATTGAGGTTTGGGAGAAAGAAAATTAAAGGAAACAAAACGTACCCATTAATAATTTTGTTAAACTGGACATTTTTAATCGCAACAATGTAGAAAAACGTCAATCCCATAAATCCAAACAAAGAATACAGCAATGTATTTGCTAAATAAGACATGTTCAAAAGATTGGAGAACAGAAAATTAAATGCATACATAAACATAGTACCTTCGCCATTGAACAATCCTTTTTTAAATGTTTCAAAAGTATATGTTTGCGGAACTTTCCAATATCCAACTGCATCACCCAATATGAAGAAGCAAAAATAAGCGCCCATCAATAAATGAAAGAAAAGAAGTCGCTTGAGCATCAATTCATCATATGCAGAAATTTCATTTCGGAAAAGATTAATAAAACCTAGACCCAAAGCTATAATTATAGGTATGTAAATGATATCAAGAAACATAAATATCAACTTTGTTTTTAATAATTGCAATGATTTTCTTTTCAAAAATCATATAATAAATGTAACTGATAATTACGATAATCATTATCACGATAAGAAATTCTAAAAATATAAAGTATTGCAAATCACTTTTGGGGAAAATTCTAACCAAAATACTCTGCAGAGGATTATGCAGCAAATATAAAGAATAGCTAGAATTACCAGCCATCATAAATAGATTGCGTGTACTGATTCTTTTATTCCAATAAGACACTCCTAAATAAACAAATAAGAAGGCAGAGAATGCAAATATTAGATTTTGAAAAAACGGAAATAAATTAATATCCAAATACTTTACTACAAGAAATGCAAACAGTGCTAATATAGATGCCGAAAAAAGATAAGCATATTTGATCCTGATCTTATATTGAATCAGATACGCAATGAGAACTCCAATAATAAATTCGAGGTTATACAGACTGAATATCAACTTCAATACTGGATGACTAAGATCCATCTTGATAATTGCAGCTGTAATAATTCCGACGATCCAGATACCAAGAAAGTAGAACCATCCTTTTCGTGAAAAGAAATTGATTGAAAAAACGAAGTAAAAAAACATCTCAAACACCAATGTCCAAGCCACCGATAAGGCCGGATTGCCGTGTGGTAAAAGGGTGAGAGAAGTCAGTAAACTCATCGAGCGGTCTGAGGCACTGAGACTTGGCAATAAATAATATAGTGCTAACATTGCCAGCGAAATAGGCAAATACGGAATATACACTCTAATAATCCTGTTAAACGCATACTTTTTAAAGTAACTGCTGTCACCTCTATATTTAAAAGTGGTATAAGTAATGATAAAACCCGATAGAATAAAGAAAAAATCTACACCGAGCTTTCCTATTTTCGCAATGAAAGCCAATGCAGGAATGTCGAAATGGTTGAAGTGAGCAAAAGACGTGTAAGTATGATGTATCACAACCAACAATGCAGCAATTCCCCTGTAAATCTGTAGAATATCAAAGTATTTTTTCTGCTCCATTATTATTTTGTTAATATGTCTTTCCAACGCTCCGCAGTCACCTGAATACAGAATGTGTTCTCAACCAGCTTTCTGGCGTTGTGTCCCATTTCGATTCTTTTCTGAGAGTTATTTTTTAAGAATAGAATTTCTTCCATCCATTCTTCATTACTTTTCGCAATAAATCCTGTTTCATTATCGATGCAAACTTCTTTATTCATCCCTACATCGGATGCCACTCCGGGAATCCCGCAGGCTGCATACTGAATCAATTTGTAGGCACATTTTCCTTTCTCCCATTCAGAATCCTGAAGCGGCATTATTCCGACATCCATTTTAAGGATTTCAGGAACTTCTGTATTTTCTGTCCACGGGATGTACTTTACATTGCTGCCAAGATCCATTTCCTCGGTAATCCCGACAATATTGAAATGAATATTTGGATCTTGTTTCTGTAATGCTTTGATCCAATCTTTGCAAGGCAAAAGGTGCTTTTCGAAAGTGGTTTTTGTTCCGATCCACCCTACTGTAAATTTTTCGGGATCCGAATTTTCTTTTACCGGATAGCGGTTCAAATCAATTACAGTTGGAATAATTTCTATGTTTCTCGCACCAGATTTAGAAGCATATTCTGCCAAATATTGATTGCCTGCCACAACAGTTCCGCTGTATTTCATCACTTTTGCAATCTTGCTACCCAATAATTTTTTAATTACAGGATTGGAGCTTTGATCATAATTATGAAAAATAGCATCGTCGTAATCTGCAATGTATTTGACATTTAAAATATTCAACAGCCATTCTGCAATAGCCGGAAGAAATGGGAAAATCTCTTTTTCTACAACGACTTTATCATATTTCGAAACTGTAAACAGAACAAAAAACCGTCTCAAGTATGATTTAACAACTGCTGCGATATTTTTTTTCCCGGCATAAAAGTCTTTGAGATAAGCTTCATCAAAAAAAGGTTTTACCGTCACTTTCATCCCTGCTTTTTCCAAATAAGGAAAATACTGGTAGCTCCGCATTCTACTGCTGCCGGCCATTCTTGTGTATTTGGTGAGATAAAGGATTTTCATTAATTGATTTTCTTGATGGCTTTGATGTAAGATTCTGCTGCTGCTTCCAGGGAAAAATAGTCTCTTGCTTTTTCCGAAATATGGTTTCTGTCGGCAAATATAGACTTTTCTAAAAAGTTTGTGATAAGTTCTTTCTGAGATTCCGAACTGACGGCGTGATCATAAAGATAACATTCTTCAAAATTTTCCAAAATATCATCCGTATCGCCAATTCCTTTGCTTGCAATCACCGGCAAACCGCACAGAAGATACTCGCCCAATTTAATTGGAGCGACGCCTTGCATACTAAAAGTTGGTTTTCTTAAAGCAAAAGCCAGATCTGCCGCATTGAGGTAGAATGGAACTTCATCTGACTTTACAGATTTCAAAATTATATTTGATTTTAATTCTGCCGGAATATTTTGTTCTGCAAATTCTGTATTACCAGTCAGAATAAGAAATTTGGATTTATTTTTTAATAAGTGCGTTTTAAAGATTTCCAGCATCTCCGGCAAACAATATTGCGGACCTAATGAACCTGCATAAACAAAAAGGAATTCGTCTTTCAATCCCAATTCTTTCCGGGCTTCAGTTCTAGAATCAGTGTTTAATTTAAAGAGATTTTTGTCTCTTCCATTCAAGACTACGGAAAATTTGTTTATGTTATCTTCGCCAATATTACTGATGTGAACATCAATTGCTTTTTCAGATCTTGTAATAACAGCATCTGCATTTTTCAGCATTTTGGTTTCAGCAGATTTCATCAGTTTGTATTGAAAAGAATCTGTTTTGAGACCTGCAAAATCTATTCGCTCTTCAATAGGTAAACCGTCTGCATCGAAGATGAGCTTGAAGTTTCTATCTTTAATTTGATTGATCATCATTGCCGGAAAAGTACTTCTTGGCATTACGATGTCAATATTATTTTCTTTGATGTATTTTTTGATTTTGCCGGATGATGTAAAAACTGTCAGCAAACTTCCTACAGAAACATTTGGTTTTCTGATGATTGGCAAAGCAGAATACTTAATTCCCATTTTTTCAGCTACATTTTTGGTGTGGCTTACCTTTATTTCATCTGCCCAGGTGAACTGCAACACGTGAAATTTCACATCGTCCAACTTTGTGATTTCTTGAAAAATAGGCATAAACAAACCTTCCATGTAAGAAGTCTGCGGGCCGTCCCAAGTGATGAAGAGGATGTTTGTTTGTTTCATATTACGTCTAGCATCATTAAACTGATATTTTCAGTTATATTATAATTACTAATATTACATTTTTTTTACCAAATTAATAAAAACTACAAATCTTGAGTTTGTATATCCACTGTTCGTCCACCGTTCGTCCATTGTTCGTCCACAATTTATATACTTTTTGATAATGTAATCCCTTTATAGTTGTAAATTTAATAATACAATATGTATAATCAACTATTCAATTTGCGTTACTAGCAATGACTAAAATGATGTTTCAATACACGTTGCATTGTTATGACAACTTTTACTTTCTACCACTGTAAATTTATTCTTTAACATTAGAAATCGAGATGCAAAATAAAAATAAAATCCAGGTCTTTTATTTTTACATAATTTTGTTAAACACGATTTAATAGTGATACGATTGAATACTGCTATTCGTCTTTTGAAACACATTACCTGGTGAAATCACAGATTCTCGGAACACCTTTGACTACCTATTAAACCTGAATATTTTTACTTGACAGTAATTCAATATAAAGATTTATAACATCCTTTACATATCTCTCTTCCGTGTAATTTTCTAGAGCTCTGTTGTATCCATTTTGTGCAAATTTATGACGTAATTCCGCCGATTCATACAACTTTTTAATAGCGTCGGCAATTTCTTGAGGTTGGTGAGGTTGTAGTAACACCCCAGTTTCGCCATCTACGACCACATTTTGAAGACCACCTACTTTAGTTGCAATGACTGGTAAATTGTGAAGCATTGCTTCTGCTGCAACTAATCCAAAGCCTTCTCTTTGTGAGGCGATACAAAACACATCCATCAATTTATAAAATGATGCCGAATCGTACTGATAACCGGTAAATATCACTTTTTCCTGAACTCCCAGATCAATTGCTTTTTGTTTAATCAATTCCATATCTTTTCCATCGCCTACAATTATCAGTTTAAGATTGTTCAGTTCTTTTAAAAGATGAATAGCTTCGATAATATCGGTTACTTTTTTATGATCATTGATTAACCTTCCAACCGTTCCAATCACAAAATCATTTTCATTAATAGAATATTGACTTTTCCAATTCTGAATTTCCGAGTCCGAAACTTCCCTTGGAATTTCTACACCATTATTAATTGTGATCACTTTCTTGGATGATATTTTCGCCGTTTTAATTAGGTAATCGGAAACATTAGGCGATATCGCAACAAACTTGTCCGCAACAAGAGAAAACATTCTCAAAAGCAGATTAGCCTTCGAACTTCTATTTTGAGGATCAGAAGTCTCTTCGAGAATAATAATCGGGACTTTTTTTATAAATCCGTTTATCGCAGCCATCGTCACACCTTCATAAACAGCTCCGTGAATGATGTGAGGTTTAAAATCATCAATAATCTTCTGAACCTTCTTATGTTTTTCCCAATGGAAAATACCTTTGAATGTTTTGATTTCGAAAATTTCTACGCCTTCTTTTTCCAACCCATCTACAACACCGCCCGCTTTATGTGTGGAAACGATTTTCAGTTCATATTTAGACTTGTCCAGATATTTCGCAAGAGAAAGTCTTCTTTTTTCCACACCACCAGAAGCCACTGTTGACATCGTGTATAAAACTCTAACTTTTCCCATCGTAAATTTCTAATAATTGACTGATATGACTTTTTAATGTATATTGACCGATAATACTTTGATAACCATTGACTCCTATTTTCATTAGTGTTTCAGGATCAAGATCGGTAATTTCTTTAAGTTTATTAAACAAAGCATCTTCATTGTCTGCAGGAACTAAAAATCCGTTTTCTCCATCATTAATCAAATCTTCAGCTGCTCCAACAGTTGTGCTGAGTGAAGGTGTTTTGCTGTACATTGCCTCCAACAAAGAATTTGAAAAACCTTCGGTAAAAGAATTCAGGATATAGAGATCCGTATTAATTAAATAAGGAAAAGGATCTTTTACAAACCCAACAAAATTAACATAATCTGCGATTTGTAATTGTTCTACTTTCTCCTTTAAAGAAGTTTCCAAAGTTCCTGAACCTAAAATGTTCAGTTTAATATTATTAATTCCAAGTTTTACAAATCTGCTGATGACATTGATGACGCCTTCAATGTTTTTGACTGGTTCGAGTCTGGAAACCATTAAAATATTAAAATAATTACTTTCGACTCTTTTCAACTTACTTAAATCATAATCAAAAGTTCCGAAATTTGGAACGACAGTTACGATGTCTGGCGATAAATTATAATTTCCTATCAAGAAATCCGCAACACTTTTGGATTCCACCAAAGTTCTATATGATTTTTTATATAAAAATCCGAATATTGATTTTGCTAACCTGGAATGATTCGGAATGCCGATTTCTTCGACAATTATTTTTGGAACCTTCGCCAGTTTTCCGGCAAAGAAACCGAAAAAAGAGGCTTCGGCTCCGGCTGCATGGATCACATCCGGTTTTAACTCTCTGAATAATCTGGCCAGTTTTAAGATGGTTGTAAACGAAGGAATCCTGTATGGAAGATTTAAACAAATAACCTTTTTGTCGTTTGCTTTGATTTTTTCTTCAGCAACACCTCCTTTGTTAATTGCAACAAAAACCCAATCATTGTCATCTTTCCAGGAAGAAATGTTTTCTTTTTTGCGTTCTATGCCTCCAAAATCGAGAAAAGTGGTCAGATGAATAATTTTCATTTGTATATATATCTAAAAAGAAATTTAAAATACAGTCTTTTATATTTGTGTTTTATTATTTTTTGAAAAAAATTATGCGTCGGCATTGCAAATAAATAGTCCGCTAGAGAAAATCTAATTTTAATTTGCTGCAAAATAGACTTTGCCTGAGAATTGGTTTTTTGGTCAAAATAATAAGGATAAATATTAAAATAAACATATTTGCTTACAAATTCCTGAAAATCTCTGTTTCCCGATTTTGATAACAATTCTTTATATAATGTTTGAATATTCCCGACTAAAGTTCTATCCAGGTCTGTGTAAATTGATGTGATCTGATGATGATCTTCATCTGAATAATAAACCAAAGAATTTTCAATATAAAATGCTTTTCCACCATTTTCTATGATTCTAAACCATACATCCAGGTCTTCGCCACTTTTCAGATTTGTATTAAAAGCATCATTATGATCAAAAAAATCTTTTTTCACAATCGTTGCCGATGTCAGAAAGAGTGTATTATTAATGGCTGTTTTAAAATAATTTTTAACCTCATAATATTTAATTTCTGATTCATTTTTCTGAATCAAAAGCTTGTCTCTTGTGTAGTGTGCGCCGATTATTCCTACATTCTGTTCTTTATCAATAACCGTCTTTGCACTTTCCAAATACCAGGGACTCCAATAATCATCCGCATCCAGGAAAGCAATATATCCGTACTGGCTGTTTAAGATTCCGGTATTTCTGGCAGAGGAAACGCCTCCGTTTTTTTGAGTGATAATCTTAACTCGGTCGCCAAATTTTTCCTGAACCAAATCCACGCCATCATCTTTGGAACCATCGTTTACCAGGATGATTTCAAAATTTTTATAATTCTGATCCAGAACAGAGCTGATACATCTTTCGATATATTCTTTCTTGTTGTAATAGGTTATAACTACAGAAAACATTGTGCTCATCTTATTTCCATTCAATATTTTCCCTGATTACTTTAGCCGAAACTCCTGCGGCCAAACAATGTTCCGGAATACTTTTAGTAACAACCGATCCGGCTGCTACAATAGCTCCGTCCCCAATCGATACACCTTTCAGAATAGTAACATTGGCTCCAATCCAGACGTGATTGCCAATCCTGATATCGCTTGATTGTATGTTTTGATTTCCGGTTGTAATTAATTCATGAGAATCATTGTCTCTGATGTAAACATTTTCTGCAATCGCAACACCGTGTCCAATTGATATTTTATGATGACATCGGATCTGACAGTTTTTATTGATATAGCCGCTACCCAGATTTAATTCAGAATTTTCCAAAAGCACGACATCACAACCACTGTGAATAAAAAAAGATTTATCAACATTGATTGTACTGTTCTTTCCCATTTCCAGAGATCCGGAAGTTCCGTCATTCGTTCTCAGATATCTGTTGACAGCCAGATGTCCGTCTTTAATATTAATTTTCGAAGTCTTATCAATATTAAAAGTAATTCTTCCAAAAAAAAGAATCCTAGATGAGTTCAGTCTGTTTCCTTTTACATACATATTTGGAAGCAGGCTTTTAGGTGCTTTATAAAATGCTTTTAAGGTGCTGACAAATGTTTTTAAGGAACTCATAAATTTACTTTTCGATATTATTAAAAAGATAAGCTAAAGAATCAGCTGTCAGTTCCTTTAATCTTGCATCAACCTTGGTATAATCAATTGGTAATGATAATTTTTCCGAAATTAAAGACTCATCATACGCATCAATTAACCGGTCTTCCAAATCTAATAAGGACAGCAGGGATTTGAAACGTGCTGCGCCTCTTTCGGAATTCACAATCGTTATAAACGGTTTGTTAAATATGATAGAAAAAATAGTTCCGTGGAAAGAATCTGTTACTATAAAATCGGCTTGATCGAAAGATTCAATCCACCCTTCTATCGGCGGATATGCAAAGTCATTCAAATTTTTGGATGAGGATGATTTTTGGTCTTCTTTTGGCTGATTTGTTCTAACTTCTTTGCCCAGTTTTTTCTGAACAAAATTTATAATATTGGTCTTAGATTCGGATTGATCCAGAACATACGTAAATATGGATGCCGAAGACTTGTCTGATTTTTTAGTAATCAATTTCAGATAATCTTCTTTTTCCAGCAATAATGTGGGATCCAGAACAAATTGCGCATCTGTATCCAAGTTATCCTTACAAAGTTCTACAGCACTTTTTTCCCTTACAGAAACGGCATCAAACAAGCTGATCAGATTTTTAACTTCCTTTGTCTGCTCTTCATTGTATTCCCAAGTATCAACGCCAAAAGACGCGGCGTAAGATAATTTCGTAGTTGTGGAATTATCCTTTAAAAATCCAAAAAAATAATCGTAAATATTGGGAGAATATCTTGGTCTCCACACCTGATCGCTTCCCACAATTACAACATCATAAGCATTATTTTTGAAGTGCTTTACCATTTTTTCGTCCAGATCTACAACCTCAGAAAGTGTTATATATTTTGATATAAAACTACGTGGATTTTTCGTAATATAATTAATGTCCGAACTTGTGAAGTTTCTCTTGCTACCAAGCTGCAGTTTATTAATAATCGTATTTTTTATGTTGCTCAAAAGTAATTTGGATTTCGAAACACCGTTGTAGCGTCTGTCTATTGTAACAACATCGTAGTTTTTATTTTTCAAAACTCTCTGAAGTGCAAAGTCTTGCAAAATCCCACCATAATTGGAGATCAATGGTTGTGTTAAAATCGCTATTTTCTTCATTCTACTTTAGTTTTGATAAGATTAATAAAAACATCCCTTGGGAAAATTCACTTTTTCCGAAAAAATCAGAATAATCGTTGATTCCGATTGTATCTCCCGATGTCTGCATCACATATCCATCCTGCAAATAAGGCTGGAAAGTGTTTATAAATTCTTCTTTGGTAATATTGATAATTCCCGAATCCAGGAAACAATTCAGAAGCATTACAGTTGCAGATATATCAACTTTATGGCTGCTCCCCGGAAACTGTGAATAGATGAATGTCTTGGTTTCCGGAACAGTTTGATAGATTTTTTCAAGCTTTGGCAGATAAGATCCGTCCACTGAGTTCACTGCGTTTATTCCAAGCAAATACCATCCGAAACCTCGGCCCCAATTGACAGATCCTGTTCTTATTTTATTCTTTAACTGAAAAGCATGAGAAGGCAAATGCGTGGATTGATCTAATCCGTATTGTTCAAAAAAGTCAATTTGTCTTTTTGCAAGGCTCAAAACTTCGTTATTTCCGGTTGTTTTGTAATAACTCACAAGGAAAGGAATTATCATCCCCAACACATCAACATATTGGTTATCAGAAGATTTATTATAAAGCAAAACACCTTTATCATTCAGATTCTTTATGATAAACTGGTAAATGTGATCCGAAAATTTCAAATATTTTTCATCTTCATATTTTTCATAAAGACTTAGCGATGTTAATCCAAATGGAACCTGATCTGGCTTATCCATTGTGAATTTCGGATTGCCTTGATCATCCAGTATTTTATCGAATATATTTTTAAATCTTGAAATATCAGATTTGTCTGTGTTCAAAAGATAAGAAGAGAGCCCGTGATATAAAAAAGCAACTGGAAAATGAAATTTCTTAAATTCATCTGATTTTGTCCCTTTGATGTAATGGTAAAATCTTTCGGAAACATATTGCTTTTTATTCCAGGTCGTTAGTTGCTTTTCTGTTTCAACAATTTCAAAAGAAGTTTTTAGAATCTCATTTTCAATCGTTTTAAAATCCTTATTTGCTGTTGCTGTACTTTTTTTTCTCTTTTCTTTCAGAATATTTTTCAGGAAAGGAAGAAAGTCAAAGTAAAAAAACAGAATATTGACTAATGCCGAGAAAAGTAGAATGATATAAATAATGATCATGAATTATATTTAATTTAAAGTTTATCCATTTCTTCTTTTCAACATCCAATAGGTGAAGACAGATATTTGTTTTAGAAGTTGGATCTGGACTGAGAACAATTGTGGTTTCACCAGTAAAACTTTTTTTAATAATAATAGCCTGGCATTTCTTTGATTTTTATAATAAAATGATGTCCTGATAGAACTCATCCTTTCGTTTCCTCTTCTGATTAATGTGAAGGTTTCTTTAAGATTATAAATTTCATTGCGTTTTAGTTTCAAAAAAGACAGCCCGTGCATCAGCCATTCCTGAGAATTCATCAATCCCTCCTGGAATGGAGGCTCTGGAAAGAATGATTTTCTCCATAGCGGATCTGCAGTCTGCCATCTGATCTGATTGGTCACGTGACCGAAAAAATAATCGCTGTGATCCATATTACGAGACCATAATTCTTTTAATTCTTTGGTGTCATTATCAAAATATCGTCCGTATGACAAGCAGACTTCGATCTCCGGATTTGCATTGAGTATAGCGTTTTGTTTTTCCAGACACTCTTCTGTAATAATATCGTCACTGTCCAGAAATTTGATATATTTTCCTTTAGAAATGGTGAAACCGAAATTACGACAGGAATTGGCTCCTTTATGCATCTTTGCAGGCCTTTTGTAAAAACAAAATCTAGAATCCGCTTTAATATATTTTTGGACTTCAGTTTCTGTATCATCAGTGCTGCCATCATCTACAACAATACACTCCCAGTCGTTGTAAGTTTGTTCTACTAACGACTTGAGCGTTTCCGCAATGTAATCCTGACGGTTGAAAGTTGGAACTATAATACTGATCATTTTATTTTCTTTCTGTTTTACCTGTTGCCATTATTTTAAAAGATTCAAAAAATAAGGATGGCAGCAAAGTGAAATGGACATATGCAATTTTGAAAAAATCCTTTACTTTACCCTTTGCCAGCAAATTCAAATTAAACTTTATTCTTCTGAAAATATATTCTACTGTAAACAATAGAAATTTTTTATTCTGCTTATTAAATTTCTCCGCATATTTGCCTCCCAGTACCCTTCTGTATTTTGTCACGATCTCACTTACTTTATTTCTGGCAGGATGATAAACAATTACATTTTCTCCGTAAACCAATGCCAATTTCGCTGAGATCTTCTGAGACAGTTTAGTGTCTCCACCCGATTTCAAATTGCTGTCAAAACAACCAAAATCGATGAGCGTCTTTCTATAACTGAACCAATTGGCAGTTACGCAATTCCCAAAACTCACATATTCTTTGATCCGGAAAGCAGTGTATTTATCGTAAGTTTCAGCGCTGTTCAGTTTATTTTCATCGAGATAAAATAATTTCACGTTTCCTCCGACAATTCCTGCATTTTCAGTCTTTTCTAATAGCTCGACGCCATTTTTCAGCCAGTCTTTATGTGGTATGCAGTCTGCATCGGTAAAAGCTAAAATTTCGCCTTTCGCAGCTTCTATCGCTGTATTTCTGGCAGCATAAGATCCTGGTTTTGTCTCGTGCAGAAATCTTACATTCTGATAATTTCTTATATTACCGGGAATTATGCTCGTTTCTTCATTATCTACAACCAATATTTCAAAACTCCCTTCAAAACTTTGATTTTGTAAAGACTGGAGACATTTGTCTATGATGTTCCAGGATTTATATGTAGGTATTATGACTGAAATCTGCATTGTTTCAAATTTTATAGACTTTAATTAGGACTTTACGAAATTTATATTTTTCTTCATTCTTTCTACAAAGCTCATTTCCAAGGGTAAAGAATTTAATAAATACAAGCTTTGAAGAGGAAAAGACTTTCTGATTTTTCTTAATTCCGCAATGATATAAGAATCAATTCTTTGACTTCTTACACTAGTCAATAGATTATTTTCCTGCAAATATTTTTTAATTTCTACTCTTAGTCTTACTCTGCTCAATATTATTTTTTTGTGTTTATGCTTGTCGGTATCTCTTGAAACAGATACTCCTATTTGATAAATATTGGTGTGGATTTCTCCTAAATATTTGATTTTGTTTTGATTTTTCATGATTCTGAACAACAGATCGTACTCCTGAGAAGAAGTCTTGCTATTGTCCCAGCCATTGATTTCCAGAAGAGAACTTCTTCTCCACAGGTTAGCGCTTGTAATGCCTAACATGGATAATATCAATGCAATCCACAAATCTTCGTGGTAGACTTCTTTTACAAATTCATGATTCTTCGGCCGGAATATCTTTGCAGGACTCACGATAAGCGAGATTTCATCATTTATTTGAGAAACCTGATATTCTATTTTTTCTGGCAATAACTCATCATCGGCGTCAAGAAACTGTATCCATTCGCCTTTAGCCTCATATAAACCTTTATTTCTGGCAGCAGGCGCTCCTTTGGTGACTTCTTTTAAAACTGTGATCCGGTCAGGAAATTTTTTCTGATACTCATAAAGCTTTTCCGACGTATTGTCCGTAGAATTATTATCAACTAAGATCAACTCCCAATTCTGATAGGTTTGATGAATCACAGAATCAATGGCTCTTTCAATAGTGTCTGTTGAATTGTAAGAAGGTATAATTACTGAAATTAGCATATTTTCTATCTTTTAGTCGTTGATAAATATTAAAGACGTAATTGAAAAGAATCGGATTTACCCTTTTCAATCTACTTTTCAAAAATTTTTTTGAAAATGTTTTCAATATTCTGGCTGTTTTTCTTTATCAAAGCTTCCAGTCTTTCGGATTCTGTTTCGTTACTCAAAATTATTTCGATCTTTTGAGTATTCTTCGAGCCGTCTCCAATTAGCAGTAGATAATCATCCAGATTATTATCTCTAAAAATATTAATGATTTTCTGATTGTGATCTTCCCTCACTAATGGAAACGCAGGAATTCCCTGAACAAGACCTAATAATACGACATGCAATCTGTTGCTGATTAAGAATTTAGCATTTTTATATAATTCAGAAGCGGCATCAAGACTCAGTTTTTCATCAATAAATTCGACAGGTAAATTAATTTCTTTCAGGGCTTTGTATATTTCTTCCGCATCTGCTTTGTCATACAATACCTGATAAACTACCTTTATTTTGTAGTTTCCTTTCAAAGAAGAAAGAACTGCTTTAAGTTCCGATATGATGGGAATCAGATTCTTTAAAACCTGATTTTTCCCAAAACCTGCAGAACGAAAACTTATCACGATATAATTTTCTCCTTCAGCTTTTTCTTTGTTAAAAGTATATCTCCAAGCCAGATCCGGCATCAATTGAGGACGGTGGAAGAATGATTTTTTCGCCAATTCAAAAGACTTGGAATCTCTTACACCATAATATGAAAATACTCTTGTATAAAAGGCTTCTGCAATTTTATTGTAAATATCAAAAGGTCCGATGGAAAAACCAAAGCGTAGGATTTCCAACCCTTTTCTTCTCAGTTTGAAATAATCTAATGTTCTCAAAAAACCGTGATCTGAGTATATTGACTTTCTCCAGCCTTTGCGGGATGTATGTCCGGGATGAATGACGAAATAATGTTTAATATTTTTATTATCATCCATTGACTGTTTTATCCCTTCGAAAAAACTGCCTTTGGAATAATGTGAGAATCTCTCTTTTTCCGCAACACCTAATTCTTCAAAAAACCAATCAGGAGAGCCTTTGTCGTCTATTACCACATCGCCGTACAAACGCAATTCTTCTATAAGAATTTTATTAATAAGAACATCGCCGGTATTGTTGTACTGAACCGCTGGAAGTAGATATATTTTATTTTTGGCTGACATAATTTAAGTTTTTAATTGGCGTAATTTAAGTTTTGAAGCATTACCATTCTTCTAAATTTGTCTGACTTCTGCTGTAATTCTTCAAAGTTGCCACTTGCGACAATTTCTCCTTTTTCCATTAGGAATATCTCATCTGCATTTTTGATAGTTGAAAGGCGGTGCGCAATGATTACCATTGTACATTTCCCCTGAATATCATCTATGCTGGACTGTATAAATCTTTCTGTTTCGGAATCCAGTGCTGCGGTTGCCTCATCAAAAATGATAATATCCAATTCTTTGTAAAGCTCACGCGCAATGGAAATCCTTTGCTTTTGCCCGCCGGAAATTAATATTCCGTTATCTCCCAATTCTGTATTTTCCTTTTCCGGTAGATTCTGTACGAAATCCCAAAGAGAAACTTGCCTAAGAACGCTTTCAAATTTTTGAATATTCTCCGGGGTTCTTTCTTGCCAGAAAGTAATATTATTGTAGATATTATCATTGAAAACCACCGCTTCTTGTGTGATGTACCCAACTTTGCCACGGTAAGTGTCTAAGTTTAAATCATAAAGATTCTTGGAATCCAATTCGATTTTACCTTCAGACGGAGGGATAAGTCCTACAATGATATTGGCTAAAGTAGATTTCCCGGAACCGCTTTCTCCAACTAATGCTATTGTAGAATTTTTTTTGATCTTAAGGTTCACATCTTTAAGAACCACAACATCTTCTCTGTACCAGAAATTCAAATTGGTTAAAGATATATTATCGGTAAATCCTTCGTAGTTCCCTTGTCCATTAGTTGAATCCTCTGAATGACTTTGCAACAATTCATTAAAGTTATCAATAGACTCTAAAGATCCAACGTTTTGCATAAACGTCTGCCAACCAGTTTGGAGAGTCATAAAGCCCATCATGGCTCTATAAAACAATAATAAACTAAGAATAATTGTTCCTAATGTAGATCCCAAATAATTGACCTGTATCAAAATAACAATACACACAACAGTAATCACAATAGGTTCTCTCAAACTAAGCGTTATTGCCTGATATTTTCCAATAATTCTGTTTTGCGTTTCTATTTCTCCAATTATCTTCTTAATCCTATCGGTAAAAATGGAAAAATGAGCCGTAGATTTCAAATATTTGAAAGAGTGAGTTGCCTGTATAATATAACCACTAAAAAGATTACCTCTCTTGGAAATCCAAATAGATGTTTTCTTTACTATAGTGTTGAATTTGCTAAAAACAAAATTGGTAAGCAATACTCCTAAAATAAGTAGAAATGCAAATTGCCAGTTGGCTAAAAATGCAAGGAAAACGTAGGTTATTAATAACACTAATGCCTTCGAAGTATTCAGAAACTGAATCATTGCGCCCAGATTTTTACCAACTTCTGCAGTGATTGTATTCTGGATGATCCCGCTATCAATTTTTATAAAACCTTTGTAGCTAAGATTTCTAAGGAGATTAATTTGTTTCATTCTCAGCGACACCATATAGTTCTGGCGCAAATCTACCTGTTCTAACTGAATAATATAATTCAGAAATCCTTTGATAAAAAAGATGAGAACCATAAAAATTAGAATAGAAACAAGGGTAAGAGGAATGTCTGCTGATTGTAAAAACTCCAAGACGAAATTTAATCCGCCCAAATCTTCATTGCCCCCAGGTTTCTTATCTCCCGCAACAAATTGCAATAGGGGAATAAACATTGCGATTCCTAAACCATCAAAAAAACCTAATATAATGGATAGAAAAATGTTGACCAACAACTTGTTACCCATTGCATCATAGAAAAAACGAAAATATCCTATTATCGTGTGCTGTAGTTTTTTGCTCATTTTTTCTTTATTTTTTCGATTACCCATTTATTATAAACATCCACTCCTTTTTGATTAATATGACTGTCATCAAAAAAGTAATCATTTGATAAAAACCCAACATCATTGTAATTATAATAAGGAGCGATCGACTGCATAATGCTGTCTATCTCTTTATTGTTCGTATAGCTTTTGTAGCGTGCTTCGGGAAGTGGCGATTGGAAGAGATAAACCTGAATTCCTCTCTTTTCTGCATCTGCTACTATATCTTTGAGAGCATCAATATTCTTCTCTTGTATTTTCAACACAGTTGGTTCGTATTTTTTTGATTCTGTGTTGACCTTAAAGCTGGAGATATATCCGCCTGGAATATATTCTTCGTTCTTCAGTTTTTTATTTTTTACAGCTTTTGGATTCCCGAAAACCTGAAAATAGATTATAGAATTGAATATGTTTACATCGAAGTCTTTAAATGAATTTTTGGCAAAAGAAATCTTACTGTAAAAAAGCGGCAATACATTCAACTCTCCCTCTTCTCCATCTTTTGTTAATAAAAATGGATATATATCTATAATTAATATTTTGGGTTTCAGTTTGTTCACATAATTATTGTAAATAAAATTGGTGAGAGTCAGCGTTTGCGCACTACTTCCTAAATTGTAGGCACCAAAACCATCTTTATTGAACAAGCGTGTATCATATCCACGGTATGCGTGAGAAGATCCTATGACCATAACATCTACAGGCTTAGCAATATCAGCATCTTTATATCTTTTATCTGACAGGTCACTTGCAGAGATTTTATTTTCAGTCAATACTTTCCGCTTCAAAAATTTAGGAAAGGTTTTTCCTGCTACCAAAACTCCAATAAAATAAAATAGAATTGTAAATATTGAAAAGAACAGTATGGAAGTTATAAATTTTTTCATAATATTCTAAAATTGAAAATAGATAAACTCAGCACTCTCCGAAGGCATATACATTGCGATCAGGAAGATGATAAGTGCATAAAAACCCCAACGCAGAACTCTCACATTGCCTAAACCTAATTTCTCAATGGCATAGTTGTTTCTTCTTCCCATCCACTCTATTACAATGAAAAATACAAGAAGCATAATGGTGACAATCACTTTTTTATCTGATAATAATGCCGGTAATGATAATAAACTTTTGGAGAAAATACCGGAAATGTAATCGATAGCATGGCCTACAGATTCTGCGCGGAAAAAGATCCAGGCGAAGCAAGCCAATGCAAAAGTAATGATCATTTGAAATAACTCTCTCAAGCTAGGCAGAGCAGAGTCATTAGCCACAATTTCTATATTGTTACGATTTGTTCGCATCAGCATTGATGGTACAATAAAAAGTGCATTAAGTGCACCCCAGACAATAAATGTCCAGTTGGAACCGTGCCAAAAACCACTCACTATAAATATAATAAACGTGTTTCTGATGCGCATCCAGTTACCACCTTTGCTGCCTCCTAATGGAATATACAGATAATCCTTAAACCAAGACGATAATGAGATATGCCATCTTCTCCAAAACTCAGCAATGTCTCTTGAGAAGTACGGAAAGCTGAAATTCTTCAGTAGTTCTATTCCTAATAATCTAGCACTTCCCAAAGCAATATCAGAATAACCGGAGAAATCTCCATAAATCTGAAATGCAAAAAAAACCGCACCCAAAACAAGATTACTACCTGACTGGTTTGCAGAATCATTAAAAATCTGATTAGCAAAAACGGCGCAGTTATCTGCAATTACCATCTTTTTAAACAATCCCCAGAGGATCTGCCGAAGACCATCTGCTGCTCTTGAATAATCAAAGACTCTTGGTTTTTCTATCTGAGGTAAAAGATGCGTTGCTCTTTCTATAGGTCCTGCCACCAATAATGGGAAGAAACTTACAAATAAAGTGTAATCTACAATATTGAAAGTTGGCTTTATTCTTTTATTATAAATATCAAATACATAAGATAATCCGTGGAAGGTGTAAAAAGAGATACCTACCGGCAAAATAATACTCAGTGTAAAATAATGTGGTTTGAAACCAAAATTGGTAAGCATCTCCGCAAAATTCTCTATGAAAAAATTGTAGTATTTAAAAAAACCTAAGAAGCTTAAATTGATTCCGACACTCAGTATCAACCAAAACTTTTGAAGACTTTTTGTCTTAGCTTTATAGATCATTATGCCTGAATAGTAATCCAAAGCTGTAGAAAATGCTAATAAAAATACAAATCGCCAATCCCAACAGCTGTAAAAATAATAACTAGCTGCGAGGAGAAAAATATTTTGATATTTTAGTTTTTTATTGAGTACAAACCAATAAATCACGAATACAAAAGGTAAAAAGAGAGCGTATGCAAAAGAATTAAAAAACATGTATTATATATTGTAAATTTTTAAAACCTAATCACAAGAATTATATTCAAATATTCTGTAAAACTCTTCGACACCAAGATATATCAATCCTGCTACCTATATTTTTACTTTCTTAAAATCACTACGTGATTTATTCTATAATAAATGCATATTAAATCTCCAAGCTATTTTTTCAATTATATTATTTTTTTCCTTTATGTGTGTAGTAGCCATATCCATATTTACTACCGTAACGGCTGTCTTCTGGCTTTACATTATTAAGCACGAAAGAAATATTATTAACGCTGTGAGATTGTTGGAATTCATCTGCAAAATCTAGCATCGGAATATCTGTATAATTTGATTTGATAATGTACAGAACAATATCCGATTTTTCCATTAGATGCAGTGTATCACTTACAAGCATTACTGGTGCAGAATCTAAAATAATGTATTGATATTCATTTCTAAGCGTTTCCATCATCCATCCAAATTTTTTCATATCCAGTAAATCGTTAGGATTTGGGGCAATTGCACCACTAAACAGTACATCAAGATTCTGGTGAAGTCCCGAAGGTACAATATATTGATCTGGATATTCGTCTTCTGAAATGAGATAATCTGTCAGCCCTTTCTTAGAATCTTTTATAAAGCGATGAAGTTGCGGATTTCTGATATCTGCGCCTATAAGCAATACTTTTGAAGATCCTGCAAGTGTAAGTGCTGTATTAACTGAGATTGTAGATTTACCCTCTCCTTTAATAGAAGAAGTTACTAGAATCACTCCTCCTTTGCTGCCATTTTCCTTAGTTCTTAAAATAAATTTGAGATTGGAACTTAGTATTCTAAATGATTCTGCAAAGACTGTAAAATCATTATTCTGTAAGAGTCCAAGGTCATTATCTTTGATTGGAATCTCGGCAATAACTGATGCATTAGGAATATGTGAAATTACTTGATCCTTGGTATGTACCTTGTTATCTGCTGCATTTTTTGCAAATATGACCACAATAGGCAGCAGTAGCCCTGCTAGTAATGCACCTAATACGATCTGCTCCCTTTCAGGTTTCACAACACCAATTGTGTAAGCAGGATTCAGAACCTTTGCTATTGGAGCTGTTACCGCTAAGGTGATTGCATTCTCTTCCCTTTTCTGCAAAAGATACAAATATAACTGTTCTTTGAGGTTTTGCTGACGCTCTATGCCTCTGAAAATCTTTTCCTGTGTTGGGTAATTATAAATTTTTGTACGATCTGAATTGAGTTGTGCTTGTAACTGAGCGATCTGAAGTTGTAAAGTAGCTTTTGACTCCATTAGATTCTGACGGATCAAATTCCTCATTTCATTAATATCTCTATTTAAAATGATGATGGATGGATTTTGACTGGTTGCTTGTTTCAGAGTTTTACTCTTTGTAAGCAGCATATCATTATATTTAGCCAGATAACCTTCAGTAACACCAGACAATCCCATATTTGAAGGCAGCAGTCTTTCAACAGAACTTGCATCATAAATTGATTTTATAAGCTCTAGTTGTGTACTGTACGCTACGATCTGTTTTGTCCCAGAATTGGTATTATTAACAGCTATATTAGCTTGAGTATCAAGATCTGTAATTTCATTTTTTCGTTTGAAGGATTCCTTTTCACCTTCAATACCTGACAAATCTTCAGAGATAATCTCTAATCTTCCATTGATGAAATCTTGTGTATTCTGCGCTTCTGCATTACGATCTTTAACACCGTCCTCTTTGTATTGCTCAGTGATACTATTTAAAATACTTTCAGATTTCCCTGGAACAGGCCCTATTAAGCTTAATTCCATCATTAACCCCTTGTTGGGCGGCAATGTTACGGTAACAGATTTCTCAAGCGATGAGACAATACTGGGTGTACTCCTAAATATTACTTTAACTGGTTCGAAAGATTTTTTGCCTGGTTTAAGAGATAGGACAACTGTACCAAGTGGCAATTTTACAATTTCTCCAAAATTAAATGTATTTTTTCCTTTAATCAATGGTCCTTCTGAAAGTTTATAGGTATTTTTTCCCGATGGTGCTACAACATATGAAGCTGATGAAAAATTAGGATCTGATATATTTATAATATTCCCAAGTAAAGGAGAAGATGTATAAAGTTCATTTTCTTTTATAGCGCCTACACCAAAAAAACTTACATTTAGATTAAGCTGTCCTACAACTTTTGCAAGTGTTGGTTTTGAGAGAATAGCAGTAGCCTCGCCTTGGAGCTCACTATCCCCTCCCAACCCGTTGCCTAAGGTTGTTAGGTCAGTGAGGGCTACCCCTCCTTTTGTTTTGCTGTGTGGAAACTGTAATGTAGTCCGAGAAAGGTATTGTGGTGTTGTATATCGAAGATAAATCTTTGCTCCTAAATAAAACAACAACATACTTAGAAGAATCCAATACCAATATCTTAAATATTTGAAAATCTCTTTCTTGATATTTAGTTTCTTCTTTTTAACAGCCGGCTGGCTATCCATTAACTCCATATTGATTATTTAGCTATCGCAATTACAAATGTTATTAATCCTAATACTACCCCCAATGTTTGTATGAAAAGTGTACGATTTGGATTAGTGGTATTGGCAGCAATCTGCGCATTTTTATCAGGCTCTATATACAGAATATCATTCTGCTGCAGGTAATAATATGGTGAATTGACGATGGATGCTTCTGATAAATCAAGTTGGTATGTAAGATCTTTACCAGATTCTTCGGAGTAGCGAATAAGCTTTACATTAGTACGATTAGCTGATGATCTCATATCCCCAGCCAAAGCTAATGCTTGAAAAATATTCAATCTTTCTGTAAGACTAGTTTTCTGACCCGGACTACCCACATCACCTAAAACACTGATATTAAAGTTTACTAGTTGAATCGTTACTACAGGATCAACAAGATATTGTTTTAATCTCGCTTCAAACTCAACTTTAAGTTGCTGTTTTGTCATTCCCTTGCAATAGATGTTGCCCAAAGTTGGAAAAGCAATGTAACCATCAGTAGTCACCTGATACTGATTATTTCCCAGACGCATAGCTCCCGAGCCTCCTTCCTCGCCAGTCTGTACAATAGATGTTTTGTTAAAAGGTTTTACAGCCAAATCATCCATGGCAGTAATAATCACTTCTAAAACATCTCCTTCCTGAATACGAAGTCCTTCATAACGTGCCTGGGAAACTTCCTGCTCGAAGTTGTTGTTGCTCATATAAATAAAGTTTTTCTTCGGCTTGCAAGAAAAAGCTAAGAACAATAAGAGCAAAAAAAATAATGATTTTTTCATTGGAATCCTGCAAAGATAATAAATATCCTTTACAGTTTATGTAAAATTAGTCTGTACTTCCTATGTAATAGTTTATACCTATACCTAGAGCTTTGTTAAATGTAGCATACTTTGTATAGTCAGGATAGATTTTTGAAAAACCTCTGTCAAAACGAATAAAAACATCCAGTTTTTCCTGCACTTTTACGCCTACGCCAACGGATACTCCGTAGCCAAATTTATTCATATTCCCCTCCTGAGCTATTGTAAGAGATGGAGGCCCTGAAACATCTTCAGATAACAAATATTCTAATCTTGGCCCTGCCATAAAATAAATATCACTTTTATAACCACGGTTTCTCATAAAATATTTTATATATAATGGCAGACCAATGTAACTGTAATGAAATTTCTGTTTATCCATATTACGCGGTTCAGCGTTTTCACCTTGCATAGCATACTCTAATTGAGGTGTAAAATAAAGCCACGCAGAGTCATAGATATCGTTTGTTACTAATGAAAAATCCGCAAATACACCAACACTTGGAGCAAAAATTCCCCTAGAACGGTCGTGAATACCACCTATAGCCGTTTTATGTATGTTTCCTGTCACACCATATTTTATAGACTGTGCGTTCGCAAACCCGAAAAACAACATAGAATATATAAAAAGTAGTTTTTTCATGAATTGTAATTGATCTAATTTGGGACGAAATTAAGAATTTTTTATTTATTTTAACAAAATAATTTCTTTTTGAGGTGTTAATTGTAATATTAAATTAACTTAACGTTGGCTAATCCTCAATGTTTATAAGGTTTATGATGATTTCATATTCATAACCTTTGGATAATAAATGTTTGATTGTTTTGCTCTTTTTCTGATACTCCTGAAGCCCTTTTTGGGAAGAAAAATAATTTTGATAAAGTTTGACAACGGTTTTTTCATAATCACTTTCATCAATCTCATCCATAGAATTTGAAATCAATTTTTCATTGATGCCTTTCATCTTTAGATTCATCTTTATTTTGGTTCTTCCCCAATGCTTGATGTAAAATTTTCCCCGAATATAACTTCTCGTAAATCTTTCCTCATTGAGATAATTTTCTTTGATCAGGTAAAGAAAAATCTCATCCTTAGCTTCGGGAATCAGTAGAAAATCTCTCATTTTTTGTTCCACCTCAGCGTGACAACGGTCCTGATAAACACAGTAGTTTACAATTTTTTGCTTGATTTCGTCAAAGGTATAAGATTTTTTCTCCATCGGTATTCAAACAAAAAAGAATGAACGAAGTTGTCCATTCTTTTATTGTCAAATTTATTTATTTTATTAACAGTTGAAAAGCGCGTGACCTTCCATCAATTCATTTACTTTTTTTCTTACAGAAGTCAGAACCTCCTCATTTGAAATGTTATCGACCACTTCAGAGATCAGGCCTGCGATCGTTTCCATATCATTTTCTTTCAAGCCTCTTGTCGTGATGGCTGCTGTTCCAAGTCTGATTCCGGACGTTGTGAAAGGTGATTTATCATCAAACGGCACCATATTTTTGTTACAAGTAATATCGGCTTTTACCAATGCTTTTTCTGTTTCTTTTCCGTTCACATTCTTGTTGCGAAGGTCAATCAACATCAAGTGATTATCAGTTCCGCCACTTACAATCTCGAATCCATTATCAACCATTGACTTTGATAACGCCTGAGCATTGGCCTTAACTTGCTTAGCATAAACCTCGAATTTAGAATCAATCGCTTCTGCAAATGCCACCGCTTTCGCTCCAATCACGTGCTCCAAAGGACCACCTTGGATTCCCGGGAAAACGGCACTATCCAAAACAGCACTCATCAATTTGGTTTCACCTTTTGGTGTTTTGTGTCCATAAGTATTTTCGAAATCTTTTCCTAGCATGATCATTCCACCTCTTGGACCTCTCAAGGTTTTGTGCGTTGTAGTCGTTACCACGTGGCAATGTGCAAATGGATCATTAAGCAAACCTTTCGCTACCAAACCAGCCGGATGTGCAATATCTGCCCAAAGCGTAGCGCCGATCTCGTCCGCCACTTCTCTAAATTTTGCATAATCCAAATCTCTAGAGTAAGCAGAGAATCCTGCAATCAGCATTTTTGGTCTTTCTCTCAAAGCCACTTCTCTCATTTGGTCATAGTCGATCAAACCAGTTTCTCTTTGCACGCCGTACGAACAAACTTCGTATTGAATTCCAGAAAAATTAACCGCAGAACCGTGCGTCAAATGTCCTCCCATAGAAAGGTCCATTCCCATCACTTTGTCACCAGGCTTCAGGATTGAAAGATAGATCGCCGCGTTGGCCTGAGAACCAGAATGTGGCTGAACATTCACATAATCAACCCCGAAAAGTTCTTTCGCTCTGTCGATGGCCAATTGCTCCACCTGGTCCACTACTTCGCAACCGCCGTAATAACGTCTGCCAGGATAGCCTTCTGCATATTTGTTGGTTAATACACTTCCCATCGCTTTCATCACATTTTCGGAAACAAAATTTTCCGAAGCGATCAATTCGATTCCGTGGGTTTGTCTTTCTCTTTCTTTTTCAATGAGGTCAAAGATCGGGTCTTGCATTTTAGATTTATTTTTGTCAAAAATAAGAAATTCTGAAGATATTTTTATAACTTTCGCCGATTAACATTTACTTAATATCATCGACATCTTTTGGAAATTAGAACCCAGCTTAATTAAGATGGTATAAAATTAGACCTTAAAAAACAATAAATATCTACAATATGAATTCTAAGAAAAAATATAAAAAAGAGCTTCTGAAATCTTTAAAATATATGGAAGCGGCGGAAAGTACTTCTCTGAAAGTGATGACCAACCTAATGCTTCTAAAAGAGTTGAAGGAAAATAACATCAGCTTCAAAAAAGGCGATGTCTTTTCTTTTGAAGACAATATCTTCGACTACAGCGAGGACAAAAACGTCCGCATTCTTGCCAAACTTCGCAAGAAGACGATGAAGGCAATGAACAAGCTGGTTGAGAATAATAATTTCAAGGATAAGGAGCTGAAGTTTTTGGCTTAGGCTTTTTTTGGTCTTCGAGAGCCTCAGACTGACACTAACCACCCCGACCAAAATTCTTTGAATTTTCGTCGCCCCTCCACAGGAGGGGAATTTTTGGAAAAAAATAATTCCCTTCGAGCTGAAGGGAATTTTTATTTTCTTTAATATCATTTAAAACAAAGTCGGCTGACCATCTGCCATTACAGGAATGTGAATATCTGTTTTCCAATCTTCATTCATTTTTTGAATTAAATGGGAAGATAATAGCGGCGAAGCTTTTTCGATGTTTTGATGAACGAAGAAGTACAAATTCTGCAATCCTTCTTTTTTCCATTTGGTCAATCTCTTTAGCCAATCTTCCAATCTTTCGTAATCACTTTCTGCGTTTGCACCAACGTAACGAATGAAAGCGTTTGGCGTCGTCAATCGCATATGCAACATATCTCGTCTTCCGGCTGTATCGACAATAATGTTTGTGATGTTATTCATTTCAAACAATTCACAAACAGTGTTGAAAACCTCTCCATCCGTAAACCATTCGGTGTTTCTGAGTTCAATGGCTAAAGGCACTTCTTTTGGCCAATCTTTTACAAATTTCTCCAATCGCTCATAGTCTTTCGGCTTGAAGTTATCGTGAAGCTGCAGAAAAACCATTCCTAATTTCTCATCAAAATTCAGAACTGCTGAAGCGAATTGCGTTACCACATCTGTGATATTCAGCAATCTTCGGAAGTGGGAAACTGTGTTGGTGATCTTCGGGAAGAACTTGAAATCTTTTGGTGTTTTCTCTTTCCAGGTCTGGACTTGTTCGGCAGTTGGCATTCCGTAGAACGTCGCATTCAACTCAATCGAATTGAATTGTGTGGAATAATAGGTCAACTCATCTTTGGTTCCTTTCGGATAAAAGCCTTTGAGGTCGGTCTTGTTCCATTTAGCACAACCGATTGAGATATTCTCAAGCCCTTTTTTATTCTGTTCGAGAATGAATTTGGTTTGAGGATGGTCTTTTGGCAATGTAAAATCTATCTGTGAAGGATCTGGGACTTGTCCGAATTTCATTGGAATTGAGTTTAAAGTTCGAGGTTTAAAGTTAACAAAAAAACCACCTCGTTTTGCAACAAGATGGTTTTAATTTGAAAATGTGAAAGTTTAGTTCTTAATAATTTTTCTGATATCATCCGACATCTCAGTTTTTATTCTCAAATAATATATTCCTTGTGGATATTGAGAGACATTAACATTAATCTCTTTCTGTGAAGCATTTTGATTGAGAATCAATTTCCCTTGCACGTCATATATAATAATGTTTTTAATACTGTTTGCAGATTTTACGGAAACTATATCCCTTGCAGGATTAGGGTACACACTTACAGAATTCTTACCTGAATCTTGAGTTGCAAGGGTACTATCGCAATCGGAATTAACTACTGCATCAGGATACTTTCCACGTATTTCGTTTATTTGAAATTGATCCGCACATATTGTTGCTGTGGTAGTGGATGCTAATGAAACATTTTCTGCTGCACCATTTTTAATATTTAAGTCGGATAATTTTTCATTATAATCAAACATTAAATTTTCTAAATTATGGCAGTCTGAAAGATCTAATGTAGTAATTTGCGTATGTTCCAATGTCAAATTTTTCAATGAGCTGCAATCTTTAAAATTGACACTTTCCAAAACATTGAACTGATCAAAATAAGCGTTTCCAAAGGAGAAATCAGTAAGGCTACTACAATTTTCAAAATTTAATTTCTTAAGTTTTGTCTGCTGGCTGATTTCAATATCTTTTAACAAAATACAATTTTTCGCATTAATTTCCAATAGATTAGGCTCTGGCGTATATGAATTATTGCGATACAATCCAGCTTTTAGAGTAGTCAACTTATAAAGGTCGCTAACGGTCAATGAGGTCATATTAGAAGTTGTATTAGAAACATTCACATATTCAAGACTAAGATTATGTGCAAAACTTACATTGCTTATTTTCTGATTAAATGCTTTTAGCACTTTAAGCGAGGGTAATCCGGCTAAATTTATCGAACCAACATCTCCAAAAATGACATCCGTATTAGGATATCCTGTATAATAGATATATCTGTTGTAATAGGCACAGTCCAGTTCCTCCAAACTTGTTAATCCTGCTGCAGAAAAATCTATTGATGGCATATTAAGCCCCTTTATTTTTTTGAGCGAAGAACAGCCATTAAGATTAGCTGAAGTAACATAAACTGCATGACTATCATAATAATCTCCACTGCAAGAGATTTCTTGTAAAGCAGTACAATTATTGGCTATTAGCGCCACATTTTGATCATAATTGAACCCATCCTGATGATTTTTAATAGTAATGTTTTGCAAAGAAGCCATATCCGGAACAGAAAGCTTATTTAATCCATAACAGCCATCAATGGTAATAGAACTAAAGTTTTGGTTTTCAAAATACAATTCACTTATTAGCATGTCATTCAAAACCAGGGCGCCATTGAGTTGTGGATTATTTTTAATTCTAAAAATCGCTGAACCCATTAAATAAGGGTGATATGCTGCACTAATATCATCAATACTAACTATACCTGGGCAATCATCTATCGTAAAATCTACAGGATAAAAGCCAGTATCATAATAATTACCATTAAAAGATTCCTCAATTTTATACCATCTTTGGTTGCAGATCACTTTTTTTATCATATTATTATTTACAAAGCTGATACTTGCATTCGAAGTATCTGTAATGTATAATTCTTCAAGATTTGTAAATAATAATGCGTCACTTATATTATCCGGAAGGTGACTGAAATAATAAGAATAATCAATTTCCATATTATCAGGGTAGTCCGTATACTTCTTTGTTTCATCAATTTTCACATTCAGGATTGCGACATTCTGTGCTTCTGAGAGCTGGATTATACCGTCATCATTGGCATCAATAGCAATGGAATTGCCATCACTATCCTTAGCAATCTCATTGTCCAAATTGGAACTCAGCATCAAAGCCTTAAACTTTGCATCAGAAAAATTGACAGTTTGAGAATAAGCTGTAGAAAATAAGCCCATTAATAGAGCATATAAAATTTTAAATTTCATTACTTGTGTTTATTATCCGTAAATATAATATTTTACCGAAAAAAATCAACTAACAAACTAGAATTTGCGTAATATAAATTAGAGTTTGCAGTACAATTACAAACTGTATTCTCCCAAACATCTTTGCTAAAATAATTAAAAAACCATCTCGCTCTACACGAAATGGTTTTTATATTTTTATTTTTTATCTTAAATCTTTATCTAAGCTTCACAAGCCGAGCAAGTCACAAAGTTCACCATCATTTCTTTTGAAACCGATGAACTTCTTTGGTAATACAAAGTTTTCACGCCTTTCTTCCAAGCTTCGATCATCACATAATTCACATCTTTCACTGGCATTGTAGAAGGAATCTGCAAGTTAAGTGACTGCGCCTGGTCGATATATTGTTGTCTTTGAGCCGCCTGAGAAACGATTTCCATTGGAGAGATCTCTCTGAACGTTTTGAATACCGCTTTTTCCTCATCAGACAAACCTTCAAGATGTTGTACAGAACCGTGGTTCAACATAATTGTTCTCCAGGTTTCTTCGTTGTCCAAACCTTTTTCATCAAGCAATTTTGCCAAATATTTGTTCTTACGCATAAAGTTTCCTTTTGCCAGACCAGCTTTGTAATAGTTGGAAGCGAAAGGCTCGATTCCAGGAGACGTTTGTCCAAGGATTGCAGAACTTGAAGTGGTTGGTGCGATTGCCATCAACGTCGTGTTTCTCAATCCATAACCTTTCAACATATCTGGTTCGCCGTAGATGTTCGCCAATTCTTTGGAAGCAATCTCAGACTGCTCTTTGATGTGACGGAACGCTCTCGCATTGAACTGAGTCGCCTCGAAACTTTCGAACGGGATCATATTTTTCTGCAAATAAGAATGGTATCCTAAAACACCCAAACCTAAAGCTCGGTGACGCATTGCAAAATTTCTAGCTGAAGTCAGATAATAATTCCCTTCAGTTTTATCAATGAATTCTGATAGAACTGCATCTAAGAAATAGATTGCCAATTTCACAGCGTTTGTATCTTTCCACTCGTCGTACAATTCCAGGTTCATAGAAGACAGACAACAGATGAACGATTCGTTAGCCGTTGAAGGCAACATGATCTCGGAACAAAGATTACTTGCGTTCACCATCAATCCGGAATCTTTGTAGACCTGCGGCTTGTTTCTGTTCACATTATCCGTGAAGAAAATGTAAGGCAAACCTTTCTGCTGACGGCTTTCCAAAACTCTTGCCCAGATCTTACGCTTGTCCGCATCACCATCGATCATATCCTGCATCCAGTAATCCGGAACACAAATCCCTGTAAACAAGTTTTGGATCGGACTTCCAATATCTTTGATACTCAAGAATTCCTCAATATCACCGTGGTCGATGTCAAGATACGCTGCAAACGCACCTCTTCTCACACCACCTTGCGACACCACATCCATCGCGGTGTCATATAATTTCATAAAGGAAACTGCTCCGGAAGATTTCCCGTTGTCTGTCACTGCAGTTCCTCTGTTTCTCAATTCTCCAAAATAACCGGACGTTCCACCACCGATCTTCGTCTGCATAATGACCTCTCCCAACTTGTGCGTGATGCCTTCGATATTATCCGGAACGTGAACATTGAAACAAGAGATCGGCAAACCACGTTGTGTTCCCATATTCGCCCAAACAGGAGAAGAGAAACTGATCCAGCCTTTCACGATCATTTCCTTGAAAGCCGGTTGCAATTCCGGTTTGTAAAGACGTTTTGCTGCCGCCGTTGTGATACGGTCGATTGCGCCATCTACAGTCTCACCTTTCAAAAGGTAGCCTCTGTTCAACATTTGTTCAGACTCTTCGTTGAGCCACCAGATATCTATATTTTCGTCCATCATAACTTTTATATTTTGCTTATTGTATTGGCTTATTGTTTTTTAAATCATTTTTTGGGCGCCTATTTCCGTCTTCCGTTCCCTCCCGATTTTACATCGGGATCCACTCAAAGAGTTTATACTGAGCCTGTCGAAGTAGGGCGCGCTTCGCCACTATTGACGATTTCACATAAAAAAGAAAACTCCAAGAATTATAAATCGTTCTCAAAATTTTCTTTCTCACACCTTTCTCAGTTTGAAACTTTGAAAGGATTTGTTTATAAATTCAAGCTCATTATGTCGGTGCTTCGCACCTTAAATCTGCTGTGTTTAAATTTTCTACCAATATGTCACGACTTCGTCGCTTTCTATTTTCACTTTTGTCATTCCGTAGGAATCTCGACAGCTTTCTTCAGATTCACACGGAATGACAAATATTATGTTTTTCGGATCTTGAAACCCTTCGACTCCGCTCAGGATGACACGTTAATATAAAAAACGCAGATTCTTCCAGCTTCAGACATCCAGCTTCCTGACTTTAATTAAAACAAATCGTTCGCAGTAATACTTTTATCGTGTTTTGTATAATCTACCGGACGTTTTGCGAAGAAATCATCCATAGAGTTGGCGAAAACCTCTTCTTCGAACCAAACCATTGGCTTGTAATCTTCCTGGGAAACATTGTATCTTGTTTTCACACCGATTTTCTTCAAAGAGTCATCTACTCTGTATTTCATAAAATCAAGAAGGTTCTTTTTGGACACTTTCTGCAATTCACCTTGCTCGAAGATCCAGTCCAGAATGTTAGATTCCATCTCAATAGATTCTTCTACCAAGTCATAGATCGCTTCGATATCCTCATCTGTCAACAGATCAGGTTGCTCTTCACGGATCTTGTTGATCAAATAAATCCCACCATTGGCGTGGATCTGCTCATCTACAGAAGTCCAAGCGATGATGTTGGACACATTTTTCATATAACCTTGGAATCTTGTAAACGATAAAATAATCGCAAACTGACTGAACAACGAAACATTCTCAATCAAAATACTGAATAGCAATAATGAAGAAACATAAGCTTTCGGGTCTTGGGAATTGGCGTTTTTCAACATCTTTCCAAGATATTCGATTCTGTTTTTTACAGCTGGAACATTGACCACTTCCAAGAAGTCGTCGTTGTAACCCAATACTTCCAACAATCTGGAGTAAGCTTCGGAATGACGAAATTCGCATTCTGCGAAAGTTGCGCCTAGACCGTTAAGTTCCGGCTTCGGAAGGTGGTCATAAAGATTTCCCCAGAAGGTCTTTACGTTGACCTCGATCTGAGCGATTGCCAGCAAAGCATTCTTCACGGCGTTTTTCTCGTGAGGCTCCAGCTGGGAATGGAAATCCTGAACATCGGCTGTGAAATCCACTTCGGAATGCACCCAATAAGACTTGTTGATAGCCTCTACAAATTGCATCACTTCTGGATATTCAAAAGGTTTGTAGCTTATTCTTTTATCGAAAATTCCCATTATCAGCCGTATTTATCAGTTTATTAAAAATTCTATGAAAAGATAGTGATCAGCAACAGAATATTTCCAGTTTGGAAACGCGTTACTTTTATCTTTTAAGTGAATACAAAAATAGAAATTGAAGTCTATAAATGAAAGGGCAAAATGCGGAAATGAGTCAAAAAACTGACAATCATCAGCAAAAGTTTTCCACATTATGTTAAAAAGCGGATGGATAGGGAATTCCTGATAAATTGCAATTGTCTAACAGCGTTAACTTGTCAGATTTAATTTAAACAATAACAACAAAATCCCTTTCGTAATAATAAACTACAACTAAACAACAGGAATTAAAATCCCGATCCCAATGTTAACAGCCATTAATCTGGTTAAAAATATTAACCTTCGGAAACTTTCTTGGAAAAGTTGCGCGTCTTGATATATTCTGCAAACGCCTGTTTGAGCTGGGATTCAATAGCGACTTTGTTGAAATTGTTTCTGTAATTTTTGGAAAGGTCTTTCTGCTCATCTGCATAAGCAAGGAAAATATCGAAGTCATACTCGTCCAAACCATAACCTAAATAATAATCTAAATTGACAACGGCCTTCACGCGTTTGTAGAATTCCTGTTTCTCGGAATAATTGGCAGTTGTTTTCGGCGATTGAGTAGCTTTTCCGACTAGCCCTCCAATAGCTCCAGCCAATTTTACAAAATCCAATTGTCCGGCAGAAAGATTCGGCTGTTGAAAGGCTGAAGGTGTAGTCGCTTTTGGCGCAACGCTGTTTGGCGGGGTTTTCATATACAAATTCATAGCGCTGTTGAGTGCTACGACTTTTGGCGGTGGATTGAGTCTTGAGACATCTTTTTTCAGGATTCCGGTTGGGCGGAATGTGAGTTTTACTTCCTCTATTTCCTGTGGAATACTGAATAGTTTGACATCAAGGCTTTTTGAGAAACTGTCGGCATTTACAGTTAAGTTTTTTCGTTCGTAGCCTTGTCTTGCAATCCTTAATTCATCGGAAGCTTTTGCCGCAATGACGAAGTTTCCCATAAAATCCGACAATACGACTTGGTCTGTTCTGATATTGACGATGCTTGCATTCGGTAATTTGTCACCATTTTCATTGGCGATGTTTCCCATTACATATTCTGACTGGGAAAATGCCTTAGTAAAGAAAAGAAGTATGAAGAGTGACAGTAATTTGATTTTCATGGATTGTACGTTTTGTGCAAAATTAATTCTAATTGATTCAGTTATTATGTGCAGTGCATTTTTGGAATGATAGTTTAACCGACTTTAAGGAGTTTTGTGATTTTTTTAGAAATTGTGGGTTTTGGTTTTGTTAATTTAATTTTGAAATATTTTTGAACGCAAAGTGCGCAAAGGTACTTCGACAGGCTCAGTACAAACTTCAAACTCAGCAAAGATAATCTCTCGCTGATTTGGCAGATGATGCAGATTTTTCAATTTGGGGCAAAGAAAATTCTGTAATGTTTGTTTTGTTTAAAATTTCTGAAAACTTCGATTTATTGGGTGAAATTCCAAAATATATGGAAGTTTGAATTTTGCGAAGCCGCGTAAGGGATGGTAGTGGAAATCCTTTTTGTCTTTTTGGAATCGTGCTTTGTAGACCAATGGTGAAAGACAAAAAGATTGCAGCGGACAGCCCGACCCGAGCGGTGGGAAAGCCTGGCGAGGGATACGCCCAAATTTGGTTGGTGGTTTTTGGTTGATAGTTGATGGTGGATGGTAAATTAATTTTTTGTAAATTTGTAGTCTTATTTAAAAATTGGGGTTGACTGGTTTCGACAGCAAGGTCAATGGGTAAGTAAGCATGCAGAGAACCGTAGCGCGATCTCTTAAATCCCTTGCTACACACTTTTAACTGGCAACGAAGAGTTCGCTCTTGCAGCTTAATCCGAAGTTTAGTAGGATCCAGCGCTTTCCCGAAGATAGTAAGGAAGCAAGATGTCTCACAAACGCTCTGTTCTGCGGCGTTTGATCCTGGGGCATAGCAATGCAGAAATAAGTCCCGAAAAACTTCGGTTCGGGATCGAAAATTTTAGAAGATAAGGTTTAGGTTGGGTGTTTGCTCTCTGCCTGGGCTCGAAAATCAATAGCGAAATAAGCATGTAGAAATCTTATGTATTGCTTGTTTGGACGAGGGTTCGAATCCCTCCAACTCCACTTAAAACCCTGTAAATTATTCATTTACAGGGTTTTGTATTTTTAGGTGCTATTTAAGGTGCTACTTTTAACTGTATAGACCCTTCCTGACATCATTTTAAAATAAAAGTCAGAATCTTATTTCAAATTTTTGGCCTCTTCCTTCTGATGCTCCATAGGATTGTCAGTAGAACATCGCCACTCTGAAAACTCAGTAGTAAGAATTCTAATTACATTATTAGAGCCTGCAATTAAAATAAATTCATCATATGCTTGTTTAGAAGTTTCGAATTCTTTCCACCAAGTTGTTTCTGGTAGGTAGCAAATAACAGCATTTCCTTCGTCATTATATCCTCTGATAATTGAATGCCAATCATTGGATGTCAAATCTTTGATAATTTGTTGATGACCAGTATGGACATCAAATGTAATAATATACTTTTTTTTCATTATAAATTTATGTTTTAGATTTATAAATTTGTTAAAAGACAGCTGGCTTTTCACCACCTGTCTTTGTGTTTATTTATGCACCAGGCTTCTTTCTGTGAGGCCTCAATGTAGGATGGTCTGGCTGCTTCTCTGATGTTACGCGCCTTCTTCTATCCGGTGTGCCATCTTCTTTTTTAGGTTTTGGCCCGGGTTTGATTGTTTATAATGTGTACATAGTATAAATTAAAAATATTACTGAAAACCTTCAGAGAAGGCTTCAGTAATATTGATTTTAAAAAAAGAAAAAATACTTTTTTCTTTTTTTCTTTTTCAATGGATTGTCCACAATATTTATGATGGTATCATTTCTTATCCAGTAATGAGACTTACATTTAAAATTCCAGTTTCCAATTGAAGGAAAAAGCGATGTACTCTCTCCGTCAAAAATTAATTTCCAATCCTTCGGTGAAAGACGAGCTACGACTTTGTTTTTACATCCGCAAGCACATAAATGAAGAGCAACTTTATATGGTATGGATATGTATAAAATACCATTCTCAAGTTCTCCCGGAATTTCATCTAAAAATTTATGCTGGAATTTCATCGTGAAAAATTTTTGAGTTTGACAAGATAAAATGCGATGATTGCTGATTTTTTAAACCGTCGTAGAAGCCACAATGTTGCTTCCACTTAATAACTGCTTGTACTGCATTTAGTGCGTTTAATTCAGCAATTTGAATGTTGGAGCTGTATGGATTATCTTCTATCTCGATATTATCTGAACCTACTTGTTGCTTATAGCTAATTCTTGTGGCTCCAATAAGTTTTTCACCCATAACCTCTATTCCGAGACCAACATCAATGAAGTCGACATTTTTCGATAAAAGATATTCGGTTATAAAATTTCTAACATTGTTTCTATCTATACATACAAATACAAAATCCATAGCCTCAAGCTTAAATATGTTCAAATCCGAAATTATTTCTGAATGAGGAATTAGTCCGGAATGCATTTTTGAATAAATATTAAAAAGGTAATCTACTTTTTTTTGTCTGTTATCCAAATCTGAAATACTTGCAGCTCCAGGAGTCCTAAATGCGTTATGCGATTCAAAAACATCATCGTCATACAAGTGTATTTCAGATACACACGTTTTACTCACTAAATCCAAAATGTAGCTACCAGTACCTCCAAGTCCAACAATTGCTATTTTCATATCCAGAAATTTTTCATTTAAAAAATCGATTTTGGCTCTCGAAGAGTTTGAATCGAAGTATTTAAAAGGTATTTCAGCTTCAGTAATGACTATAGGTCTAGATGTCTTGGCTGTAACCGTGCCTGTTTCGTCCAATGAAATTGCTTCGTTCGAAATAATTCGAATATAACTCTTGAATTTTTCATGGAAATTTTCAAATGGGATTTGAGGCCTACTCGAAAATGAAAAATCCGCAATGAAATCATTAGAGAGCACCTGTCTTTCTTGAAGTTCTATACTTTTAATAGGTGTTCCGTCTGCATAACATGGTTTTTCTCCAACAAAGTACACCACGTGGTCATTAGGCTTAGCGACTGTGTTGGTACTCGGAATCATTTGGAAGGGAGAAAATAAAGTTCCGTATTTAATTTCTTTATTAAAATTAACGTAAGGAATATGGTGGATACTAATGTATCCACCTTTTATTTCCAATTCGTACCCATCATTAATCAAGGAACGAATGTCAGGGCTATGACTTAACTGTTGCAGTAACATAGAAAATCATTTTGTGTTTAACTTTGACAGATTTACCTTTTGTAAGCACTCCTTCTGGTTGAGAGAAGTCACCATTTTCATATGCAACGGTATATGCTGTATCTGGAGTTTCCATATTATGTCCTGCTGCCTTGATTACTTCAATAAAGGAAATGGTTTGTGTATCCCAATAATGAATGGTGCCGTTTATAATGATGTAAGTTTTTTCCTTAGACTTAGAAATGAATTTTTCTTTTCCTTCTCTCGCAAGGTCGACGAATTCATCATCTTCAATCAAGTCGTCTTCCCAACCTTCAGGATTATCTAAGTACACAATTTGAGTTTCAGGAATGTCTCCGTTTTTACGAATCTCACCACCCTTGATAAACTGCTTATATGAAATGAAAGTTGTTCCATTAATTGAATATTCCAATTTCTTTTTTACATAGAACTGTTCAATATCTGGTCTTGCTAGATTAACTTTAGTCTCATTTTCAATTAGCTCATCTTCATAAGGTGTATCAATTGATAAATATAATTCTGTTGAATACGGAATCGCATTCAAATCTTTAAGTTCTTTTCCAGTTATGTACTGGTTTGTTGTGGAAAAATCTTTGCCATCGATTCTAAATAGAAGAGGCGGTTTTGTGTTGTCTGTATGCATTTTAGCAATTTTTAATAATTTTGTAATAATTTAATAACCTATTGTTTCTTTCTGAAACAATTCGACGTGATAACTGATTCTGTTTTTGCCGTTTCTACAGGGTTTTTGATATGTTATTACAGGCAGGCGACAACACGTGTCGTATGTTAAAAGTGCTAAAAAGTTTGGAATGTATGTCTAAAGAATTATATATTTGAAATCTCACTAACAAATATGTCTTTGGATCGAGGCTTTGCAAGAGCTGTTAGATCGCTGACAACTAAACCAAACCGGGCCCTTTAACTGCCTGGTTTTTTTTGTTTCTTTTTATTGAATACAAATATATGACAAAAATCAAATACGTTAACCATTTTTCCTTATAAAAATGTTAGTTTGGCAAACTATTTGTATTTAACTATTTGATTTTCAATCGTAAAAATTTTAATTATTGTTTTTTTTAATTTTGAAAAATGTATTTTTTTATGACATTTTTCGCAAAATAAATTTTGTAATTGTAAAAATTTATTATACTTTTGCACTTTAATACGTACATTTGTACGGAAATCCCTACTTAATATGGAAAATAATGAATTTTACACACTGTTAGGTAAAAACATTTCCTCTATTAGGAATAAGAAGGGTTATAAACAGGAAGATTTGGCAAATTATCTTGGATTATCTAGACCTTCTTTAGTTAATATTGAGAAAGGAAATCAAAAACCCAGCATTTTCGTTGTGCTTTCAATTGCACAATATCTGAATGTAAATGCTTTAGAATTATTGCCAGAGTTGCCTGAAAATAATTTTGAGAGTATTAGGATAGTTGGCTTGGATGTAGATAAGTCAATTTTATCACGTGATAGTTCTTTGAGAGATTTTTTACAAACAATTTAACAATTTATATGTCGATTTCAAAATCAGTTATTGATAGAACCAAATCATACATTGAAAGTAATTCCCTTTTATTTGACAAATATAAAATTAACCTAGAAAAATTGCTATTAGCGGAAAATATTAAACTAAAGGAGTATCCTTTTGAAGAAAATATTTCAGGCGTGTTGAATATAAATGAGAATGGAGTTACGATTGGTTACAATAGTTCTTTAAAGAAAGAACGTAAACGATTTACTATTGCTCACGAACTTGGTCATTTCGTTTTGCATAATGACGAACCTAAGGTCTTTATGGATAAAGTCTTTTTTAGAAAAAATTCAGGTGGATATACTTCAAAGGATGAGAAAATAGAGAAAGAAGCGAACTACTTTGCTGCAAGCATCTTAATGCCTGAGAATTTTATTAGAAAAGAAATGTCTGTTTTAGAATGTGATTTGCATGATGATTCGACGATTTCGCAGATGGCTCGTAAATTTGGAGTCAGTTCATCAGCAATGCTATATAGATTAATCAATCTAAATATCTTATAATTGAAATTATATAATTCAAAGCTCCTATTTTAGGGGCTTTTTTTATGATTTAATTTGTTTTCTATTCTGTAAAATGTAGTTTTACTTAGCCAGCTTGCTTGCAAGCTTTGTCAATAAGTGTACACTTGCTATCGTACAAGCTTCATCGTAAAACAAAAAAATCCCATTCTCATTAGGATTTTCTCTTATTTTGATTTTTCAATTTTTCTTCAAGAAGTTTCGTCTCGCTTGTCATTGAATCAAGTTGAGACTGACTTATTCTAGAAAACAGTAGAAGTAAATCAATTTCTAAAAAATTGCAGACAGCAATAATAATCTCAATCGTTGGATTGGTTTTTCCTCTCTCTATTCTACCAATGTAATCTTTAGAAAGATCTATCTCGGTGGCAATTTGAAATTGTGATAGTCCTTTTCTTAACCGATATAGTTTAAAAACGATTCCGATTTGATGTTTTATTTCTTCCGACTTCCATTTATACATTCAGTAAAGTTTATAAATAATTATATTTTTCATAGAGACTTATAGTACGTACTGAATAAATATTCTTACATTTGAATAAATTACTTATTAAGGTAATTTTGCGATAGTTTATAGAAATATAGAAGCTATTACTTAGATTTTCGATTGGAAAATTGGCACTTTTCAAAGAGCAAATAGTCATAAGTCGAGTAAGGTGTCTTTTTTTTTGCAATATGTAGTAAGATAATGTTTTGATGGTGCGAAGAATCCATAGAAAAACCTAAGCAATTCCTTCCAGCAATAATTCAGCTAAAATACACTGCTTATGAAAAGAACAGACTCTTTGCCCCGAAAGTTGAGCAATCTTCAGTTATACGAACTACTAAAAAAAGGCAACTCGACCGCTCTTGAACACATTCATCTGCGCTACAAAAGACTTCTTTTCTGGGTTGGAAGGCAAGTGCTTGAGGATGATTTTGTAGTGGACACTATCGTTCAGGATACATTCCTCAAATTGTGGCTACACCGCGACACCATTGAAACTCCGAATCATATTCTTGGCTTTTTACGGTTTGTTATGAAAAGAGATTGCATATCTTATGTCACTGCTCCAAGAAATAAATTCAACCGATTGATGGCTTCTCTTGAAAGTTTTGAGAATTATCAGGATTATCTAGCAGGTTATGACCCGCTAAAAGATAAAGAGTATCTTCTCAGTCAGGAATCCGATCAGAAAAATTTCGACGAGGTCAAAAAGATTTTACCCATTCTGGCTCCCAAAAGAAAACACCTGATTGAACTTTGCTTGGAATATGGCTTTCAGCACAAACCAATCGCAGATGCAATGGGAAGCAGTGTGAAAGACATCAGCAATGAGTTGAGCAGAGCTATAAATGACCTTCGGAAAATTCTTAATAGAAGTTCTTTTGAACAGCCACAGGAAAAAGATCTCGATAATAAAAAGCAGTCAGAAAAACTCAGTAGTCAACAACTCAATATTTTGAAAAGAAGGTTTGAGCAGAAATCTTCATTTGCAGTGATTGCCCGAGAACTCAAATTACCTGAAAAGGAAGTACATCGGGAATTTCTGTATGCATATCAACATTTACAAAATCAAAACACTTCTGAAATACCTCTTTGAAATGGAAAAATCCACTATTACACTTACCAGAAGAATTCAGCTGCTGATCGATCTTCCTGCAAATGAACAAAAAGAAATGTGGGAAAAACTCTACCGGTATCAGAACCGCTGTTTCCGAGCTGCTAATTTTATCGTTTCCCATTTGTATGTTCAGGAAATGATCAAGGATTTCTTTTACCTCACAGAAGATGTCCAATACAAACTAGCAGATGTAAACAAAGATGAAATGGGAATATTCACCCGTTCGAAAACACACACAACTGCACGTATGGTTTTTGATCGCTTCAAAGGAGAAATTCCTACAGATATTCTGGGAAGCCTGAACAATACGATTCAATCAACCTTCTCTAAAACTAAAGCCGACTATTGGCAGGGAACAAAATCATTGCGAAACTTTAAGAAAGATATCCCAATTCCACTTCCTGTTAAATGTATCAGTAAAATGAGGTATGATCCAGAAAAGAAAGCATTTTGTTTCAATATGTTTGCTATTCCTGTTAAAACGTATTTAGGGAGAGACTTCTCTGATAAGCGAGTGATAATGGAACGCCTCTTAAAAGAAGAGATAAAGCTTTGCACATCACAGATCCAGCTGAAAGCCGGGAAAATCTTTTGGCTTGCAGTGTTTGAATTTGAAAAGGAGGAACACGCTTTACAACCCGAAATCATTGCCGAAGCTTCTCTGTCTCTGGAACATCCTATAGTAGCAAAAGCCAACAATGTGCGAATCAATATTGGCTCGAAAGAAGAGTTTTTATACCGCAGGTTGGCGATTCAGGCAAGTCAAAAAAGGATTCAAGCGGGCGTAGCATATGCCCGTTCCGGAAATGGAACCAAACGGAAACAAAAGGCATTGTATAAAACAGAAAATCTGGAAAGCCGTTATGTAAGCCATCGGCTTCATTTGTATAGCAGAAAGCTAATTGATTTCTGTATCCAACAGAAGGCAGGTACACTTATTCTTAAAAATCAGGAAGACAAAATAGGAATTGCAAAAGAACAGGAATTTGTGCTGCGCAACTGGAGTTATTATGAATTGCAGACCAAAATAAAATATAAAGCGGAAAAGGCTGGCATCGAATTGATCATTGGATAGCTAAAAAAATAACGAGGGGTGCTTGTAAACCCGCAGGGTGAGGTCACGAACACTCACTAAGTACTCAATAGTATATACAACGGCGTGGGCTTCTTTTTTTCTCAAGAACAAGGTAAGAATAGGGAAATAAATGATGGAGTACACAAGAAAAATTTTGAATAAATTGATAAAATCAATTACTGGGAAAATTACGGATTATTAAGGAGCAATAATTTTTACCACTCTTTAAACTCTTATCTATCTGCTTTCATACTCATCCTTAAAACGTGAAAATTTCTCTGCTTCCTTTGGATTTTTTTCAAACCATTTGTTCATCAAGTCAGTTTCATTTTTAGAATTTTAAATTATTATTTTTAATGAATTATCAATAAGGAATATCATAACCATCAATAACTTTGATGCATAACAATAAATGCTATATTTATATGGGAATATCACATGTTCTTCTTCTCCAAATCCTAATCTAATATAGTGCTAACCAGCTTTTTTTGTCAATACAACAATAGAATCTTTCTGGGTAACAATTTTAAAAGTGTTGTTAAACCATTGGTTATTTTTATCAATATTCTTTGCCAAAGCAATATAAGGTACCATTTGAAGTTCATCTGCCATCCAATCTTTATATTTATACCTATATATATAAATTCCTTTCCTTAGATTAGGATCATAAACTGCATAATTCTGTTCACTAAGACCCATATTTGACAATTGATAAATGTTACGTTTTAGTTCCGAAAGTTCGTTTTTAGTTAAATATTTTATACTTTGCAAAGTGTCTATTCTATAATAATTATTATCAAAATGACCATATGACAGATAGATACTTTTTTTATTTGTTGAATACTTTACCTTTAATTCTTTGTATTCCTCACTACTAGGAATTTTCCTCAATATATTTTCTGTTCTAAGGATTATAGTAGTTGAGTTTAATACAATCTGATCTATAGCTGTTTCTTTTTGACAGCCGATAAGAAGCATTATAATAATGCTAAAATATAATATCCATTTCATTTTAATAATTTGTATTAGAATAATTTATTCCTTGTATTACCATTTCATTATCCTTTGGATCATCACCATAGGAGTCCAGTCCTCCGACTGGAGATCCGTACTTATACCAATTTCCAATCTGATTTATTCCCGCACCCGCTTTAAGACCTACATCACTTAATCCAAATGCCTTACCTGCAACACCATAATTAAAATTGCCAAAATCATCCGATCTTAATAACTGTCCATCAAAAAATGCGTAACTGTTATAAAAGTTAGTATTTTCTTTATTTTCATATGTTCCAGTATAGAATGGGGTATTTATATTCCTCTTTAAATCAAATACTTTATTATTGCCAACCTTTGACGCAAAAAATTTTAATCTATCCTTTAATTTTCCTATATCTCCACCACCAATTTTACTTTCTCTTGCGTCAAATTCACTGTCCCATTGTGAAAAATAGGCATTCGTCTTTGCTAGTTGAAGTTTAAAATCATTCGTTTTATCCGGTATTTGATTTTTTTGTCCTATATATGTATCAACATTTTTACTAACTCCCATTTGATTTTGATGAGTTCTTATATAAACTTTTCCATCCTTTTTGCCATCATTAAACTCATGTTTCCCCGTAAGACTATTATAATAATCGCCAGGCGGTTTGCCACCACCCACTTGTTTCTGTAACCTTCTAAATGCTTCTTGCGCTTCCAGTCCCTTATAAGTTTCATTTAGTGTTTCTACTGATCTACCATCTGGGTCAATGTTAATGATTGGATTATTTACTGCGTAGTTGTAAGGTGACCATCTGGTATATTTTTCTGCAAGTGGATCCACCACACCCCATCTTGCGATGTCCGGCATATAAAATCTTGCGCCATAATCATACATTCCGGTTTCCTGTAGTTCTTTACCGTTGTACTTGTAATTTTTATACGTAGCACTCGGGTTATAAACCTGAGCTGCACCACCTTTAGATATTGGATTGATAAAGTTTAGCCCAAAAGGATAATAATCATTTCCGTTTTCTGCAATTAATTGTCCATTTTCATTTCTTCCGTAGCTGAGTCTCGTATTACCTAAATGATCTCTATACTGGTAAATATATTTAAAATTATCATAGTCATAAAATCCTTCTGCGGTTGGGAAAAAGTTAGGTGTTGATTCCGTTTTTAAAACAGGTTCAGGATTTGCGACAATTGGCTTATCTTCTAATTCAAAAGCTTCTTTCTGTCCGGCAGTAGACATCTCCTCAGCTGCGGCACTTGCAGTAAGCGCTTCTTGCAATCTAAGTGTATATGGTGTAGTATAAACAAAACCATCTAAATAGTCTGTGTGAATATTTTGTCCGTTTACTTCAAACAATTTATGAATTTTGGCTCCATCCGCTCTGTAAGAATATGTAACAGGCTGACCGTTTTTAATCACAACTTGAGGAAGATTCAAAAAGTTATATACAATAGGAGTAGTGATATTTTTATCTGGCATTGTCAGCAAGTTTCCATTAGCGTCATAAGTATTAATACCACCACCTCCAGGATAGCCGCTTGGATTATTAGCGGGAAAACCTTCATTATCAGTAATTCTCTGGAGTCTGTTACTTAATGCATTATTGTCATAATAATATATCAAATTATCAACTTGTGTTGCTGTTAGCCCTGTTTGAGGTCTGGCGTTTCGTTTTAATGTTTTTATATTTCCATTTAGGTCATAGCTCAATTCTTCATTAAAATATTCTGAATCGGAAGTGGTTGACCCATTCAATGATTTAAAATTAGCTTTTAACAATCTATTAAGCTGATCATAATTATATTCGTATCTGTTTATAGCATTAGAACCATAAGTCCAATCCATTTCAGCAATATTTCCATTATAGTTCTTTATATAAATATTATCAGGATTATTATATTTCAACTTATAAGAGAAAAGTTTTGTTGTATCCAGATTACCAGACGGATTAAGATTAATTCCGGTTATCCATCCACGAATATTATAACTATACTTAATTGTCTGGAGCGCAGGTGAAACCAGTCCAAAACTTGAGTTAGAAACAGCACCTACACTTTTAGTGTCAAGTCTTCCTAAGTCATCATAAACATTTTCTGTTAAAAGTTCTTTTTCTGTTTTGCTTACTACTTCATGAAAATGTTTTTTTAATCTATTTTGATGATCGTAAGTAAAATCTTCTAAAATTTGAACTGGGTTTTCACTTGAAATTCTGTTATGAAGAGTCTCAGCCTGTTGAACAACTCCTGCGAAATCCAATTTTGAATTAGCAATTGTGCTTCCTCCGAGATGATTTATGCTTGTAGACCCAATCGATCGTCCCTTGGAATCAAAAAAAGTGAAATTTTTAGTCCAACTGTCATCATCAATATTCTTTACAAATGATGCCAAGGGAAATGATTTCACAGAACGCCCTAAAGAATTATAAGCATCAGTGAGGATAGGTTCGAGTAGTATTTTATTATCATCTGGAAATGGTGTGTCGGGTGGATAAGTATCGTAATAGTTAACTGATAGATAGGTTTCCATACCGACGAAATACGTTCTGTTATAATAAATTTGTAATCCATTCTGTAGATAGCCTGTTCCGTCCCTTTCTTCAGTAATTACCATATCCTTAAGTAGATTTTGTGCCTGTTCTCTATTACCGTAAGGGTGAAAACCAGTACAAAGAACCCTGCCAAATCTATCATATTTGGTGATAAGCCATTTGCCTTGAATTGCCAGATCTGTATCTTGTGACATTACAAGCCTATCGCTTTTATCATACACCAAAAATTCCCATCCCTTCCCTGGGAGTTTTTTCTCTGCCAGTCTGGATTTCCCATCATACCTGTATTGATAACATAGATTATCTAAAATATCATTTTGAATAACACCAGGATCATTAATCGTCTGGGTCGAGTTGTTCCTAAATTCTCGACTAGCTAATGGGGGGATAACAAATGAAAGTTGATTATATTCGTTATAAACATAATATGTGTCCAGATACTCTGCCTGTGGAAGTGGGCGGTCTTGTTGTTGAACAACGTTTACTTCGTTTCCAAGAACCTTCCTTACCATTAACAATTGACCTTTCCCATTTTTAAATTCATAAGTAGTACCTCCATCTTCATCAGCGACTCTATTCTTATAAAGCTTTGAGGAAGCATAAAACCCATCTACCTTTAGTTGGCTGATATAGAATATGCCTTTATCTGGAAATGATGTTGCCGTAAATTTAAGAATATCGGTACTTGAATTAATTTGGTATTTAAAATCAACAGGATGACTTTGCCAATCAGCTCCAGGTTGAATCTGCTTCTCAATTCTATCAAGAGGTGAACTCTCCAGAATCTTCTCGGCATAAGCTCTTGCTCCATAGAAGTTTGATCCGCTAGTCTCTGTAATACCAGACTGGAAGGCTTGGTTTGATGTTGCTATTGGTATTGGCAATACATCAATTCTCTGTCTTCCGTAATCATCATAAACAAAAGGGGTCACAAGATCAAATGAAGACGTTCCGCCACCTTTAATAGCTATGCTCTGTTTCGGCCTCCCCAGACCATCAAAGTAAGTTACTGCTTCGATGCCCTTTGCTGTACTGCTTGATGTTGTCACAGGCTCTAAATAAGTTTTGCTGTAAACAAAATTTTGCGCTTGACTAAGCTGGCACTTATAAAATCCAACGGTCATTAATAAGACAGCCAAATATATAGATTTGTAGTATTTTAAGTTTATCATCGGTTTAGTAGTTTTCTATGTATTATTAACATTATTATATTGGATAATTGAACCTAAATACTATATGTGCTCCTGCATTAAGGGTTCCTGACAGTAACGTCATCTTACAACTTCCATTGGTTTCAATACGAACATGCCAACTACGACCTCCCTCAGAAGTGTCAAATTCTCTAATTCCAATAGGTGAACATGAGGTACCAACTGTTCCGATAATGATTCCACTACTCCAACTTTGTCCATACATTGGAGGGGCTTGAAATGACAGTTCAAATTGCACTATATTATTACTTACCGTAGTATTACTATAACTATATGATGGAGTGCCTACAACCGCCGAAAAAGTGAATGGACATGTTGTGACAGCTATACAAGACCCATTTTGATTTGTCACATTCTGACCATTCAGTGCAATATCATCTAAAGCTTTCTGATCGGCAGCAAGTTTACTGATGGTTGAAGAATAAGTATTAGCCGGAACAACATAATTGTAAGTTCCAGGTTGAGATCCAGAACCACAATTGGTTCTAGTAAAAGTCTTACTTTTCTCTTCATTATAAAAGATGACAGATGGATCGTGCTGGTAATTATATTTGAATTCTTTAAGAATGTTCCCATTAACATCAACAATCATTTCCAATCTGTTGGTTGTATCATACTTGTAATATTGAGTAATTCCAGAGGGAGGAGTCATACTCCTAACGCCTATTAACGGATCATAACTGTAAGTACTTATTTTATACTTTGACAATAACGGATTTGTTCTAAATGCATTTAGTTTTGTGAGTAATTCCGTTTCTGTTTGTTGTGCTGTTTTATTATTGGCTACAGGATCAGCATCATAATTTGAATATGATGTTATTTCGTTTGCAGTAGATCCTAATTCAGAATAGCTGGCGCCTTCAATTTTGGCAATAGGTTTTGTGTTATTATATCCCCAGACAACTGCGGTGGTAAGATTAGCTTTAGTAGTATATTGTTGTAGATTACCACTTGTATCGTATTGATTATAAGTGACCTCCGTAGTAGGTGTTGGATTCTGATTGTTTACATCATAAAGATCAATTTGGTTATACGATAGAACGGAAGTTGGCAACACTTTGTTGGATGTTAAAGCGTTTTTACTGTACACAATTTTAGTTTTTGACTGAGTTTTACCATTTTCAATCACTTCCGTTTCTAATGGAACAGTTACTAAGTTAGCTGCCAATAAATTAGCATCACCAACTTCAGCCGCATACTTATAATTAGTTTCAGAAGTGCTAGAGTCCGGGAATAGCGTTGACTGCTTACTTACTAAATATCTATTATTGTAGGTATTATAATTTTTGGTTTCTAAATATGCTGCTGATCCCGCTGGAAAATATTCCCTTGTTGTAGTATAGTCGAGCAAGGATTTATATAAATTAATACTGTAGGTATGGATAAGTCCTGGCAAAGTTGCTCCATTATTATAATTGAATACGAATCCAAAGCTTGAAAGAGGTTCCAAAATCGAACCTGCAATGAAATATGTATTTAAATTGTCACTGTAATTATTTTTGTATTTAAAAGAAATTTCCTTGATAATCTTACTGCTATTATCATAAGTTATCTGCTTGATAAGATCTCCATCTCCAATAAGTAAAGATGCTCCTTTCTGAACCATCATTAAACAAGATATCGAATAATCATTAGTAAAATAACTTTCTGTTCTGCCTTTATCAACAACTTGCTCAATTACCTTTGTGTAGCCTACGTGATTGCCCTGCGGCAGAGTGGAATTTCCGAGACTTGATGCGCCTTCGTAAACAGATATCTTAAATGGATATGTATTTGGTGACTGAGGTGTATTCCAATTCATAGCACAGCCTGAATTCAATCCGATCGTTTGAGTAACAGCTTCATAAGCATAACACCTATTTTCAATTTCAAAAAACTTTGGGAATTGTGCTAAATTTCCGTTAGATGTAATTTTTGTGCCATTATTTGTAACTTCATCATAGATGTAATTTTTAACAATTGGTGTTGCTCCAACTTTTTCAGTAGTAGTGATACTTTTAATTCTTATACCACCTCCTGAACTGTAATTATATTCCACACCGTCAATGATACTTTTTTCATTGACATACTTTACTACAGATGAATTAGATGACGCATTACTTCCTCCAGACACTAATATATTTCCAGCTGTAAAGTCATTATTATATGCTGTTCCAAGTTCATAATTCCCAGTTTGTAGAATAACATCGTCTACTACATTTGTAGTGGTATAAGATCCTATATTAGGATTATATATTTTTTTAATAATTTCGCCAGTAGCCTTGTTCTTGATATATACCCAATATGAATTTTTGACCTGATCACTTCCGGATGTAAAGTAGAAGTCAAAGTAAGCAAAAATATTTACTCTGATATTACTTCCATTTACACTAAAATCACTGGGGTTTTCTGTATGAACTAGACTTCCATTTATTCTATTGACAAGATGATTGGCATTGGCTTCGTGTTTTGTATTATCTTTTACCAATGACTGCATTGGAAAATTGGAAAATGTATTTGGCTCATAATCATATAGTGTTTTACCACCTGTGGGATAGTTAATAGCAGTGAGCATTCCCGCCAAAGAATATAATGATGTCCTTCTGTCTGATAGATAATGCTTCCCGTCCGATGAATAATTAAAATATCCTTGAGTAAGACTATTGGGATCAAATGATTGAGGAGGTGCATCTGCGTGATACCAGTATCCTGTCAAATCTTTGTTAAAGGAATTAACATTAAAAATAGTCTGTCCCTTAATGTATTTTTCAGGATCTGGTATAAAAGTATCACTGTTATTTTGCCCGTTATAATATCCCCAAAAATCTGATGAGAAGCTTAGTTTATTTGGCAAGTTATATGTTGTGTTGTATTCGAAAGAATATTTTTCATTGGTGACAGACTCTGTTACGCTTAGTAAGCGTAATCGATGTGTAAATACATTATTGTTTGTTAAGCCCAACCATTGTTTCATTGTACTTGTGTCCAGATTATCTGTGGCAATAAAATAATCATAATTGAAATCATATTGCTTAATGAGTTTGTATTTATTATAAATTTTAATCGAAGATAATTTTTTGGAATTATTAATATCGTCCCTTGAAGTCCAATTGAATTCTACCTTCCCATCGGTAAACTCTATTCTCTCAAGATAACTTTCGCCTGTTTGTTGCTTACTACAATCCGTTACCCCTTTAATGTTCATACTCCCCTGATAATAGTTATGTGGATCTGTCAGATAAGTTCTAGTAGTTTTACAGCCTGTAAGCCTTGGATTGTTTATTGGAATGGATGAATAAAAATCAATTTTATTCCCCTTTGTATCTTCTATTTTAGATAGAATCCTAGACGAACCATTAATGGTATTCCAGCCTGCCACATTTGTTGTTATTTCTTCTCTATCAAAAGAATATTTAAGTCCGTTCTCATCGGTTATCGAAAAATTATTACCTCCTGTAGCGGAAGTTCCATTGATAAGTTTAAAATCAATATTAGGTTGTTCTGCAATTGCAAATTTAATTTCTCCATTCGGTTTTATCGTTTTTGCCATATCCAAATAGGCTTTATAGCTTTTACCCGGAAGATTAATCAAGAAAAGATCTGGTTGATAGTCATCATTGATGGAAGTATATCCATTAGAATTAGTAGGATAAAAAATACCAGTATAAAATGCAGATGAATATGTGCTGGTATTCCAAGGCAAAGTTATACATGAGGACATACTTTGCATCCCTGTAGCATTTCGCGGGTAGATATTGCGATAACCATTTAAACTAAAATCGTTTATTCCTGAAACAATATGAGATACTCTTCCCCCAGCATTCAGTGACCAACCAAGCCCGACAGATGATGCTTCGTCATTGACTTTAATTCCACCTGCGTGATAAGAAATTGAGATCGGAACTTCTATATCTCCTTCTTTTATAGTGTAAATAGGAATACTTATATTTGGGACACCTGTATATAATGATACAGGTGTCTCTGTATATCTAAATAATGCTGCTGCATCAGGAGATTTTGGAGCAACACTATTAACTGAATTTTGAATTAAACCTCCAGGATTTGTCTGACCACTAATTATTATTATTAATAAACTAAATAATAAACTAAATAATAAACTTGTAATTTTCTTTCTCATTGTGTTATTCTTTCACGATTTTAGTTGATAAGTTTTTGTCCTGTTGGTTTGGGATGTTGGCTTTGATGATGTAAATACCCTGCGGCAGCCTACCCGTATTTATCTTCGTCACCTTGTTCTTTGTCTGCAGCTTCTGAATGATTTTCCCTGTCATATCATAAAGATAAATGTCAGCTTGGTCGAAGTCCAGCCCTATCTCTACATAACAGTAATCCCTTACCGGATTAGGATAGATCTGAATATCCTTATTTTCGATTAGGTTCTCCACATCAGAGTCAAGAAGTTTCACAATCTTCCAATTCTCTTTCCCTAACTCCTCTGCACTCGTTCCTGCCAAAACATACGATCCGTCTCTGTTCAAAATTGCTGACACGAGTCTTTCTTCATTCTTCTTTTCCTTTCCTTCAACATATTTCCTCCAAACTTCTTTACCATTTTTGTCGATATACAACATCCAAAAAGTCTCATCATTTTCCTGAACCTTTCCTTCACTTTGGGTATAGCCACCAATCAGAAAGCCTTTCGTTTCTGAATCGGAGTTTCTGATTGCATTTAGACTCATCAATACATCCCTGTTTTTAAAGTTGTACGATTTCTGCCATTCTTCATTCCCATCCTGATCCAAAGACAATAGCCAAAGGTCTGTACCTTTCTCAAGTTTCGCGCTTTTGTTACCCGAAGTCTGGGATCGGCTTTCGCCTCCGATAATGTATCCGGTCTCAGTCAATGCCATTGTTCTGATATGGTCATCTTCACTGCCTCCGAAGTTTTTCTCCCATTGGACAGCGCCATTCTTATCTAATTTTACTATCCAATAATCGCCTTCTCCGTAATTTCCATAGGCTTTTCCATAGAAATTAATATCGTAGGATTCGGTGGCGCTCTGATTATTTGAATTTGAGTTTGAATTATTGGCAGATGATGAAGATTGGGAATTTGAGTTTGATGATGAATTGTTATTTGTTGTGCCTGTATTTTGAGATAACAGATCCTTAGAATTGATCTTCGATTTGGCTTGCCCTTCACTAACACCACTTCTGGAATAGATGCCCATCAATACACCGCCATCATTGGTTGGGATGACTTTCTCCACTTCATCCAAACCTTTTCCACCCAAGATCAATTGATTGAGGATCTTTCCTGTTTTATCAAGCTTCACAACCATCACATCTTTGGACCCATAACCAAGTTTAGGATGATTGGTGCTACCAACAACTACAAAACCTTTATCCATAGTTTGAGTAACAGATCTTGCCTCTTCTGAATATCGTGTCCCAATGGTTTTCTGCCACTCTTCTTCACCATTTTCATCCACCTTGATGATCCACATATCGGATGAGCCGCTGGACTTATCTTTCTTATCAATTGCTAAAGATGAATATGAGGTTCCCGCCAATAAAAAACCACCTTCTTGCGTGGAGACGGTGGAACTTAGATAATCGTGCTGGTTGCCGGAGAAATATTTTTCCCAAACTTTTTGACCCTGCTGGTCTAATTTTAAAATATGATAATCGTAACCTTTATTTTGATTGCTACCCGCTGTGGGATTTTGATTTTTTTGAATAGATGATCCCGAAACAAGGAATTGCCCATCAACCGTAACTGCTAAACCAGAAAGAAAATCCTGCGCTCCGTATTCTACATTTTTCTGCCAACTTACCTTTTGGGCATAAGAGTAACTTAGGATCAGTATCCCCAAGCTTATATAGAGTTTTTTCATTGGTCATTTTTTAATGTTGCGAAAATAGCAATATTTTAACACACTTTAAAATATTATTTTTATTTTTAAGTTAAATTGATAAAAGTTAATTTAGACTAAAAGTCTTCATTCCAATATTTTCACAATTCAGCAATAAATCCATTGCAAACTAGCGGTTCAAACTTCTTATCTTTTATTCTCATCAATACCTTAAGGTTGATACAATCATTTTTTCTCCACACCTTAATATAATAAAAGTCAAACTATATTATTTGAATCTTTAAAGATCTCATCAATTCTGGACAAAGGGAGGTTATTTAGTTGCGTTAATTTTGTCATATTTTAAATATTAATTCCTGCTTTCTACTCTACTATATCAAATGTTCTAAAAAAAATTCCTGCACAATTATAAAAATGATGGTCAATTCAAACTGAAATCTAATGGTCAAACCTTTGATTTTTCAATACTATTAGTTCAACGCCTTAATTCAAAGTACCATCAAATTCAGAAATAATTTTCTTATTTATTTTCCTTACTAGCCTGAAAACCATCTTTAAATCTTAGAAAATCTTCCGCTTTTTTAGGGTTATTTTTAATCCACAATTGCATTACTTGAGTGTTTTCGCTCAATATTCTAATCTCATTTTCATCGTAGATTTTTTTTCCTTCGACAGCAATTTCATTTAAAATATCTTGGCGTAGTTCACTTTTGGCTTTGATACTTTCTTTGTACCAATTGGTTGCGAAAGTGATAGAAAGCATCAAAGTGAAAATCCCTAAGATAAAAACTCCTAATCCACTCCGATTAAACTTCTCCTTCATTTTCATTTTCTTATAAAAATCCTCATAAAAATCGCTGGTTTCTTGTGAAAGGACTATTTCTATTTTGGTGGGAATTTCTTTTACGGCTTCAAAGTCTAATTGCAGTTGACGAATAGCCAATACCAGATCTTTAATATCGGCTTTCACTTCAGCATTAGATTCCTTATTCTCCAAATTTGAAGCAATATTTCTTTCATTTGATTTTACAACATTTTCCAAAATTTCCATCCCGTTACTTTTATACTCTTGATTTTCATTTTCCATATTGATCTTTTTTAAATTTCTGATTATCGTCTTAATTTCCGCTTCTTTTTCCAGAGTTCATCTTCATCCTGAGAAACATAGGTTGGTTTAAGGAAGTCTCCTAATAATCTACCTGCAATCTCTATTAAACTTTCATTTGTTTCTGATTTCAGATGATTATTTACAATATTTTGACTTACTGATTTTAGCATATCACCAAAATCAGAATCTATTGCCTGAAGAGAAAACCCGACATTTTTCCGAAAAAAGAATCCGTTTTTGTGTTGATTGCTATCAACTTTATTTATCCATATATCTTTAATTTGATTTTTTTGACCAGCTTTAAATTCTCCATTATATTGAATCTTTACAGAAAATCCTTTCTGTTGTAAATTTTCCTGAAATACCTTTAAGTTGTCAGTATTTCTTTGTACTTCCATAACCGCTTTTTTAACTTCAAACAGAGATTTTATCTCAGAAATTTTCAATTGATTTGAGATTTCAGATAATTTGTAACCAGCTTTATAAATCCTTTCTGTATGAAAATTTTTGTCTTTTTCCATCACAATCCGCATTCCCGATATCCCGTCTTTGACATTTGAAGACAATTGAATTTCAAAACCTCTTTTCTTCATTGCTACGATCAGATCATCAAAATTATCTTCTGACCTAATAACTTCGATTAAGCTTTTCAGCATTTCGTCTTTTTTCTGAATTCCAATTTCAACATCAGTTAATAATCCTTTTTCTTTGCAGACTTGTCTGACAGCTTCTCCAAATCTTCTTCCGATATCGTGTGCTTTCACAGTGCACTTTCCAGAAATATCAATTCTGTTGACAACAAAATGAATATGCTTATGTTTCGTACTATTGTGAATATCCAATCGGTATTGATTTTTGTTTGTCACACCAACTTCTACAAGAGCTTCTAATGCAATTTGTTTTAATTCTTCATCCTTCAATTTTCTACCGATTTCGTCTGGTTGAGAAATATAGCCAGTCAATGCCCATTTCTTTACTTTAGGATTTCGAACAGCGACAGTTTTCATCTCGTTAAATTGACCTTCTGCTATTTCACTCAATAGATAATTTGAAGTTACCATTTCTGCTGTTCCTTTATCGTTTCCATTGTATTCTAAAGCAATTTTTGTTATCGCTCTTGTGGTTGCCGAATTATTCATCTCTCTGAGTTTTAGAATATAAATATTGATAAATCAAATCAACTACATTCTCAATTTTTGCTAAAATCTCTTTCTTATTTTCAAAAACATTCCATTCTCTATTTCGTAAAAGATTAGTAATTTTTTTGAAATGATTCCCATATTGAAGTAAGACTTCATCGGTCTGAAATTCATTAATTTTAAGTTCTTTTTCGAACAAGATATTTCGGATATAAGTAGAAAGTTTCAGCGGATATTTTTCTTGTTTTTGAATGAGAGTTTCATATTCAGAATTGGTCATTCGTATTGAAATAACCTTATCCAGTTTTTTATTTTCTTTGGTCTTCAAACCTCCTTTCCGACCTACTTCCTGGAAATATTTTTTTCTTTTTTCCTGAGCAATTTTGGCTTCGTTTTCTTTGGTGGCTCGGTTTATAAATTCTTGTAAAAAGTCTTTTTCCATTGTATTAATTTTAGCATATTTAAAAACATTTCTGACGATAGGAAGAAATCAAAAATCCCAATTTTGCAATCAGCGGATACGCTTATTGTAAACTTTGGGTACTTTTTGCACACTAACATACCACCATATTTTACCTGTGTTTATTTTACTCACCTTCTCCTTTGTTTCACTTGTCTTTCAGGTAATGGATTTTTTGTGAATCATCCAATCATTTAAGTCTTTAAAATCTGAATATAAAATCCGACAATCTTCTGCGTTTTGATTTTCATTTTTAATAATTTCAACCGCACGATTTCCGGCTTCGTCATTGTCAAAATAAAGCTCAATATTTTCATAACTATCAAGTGATTTTTTAATGTTTGAAATCATCGAAACGGAATTCAAAATGAGGTAATCGGCAGGCTCTTTTTCTAAAAAAACATCTACACTTTTAAAAGAAAGAAAATCGAAAAACCCCTCGAACACCCGGAGCGAGTCTGATCCATTTTTAATGGTAGAAACATCTTTTTTGCCCAAACAAATTTTTGAATATTTATTGCGGATTTCATAACCATTAGAATCGTTCTTAAAACCAATTCCGAAATACTTTTTATCTTTCATCCGATAATGAATTTCGTTTAAGAACTGAGTTTGGTTTCCAACTTTTCTTTCTCTTAAATATTCCAAAAGTGCAGGATGCTGAACGTTTTTAATTTCAATGATCTCATATTGTTTAGATAAATTTTCTACTTTCTGATTTGAAATACTTTGCTGTTGAAAAGAAGAAAAACTCTGCTTCTCAACCCACGCTAAAACTTCATTGACCGAAGCGTTCAGGTATTTCTTTACAAAGTCGGTATTCGTACCACCGATTCCTTCTGAAAATAAATACCAATAGTTTAGACTTTTATTGATTTTAAAAGAGGCTTGGGATTCGTTGGCAAAAGGGTTGAGATACCAAGCTTCTTTTTCATTTTGTTTCGTTGGAAGGTGTCCGAGAGAAAGGAGGACTTCTTCCAACGATATGCTATTAAATTGTTTGCAGTTCATTTTGTAATTTTTAATGTTTTTTGGTTATAAATAATAGGTGTACTGTCGGTTCAAGCGGATAGGTTTGGTTTTGACTAATTTTTGATGAATTGATGAGAAAACCTTGTATTTATTTGAATGATAATATTTTACATTCTCATCAAACTCTCATCATCTCATCAAACTTGAAATATTCTTCTCATCATCCTCTCATCAAAAACCAAGGTTGAAAAATTTGATGAGGTTTTTGATGAGATGTAACTAATTGATTTTATTTTCATTATCAATTAATTCATCATTTCATCAAATCTTTGAAGAATAAAATTCCTTTCTATTGTAAAATAACGCCCTGTTTTGTTCTGTTGGAAAAAACTTAAACCATAATCGAGGTCGTATTTGATATAGGACAAAGAATTACTTTGAGGTTCGAGTTTCCAGTTTTCTTTCAAGATTTTTCGGACATCATTTACCGTCCAATATTGTTTGCTGAACATCTTACCGAGCATATTGAAAATATCCTGAGGAATACAATGGATCTTGCAGTCTTCATTACTTTCGAAAAACTCATATAAAAGCTCGATGATCTTGGATTCCAGTTTATTGTTGTTCTTCCAAACCAATCTTTGAAGAGCCTTTGTTCTGATCTGTGAATCCGTGAACCACATCCTTGTCTGCTTACGACTGTGGAAAGGTCTTTGAATTAAGTATCGAAGAAAATAAGGAATCTCTCTGTTGAGATTTTTTAGAAATTCGGTGTTTTCGATTTTAATCGATTTTACTTTGATGATCCAGAATCGGATCTCATTTTCATCAATCTGAATGAAGTTATCTTCATTATTGGAACAGAGAATGAATTTTCCAAAAAATTCCACTTCTTCACGATCTTTTCCTTTTGCCTCCTTCTTGTCTTTATCAGTCGTTGAAAGATATTTTAATCGTTCAGTAATTTCTTTTTTATCAAAGAATACTTCATCAATAGCAACGATTAGCATTGATGTCCAATCCGAATTGAACTGACTGCTGAAAGAATCTCCTTTTATGTAGGTCATATTAAGTCCAAAAATGGATTTCAGCCATTTTATGAAAGTGGATTTTCCGGTAGATCTTTCCTTGCTTACAAGACAAAGAATCGGAAGTATCTGTGTTGGATATTGCAGTAAGATCTTGATATAATCCAATCCTAATTCCAACTGTTCTGCGAAAATATGCTCCATAAATCTAAGTGAAAATGGAATCTTTTCTTTTAGGCTTGTTTGCTTCGGTGTTTCTTTAATCGGCTGATAAGGAATCTCATTGTAAACATTATAGAATCCTTGGATAATTTGTTGGTATTGCAAATGGGAAGGAATACAACAGAAGCCGTCATACTTGGGAACTTTTGAGACGTATATCTTTCCGTGATCGCTGATAATGGTTTCACGATTCCATCGAGTTAGTATTGAGATCTTATCTCCTGAAATTAACGGTTTCTCAATAGTTTTATAGTAGGTGGTTCCTACTCTTAGATAAGGGATTTTTTCGCTCATATTTTAAAGGTTTGATTCTGTACAGGAAATACAGAAGGGTGAATTGGAATGCTTGATAAATAAAAGTCTCTATCTATCTCCTATACTTAAGCGACTTGACTTCGTTTAAAGCATCCATAAGATCAAAATGGTTGACTCTGTAGAATCTTCCAATTTGTTCCGCCTTAATGTTACCTTTTAAAATATGTGAGCGTACGGTTTGATAATCGAGTTTTAGAATTTCTGAACACTCTTTGATAGAGTATAGTTTCTTTTTCAACTCAATTTCAGGTTCTTTTTTGAGAGAGTAGAGTAAGTCTTTCACTTCCCCTAGTTCGTCAAGAATTGTTTGGAATGGATTTGTTGTCTGCATAATCTGTGATATTTATTTGCAGACAAAATTGTGTTATTGGAATATCTAATTATGCAATTTTACTCAATTGTGTTAAGTTTAATAATTGATATCCAGCCGTTTATAAATTACCGGAGTAGACATATCATTCTTTGGTAATCTAAAGACAACAAAGAATTTTTCCAATTTTTTAAATTAATATAAGCCGATGTGTTAATTATTGAATATGATAAAGTTGAATAGCTAATCTAATCTCTCTATTTTTATCACCATTTATATGAAATCTATAATTAAACCAATTTTCATCACTTTTTGACACAAATCCTATATAATTAGGATGTTTAGAAGTAGTTGTCTCTACTTTTGACAAAATAGTTGTAAAATCTTTTTGTTTAACAAAGATAATTACTGAACCCTTTGTATCTCTCCAAGTTAAATAATTGATTAATTGTGTTATTGTATCAAGATAACCTTTTTCACCTGTCCAAAATTTACATTCTGCAATGAAGATTACGGAGCTGTCATATCTAAGTTGAATATCAGTTTTTCCTGTTTTATTAAATGTTTCACCAGAAGCAGAACCAAATTCAAAGTTTGGATCTAAAGTCATAAGTATATGATCTCTTAAATCCTCTTCACCTTTGCCTTTATAAACACTTGGCATTCTTTCAAAGTTTTTTCCTACATCATTTATGAGTTTTAAAATTTGATTATAAATATCTAAATCTATTGTAGGTTCTGGTTTAAAAGGTTGGGTACCTGCTTCAGGCTTACTCACTTTTATTTTAGTTCGTAATGTTGGTCTTGGAACAGAAAAAGTTTCAGGTGTATTTTTACTTTTTCTCATTGGAACACCTAAAGAATTCATAAATTCATTTTGTGACAAAAACTTATTTTTTCTTTTTCTTATTTCTCCAATAATCCAGCTTTTGAGAGAATTATTAAATTCATCAATATTCTGATGTAATTCACTTAATTTGCGTTGTGTAATAACAACATTTTCATCGTATTTTGATCTAATAATTTTTGCATCATTGTAAAAATCAATTATCTCAAGTTTCAATTTATCGAATTCAACTTCGAAATCAGAGCTTCCTCCACCTATTGTTATTCTGTTAATTCCAGGCGTATATTTTAATAATTCAGAATTTCCTGTGATAGGTACAAAAAATTGAATTACTTCTCTAGGATAAGACTCTCGATCCCTTATGTGGAATGACATTGGAAAATATTCTGCAGGAATGTTTTTTTCAAAATTATCAGCATAAACATCTTCAAATTGAATAATAGGTTTTTCTATTTGGTATTTTTCTAATAAATAGTCTGTAAATTGTTCTTCACTCACATTTAGAATGTAAGATTCAATAGTAGAGTTTATTTCAGTTTCTAAACTACTTGTTTGAGATTTAAAGTATTCTCCAATTGAACCTTTTCCTCCAAATATTCTATTTGACGAATTTCTGTACATTATGTTGGTATAATATTTCTGTTAATGGTTTGCATCTTGGAGAAGTGGCGGACATCGAAGCACAAATGTTCAGTTTTGAACAAAAGTTCAATCGAAGAACTGCCGTTAAATTTAGCACTAAATCTACCATTTTGACAAACTGCTGTTAGGAAATGCTTTTTTTAATTGGATATTCAAAATCAGGATATATCTTATCAAATAATTCTAATTCCTCTTCGTCATATTTTTTTTCACACCATCCTGTTGATATATTTATCTCTCCAAAACCAAAATAAAACATATCATTTTCATAATATCTGATTTTGTTTTCAGAAAAATATTCCAGAGTTGTTTCAAGAGAAGACCCTTTGTCATTCAATAGTTTTTCACGGTTTAACCAAAACAGTGTATTGTCACCATAAATACCACCAATTTTAATTTGTGCTGTTTCGAAATCCAAGTTTTTCAAAATATCCTCAAATTCCAAAATAAAATTATATAATTCATTTGTGTCATATAAGAAATATTTTGCGCTACGTCCAAAAGTAATAAATACATTGTCGTAGCAATATGGTTTCTCTTCTGTTCCAACTGAAAAAATTGCAGGATGAAAATAATAATAGTTTTTAGTGATTAATTCATTTTGAATAAACCTAATTGCTTCTTTATGATTTCTTGTTTCGTTTCTTGCGTAATCCATATCTAGCATTAAAACACCATAAAAATAGTTCCATTCATACATATATTATTTATTTTTTATTGAAGATTCTACTAAATATGAAATTGTTATTTTATCGTTGCACTTAAAATCGCCTAACGTCCAAATATACGTAATTTACTGGTAGCGAAAATTTTCTCAACTCTACCAACCATATAAAATTCAATACTTTATATTAAGCAACTTTGATAATTCTTGGTAGATATTTTCTTCAAAGTCATTTGGTTTGACTGTGATTGCTCTTGAAAATGTTCCTTTATCAAAGTTGGTATTATATTCATTTTCCATAGCCTCAATTATTGTTGTATCTTGGAAATCTGGGTTTATGATGTGATTATCCTTTAGAAAACGGTGAATTCTTATAAATGAAGATTTCTGATCTACTAGCAGATTGTGATTTTCATCGATGAATTTTTTATCTTTTAAAAAAGCGAGGAAAATTTTTGAACTGTTATCACCGATCATAATATCTGATAAACTAATTTCTCTATTTGTTTTGTGTTTTAAGGCGAAATATAGAAAAAGTGTAGTTTCGGCACCTTTTAAAAAATTTCCCTGCAATTTCATCAGATTACTTGAACTTAACAGTCTGTTTGATTCTTTTTTATATTGATCCAAACAGTATTGGATTTTTTCCTCAAAATTGTGATTTCTTGATTCATCAATATCTTTGAAATGAAAACTGAAAAAATTGTCTAACTTTTCATATTTGATCAGAAACTCATCCTTTATTTTTTCATTAAGAACAATTTTAGAGGATTTTTGTTGGGCTTTTTTAACTCTCCTTTGTAATAGCTTCTGAATCTTTTCTCCCTTTATCCAATAATAAATCATCATAGGATAGCCTACAAATTCTTCCCAAAGATTCCATTGTCCGTAAAGCTTTTTTTGATCCATAATCTAAATTAATGATTATTTGAAAACCTCATTCATATAATTGATTTTATCTTCTTCGCTAGGTCGATAATAGGCATTGAAAACCTCCAAACTTGTATGACCTGTATAACTCATTATCACTTTATCAGGAACTCGTTTGTTTTTCATAATAGTAATAAAACTTCTTCTCGCCGTATGCGAGGAGATTCTTGTCCAAAATTCAGACTTGAAATCTACTAATTCATCGCCATACTTCATTGTCTTCTTTATCTCATCAGTAAATTTTAATTCTTTAAAAACCTCCTTAATATATTCGTTCATCTTCTGATTAGTGATGCTCGGCAAATTATAATCATATTTTTCCAGAATTGATTTAGATATACTATTTAATGGGATCGCCAAATTTTTTGATTTGCTTTTTAAATCAATTACTCTAATGAAATTACCTTCAAGATCGCTCTTTGATATTGTGCTATAATTACCGAACCTCATTCCTGTAGTGCAACCAAAAACAAATAGGTCACGAACTTTTTCCAATCTTTTATTTTTAGTAAGATCGTAATTGTAAATTAGCTCTACCTGTTCGTAATTCAAAGCAATTTCGTCAGTAATAAATTTAGCAGGTTTCTTGAAAGAAATAAAATCATTATTGTAAGTATATTTCTTGTTTAAAGCCCAAAGCAAAAAAGTCTTTAAAAGACCAACATTTCTATGCACTGTGTTCGCAGAATGCTTCTTTTCTTCAATACAGTATTTAAGAAATTTGTTATATAGCTTATCATCAAATTTTCCGAGAGTAACTTTTATTTTACTATTCTTCTCAAAATCTTCAAGTAAAGTTTTGTTACATTTATAACGTTTTAAAGTCGAATTTGAAATCGAATTTCCTGTATAATCATTTTCTTTCTCATCCAAAAATTCCTGATAAATTCTAAAAAAATCACTTTTTACCGTAATTTTCTTGAATTTTTCATCAAATCGTTGTTTGAGTAGATCTACAGTAAGTTCTTCGCTTATATTTTTATAACGATTTACTATCTCAGTAAAAAAACTACTGTACCTATCTAGTTGCATTTTCAGACTTCTATGAATTTCAGCTCGCTTAGTTCTTCCATTCAAATCGTTAGGTTGCCTATTTTCAAAGTCCCATTCAAAAGGCTTAATTTTTTCACCAGTAGAATAGATAAAATTCTTATTTTCACTGTTGAAAAAAGTACGGAAGTAAATGAGGGTTTCCTTAGTTTCACTAGGCTTCTTGAGTTTAAAAGTGTAATTCATTGGGTGCCAGTTTGGGTGCTACTTCTTCTATATTTAGATATAAAAACTAATTATATTCACATATACAAATATAGTTAAAATACTGATAAATAGAACACTTACATATTTTAAGTTATGTTAAAATATATAAGGTTCGAAAACCTCCAACTCCACTTTACATGAAAGGGTTTAACTCCTTTTGACAACAAAAACACTCTTTATCAATGATTTGGAGTGTTTTTTATTTTTCATCCACTTCCAATGGTTGTCTTTGAATGTCATTTTGGTGGTAACAAATGTGGTAGCAGGACATTTCATTTTTTTATCGAAAATGAAATTAATAGATTAAATTTACCAAAATTAAGTGTTTTGAGTGCAATTAATAGGAATAACGTTGTTGTAATTGGAAATGGCGAAAATGTAATGATGTTTGCGCATGGTTTCGGTTGTGATCAAAACATGTGGCGTTATGTTTATCCTTCTTTTCAAAAGGATTATAAGATTGTACTGTTCGATCACGTTGGTGCCGGAAACTCTGATATTTCTGCCTATTCTTTTAAAAAATACGATAAACTCGAAGGCTATGCTGAAGATATTGTGGAAATTGCCAGAGAACTAAATCTTAAAAATGCAATCTTCGTCGGACATTCCGTAAGTGCTGTGATGGGCATCATTGCAGCTGGTATGGCTCCTGATATTTTCAAAAGTCTAATTCTTATCAGCCCTTCTCCATCTTATATTAATGAAGATGATTATGTTGGCGGATTCAGCAAGTCGGAGATTGACGAATTACTTGAATCATTGAACAACAATCATCTAGGTTGGTCGATGGCAATGGCTCCTGTCATAATGGGCAATCCTGAGAGAGCGCAACTAGGGAATGAACTAGCAAACAGTTTCTGTAAAACAGATCCCGAAATAGCTAAACATTTTGCAAAAACCACTTTTTTGACAGATAAGCGTGAAATATTAAAACACACAACAATTCCTGTTTTGATCCTTCAATGCAGCAGTGATGTGATAGCACCTGTGGAAGTTGGCCATTATATGCACGATCAAATCCCTGATAGTAAATTGGTTGTCATGAAAGCTACCGGACATTGCCCCAACTTAAGCGCTCCCGAAGAAACCATCTCCGCCATTAGCAATTTTTTAAATGATTAATAACCAAGCAAATTCTTTCACTGAAGATTTTGACGATTTTTTTGAATCGTCACTGAGTGGTTTTATCATTACAGACGGCGAAGGAAAGATTACCAGAATTAATAAACGTGCGACAAATTGGCTCAATAGTGATTCTGAAAAATTTCTGGGAAAACGTTTTTCCGATGTCCTTTCAATAGGCGGCAAAATCTATTTTGAAACGCATCTTTGGCCATTGCTTCGTATGCAGGGATACTTCGATGAGGTCGCAGTAGAACTTGTAGATTCAGGAAGCGGAAAAATTCCAATTTATATCAATGGCTACGAGAGAAGAGATGACGATGGTAAGCCAACATTTATGTGCTTTACTCTGTTCCGCGCTGCAGACAGACGTTTATACGAGCAGAATCTTCAAATAGCAACGCAACTTGCCGAAACAAATTTGAATATCGAAAAACAAAATGCCATAATTCGCGAACAGTTTATAGCAGTATTAGGCCACGACCTTCGAAATCCACTTAGCGGTATTATGAGCGCCACTCAATTACTCGAAAGATTGGACTTGGGTGAACGTGAAAAGAAAATGGTCAATATTTTGAAAACCAGCTCCAAAAGGATGCACGAAATGATCGATAACATTATGGATCTTGCCCGCGGTCGTTTGGGTGGCGGAATTACCATATCTCCTGTATCTGTAGATTTGGAAGAACTGCTAAATCAGGTAAGCGAAGAATTAAAAGTGACCTGGCCAGAAAAAGTAATCGAATCAGATTTTAACATTAACAACGTTGTATATTGCGACCCGGCAAGGATGTCACAATTGGTTTCCAATCTGCTTGCCAACGCCATTACTCACGGTGCACCTGATAAACCTGTCAATTTTAAAGCTGAAGCCAAAGGTGATTTTTGGGAAATATCTGTAACCAATCAAGGTCAGCCAATTCCAAAAGATGCTCTGCAAAATCTATTTCATCCTTTTCACAGAGAAGATTCTCACTCCAGCCACAACGGTCTCGGTCTGGGATTGTACATTGCTTCCGAAATTGCAAAAGCTCACGACGCAACTTTAACAGTTACTTCTGACGAACAGCAGACTTGTTTCACCTTTCAAAAAAAATAACCTGCTCAAACAGCAAGTCATTCTTATATTTTATTTAAACTGATTTATTTCTTCGAAGAATTATTCTTAATGATCATATAAGATAATCCCAATCCGATGCCTGCCAACAAAGCTAATTTCGTCTTTCTGCTCGGAACTGGCAAACTGGTTTCGCCGTAGATTCTGTGTGGTTTTGGAGATGGCCACATAATATTTCCTGGCGTTGGGTCTGCATTTTTGATTTTCATCATTGTGCGCATCGCTGCAGAAGCCGTGTTCATAATTGTTTTTGGAAATATACCGTAAAGATTTTTTATGATTAATGATTGAATGTCTGGAAACAATCCTTTTCTTGGATTCTTTGCCAACTCAACGATTTTCGCGGCTGTGTCTCTAGGATCTGCTGCGAAAGGTGGCACTTTGAAATCCAATCCTGAGAATTTTGCAGAGTGTGAATTTCCTGTGGAGCGTTGGATTTGAGGAAATAAATTACAGATGTGAACATTAGCAAAATCCGAAATTTCCCCCTGCAAACCTTCCATCATCCCACGGATTCCGAATTTTGTGGAGGAATAAACTGCACTGTAAGGCGCCGGCATAAATCCACCAATCGAAACATTATTAATTAAAATCCCTTCTTCTTGTTTTTTGAAAATCGGAAGAACACTGTACGCGCCGTGCATATAACCGAAAAGATTAGTTTTGATGACCTGCTCGTTGATTTCCATTGGGATCTCTTCGAATTTCCCGCTCGACATTACGCCCGCGTTATTCACCCAAATATCGATTCGTCCATTAAATTGCAAAGCTTCTTCTGCTAGTTTTTGTACTTCTTCTGCTACAGAAACATCGGTTGGAACGCCTAATGCGATAGCGCCCAAATCTCTGCAGAGACTTACGGTTTCATCCAAAGCTTCTTTTCCTCTCGCCGCAATCACGACATTACAGCCTTCTATGGCAAATGCTTCCGCTGTTGCTCTTCCTACGCCACTGCTTCCACCTGTAATGACGACTGTTTTTCCCGCTAAACTTCTTTCTGTAATATGATTTGATTCCATAGTATTGATTTGATGATTGAATTTATTTTAATTAATAAAATGTATAACTCATTAGCAATCAATTCTAATACCATAAGAACGCGACTAAATATTAAACCACACAAAAACAAGCTTTTATAAAAAAGGCACAGAATATGTATAGTAAAAATCAAAATAAACAAAATTTAAAATTATGAGAAATCTATTATGGTTAGTAGCAGTGATCTGTATTATAGTTTGGCTACTAGGAATGTTAGGAGTTGTGCCGGGAATGGCTACAGGAAATCTAGTTCACATCTTACTTGTGATCGCAATTATTGTAGTTCTTTACAATTTAATTTCAGGCAGAAGACCGCTTGATTAAATCAATACCACTTACATCTGCAAAACTACTGCAAATGAAAAAACTTAAAACCCACTTTTTTTGTGGGTTTTTTTATTGTCTTAATTTTATTGAGTTCTGACTTTTATCATTAATCTTTCAAAATAGAATGCTTTATATTTGTATTAATATTCAGCATTGAAAAGTCTATTTACCTTATTCATTATTTTCACCATTGCATTGCGTCCGCTGATGCCGATGGTTGATTATGCGGTAAATTATGATTTCATCAATAAGAATCTTTGCGAAAACAAAGCGAAACCAGAATTGCTTTGCAACGGAAAATGTTATTTGAAAAAAGAAATTGCAAAGACCTCAACAGACCAATCTAAAAATGATTCCCGAATCAACATTTCCGCTCTGGCAGACATTTTTATCATTAATGAAACCTTTGTTTTTTCATCTAATCATTTTAATATAATTGAAAACCTGAAAATCAATTCCGAGTTTTCTGATTCTTATAATTTTTCTCTATTCTCAAAAATTTTCCATCCGCCGTTGGTTTGATTTTAATAATTCAATGCTCTTCTACAAGAGTAATTTTTAAATTTTATTAAGATTAAAATCAACATCAAATGAAAACATTCATTTTAACGATACTCCTTTCTGTATCTGCATTTTCCTGCGCTCAGGAAACACCAAAGGTAAAACACGTTTCGAAGATGAAACCTGCGACCGACCTCAAAAATGTCAAAGTCGTCAACGCCGAAGACCCAGTCTGCAAAATGAAAACAGCAGATTATCTGAAAGATACCGCAGACTACAAAGGAAAAAAGTACGGTTTTTGCAGTGACCATTGTAAAGAGGAATTCAAAAAGAATCCGGAGAAATATGCCCAAAATACGAAGTAACAAAAAAGCAAAGCAAAATCCGAAGAGCAAAATCATCATTCCGATTGTCGTTCTCGCTTTGATTTTTGTGACGATTGGCGCCGGAATGAGCTATTTCAAAAAGAGTCTTTTCACCGTGATGAAAGTTCCTGATTTTGAACTGACGAATCAAAACAATCAGAAAATCAGCAACAAAGATATGCTCGGCAAAGTCTATCTGGTAGAGTTTTTCTTCAGCAAATGTCCAACGATTTGTCCCGTGATGAATTCCAATATGAAACACATCGAGGAAACCATCAACGATAAAAATTTCGGAATCATTTCCATCAGCATCGACCCGACGAATGACACGCCGGAAGTATTAAAAAACCACGCCAGAATGCTGGGAACCAAATCGCCGAACTGGCATTTTTTAACAGGAAACCGAGATTACATCGATAACTTGGCAGACCAGTTCAATATCTATGTCGGCGACAAGGAAGACCAATCGGAAAGCCTGAACCACAGCGGAATGATTGCACTCGTGGACCAAGAAGGAAATCTCCGTTCCAGATTTGATGAGAACAACAGCCCGATTTTATACTACTCTGGCTTGAATTATGAAGACTCAGAAGGTAAAACAACTTCGCTCATCGGAAAATACCATCCAGACCGTGAGAAGTTGATAGAAGACATTCGAAAATTATTAAAACAATAAAATGCTGACGGCGGTTGGCTTTTTGCATTTAAAAAATTTAAATATTAATCTAAATCCAATATTATGAAAATCAAGAAATTATTTCTCGCAAGTGCGCTTTCTGTAGCCACTTTTGCGACGGCACAATTCAAACAAACACCTTTGCCTTACGCCTACAACGCTTTGGAAGGCTCGATTGACGCAGAGACAATGGAAATCCACTATTCCAAGCACGCCGCGACCTACGTTTCCAATCTGAACAAGGCCGTCGCCGGAACACCATTGGAAAAAGAAAGCATCACCAAAATCCTTTCCCACATTTCCAAAGAAAGTCCAGCCGTGAGAAACAACGCCGGTGGACACTACAACCACGAGTTGTTCTGGACAGTTTTGACACCTGAAAAAAACACGCAACCATCTGCAAAATTGACAAAAGCCATCAACGAATCCTTTGGAAGTTTGGACGCTTTGAAGGAAAAATTGAGCAAAGCTGGCGCAGACCGTTTCGGTTCTGGATGGGCTTGGTTGGTCGTGACGGCTGACAAAAAACTGGCAGTCACTTCCAGCGGAAATCAGGACAATCCATTGATGGACATTGCCGAAGTCAAAGGAACGCCAATCTTGGGCATAGATGTTTGGGAACACGCGTATTACCTGAAATATCAAAACAAAAGAGCCGATTATTTGACCGCATTCTGGAACGTCACCAACTGGAAAGAAGTGAGCAAACGCTACGAAGAAGCTACAAAATAAGCCCTCCTTGAAATTAATTTGCAACATATTCCTCATCCTTTATCTGGTGTGCAAACCCGCATTTCCACTGGCGGAATATGTTGTAAATTATAATCAAATCCAGGTGCTCTGCGTCAACAAAGCGCGACCAGAAATCAATTGCAACGGAAAATGCTACCTCGGAAAAGAACTGGCAAAATCCAGCGAATCCGATTCTTCGCCACTTTCCAAAGGCAAAAACCAGGTCCAAAAAATATTGGACTTCTACATTCCGACTGAAATTTTCAAAGCCTCAATCGAACACAATTTTTCCCTCCCAAACCTGACTTTCACGTACAAAACAGGATACACCTTCCTCTTTCTGAGCTATATTTTCAGACCACCAATTTTTTAGTTGAACATATCAATCATTTGGGCGATTCCCTCTCCGACGCTAATCCAGCAACTCGGGTCGGGCTGTCCGCTACTATCTTTTTGTCTTACCACATTGAGTCTATAAAACGACGTTTGGTCAAAAGACAAAAAGGATATCCGCTACCATCCCTATCGCGGGATTCTGCATAAAATCAACGTTACAACTAAAAAATCATTTTCGTCCAATAAAATTAAAATACAATTATCAGTCGCTCTTCTAGAGCTTTAATTCTATCGATATCTATTTGCTATTAACAGTTCGCTTCTAACGAAGCTTTGCAAAGTCCCATCGGGACTGACTGTTGGTAGAAAAAGAAAGTCCCAAAAAAAAGCTCCATAGGAGCGAACTGTTAATTTATCTTATAAACATTGAGTTCTTCAATTTGTTTATATTTTCTATCGGACAACATAAAAAATCATATGAAAATCTATAATTTTTTTTCACTATTCCTAATTGCCTTCACCTTAATCACAATCTCATCTTGTTCCAACAACGACGATGACGATATTCAGAACACAGAACCAGGAAATCTCCAACTCAAATTCGAAAACGGATTCAACAACCTTGGAAACATCGTCCTGAATCAAACCACGCAAACCTCGTCGAATGGACAAAAACACCAATTCTCCACGTTGAAATATGTCATCAGCAACATTTCCCTCATCGATGAAAACGGCAACGAGTTCAAATACAGTTATAACAATCCCGACAAAGGCGCCTTCATCATCAACCAAGCAGATGCAAAAGGCGGAATCGTCTACGCCAACCTCACAGAAATCCCAAAAGGAAATTACAAAAAAATCAAGCTCGGATTGGGAATCAGCCCGACTGCTTATTTGATTGGACAAGACGGACAAGGTATTTTCTGGGAAAAAGCCAAGCAGGAAGGAATGGCTTGGTCGTGGTCAGCCGGTTACATTTTCGCAAAACTCGAAGGGAAATACGGAACATCTTCCGCAGACACCGAATTTATGAACCATACAGGAAATATGGGCGACACAACCATTAATGGAACAGCAGACCTTTACCGGGAAGTAGTTTTAGATTTGCCAACAACCGCGAGAGTCAGCAAAGAGATTACACCATCAATTCATATTCTGGCAGATTTCAACCAATATTTGAGTGGACAAACCACTTTGACCTTAAACCAAGCCAACCAAATGGCGATGGGAAGCAGTCCGCATCTGATGAGCGTGAGCAACAACTTAATCCAAATGTTCAAGGTTGACCACGTTCATAATGATTAATCCATTTCAACAATTCCAGAGAGGCCGATTGCGTTCTCTTTGGATTTTCCTTGTTTTCGTTTCAGGAGTTTTAACGTCTTGTTCGAATGAAATTGAAGGCGAAGTTTTCGAGGAAGACAAAGCGTACAATCTGGAAATCCCAACTTATTTTCCGGCTTTGGCTTTTGACATTGAGAAAAATCCGGTCACAGTAAACGGTGTTGCGTTGGGAAAGAAATTATTTTATGAAGGAAAACTATCCCGAAACAATACGATTTCCTGTGGATTTTGTCACATTCAGGAATATGCTTTCACGCACCACGGACATCCAGTCAGTCACGGCATCGATGACAAATTGGGAATGCGAAATGCACCCGCGATTCAAAATATGGCTTGGCTGAAAAATTACACTTGGGACGGCGTGAGTCATAATTTGGATGAACGTTCATTAGTGCCAATCACGACAGATTTTGAAATGGACAGCTCGATTCCGGAAGTGATTTCGAAGTTAAGTGCAGATGCGAATTATAAAAAAATGTTCAAATCGGCTTTTGGTGATGACCAAATTAATGGCGAAAGAATCCTGAAAGCTTTGTCCCAATTTATGGTCACGATGGTTTCTGCAGATTCCAAATACGACCAAGTCAAAAATGGAAAAGCGAGTTTCACGAATGAAGAATCTCAGGGAAAAACTTTATTCGAAAATAAATGTGCGAGTTGTCATTCAGGCGAATTATTCACGGACGAAAGTTACCGAAATACAGGAATGTACTACAATTCGCAATACGATGACCGCGGAAGATATCGCGTAACATTAGATTGGAATGACAATATGAAATTCCGGGTTCCAAGTTTGAGAAATGTAGAATTGACGGCGCCTTATATGCACGACGGCAGATTCTATTCTTTGGAAGCCGTTCTTAATTTCTATTCTGACAATGTGGAAAATCAACCAAACCTCGACCCAATTTTAAAACAAAATGGACACTTAGGAATTGCAATGACAAACTTGGAAAAACAATACATCATTGCTTTCTTGAAAACCTTGACCGACCAAAATTTCATCAATAACAAAAAATTTGCAGAATAATGAAGAAGCTTATATTAATTTTATTATCAATCTTTAATATTTCAATTTCAGCGATTGAGAAAGACAGTCTTTACATTCCGAAATATGACACTCACAATCTTTTGCAGACTCAGGAATTCTTCTGTGACGCTTGCGGTTGCGGTGCTGGAAATGGTTCTTCCGGCTTCGAATCTTTGTTGAATCCACAATTCATCGGCATCAAATATTTCGCACAACATTACAAAGCGAAAGAAAATCTCTTTACGAATGAGTTGACACAAGACCAATATTTCAACACGATTCAGATTTGGGGAAAGATTCCTATTACGGAAAAACTGAGTGTTTATGGAAATCTGCCATTTCAGTTTCACGAGAAGAAGACTTTACAAGGCGACATTAGAATCAGCGGAATCGGCGATGCGATTTTGATGGGAATTTATCAAATCCTTAATTCTAAAAATACGTTTCATCAACTCAATGGAGGATTTGGCGTCAAAATTGCGATTGGAAAGTTTGATGAGAGAGGAATTTCGGGCGTGAATCCAAGTTTCCAGTTGGGAACGGGAAGTTGGGATTATCAATTGGCTCTTAATTATAAATTTCAAAAAAATCTTTTCGCGTTGCTCATTAATACAGATTATAACATCAAAACAGAAAATAAAAAACATTACCAATTTGGAAATCAATGGAATTATGCGCTGACTAGCTTTCAGCGGATTTGGCGAAATGATAATAGCATTATCTCAGGAAAATTGGGATTGCAAGGCGAAGTTTACGATTGGAACAAACAGTTTGGTGAAGTGATGCCTAGAACGGCAGGAAGTGCACTTTACGGGAAAATCGGCTTTGAAGCTTCTTATAAAAAATGGAGCATCGGAAGTGAAGTGATGTTGCCGGCCTACACGAATCTTGCGAGTGGTGATATTGAGGCCAAATCGAGATTTGGATTGTTTGTGAATTTTGGGATTTAAAAATTAATTAAACAAAAAATACGCTCGCTGATTGAGCTGATTTGGCAGATTTTAATGTTAAATAAAAAAGGAGGCGCTTTGTAAAAAGTTCCTCCTTTCATAATATAAATTAAATTAATTGATGTAGCGTTTTGTAAACCATTTATCCAGAAAATCGATGCTGATGTTCAGCATATGATAATTTTCTTTGATGGCAATATTGCTGAAGGCACCGCGTTTTCCGTAACCATAACCGATGTTCAAAACAATTTTGTTCATCGGAACGCCAACGCCAAAAGTAGCTTCCAATTTGTTGATTTCGCGATTGTTGACTTTATAATACCCTGTGTCATAATTGAGACCAAAACGGTAAATTAAAGCTTCGGAAACGTTTGTCGGATTTTTCTTTTCGGGAAGAAGTTCGAAGCCTAAACCGTAAACATTTTGGTTGTAATATTTTTCATTCGTGATTGTGTTTTTAACTTCGCTCCATTTGCTTTGGGTATAATCAAAATTGAAACGGTATCTGTCATTCTTCAAAATGCTGATTCCAACTCCCATTTCCAACGGCAACGTAGAATCTTTGGAAGACAGTTTTGTGGTAAGGCTATTAGTGTAATCTTTATTTTCTGTGTAAACCATTTCTCCTTTTGCATTCAGGTTGCTTTTGAAATTGACGATGGCGCCCAAGGTCAGCTGAAGTCTTTGTTTTGAAAAATATTTGTTAAACTGAGTCCCCAAACCGTAACTGAAGCCAGTATATCTGACATTCCTGCTGATTTCCAGGTCTGAGTTTACAGTGATCGTTTCTAGACGGCTGATGGTTCCGAAGTTATTTTTCACTTTTCCTCCGACGCTCCAGTTATTATTTATTTTGTAACCGGCAGTAATTGCAAGGTTTGTAATGCCGCCGCTGCCTTCATACGTTATTGGATAATTTCCGGAAGTACCTTCGACTGGAATTGTGGAAACAAATTTATAGTTTGTGGAGGTTGTTGGCTGTACACTTGCGCCAATTGAGACTCTGTTAGAAATTCTCATTGCCAAACCTAAGTTTGTAAAATTCCCATTGATCCTTTTGTCAGAACCTTGATTGCTGGAAATATTATCATATTTTAAAGTTCCGCCAACATCGTAGATGACATTTTGCAATCCGATAGTTGTAATGGATGCTGGATTTTTGGAATTGATATAATCCGGAGATTCGAGAGCAATTCCTGTGTTTCCTAATGAAATATTTCTGGCGTTATCTACATTATTGAAAGTTCCAATTCCAAAGTAAGAATAAGGTGAAGAATCCTGCGCTGTTAATTTCTGCGTGAAAATGATTGCAAAAATTATTATTATTTTAATTTTCTGATACATAGATTCTTGTTTAATAGCCTAAGATGTAAAGCTTGAGTTTAGCGGGATTGGTAGAATTCTTTTGGTCTCCCAAAACGGCTTTTCCTGACAGGACATCTGCGTAGGATGAGGGATAGATTAAAATATTATAGTTTGAATCAGAGGTTTCTGTCAGGATTGTACTGATATAATTCAACAGATCAAAATTGTACGCATAATCACTTTGAAACTCACTGTCTGCAGTAAGGCTGACCTGGATCTCAGTTGTGCCGTCCGTTTGAAGGAAAGTGGAGGTTATATTATTTTTTTTGTCTCCCGCATAATAGTACAATGGTGTTGGATTGTAAAAAGCCTTTGAATAATAACCTGCAACAGGACTTACCGACAGATCTGCACTGATAATTTTGTAATTCGTGTAAAGATTTTTCAAAGTTTTGAGGTAAGGAATTTCCACCTTTGTATAAACGCCAATTCCCGCCATCAGATAAGATCGGTTTCCTGAATTCTTGGACTCGATAGGATTGCTTGGTGTAAGTCCTGCGAGGTCGGAACCGCTAAAGTCGCTTTTGATCTTGTTGTATTGGTAAGTTGTGCTTGGATTCAAATCCAATGTGTATTTCACTTCTTCCGTTCCATTTACAGAAGTTGTGTGATAATACATCCGTACCACATTTGAGACTTTCTCCTTGGTTACATTGCTGATCTGAGCCTGATAAGAAGAACTAATCCCAAAACGAAGCATCGCATTATTATCGGAAGACGGCACCAATGCTAGGCCTTTAAAGAAATTAAGGAAATATTCCTGACTGTTGGCATCTTTACTTTTCAGAAGATTAAAAATACTCTGCCCGTAAGACTGATCCAGCTTGACTTTCACAAAACTGCTGTCGGTATTTGGTCTCGGAAGAAACTCCGCATTGCCAATTGATGTTGATGAATATTTGAGATCACTTTTATTATAAAGATATCCGTTGCTGTTGAGCTTGATACGGTCAACCATCGGCTGAACATCCAGCTTGAAGGCTTTCAAAGTATCACCGTAATAAAAATCATTATTCGTGAGATACAATACAATAGAATCAAAAACAACATTGGTTGTAGCTGCCAGCGAGTAACTCTCCGGCGTAAGTTCAAACATCGAAGCTGAGTTGACTGTTCCAAATGTATGATCCTTAATATTACCTATTAAAATTGCACTTTTCCCGGATGTAGTCACAGAGTCTTTCATAATGGTGGACATCTTCAGCGTCAATGTATCTATCATCACGACTTTGGACTGGGCAGACGTCAAAGAATTTCCTACTTCATACGTGTTGCTTTCTCTTTCACAAGAAAATAGAAGGAGGATTGCAGCACACAACAATACATATTTGTACATTTTTTTCTGTAAACATACGGGCGTAGAAGCTGGAGCTAAAATATTTTCTTCCTTTCTCTGTTAGTTTTCGACAACCAAAGCATTTCTGTAGATCGATTTGGTTTTTTATAATGAATGATAAACTGTCGAAACTAAAAGGGCATTTAACGACAAAAAAAGCGCGTTCGTCTAAAAAATTTTCAAATCAGATCAGAATGAAATTCATTTGCATCAAAAATAAGAATGGACAACAAAGTTTCGGTTTTAATTCTTGCCCTTGCAGGAATGTTTCTATTATCAAGCTGTAAAAATGACGATGATGATGATGAGTTGGTAGGAAATTGGGTGCGGGTTTCCGATCTGGATGGCAAGCCACGTTCCAATGCTTCTGCTTTTGTGGTAAACGGCAAAGGATATCTTACCGGAGGCTATGATGGCGAATATTATTATAATGATCTGTGGAGCTACGATCCGGACGCTAATTCGTGGACACAGAAAGCAGATTTTCCCGGTGTGAAAAGAAGTTCGGCGGTTGGTTTTGCTACAACATCATTCGGTTACGTCGGGACCGGTTATGACGGCGTAAACAAACTGAAAGATTTCTACAAATACGATCCTTCCTCTAACGCTTGGAGTCAGATACAAGATTTTCCGGGAACTGCAAGATATGCGGCACTGGCTTTCGGTGTTGGCAGCAAAGGCTTTGTAGGAACTGGATATGACGGCAGCGAATTAAAAGATTTTTACAAATATGACGAAGCTGCGTCTGCCTGGACCAACATCGTAAGTCTTGGCGGAACCAAGAGAAGAGATGGTGCTGCATTTGTGATCAACGGAATTGCTTATGTCGGATTCGGAACCAACAACGGAAGTCTGGTTTCAGATTTCTGGGCATTTGATCCATCGGCAGAAAACTGGAGCCGAAAAGCTGATACCAGCAACGACGACGATTCTCAGAACAGAGCTTCCCCGGCAGCGTTCGCAGCAAATGGATTGGGTTATGTTTCTACAGGATCTGTAAGCGGCGTGTCCAATACAACTTGGGAATACAGCCCTTATTCAGACGACTGGACAGAGCGAACCAACTTCCAGGGATCTTCCAGAGAGAGCGCAGTGGCTTTTTCATTTGGAACTTACGGTTATGTTTTGACGGGAAACAGCGGCTCTTCTTACTTTGATGACATCTGGGTTTTCCATCCTACAGAAACTGATAATGATGATGACTAGACCATTTTGGAACTTACTATTGGTTTTAGGTTTAGTATTAATTTCCTGTCAGAAGAAGCGCAATGAGCTTGATATTAAAATTACAAACCAGAAAACAGGCTATGGTTATCAGATTATTAAGAACAAAAAAACCTTGATCAGTCAGCCCTACATTCCGGCCATTCCGGGAGAGCAGGTTTTCAAAGACAGCCTGCAGGCGCGCAGAACAGCTGATCTGGTCATTAAAAAAATAGGGAAATCTTCCTTTCCCAGGATCTCGGTAGATGAACTGGACTCTATGAAGATTGAATACGAGATCCAAAAACTTCAGTAGCAATGATTCCTTCGATTCTTTTATCGGAGGAATTTTGCGCATTAAAAAAAGAATAAAAAAAGTTATGATTATCCCTTTCAAAAGAATCAAATCCACTTACATCTACCATTGTGTCATCTGGATTATTCTGATTTTCTTCAAACTCATTATGGATTATTCCTTTTTCGGAAATCTGATGTTACTAATGAATTTGAAAGTATTCGTTGTTTTTATGGCGATTTTTTATATCAATTACGGTCTATTTCTGCCGTTTATCATTAAACAAAATCCAAGAACGAGAATCACGATTGTCTTCACCTTCGTCATATTGTATATTGCATCATTTATATTTTTTATGCCGCATCATCCGCCATTTCCGCCGAAAGAATTTCCGAAACCCGGCAGGATGATGAAGCCTTTTGAACACGGACTCAATTTCCACGATATGTTTTTCAAGATTGGGCTGTTCTCAATCATTTTCAGCACTTTGCTTTTCTTTGTGGATAAATGGCTGGAGAATCAGAAGATGATCAAAGCATTGGAATTTGAGAGACAGTCCAGCGAACTGAAAATCCTGAGGGAACAAATCAATCCGCACTTTTTCTTTAATGCTTTGAACAGTATTTATTCCCTTTCCATCACAAAGTCCAAAGATACGCCGAGAGTGATTCTGATATTATCGGACATTATGAGGTATGTGCTGAATGATAAAAACGGGCAGAAAAACAATCTGAATGATGAGATCATTAATATCAAAAAATACATCGAGATACAGTCCATTCGATTTAATAAATTCAATAATATCAACTGGCAGTTCTATGGAAACTTCGAAGCGCATCAAATCGAACCGCTTCTGTTACTGACTTTTATTGAAAATGCTTTCAAATATGCAGATTTCAAGAAAGGTCCTTTGGATATTCTGATTAATTTGAAAGATGGTGTTCTTAACTTTAATGTAAAGAATTTTTACGAAACGAAACCAAGCGAAAGAACTGCTAACAACAAGCTCGGAATCAAAAACACCAAAATGAAACTGGATCTACTATATCCCGAAAAATACAAGCTGGACATCCATGATAACGGATCCGAATACGAAATAAATCTAACCCTTCAACTGGACTAAAAATGAATTGCATCATTGTAGATGACGAAGAATTGGCGCATCACGTTATAGAAGAATATATCTCCAGAATCCCCTTCCTGAATCTTGTGGCCAACTGCTACGACATCCAGGAAACCATCGGTGTTTTGCAGAACAGCAGCGTGGATCTGATCTTTCTGGACATCAATCTTCCCAACATTTCCGGCATCGAGTTTCTGAAAAGCTTCAACAAACTCCCAAATGTCATTATCACAACAGCTTATGATAATTGTGCCATTCAGGGTTTTGAGATGGATGTGATTGATTATTTATTAAAGCCATTCTCTTTCGAAAGATTCCTGAAGGCGGCTTACAAAAGTTACAATCTATCGAATAATAAAAAGTTGCTACAGGAAACAACGGCTGCACTTAAAGAATCTTTCATCTTCGTACGATCCAACAACGAAGATGTGAAGCTGAATCTGGAAGAGATTACAAGAATCAATGCGCTCAAAGATTACATCATAATTTACACCAACACCCGTAAACTGATCGTGCATCAAACAATGAAATCGATAATGGAGAAAATCAATTATGAGAATTTTATCCGGGTTCATAATTCGCATATCGTATCGCTTCATCATCTGCAAAGTGTGGGGAAAAACAGCATTATGATCGGCGATGAGAGAATTCCTGTAAGCGAAAAGTACAAGCCGTTTCTGACAGGAATTATCGACAGATATAAATAAAATGATAAAGATTTAATCGTCAATCCAAAGTTTAGTTAAATTTGAAAAAACACCCCTTGTAAGTTCCTCTGGATCGGCCGCTACACGTGTGCGCAGAGACAAATGCCTCGTGTGCGCATGCGTGGACTCGTCTCTGCGCACGCGTCCGTTCTCCTCTGCGCATGATTTAGACGGACGATGCGCAGCAGCTAAGAATGTGGTCCAATTTTCTTAAAAATCGGTTTCAGTAATCGGAATATAAATTTTATATTCACGGTCTTAAAAAATCATTGAATATGAGTGTTCACATTAGTGCTAAAAAAGGAGAAATCGCCAAAACAGTTTTGATGCCCGGCGATCCGCTAAGAGCTAAATATATTGCTGATAATTTCCTGACCGATGCAAAACTGGTAAGCCAGACCAGAAATATTTTCTTCTACACGGGACTTTATAAAGGCAAAGAAATCACCGTTGGAGCGAGCGGAATGGGATTTCCAAGTATTGGAATCTATTCTTTTGAATTGTTTACAGAATACGAGGTTGAGACGATCATCAGAATCGGAACTTGTGGTGCTTACACGCCGGAACTGAAATTATTTGACATTCTAAACGTAGAAAATGCCGCGAGTGAAAGTACCTATGCAAAGTTTGCGTGGGGAATTGAGGAAGATATCATTGCCAACCAAGGTTCTGCTTTTGATAAAATTAATGAAACTGCTAGAGAATTAGGACTTGATGCGAAAGCAACCAACATCCATTCTAGCGATATCTTCTACAGAAAAGATCCTGCTGTTCCGGAAATTGCTGTGAGACACAATTGTCCGGCTGTAGAGATGGAAGCTTTTGCACTGTTTGCCAATGCTAAACATTTAGGTAAAAATGCAGCGACAATTTTAACGGTTTCTGATATTATTCCAACGAAAGAATTTATCTCGGCAGACCAGAGAGAAAGTGCTTTGAGAACGATGATGGAATTGTCTTTGGAAACGGCTTTGAAGTTTTAATCGACGTTAATTATTGAAATAAAAAAATGCTTCTGAGATTTCAGAAGCATTTTTATTGGTTTTAAGGTTTCGGAATATTATTTCTTGATCACTTTTACAGAGTTGCTTTCTGTTTCAGAATTTACTTTTAAAATATAAGTTCCATTAAGAAGCTGGCTCATATCCAATGAAGCTTTGTTTACATTATTCACATTGAATTTCTGAATCAACTGTCCAGTAGCGCTGTAAACTTCCACATTTTTCAGACTTGTATTTTTGCTATTCTGAATCGTCACAAATCCTGAAGTCGGATTCGGATACACTTGAATTCCGTTTTGCTTCTGGGTATCCTCTACCGCCAGAACGCTGCAGTTGTACACATAAACCTCGTCCAGATACCAGCCTTCAATACCATTGCATCCATCCGTTCCCATCTCGAAACGGAATTTGATATTAGATCCGGAAACCACACCTATTTTTGAAAGATCGATCACACTTTGTCCCCAGCTTCCGCCAAGAGAACCGCCGTCTGTACCAGTGAAAGCACGCTGTCCTTTCAAAGGATTGTCATTGCTTGCTGTTCCGTCCAAAGTGCTGTTGTAACCATTTTGAGTAAATGCCGTTATTGGAAGTAATGTCCACGCACCGCCATTCAAACTGTATTTGATATTGCCGCCATCCCAAGTAGCTTCTGTTGCTACATAGTGGTTGAACGCCATCTCATATTTCCCACCGGAGAAAGCCGGAATCGTAATCTGCGGACTCTCCAGACGAAGAATACCGTTTTGAAGATTGGATGCGCAATCCCCGTTGATAGGATCTACCGCAAAAATTGCTTTTCCTGTTCTACCTTTTGGTAAATTATCTTTAACAGTCCAGTCTCTCGCTTCCCAAGTGGATGGTTTTGTAGGAACATTGGAAACCGTCCAGTTTCCTAAGCCATTTTCCCAAGTCTCTTTGAGCAAAGGATTAGATGTTGCGCTAGCACAAAGATCCGGAACCGGTTTCAGAAGCGGTGTGTAATTACATTGCGTAGCCGGCGAAGATCTCAGCTGAACTGCCAGAATTCCGTTTCTGATATTCTGAAGATCTGCTGAGGTAAACATTTGCCCAGATTGTCCGGCTGCTGTTCCTGAAGTAGATAATCCCTGAAGATTGATACCAATCAAATCGTTGGCTGCTGCTTCCAGAGCGTCCGCAAAGTTTGCAAAATCGCTGGTCGCTGTCAGATAAGTGGTCTGAGCTTTCCACCAAAGGTGTGCTGCTTTCACAAATCCAATTCCTGTCATCGTGTAACCATTGTAAGTTCCGCCATCTACCAGCAAAGCATATAAATGGTTGGTAACACCGGAATTGGTATGCACTCCTCCACTATCAGTTGTTCCGCAGAAATAGTTGGATGTATCCAGCACTTTTGCAGGATCGCCGTTACAGTTTGGATTCCACATGTCACGGATGGCACCGCCAAAAGCTGTGGCATCTTCACCCATTTTCCAACGGACAGATCCCGGATTGCAGGCTGTAGTTGTTCTAACACTAAGATTTTCGCCTTCGTCCTGATAATTATTTATAATGTCAATCGTTTCTCCCCAGACATCAGAGTAAGATTCATTCAACGCGCCGGATTGGTATTGATAAATCAAACCACTGGTGTACTCTGTGTAAGCGTGTCCCCACTCGTGAGCGATCACGTCATCTGTTGCCGTTCCGTCGCAATAGCCTGCGTAAGTTCCGTTCCATCTTGCATTAGGACAAGAGATGGTAGGATCGTTATTTACAGTTATCATAGAATGATCGGCTGCGTCATAAGAAACATAACCGAACGCATTTTTGAAGAAATTGTAAACGTGTTCAGAAGTGGTCACTTCATTTTGCTGCCAGATGCTGAGCGTTCCCGGGAAAGCGTCGCCTTCTTTCCATTTTAGGTTGGCAGCGTTGGTATTGGTTTCGTATAATTTTCTGTCGATGGGATGAATTCCTGTGAACTGATCCACCAATTCCCCCGTGTGAGCATCGATGAACAGGAATTCTCTGACATCTACTTTATTGGTCACTTCTACTTCATAAGCCAGATAAGAAGTTACAAAGCCCCCTTGAACCAGATTTTTCGGAAAGATCAAAAGGTTGGTTTTCGCTGCTTGCAAAGGTTTGTTCGACTTATTCAGATCCTGTTTTGAAACTAAACTTTTTGCGATATTTTCTGCGTCACCAGAAGAAATATCTGGTGTCACATTCACCTTGATATTAGAAATTGCATTTCCGTTGATGGAAGACAATTCTTCCTTGCTGTTAAAATGGAATTTCAAAAGGGCGTCATAAACGGGAATGCCTTGGTGCTGCTGTCTGTAGATCACGTTTTTTAATCCGTAATTATCCGTCTTCTCTTCTACGAAAACCAAATCATTAACAGATTTCAGGTTAAATGCTTTGAAATTTTCTACTAAAAATTCTGCAGATTTGGCTTTTGCGCCAGCCGATTTCAGCTTTAGAGCATTAGCATTTCCGAAAAGAATAAAGTTGGGATTGGAAGTACTGTTACTGATGGTAACGTTGGCATTTGTTTGTTTTTTGAGCTTTGCCAATTCTTTTGATTCCTGAGCGAAACCGCAAGTGTAAGCCAGTGCAAGGAGTAGAGTTACTGTCTTCTTCATTTTTAAATTTTATTGAAAACAAATATACCTATTATTCCCTGCATTATACTTAACGATAAATGTTAAATATTGAGAAATCACTAAAAACTCAAACCTGAAACATTCATTTGCAACTGCGCTTTGGTATCAATAACTATTGTAATATATTTTTCTGACAAAAGAAATTTTGTTGGTTTCAGATCTAAGACATTTCCTTGCAGTTTGATGCCTTTTACATACTCTTTGTTGAAGTTTTCCATCATACTTTTTCTGGAGGAATTTTCGATGTCCAAAAGCGGAATACCGTAATCCTTCTCAATCATTCTTCGGATTTTCCCTTCAAATAAAACAGTCAGGGTTTTCTGAAAGAAGTTCTTCGTTTTAAGATTGAAATCCGTGACATCGAGTTTGATCTTATGTTCTTCCGCACTGTAGAATGGTTTTCCTTTGATGAAAGCTGTTCCATTGACTTCGCCCGTCGTTTGCGCTTCGATCACGACGTTTTCTTTTTCTTGATAGACTTTGATGTCCGTAATCTTTACTTTTTTATCCTCGCTGCTCATCGCAAATTCTTTATTAAGGAATTGTTGTTTTGCAATCCTTGTGGCTTCATTAAAACTGATATTCGCAGTCGTTTGAAGATTGAAGATGTTTTGAAGATTGGGATTCAATGTAAAATTCGGAATCGTGTTGACATCTCTCGTTGCAAGCGGAATTTGCCCGACATAGGTTTCGGAATAAAGGTCGATCCCGATGGTCATTTTGATTTTATCTTGAAAAACCTGAAGTGGCGACATATAAGTGCTTTGAGGCGAAATTTTTAGCCACGTGTTATATTCTTCAGAAACATTGATGGGTTTTGAAAATTGATTCCAAGCCATCACGAGATAAGGCTGAAGGTTGAACTGTGATTTGATCTGCTGATCGATGATGGTCGTGAATTTATTCTGTTGTTCTTTCAACGTACTTTCAATTAGTGGTGCAATCGGGATCTTAATTTTCCTGTAATCCAAAACCGGTTTTTGTGTCCAAACAAATCCTGCCGTTGTGGTTTTGGTATTCAATCTCCAATCGGATGAGGCCGAAATATTCGTAATAAAATTCATTATCAAATTGAAGTTCGTGTCCTGATAAACATAATACCCGAAAGTTCCATAGCCTTTTTGTGCCCATATTTTCAACGGAACAGAGATCATCAATCGATTTCCTGTCAATGCTTTTATGGCAATGTTGCCTTGCTTCTCAACTTTCACTTTGAACTGGTCATTGTTGTTGTCTGTGTAGGATTGATCTTCATACAAAACACCTTTCACAGATTGATTGATCAAACTATTGATCTCCGAAATCGGAAGTGAAACCGGCAAAGTGATATTGGATTTGATCTTTGGCAACGTGTAAACCGGCTCTGATGCTTGAGAGCAAGCGATAAAACTTAACAATAAAAAATATAATGATGTGAACTTTCGAATTGGATTCATAACTGTTTTTGATGAAATTTAAAACGCAAAATTAATGGTTTTATTAATGCTAAAAACAAAAGAGAGCAGGGAAATCCTACTCTCTTTATATAACTTCTAATCATTAATTGACTTAAATATAACCAATGTCACAGTTTGTAGCAATCCATTTTCCATTAATATATTCAATAAAAGTTATGACATCTATATTTTTATTACTTATCATATAACGTATTTGAAATTTTGTAGGAGATATTTTTTTGTAAAAATAAATTTCAATTAAATTATCTTCATTTCGTATATCATTAATTTTATCATTTAATAGTTTTCCAAAAAATTTTATCCGTCTTTTCAAAGGATTCTCCAATTTGTAAAAGGAAATGAAATATTTATTATGCTTACCAAATTTTAAATGATGTCCACTTCTCAAATCTGCAAAAGAATTTAAAGACAACTCGATGAGTGTCGAAATATCTTCTTTTGGTGCATCATAAATTATTTCACTTTTTTTACAACCAATTATTATAAATATTACTAAAAGATAGTGCTTCATTCTATTAATAATTTAAGTTTCAAACACTTACTAAAGTTAAATAAATCTTTAAATAGCGTTTAAAGCTTTGTCAAAATCATCGCAACCCCACCACTTCTCGCCAAGTCAATTGACAAGATTGTTTTGCTATCAACTTCTTTCTCTTCGATGATGATTGGATACGGATTCGTTTCGTAGTCCGCACCTTTCCCATCACGGAAGATCTTCGCTTTGTATTTTTTATTTGGATCCAGGAACTTCAAATCTAGTTTTACAGTCCTCGCATCTTTGTTGGTGATGCTTCCCAGAAACCAATTATCAGTCGCTTTATCTCTTCTGGCAATCGTCACAAACTCTCCGATCTTCGCATCTGGAACTACCGTTTTGCTCCAATCTGTCGGGCAAGAGGTGATGAATTCGAAAGCTGGATTGTTCTCATAATTCTCGATCATATCAGATGCCATTTGAAGCGGGCTGTAGATGACAACGGACAATGCCAACTGCTTCGCCAAGGTCGTGTGAACCTTCGTATTTGGCAAGACAGGATTTGTGAAATTGAAAGTTCCCGGCGTGAAGTCGATTGGACCAGCTAAACCTCTCGTAAAAGGAATAATCGTTGTGTGTTCCGGCGGATTGCCACCATCTTTGGACCATGCATCCCATTCCTGACCTCTCACGCCTTCCTGCGTCATCAGATTCGGGAGTGTTCTCTGCAAGCCTGTCGGCATTACGGGTTCATGATTGTCGATCATAATTTTGTGCTTCGCCGCTTCCTCAATGACTTTTCTGTAATGGCGAACGCCGTATTGGCTGCTGTGTGGTTGTTTGCCATCCAATTTCCCGCCAACGTAACCGGTTTTTACCACATCAACACCAAACTTTTTGTAATAATCAAAAGCATCACTCATTTGGTTTTCATAGTTCACCGTGTTTCCGGCTGTCTCGTGGTGACCAATTAAAGTTACATTTTTGGACTTCGCGTAATCTGTGATCTTCTTGATGTCAAAATCTGGATACGGTTCTGTAAACTTGAAATCTTTCCAATCTTCCCAACCTTTGTTCCAACCTTCCACCAAAACGCCTGAGAACTTATGTTTTGCAGCGAAGTCAATATATCTTAAAACATTCTCGGTATTTGCACCGTGTTTTGGTCCGGCTTTCCAAGTGTACTTTTCCATATGGATCGCCCACCAGATGCCGATGTATCTTCCAGGTTTGATCCACGACACGTCTCCAAGTTTGTTTGGTTCGTTCAGATTCAACATCAATCTAGAAAGCATCAGGTCACCTGCAGAATTGGCAATGATCATTGTTCGCCAAGGTGTGTTGAAAGGTCCCTTAGCAAATACTTTTTCGCCAGTTGCCCAAGGTGTGAGATAACTTTTCAGTTTAGTTGAATTTCCAACTTTTGCGAGATTCATTGAGGCGTAATCGGTTAGATTTGCCTGATGAACTGTGAGGAACAAGCCTGACTTGGTTTCCATTGTCAAAGGTGTTGCAACTGTGTCTATTTTTGTAATTGGATTGGACTTGAACAAGCCTTCGTAAAATTCTGTATTGTAAGGAATCGACCAGGTTTTGTGGTCCTCAGGAAAATTGAATTCCGTCAACTCATCCATTATGACAAATTCATTCAGATTCTTTTGTTTAGGAAACTCGTATCGGAAACCGAAACCGTCGTCATAGACTTTAAAATCGATGATGAATTCTCTCGAAAGCTTTGAATTGTCCTTAACCAAGACCTTCATCTCATTGTAATGGTTTCGAACCTCGATTTCTTCGCCCCAAGGCTGCTTCCAGGTTTCATCAAACTTAGAATGGGAAATATTTTTAACCAAAAGATTGTCTTTAAGCGAACCATCTTTCAATTCAAATCCTAGAAAAGATGGATCTAGAATAGACTTTCCTTCTTTGGAAACTTTGTAATAGATCTTGGATTTATCTAATCCTACTTCCAAGACGATCTTCCCATCGGGAGATTTAACGGTGTTATTCTTGAGTGTCTGTGCGAATGTCATCGGGGAAAATCCTATCAACACGACAAACAGACAGAAGATCTTCAGCAGATCTTTGTGGTGTAATTTCATTAATACTAATTTTTAAGGTTTATATATATCTACAAAAATACACTATTGAAATTAACCTATAAAAAAAACCATCCCTAAAAAAGAGATGGTTTTGTATTTAAAAACTCAGAATTCTTATTCTTCAGTTTTTTCTTCTGTAGAAGTTTCAGCAGCAGGCGTTTCCTCAACTTTAGCTTCAGTAGCTTCCACAGCAGCAGTTTCCTTTTTAGGAGCTGCAGTAGATCTTCTACTTCTTCTGGTTGTTTTCTTCTCTTCTGCGTTTGGATTGTAGATCTCGTTGAAATCTACCAACTCGATCATTGCCATATCGGCAGCATCACCAAGTCTGAAACCAGTTTTGATGATTCTTGTGTAACCACCGTTTCTTTCAGCGATTTTAGGAGCTACAGTTCTGAACAATTCAGTCACAGCTTCTTTACTTTGTAGGTAAGAGAAAACTGTTCTTCTATTGTGCGTTGTATCTTCTTTAGCTTTTGTAAGGAGTGGTTCCACGTAAACTCTTAAAGCTTTCGCTTTAGCAACAGTAGTGTTGATTCTTTTATGTTCAATTAGTGAACAAGCCATATTAGCAAGCATTGCTTTTCTATGCGGGGCTGTTCTCCCTAAGTGATTTATTTTCTTTCCGTGTCTCATTGTAAGGATTATTTATCAGCGTCTAACTTATATTTTGCAACATCAAACCCGAAATTAAGTCCTTTTGAGTGAACCAATTCTTCAAGTTCTGTTAAAGATTTTTTACCAAAATTTCTGAATTTCATCAAATCAGATTTACTGAAAGATACCAATTCTCCAAGCGTTTCTACTTCAGCTGCTTTCAGACAGTTTAGGGCTCTTACAGAAAGATCCATATCTGCTAATTTTGACTTAAGAAGTTGTCTTGTGTGAAGGGTTTCTTCATCGTATTGGATAGAAGCTTTTACAGCCTCGGTCTCTAATGTGATTCTCTCATCGGAGAACAACATAAAGTGATAGATCAAGATCTTAGAAGCTTCTGTCAAAGCGTTCTGAGGTGTGATAGATCCATCAGTTTCAATATCCAATACTAATTTTTCGTAATCTGTTTTTTGCTCTACACGGTAATTTTCGATACTATATTGTACTTTCTTGATAGGTGTAAAGATAGAGTCAATAGCAATAGTGCCAACAGGCGCATTGTTTGATTTGTTCTGATCAGACGGAACATATCCTCTTCCTTTTTCTACGTTGAAAGTAATTTCAAACGTTACATCTTTAGCCAAAGTTGCGATAACCAAATCTGGGTTAAGGATCTCAAAATTAACGATTGAGTCTCCTAAATCTCCAGCAGTTACGACTTCTTTCCCAGTGATCTTTGCAGTGATCTGCTCGCTTCCTGGATTTTCAGTTTTTGCTTTAAGACGAAGTTGTTTAAGATTAAGAATGATTTCAGTAACATCTTCGATCACTCCTGGTATAGTTGAAAATTCGTGCTCTACGCCTTCTATTTTGATAGATGAAATAGCATATCCTTCCAGAGAAGATAGTAAAACTCTTCTCAATGCATTACCGATTGTAAGCCCGAAACCTTGTTCAAGAGGTCTGAATTCAAATTGACCTTTAAAATCAGTCGAGTTTAAAAGGATTACTTTATCGGGTTTTATAAATGTTAAAATTGCCATAGTCTGGTTGAGCAAAAATTTGAAAAAATTATTATTTAGAGTATAATTCGACGATTAACTGTTCTTTGATGTCCTCAGGAATCTGAATTCTCTCAGGAGCAGTCGTAAAAGTACCAGTTTTTTTCTCGTCATTGAATTGTAACCACTCATAATTTGCTTTGTAAGCTAGAGCGTCAGCAATTACTTCAAGAGATTTTGATTTCTCTCTGATAGCAATCACGTCACCAGCTTTTAGCAAATAAGAAGGAATGTTTACCAGCTCTCCGTTCACAGTGATGTGTCTGTGAGAAACTAGTTGTCTAGCTCCAGCTCTGGTTTTAGCAAAACCTAATCTGAAAACGACGTTATCCAATCTTGATTCGCAAAGTTGCAATAGGACTTCACCTGTTACACCTTTACTTCTATGAGCTTTGTCGAAAAGGTTAGCAAATTGTTTCTCAAGGATACCGTACGTGTACTTAGCTTTTTGCTTTTCCATCAACTGTACTGCATACTCAGATTTCTTTGATCCTCTTCTTTTGTTTGCACCGTGTTGTCCAGGTGGTTGATTTTTTCTTTTCTCGAAGTTTTTGTCATCTCCGAAAATTGCTTGACCAAATTTTCTAGCAATTTTTGTTTTAGGGCCAATATATCTTGCCATTGTTTTAGATTTGAGGTTAAAAGATTATACTCTTCTTCTTTTAGGTGGACGACATCCGTTGTGTGGCATAGGCGTCACGTCAACGATCTCGCTTACTTCAATCCCTGAGTTATGTAAAGTTCTGATTGCAGACTCTCTACCAGCACCTGGACCTTTTACAAACACCTTAACTCTTCTAAGACCAGCTTCGAAAGCTACCTGAGAACAGTTTTCTGCAGCCATTTGAGCTGCGAATGGAGTATTCTTTTTAGAACCTCTGAAACCCATTTTACCGGCAGAAGCCCAAGAGATAACTTCTCCTGCTTTATTTGTTAAAGAAATGATGATGTTATTGAAAGAAGCTTGAATATGCGCTTCACCAATAGCCTCAACTTTTACTTTTCTTTTCTTAACTACTTTTGTTTGTTTTGCCATAATTCCTAACGATTATTTACTTGCTTTTTTCTTGTTAGCAACTGTTTTTCTCTTTCCTTTACGGGTTCTAGAGTTGTTTTTCGTTCTCTGGCCTCTTAAAGGTAGTCCTAGTCTGTGACGTATTCCTCGTTGGCATCCAATGTCCATCAATCGCTTGATGTTCAATTGCACTTCAGAACGTAATTCTCCTTCAACTTTGATGTTGTCCAAGATATAAGTTCTGATTGCTGCCAATTCATCGTCATTCCATTCGTTGACTTTCTTGTCTTCGCTGATTCCAGCGCTTTTCAAAATTTCTGAAGCTGTTCTTCTTCCAACACCGTAGATGTAAGTAAGACCGATAACGCCTCTTTTGTTCTTTGGTAAATCAATACCTGAAATTCTCGCCATAATTTAATTGGTTCTTAACCTTGTCTTTGTTTAAATTTAGGGTTCTTTTTGTTGATTACGAAAAGCACGCCTTTTCTGCGTACAATTTTGCAATCAGCACTTCTTTTTTTGATAGATGCTCTAACCTTCATTTTGTTATTTTTAATATCTAAAAGTTATTCTCCCTTTAGTTAAGTCATAAGGAGAGAGTTCGAGTCTTACCTTGTCTCCAGGTAAGAGTTTAATATAATGCATTCTCATTTTACCAGAAATATGGGCAATCAATACGTGCCCATTTTCTAGCTCTACACGGAACTGCGCGTTCGAAAGTGCTTCCGTGATCACGCCGTCTTGTTCTATATGTTTCTGTTTAGCCATTTATTCTATTAAAGGTTTGATGATCTTGATAATTTAGATTGCATCAACCCATCATAATGATGGTTCAGCAGATATGTGTTAATCTGTTGAACGGTATCCAGGATAACGCCAACCATAATTAACAACGATGTTCCCCCAAAAAATAGGGCAAATCTATCTGTCTGAACAAACGCTCCGTGCACTACTGCCGGAAGGACTGCAAAGATAGATAAAAAAATTGCACCTGGCAAGGTTATCTTGGATAAAATATCATCCAGGTAATCTGCCGTTTCTTTTCCGGGTCTTACTTTCGGGATCAACCCACCATTACGCTTTAGATCATCAGCCATCTGATTTACAGGAATGGTAATTGCCGTATAGAAAAATGAGAAAATTATAATTAATAAAGCAAACAATACATTGTACTGCCAGCTGAAAACATTTTTGAAACCTGCCAAAAATGTATTGGATTCGTCAACTTTTGTAAGCAATCCCGGAACAAACATTAGTGCTTGTGCAAAGATGATCGGCATTACACCTGCAGCATTCACCTTCAATGGAATCCATTGTCTGGCACCATCCATCAAGTTTCTGCTTACACCACCTCTAGCTTGAGCTCTACTTACATACTGGATTGGAATTTTTCTTACCGCAACTGATAACACAATTGCCAAAAGAACTACCAATAACCAGAAAATAATTTCCACTAAAATCATAATGCTACCAAAACCACCTTTACCGTTCTGTGTCAAAACTTCTTGGTAAAAAGCTGTTGGAAGATCCGCAAGGATACCCACCATAATCAAAATAGAAATACCATTACCAATCCCTTTGTCCGTAATCTTCTCTCCTAACCACATTGCAAATACAGAACCTGCTACCAGGATAATGATACTTGGCAACCAGAACATTACAGAGTTTGGATCTATGTAATATGCTGATGAAAACTGTGCGTAGGGCAAGAAAAACTGCGTTACCGAGGTCAAATAAGAAGGCGCCTGTACAAGACAAACCGCAATCGTCAACCATCGGGTGATCTGGTTCAAAGTATTTCTTCCACTTTCTCCGTCTTTCTGCAACTTCTGAAGGTAAGGGATTGCCATACCCATCAGCTGTACAATAATCGAAGCAGAGATATACGGCATAATTCCTAATGCCATAATAGAAGCACGGCTAAATGCTCCACCTGTGAAAGAAGACAATAAACCCAAAAGGCCGGCACCTTGTTGGTTCCCGCCTTGGTTTTTGTAATGTTGAAGTAAGTTTCCTACTTCTGCAGTGTTGATTGCAGGAAGAGAAACATACGATGCGAATCTATACACAAGGACCATGAAAAGCGTCAAGAGAATTTTGTCTCTTAGCTCTTTCAGGCTCCAAATGTTTTTAAGTGTTTGTATAAATTCTTTCATTAGTCAATAATTAAAGAGTCGTGATTGCTTTACCTCCAGCTTTGTTGATTGCTTCTTCAGCAGATTTAGTAAACTTATCAGCAGTGATAGAAATACCAGATTTCAAGTCACCTCTTCCTAAGATTTTTACTAATTCGTTTTTAGATGCAAGACCGTTTTCTACCAATACGTCTCTAGTGATTTCACCAGTGATGTTTTTAGTATCGATCAAAGTTTGGATTGTATCAAGATTGATTGCTCTGAACTCTTTTCTATTAACGTTTTTGAAACCAAATTTTGGTAATCTTCTTTGCAAAGGCATCTGTCCACCTTCGAAACCGATTTTCTGAGAATAACCAGCTCTGGCTTTTTGACCTTTATGTCCTTTTGTTGAAGTACCACCGTATCCACTTCCCTGACCTCTACCAATTCTTTTTGTGCTGAATGTAGAACCAGTTGACGGTTTTAAGTTATTTAAATTCATTGTTGTATTGAATATTATGAGATTAAAAGATTTGAGGTTTGAGACTGAAGACCAAGTCTTCAATCTCGTCTCTCATTATCTATTATTATTTTTGAACTTCTAATAAGTGGCTTACAGAAGCGATCATTCCTAGGATGGAAGGCGTAGCTTCGTGCTCGATTACTTGGTGAAGCTTTTTAAATCCTAAAGCTTCAAGCGTTCTTTTTTGGGTCTTAGATCTATTAATAGCGCTTCTAACTTGTTTTACTCTGATTGTTGCCATTATTATATTTATTAACCGTTAAACACTTTATCTAAAGAAACTCCTCTCATTCTTGCAATCTCTTCTGGTCTTCTGATGTCCAACAATGCGTTGAAAGTAGCTTTCACAACATTATGCGGGTTAGAAGAACCTTTAGATTTTGACAATACATCGTGTACACCTGCAGATTCTAGTACTGCACGTACTGCACCACCAGCGATAAGTCCTGTACCGTGAGACGCAGGTCTCAAGAAGATATCAGCACCACCGTATCTTGCAGAAGTCTGGTGAGGAATTGTATGGTTGATTACAGGAACTTTCACTAAGTTTTTCTTAGCATCTTCTACAGCTTTCGCGATTGCAGAAGCAACTTCTTTAGATTTACCTAGTCCGTAACCGATGATTCCGTCCTCGTTTCCTACAACAACAATTGCAGAAAATCCGAAAGCTCTACCACCTTTGGTTACTTTAGTTACTCTGTTAACATCAACTAGACGATCTTTTAATTCTAATCCTCCAGGTTTAACTCTTTCTATATTACTATCTACCATGTTTTCTGAATTTTTAAAATTAGAATTTAAGACCAGCTTCTCTAGCACCGTCAGCAAGAGCTTTCACTCTACCGTGGTACACGAATCCGTTTCTGTCAAATACAATATTCTCGATACCAGCTGCTTTTGCTTTTTCAGCAATTGCTTTACCTACTGCTGTAGATACTTCTGTTTTTGTACCCTTAGCGTCTACTCCTTTATCTCTAGAGGAAGCGGATACTAATGTTTTACCTTCTTTATCATCTACTAATTGTGCGTAGATCTCTTTATTACTTTTGAATACAGATAATCTTGGTAATGATGCAGATCCTGAGATCTTACCTCTTACTCTTCTTTTGATTCTGTTTCTCTTCTCAACTTTTGTTAATGCCATTTTCTTAAATTTTATGCAGATTTACCGGCTTTTCTTCTAATGATTTCACCTACGAACCTAACACCTTTTCCTTTGTACGGCTCAGGCTTTCTGAAAGATCTGATCTTTGCAGCCACCATTCCAAGAAGTTGATTATCGTAAGAAGATAATGTAACGATCGGGTTTTTCCCTTTTTCAGTCAATGTATCTAGTACAACTTCTTTTGGAAGTTCTAGAACGATACCGTGAGAGAATCCAAGAGCCAATTCTAATCTTTGGCCGTTGTGAGACGCTCTGTATCCAACTCCTACCAATTCTAATTTCTTAGTAAATCCTGTAGTAGTACCAACAATCATGTTGTTGACTAGCGCTCGGTACAAACCGTGAAGCGCTTTGTGCTCTTTTGAGTCAGAAGGTCGGCTGAATGTAAGTACGCCGTCTTCCTGTGTGAAGGTGATCCCTCCTGTAAGTTCCTGGATCAATTCGCCCTTTGGACCTTTAACTGTTACAACGTTATCTTTTTGAGAGATTGTAACACCAGCAGGAACTTCTATAATTGCTTTACCAATTCTTGACATTTTCCTTGTTTTAAAAAATTAATATACGTAGCAAATTACTTCACCTCCTACTTTCTCTTGTCTCGCTTTTTTATCTGTCATTACTCCTCTAGAAGTAGAGATAATAGCTACACCTAGTCCGTTAAGTACTCTTGGAAGTTCTGTAGAACCTTTGTACTGTCTTAGACCTGGTCTAGAAGCTCTTTGGATAGACTTGATAGCCGGCTTGCTAGTTTGCTTGTCGTACTTAAGAGCGATTTTGATAGTTCCTTGAACCGCGCTATCCTCGAACTTGTAGTTCAAGATGTAACCTTGGTCAAAAAGAATTTTCGTAAGCTCTTTTTTGATTTTTGATGCAGGAATTTCCACCACTTTGTGGCCTGCGCTTTGTGCGTTCCTTACTCTTGTTAGGAAATCTGAAATTGGATCTGTTACCATTTCTTTGTTTTAAATTATTGGTTAATGACAATCAGTATTGAAAAGACTTGAAGATTAAAGACTTATGGCTCCGAATATTTCTTTGCCTGATCTCTTTACCTTCAGTATCTAAACAACTTAATTGTCACTTTGATTTTCTTAATTTCATTTTATTCTAATAAACAAAGTCAAAAAGAATAATAGTCACCCAGAGAAATAATAATTTTTCCAAGCGGGTGCAAAAGTACAAAAAAAATTAATAGTATTTATTTTTTCTTTGCCCTCAAGTCGACTCAATTTATCCTCTATTTATTAAAATACAGCTGACTTATAAAAATATAGAAGTCAGCTGTAAAAATTTTAATTGCTTACCAACTAGCTTTTTTCACGCCTGGGATAAGTCCGTTGTTTGCCATTTCTCTGAAAGTTACTCTGGAAATTCCGAATGTTCTCATATATCCTCTAGGTCTTCCTGTCAATTTACATCTGTTGTGTAATCTTACAGGAGAAGCATTTTTAGGTAACTTCTGTAGTGCATCATAATCTCCAGCTTCTTTCAAAGCTTTTCTTTTTTCAGCATATTTAGCTACAGTAGCTTCTCTTTTGCGCTCACGCGCTTTCATTGATTCTTTAGCCATCTTAGTTCTTTTTGAACGGTAAACCGAAGTGAGTTAATAATGATTTTGCTTCTTTGTCAGTTTTCGCAGTCGTTACGAAAGTGATGTCCATTCCTTGGATCTTCTTCACTTTGTCGATCACGATCTCTGGGAAGATAATTTGCTCAGTGATTCCTAAGTTATAATTACCTCTACCGTCGAAACCATCAGCTTTGATACCAGAAAAATCTCTAATTCTTGGTAGTGCAGAAGATGTCAATCTGTCTAAGAATTCATACATTTTATCAGCTCTAAGAGTTACTCTAGCTCCGATCGGCATTCCTTTTCTTAGTTTGAAAGCAGCCTCATCTTTTTTAGATAAAGTACCTACAGCTTTTTGTCCAGTGATTGCAGTCAATTCTTCTACAGCATAATCCACGATCTTTTTATCTTGAACAGCTGCACCAAGTCCTTGGCTGACAACGATCTTCAATAATTTAGGAACCTGCATTACAGATTTGTACCCAAATTCTTCCATCATTGCAGGAACAATCGTGTCTTTATATTGTTGTTTTGGTCTTACTATATATTCCATCGTAAATTTTAATTATAAAGTTTCTCCAGTAGTTTTCGCTACTCTTACTTTTTTGTCTCCTTCTACTTTGGTTCCAGTCTTAGTAGCTTTCCCGTCTTTGTCAACAAGTGCTACGTTTGAAATGTGTAAAGAAGCTTCTTTTTCAACAATTCCACCTTGAGGGTTGGAAGCAGACGGCTTAACGTGTTTTTTCACGATGTTGATACCTGCAACGATCACTCTTGGATCTTTACCTTCTTTTCTGATTACTTCAAGAACTTCACCTTTGCTACCTTTATTTTTTCCAGTAGTTACCAGTACGTTGTCTCCTCTTTTTATTTTAACTTTTGTCATTTTTTCTAAAATTTTAAAATTAAAGTACTTCAGGAGCTAATGAAATAACCTTCATATATTCTTTGTCTCTCAACTCACGAGCAACCGGTCCGAAAACACGTGTTCCTCTCATCTCTCCTCCAGCGTTTAGCAAAACACAAGCGTTGTCTTCGAATTTGATGTATGAACCATCTTTTCTACGTACTGCTTTTTTAGTTCTTACTACTACCGCTTTAGATACTTGACCTTTTTTTGCGTTTCCTGATGGTGTAGAATCTTTGATAGTCACTACAATTTTATCACCAACAGAAGCATATCTTCTTCTAGTACCACCTAGAACTCTGATCACTAGTACTTCTTTAGCACCTGTGTTATCAGCAACTTTTAATCTTGATTCGGTTTGTAACATTATTTAGCTTTTTCTATGATTCTTACTAATCTCCATCTTTTGCTTTTACTCAAAGGTCTAGTTTCTGTGATCAAAACTGTATCGCCCTCTGTGCACTCGTTGTTCTCATCGTGTGCAGTATATTTTTTCGTTTTCAAAACGAATTTACCGTACATTGGATGTTTTACTCTCGTAGTTTCACTAACAACAATAGTCTTTTCCATTTTATTGCTGGAAACTATTCCGATTCTTTCTTTTCTTAAATTTCTGTCCATTGTAAAAAGGAATTATTGTTTGTTAGTTAACTCTGTGTTAAGTCTTGCGATTGATTTTCTCAAATCTCTGATTAAGATCGGATTCTCAAGTGGACTGATCTTGTGAGCTATCTTCGTTTTCGCGTAGTTAGCTTTAGCTTCAGCCAATTGGTTTTGTAGATCCTCTTTGCTTAAATTTTTGATGTCAGCGTTTTTCATTTTAATAGAGATTATAGAGGTTTAACAAAATCATTAGCAACTACGAACTTGGTAACGATCGGTAACTTCTGAGCAGCAAGCCTAAGCGCTTCTTTTGCTACTTCGTAAGGTACTCCACCAACTTCGAACATAATTTTACCAGGTTTCACTACGGCTACCCAATATTCTACAGCACCTTTACCTTTACCCATCCTTACTTCGGCTGGTTTCTTGGTAATAGGCTTGTCTGGGAATATTTTGATCCATAACTGACCCTCTCTTTTCATATATCTTGTCGCAGCGATACGAGCTGCTTCAATTTGTCTTGCAGTAATCCAAGCTCCTTCAGTAGCTTTGATCCCGAAAGTTCCGTAAGCGAGTTGATTCCCTCTTTGGGCAATCCCCTTCATCTTCATCTTATGAACTCTACGGAATTTGGTTCTTTTTGGTTGTAACATAATTTTAAATTTTAGATTTTAGAATTTAGATTTTAAAAAAGTAACGGTCATTTAAAAACTGGCCTCTAAAATTTTATTAATTATTTCTTCTTGGTTTTCTGTCGCCTCCTCTGTTGTCTCTGTCTCCGCCTCTGTCATTACGTCCTCCAGAAGGTGCTTTTTTCTGTTGTCCTACAAGTGGAGTAAGGTCTCTTTTACCGTACACTTCTCCTTTCATAATCCAAACTTTCACTCCTAGTTTACCATACTGAGTCAATGCTTCACCGATGTGATAATCGATATCTGCACGGAAAGTAGATAAAGGAATTCTTCCGTCTTTGAAGTTTTCAGAACGTGCCATTTCAGCGCCATTCAATCTTCCGGAGATTTGAACTTTGATACCTTCTGCACCCATCCTCATTGTAGAAGCGATTGCCATTTTCACAGCTCTTCTGTAAGAGATACGGTTTTCAATTTGCTTCGCAATGCTGTCAGCAACAAGTACTGCATCTAGCTCAGGTCTTTTGATTTCGAAGATATTGATCTGAATATCTTTTCCAGTCAACTTTTTCAACTCTTCTTTTAGTTTGTCAACTTCTTGTCCTCCTTTACCGATAATTAAACCTGGTCTAGCAGTTGTGATAGTTACAGTTACTAATTTAAGTGTTCTCTCAATATATATTTTTGAAATACCACCTTTAGCTAATCTTGCTTCAAGGTATCTTCTGATTTTGTAATCTTCAGCGATTCTATCACCGTAGTTTTTACCTCCATACCAGTTAGAATCCCATCCTCTGATGATACCTAATCTGTTACCGATTGGATTTGTCTTCTGTCCCATACCTTGAATTAATTTTTAGTACCTAAGATTAATGTAATGTGGTTAGATCTCTTTCTGATTCTGTAACCTCTACCTTGTGGTGCTGGTCTTAGTCTCTTCAATTGTCTTGCGCTATCCACAAATATTTCTTTTACAACTAGGTTTGCTTCCTCGATGTCAGCACCTTCGTTTTTTGATTGCCAGTTGGCAATTGCAGAAAGTAATACTTTTTCCAATTTCTCAGAAGCACCTTTCTTAGAATATTTTAGAATAGACAAAGCTTTTTCTACCTCTACTCCTCTAATGATATCAGCAACTAATCTCATTTTTCTTGGAGAAGACGGGCAGTCGTTGTGCAACGCTTTTGCCACATCTTGGTTTGCTATTTTACGTGCTAATGCACTTTCTCTTTTTCTTGATCCCATGATTATCTACCTCCTTTATTTTTGTTACCACCGTGACCTCTGAAAGATCTTGTCGGAGAAAATTCGCCTAGCTTGTGTCCTACCATGTTTTCTGTAACATAAACCGGGATAAAGGATTTCCCGTTGTGTACTGCGATAGTCTGACCTACGAAGTCTGGAGAGATCATAGACGCTCTAGACCAAGTTTTGATTACAGTCTTTTTATTAGACTCTATATTTGCCTGAACCTTTTTATCTAAAGTATGATGAATAAATGGTCCTTTTTTAAGTGATCTTGCCATAATTATTTACGTTTAGATATGATATGACGGTTAGACGCTTTGTTTTTCTTTCTAGTTTTGTAACCTTTAGCCGGCATACCGTTTCTAGATCTTGGGTGACCTCCAGAAGAACGTCCTTCACCACCACCCATTGGGTGATCTACAGGGTTCATTACTACTGGTCTTGTTCTAGGTCTTCTTCCTAACCATCTGCTTCTACCAGCCTTACCTGATACAGTCAACTGATGGTCTGAGTTAGAAACAGATCCAACCATTGCATAACACTCAGTAAGGATCATTCTAGATTCTCCTGAAGGCAATTTAACGATTGCATATTTTCCGTCTCTTGAAGTTAATTGAGCGGATGATCCAGCACTTCTAGCAAGAGTAGCACCTTGTCCTGGTTTCAATTCGATACAAGAAATTACAGTTCCTAGTGGAATGCTTTTCAGTTTCATTGCGTTACCAACATTTGGTTCTACGCTTTCTCCTGAGATGATTACTTGATCTACTTTGATTCCGTTTGGAGCGATGATATATCTTTTCTCTCCGTCTGCGTATTCAACTAAAGCGATGAAAGCAGTTCTATTTGGATCATATTCTACAGTTTTTACCGTTGCTTCAACATCATGTTTGTTTCTTTTGAAGTCGATAATTCTGTATTTCTTTTTGTGTCCACCGCCGGTGTAACGCATGGTCATTTTACCAGTTTGGTTACGTCCACCTGACTTACTAATACCAACTGTTAGAGATTTCTCTGGTTTGTTGGTAGTAATTTCCTCAAAGTTGTTTACAACTCTGAATCTCTGTCCCGGGGTGATAGGTTTTAATTTTCTAACAGACATTACTCTTATTTATAAATTAATTAATTAGTTGCGAAAATATCAATAACTTCTCCAGCTGCCAATGTTACAACAGCTTTCTTTAATTTATTGGTTTTCCCAACTTGAAGTCCTTGTTTAGTGTTTTTAGTAGAAACTTTAGGCGCATAAATCATCGTTCTAACGTCCGCTACTTTTACACCATAATGTGCTTCTATAGCACTTTTGATCTGAATCTTATTTGCTTTTGGAGCAACTAAGAAAGAATAAGCACCTCTTAACTCCGTAAGATAGTTTGCTTTTTCTGAAATGATTGGTTTAATAATAAGTGACATGATTTATTTCTTTAAGTTTTCCTGAAATTTTTCTACTGCATCTTCCAAGAAGATAATCTCACCTGCGTTGATCAAATCATAAGAAGAAATCTCGTTATAATTCAAAACTTTAGTTTTAGGTAAGTTTCTTGAAGATAAATATACATTCTTGTTAGACTCAGGAAGTACGAATAATGATTTTTTACCAGTAAGAGTCAAAGCATCCAACAATGTGATGAATTCTTTTGTCTTAGGCGCATCAAAACTGAAATTTTCCAATACTCTAACGCTGTTGTCTTTCAATTTTTGAGAAAGTACAGATTTCTTAGCTAATCTTTTCAAAGATTTGTTCAATTTGAAACGGTAATCTCTTGGCTTCGGACCAAAAACTCTACCTCCACCTTTGAAAGTTGGCGACTTGATATCACCATATCTAGCAGATCCAGAACCTTTTTGCTTCTTAAGCTTTCTGGTAGAACCTGTGATCTCGCTTCTTTCTTTTGATTTGTGAGTACCTTGACGCTGAGCAGCAAGATATTGTTTAACCTCTAAGTAAACCGCGTGCTGGTTTGGCTCAATTCCGAAAACTGTTTCGTCAAGAGTTACTTTTCTTCCGGTTTCTTTTCCTGATGTATTTAATACTACTAGTTCCATTTTCTGATAATTACATAAGAATTTTTCGCTCCCGGAATAGCACCTTTTACTACTAAAAGATTTTGTTCCTCATCTACTTTTAACACCTGAAGGTTTTGAACAGTTACCTGCTTACCTCCCATTCTGCCTGCCATTCTCATCCCTTTGAATACTCTAGATGGATCTGAACCCGCACCGATAGAACCTGGAGCTCTAAGTCTGTTGTGCTGTCCGTGAGTTGCCTGCATTACACCTCCAAATCCGTGTCTTTTAACAACACCTTGGAAACCTTTACCTTTTGAAGTTCCTGTAACATCTACGAATTCTCCTTCGCCGAATAATTTTACAGTTACATCTTCTCCTACTGTTACTTGGTCTACGAATTCTCTGTAGAATTCTACCAACTTAGCTTTAGGAGTTGAACCAGCCTTTTTAAAGTGGCCGGCTAACGCTTTACCAACGTTCTTCTCACTCTTGTCATCGAAACCTAACTGAACAGCTTTATAGCCATCTTTTTCTACGGTTCTGACCTGTAAAACCGAGCATGGACCTGCTTGAATAACGGTACAAGGCAAGTTTTTGCCGTTCTCGTCAAACAGAGATGTCATCCCGATTTTTTTTCCAATAATACCTGACATTATTTATATATATCTATTATATTAAAACTTAACATTCTAGCGGTGTTCGTAATGTACTATGTTTGAAATAGGCATACTCCTTCCCTAAAATGAGTGTGCAAATGTAAGAATATTTTTTATATTGACAAATAAATATTCGGAAATTATTTGATAATTTGTGAGTTACGGGATTTTGGGGAAATATTCTCCCGGAAAGGATGTTTTGAATGACGGATTTATAATTCGGGATTTTTCTCCTGATATTTATTCTTGTGTTTTTTCACAGCCGCATCGATGGAATAACATTTATGAATATTCTCTGCCTGCTTGGACAATTCAGCAATTTTCACAAAGTAATCGTGAAGCTGATCCAGCTCTTTTTCTGTAAGATCTTCGATATCAACCATTCGGTTGCTCGCCTGTTTGCTGGCCGCGATGAGTTCATTCAGTTTAAGCTGAATTGCCTTCCCGTCTTTGTTCTGCGCTTTCTGTATTAAGAAAACCATTAAAAACGTAATAATTGTAGTTCCAGTATTAATAACAAGCTGCCAGGTTTCGGAATAATTAAATATCGGACCAGTGACTGCCCAGATAATGACAACCAAAACTGCAATGATGAAAGCAGAAGAACTTCCCGTGAAAGCAGTAGCGGCATTGGCGAATCTTTCAAACAAATTTTTATTGTTCATTTTTTGTTTTCAAAGTTAAACATTCGGTGCAATGAAATATTGAATTTTATTTTAATGGAATTCCTTTTACCTTTTCATTTTAATGATTAATATTAATGATCCTTAACTACAGATTTCTATGAAGAGAACTTTGCAAATGCTCATTTTTATTTTGTTAATGACCGGCTGTTCTAAAACTGACATTAATAATGACCACGGTTTTTACTACTGGAGGTCAAAATTAAGTTTAACCAAAAACGAACAGCAAATTCTCAATAACAGCAAAGTCCCAAATCTCTACACAAGATTCTTCGATGTGGTAAAACAGAATAATCAATTTTTGAAAGTCGGCGTGATTTCCATTGATAAAGATCTTTCCATTAATAAAAAGATTGTTCCTGTCATTTTCATTATGAATGAAACCTGGTTCAACATCAAACCAAATGAAATCGAATTTTTGGCCAATAAAATTAATGATCATATTAATAAGATTAAATCAAATCACAAACTAAACCTTGAAAACGAAATCCAGATCGACAGCGACTGGACTACTTCTACAAAAGACGATTACTTCAAATTTCTGCAAACACTCAAAAAGGTTTCAAAGAAAAATATAACCTGTACTTTAAGGCTTTATCAGGTTAAGGATAAATTACAAACGGGAATTCCGCCGGTTGAGAAAATGTACCTGATGTGCTACGCCACTTCTTCCCCACTCGAAAATCAAAAACAAAATTCTATCCTGGATGTAAAGACTTTGAAATCATACCTAAAACATATTGATGATTATCCTGTAAAATTAGATGTTGCATTGCCGATCTACTCCTGGGGAATCGTAACCAATCACGTTGGAAAGAAAAAACTCATCAATGCATTAACGGCAGAAGAATTGATGCAAAATAAAAACTTCAGAAAGATCGATGACAGTAACTTCGAAGTGCTGAAGGACGACTTCTATTTCGGAATGTATCTGAACAAAGGCTTTAAAATCAAAGTCGAGGAAATTCCAGAAAAAGATATTCTGGAAAGTATTAATTTCATCAATGAAAAATTTGATTACAAACCACTCCTTATATATTATCATCTCGACGAAAGATTCACCAAAAACTACAATACTCTTTTCCAATGAAAAAACTAATTCTGACCGCTGCTCTGTTTTTAGGTTTTCAGCAAAGTTCAAAAGCCTGCGCCTGGTACGACCCGGATTATGACTATTTCAACCTGTTTGCGCAAGAGATCATTCACAACAAAACTTATGAGCCTTTTCTTCTTACTTACAGCAATCATTTCTACGGTTATGATTACAACGGAAGAGTAGACAAAGATATTCCGGACGAGAACATCGAATCTTGGGTCAAATATTTTGACAACAAACTGACTTACGAAGAAACCAACGCGCTCGTCACAAAAGTAGACATCAAACATCTGAACAGCCTGAAGAAAGGTCAGCTGACACATCCATTATTTCAAAAACTTGGAAAAGGTTTTTACACGAAATACCAAGAAGCGATGGATTATTTGATCCAGGCAAAGTATATGGAACCTTATATGAGGATTAATTTTGTTGAGAATCCCAACGCTGATTATTATTACAGAAGCGAAAAAACCAATGACAAAAATGCAACCCAACTGAATTATGAAAAAACCAACGCTGCCCTAATCTCACTTTACAAAGCAGCAAGCAATCCGGAAATAAAATTACGATATGCATATCAGCTCGTTCGTTTCAATCATTACTCCCGAAAATACCAGTCGGCGATCAATGCCTTCCAGACTTATGTGGAACCTTTGAAGCTGAAAAACCATATGTATTATTACGCACTCGATCAAAAAGCCGGTGCCGAGCGTGGACTGAAACAATTCGACAAAGCGAACTGGGATTTCTTCCAGGTTTTCAAAAATACCAAGAACAAGAAAGAAAGTGCATACAACTCGATGTTCCTTGCAACAGATAAGGACTTTAATAAAATCCTTGCCCAAACCAAAACGCCTGAAGATAGAAATATGGCGTATTTTCTTTTAGCTTACAACTCGTTCAACAATCCTGTTCCGATTATGAACAAAATGATCGAGAACAACACCGAATCTGACATTCTGAAAGTTCTGACTGTGCGAGCCATCAATCAATTGGAAAGAAATTATCTGGTTGTTAATCCTTATTGCAATGACAAAGACTGCGACCATTTCAGAAACAAGAGATTGCCACTTTATGCACCGGCCAATTATGCACAGGAAAGCAAAGACTTTGCGAAGGAATTGGAAGCAACGGTAGTTTTAGCTAAAAATAAAAAAGGAGCGGACGAATTCTGGCAACTTTGTGAAGCTTACATCAAATTCCTGAACACCGATTATAAAGGCAGTCAAAACATTTTGTCTCAAATCAAAACGACGGACAAAGAATATCTGGCAGAGATCGAGAAATTCAAAATGCTGAATGAGATTGTCTCTCAACCTACGATGACGCCGGCATTTGAGAATTCATTAATGAAAAAATATTCCAAAGTTTTTGAGCAGAAAGGCGATTACAACAATTGGCTCTATCAGCCGGCAACCAAAGATTTTGTGATGGATATTCTTGCCAACCGCTATTTCATCGAGAAGCAGGACGCCAAATCTTTCCTGATGAACAACAACCTCTCCGATCTACAGTACAATCCGAATTCTGACCTAGTCAAAAAGGTTGAAGAGTTCTACAAAAAATCCAACAAGACCGCCTTCGAAAATTATCTGGTGAAGAAAATGGAAGACATTGCCGATCCGGAATCGTTCTTCAATATGATCTATGGCGACCGCGCGATGCGATTGGCAGATTTCAAAAAGGCAAAAGAGTTTTATTCAAAAGCAAAAAACTACAAAGGCATCCCGAGAATGACTGGCGAATGGAAAGATGATGGCAAAACTTACATCCAGAAAACAATTACTTTTGAGAATGGCGTTTATAATGGTTTCAACAATATCTCGAATTTGGTTTTCGGACACAACGTTTGGGAAAGTTTCCAAAGCAAACCCGAAGAATCGATGAAGGCAGAAGGTCTTTCTAATTTCCCATTCATCAAAAATAAGATGAATAAGATAGAATTGGCAGATGCAGTGATTCAGTTGGAAAATATCGGAAAAGGCAATGATGACAAAGCCAGACTGGCAAATCAACTTTTAGGAAATCTGCTTTACAACACTTCAGTTTTAGGCTATTTCAGGGAAATATTTGTTATGGATGTCGATAACACCAACGGTCCGAAGTTCCAGTTTGGAAATGAGCTGCAATCGCCATTTTATCTTTATTACAAAAACTTCTCGAACAGAAGTTATGTAGAACCGGACAACTTCGATCTCGCTATTAATTATTACAAGAAAGCACTGACTTTATCAAAAGACAAAGAAAACCAAGCCCGAATCCTCTTCCAAATGGCGAGCGCCGAGCAGGGGAAATATTACCAATGGGAAGCTAACAATCCTTTGAAAGTGAATTACGACGATCCTAAGTACGAAGAGAAATCCAAACAAAATGAACTCTTTGCGAATAAGACCAAGAATGAAAAGTTTCGAACCTCGTTTGCGCAGCTGAAAGCCAACTACAGCCAAACCGCAACTTATAAAAATCTCCAGAGCAGCTGTCTGTATTTTGGATATTATACGAGTAAATGATTTTAACTCAAGATGAAAGCCGCTTTAGATTCTGAGGCGGCTTTTGGTTTTTAGAATTTTGCTTTTCATAATTTATTTAACATCCACCTTTGCGAGGCGCCCGCTTAAAAATCACTTGTCCGTCCCGGATTACATAATCCCCTATTATAATGGGATAGGAATACTTGGGTGCGTGAGAGATGTAATGGCTTCTGATCACGATTTTGTCATTAACTTTTATGCTTTCCAGTGGCGCAAGTTGAGACTTTTTCGGATCGAATGTTAAAATATAATCGTCTGCATCAATCCTTACCATCATTGCAAATCCTAATCTTGAGCCGGGCGGAAGAGAAAGAGAAGTGACGACTGCCGGCATATCGGTGTAATCTCTCACCGACTTGCTTATTTTCGCCGTACTGGCAATCACTTTTTGACCTGCGGGAGAGGCGACCCATTTCCTGTACATCACACCATCTGGCGTAGCTTCCCATTTTTTCATGGCAGCTTTCTTCTCAATCTCGGAGAGCGGTTTTGGAATAGCCTTCTTAGTTGTTTCATTTTTAATTTTAGCACCCGGGCCGCTGGCAAACGGCGCAAAGCTGAATGCCAATCCGCTGACAATTGCAAACACTAATACAATTGCATAAACCATTTTTCTCATCTTGTTTTGTTTGTTTAATAATGACATAATTTTGAGATTTTTAAAGTTGATGAAGCGAAATTACTTTGATATTTTTCTGCTTTTGGGATTCAGATTGTAAATAAAATTGTAAACTTTGTAAATAATAACTTGACACTATGCAACTTAGTCAAATTCACCTTTCAAGGGAACGAAAATACCTTTTCGGATTCCTATTTGTCTCATTGATCGCCGTTATCCTGTTGGCCTTCACCAGTGATGACCGTGATGACTTTGACTCTGCCACCAGAGAAGTTCTTCTCCGAAGAATCGGACACGAGTTGCTTTTACAGTCCGGCGACAAGACCTCAAGAGTGCTTCCGGTAAAACAGATTTCGGAAAACGAATACCAGATCAGCTTCGAGAATGCGCTTACTTTTCAACCCGACTCACTGGTCAATCTTACCAAACGCACGTTGGCGAAAGATCCGATCGCCAGTGATTATATTGTCAATGTCCTGAATTGTGGAAATGCCAGTGTAGCATACAGCTATGCCGTCTCCAAAAACAAAAAAGATGATATCGTGGCCTGCATCGGAAGAAGACAGCCCAAAGCATGTTACCTGATCAATATTAAATTCAAACCTACACGAATCAACACCGCAAAAAGTGGCTACATTCTGGGAGGACTGTCGTTTTTAGCATTAATTGGTTTTATTTTTTTAAAGTCCGGCAAGTCCCGAAAAGTTGCACCGGAAAAGCCAAATAGTGATATGTTGCTGCCACTAGGCTCCTTATTGTTTGATGTAAAGAACAGAAAGCTGATCCTGAATGAAACGATCACAGACCTGACCACAACAGAAAACCGGGTTTTGCTGATCTTCGCCTGGTCTCCCAATGAAATCATAGAGCGAAGCCGGCTGCAAAAAGAAATCTGGGAGGATGACGGCGTGATTGTGGGACGCAGCCTGGATATGTTCATCTCAAAGCTTAGAAAAAAACTGGAAATAGATCCGAATATCAAAATCGTAGTGATTCGCGGCAAAGGTTACAGGCTGGAATTGGCGGTCTAGATATAATGGATATAAGATTGTAAGCCTTGTAAAGGCGTTATGTTTGTAGAGAAACCGAACAATCAGAATTAAAAGCGCCGTAGGTGTGACCTGTAAAACAGCATCGTAAGAGGACGCACCTACGGCGCTTTTTTCATTCCAGAACAATTCTATCTAATAACAGTTTGCCTCTACGAGGACGATGATTCGATGGTTTTTCTTTTTGGTCTTGTGCAACTCCGGCTCATTTATCCATACATTAATTGATAAAGCATGAATACAGTGTATGTAAACAAGCTTGTAAAAAAAACATTGATCAACAAATTGGTATAAAACGATGCTTTTTAATAGTATCCTTCTTCTTAACTAAAATAATTACAGAAGCTAGATTTAATAAAACTGACAATGCAAACAACCAAATACTCATACTGTCCAATTTCATTTTAGGGAAAAACAAAACTATTGCTATAATGGCAAAAATGTGAGACAGGTATGTGATTTTAATCATTATGAATAAACGTTTTTTTATTTACTGTCATATTGTTTTAAAACCTTCCGCTCCATATGATCGCTTGGCCAAAGCTCTATTCTATAATAATCATTATCTGTTTCGTGTGCCATATCAGTTTCCTTAACGCTAGCTAAATTTGAACTATATACCCTTACCCGGTATTTGCCTGGTGGTACTTTTACAGTTAATTCCAGGTGATGATCCGGACAATTAAAAATTTGCAGACTACCTGATCTAATATTAATACCGGCTTCCACAATATGATCATATTTATTGTAATCAATGTTAATTGGTCTTTCCAATATTTCTATTTCTCCCTTGATATCATTTCCGGAACTTTCAACGCCGACGCCAATAATTCCATTTGCCAAAGCAAGCCTTTCTTTAAAAGCTTCTTCACTCCAAAAATCAGAAGATCCTGAATGTCCTTTGTCTTCATCATCTCTATCTTCAAGATAAAACTGATGATAATCTGTATAAAATTTAAAGTTTTTCTTTTCCATAATCTTTTTTCTATGAGGCAAACACGATATTCCTAATAAACTTAGGATTACTAAAGCTGTAATTTTCTTCATAAAAATTTTTCAATTATTTATCTGCCGTTAGTTTTCAACTCCCCCATCGCCCTAATCTCCTCCAAACTTTTCCCTTTGTAAAATTCTTCGGGATTGATTGCCGGGACACTGATGTCCTGCAGTTTGTTGAGTTGGTGGTTTTCCGGCAGCTGGATGTCGCGCAGGGCGAAGAGATCATTCGGTGTGCAGTTCAACGAAATACAAAGGGTGGTCAGTTGCCGGAAGTTGATCTGGACGGCTTCGCCATTTAATATTTTGTCTGCCGAGTAGGCGTTGATCCCGAGCTTCCGGAGATAGGCGGCAGGATGCAGGATGTTTCTGGCTGCCAAAATCGGTTTCAGATTCAGGACGATGCTGCTTTGGTGAGGCGTAAGATTGCCTCTTTTCTTTCTTATCATTGTGTGTTCTGTTTGAAGTTTAAAGATAATTAAAAATATCTAATCACCAGACAACTTTGTCCAATCACCTGACAGACTTGTCTAATCACCTGACACCTTTGTCCAATCACCTAACAACCTTGTCTAATCAACTAAAATCTTTGTCCAATCACCTGATAAGCTTGTCTAATCACCTAACAAGTTTGTCTAATAAACAGACAAACTTATCTAATAACCAGATAGAAATAGTCTACAAGAGATCAGGTAAATATTAGCGAGTGAAGGAAACAGCTTGTAAGACAAAAGAAGTTGAGGATTGTGACACAGAAATTGATAGTTGTCAAAAGGAAACGGGTGTACAGATTACGGATTCCCATCAATGGGGTTAAGAAATAGGTTATATGCTTTAAGAAATAAGAAAATAGTGATTGGAAATTCAACATTATTCCTATTTTTGAGAAAAATAAGCGCCATGAAATACCTATCCGTTTTATTACTCCTGCTAATGTACAGCTGCAGTTTCAACACCACCCGTCAAAACAGAGAATCCGATAAAAAGGATGCTGAGAAAATCACCCAAAAGTTCTTCACGCTGATGAAGCAAAACAACAGGGAGCAGTCTTACGAATTGTTCAGCAGCAGGTTTTTCAAAGTAACCAATAAAGAAAAGCTGAATGACATGTTCGATTGGACACAGAAAGAAGGCGGCGCATTTTCAAACTACTCCCTGTCCCACTGGGAAACATTGGTTGTCAACGGCACCGATTCCAGATCGGAGTATCTTCTGACTTACTATGTGACAAGGGAAAAAATGAATACGGAAGAGATTTTCTCTATGCAAAAAGAAGGAGACAGCATCAAAATCGTAGGATATAAAATCAATCTTGATATGACAAAAAAGCGCTAGGGAGCGCTTTTTTTATTTATGTAGTAGATAAGAATGTTATGGTTAGGTGAGCACGGATTGCAGATCCGCGCTGGTGCAAGGCTCTGACTTGCATTGCCTACGCCATCAGATGGTTTAGTTTTTACTTCAATGGATATATCAATGCCTTATCGATCTCAATCGGATTGTTATGTTCCCTTATATATTTTTGCCTTGATTCGGTTAATTCTTTAAACTGACTGACATCTTTAATATCAACACCATTGATGCTATAGGTCTGATTAGGATTTTTATTGAATTGTTCACGGGTGTCATGATACGGATCCTTATACTCGATCATCAACATTTTATCGATGTTTTCCTGGGTTGTTTTTACAGGCTTTTGCCCGTAAAATCTTTCAACGAAAGGCGTTCTATAAGTCGAATTCAACTTAAAACTCTTTACCAGAGTAAAATCAAAATTATTTTTGTCATCATATATTTGAAAGATCATCCCGGGTAATCCTCGGAATTTGTAAGGCCCCTCAGAAATATCGATTTCTTTAGAAAACCAGGCAATCCAGTTTCTTCCTCCAAAAGTTGCAGTCGCTTTCTGTAAGGTATAGTTCTCGAATTTTTTGGTTTCATTATCCAGATTCCAATTTATTTTATCTTCTGTATCGAAAAAAAACACATCGTTGATTAACATGTAGTTGCTATTTGTGCTAGAATTTTTTGGTCGGATCACAACAGGCGTAGAAGTATCCCAAAGCTGACTGTTTTGTCCTTTTGTAATATTGGCTGAGTCGATTGTTACGTAATGATAATTGTAAAATTTGACATTATCCGGATTTACATCCAGCGTCATATTTTCTTTTTGAAAGTCTGCTTGTTTTGGATCTGTTTTAAATTTAAATTCATAAATAAAACGTTGGGTCTGGGCGGTGACCAATCCAATACTAAAGGTGAAAATTATAATAAATGTTTTCATATCAATAGTTTTTGAAGTTTGTCTTATAGATTATAACTCAAAAATAACCATTATTTATATCCAATTTCTCTTCAATTCCGATTATGGATTTAGAATTCAAAAATAGATTTGTTTATTTTTAATAATTATTAAACAAAAACAATATTAAATTTAAAATATTACAGTAAATACATATTAATAATTTAATTATTATCAATAAATATTAAATAAATTCTGCATTCATATTTGTGTTTTTGATATATTTGGTTTATTAACCATTAAAAAAATTATTATGACACGTGATGAAGAATCTTTTTTCGCAATGGCTTTGAAAACCAAGAATTTCTAAGCCCGTAACACCGCCGCAATGGCGTCCGTCCCTGCCATCGCAGGATTCCAAACCCAGCTTTCTACACTCATTACCACATTGATCTCTGCGGATACCGGAAGCCGCGCCGATCTTACCGGTTACTCTCTGGACAAAGCTTTGAAACGCAAAAATGTGGAAACGCTTTCTCTAAAAATCAGCAATGCAGTTGCTTCTCTTGCCGCCGTCAACGGTGACCTGATCTTAAAGAAACGTGCCGATTTTCCCACCAGCAGCTGGTACAAGATTACCGAAGATGAATTGGTAACACAGGCAACAATTGTCAGGGATCTGGGACAGGCCAATGCCGCAGCAATGGCGACTTACGGTGCAGCAACGGCAGATGTTACGGCTCTTAGCACCGCTCTCAACAATTTTATAGATGTGATTACCAATCCGACCCTGGCGCTCGACCAGAGAAAAAACGACAACAGAAGAATCCCCGAGATCATAGACCATATCCGCACCTTGTTCGAAGACAAACTGGATGTCGTAATGCGCAGTTTTGAGCTGAGCAATGCGTCTCTTTATAATTTGTACCAAAGTGCCAGAGCGATAGACATCAATGGGTCTACTGCCAAACCAACTGTCCTCAAAGATATTCTGCCAGGAACATTGGTAGCGCTTCACCACGCAGATGTTTACAGCACGACTACTTTTTACACGATCCAGAATATGGGCGATCAGCCAATCACTTTCAGCCTTAGCACGACAGAAACTGCGGAAGGTCCGGAGCCGGTACTGCTTCAGAGCGGCGATACCAAATCCAGACTTGCGGAAACCCTGGCGCCGGAAGGCACTTATCTGATGGTAAAGAATGCGGGAACACTTCCTGTGAGTGTGAGACTTTGGGTAGAGTAACCTTAAAAATATTGATATAAAAAAGCCGCCTCAGAAATTCTGAAGCGGCTTTCGTTTTAATAAAAGTTAGTAATGTTATTCTTTTACAAATTTGGTTTTCACAACCGTTCCTTTGTCATCTACATTCAGGAAATAAACACCTTTTGCCAGTTTGTTCACTGCCACTTTTCCGGTTCCGAGATTACCTTTGGAAACCAATTGTCCTGCTGCACTGAAGATCTCGTAGTTGGAGTTCAGCGTTACATTGGAAACATTCAAGACATCTTTTACTGGATTAGGGAAAATCTGGATAGACTTGGTGTTGTTAACATCAGAAACTGCTAAAGTTCCAACTGATGCTGCTTTCACTGCATAGAACACATTTCCGATAGCAGAAACTCTGATATGACCGGTTTTACCAGCCAGTGCTGCAGGAACTGCTACACTCGCCGTTCCGCTATTGGCAACGGATGCAGCCAAAGTAGTCCAGGTCGCCCCACTGTCTGAAGTGAAATCGATTTTTACGTTTGCCACATTGTAAGGAGCCGCCGTAGTTCCCGAAGGTACCCAAGTCACTGTAGAATTAGTTCCCGGAGACAGAGATGTAGTGCTCACTGTGAATGCTGCGGCAGAACCAACCACTATTACCTGATTGGCAAAAGCAGTCTGTGCTTGTCCCGCTGCTTTGTTATCTCTAACGGTTACTCGGAAGTTAGTAGTTCTTGCCACTGTAGAAGCCGCTTCGAAGTCTGTGGTATTTTTCACAACGCCGCTTAGAACTGTAGCCAGTTTAGGGAAATATCTTGTCGGAGTAGCAACCGGAGACCAAGATCTGAAGCTAGCCCCTGATGCTGTAGCTCCGATATTTGAAACTGTCACACCGTTTGCCAGTTTACTTGGGTCAATCTCTTCCCAGCAGTATGTCAATGCATCGCCGTCCGGATCTGTTGCTGCTGCTGTTAAAACAAACGCTGTTCCTTTTGGAATCGTGTAAGTTGTAGACATTGCCGTTACAACCGGTGGATTGTTCGTAATATCTGTTTCAACATCTACCGTTTTGGAAGCCAGATTTGCCTGCACCTGATCTATACTAGCAGTATGGAAATATGGATCTGAATGTGCCTGAACATCGGTAGTTGACCCCGTGATTCCTGCATAACCCATAATTGTAGAACCTGATCCCGGTTCCATTTCTTTGTTAAGATAAGTTTCGTAGAAGCTGTACGTGTGGCTGTCTCCCAACTGGTGACCCATCTCGTGCGCTACATAATCGATATCGAAGTTGTCACCTTGAGGTGCGCCAGTCCCCGGAGAAGTGATGCCACTTCCTTTGTAGTTGTCCGGAGAAATATACGCATAGCCACAACCACCACTAGATGCTGTGTAAGAAGTTGTAGAAACGTCATTGCTTCCGATACAGCCGATACAGCCGGCATTACCGCCACCGCCGCTTCTTCCGAATAAGTGCCCGATGTCGTAATCTGCATCTGTCACGCCGTAAGTACCGCCGTGTAAAACGTTCATCAGCTCATTGTTCCATTTACACATTTGAGATGCTGCACTGTAGGGATCAGTGGAAGCGTTTGTAAAAATAAGATTAGGAGCATTCACAACATTAAGGTGCAGGTTGAATTCCTGCTCGAAAACACCGTTTACTCTGGTCATTGTTGCGTTGATCTGTGCAAGAGATGCTGCCACACTTCCGAAGTAAGCGCCATATTCTCCTGTAACAGACATTGCCAGTCTCAGGGTATGGAATTTCTTGTTTCCGGATTTATCTGCCGCACCATTTTTATACAGTTCATTCAGTCTGTCAACAGATGCCTGATCTTCTTTGGTAGTACACTCGAATGCACCTCTTTTGCTTGTCTTACCGTGAACAGAATAATAGGCTTTGTTATCCGTTGCAGGCTCAATGAATTCGTACTTGCCATTGCTGATGACCATAGACTGGAAATCGTTTGGCGCCACACTGAATCTCACATACTTTGTAGGATCATCAATTCCAACGCCTACATAAGAACCCAACTGATATTGATTTGCCAAAGCTTCGTCCATTACCGGGAAGCTGCTTACTGCGAATCTTTCAATTTTTCCATCCACTGTCGGCATACTTACCGTAACAGTTCCTGCTGCATTTCCAACTTTATCAGCAGCCAGCAATTGTCCTCTGATAGCGTTGATGTCCAGTTTGTAATAAACTGAGTTGTCACTCGTTCTTGTTACTTCTACATTAGGTGTTGCCTTGCTCCATTGTGCATTCATCAGGGACAGCCCCCCTAGGAAAAGTAAAGTAGTTAATCTTTTGTTCATATTTTTAAAATTAAGGCGACAAATGTACTATTTTATTATATATCCTGTATTCCTTTTTAAAAATTATTGAAACTTTAACAATTATATATAATTTATCTATTCAAAAGTCTGAATGTCATTAATTTATCAAATTGAATTTTAAGCTTTTTTTAAGGTGATTTTAAGTTCTGCCAATTTAATAAACAAAAAAAATCCCCAATCTTACGAAAGGGGATTTATATTTAATGTGTTGCTGAAAAACTTCTGACTTACGTCATCCATCTTCCAATGCATTTATCACACTTTAATTTCTACGTCAACTCCTGAAGGAAGTTCTAATTTCATTAGAGCATCTACAGTTTTAGAAGAAGAAGAGTAGATATCCATCAATCTCTTGTGAGCTGACAATTGGAACTGCTCTCTTGCTTTCTTGTTTACGTGCGGAGATCTTAGTACTGTAAAGATTCTCTTGTTCGTTGGCAATGGAATTGGTCCGTTTACAACAGCACCAGTAGCCTTTACCGTTTTTACGATCTTCTCAGCAGACTTGTCTACCAAGTTGTAATCGTAAGATTTTAGTTTTATTCTGATTCTTTGTGACATTTCTTTGATTTAAAAAATTAACCTTTTGCTTTAGCAATGATATCTTCAGCAACGTTTTGAGGAGTAGCCTGGTACTTCTCTAATTCCATAGAAGAAGTAGCTCTTCCTGATGAAAGTGTTCTTAGAGTTGTAACATATCCGAACATTTCAGATAATGGAACTGAACCTTTGATTACAACGGCACCGTTCTTTTCTTCTTGTCCACTGATTGTACCTCTTCTCTTGTTAAGGTCACCAATGATGTTACCCATATACTCTTCTGGAGTTACAACCTCCAATTTCATAATAGGCTCCATAATTACTGGCTTAGCAGCACGTCCCGCTTCTTTAAATCCTAATTTTGCAGCTAATTCAAAAGAAAGTGCATCAGAATCCACTGCGTGGAAAGATCCGTCTTTAAGAGTAACTTTAATACCTTCAACTTCGAAACCAGCCAAAGGACCGTTTTTCATTGCAGCTTTAAAGCCTTTTTCAATTGCAGGAACAAATTCTCTAGGAACGTTACCACCTTTGATCTCATTGATGAATTCTAAACCAATTTTACCTTCGTCAGCTGGTCCAAGATCGAATACGATATCCGCAAATTTACCTTTACCACCAGATTGTTTTTTGTAAACTTCTCTATGGCTGGCAACTTTTGTAAGATTTTCTTTGTACTCTACCTGAGGCTGTCCTTGGTTAACTTCAACTTTGAATTCTCTCTTCATACGGTCAACAATGATATCCAAGTGAAGCTCACCCATACCAGAAATGATCGTTTGTCCAGAAGCTTCGTCAGTTCTCACTGTGAAAGTAGGATCCTCTTCAGCCAATTTAGCTAGAGCGTTACCCATTTTATCCTGGTCAGCTTTAGTTTTAGGCTCAACAGCGATACCAATTACAGGATCAGGGAAAACCATCGATTCTAGAACGATTGGGTTTTTCTCGTCACACATTGTATCACCAGTTTTGATAGATTTGAAACCTACCGCTGCACCAATATCTCCTGCTTCAATATATTCTACAGGATTTTGCTTGTTAGCGTGCATCTGATAGATTCTAGAGATTCTTTCTTTATCTCCTGAACGCGTGTTCAAGATGTAAGAACCTGCATCTAGTCTTCCAGAGTATGCTCTGAAGAATGCCAATCTTCCTACGAAAGGATCGGTAGCAATCTTGAATGCCAAAGCCGCGAAAGGCTCTTTTACGTCTGGTTTTCTTGTGATCTCAGCGTCAGTTCTTGGGTCTGTGCCTTTGATATCATCTTTATCCAATGGAGAAGGCAAATATTTACATACTGCATCCAACATAAATTGTACTCCTTTATTTTTGAATGAAGAACCACAAGTCATTGGGATAATAGAAAGATCGATAGTCGCTTTTCTCAAAGCTTCGTTGATCTCTTCTTCAGAGATAGAATCTGGATCTTCGAAGAATTTCTCCATCAAAGTATCATCGTAGTCAGCCACAGCTTCTACTAGTTTCTCTCTGTATTCCAGAACTTCAGCTTTCATATCCTCAGGAATTGGAACTACCTCGAAAGTAGCACCTTGTCCTGCCTCATCCCAGATGATCGCTCTGTTTTTGATCAAGTCAACAACACCTTTGAAATCTTCTTCAGCACCGATTGGCAAAACGATTGGAACTGCGTTTGATCCTAACATTGTCTTAACCTGGTTTACCACGTTAAGGAAGTCAGCACCTTGACGGTCCATTTTGTTTACGAATCCCATTCTTGCAACTTTGTAGTTGTCAGCAAGTCTCCAGTTTGTTTCAGACTGAGGCTCTACACCATCTACTGCAGAGAAAAGGAAAACCAATCCATCCAATACTCTCAAAGATCTGTTAACCTCTACTGTGAAGTCAACGTGTCCTGGTGTATCGATGATGTTGAAGTGGTAAGGTTTAGTTTCAGGAAGCACTTTACCTTGGTCTGTTGGGAAATTCCAAGAACAAGTAGTTGCAGCAGAAGTAATGGTGATACCTCTTTCTGCTTCCTGCTCCATCCAGTCCATTGTAGAAGCACCATCGTGAACCTCACCAATTTTGTGATTTACTCCAGTATAGAATAAAATCCTTTCTGTAGTGGTAGTTTTACCAGCATCAATGTGCGCAGCAATACCAATATTTCTTGTAAATTTAAGATCTCTACTCATTTCTAATTAGAATTTAAAGTGTGAGAAAGCTTTGTTAGCTTCCGCCATTTTGTGAGTATCAGATTTTTTCTTGTAAGCTGCACCTTCTTCTCTTGAAGCTGCTACAACCTCGTTAGCCAATTTCAAAGCCATTGATTTATCATTTCTCTTTTTAGAGTAAAGGATTAACCATTTCATTGCCATAGAAATTTTTCTGTCAGCTCTGATCGGCATAGGAATCTGGAAGTTAGCACCACCTACTCTTCTGGAACGTACTTCTACGTGAGGCATAACGTTTGTCAATGCATCTTTCCAGATTTCAAGGGCAGTCTTTTCAGTTTCTCCTTTTTTAGTTTCTACGATGTCTAGTGCGTCATAGAATATTTTGAATGCGATAGATTTTTTACCATCTAGCATCAAGTTGTTTACGAATCTAGTTACCAATTGATCATTAAACTTTGGATCTGGTAACAACGGTCTTTTTTTCGCTTTTGTCTTTCTCATTGTTTCTGTACCTTATTTAATGATTACTTTTTCTTTCCTTTAGCTGGTGCAGCTGCCTGACCTGGTTTTGGTCTCTTAGCTCCATACTTGGATCTTCTTTGCGTTCTTCCACTTACACCTGCAGTGTCCAGTGCTCCTCTTACGATATGATAACGTACTCCCGGTAGGTCTTTCACCCTTCCGCCGCGTACCAATACTATCGAGTGCTCTTGAAGATTATGTCCTTCGCCCGGGATGTAGGCGTTGATCTCTTTACCGTTTGAAAGTCTTACCCTTGCAACTTTTCTAAGTGCAGAGTTAGGTTTCTTAGGAGTGGTAGTATATACTCTCGTACATACACCTCGTCTTTGTGGACAAGAATCAAGGGCAGCCGATTTACTCTTCTTGGTGAGTGCGACTCTTCCTTTTCTAACTAATTGTTGAATAGTAGGCATTTAATTGCTTTTTATTTTAGGGTGCAAAAATATGAATAATTTTTTAATGCACAAGTAGTTAGAACAAAAATAATTAGCGATTGAAATTTTCAATAAGTCAGTTATTCAATTTTGAGAAGCATTGGGAAAGCAAATGACTAATTTTGGAAAGATTATTGATGACTGAAACAAGATTTTCGATCCATCTAATTAATATTAAATCAATTAAACTTTACATAATGAAAAATGCAACTTTAATCGGGCTACAAGAATCCGACTGCAAAAACATCTCAGAAAAACTTAATATCCTTTTAGCCAATTACTCTGTCTTTTATCAAAATACAAGAGGCTCACACTGGAATATCAAAGGCGATCAATTTTTTACGCTTCATCCAAAATTCGAGGAGCTTTATAACAGCTTGGTTTTGAAAATTGATGAAATTGCGGAAAGAATCTTAACACTTGGTGCAACTCCTGCCCACAATTATTCTGATTATCTTCAGGTTTCTACCATTAAAGAAAGCAAAGAAGTTTCTGACGGGAATAAAAGTGTCGAAATCATTTTGGAATCTTTCAAAGTGGTGATTGATCTTCAAAGAGAACTTTTGGATATGACGGATGAAGCCGGTGATGAAGGAACTAATTCACAAATGAGCGACTATATCACAGAACAAGAAAAAGAAGTCTGGATGTACAATTCTTATCTTGGAAAGTAAATTTCGACTTTATGAAAACTAAAATCCAGCTTTTTTACGAAGCTGGATTTTTTCATTTATTGATGTAATAATACTGCGTTATATTTTTATTAAGATTGAATTGTCCCAAATTGCGTTTCAAAACTTCCGCATCTTTTTTATTGAACGAATACCAGACCACTCGATTCTGAGCAGTTCCACGATTGTTTTCAATCTTCCAGGACGCAACAGGAATCCAGTTTTTAGGGACTTTGTTTGGAAACCATTTCGGATAGATAACTGCAATTTTATATTGATTTTTTGAAATATAATCTGAAAGAAACTGATGGTATTTTTTATTAAAACCAATTTCATTCAAGCCTTTGTTTTCAATGTAAAACTTTGCAACATCGGTTGAACCCAGTCCTACAATATCCAGCAATTGCGTCTCTCCGAAATAGGCAATCGCGCCAATGTCATTCGCAACAGCTTTCTGACCTTTGTAAAACTGATGAAGAAATCTACCCATTTCCACCTGCTGTTTCTCAATGTTTTTGGACGACACTTTAATGACCGGATGAGAAGCGGCCAAACGATAAAATCCAACCAGACAAAATCCTGCAAATGAAACTGCAAATAAATAATGGCTGATATTCTTCGTTTTAAATCTTAAATAAGGCGTCGCTAATGGAACCAAAATCAAAATAAGCATGATCATCAGATAATTTTCGTACCGGAATTTGATCACCGCAAAAAGACTTTGCAAAATAACCGTCCCAAAAACGAGCAAAACCAGCTTTTCGTTCTCAATGAAATCTTTGAAACTTCGATTTTTATACCTATCAATGACGTAAACAAAAATGCAGACCATCGGAAATAGAAACAATTTATAAAAAGAAATATTCAGCAATATTCCTTTTTGGAAAATCATCCAGATGCTCATTAATAAATTACCTTCCGGATAACTGCCTTTGATGATGACAGAATTCGGGAAGAAAAACCCACCTGCCTGAATGGAAATCAATCCAAAAATCACAATCGGGAGAAACCCTGCTGCTAGAACCAACACCGATTCTTTGAATCTCCTGTCTATCATTAATAAAATCCCGAGACAGAAAACGAAAAACATACTCTCAAACCGGATCATTCCCAAAAACAAAATGGTTGTGATCAATTTGATAAAATCAGATCGTTGAAAATTGGAGACAAAATTCTTTTTAATAAAATAAATCGCCATCACGGAAAGCATCATATGCAGCGTCTGCTCCATCCCGAGGATGACCATCATATATAATAAGGATACAGGAAGGAAAAGCAGCAAACCTAATTTCAGCTCTTTTTCAGTATAAAAATCGCGGAAATATCTGTAAATCCAATAGACCGTGACATAGCCCGCAAGAATGTTAATCATCATCGGATAATAAACATTGAGACCGAAAATTTTGATTAACGAACTTAATATGATGGTGTATAAAATGGATGATGAAGCACTGTCAAAACTGTTGGTATTGATTGACCAAAATCCTGCTTCGCCGAAGTTTTTCGCAATTGCCAAATGGATGTAAGCATCATCTATCGGATAGATAAACTGACTTCCAGACAACTGCAGATATGAATAAACAGAGTAAAATCCCGTGACAAGTGTGAACAACAGAATATAATAGATAAGATATTTTCGCATAAAAATCACATTCACAGGCGAAAATAATCATTAATTTTTTAAAAAACAGATCAACTAATTTGATTATCCGTTATATTTGCGTTTTAATACTGCACACACTTGAAAAAAATTCTATTCTTTTTACTGATTTCCAATTTCTTCTGCGCACAATGGAGCATCTCCAATGCAGAAAGAGGCGCGCTCATTAATATCTATAATTCAACCGACGGCGAAAACTGGAACAGAACCTGGGATTTGGAAAAAGATCCACGAAATTGGTTTGGTGTTGTAGTAAAAAATGGTGTGGTTACCGAACTCAATCTTAGCGGAAATGCATTGAGCGGATATTTCCCGACTTACGTTACTTCCCTCACAAAACTTACAAAGCTTGATCTGAGCAACAACAAACTGACTGGCGAAGTGGCGATGGGCATCTCTTCATTAAGTTCATTAACTAAGTTGGATGTCAGCAACAACAGACTGATTGGTGATCCTACAAATGCGATTTCCGGACTTTTCAACGTGGAAGACCTTGGCTTGGGCGGAAATAAATTTGAAACATCGGACGTGAATGCGGTTCTTCAGAACTTCAACAATATTAAAATTCTGAATATCGCAGATTTTGCATTGGTCAATATTCCAGCAAAAATCGCAGCTTTTCCAAATCTTGAAACTTTAATTTTAGACAATAATCCAATTGCAGAAAATGCTTACGGAAACCTCGCAGGACTTTCAAAACTGAAAACACTTTCGCTTTCCGGAGCAGGACTGACTCAGATTCCAACGCAGGTTTCGCAACGCACACAGCTTACAAGTCTTAATCTCAGCAACAATAATTTAACAGAGCAAAATACAGCAGGACTCGCAACACTGGTCAATCTGGAATGGCTGTCTCTGGAAAGTAATCAACTTTCTCAAATTCCCGCACAACTTTCTCAACTAAAAAAATTACAAAGCCTGAATCTCGGAAGAAATAAAATCAGCGGCAATCTCGCAGCACTTACTTCTATGACCGCTCTTCAGCAATTATTCCTGAACAACAACCAGATTTCCGGCAATTTCCCGTCAGCGCTTTTAGGAATGTCAAATCTGATGATGGTAAATCTGAACAGCAATCAATTAACAGGTGATCTTCCGGATAAACTTCCTGATATTACACATATCAGCAACAACCGATTCAATAAAAGTCAGTTAACAAATTATATTTTAGACTTTGCGGAGCAGACCGAGCTCAATTATTCACCTCAGCGTTACGATCAGCAAAAAGAAGTCTTAGGCGTTATTGGCCAAACTGCAAAATTAGACCAATCACTTTCAGGAGGTGACTACGCTTTCACTTGGTTCAAAAATCTGGATCAAAAACTGAATGCAACCACAGCAGAACTCAACTTCAACAACGTAGAGGAATCAGACTACGCCGTATATACGGCAGAAGCCTACACAAATGCTGTATTGGACAACAATGTCGCATTTTATTTATCGCTTTTCCGCGAACCCATTTCTCTGGTCAAGTTTCTCGCAACCTCCGAAAATCCAGACCTCAAAGGCATCAGCATCTATCCGAATCCGGCAACGGATCACATCAACATTCTGAATGTAAAAACCAAAATAGAAAAGGTTGTTATTTTTGATTTGAGTGGCAAACAAATGTTGTCTGACAACCAGGAAAAAATCAACGTCGCCAAATTACCGTCCGGCGTTTATATGCTGTCCGTTAAAACCGATTCCGGCATCAAAAACTTCAAATTCATCAAGCAATAAATCTTTTTTAGGAGCTTAATCCCGCTCTCCACTATATCTTTTTTGTCATTGCGATCAGCAGTTGGCATTCGTTCCAGGCTTGTAACGCAATGCAAAAAAAGGATGCCGTTGCGATCGGGGCTATGGGTTTCGCCATCCAATCGAGCTGAGCACAAATCTTATAATCCTCAATCTCTTCATCTTCCATCTTCCATCTTCCCTCTCCCATCTTCCCTCTCCCAAACATCCATCTTCCATCCTCATTGCCATTTCCCAAAAAATATTATCTTTGGAAACATCGATTTTAAGAAATGGAAAACCAAAAATATACACCTACGAACAAAGTAAGAATCGTCACCGCAGCTTCGTTATTCGACGGGCACGATGCGGCCATCAATATTATGCGCCGTGTGATCCAGGGAACAGGATGCGAAGTCATTCACCTTGGCCACGATAAATCTGCTGAAGAAGTAGTAAACACAGCGATTCAGGAAGATGCCAACGCCATTGCACTGACTTCATACCAAGGTGGTCACAACGAATATTTCAAATACATCTACGACCTTTTAAGAGAAAAAAACTCACCACAAATCAAAATTTTCGGTGGTGGTGGCGGTGTAATTCTGCCCGAAGAAATCGAAGATATTATGTCGTACGGCATCGACAGAATTTATTCTCCGGACGACGGACGTGAACTTGGTCTTCAGGGAATGATTGATGATCTGGTGAAAAGATCAGACTTTGCAACTGGAAAAGAAGTGACTGCTGAAGATTTGGATAACATCAGTTTCGAAAACTCTACCAGCATTGCTAAAATCATTTCCGCTGTTGAGAACTTCTCAGAAGAAAAACCGGATTTGGTAAAAGCGATCGATGAAAAATCAAAATACTTAAATATTCCAATCATCGGGATTACAGGAACCGGTGGAGCAGGAAAATCTTCTTTGACAGATGAATTGGTAAGACGTTTCTTACGTTCAAATCCTGGTAAAAAGATTGCCATTATTTCTATCGACCCTTCAAAAAAGAAAACAGGAGGTGCACTTTTGGGTGACAGAATCCGTATGAACGCCATCAATGACCCAAGAGTTTATATGCGTTCAATGGCGACAAGAGAAAACAACGTTTCTGTTTCTCCGTTTATTCATTCAGCATTAAATGTGTTGAAACTTGCTCATCCTGATGTTATCATTCTGGAAACTTCGGGTATCGGACAGTCAGGTTCGGAAGTTTCAGATTTTGCCGATGTTTCAATGTACGTAATGACGCCTGAATACGGAGCTTCAACACAGTTGGAAAAAATCGATATGTTGGATTATGCAGACTTGGTGGCATTAAATAAATCCGACAAACGTGGCGCACTTGATGCGCTTCAGGCGGTAAGAAAACAGTTCCAGAGAAACCATTTGTTGTGGGAAAGTCCGTTGGATGATATGCCTGTGTATGCGACAAAAGCATCTCAGTTCAACGACCACGGAACCACTGATTTATACAACAGATTAATTGAAAAAGTTAATAATAAATATTCTGATTTAAATCTAAAAGGATTTGTTGAGCAGGAAGTTTCCGAAGACATCACGATCATTCCTCCAAAAAGAGTGCGTTATCTTTCTGAAATCGTTGAAAACAACAGACAGTACGATGCTAACGTTGAAAAACAGGCAGAATTAGCAAGAAAAATGTATCACATTGAAGGCGTAAAAAGTTTCCTTTCAAACGAAACTCTGGATGCTGAATATCAGAAGGCTGAAAAAGACCTTCAACAGGAAAATATCGACTTCCTGAAAAACTGGAATGACACGAAAGAGGCTTTCAAAGCTGAGTTTTATTCCTATTATGTTCGTGGAAAAGAAATTAAAGTGGAGACCTCAACAGAATCTTTATCTCATTTAAAAATTCCAAAAATATCTCTTCCAAAATATACCGATTGGGGCGATTTGATTAAATGGAAAGGTCAGGAAAATCTTCCGGGAGGATTTCCTTATACAGCCGGAATTTATCCTTTCAAAAGAACAGGAGAAGATCCGACAAGAATGTTTGCCGGAGAAGGGGGACCAGAAAGAACCAACAGAAGATTCCACTACGTTTCTGCGGAAATGGATGCAAAACGTCTTTCAACAGCATTTGACTCTGTGACTTTATACGGTCAGGATCCAGCTTTACCACCGGATATTTATGGTAAAATAGGAAATGCAGGAGTTTCTATCGCTACTTTGGATGATGCTAAAAAACTGTATTCCGGATTTGATTTGGTGAATGCAATGACTTCGGTTTCAATGACCATCAACGGACCTGCGCCGATGTTGTTAGCTTTCTTTATGAACGCGGCCATCGACCAGAATGTTGAAAAATATATTGCTGAACATCAATTAGAAGCAAATGTTGAAAAAGCTTTAAAAGCAAAATTCGACGACAAAGGCTTGGAGAGACCAAAATATAACGGAGAACTTCCACCATCAAACAATGGTTTAGGCTTAAAATTATTAGGTTTAACGGGAGACGAAGTGATTCCTGCGGAAGCTTATGCTGAAATTAAAGCTAAAACCATTGCAACTGTTCGTGGTACCGTTCAGGCAGATATTTTAAAAGAAGACCAGGCTCAGAATACGTGTATTTTCTCTACTGAATTTGCCTTGAGACTGATGGGTGACGTTCAGGAATATTTTATCACAGAAAAAGTGAGAAACTTCTACTCGGTTTCAATTTCCGGTTATCACATTGCAGAAGCGGGTGCGAATCCGGTTTCTCAGCTGGCATTTACCTTGGCAAATGGTTTCACGTATGTTGAATATTATCTGTCAAGAGGAATGGACATCAATGATTTTGCACCGAACCTATCCTTCTTCTTCTCCAACGGTATCGACCCTGAATATTCAGTAATCGGACGTGTGGCGAGAAGAATCTGGGCAAAAGCAATGAAACTGAAATACGGTGCAGACGAAAGAAGCCAGATGCTGAAATACCACATTCAGACTTCAGGACGTTCGCTTCACGCTCAGGAAATTGATTTCAACGATATCAGAACAACTTTACAGGCGCTTTACGCCATTTATGACAACTGTAATTCATTGCACACCAATGCTTATGACGAGGCAATCACGACTCCGACTGAGCAGTCTGTAAGAAGAGCGATGGCGATTCAGTTGATTATCAACAAAGAATTAGGTTTAGCGAAAAACGAAAATCCGCTTCAGGGTTCATTTATTATTGAAGAGCTGACAGATTTGGTAGAAGAAGCAGTTTATGCAGAATTCGACAGAATCACAGAAAGAGGGGGCGTTTTGGGTGCAATGGAAACGATGTACCAACGTTCAAAAATCCAGGAAGAATCGATGCATTACGAGTGGATGAAACACACCGGAGAATATCCTATCATCGGCGTAAACACTTTCTTAGGAAAAGACGGTTCACCAACGGTTCGTCCGGGAGAAGTCATCCGTTCGACCGAGGAAGAAAAGCAGGTACAGATTGAAACCCTTCATAATTTCCAGAAATTCAATGAAGACAAATCTGAAGCTGCCCTGGAAACGCTTCAATACGCTGCCATCAATCAGCAGAATTTATTTAATGTGATGATGGATGCTGTGAAATATTGTTCGCTTGGACAAATTACCAATGCTTTGTTTGAAGTGGGTGGTAAGTACCGTAGAAATATGTAACGGCTGTGCCGTAGACAATTTAAACTACTAACTGTTTTAAAAATTATAAATCAAACCTCAAGGAAATTTCTTTGAGGTTTTTTGTACTTTTGGAAAAAATTAATAATGAAAAAAATCTATTTTTTATTTCTACTCTTTTTTGCAATCTTATTTAACGCTCAAAACTATTCTTTAAATCTAAAAAAACTAGTACAGGTCAATACTTATAATGGCGGACAATTAGTCCAATCTGTTTTAGACAATGATGGGAATACTTTTTTTACAGGATTTGCAAATGGGAATGACTATCGTTTAGATGGTTATATAATTAATCCTGTTGGCCTTGAAGACTTTTATTTGATTAAGACAGATCCTGCCGGAAACCATTTGTGGGAGAAAACATTAAATGCAGGTGCGAAAGGTACAATCCGTCCAAAATTTATTAAAGTAGATAATTCTGGTAATAGTTATGTCCTTGCAAACTTCAACGGCACTGTAAATATTGGTTCTAATATTTTTAATTCTACAACATCCAACGGTCTGCTTATAAAATTAGATTCCAACGGTTCGTATCTTTGGGCAACTCAAATTGCTGATTCTAATTTGAAAGATTATGATATTTGTTTTGGCAATAATGAATTATTTGCACTTTCTTCGTCGTCATTTCTTTATCGAATAAATTTGGCAGATGGCAGTATTATCTCCTCTTTTAATTCCACAAATCTGACATCGATTGATTATAAGGATTCTTCATTATATGTGGGAGGTTATACATTGACAAGTGCTTATAATATTGGCACTATTAATATTGAACCTAACATAGGTTTTGTTATAAAGGGTGACAACAATTTTAATTTTGACTCATGTATCAAATTTACATCTACAAATAACATTTCTGCACACGGTATCGTTAAGGACGTAAAATTCCTTGCTGATGGAAGTTTGGAGATAGTTGGGATCAGCAATAATGTTGTAAATCTTAAAGTTTTCAATGGCATATCAGCGACATTCGGATCTGCATTTCCCTATGGAGGATTATTTCTATGGGCGGCTAAAATAAAGTCGGATTTTTCTGCTATAGATTGGTTTAGAGGTAGTAAAATTGGATTTGGAATATCTTTCACTAATATTCGCAGGGATTTGTATGACATTGAAATTTTCCCTTTCGGTGACAGTCAATCTAAAATAGCATTTACGACACAAGATGACAGACCTTGGTTTGAAAATGTTGAGTTTTTCAATGGATACAAGTCAAATTATGCTAATGTAAGATTAAGCACCATATTAGATATCAATAAAAATGGTTTACAAAGCGGTAATACCTCAGATTACACATCGGTAAACAACGATTATTTGGGATTTGGCGTAGTTAATAATCTTGAAACATTTCTGTCATACAATCAAACCACATCGTATGCTGCAAAAAAATTTGCTTTTATAAATTTTGTGCGTTATGAATACTGGTCCAAAGGCATTACCAACTATCATGGCGGAACTGTAAAATCCAACTACCTCAAAAGCGATGCTTCGGGAAATTCTTACATAAACAATGTGGCATCAGGAGAAGTTAATCTACTCGGGAAAACTTACAAAACCTACACAAATTCCTTTGTAAATACTTATTCAAAAGTATCCAAAAGTGGAGAATTGATTTGGAATGCAGTCATGGAGCACACAACATCACAAACATCAGGCTACAACACATTTAATAGTGATGTGAATACTAATGGAGAATTTGTTACCGCAGTTGAGACGCCACTAGGGTACGGCGCGGCCTTCATTTCGAACAGTGGTGTGAGAACCATCTTTAGAGGTGGTAATTTGACCAATGTACCAGCCTATAATGAAATTGTTAAAATTTCAAATAATGGGGAACTTCTCTGGCATAAACCAATTCAAAATAACGGCATAGATGCACCCACGGTTATGGTCTTTTATGATAGAGACAGTAATATCATTGTATGGTGCAGCAAAGCGTCTTCGATTGACTTCCAAGGTCAGACATTCAATGGTAAAGGATTCATTGCAAAACTAAACGGGGAGACCGGCAATCCTATTTTTATAAAAGGCTATTCGGGACTGGATTTTAGCAGCGGAAAAATTGTTTTTGACGAACATAATAATATTTATGCTTTCTATGAGCCATTTGATAATTCGACTTATCATAACACTTTTCAGATAGGTAATATTAGTATTGAAGGAAATGCTGACGCATTGAACTCTTTGATGGTAAAGTTAGATCCTAATGGCAATCCTTTATTTGGAAAGAATTTTTACGAAAATTTACCTCCAGAAACATATAAGTACAGTTGGCCAATCGATATAGAATATGATGGTGCAAATTTTGTTCAGTACAATGTAATGATGAGTAATTTGAATGAATATCTTGGCATTGATGGAGCAACAATAATTTCTCCTTATCCAAACACTTACTTCTCAAATTCATTATCAAAAATATCAAAAGACGGAACTGTGCTGGGAGTAACACCTATTTTCAGCACAAACTCTTCTTGGGACGGCAACCAGATAGATTTGGATAAAAATGGAAATATCTATATTTATGGAAGATGGAAAGGAAATCTAAATATAAATAACAAAGAATTTACTTTTAGCAATACTAGCTACTCATCAAGTATTTTAAAATTCAGCCCAAATGGGGTCATTAATTATGTGAAAACGCTCTACGGCCAACCACATTATGATTATAACCAAAAAATCAGTATTGTGAAAGAAAATGTCTTTAATGTTTCAGGAAACACCACCGCTGATAATATCTTAGGCGAACCAATAAATTTTGTAGGTGCAGACAATTATTATTTAGCAACATTGGAAGAATCTTATCTGCAAACAATTGAAGCAATTAATAAAAACTTCTCTATTTACCCAAACCCATCTTCAGACTTAATCAACATCGTGACTAAAGAAAAGATAAAGAATATTGAAATTTACGATTCCACAGGTAGAAAGGTAACAGCAGAATTAAATTTAAACAATCAAATTGATATTAGAAAACTCATCAAGGGAGTTTATTATATCAGAATCACAACTGATAAAAATAATTTGACTTCAAAATTCATTAAGAAATAGAATCAAACCGCAGAAATCTCTGCGGTTTTTTTATTCCAAAAATTCACGGTTTGCTTTTTGATTACACGGATCAAAAAGCAATTTATGAAACTAAAATCTCCCGAACCATTCTGGCTCGTCAAAGACGGCATCAAACATTCCTATCCTTCGCTAAGAGAAAATATCGAAACCGAAATTTTGATTATTGGTGGCGGGATTACAGGTTCGTTTTTGGCGCATCAAATGATAAAAGATGGTTTCAAAACTGTTGTGGTGGATCGACGAGAGATTGGGAACGGAAGTACGAGTGCAACAACTTCTATGTTGCAATATGAGATCGATGTTCCGCTTTTTGAACTATCAGAAATGATTGGGAAAGAAGGTGCGGAAAAAGCCTATTGGGCGTGTTACGATTCCATTGATACTTTGGGAAAAGTGGCCAAGCAGATCAAATCGGAATGTGGTTTTAAGAAAAAGGAATCGCTTTATTTTGCGGCTTTCAAAAAAGATGTTCCTGATTTGAAAAAGGAATTTGAATCTAGAAAGTCTGCTAAGTTTCCTGTGAAATGGCTTTCGTCTGAAGAAATTAGCAAGCAGTTTAAAATTGAAAATACGTTTGGCGGCATCCTTTCCGATCAAGGCGGAAGCATCGACGCATTTTGCTTGGCGCACGACATTCTTCATTATAATTATAAAAAAGGATTGCAGGTTTTTGATAAGACCGACATTATTAAATTCGATTATAAAAAAAATGGCGTCACCGCAACCACAGAATTTGGAAATAAGATCAAAGCCGAGAAAGTGATCTTCTGCAATGGTTTCGAAAGTACAGAAATTATCAAAGATGATTTTGTAAATCTCCTATCAACTTACGCGATTGTTGGCGAACAAAATGAGAAAAACCACCAGGAACTAAATGACCTTTTAGTCTGGAACACAGCGGAACCTTATATCTATATGAGAACAACCGACGACAATCGGGTTTTGATTGGTGGCGAAGATGAGGAATTTGTAAATGCAAAAAAACGCGATTCTATGCTTCACGAGAAGGAACAAAAACTCGTTAAAAAATTAAATAAATATTTGCCTGAAAATGATTTCCGAACAGATTTTGTTTGGGCTGGAACTTTCGGTGAAACCAAAGATGGATTGCCTTACATCGGCGAACATCCGGATTTCCCGAGTGCCTATTTCGTTTTGGGATTTGGCGGAAACGGAATTACTTTTTCGGTCATCGGAATGGAAATGGCTTCTCAATTTCTGAAAGGTAAAAAGCACGAATTAGCAAAATATTTCAAGTTTCGAAGATAATCTTTGATAAAATCTCGTATATCATTTTAATATTTAACTTTGATTAAACCCTTAGAATGATGAAAAACTTCCAAGAATACTTCTCTCAGTTTGACCAAACAATGATTGACAAATTGGAATCTATCAGAATTGCGATCAGAAATGAAATCCCGGAAGGTGAAGAATGTATCAAATACCTGATGCCAACTTTTGTCTTTCACGGTAAAAATATGATCCATTTCGCAGCGTTTACCAATCACATAGGACTTTATCCTGGTCCAGAGGCAATCTCATTTTACGAAAAGGAATTGTCAAATTATAAAACTTCGAAAGGCGCAATTCAGATTCCGCTGGATCAAGATGTTCCATTAGAATTAATTAAAAAAATCGTGCAGCACGCAAAGGCAAGAATTCTCAAAACCACAAAAACCACTAATAAATAGTGGCTGTTGAAAAATTAATTTCTATTGATTTTGATTTGATTTTTCTCTGTGGCGTTGATGATCTTTGAAATATCATCCGCTGTAAATTTCCCGGTAACATCTACGAAAATTGTTTCGTCTTTGTCGTCTCTCACCGTGATGATCATTCGTTTGATCACGTCATTGGTTTGCTGTGCATTAAGACTGATGAGATTTCCTTCCTGTTTCAAAGACATCCATTCTTCATAATTATTATTGGTCAGATATTTCTGAAATTCAGCTTTGAAAGGGGTTTTAGAACTTTCAACAATTAGAACCTTCACATCTTTGATCTTCTTCACAAGATCTATCACTTCCTGACTCTCGCCATCTTCCTTCAGCGCATTTTTCACGTAAGACCTTGCGAGAAACGTCGGAACATTGACGCTGAGATAAGTCGAGTTATTTTTGAATCCTGGATTGTCAAAGAAATCGGTGTGCACTTTTTTCTGAGAAACCATACACGACTGTAGAAAAAAACCGACAACCGCTAAAATGATAATGTATAAGAATCGTAACATAATTTTAAGTTTTTAATTAATGGAATTGATGCTTGCACCAGTTACTTCCTGAGCAGATTTGGTCACTTTCGACGGATTTCCTTTGTATTGGATGGACGCTGCAGAACTTGCGCTGGCTGTAATGCTTTCCGTGGTATTGATTTTCACACTAGATCCTGAAGACGCATCTACAACCGCAGACTTGGTCACAAAATCACCTGCAGAGACCGAACTCCCACTGCTTGCGCTGATGACGCTGGAGTTTGCTGTTCCGGACAACTTCAAAGAACTTCCGCTGCTTGCATCGATGGCGATTGATTTTGTATCCAGATTGATTTTCGCATTGGATCCAGATTCTACTTCCAAAGCACTGTTTGTAGAGATCTTGAAAGTTCCTGAGATCAACGAACCCGAATTACAGCTGATCGCAAGTGTCGATTCGTTAATTGGCGTTACCGCTCTGAAAGATGCACCAGATTTCGTTGTCAATCTAGATAATTTTGGGTTGGAAACCACCACTTTCAAATCTTTGAAGTTTAGGTTTTTAACGCCTTTGTTTCTCACGAAAATTTTCAAAACACCATTTTCCACTTCGGTCATCACGTATTGCTGTTTATCAGCTTCAGTTTTTACCGTCACATTTCGCGTTGGATTTTGACTGAATTCCACTTCAACACCCGAGGAAACTTCGATGCCGTTAAACTCGGAAACCGTTCTCACACTTCCTACATTCGTATTGTTTGAAGTGATGGTTGAAACTGGGTTCACCGAAGTTACGTTCTGAGTTTCCGCCATTAGATTGCTGACGTCTTCCATTGAGATTTTCCCGTCCAGCATCATCAAAACCGAACTGTCTTCCGACATAATATTAAGGATCAAATTGTCCAAAACATTGGCCGTGATATCCTGCGCCATAAACTTGATCTTGTTGTCACGGCTGTTCACAGTCACAAGTTCCTCATATTTCATATTCTTCAAAGAGGCAGAAATTTCTTTTTCGATTTTGCCCGATTGTAAAAGCATTTTCTGATCGTTAGAATCTCCATTTGACGATTTGCTTGGTTTTTCCAAGATCAGCATTTTCAGTCCGTTTACTTTTCCCAGAAGTGGCTGGATTTTTCCTAATTCTTCATCATCGATCTTAAGGTTGTTCAAAAGTTTAAACATCGGTTTTGCAATCTTGATCGAGGTCACACCTTCCGTATCCTGATAATGGTCGAAGAGTTCATTTAGTTTTTCTGACTGTCCGAAAATGTTGGTGGACAAGAGAAATAGTACGAATAATATTGATATTTTTTTCATTTTAATATTGGTTTGCTTAAGGTCTATGCGATCGCCATTTTGATTAGATCTAGTTTGAAAATATTTTCAGTTGCGATGACATTGATTTTAAAAATTAATAATTAAGAATCCTGTAAAAATCGACTTGATTTTGGGCAGATTCTGCGTGGTTTATGGTTTGGGTAACGTTACTTGCAAAATAATTAAAAGCATTCTCGGTAACCGCAATGGCTTCTCCTTCATCATAAATTGGTTTTCCGTTGATGATCACATAATTCGGATTGTAATCTGAAATGGATTCTGTCGGCACCTGGATCTGCTTTTGTTCTTTGTTTGATTGATTTTCCTGTTGCGCCATCAGTTTTTCAAATTCTTGTCGGACAAGATCTTTTACTAATTTGTCATTTGCAGTTTTATCAACTTTCTGAATTTCCTGATTTGCTAAAACTGGTTTCGGCGTTGATGTTTGTTCTATAATCTCTTCAACCGGAGCAATTTTTTCTATTTTTTCTTTCTTCGGAATATTTGGATTTTTAGCAATTGTAGTTTCAATTTTATGAGTCTGATTGAACATCCAAAGTGCGCTGATTCCCATTAATAAAACCATACTTGCCGCCATCCAATACATTTTATAAGATGTTTTCTTAACTGGAAGCGCCACTATTTTAGGCTCTTCTGTTTTCTTTAAGAAATCCTCGAAGCTGATATCCAGTTTTTCTTGTTTCTCTTCTTTTAGAAATGAGAAATATGGGTTTTCGCTTTCATTTTTCAGGAACAATTCCTCTTCCGGCGTCAGCTCTTCGCCTTCAAAGAATTTAGATTCCCAATCCTTGTATCTGTCGGTTTTCATACGCATAGAGTTTGTTAATTGATTCTTTCACTTTTTGTCTTGCTCTCATCAGGTTCACGCGGACTGCATTTTCTTCCATTTCCATTATTCCCGCTATCTCTGAGATTTCATATTCTTCTACATCTTTCAGGTGAATGACCATCTTTTGTTTTTCCGGCAGTTGGGAAATGAATCCCAAAATCTGCTCTTTCATATTATTGGTTTCGATCTGGTAAAGTTCCGATGTGTGTTTTGTCTGGCTTGCAAATCCCAATTTCACTTCGTGGTGTTTCAGGCGGTTGAGACATTCATTTTTCACACTTCTCATTGCGAAACTTTTCAGATTTTCGACTACTGTCAATTCTTCTTTCTTCTGCCAGAACTTCATCATCAGGTCCATTACAACATCTTCGGCTTCATCTGCACTCATCAGAAACTTTTTCGCAAAACGGAACATCTCATTCTTGAGACTGTAAACCGTTGATTGAAATATTTCTTGAGTCATATTGATTCTTTTAATGTTTGAGGTTCAAAGTTTTAAGTTTTGAAACGCTTAGAGTTCTTGGTTGTTTAAAAGTAAGACATCTGTAATGTAAGTATTATTACATCAAATATAAAAAAAGAACCTTAATAAATAATAAAGTTCTGATAATCAATATATTAATTTAATGTTTTTTATTTGAGGAAATTTCGATTAAATTCAATATCAAAGGAATTTTAGGTTTTTTATAGATCGCTCCTCTGGAGCTTTAATTAGGCGTATAATTTTATTTCTACCAACAGGTCACCGCTCTGCGCTTTTTCATAACAGTGAAAATTTACTTACGATATTTTGTCATAGCGCAGGAATCTCAAATTTAAATTGACCACGTTAAGCCAATTCATTAGTTTCTACAAAATGAAAAATCGTGGATTTATAATAAAATGTTGATTACTGCGAAGCGCGCCCCGACTTGAATGGATCCCGATGTAAAATCGGGAGGGAATGGAAGGCGGATAAAGGCGCCCAAATAATTCTACAACTCGCCGTTGCCTGCAGCTGCAGTATCCTTTTCAGCACCAACCGGATTCATTGTTTTGTTGAATTTATCTTTCTCTAAAGGAAAATCCTCAAACAATCCGGAAAGTGCCAAAGCGGAGTAAACTTTCCCGGAATATTTGTTTCCGATGGCAATAATAGTAACTTTCGATTTCAAAAGATGTGCGAAAACCGAATTGGTTCCGTGCCACCAGCCGTTGTGATAAGTGAGTTTTTCGCCATTATCAAAATTCTTCATCCTGAATCCGAAACCGTAATTGTTGATTCCTTTTTTCTCGTTGCTGTAAGGTTCGAAAATCTTGGCTTCAAGTTCCGGTTTCAGGAAATCCTTGGAATATAACGCCACTGAGAAATTAAGCAGATCTCTTGGCGTAGTGTAAACATTTTTGTCACCGTAAATCAAGTCCAGCTTATCCAATGGATAAAGTCTGTAGCCACTGAAAAACGATTGAGACGCTGTCGGAATATCTTTTTTCTGAAAAATGTAGGTATGATTCATCTTCAAAGGTTTGAAAACGATTTCCTGCATAGCCTCGGGAAAAGGTGTTGCGGTTACTTTTTCCACAATCAAAGCCAGAAGTGCAAAATTGGTGTTGCAGTACATAAATCCGGTGTTGGACATTCTCGCCAGATCCGGTTTGTACTTGATCAGCATATCCAAAACATCCTGATTGGTAAGGAATTCTTTTTTAAGTTCTTCCGGCGCCGGTTTTATGCCCTGATCGAAATGTTCGTATTTTGGAAGTCCGCTTCTTTGAGATAATAAGCTGAAAACGGTGATTTCAGGATATGGAAATTTTGGAAAAAATTTGGTAAGATTGTCTTCGAGTTTCAGTTTTCCTGCGTCTATTAATTTCAAGACAGCCATTGCGGTCATTGTTTTGCTGACCGATGCAACGTGAAGCGGCGTATTGGCATCTATTGGCATTTGCTTGCCTTCTCTGCCAAATCCCCTGTATTTTTCGAAGATGATTTTGTTGCCTTTCGCTACCAAAACGCCACCACTCAGGTCGCCCTGTTCCCAGACCTTTTGATAATAATTATTGATCTGGGGCAAAATGGAAGTTTGGTTTGGTAAAGTCAATTCTTCCGGTGTGAAAACTTTATCTAAATCTACGTTTCCATAATTTGGAAGTTTGGAATCGTAAGTTTCTGCTGTAGATTCTTTTTCTTTTTTACAAGAAACAATTGATAAAGTGATAAAAACCGATGTGATTACTTTTCTAAAATTCATTATGATCCAAACTTCGTTAAGGCACGCAAGTTAACATAAAATGAAATTTTGACCGACTGGAATTGTCTTAAGAAATGTTAAATAAGTGCTTGAAACTTTAATTAAATTTAAGAGTCTAAGCGGTAAAATTGTCAATAATTTTATCTACAATCACTTGAGCCAATTTGATTTTGCTTTGATGAGTCCAGCCGCCAATGTGCGGCGTAACAATCACTTTGTCAGAATCTAACAGAAACTGCAGATCCGAATTTTCCGATTCCAAATTTTCAAAAGATGACTTTTCATATTCCAAAACATCGAGACAGGCACCAAGAACTTTTCCACTTCCAATTGCTTCTACTAAAGCTTTAGTTTTTAAATTTTTGCCTCGCGCTGTATTTACGAAATAGAAATTCTTCTCCATTTTCGTAATGAAATTTTCATCAACCAAATAATGGGTTTCATCAGTCAAAGGAATATGAAGACTGAGAACATCAGCTCTTTTTTGAAGTTCTTGCAAAGAAACCTGCGTTGCAAATTCATCAGAAAGATTTGGTAAAATATCGTGGAAAATAACTTCAACACCAAAACCGGAAAGTCGTTTTGCTGTTGCTTTTCCCATATTTCCGTAACCAATGATTCCAAAAGTTTTCCCTAGTAATTCGTCACCGCGATTTTCCTCACGCTTCCAGATTCCGTTTTTCACTTCATTGGATGAGATGAATAATCGGTTCATCAAAATCAATAGCATTCCGACCACATGTTCCGCAACAGAATCCCGATTGCCTTCCGGTGAATTGATCAATTTGATATTTAATTTTTCAGCAGTTTTCAGATCGATGTTTTCCATTCCCGCTCCTACTCTTGCAATGAATTTAAGATGCGAGGCTTTGATCAGGAAATTTTTGTCTAATGGAATCCGGCTTCTGATAATAATACCTTCATAATCAGAAATTTTTCCCAAAACCTCATCATACGTCGAAATATGATCTTCTTCCACAACAAAACCTCTGGCAGTAAGCTGTTCGGAAATAAGCGGATGGTTTTTATCGAGCTGAAGAATTTTCATTAGAATAGGAATTAAATTTTATACGTAAGAATCATTGTTAAAAAATTAAAAAACGGACTCTAATTATTAAAGTCCGTTTCTAATTTATATTGAAAAACTATTCTCCCAAGAACAATTTTTTGAGTTCTACAGAATCTGTTGGTTTCATTCTTCCGGATAGGATTAATGACAGTTCTTTTCTTCTTTTTGCGGCTTCAAAACGTTCTATTTCAAGTTCTGTTTCGGGAACTAATTCCGGTACTTTCGCAGGTTTTCCGTCGGTATCAATTGCGACAAAAGTGTAAATCCCTGAGTTGGTGTGAATCTTCTTCTGATTGATGGGATCATCCAACCAAACATCTACATAGATCTCCATAGACGTTGAAAATGCGCGGGAAACTTTGGATTCCAAAACTACAATTCCACCCTCGGGAATCGGATGATCAAAGGAAACGTGGTTTACAGATGCCGTTACCACTCTGGTTTCGCTGTGTCTCGTGGCTGATATAGATGCTGCGCGGTCCATTCTTGACAACAGTTCGCCTCCGAAAAGATTTCTTAATGAATTGGTTTCGTTGGGTAAGACGATATTCGTCATTACGGTAAGGCTATCTATTGATTTTTTGGATATGTGCATTCTTTATCGGTTTTATACTATCTTGTTTGATTGAATCTTGTTTGTGAATTGCAGCATTTATCGGTTCTGCTTTTTTGACAATTTTCTTTGTCGGAATTTGGGATGACTCACCAAAAATCAGCTGCTGATCTCCAAAAAGGAAAAGCGCTGCCGATCCGAGAATGATCAAACCCAGAAATGTCCAAATGACATTTTTATTGAAAGCGTAATCTCCCGAAACTACAATTTGCTTTCTAGCAGGATTTTTCAGTGTCTGAAGATTGATGGTTTCCAGTCCAAAAATATCATCTTCGTTGTCTCTGATTTTGACTACATTCTTATGTTCATCAAACTGAAATTGTCCCAGATTTTCGAGACTTAAAGTTTGATTGGATTTTAATTTCTCGATCCATTTTGCCACCTCAATTTTCAGATTTGCCTGAGTTGTAAAGAGGTTGGAATTGGTTTCATCAGCAATATATTTTGCCAATTGATTATCAAAAACCATTGGTTGATATTGGAAATCAATGCTTTCTTTTGGTGGGATAATCATAGAATTTTCCGCATCTATCTTAGCAGATTCTTTTGTAAGTTCGAAAACTCCAAAATCCGGGACTTCTGCTTTTTGATTTTTCAGAAGATATTGATATAAATAATACTCAAAATTCATTTGGCACAAAACTACATATTTTTTGAGGTTATAGAAAATATAAAAGGCTGCTTTTTACAGCAGCCTTTTGAATTTGATATGAATAGTTAAGGTCTAGTTGGCAAATTTTACAACTTCTGAAACATTGTTTCCAGAAATCTGTACCAGGAATAATCCTTTTTGAGAAACGTTCAAATCGATTGGATTTCCGTTTGCATTCACTTTCATAGTTTTGATTACTTTACCTCCGAAGTCATAAACCGTAAGATCTACGTTTCCTTTTGCAGAAGTGAATAATTTACCTGCAGCCACTTGAGATTTTCCTTTTCCGTTAGCTTCAGAAACGGCTAATGAAGTAAGTGTTGTAGGGCCTTCTAAATCTCTGTCAGAGGACTGGAAATCTGCACCGTTGGATTTGTTTTTGAAAACCACACCAATTCTTTGAACTACAGTTCCAGAAGGCATTGTAGAATTAGATCCAGTGAAAAGCTTTGTGTTCAGGTTGATTGTCCCAATGTAAGCATTGTCTGCTGCACTCCAAGTCATTGTAGTATTGGAGTTACTCCAGGCATCATCAAAATTCCCTTTGTTGTTGTCGCCATCTGTTTGAGAAGACCAAACGTGAACGTAAAATGTAGGCTGGCTTTGCGGATCGTAGAAACTGTAATCTCCGGTTTTACCATAAGTCAGTTTGTACTCACCGTTGCTTACAGTGTAAGTAAGTTGCCCGAAAGCTGTAGCACTCGCTAATAAAGCAAGTCCTAGAAAATAAAATTTTCTCATAAATGTTAATTTTTAAGGTCTATATTAATTAATCCACAATGCGCCTCACAATTGCATTATGAACGAAATGTAAAACTAACATTAATTTCAAATTAACAAATAAAAATCTGCTATTTCAGGCCAAAATTCAATTAACTTACTGAAAATCAAAGACAATAATTTTAATTTACCTTAATTGAAACCCCAAACATGAAGTTAATTCCGGCTTGAGAGAAGTAATACGGTCCACTAAAACCGTTGTTGACATACTTAACATCTGTGAAATTATTTAATAAGAATCTCAAAACGACTTCATTTTTTTTGAAAGGCAATTTGTACGAAACATTAAAATCCGGAACCAGATAATCGTCCAACTGATTCACTTTATCTCCGGAATTATCCAAAAATTGCTTGCCGACATATTGCGCCGTCACACCAAGATTGAAATTCTTAAAAGGAGAATAAGTGACATTTCCATTCGCAATTACATTTGGAGAAAATGAGATGTTTGTTTTTCCGTAATTCACCAGTCCTTCATCTGTTTCTGAAATGAATTCCTTATTTTTATTAGAACTCAAAGTTGTGTTCGCAGACAATTGTAATTTTTCCGAAAATTTGGCTAAAAGACCCAACTCAATCCCTGCTCTGTAACTTTTCCCGCTGTTAGTTCTGATGAATTCCCCAACATTATTGATCTGGCCATTCAAAACCAATTGATCTTCGTAGTACATATAATAAGCATTCGCTGTGAAAGCCACTTTCCCAACCTGTTTTTCAAATCCAGCTTCGAAGTCGTGCAGTGTTTCTGCTTTTGTATCAGGATTGGCAAAGAGATCATCACGGTTTGGTTCGCGGTGCGCATTGGCATAAGAAAGGAAAATTTTTCCGTTTCCTATGTTATAATTGACACCGGCTTTCGGATTGAAGAAAGTCCATTTTCTGTCGAGATCTGCACCTTCGTAATCGCCTGCTAAGAGAATTTTTGTATCGTAATCGATATTTCGCATTTGTAAATCTCCGAAAATCTCAAACTGCCCTAATTTATAAATCGCTTTCGCAAAACCTGAAATTTCATTTTTGACTGATCGGTTTCGGTAATATTCCGACTCATTTATTTCTGGTAAGAAAACGCCAGTCACATTTCCGAAATGTCTTCCATAATACTGATTGGCAACTGCGCCGACATTCAGATCAAGGTCTCCTAATTTTCCATACAAAGTAGAAATTACTCCGTAGAAATCGTTATCCAGCCATTTTTTTCTGATAAAATCCGAATATTCTTGTTCCTCGCCATTCACCACTTGGTTTGGCAAATTATATCTGGCGAAAGGATCACCTTGTTTGTAATTTTCGTAGTAACCTTTTCCTTTGGTATAATGTGCAGTAGTTTCGAGTTTCCATTCATCTGAGAATCGCTGATTCCACAGGAATTGATAATGGTTTTGTCTGTAATTGTCGGTCTCATTATCATAATACCCTGTGATGTTTTCCCAATTTGCATCGTAGATTGCTCCGGAATAATTGAATCTCGGATTGGTTTCCCAAGTCGCTTTATCAATCCCATTCCATGCCTGATATGTTTTTTCTTTACCTCCGAAAGCCAAAAACCTCAACTCTGTATTTTTCTCTTGGAACAAAGCAGAGAAGTTATAGGAGTGCAGATCGGAAAAAGCCCTGTCAATAAAGCCATCAGAATGAATGTGCGTATATCTTCCCATTACGGACAAACGGTTTTTCCAGAACTTTCCCGAGTTGACCTCAGCAGAATATTTGTAAGTATTGAATGAGCCATAAGAATCATCCGTCTTCACAGAAAATGTATCTGCAGGATCTCTGGAAATCACATTTACACTCGCTCCGAAAGCCGAAACACCATTGGACGAACTTCCCACACCACGCTGAATGACAATTTGTGAAGCTGAACTCGTAAGATCCGGAACGTTTACGAAAAAAGTTCCTTGCGATTCCGAATCATTATAAGGAACACCATTCAACATCACATTGATGCTTGTTCCAGCAGTTCCTCTGATCCTTAAACCTGTGTAGCCAACACCATTTCCTGCATCGGAAGTTGAGATGACAGACATTTGATTTTTGAGAAGAATCGGTAAATCCTGACCCAGATTCTTATCGGCAAGATCTTTTTCAACATTGATGATGGATTTCGCAACCGGAGTTCGTTTGGTGAATTCTACAGCTTGAATACTTGTAACTTGTACAGAATCTGTAGTTTGTGAAAAATAAAACGGAGCAATGAACACTCCTAAAAAAAGTAAACCTTTCATTCTTAAAAAATTTTGTTTGTTAAAATTATTTTAGAATAAAAGGGGCGACTATAGGTATAAATGATGATTTATAAGCGATAAACGATCCTTCGGCCGTTGATCAATTATCTTTTATGCTTTATCATTTATAATGATGCATCCCTAAACAGCATTACCTGTTCCAGGTTCATTGGGTATAATCTCAGCTTGTGACAGCACCCCTTAAATTTCTGACTGCGAAATTACAATTTTTTTCGAATTAATAGACCTTATTGTTTTTATCTACATAAAAATAATTCTTACCATCCTTTGAAACTTCGAATAGATGAGCCGTTTTCCACGAAAGATTGGTCTTAATATCATTATAGATAAAGGGAACAATGATCTTATTCTGCTTGTCCACAATCCCGAATTTGTTATTCATCACAGCAATGATCATCGGATTCTCCCTATCACTTTCCAAAACATAAAGCATCTGATATTGCGGATAGATATCAAAATCTTTGTATCCGCCGACGTCCACATTTTCCTTGCTTACCAATCCGTACATTCCGTTCAGGATAAAAGCTTTGTATTTTGACATCTCATACGGTTGAGAACATATACCCAGATCAGATTTTTTGTACTGATAGACTCTTTTTCCTTTTTTATTAATGCGATAAGAAATGTTGTTTTTTTCCACCGTCGCATAGTTTGCGGAACCGAAAATTCTGGCGTTTTTGTTTGGTGAGTTCAAGAGATTACAATCCTCGGAAAAGAACATTGCGATATGATATTCCGGAGTGATAATGACTTTTCCATCTTGATTGATGTAACCGGCTTTCTGATCGATTTTCTGGGGAATCAGTGAAGGTAAAAGATCTTCCTTCATCTGGCTGAAAGCTGAAGCAGAGTAACTTATAAGAATTAAGCTCAATAATTTCTTCATCGGATTGTGTATTAGAGATTTAAAATAAAATCTTTATAAAAGTCTGTGTTTTTCAGCAACGAAAATACGAAAACTATTATTAACACTACAAAAACAAATGTTTTGCTCTTTAAAAAACGTTCGATTCCAAGTTTTAGTTTCTCATTAGTAGAAAAATTAATGATCAGAACAATCAATACTACCAGAATTGAAATTATAAACAAAGGATTGAACTTGAAAGCTTCTAAAAATCTGAAATGAAGCAATTCGTGAAACGCTCTCTGGACACCACAGCCGGCGCATTCGTAGCCTGTAATTGTTTTGAGCGGGCATTTTAGGAAAAAAGAGCTTTTTGAAGGATTGTTAAAAAAATAAAGACAAATCAAACACACAAGAAACACATAAAAAGCAATTTGTTTTTTATTATTTTTAATTAATGTATTGATTTTCAAATTCATAATAATTAAAGACTCGGATTTGTAAAGTAAAAATTAATTTGATAAAATTAGACAATATAGATAGATTAAATCTAATTTATTTTGAATCTAAATTAATCTAATCGTTTAAAAGCGTATAATTTCGTAAATTTGTGCGGTTTAAAAAGAAACAAAATCCTTTCAATGACCACTTTGGACGCAAGTCCTCTGCAACAAACCAAACAGTAGAGTTATAATTTGTAAAGATTAAACTTTCCTTCTATAAATCTACCTTTAACATTAAAAAGAATTTCTATTTATGAATATTTACCAGGATTACATCCAAGAGATTGAAGAAAGAAAAAGCCAAGGCCTTCATCCGAAGCCAATTGATACTGCAGAATTACTTAGCGAAATCATCGCACAAATCAAGGATTCAGACAATGCATATCGGGAAGATTCTCTTAACTTTTTTATTTACAACGTTTTACCGGGAACCACTAGTGCTGCAGGTGTCAAGGCGGAGTTTTTAAAAGAAATCATTCTTGGACAATCTGAAATAGTTGAAATTTCTCCAGCGTACGCTTTCGTATTATTATCTCATATGAAAGGCGGCCCTTCTATAAAAGCATTATTAGATTTGGCATTAGGCGAAAACAAAGATATCGCAAAAGAAGCTGCAGAAGTTCTGAAAACTCAGGTTTTCCTTTACGAAGCCGATACAGATCGTCTGAAAGAAGCTTTCCACAACGGTAACGAAATCGCAAAAGAATTGATTGAAAGTTACTCGCAGGCAGAGTTTTTCACAAAACTTCCGGAAGCTCCTGAAGAAATCAAAGTGGTAACTTACATCGCGGGTGAAGGTGATATCTCTACAGATTTATTGTCTCCGGGAAATCAGGCACACTCAAGATCGGACCGCGAACTTCACGGAAAATGTATGATGACACCTGAAGCTCAGGCAGAAATCAAAGCTTTGCAGGAACAACATCCTGACAAAAGCGTAATGCTGATCGCAGAAAAAGGAACAATGGGTGTTGGATCATCCAGAATGTCCGGTGTAAACAATGTCGCACTCTGGACCGGTAAACAAGCGAGTCCTTACATTCCATTTGTGAATTTTGCACCAATTGTTGGCGGAACAAACGGAATCTCTCCAATCTTTTTGACAACTGTTGATGTAACCGGCGGAATTGGAATTGATCTTCAAAACTGGGTTAAAAAATTGGATGCAGAAGGAAATGTAATCCGTAACGAAAACAACGAACCAATTCTTGAGGAAGTTTATTCTGTAGCGACAGGAACTGTTCTTACTATTAATACTAAGACTAAAAAATTATACAACGGCGACCAGGAACTGAAAGATATTTCTAAATCGTTCACGCCGCAAAAAATGGAATTCATCAAAGCTGGTGGATCTTACGCGATTGTTTTTGGTAAAAAATTACAGACTTGGGCATCAAACCTTTTAGGAATCGAAATCCCGACGGTTTATGCGCCATCAAAAGAAATCACCAAAGAAGGCGTTGGCCTTACTGCGGTTGAAAAAATCTTCAATAAAAATGCTGTTGGTCTAGCACCAGGAAAAGTGTTACACGCAGGTTCAGACGTTCGTGTAGAAGTTAACATCGTTGGTTCTCAGGACACAACCGGTTTGATGACTGCTCAGGAATTGGAATCCATGGCAGCGACAGTTATCTCTCCAATCGTTGATGGTGCTTACCAATCCGGTTGTCACACTGCATCAGTTTGGGATAAAAAAGCGCAGGCTAATATTCCAAGATTGATGAAATTTATGAATGATTTCGGATTGATCACAGCACGTGACCCGAAAGGAGAATATCACGCAATGACAGACGTTATTCATAAAGTTCTTAATGATATCACAATTGACGAATGGGCAATCATCATCGGTGGAGATTCTCACACAAGAATGTCCAAAGGTGTGGCTTTCGGAGCCGACTCAGGAACTGTGGCTTTGGCTTTGGCGACTGGTGAAGCATCTATGCCAATTCCGGAATCTGTAAAAGTAACTTTCAAAGGTGATATGAAAGCACATATGGATTTCCGTGATGTGGTCCATGCTACTCAATTGCAGATGCTTCAGCAGTTTGGAGGAGAAAATGTTTTCCAGGGTAGAATTATCGAGGTTCATATTGGAACGCTTCCTGCAGATCAGGCATTTACATTCACTGACTGGACTGCGGAGATGAAAGCAAAAGCTTCAATCTGTATTTCTGAAGACGATACCTTGATCGAATCTCTGGAAATTGCAAAAGGCAGAATCCAGATAATGATCGACAAAGGAATGGATAACCATCTGAATGTTCTTCAGGGATTAATTAATAAAGCAAATAAGAGAATTACTGAAATTAAATCTGGCGAAAAACCAGCTTTGACTCCGGATTCCAATGCTAAATATTACGCAGAAGTTGTTGTTGATCTTGATGCAATCGCTGAACCAATGATTGCCGATCCTGATGTAAACAACGAAGATGTTTCCAAAAGATATACGCACGATACGATCAGAGACCTTACTTTCTACGGAGGAAACAAAAAAGTAGATTTAGGTTTCGTCGGATCTTGTATGGTGCACAAAGGCGATTTGAAAATCGTTTCTCAGATGTTGAAAAATATCGAAAGACAAAATGGTAAAGTAGAATTCAGCGCACCATTGGTGGTTGCTGCTCCTACTTACAACATCATCGATGAATTGAAAGCGGAAGGTGATTGGGAATTATTGGAAAAATATTCCGGTTTTGAATTTAATGACAACGCTCCGAAAGGCGCTGCCCGTACTGAATACGAAAATATGATGTACCTAGAGCGTCCTGGTTGTAATCTATGTATGGGTAACCAGGAAAAAGCGGAAAAAGGAGATACCGTTTTAGCTACTTCTACCCGACTTTTCCAAGGCAGAGTTGTTGAGGATTCTGAACGTAAAAAAGGTGAATCTTTATTGGCTTCTACGCCGGTTGTTGTTCTTTCAGCTATTATGGGAAGAATTCCGAATATTGAAGAATACAAAGCAGCCGTTGAAGGTATTGACCTGACAAAATTTGCGCCGCCAATCAAAGAATTGGTAGCTGTTGGGCATTAATAAAATTAACAGATAAGTCTCACGACTTTTTTAAAATAATAATTGAAAGATCTTGATCCATTTGGATTCAGGATCTTTCTTTTTTGTTTAGAACTTTTCCAGATTAAACTTGTTATGATTTTTTTAACTGAAATTTAAAATATCAAACTTTAATTTTTAGTAACTTGATAGTTGTAAAATATAATGAATATTAATCCTATTAATCTTAATCTGAAGCTTGTAGGAACAAAATTTGATAACTCTATTGCGAGAGCTTTTCCCCATCAAATAAGGAAAAGTTAATTAATAAAATAACAAAATAAAATCGAGATATGACTTTTGACTTGGACATGATAAAAAAGGTTTATTCTGATTTCGAAACCAGAGTGAACGATGCAAGAGCTTTTATGGGAAGACCTCTTACTTATTCCGAAAAAATCCTTTGCGCACACCTGGATCCAAAACAGGTGAAAGAATCTTTCAAACGTGGTGAATCTTATGTAGATTTTGCACCGGACAGAGTGGCAATGCAGGATGCGACGGCACAAATGGCACTTTTGCAGTTTATGCAGGCAGGAAAAAAGCAAGTTGCAGTTCCTTCAACGGTTCACGCAGATCACCTGATTCAGGCAAGAGTTGGTGCTGCGAAAGACCTCATCGAAGCTGAAAATAAAAATAATGAAGTTTACCAGTTTCTTCAATCCGTTTCTAATAAATATGGCATTGGATTCTGGAAAGCCGGAGCCGGAATTATTCACCAAGTAGTTTTAGAAAACTATGCTTTCCCTGGCGGAATGATGATCGGAACTGATTCCCACACCGTAAATGCAGGTGGACTTGGAATGGTAGCGATCGGTGTTGGTGGTGCTGATGCAGTTGATGTGATGGCCGGAATGGCTTGGGAGCTAAAATTCCCGAAAATGATCGGTGTAAAACTGACGGGAAAACTCAACGGCTGGACTGCCGCAAAAGATGTTATTCTTAAAGTAGCCGGAATCCTTACCGTAAAAGGTGGAACCGGAGCTATCGTAGAATATTTCGGAGATGGTGCAGAATCACTTTCCTGTACCGGAAAAGGAACCATCTGTAATATGGGCGCAGAAGTTGGAGCTACAACTTCAATCTTCGCTTATGATAATAATATGAGCAAATACCTCCGTTCTACAGACAGAGAAGATTTGGCGGATGCAGCAGATGCAGTTGCTCACGTTTTGAAAGCCGATCCGGAAGTTTTGGCAGAACCTCAAAAATATTATGATGAAGTGATCGAGATCAATCTTGATACTTTGGAACCTTATCTAAACGGCCCATTCACGCCAGATTTGGCAACGCCTATCTCTCAAATGAAAGAAATCGCCGAGAAAAATGGCTGGCCAACAAAAATCGAAGTTGGATTGATTGGTTCTTGTACCAACTCTTCCTACGAAGACATCGCAAGAGCAGCTTCCATTGCTAAACAGGCAGGAGAAAAAAACCTAGAAGTGAAAGCGGAATATACGATCACGCCTGGTTCTGAGCAGGTAAGATTTACTGTAGAAAGAGACGGTTTTATAAAAACTTTTGAAGAAATCGGCGGTAAAGTTTTTGCTAATGCATGCGGACCGTGTATCGGACAATGGGCGCGTGAAGGTGCTGAAAAACAGGAGAAAAACACCATCGTTCACTCTTTCAACAGAAACTTTTCAAAAAGAGCTGATGGTAATCCAAATACTTACGCTTTCGTCGGTTCGCCAGAATTGGTAACAGCCTTGGCAATTGCAGGAGATTTGACTTTCAATCCTTTAACGGATAAGCTTAAAAATAAAAACGGCGAAATGGTTCTCCTGGACGAACCAAACGGTGATGAACTTCCTAAATTAGGATTTGATGTGGATGACCCAGGTTATATTGCGCCTGCCGAAGATGGTTCTAAAGTAGAAGTTGTGGTTTCTCCGACATCTGACAGATTGCAGTTGCTGGAGCCTTTTGCACCTTGGGATGGTAAGAATATTACAGGTGCAAAACTTTTGATCAAAGCTTATGGAAAATGTACGACTGATCATATTTCTATGGCTGGACCTTGGCTGAAATACCGTGGACACCTTGATAATATCTCCAACAATATGTTGATAGGCGCTGTGAACGCTTTCAATATGGAAACTAATAATGTTAAGAATGAGGAAGACGGACAGTACAAACCAGTTCCTGATTCTGCAAGACAATACAAAGCAGACGGCATTCCAACCATCGTAGTCGGTGATGAGAATTACGGTGAAGGTTCTTCGAGAGAACACGCAGCAATGGAGCCGAGACATCTTGGGGTGAGAGCCGTTTTGGTAAAATCATTTGCCCGAATCCACGAAACCAATCTTAAGAAACAAGGAATGTTGGCCTTAACTTTTGACAACAAAGAGGATTATGATAAGATCCAGGAAGATGACACGATCAACTTTTTAGACCTTGATCAGTTTGCGCCTGGTAAACAACTGTCTTTGGAATTTGTTCACGCAGATGGAACCAAAGATATCATCATAACAAATCATACTTACAATGCAGGACAGATTGGTTGGTTCAAAGCTGGATCTGCACTTAATCTTATCAAAGCAATGGAGAAAGAAAGTTAGATATAACTATTTAATGCCTTACAAAAACTTCTTACAATATTGTGAGAAGTTTTTATTTTAAAAGTTAAATACTTTCAAAAATAATGTTTAAATTTGTTTAATATTTCACCTATAAGTGAAATTAAATTTGTTAATTAATTAAATAGTGAGTAGATTTGCACACTTGGTTGAGGTAGAACAATTTGAAAATGTAAAATATTTTTCGATTGTGATTGCAGAGGAACCTTTGGAAGAAGGCGAGTCGTTATTTGATCTATTTATTGATAAACAAACCATACAAAACAAAGAAAAGCTCCAACACATATTGGATTGGATTAAACTTATTGGAAACTATAAATACGGAGCAGATGAAAACTTTTTTAGATTTGAAAATGATGCTTCTGCATTGCCACCAAAAGGCAAAGATAGAGAGCCAAGTTATTTGGAAAACGACCAAAATACCCCAAATGATTTAAGACTGTATTGCTTCCGAGCAAATGAGCATGTTGTTTTTCTTTTTAATGGTGACATAAAAACAACCGCTGTTCCGCAAGATTGCCCCAATGTAAAATCACATTTTGATTTGGCCAACAAACTATCCAAAAAAATTAATGAACTCTTCGGAAAAGAAATATTATGGAATAATGATTGTTCCGATATTATCGTAGAAGAAGATTTCTTTTTTAATTTATGAAAAAATCCAAACACAACATTTCTCGCTGGCTACAAGAAAATGCCAATCTAGAAAACACAAGAAGAACAGAAAAAATGTTTGCTCTCGCTTCACGAATTATCGAAATGATGAAGGAACAAGGAATGAACAGAGTTCAACTTGCAGAAAAAATGGGAAAACAACCTTCAGAAATCAGCAAAATTTTATCTGGTTCGCACAATATTACCACCTCTTCTATTTTCGCTATTGAGGAAGCACTGGGAGGAAAAGACATTTTTGTGGTTTCTGGAAAAAAACAGGATTCAAAAGAAACACCTAAATATGTTTATCTAGAAGTTCATCATTTTGAAAAAACTTCGGAAACAAATTATCAAAAAACAAAAATCCCGATTCTTCCTGATACAATGCAAATAAAAGTGAGCTAAAAATGGCTACAAAAGATTTTAATATTAACATTGCCGATTTACAACTTTTTGAAATTGAAGTTGATTCAAATATTTCAATACATAATTGGAAGCAGGAAACTCTACTTTTAAAAATAGGACAAAATATTGCACACAATATAGAAGAAGCGAAAATTAAAATAGAACTTCATATTCGATTAGAATCTAATGAAAGTGGAGACTTTGCGGAGTTTGACATTACGTGTTTCTTTACTATTGACAACTCTGAAAATTATTTGATGGACTTTGAAAACGAAAAAGTTTTCCATCCACAATTAATTACTACGCTTTTAAGTATTTCATTTTCTACTTCGAGAGGAATTGTTTTTGAAAAACTTCGAAATACGGAATGGAAAGAAACAATTTTACCAATTATTTCTCCTGTAAAATTGCTTTCGGACGGAAATTAATAACGCCTCACAAATTGTGAGGCGTTGCTTGTTTTACTCTTTATTTTCTATATTCGAATCTGTTTCCTGTCTGCAAAACTTGGACTCGAATCTTTGTTTCCACATCTGTTTCATTTTTTCGCGTTCTTCTTCAGTGCCGCAAAATCTGGATTCTAATTTTTGCTTCCACATTTCCCGATCATCATTTCCAAAACCATTTCGATTTTTGAATTTCTCTTTCGCATTAGCCAATCCTCCAAACAATATTTTTGAAATCAGCAAAATTCCGAGAGACTGCCAATAGGTAATCGCTTTCACACCCAAAACATCAGGCAAAACCATATTCCAAAGCCATTGGAAAAACCAAATAAACAATCCAATTGCAGCAATAATGCAAGGGAATGCTAACCAAAATTTCTTTTTATGCTTGTTCATTTTTTTTTTAAAATTAATTTTTCAAATCATTGTAAAGTCGCTGCATTCTTTTTCGCAAATGTTTCACCGCATACGACTTTCTGCTGATAATTGTTTTGATGTTTTCGCCCTCTGCATCCGCAATTTCCTGCAAGGTTTTATCTTCCAGCTCGTTTTGAACATAAACCCGTTTTTGTTTTTCCGGAAGTTCGTCCAGAGCTTTCATCAGCTCATCCCAGAAAAGATCTTTGAACATCCCGACTTCGGGATTGTTGCTGTCATCTGCGAGGAGAATGTCTTTCACATTCAGTTCACCGTCTTCGTCCTGGTAGACAAAATCTTCCAGAGATTCTGTTTTTTTCTTGCGATAGCTGTCGATGATTTTATTCCTTGTCACTGAGTATAACCAGGCTCCGACATTTTCCAACTCATTCAGATTGGTCAATCGGCTGGTCTGAAACCAAACTTCCTGTAGAATATCTTCTGCATCCTCTGTCTTTGCCACTTTAGAATTGATAAAGCGCAAGAGTTGAGAGCCGTAATTTTTTACGACTTCTGTAATCGATGCAGATCTGGTTTCGGTCATTTGCTGTAAAGATAGCGAGTCCATATGAATATGACGGTACTCGTGATTTTTTACTTTAAAGTTTGTTGAAAAAAATTGATTTTGCCAGAAAGTTTCGCTCCTACGGAGCTGTTTCAATTTGGAGAATCGATGATCTACACATATTTAGCTCCTTCAGAGCTAATTGTAGTAACCTGACTAAAAAAATTAACTTTTCTAAAAGCCATTAGCAAAAAGCAAATTACATTAAAGGCAGCCTCATCAATTCGTGTTTTCCGAAGATGATGGAGTTTGCAGGCACATTGCGTGAGATCACACAATTCGCCCCGATGATGCAATTGTCGCCGATTGTTACGCCTTTCAGAACGGTGACGTTGCTGTAGATTTTTACATTTTTTCCGATGATGATCGGCGCTGTGTTGAATTTATCTTTGTGCCAGATATATTCCGGTTTGGTATCGAATGCATGATCGTGATCGTAGAATTTGCAGCCTTCTGCCACACACGTATCGTCGCCCAATTCTATCTTTTCCAGACAATTGATGGAAATGTAATGGCTGAGATCGACATTGTTTCCGAAGATCAATTTTCCGCCTTTTCGGATTCTGATGGCGTTATGATCTCTCCAGATTACATTTTTTCCGATTTCAAAATTGGCATTGTCGTCCAGTTCAAAAGTGGTTGCTTTTCCTATTTTCAGATCAGGATAAACTTTGACGCCGGAATGGGAATTCAGAATGCTGAGGGTATAAAGTTTCCCTATTTTATCAATCGTTTTGGGAATGATATTGAGCATTTTGTATATAAAATTGATCATAGTTTTGCGTTTTTATAAAGTCCCCGAATCTACGAAAATCTCCTGACCTGTAATGGATTTTGACCGTTCGTCTGACAAAAACAAAACCGTTTCGGCAACAGATCTCATATCGGTTTCCTTCTTCAGGGCTGTTCTTTTGAAAATTCTGTTCTTGTGTTCCTGCGTCAGTTTTTCGTTCATTGCCGTTTCCATATAACCGGGAACTACGATGTTGGAACGGATGCCGCGCTCGCCCCACTCTCGGGAAATATTTTTGGAGAATGACTGCAAAGCACCTTTGGAAGCTGCATACATCGACAATCCTTTGTAACCGGTGTGCGCACTGATCGATGAAATATGAATAATGCTTCCCGAAACGCGATTGTAGATCATATTCCTGATGGCATATTTCGTGAGGAACATTGGCGAATACAGATTGACATCGAACATTGTTTTCAAATCGTCGTAATTGAGGTTGGTCACAATATCGTCGTAAGCCGTCGCTGCATTGTTGATCAGGACGTGGATCGGAATTTTATTATTAATGAAATCTTTAAAAACTTCCTGCTTAATATTTTCCGGATTAGACAAATCAAAAATTTTGAAGAAAAGATTCTCAGGATATTGATTTTCCAAAGCTTTTAATTCTTCGGATTCTGTTCTGCTGATGCCGTAAACTGTATGTCCGCTTTCGAGAAACAGTTTGCTCATTTCCAATCCTACACCTCTGGAAACACCTGTGATTAGTACATTCATACGATTTTCTTTTTTCCGGTTCTTGTCAATTCTATTTTTTCCACGAAGCTGATTTTCCTTGGGATTTTAAAATTCTGAATTCTCCCGTTAAGATAAAACCTTACATCTTCTTCTTTCAAATCTGAGTCTGGGAGCAATTCTATCTCGCAGCAGATGATGTTTCCAAGCACTGCGTTTGGTTTGCCGAAAACTCTGACATTTCTGATTTTCGGATGCTGCGTCAGCTCGTCTTCCACTTCGTAAGGATTTACTTTGTAGCCGCCAACGTTGACGAGTTCGTTTTTTCTGGATGTAAATCTGAATCTTCTTTGTTCATCATCAATCCATTCGACCAAATCTCCGGTGGCGTAGAAATCATCAATCAAATTGAGCTGCGAAGTTTTTCCGAACAGATTTTTATGAATGTACAATTCGTCATCAACTACTTTTACCAAACCGAAGTGCTTTTCCTGAACAATAAATTCGTCATTTTGAGAGGAAAATAAAGGGCCTGTTTCCGTGGAACCATAAACGTTATTGATTCTTGCATTCGGAAAATATTTTTCGACCTGTGAAATCAAATAATTATCAGACTTTTCGCCGCCAATTGTAATTTTTTTTACCGATTCAAATGATTCTGATAATGGCAAAAGCAATCTGTAAAACGTTGGTGTGGAGGAAAGATTGGTAATTTTATATTTATTAATGGCATTAATGACAAAATCTTTCGATTCCATAAAAACATTGACCAAAAGATTTTGATTCAAGATGGCTTGAAAAAAAACCTGAACACCGGCAACGTGCGTCGGATTGAATGCAAATCCCCAAACATCATTTTTCCGCTCTTCGGAAACATTGATTTTTCTAATGAGATTTTTCAGCGGATGTGTAAATTTTCTTGTAAAACCAGTGGTTCCGGAAGTGAAAAGTGTAATCTCAGAACTGGAATATCTGATTGAATTTACCACTTCGTCAACAGAATGTATTCGCTTCGGATTGTCGATTTTAATTAATTGATTGACAGTAAGATTATTCGCAACAATTTCTTTTTCCGACAGATCAGAATCCATCAAAGCGATGTTTTGCTCATTGACCAAAGCAAAAATCCAGTTGAGAAAAAAGGACTTCAAATTGGGATATACGTAGCAGTCGGTGTAAGAATCTGAAGAATTGATGTGGAGCAGAATTTCATCAAAAGACAATGAAACATCGCGGTCTATAAGGAAAAACATTAGAGTTTTGCGTAGATTTCGTTTACTGTATTTACCAATCCATCTTCGAAAATATCAACGCCGAATTCCTCTTCGATTTTTACGGTAAGTTCAGCTAAATCAAATGAATCGAAATTAAGATCTTCTCTGAGTTGCTGTTCTGGTTTGAGTTCCAAAACTTCGTCCTCGAATTTATTCTTCTTGATAGAATTGATAATATTAAGTAATTTTTCCTGCATCTGTGTAATTGAAATGCAAAATTAAGATTATTTCTGTGTTATACATAATTGAATACGTTTTATTTAGAATAATCCTGCTTCAAACTACCGTTGCTTCAATCTCAGAAAGAATTCCGACTTGTAAGTTTCGCCGATTGGGATTTCTTTTCCGGAATTCAGCAAAGCATTTTTGACATCAATTTTTTCGATTTTATCAAGGTTTAGAATGAAGGATTTATGAACTCTCGTAAAGTTTTCCGGCAGTTGATTTTCAAGAGATTTCAAAGTGTCTAGGACAATATATTCCTGATTTTCGGTTTTGATGTTGACGTAATCTTTGATGCTTTCTACAAACAGGATTTCATCAAAATTGATTTTGTGTTGCTGTCCGGAAGATTTGACGAAGAAATAAGAATTGGCTAAAGTTTCCGTGGTCGGAAATCTTTCCTGCGCTTTCAAAGCACTTTTCTCAAAACGACCGAATGGAATTGGTTTCAGAAGATAATCAATGACGTTGTGCTCATAACCTTCCAAAGCATACTCTGAATAGGCGGTTGTCAAAATATATTTTAATTTATCACCAACGATTTTCATAAAATTGATTCCTGACAATTCAGGCATTTGGATATCGAGGAAAATCAAATCAGCTTCGTTATTTTGAATATATTCCAAAGCTTCAATTGGATTTTCGGAAGAAAAAACAAGTTCCAGGAAAGGAATTTTCATCACGTAATTTTCCAGAAGCTGGATTGCCAAAGGTTCGTCATCTACAACAATGCATTTTATCTTTTTCATTTATTTCAAATCGATTTTCAATTCTACAGAAAATTCGGTTTCGGTTTCGTGGATGTTCAGTTCGTGTTTTTTGGGATAAAGGATTTCCAGGCGTTTTTTCACATTCCCGATTCCAATGCCGGAAAGTGAATCTTTTGACCTCTGTTTTTTGAAGTTTTGAAGATGGAAAGTCAGAGTTTGATTATCATCCGAAATCTTCATCGTAAAACCTTTTCCGCTGAAGTCGCCGTGTTTGAAAGCATTTTCTACAAACGGAACCAAAAGCATTGGCGAAATATTAAGGTTGGGATATTTGATTTTTTTTTCAATCATTAATAATTCTGGGTTTTTGAGTCTGAGCTTTTCCAGTTCTATCAGGCTTTCCAAATAACCAATTTCTTTTTCCAATGGAATGAAATTTTTCTCCAAATCCTTTGTGCTGTATCTTAATAACTGGCTCAATTCCTCAATCGCAGGCAAAGCTTTTTCTGAATTCTGGTAAACCAAGGAATAGATATTATTTAAAGTATTAAAGATGAAATGAGGATTGATTTGAGTTTTTAATGCCTGAATTTTCGCTTCGTTTCTTTCTTGTTCAAGTTTTTGTCTTTCGGTTTCAATCACACCAAATTTTTCCAGCAACCACATTATTCCGGCAATAAAAACATTGATGCAGCCGTAATAAATGTTATCAAAAAAGTAATAAAGCAATCCCGTTTCCTGATTGTAATTTCTGAATCCAAAAGTGGCAGGCAACAAAACTTCTTCCATCAAATATCTGACTGTCGCAAAACAAAGAATCGAAAGGAAAAACGAAAGAATAACCGTGTAAACTTTCTCCTGTCTGAAAACTTTTGGAATAATGACCAGATAACAAATGTAAAACGTGATAATCCCTGCAAGGAAAAAGGTAATTCTCAAAACCGTACTCTGCAGATCGTTCTCTCTGTCGAAGAAATACAAAGGTGTGATCACAGTTCCAAAAAAGTTGAGGCTCCAATAGATGATTTGAAGCCAGATGATTTGTTTCTTTTTCATCGCAGTTCTTTGTTATTAATTAAAATTGGTCTTGAGGAAGAATAATGCAAATGTATAGAAACGGAATCTGAATTTTGATTCTCCATTATCAATTTGCTCTTTTTTGGAAGCCTGTAATTGAGTTGAGAATTTGCGATGATGGTTTTGGGCATATTCAGTTCCGAAACTAGATTTACCGTTGCAGGCGAGAGATTTTTAATTTCTAAAGTGGCAGGCGCTTTCAGCTTTTGTAGGACGATGCTGTCTCCAGGCGCAATTGCCATCGTTTTCCAAACATCTACGCGATGTGCTCCGATGCAGGACGCGATAGATGATAAAATCAGGATTAGAGTTACTTTTTTCATATTCCAAAAATAGGCACAGCAAACACATCCAGAACATCAAATTCTATGAACGCCTGTTTTTTACCGATGAAAATGTTTTGGTCGGATTAAAACCTCATCAAATCTAAACGCTATTTCGAAGGAAAGACTTTGAAAATACATTTGCATCAAGATTTACAACTATCTAATAAACTATTTATGAAACTGAAATATCTATTCATCGCGACAATCTTCTCAACTTTAACATTTGCTCAAACTCAAAAAGACAGTTTGAAGGAAATTGAACACGTCAATATATTGGTCAAGAAAAAATTGCTGGAAAGAAAAGCGGACCGACTCATCTTCAATGTCGATGCATCTATCGCTTCTCAAGGAATGGATGCAGGCGAAACTTTGGCCAACGTTCCGATGCTGAAAGTGGATGAGAATCTGGGAACGATTTCTATCCTTGGAAAAAGTTCGGTAAATGTGATGATCAACGGAAGAATGCTGAATCTCTCCGGAACTGCATTATTAAATTATCTAAAATCCATCCGCTCCGAAAACATCTCGAAAATCGAGGTCATCACAACGCCGCCAGCGAAATACGAGGCTCAGGGAAACAGTGGACTCATCAATATTATTCTAAAGAAAAACCCAAATCTTGGTTTCAGTGGAAACATCAACACAGGTCTGACACAGCGAACTTATTTCAACGGAAGCACGAATGGAACTTTGAATTATCAAACCGAAAAATTAAGTTTAAGTTTAAAGACAAGCTACATCGAAGGTGCAAAACGTGCGGATGAGAGATTCACGATTCTTGGCGCGTCGCAGAATTACAACCGTTCTGTCCGGAAAGATATGTGGCAGATTTTGACGCCGAACCTGAGCGGTTCGTATAAAATCAACAAAAACTCCGAAGTTGGGATGGAATATATTTTCGATAATGGAAAAAACGGAATGGACATTGTGAACACGACGAGAAACATCAGTCCAAAACTGGATGAGAAAAACTTTCTAACCAACACATTTCACAGAGAAAAATCGCCGACACACACTTTCAGTACCTATTATGATTTGAAGCTAGACTCGCTTGGGAAGAAATTGAGTTTTGCAGGGAATTTCTATCAAAACAACAATGAGACGGAAGTTAATTTTTCGACTTTGACCTTACCGGAAAATACGATTCAGGATGTGAAAACCTTGTCGATGATCAAGCCTCAGATTTTCTCCGTTCAAGGTGATTTAGAACTTCCGTTTTTATTTGGAACGATTGAAACCGGCGTGAAATTCAATCAATTCAGAAATTCTGCAGATTTAAAATATCTGGATTGGAAAAACAATCAGTTTGTCATTGATGATGAGAAAAGCAGCACGTTCAATTACCGAGAAGAAAATTACGCGGCTTACGCAAGTTTTGGTAAAAGTTTCGGCGACCATTGGGAAACGAAAGCCGGATTGCGATATGAAAATACATTTGTGAAAAGCACTGTGAATAATTTCAGTTATGGACAATGGTTTCCATCGGCCTTTGTTTCTTACAAGGAAGATAAAAATGTGTTCAGCTTGTCCTATTCCAGAAGGATCAACCGACCAAGTATGAGCAATTTGAATCCTTTCAGATGGTACGAAAATCCACAGTCCTACTCTACAGGAAACCCTTTGCTGACGCCATCTTACATTAATAATTACGAACTGGGTTACACTTACAACAACAAGTTTTCGACCAGCATTTATTATTTAAGATTGAAGAATGCGTTTGGGCAACTCGCTTATCTTGATTTAGAATCTCAAACCGGTGATTATCAAAATTACTACAACAATGATTTTTATGGAATGAATGCTTCGTACACAGACACTTTCTTCAAATTCTGGGAAGCGAACATTACAGCAAATGCTTCGTATCAGACTTCGGAAGTTTTCAATATCAATGCACCAACTTTGAAAGGTTATTCATTAAGTTATTCCATTAATAACACTTTCACATTGAACAAAACAAAGACTATTGCTCTTTTCCTAAACTACGACCAAAGTTTGCCTTACAAAAATGTAAATGCCCGATTTGAGAATTTTTCCAATTTGAATTCAGGATTTAAAATTTCATTGATGGAAAAACAGCTTCAAATCAATGCGACGGTTACCAATATTTTTGGACAGCGCTACAAAGGTCAAATGTATTTTGATGACAGCAAGCAGTTGATGAACAATTATTGGGACGGCAGAAGTCTACGTCTGAGCGTGAATTATACTTTCGGAAACAAAAAGCAGGTAAATAAAAAGAATATCAGTTTTGAGGAGAAAGACAGAGTTCAGTAAATTCAAATTGTAACAAATCAGCAGATTGGGAGTCTAATAAGTTACAAACAAAACTATGAGAATCAAATCTATCATTCCAATCGCTGGATTATTTCTAAGTCAAATCTACTTCGCACAGGAAACTCCGAAGAAGGAAAATGACAAAGAAAAACAAATCGAAGCGGTAACCATTACCAAAACTAAAAAGGCCGTTGAACAAAAAGCGGACAGAACCGTCTACGATTTCTCAGAACAGCCACATCTAAACTCCGGCAACACGCTGGAAGGATTGCAAAAAATCCCGGGATTGGTAGTTTCCGAAATGGCAGGAATGATTTATCAAGGAAAAGCTTTGGATGTCTATATGGACGGACGACCGTTGAACATCTACAGCACACAGTTGACGGCCTATCTGGAAGGACTTCCTGCGAACAGCATCGAAAGAATCGAGATCATCACACAGCCTGGCGCAGAATTCCCGGCAACTTCTGGTGGCGCTATCATCAATATCATCACGAGCAGAAATGCAAAATCATACTTGTCCGCAACTTACGCCGGTGGTTATCGTTTCAGCAATTATGACCATTTCAGAAGTAAATTCAACAATAGTTTGACGCTTAATTCCAAAAACAAATGGTTTGGATGGCAGTTGAACGTCGGCCAATCTTACAACGAAAGCGAGACAAAATCTACGATTGATGAAATCTCAAGATTGTACAATGACAATGTCAATAGAAATCAATATTTGAGAAGTGCTTTCACCTTTGATATTGGACAAGATCGATTGCTTCTGAACTACAATCTCAACTTAGGATCTTCGGATCGTTATGTGGATCGTTATTCTTTGTTCAATGGAACCGAATCTACCGGTAAAGATATCATCGACCAAAGCAATACACGAAATGAGGTGACTGCAACGTATCAGAAGAAATTTGATGATAAGAATAAAAAGTTAGAATTTAAAGGATCTTACACCAATTTCAGTAGTGATTTTGGGCAAACAGGAAGAACCATTTTGCCAACGCCTTCCATCAATGATAACGTTTTGAACAACGGCTCCAACCAAGATGTCTACAATTTCAGAATCGATTATGCTCAGCCGATCAAAGTATTAGACGAAGGTAAATTGAGCTTGGGTGCTTTCTACGACCAACTGGAGTTTTCTGCAGATAACTTTGGAATAGAAAATCTGGATTACAAAAGCAAAACGACTGCTTTTTACTCCGAAGCCAGCGCAACGAAAGGAAAAATGGATTTTGTTTTGGGACTTCGTGGAGAATATTACAACATCAACGGAACAAGTTTGGATTTTGAAACTGGCGGTTACGATAACTTGAGACCATTTGAGAAATTCAAAGTGTTTCCAAATGCAAGCATTCAGTACAACATTATTCCGAAAATCGCTTTCTTTAATGTCAATTACAACAAGAAAATCACGTTGCCCAATGTTGCCAACCTAAATCCAAATAACACGAGATACGGAAACGATAACATCGATTTTTCCGGGAACCCAAATCTCCAGCCAACGATCTTTGATAATTTCGAAGTGAAGTTAAGCGCTTTGAATTATGCTTTCATTGGCTATAATTTTACCCTAGCGAAAAATCAAGTGGTTCAAATCGTAGAAAGAGAAGGCGATGTTATCTTGCAGACCAGCGACAATCTTGACCGAATGAAAACGCATAATTTCAACATTGGATTTCCAATTCCATTAGCGATTTTCAATACGCCTTTCAAAGACATTATGAAAATGGATATGAATCCCGATCAGGTGAGTTTTATCTTCCTTTATGGCTCATATCAATTGCAACAAATTGATCAGATCATCAATCCGAAAGGCTACTGGACCTATAACGTGACAGGACAATTTATTTTACCTTATAAAACAAAATTCACGGCAAATTATACTTATTTGACCAAAGGAAACGAATTCTTTTTCTATCCAAACAAATCATTCTACAATACTTTGAATTTGTCTTTGTCACGGAAATTCAACAAAGAAAGAATGACGCTGACGTTGTTTGCGAATGATGTTTTCAACACCAATGAGACCAATCTCAGAACAACCAACGCGCTTCCAAATGTGAACATCCGAAACAAGAATGACACAAGAACTTACGGACTTTCTTTCACCTACAAGATCCCGACAAAAAACAAGCTAGCAAAGGAAACGCCTAACTTGCTAAATCAGGAGAAGAAAGAAGATTCTGGTTCTGTGCAACAATTATAATTAACATTAATTTTGTAATACCTCTAATCTCTCAATATCAATTGGGAGATTATTTTTGTTCTAAAATCGAAAAATTCATAGTAAATTTTTGATTCCATTCGAAAAAAAACGTTGATTTCTGCTTATTCACACGCCTTCCAAACCGCATCATTCTGCGGAACTGGCGCTATGATCTCAATCTTTTCTTTGGTCACTGGATGAATGAACTGAAGTTTTCTGGCGTGTAGGGAAATCCCGCCATCTGGATTGGAACGTGGTGCGCCGTATTTCAGATCACCTTTGATTGGTACTCCAATTTTTGATAATTGTGCTCTGATCTGATGATGACGACCTGTTTCCAGATCAATTTCCAACAGCTGGTAATTGTCCAAAGTTTTGATGATCGTGTACGTCAGAATCGATTCTTTCGCACCATCGGTCGGCTTTACAAAAACGGTGGCTTTGTTGGTCTTCTCATTTTTCTGCAGGTAATGAACCAGTCTTTGGGATTTCGGAATCATATCTTTTGCCGTGAGCGCCCAATATGTCTTTTTGATTTCCCGATTTTTTACCATCACTGTCAATCGCGTCAAAGCTTTCGAAGTTTTGGCGTAAATCACCAAGCCTGAAGTTGGCCTGTCAATCCTATGAACCAAACCAAGGAAAACATTGCCTGGTTTATCGTCTCTATTTTTGATGAAATCTTTGATCAATTCCAACAAAGACAGGTCACCGGTCTTGTCACCCTGAACAAGTTGTCCGGCTTTTTTGTTAATGACCATCATATGATTGTCTTCGAAGATGATCTGGTCTTCAGAAAAATGCTGATTCATAACTTAACCTCTAGAAATCCTTTGTCTATTGAATACCGAAACGATAACGCCCGTAAAAAGTCCAATCGTCTTGATCCTTGCAAATTGAGAATCGAAAGGCAAAAATGCGCCAACAATACACAATCCAGCAGCGATGTACATCAGATAAACAAATTTTTGATTAAGAAAAGTTTGCGCCTGAAAGATGAAACTCAATCCGATCAAAATATAAAAGAATCTTTGATAAAGCAAGTCTGTGATCTCCGGAGAAAATAAGTTGAACCAGCCTACCGCAAGGCAGATCAACGCCAAAATAGAGAGAACACCTTGTATTGTTTGAGAATTTTTCATTTTTAATTTTAATTTTTAGTTTGCTTGAAAAGCCATTTCGGGATCTCATCTACCAACTCGGCAGAGAGAATATTGTTGTGATATTTGTCTTTATATTCCCACAGGAAAACGTTTCCTTTGATTTTCATCTCGTCAAAAAATTTGAAATTGCTTTGAGGAAAATTGTCTGTATCCAGACTTCCGTGTACGATCCAAATTGGCATTTTCGTCAATTCTTCCATTTTATCAAACTGAGAAATCCCTGAAACGTTGATCGCCGCTGAAAAAAGATCAGGCCTTTTGGAGATTGCGTTGGAAGTCGTTGCGCCGCCCATCGAGAATCCCATCACGTAAATCCTGTTTGGGTCGATATTTTCTTTTGTGATTAATGAATCAATGGACTTTAAAACCAGATCCAAATGTTCATTGGACTCAGAAACTTTCACATTTCGGGTTTCATCCAAATGATAATTGGAAGAGCGAATCGGAAACTGCGGCGACAAAACGTAAGCCTTATATTTTTCCCGAATCTCGGGAAGCAACCACATTTTCGACAAAACGCCCATTTGAGACGTATTGTTCGTCCCGACTGCACCAGAACCGTGGAAGACCAATATCAAAGGATATTTCTTGTCCTGTTCGATTTTCGAAGGTTTCAGAAAACGATAATTTACAGCCGTTTTTCCATTATCAAATTTCCCCGCTTTGAAATCAGAATAATCCAGATTTTTGATTGCCTTGATTCTCTCCAAAGATGTCAACGAATCTTTTTTGTCGTAGATCTCTGTTCTCGTTCCAAATTTGGTTTGATGACAAACGCAAGAAAAAACTGACAAAATGATGATAATTAAAGATAAAGATTTCGTGATTTTCTGAACCATTCTAATGTTTTTATATTTAAAACCCTTTCAGAGTTTGGAACTCTGAAAGGGTTAATTGTATTTTCTTTTTTTAAATTAATAACTTTCCTTATCGTTCGGGAAGTCAGCACTTTTTACATCTTTCACATATTGCGAAACAGCGCCAGTGATCTCTGTATAAAGATCCAAATATCTTCTAAGGAACTTCGGTGAAAATCCTTGATTCATCCCGACCATATCTTGGTAGACCAAAACCTGACCATCACATTCCGCCCCAGCACCAATCCCGATTGTAGGAATCGAAATACTTTCTGAAGCTCGCTTTGCAAGTGCTGCAGGAATCTTTTCCAAGACGATTGCAAAACATCCAAGCTCTTCCAACAGTTTACAATCAGCTATCAATTTTTCGGCTTCGGCATCTTCTTTCGCTCGTACTTTATAGGTTCCGAACTGATAAATACTTTGAGGCGTCAAACCAAGATGTCCGCAAACAGGAATTCCAGCATTAATGATTCTTCTGATTGATTCTTCGATTTCTTTTCCGCCCTCAATTTTCACAGCGTGAGCGCCACCTTCTTTCATCATTCTTACAGCAGATTCCAAAGCTTTCTCCGGATTACTCTGATAAGTTCCGAATGGCAAATCAGCAACTACCAAAGCTCTTTCCACGCCGCGAACCACGCATTGTGTGTGATAGATCATTTGGTCAAGTGTAATCGGCAAAGTCGTTTCAAAACCAGCCATTACGTTCGCGGCGGAATCACCTATCAATATAGAATCTACACCACCAGCGTCTACCATTTTCGCTGTTGTGAAATCGTAAGCTGTTAGCATTGTGATCTTTTCCTTATCGAATTTCATTTTTCGCAAGGTTTCTGTGGTGATCTTTTTTATTTCGGAGTGTACAGACATGATTATGAATGATAAATTATAAGTGATAAATGATTAAAAAAAATGAAAATGAACGATGAAAATTTAAAACGACGAATTGCTCATAAATTATCATTGACGTTGTCGAATCTTCGATTTCATCGATTATCATTTATATCACAACGTGACCAAGTTTGATCAGTTTGTCGCGGTTTAGGATCTTGATATTTCTTCCTTCAACAGAGATCAAATCGTCTTGTTTGAATTCGGAAATTAGTCGAATTGCGCTTTCAGTTGCAGTTCCGATCAAGTTGGCAATTTCCTCTCTCGTCAAAGAAATTTTAATAAAACCTTCAGGATCTGTTCCCAATTTTTGCTCCAACAGAATAAGGATCTCTGCCAATCTTTCTCTCACGGTTTTTTGCGCAAGGAAGGTTACCGTGTTCGCGGATTCGCCCAATTCGTAAGCAATTTTCTGAAGCATTGCGTAGGATAATTTGGAATCAACTTCCAATAAATGAAGGAAGATGTCGGCAGGTAAAAACTGAACTGTCATAGGCGTCATCGCTTCTGCATTGGCCTGGAAATTTTCGCCGCAAAGCAAAGAACGGTAACCAATCAGATCATTTTCCTTACAGAATCTCAAAATCTGATCTTTTCCGTAAACGCCTGATTTAGACAATTTTGCAGTTCCTTTTTCGATGAAATAAACCCCTTTTGGAGATTCACCGTCTTCAAAAACGACTTCACCTTTTGCGAATTCCAAAACTTTTAGTGCTTTCTCGTACACCTCAAAATCTTCAGAATTAAGACTTTCGCGCAAAGAATCTTTATGGAAAGCTTTCGAGAAATTTTGTTCTATAACCAATTGTTGTTCAAGAGACATACCTATGACATTTGTCAGCAAAAATAAGACTTTTTAACGCTACATACCAATATTTTTGCCGTAATTTTGCAATCCAAATATCTGAGTAATTTTTAATGGCAGAACAATGTTTTCACTGCGGGCAAAATATCGATCAGGAACGAATTCTTTTTGATGAAAAATTATTTTGCTGCAACGGTTGCCAATCGGTTTATGAAATTCTGAACGTTCATAATCTGGACAATTTTTACAATATCAACAAGCGTTCTGGAATCCGTCCAAGCAACGAAAACAATTCACAATTCGATTATCTCGACACGCCCGAAATCTCTACCAAAATTGTAGATTTTTCTGAAGGCGGAACTACACTTGTGACCTTCAAGATTCCGGTAATTCACTGTTCTTCTTGCATTTGGCTTTTGGAAAGTCTTCATACGATCAATAAGAGCATCAAATATTCTCAGGTTAATTTTACCAGAAAAACGGTTCAAATTTCTTTCAAAGAGGATGAATTGAAACTGAGTGAATTAGCAAAATTCCTTACAAACCTCGGCTACAAACCGGTTATAAATCTGGAAACGGCTGAGAAGAAAGTCGACAAATTAGACAAAACACTTCTCATCAAATTGGCAATTGCCGGATTTGCCTTTGGAAACGGAATGTTCTTCAGTTTTCCTGAGTATGTTTCGGGTGACGATGTTTGGTTTCATTCTTACAAACATTTGTTCAGAGTTATCTTATTCTTGCTGGCGACTGCAGTTGTATTCTACTCAGCTTCAGATTATTATAAATCTGCTTGGTACGGTTTGAAAAACAAAATTATCAACATCGATGTTCCAATTGTTCTCGGGATTTTCGTATTGTACGGCAGAAGTATCTATGAGGTCGTAACCGATTATGGACCAGGCTATTTCGATACACTTTGTGGCTTGCTATTCTTTATGCTGATGGGAAAAATGTTCCAGAAAAGAACATACAACACGCTTTCTTACGACAGAGATTACAAATCTTTCTACCCTATCGCTGTGACGAAAGTCGATTTTGATGGAAAACAGGAAAATATCTTGCTTTCCGAATTGGCTGTTGGCGACAGAATTATGGTCAGAAATCAGGAAATCATCCCTGTAGATTCTATTTTGATTAAAGGAGAAGGTAATATTGACAATAGCTTTATCACAGGAGAATCTGCGCATATTTCCAAGAAACCTGGCGATAAGATTTTTGCCGGTGGAAAACAATCGGGTTCAATTCTGGAACTTGAAGTTATTAAAAGTGTGGATCAAAGTTATCTGACTCAACTTTGGAATAAGGAAGCCTTCAAAAAATTTGAAACTGGACTTGACACATTAACAAATACGATTAGTAAATACTTCACATTCATTATTTTAGGAATCACTTTGCTTGCAGGAATCTATTGGGCAAGAATTGATACGGAGAAAATGTTCCAGGTGGTTTCTGCGATTTTGATTGTGGCTTGTCCGTGTGCTTTGGCACTGTCTGCGCCGTTCACTTTTGGTCACATTATGAGGATTTTAGGTCGGAATAATTTCTATGTAAAAGATACTTTGACGATTGAAAGACTGGCGAAAATTGACACTTTGGTTTTTGACAAGACGGGAACCATTACGGAAAGTAAAAAATCGAACATCAATTATTTCGGAAGTGAAATTGAGGATGTTGATTTGAAGAATATCAAGTCTTTACTTAAAAATTCAAACCACCCGCTTTCGAAATCACTTTACAATTTCATTGAGGTGAATGATGATTATTTTGAAGTCGAAGATTTCGTTGAGATTTCAGGAAAAGGTTATCAGGGAAAAGTTCGTGGAGCAACTTATAAAATTGGTTCAGCGAGTTTTACAGGTGAAAAATCTCAAGACCTGGAAACTGCGGTTTATATTAAAAAAGATGAAACTTTCATTGGAAAATTCACTTTCAAAAATGAATACCGAAGCAATCTGTCAACACTTTTCGGTAATTTAAAAAATTATAAAATCAATATTCTAAGTGGCGACAATCCTTCAGAAAAATCGATTTTGGAAAAACTCATTCCAAATGTTTCGGAGATGAAATTCAATCAAAATCCGGAAAACAAGCTGGACTTCATAAAAGAACTACAAGACAAAGGACAAAAAGTGGCGATGCTTGGCGACGGATTGAATGATGCAGGAGCTTTAAAACAGAGCAATGTCGGAATCGCAATTTCGGATGACAGCAATTCTTTCACGCCATCATCTGACGTGATTATGAACGGTGAAAAAATTCCGGATTTGGATAAATTTCTTGCACTCTCGAAGGATGCAATTACGATTGTAAAAATCACATTCATAATTAGTTTGTGTTACAATGTTGTAGGTGTCAGCTTTGCGGTTTCCGGACATATGCATCCACTTTTTGCGGCGATTTTTATGCCTTTGAGTTCTGTGACCGTCGTTACATTCACGACTCTTTCAACCTGGCTTCGAAGTTCCAAATACTTCAGGATAAACATTTAGAATGCCCTTATTTAGAGTAATTATAAATTATCCATATTTCTACCATTCTGACCAAAGTCAGTAATTTTCACTAAATTTGACGACTGTTTTTACCTTAAATTTGTCGCAGTTATGGAGATTCTCTATTTGATGATTATCTGCAGCGTTTCTTTAGCTGTTATTTTCCTGGTAATTTTTATTATTGGTGCTAAAAAAGGACAGTTTGAAGACGATGAATCGCCGGCCGTCAGAATTTTATTTGATGACGAGGTAAAAACAAAAAAGGAGACAGAAACTCCTGACAAAAAAGATAAAGAATAATTGCTATTTGTAGATATGGAAACACAAAAATTTAGTTATGACAACGGTATTGTTCGCGCTTTTCTTATCGCGACGGTCGTTTTCGGTTTATTAGGTTTTTTATTAGGACTGACGGCTGCGTTGTTGCTATTTTACCCTGAATTACCAGAATTTTTCCTGGGAACGGATGACCCGACGATCCAGACTTTAAGAAGCGGCGGACTGGAAGGTTTGATCAATTCTCAAGGTGCTTTTGGATTTGGGAGAATTAGAATGATGCACACCAGCACTGTAATTTTCGCATTTGTAGGGAACAGTTTCTTTGCAGGATTTTACTATTCTATGCAGAGATTGTTGAAAACCAGAATGTGGAGCGACACTTTATCTTGGGTTCATTTCTGGGGCTGGCAGTTGATGTTGGTGACGACACTTATCACTTTCCTGATGGGAATCAACACTTCCAAAGAGTACGCAGAACACGAATGGCCGATTGATATTTTGATCACGGTGGTTTGGCTGATCTTTGGTTTCAATATGTTTGCTACAATTGCAGTTAGAAAAGTAAGACACTTGTATGTGGCGATCTGGTTCTACATCGGAACTTGGGTTGCGGTTGCAATGCTTCATATATTCAACAATTTAGAAGTTCCATTGTCATTCACAGGATGGAAATCTTACTCTGCTTATGCGGGTGTGAAAGACGCCTTGGTACAATGGTGGTATGGTCATAATGCGGTTGCATTCTTCCTGACTACTCCGGTTCTTGGGATGATGTATTACTTCGTTCCGAAAGCAGCAGACAGACCCGTTTTCTCATACAAATTATCGATTATTCACTTCTGGTCGCTGATCTTCGTCTATATCTGGGCAGGTCCTCACCACTTACAATATACTTCTCTGCCAGCTTGGGCTCAGGCTGTGGGAACAGGTTTCTCTATTATGCTTATCGCACCATCTTGGGGAGGTATGCTGAACGGTCTATTGACTTTGAGAGGAGCTTGGGATAAAGTAAGAGAAAATCCGGTTCTTAAATTCTTTGTTGTAGCGGTAACTTGTTACGGTATGGCAACTTTCGAAGGACCACTTTTGGCAACTAAAACCGTTAACAAAGTAGGTCACTTTACTGACTGGGTAATTGGTCACGTTCACTTAGGTGCACTTGGCTGGAATGGTTTTATGGCATTTGGAGTTATTTATTACTTAGTTCCAATTATGTGGAGAACCAAACTTTGGTCTGTAAAATTAGCTAACTGGCATTTCTGGTTAGGAACTTTCGGGATCATTTTCTATGCAGTTCCATTATATATCGCTGGATTCACACAAGGTTTGATGTGGAAACAATTTAACCCGGATGGTACTTTGATGTACAAAAACTGGTTGGATACCGTAACTGCTATTCTTCCATTCTTTAAACTGAGATTTGTAGGTGGATTCTTATATTTCACCGGAGCTATTCTGATGGTTGTTAACTTAGTTGCAACAGCAAGAAAAGGATCATTCCAAAAAGAAGTTCCTGTAGAAGTTCCTGCTTTGGCAAAAATCAACAAAGGAAGAAAAGAAGGCGAGACATTCCACCTTTGGTTGGAGAGAACACCATTATATTTATCAATATTATCTTTCATTGTGATCGCAATTGGAGGATCAATGGAAATTCTTCCTACAATATTCATTAAAGAAAATGTTCCGACAATTTCTGCCGTGAAGCCTTATTCGCCACTTGAATTAGAAGGTAGAGATTTATACATCAGAGAAGGTTGTAACTCTTGTCACTCGCAGATGATTCGTCCTTTCCGAGATGAAGTTGTAAGATTCAACGGTAAAAACGGACAATATTCCAAAGCTGGAGAGTACATCTATGACAGACCATTCCTTTGGGGATCTAAAAGAACAGGTCCGGATTTGCAGAGAGAAGGTGGCGCTAGACCAGATTCTTGGCACTTCAAGCATATGTACAATCCAAGATCTACTTCCGCAGGTTCAATTATGCCTAGATTCCCTTGGTTAATTGAAAATACATTGGACAGAAGCAAGACCAAAGCGAAACTGGAATTGATGAAGAATACTTACGACGTTCCATATACTAAGTCTCAAATTGACAGTATGGATACCTGGATGAATAACCAAGCGAACGCAATTGTGAAAAATGTATTCTCTGAAGCTGATGACGTGAAAAAATCATTTGCTGAAGCAAAAGCCAACAAAGCAAAATCAGGAGAACAATTTGTTCCGCTTGAGAAAAGAGAGATTGTCGCTTTGATATCTTATCTGCAAAGACTTGGTACGGACATCAAAACAACAGAAGTAAAAACAGCCAGTAATTAATAATTAAAATAAAATGATTCCGCAAAGTTTCAAAGACATCGTCTCCAATGTGGAAAATGCAGGTTTGTTTCAGACCATTGCAATGATCATCTTCATTTTATTCTTTGTTGTAATGGTTTATATTGTTATCAATAGACCGAAAAAATATTACAAGGAAGAAGAAAATGCACCTTTGGAAAAAGATCACGAAGACGACGAATTTACTTTGTAATTAAAAAAGATAATTAATCATGAAATCGCCATGATTTGCAAGTGCAAAATATCTATGAATATCGTGCGATTGCATATGGCAATTCAAAACAATAAAATCTACACATGAAAAGAAGAACACCTGTTTATATTAATATTCCAATCGTTTTAGGATTACTAATTATTGTTTTTTACATGTTCTCCCAAAGCTCAGACTTCCTGTCTTCCAAATTTTTCCTTGGAACAGCTTTGATAAGTATCGTAGTGGTATTTATTCAAGGTGCTATTGGAGATTTGATTGAGAATGAAAAATTCAAAAAATTAACTGATACAGAAAAAGCAACTTACATCTCTGATAAAAAAGTGCCTTACTTCCAATACCTTTGGAATGGCGCTTTCAAAAGCCAGTCAGAAAAAGAAGAAAAAGATATCCTTATCGATCACGGATTCGACGGCATTATGGAGCTAGACAATCAGCTTCCAAAATGGTGGTTAGGTCTTTTCTACTTCGGAGTAGCATATTGTATTTTATATGTATCATCTTATTTCTTAACAGATTTTGCACATCCATACAAAGAATACGAGCAGGAATACAGAGAGCAGACTGCTGCGATCAACGAATATATGTCAACTGTAACGCAGCCGACTTTAGAAACGGCAGTATTCTCAGAAGATAACGTAGAAGCCGGTAAAGCTGTTTTCGAAACCAACTGTGTGTCTTGTCACGGAGAAGGAGGAAAAGGCGGTATTGGACCTAACCTGACAGATAATTTCTGGATCAACCAACCGGAGAAAACTTTATACAAAACGGTGTTCTGGATGGTAGAAAACGGAAGTCCGAATAACCCAACAATGCAAGCTTGGGGTAAAAATGGCGTAGTTTCAGGATTTGATATGCAAAATGTGGCAGCTTATGTCTACCATATCAATCAGGAACAAGCTCCTATCACACCTGCACAAGGTGGCGCAGCTCCGCAAGGAACAGAAGCGCACTGGGAAAAAACTAAGTAATATCATATAAAAGAGATTGTCAAAGAATATCGTTCTCTTCGGAATGGTATTTGAAAATGAATACTACACTGTTCATTTTCAGGACAATCTCTTTTTTTATCTAAAATATTATGAGTACTACAGAAAAAAAATACAACGAAGCGGAAAGCTGGGTCGTAGAAGCTGAAACATTCAGAGACTCTGTAGGGACAATGGATAATACCGGCAAAAGAAAATGGGTATTTCCAAGAAAACCTAAAGGAAAATTTACCAATTACAGAGTTCTGGTAAGTATCTTATTATTGGCAATTTATTTTGCTGTTCCATTCTTGAAAATTAATGGAAATCCGGTTCTGTTATTCAATATCATAGAACGTCAATTTTTTATTCTCGGACAGCCATTTTATCCTCAGGATTTCTTTATTCTCGCTCTGGGCGCAATCGTTTCACTAATATTCATCATCATTTTTACCGTCGTTTTCGGAAGGATATTTTGTGGCTGGATTTGCCCTCAAACTATTTTCCTGGAAATGATTTTCCGTAAAATAGAATATGCGATAGAAGGCGACCGAAACAAACAAATGCGACTCGACAATCAGGAATGGAACACAGAAAAAATCTGGAAGCGCTCCTTGAAATGGTCTACTTTCTTATTGATTTCCGTCATCATCACCCATATTATGTTTATGTACATCGTTGGTTATGAAGAGGTTTTCCGAATTATGCAGGAAGGTCCGTTTGCAAAACCGACGAATTTTCTGGTAATGATACTTTTCACCGCGGCATTTTATTTTGTATTTGCCTGGTTTAGAGAACAGGTTTGTACAATGGTTTGTCCTTACGGAAGACTTCAGGGCGTTTTGATTGATAAAGAAACCATCAACGTTTTTTACGATTATAAAAGAGGAGAAAACCGCGCCAAATGGAAAAAAGGCGAAGACAGAAAAGCTGAAGGGAAAGGCGATTGCATCGACTGTAAACAGTGCGTTGTCGTTTGCCCAACCGGAATAGATATCCGTGACGGTCTGCAGATGGAGTGCGTGAATTGCACCGCTTGTATCGACGCTTGTGATGAAGTGATGGTAAAAGTGGGACTTCCACCAGGATTGATCCGTTATGCATCCGAAAAAGAAATCGAGGAACAGCAAAACTTCAAATTCTCCGGAAAGATGAAAGCTTATAGCGTTGTATTGCTGGTTCTCGTTGCTTTCTTAGGTGGATTATTATACAACAGAGGCGAAATGGAAGCCAAATTCCTAAAACCTCCTGGATCCACTTTCTTCGTGAGAGACGGAAAAATTACGAACACTTACAATTATACGTTCCTTAATAAGTCGAACGAGAACAAAACCGTTATTATCAAAATCATTGAACCTAAAAATGGCGAGATTTCTTCCGGAACTTCCAACAGAATTATAATGAAACGGGATGCGATGATCAAAGGTACTATCAATGTTAGTTTCCCTGAAAGTCAGATCAAACTGTCAAAACAAAATCTGGAATTGGGCGTTTACGATATGAATGGAGAATTACTTGATTCTTACAGCACATACTTTGAAGGGCCATTCAAATTTCAATTTTAATTAATTATTAATGAAAAACTTAAATTGGGGACACGGATTGATGATTGCATTAGGCTGTTTTATCCTTTTCATCCTCTTTCTGATCTTTATATTTCCAATGGGAAAACAGAATGCAGAAATGATTTCAAATAATTACTACGAGGAAGAACTGAAATACCAAGACGTCATCGATGCCAAAAATAATGCAGCGAAATTAGAAAAAACGCCAACTTATAAAATAACTAGTGAAGGTCTTTTGATAACATTCCCTGAAACTATAAAAGTGGATGAAAACACTGTCAACTTCGTTTTGTTCAGAACTGAAGATTCCAATTTGGATGTAAAAAAAGAAGTCACTTTACAGCACAATCTTTTCTTGATTCCTGCCAAAGTCATCTCGAAAGGTTCTTACACCTTAAAGCTAAAATGGACAGAGAATAAGAAGCCTTATCAGGTGGATTATGACATCTTATGGAAGTAGCACTCATCATATCGGCCATTGGTTTGGGATTCGCATCCGGATTCCATTGCATCGGCATGTGTGGACCAATTGCACTTTCAATGGGATTGACGAAGAATCAGAAGGCCAACTTCTATCTTCAAAATCTCACCTATCAATTCGGAAGGATTCTCACCTACTCTATTCTTGGCGGAATCCTGGGCATCATTGGTCAAAGCTTCGAATTGGCTGGATTTCAAAAATATCTAACTGTTTTGGTCGGAATTTTATTGATTGTAATGGCGATTTTCTCTTTCGGAGGAAAAGATTTCGCCGCTAAAATCCCATTTGTTTCAAGAGCTTTGCTGAAGGTGAAAATGAAACTTGGGAAAATCCTACAACGCCCCGATTACAAATCCCGATTCGCCACTGGAATTCTGAATGGACTTCTACCTTGCGGAATGGTCTATATGGCTTTGACGGCTTCTCTCGCAGCCGGCGGAATCTGGCAAAGTTCACTCTTTATGTTCCTTTTTGGATTGGGAACTTTCCCTTTTATGTTCGCCGTTGTTTACTTGGGGAATTTCATCACAACAGCTTTCAGAGTAAGAATCCTGAAAGTCATTCCAGTGATGATGATAATCTTGGGCGGATTGTTCGTTTTAAGAGGTTTGGAACTAGGAATTCCTTACGTTTCCCCACACTCCGAATCTTTGCACGTCAATCACTCTACAGATGGTTTTCACACAGACCATACGAATTGTCATTAATTTAATTTTACTTTAAGATTTAAATAGTCATAAATTACAGTAATTCAGCAAATATTTGTTTCCTTATTGGGAAATATCTATCTTTGAGAAAAACAAATGAATGAAACCAAAATTCGATATCGAGTTGTTACCTGAGGCTGTGCAGTTTTTAGATGATTTGGATGATAAAGCACGAGAAAAAATTTATTATAATTTGAGAAAAGCGCAAATAGTCACAGACAATGAACTCTTCAAAAAATTAAATGATATTATTTGGGAATTTCGGACAATTTATAACGGCAAAGCCTATAGACTTTTTTCCTTTTGGGACAAATTAAATGGAAAGGATACGTTGGTCATAGCAACGCACGGGATTTTGAAAAAGACTCAAAAGACACCTACGAAAGAAATTAAAAAAGCAGAAGAAATAAGAAAGCAATACTTAAAATATAAATAGTTATGTCAGACAAAAAATATAAAACAGTTTCTTTAGATAGCTTGATAGATAAGCACATTGGAACTAAGGGAACAGAGAAACGCGAAGTATTCGAAAATGAATTAAAAATAGATTTATTAGGACAAGCCATCAAACAAGCAAGACAAGAGCGTAATCTGACACAAGAGCAACTGGGGAATTTGGTTGGCGTTCAGAAAGCTCAAATTTCAAAAATTGAAAACAGCGTCAAAAATGCGAGGTTTGAAACCATTTTAAAAGTATTTGATGCACTAGGAGCCAAAGTTAATTTCAATGTAGAATTGAATGATAAGAAATTAGCTTATTAAATTTAAACATAAAAAAATCGGCCATCTGACCGATTTTTATTTTTTAGAAAGTGACTTCCGAAGTTTCTTTTCCTTTCTGAAAGTTGAGTGTCTTCAAAGCTCCTTTATACGTTATATTCACAATATTGACCTGTTTCGGAAACTGTCCAATCAAAATACTGTTCTTGATTTTCAAACTAGAAATATCAGAAACACCACTCGCTTCATAATAAACCCAAACCGATTCACCATTGACCTGACTTCCTGTGAAAGTCAATTGCTTAGCAGCGCCGTTGATAGAAACATCTACATTATTATTCACATATTTTTTCACTTCCGCTTCAAAACCTGCAGTTGCTGGGTCGATTTTCACGGCTTGAGAGATGTGACCTGTGTTTAGCTTCGTTGTGAACTTCAAAGTTTTGGTTCCGTCGATGTAATCCACTTTGGTCATTGATGAAAAGAAATCCAATGCTGTAAAGCTAAAAAGCCCAACCAGCAAGATTCCTAGAGACAATATGAGTATTGATTTTTTCATTTTAATGTAATATTTAATAACTTTTACTATTGATTATGGTCAAATTATATGCCACGCCTTAGAAATTCACACTTACCGAATATTTGTCGTAGAACGCTTTGATATGCGCCACCGCATCTTCCGCCGTATCCACAACCCGGAAAAGCTCCAAATCTTTCTCGGCAATCAAACCTTCTTTCAACAATGTGCCTTTGAACCAATCCAACAATCCGCTCCAGAACTCACTTCCGACCAAAACGATTGGAAACTTCCCTATTTTATTGGTCTGAATTAAGGTCAAAGCTTCCGACAATTCGTCCAAAGTTCCAAAACCTCCAGGCATCACCACGAAACCTTGAGAATATTTGACAAACATTACTTTCCTAACGAAAAAATAATCAAAATTGATATTATAACCTTTGTCAACGTACGGATTAAAGTGTTGTTCGAAAGGCAACTCGATATTCAAACCTATGGATTTTCCGTGTCCGTTCGCACCTCTGTTTCCGGCTTCCATTATTCCAGGTCCGCCTCCGGTGATGACCCCAAAACCGATTTCCGTGATTTTCTTCGCAATGTCAACCGCCATTTTGTAGTAGTAATTATCTTCCTTCAATCTAGCCGAACCAAAAATTGAAACACAAGGTCCAATCCTCGCCATTTTCTCGTAACCATCCACAAATTCCGACATCACACGGAAAACCATCCAGCTGTCTTTCGTAATCGTCTCGTCCCAGGTCTTCTGGCGCAGACTTTCCTGCAATCTTTTATCGTCGTCCTGTTCTATCATCTGAAAATTCTTTCTGCTTCAACAATAGATTCCGGTCTTCCAACATCAACTAAGTTTGAAGTGTGCTGATAACCGACAATGATATCTTCTTTCATCAATTCCATATATTCATCCATAATGGAGAATTTTCCGGTTCTTGTGAATTTATCAAAAATCTCAGAATTCACGCAATGAACACCACTGAAAGCCAATTCTCTCAATTTGAAAATTCCGCCAACGACCGTTTTTTTATTGGTTTGAAGATTTCTCCAACCTTTCAAAAACATTTTATCATTGAACATCAGTTTTCTGGAACTGTCTCTGTCAGAAACGGCCAAAGTAATCATTGCACCTTTGGTCTCGTGAAGTCGGATAAAGTTGCTGATATTGAGGTCTGTCAGAATATCGACATTCATTATCAGAAATGATTTCTCATTCTCAAGGAATCTTTTTGCTAAAAGTAGTCCGCCGCCAGTTTCTAAAAGTTCTTCGTGCTCATTTGAGATTTCGATGTTCGCGCCGAAGTTATCATTCTCAGCCAAGAAAGCGAGAATCTGTCCTCCGAAATGGTGAATATTAATAACAAAATCATTGATTCCAAAACCTTGCAGGTATTTGATATTTCTTTCGAGAAGTGGTACGCCGTTGACTTTTGCCAAAGCTTTCGGATGTTCGTCAGTGAAAGGTTTCAGTCGTGTTCCCTTTCCTGCAGCAAATATTAATGCTTTCATATTTTATAAATGATAAATAACAATTTGATAAATGATTGAATAATTGGAAATAAAAAATCAATTATCAATTATCGCTTATCGATGATAAATTAAGGTGTAATTGTTCGTCGTGATGCACTGAAACTTCCGCCTCAGGATATTTTTCTTTAATAAACTGAGCCGTTTTGATTGCTGAATAAACCGAACGATGTTGTCCGCCAGTGCAACCAAAATTGATTTGCAGATGCTCAAAATTTCGGCTTAAATAATTCTCAATGCTGATTGATATTAATGATTGGATTGACTTCAAGAAATTCGGCATTTCAGTTTTCGTTTCCAGAAATTCCTGAACACCAATGTCATTTCCTGTTTGTATTTTGTATTCCTCAATTCTTCCCGGATTCAAAATTCCTCGGCAATCGAAGACGAAACCGCCGCCGTTTTCGGTGTTATCTTTTGGGATGCCGCCTTTTTTATAAGAAAAACTATGAATCTCTATATGGAGTTTGTTCTGCATTAAATCTAATTTTTCCGTAAAGTTACTTTTTTTAATTTTCTTTCAAAAATCTGAGTATTCTGAATTTAAAATTTAATTTTGCATATTAATTGATGTAAGGACGGAAAAATCAAACTAATTTCTTACTTTTAAAAATAAATCACAATAAAATGAAATTCATAAAATACTGTCTATTAATAAGTTTAATGATTTTCACAATCAGCTGCAAGAAAACAAGTGTAGATGGCACCAACCGGATGAGCTTTCAGGAAAGTATCAACGATATGGCTTCCAGCTTACCGACTTTGAAACAGGTGAAATTCAATGAAGCGCTTTATATCCTGAAAACCTTTGGGGTAGAAGCTGATGGTGACATTGCAGAAATCGAGGCATTGGGAAAACTTCTAAATGGTAAGAAAACACCAGAAATTTTCAAAATGGCCGATGAAGTGGCTCAAAAAAATAATATCACTTGGAGCAGTACAGCGCCACCAAGTCTTGGAGAAATGAATATCTTTGGGAATGTCACCGCATCCGAGAAAGACCCGAACGACATCGACGCAGCATCTTTGAACGTTGTGGTTAGAAATATCGCCGGCGACAGTTTGACAGGTTCAAAAGGCTTAATCATTATTCCTCAATTACTTGACAACAATGGTAGAAAAGTAGAATTTGAAGGCGCAGCTTTGGAAACTATTATGGAAATTTCCAGCGGCGGAACTAAAATCTCAACGTCTAAAAACCTAATGCAAGACCCAGCATTCCGAGGTTTCACGATTAAATACTCATCACTTCCGAGAGAAAAAATCTTCGAAGATAAAATCGATATCAAACTATCTGTAAAAACGACCAAGAAGCTTTTACAGATGATAAAAATGGGTGTTCCAGTCAATGGTCAGGCACTTTACACACCGCCTGCTCCGGTTGTCTCTGATTCGATTCAGGCTCCGCCACCGCAGGTTGACCCTCAAACCGGAGAAACCGTGGTTCCACCGCCAGCGCCTGTGAAAAATACAGCTGACCCAAAAGCCACAGTGACCAAGTTTTTGAATAACCTTTCCACTCAGAACTTCAAAGCTGCTTTTGATGCTGCGGATAATCCAAATTGGGGTTCTTATGACAAATTCTCAAATCCAAATTCAGGTTTCGGTTCTGTGAAGAATATCAATGTGAAAAATATCGCAGTTCCTTATAACAAAGACAATTCAGCCAATGTGAACGTGACCTACGACGTGACGGACAAAAACGGAAAAGTATCCTCTCTTAATGTCACTTACGGTTTGAAAGCGGTCAACAACACCTGGAAAATCACCACCTACAAAATCAACAATTAAAAATAAATAATGGCGTCAGCAGAACTCATCCACAAACTAGAACAAACCATAGAAAACATCCCAGATTTCCCAATTCCGGGAATCCAATTCAAAGATATCTGTCCCATTTTCCTTCAGCCAAAACTATATGAAGAAGTGATTGCAGACCTTGCAGAGTTCAGCCGTGGAAAAATTGACGTCGTTTGCGGAATCGAAAGCCGCGGTTATCTTTTCGGAATTGCAATCGCTGTCGCTCTGGATGTTCCTTTTGTACTAATCAGAAAAGCAGGAAAATTGCCGCCGCCATTCATCAGTGAAAAATACGACCTCGAATATGGCTCAGCAGAAATCGAGATGAAAACCGGACACTTAAAAGAAGGTCAACGCGTTCTAATTCACGACGACCTTTTGGCAACCGGCGGAACAACAGAAGCTGCCGCGAAATTAGTAGCAAAGCAAGGTGCAATCCCGACACAATTCAGTTTTTTGATTGATTTAAAAGATCTGAATGGCGAAGAGAGATTGTCAAAATTTGGGGCAGAAGTCTATTCTATCCTCAATTATTAAAGAATTTTCGTACTAAAAAAGAATTTTTGCAAATCAAAACTAAAACATTAAATTTGCACTTCATTTACTAAAAAATTATGGCAGATCTACATAACAAAAAAAACGAACAAGAAGGAAAAGAAACTGTTGAATTCTTCAAAGATCTTGATAAGGAAGCACTTAACATCGAAGGCTTTTTGGAAAAAAATGCTAGAACATTAAGCATTGGTTTCGGTATTTTGATCGTTGCAGTTTTAGGCTGGTTCGGTTATCAGCAGTTCATTCTTGGTCCAAAAAACGAAGAAGCTACAAAAAGCTACCTTTCTGCTCAGAAGAATTTGGCAGAAGGAAAGGAAGACCTGGCTCTTGGTGGAAAATCTGTTGCAAACCCAGGATTCTTGGGAACGTTTGACCAATACGGAAGTACAAAAGCTGGTAAATTGGCAGCTTACAACGCTGGATTGATCGAGTTCAAAAAAGGAAACTATCAAAAAGCTTACGATTTATTGGACAAATTCAGTTCTGGGAACAAAGTTTTGGTGGCGCTTAAATATGGTGCGATGGCAGACTGTCTTTCTAACCTGAACAAAAGCGACGATGCGCTGGCAATGGCAGACAAAGCTTCTTCTGCTTCAGACGATGCTTACACTTCTTACTATTTCACAAAGAAAGCAGGAATGTTGGCTTTGGCACTTAAGAAAAACGCAGATGCTAAAAAATATTTCGCGGCGATCGACGAGAAATATCAGGATTATGACAACGGTCAATCCGATGCATTTATCGAAATGACAAAATATTATTAAAATATAAAAAAATATGGCTACTGTAAATCTTTCAGATTACAAACCGCTCAACATTTCCAATGCCGATGAATATTCAATCGGCATTGTTGTTTCTGAGTGGAACGACTTCATCACCTACAACCTTCGAAACGGTGCGCTTGACACTTTAAAAGCCGAAGGAATCAAGGAAGAAAACATTCAAATCTATTACGTTCCCGGCGCATTCGAATTGAGTTTTGCAACGATGAAACTTTGTCGTTCCGGCAAATTTGCAGCAGTGATTGCGATTGGAAACGTTATCCGTGGAGAAACGCCACACTTCGAATTCGTCTGTTCCGGTGTGACACAAGGCATCAAAGACTGTAATATTTTGACCGACACACCAGCTATTTTCTGCGTATTGACAGACGACAACAAAGAACAATCCATCGCAAGAAGCGGCGGAAGTCTTGGCAACAAAGGAGTCGAAGCAGCAGTTACGGCATTAAAAATGATAGACTTCAACAACAAATCAAATTAAAATTTCCTGATTGTAGATTTTTAGTAGCCGGGAACCTGCTGTCCACTGTATCTTTTTTGTTTTTATCACGTTTGTCATTTCAAATTATTGAGTTGTCAAAAAAACAAAAAAGGATGCCGTTCCCATCAGGGCTATTGATAAATCTCGTTCCAAAAAAAATTCATTAATATCAAAAAGAAATTATTAATTTTAATAAAAATAAAAACATGAAATGGACAAACGATAGAAGTGACAACGTAGACGACAGAAGAGGCTCCGGCGGCGGTGGCGGAATGCTGGTTGGCGGCGGACTGGGAACAATCATCGTAGCTGCGATTGTTTTCTTCCTTGGTGGCGATCCATCGGCAATCCTTAATAACAGCGGTTCCCAACAACAAACCGAACAAAGAGACCTCACCAAAGAAGAACTCAACATCCGCGAATTTGTGCAGATGCTGACCAAAGAAAACGAACAAACCTGGGACAAAGTCTTTCAGGAAAACGGAATCCAATTTCAGCCTGCCAAAGTGGTTCTCTTCGAAAATGGGACACAATCCGGTTGCGGACCTGCACAGTCCGAAATGGGACCATTCTATTGCCCGGCAGACCAAACCATCTATATGGATATGAGTTTCTTCAATGAACTTCAACAGAAATTTGGAGCAAAGGTTGGAGAATTCACGGTCGCCTATGTTCTCGGTCACGAATATGGACATCACATTCAAACCTTATTGGGAACCACTCAAAAAGTCAATCAACTAAGAGGAAGATATTCTGAATCTGAAATGAACAAGGTTTCAGTAGCTACAGAATTACAAGCTGATTTCTACGCTGGACTTTGGGCAAAACAAACGGACAATCGTGAAAAGTTCTTAGAACCAGGCGACATTCAGGAAGCGATGAGCGCAGCCGCAGCAGTTGGCGATGATAACATCCAGAAAAGAGGACAAGGCTACGTGAATCAGGAAAGCTTCACACACGGTTCTTCCGCACAGAGAGAAGAATGGTTTATGAAAGGTTATAATACCGGCGACATCAGACAAGGTGATACTTTCAATGCGCTTTTGAGATAAGATTTAAAGAAATATTCTAAAAAAAATAACAGGCAAATGATTGTCTGTTATTTTTTTATCTACTTCTGAAAAATTTTGGATATAAAACAAAAAACACTGAAAATCAACAGATTAACAGTGTTTTCAGTACCCCAGACGGGACTTGAACCCGTACGTCCTTACGGACACAGGATTTTAAGTCCTGCGTGTCTACCAGTTCCACCACCAGGGCAACGGTGGAGCGAAAAACGGGACTCGAACCCGCGACCCCGACCTTGGCAAGGTCGTGCTCTACCAGCTGAGCTATTTTCGCATAAAAAAAATTCCTAATTGCTTAGAAATTTTTTCATTGTGCGGATGAAGGGACTCGAACCCCCACGCGGTGAAGCACCAGATCCTAAGTCTGGCATGGCTACCAATTACATCACATCCGCATTATTATTAAGAACTTCTTTTCTTTCGTTTTGGTGAGTGCAAATATAGAACCTTTTCACATTACCTCCAAAATTATTTCAATATTTTTTTAAAGTTTTTTGACCTGCTGTTTTTTGAATAACATCAATACTTTTATTACCTTTACAGACTTAAAACATTTACGAGACATGGAATTAACAGGAACAATCAAGAAGATTTCTGATTTACAAACATTTGCAAGCGGATTTCAAAAAAAAGAACTCGTTCTTTTGACTGAAGAACAGTATCCACAACCAATTAATATCGAATTTACCCAAGATAAAGTTGATTTGCTGAACGCATACAAAGTTGGAGATAGCGTAAAAGTTCATATCAATATCAGAGGAAGAGAGTGGACAAGTCCTCAAGGTGAAGTAAAGTACTTTAACTCTATCGTAGGATGGAGAATGGAAAAAGGCGGTGCTTCCGATTTCAACGAGCCTACTCAAGCAACTCCAAGTCAAGGTCAACCAGCTGCTGAGAACAAGAACGTTTTCGCAGAGGACGAAGATGACGATTTGCCATTCTAAGATTTTTAGAATCAATCTATAATAAATCCCTGCATTTTTGATAAAAGATGCAGGGATTCTTTTTATATTTCAACTTTGAAATCGTCTATGGAAATCCTTAAAATCATCGAACCCAAAACTTCAAAAGTTCCCATCATCATTAGCGTTCCTCACGCAGGCACTTTCATTCCGGAAGATATCAAGTCTAAGATGAATCCTGAATTGTCTGATAAGTTGGACGACACAGACTGGTTCATCGATAAGCTTTATGGTTTTGCAACTGACTTGGGAATTACAATTATCATAGCCAATTATAGCAGATGGGTTGTCGATTTAAATAGAAATCCAGAAAACAAACCGCTTTACAATGATGGACGAGTGATTACGGATGTTGTGACGGTGACGGATTTTAATGGAAATCAGATTTATAAAGATAATTACATTCCGGATTCTGAAGAAGTTTCCAGACGCGTTGAATTGTATCACAAACCTTACCACGAGAAATTGGATGAACTTTTACAACAAACAAAAGCTGAATTTGGGAAAGTTTTGTTGTTTGATGCACATTCGATAAGGAAATCTGTTCCTGGAATTCGTTCTGAGGATTTTCCGGATTTGATTTTGGGTGATAATGATGAAACGTCTGCAAGTTCTAAATTGATTAAAACTACAACTGATTCTTTGCAAAATAAAGGTTACGATTTTTCTCACAATCATCCTTTTAAAGGTGGTTACATCACAAGAAGTTTTGGAAAACCTGAAGAAAATATTCACGCTTTGCAACTGGAAATGTGCAAGACGAATTATATGGATGGTTCGGAAATGAATTATGATGAGACTAATGTGGAGAGAATTCAAGTGGTTTTGAAAGATATGTTTTTGAAACTGATTGAAGCAATTGATAAAGTTTAAATTCCCGCCGATTTAGCAAATTTTGCAGATTTGAACAGGATTGAAAACAGACCTTCTTTTTATCTTGAAGTTTGTTTTACACTGAAAACTGCAGCCCGACTTGAACGGAAATCCTTTTTTGCGTGGTCTTGCGTTCTACTGAACTGGAAAAATTCTGCAAAAAAGATTGGGAGTGGAAGGCGGAAAAGCTGCCCAAATAATAAAAAATGGCTTCGAGAGCCTCAGCCTGACAAATTAAATACAAATACTATTATTTATAAAATGTACACATTCAAAGGATTACTGACCGAAAACGGATGGATGGAAAATGCTTTTGTAAAGCTGGACCACGCCGGAAATATCTCCGAATTGAAAACCGTGGAAACATCCGAAGGCGAATATGTTGACGGCTATGTTTTGCCTGGATTTCAGAATGCGCATTCACACGCTTTTCAGTATGCGATGTGCGGTTTGGCAGAATATTTTGAAGGCTCGGAAGTTCCCGATGATTTCTGGAGCTGGCGCGATGCGATGTACAGAATTGCGTTGTCGCTTTCGCCGGAGCAAATGGAAGATGTGGCTGCGATGTTGTACGCAGAAATGTTGCGAAATGGTTATACATCGGTGGCAGAGTTCCAGTATGTGCATCACGATAAAGACGGAAAAGTTTATCAAAATCTCTCCGAAATGGGGGAAAGATTGGTTGCTGCCGCGAAAAGAGTTGGAATTAGAATCACCTTGATTCCGATGTTTTATCAAAAAGGGAATTTCGGGACGGAACCTTACGATTTGCAAAGGCGTTTTATCTCTAAAAATATTGAAGATTATTATCAATTGCTGGAAGCTTCGAAGCAGTCGATAAAGTTTTATGATAAAGCTAATCTGGCGGTTGGTTCGCATTCTTTGAGAGCGGTTCAGAAAGAGGATTTGATTGAGTCTTCTTTGCTTGCGAAAGATTATCCGTTTCATATTCACATTGCGGAACAGTTGAAGGAAATCAAAGATTCTGTGGATTTTTACGGAAAAAGACCGGCGGAATGGCTTTTGGAAAACTGTGCCGTGGATGAAAATTTCAATTTGATTCATTGTACACACCTAGAAGATAATGAGGTTGAAGGCATTGCGAAATCTGGTGCGAACATCGTGCTTTGCCCATCAACAGAAGGGAATTTGGGTGATGGAAGATTCCGATTCAAAGATTATCAGAAGTTTGGTGGGAATTGGTCGATTGGAACAGACAGTCAGATTTGTGTGAATTCTTTGGAAGATTTGCGGATTCTGGATTACGGACAACGGATTTACACGCACAGACGCGATACTTTTTTCCAGCCAAATCTTGGTGACAGCGGCTTCAATGCTTTGAAGACGGCTTGGAAATCCGGACGGAAATCGATGGCTTTTGAGAATGAGAACTTCTTCAAGGTCGGACAAAGTTTTGATGCGGTTGTGATTGATGCGAAAGCGCCTTTGATTGCGACTTCTTCTCTTAAAAATCTTTGTAATACGATTGTTTATTCGTCTGATTCTTCGCATCTTTTGGGAACTATCGTCGCTGGAAAATGGGTGGTAAGAAATGGAAAACACGAGCATTATGAAGATGTGCGACAAGGTTTTGTTAAATCCATTAATGAAATTAAAATCCGATAAATTTAGCTCTCGCAGATTTTGCAAATTGAGCAAATTGAGCAAATTAAGTTTAAAAAATCTGCTAAATCTGCCAAATATGCGAGAAATAAAATTAAAATATACTCTAAAAAAATGTTTCGCTTAGACCCAGAAGATATTTCCTTTCCAGACCCGGAACTTTATGACCCAGATGGCGGACTAATGGCGATTGGTGGCGATTTGAAACCGGAAAGACTTTGGTTCGCTTATCAATTGGGGCTTTTTCCTTGGTACAACAAGGGCGAAGAAATCCTTTGGTGGTGTCCGGACCCGAGATTTGTTTTGCTCCCGAATGAAATCAAAATCTCAAAATCGATGAAGAAAATCTTGCGAGATGACGTTTTTCAATTTACGGAAAACCAGTGTTTTGAGGATGTGATGAGGAATTGCAAAATGGCGGAACGAAAAGACCAGGATGGAACGTGGATTAACGAAGAACTGATAGAATCGTTTGTGAAACTTCATCAATTCGGGAAAGCGAAAAGTTTTGAAGTTTGGCAGAATGGCGAATTGGTTGGTGGTTTCTATGGCATTCAGGTCGGGAATGTGTTTTGCGGTGAAAGTATGTTTGCTAAGGTTTCTAACGCCTCCAAAGCTGGATTTATCCATTTCACAACCAAATATCAAAATGAATGGGAACTCATTGATTGTCAAATCCATTCTGAACATTTGGAAAGTCTGGGCGCGAAAATGATTCCTAAAATCGATTATTTAAAAATCTTAAAACAACAAATCTCTTGACAGCAGAAAAACAAAAATGGGTTCTCCTGATTGCATTATCCTTAATTTGGGGCTCATCTTTTATATTGATAAAAAAATCACTGGAACACTTCAATCCCTATGAAGTCGGTGCTTTGCGGGTTTTGATTTCCGGAATGGTTCTGATGCCTTATGCTATTGCGAAAATAAAACTGTTTCCAAAACGACATTTGAAATGGCTCATCATTGCAGCATTCACTGGAAGTTTCATTCCAATGTTTCTTTTCCCGATGGCGGAAACTGAAATCAGCAGCAGTATTGCCGGAATTATCAATTCTATGATGCCGATATTTGTTATTATTGTGGGTTCTTTGGTTTGGAAATTCTCGACGACCAAACGGCAATTACTGGGTGTTCTGATAAGTTTTGTCGGTGCTTGTATCTTGGCTTTGGGAAGTGGCGAAAGTGGTGAAATCAAAATCTATCCGATTCTGTTATTGATTCTTGCGGTCCTGCTCTATGCGATTTGTACCACCACTATCAAGTCAAAACTGCACGAAGTTCCGGCGATTCTAATGTCGGCTTATGTCTTTTCATTTGTCTTGTTCCTGCCATCATTGATTGCTTTGATTTTTGCAGGCTTTTTCAAAGATTTGACGTTGAATCAAAGTACGTTGGAAGGATTGGGTTTTGTGGCGATATTATCGATTTTCGGGACGGGATTGGCGATGATGATGAATTATAAATTACTGAGCATTTCGACGCCTTTATTTGCTTCAACGGTAACTTTGTTGATGCCGATTGTCGCCATCATCTGGGGGATTTTGGATGGTGAGAAATTGACGACGCAGCAATCTGTTGGAGCTTTGGTCATTTTGGCCGGGTTGATATTTTTGAGGAGTAAGCCGAAGGTGGTTTGATGAGATTCCTACGGAATGACATTATCGTGTTTTTAATCTTGAATGTTTGATTTGATGACAAGAACCATAGCCCTGATTGCAACGGCATCCTTTTGTGATGAGGAACGAAGAGCAAAAGATATAGTGGAAAGCAGGTTCCCGGCTACTAAAAGCGAAAAAGCCCAGACGAATCTGAGCTTTTGGTTTATTTCTTTTTGGCCTTTATTTTTTTGACCTGTTCTTTGATGAACGGATATTTCAGCTGCATATCTTTGCTTAGTGTGGAATCGAGTTCCAACGCTTTTTCGAGCATTGCAATACCTTCTGATTCGCTTTTCAAATGCAAGTAGCAATTGCTGAGCTGATAATATAGTTCCGCTCGTGGATGGGCTTTCAGGGCTCTTTCCAAAATGGTGATTGCTTCTTCATATTCGCCAAGCAACATCAAAACTTCTGAGTACGCGTACCAGTTGTAAAATCTGGTCGGCTCGGATTCTATCAGTTTTTTAAGGCAGATTAAACTCTCTTCGTAATCACCGCTGGTGATGTAAAGGAAGGCCAAACGCTTTTGATACTCGACATTTCCTTCGCTAAGATTAGCTGCTTCCTGAGCGAAATACAATGATTCTTTTATATTGCCCAACTCTTCGTAGATGAAGGATTGCTCCATCATCGCCAGGTAGAACTGCGGGTCTTCTCTCAAAGATTTTTGGAAGGACGTCAATGCAGGAACCAACTTCTTGGCTTCTTTGTGGCACAATCCAATCTTGTAGAATGTAAAGGCTTTGGTATATTCCAAATCGAGCATTTCCTCGTAAACGGCAATCGCTTTGTCCCACTCTCCCATCGCTTCATAGCAAGCTGCTTTGTTGGCGTAAACACCGACAGCCTGGGAATTGATAGCTAATAGATAATCGAAACCGTTGATGGCTTCTTCGTAATTCTTCTTGTTGAAATGGAATTGTCCATACTCGTACCAAGCGGTTTCCGAAAAAGAAAACTTGTCAAGGTACTGATTCAGGAAATCCAAAGCTTCCTGGGAACGGTTCAGTTTGCTGTAACAAACCATCACATTTTCCAAAGAATAATCGTCATACGGGTCGTGCTCCAAAGCTGAAGTGTAATGTTTCAGCGCGTTGAAAGGGTCATCCAGATTGACATATTCGTCGGCGATGAAGTTGTGAAGGAAATTCTCTTCCTCTTCCAATTGCAAAGCTTTCTGGCAGTATTCGATTGATTTTTTCGGGTTTCCAAGATTTGAGTAATATTTTGCGCAACAAACCAAAAAGTCTGTATCTTCCAAAGATGACTGATGCAATTCATCAATCAGTTCTTTAGCTTTCGTGTAACGCTCCAGTTCCAGAAAGACCTCCAATTGCTTGGTTTTGATTTCTAGGGAATTGGGATGTATTTTCAGAGCGTGGTTTACAGCCATTTCTGCGTAGCTATAATCTCCCAGCTCCAGATAATAGATGATTATTTCTATATACTCTTCGGTATCGAAATAGAATTCATCATTATTCTCTATCATTTCTTCGAACTTTTTAGCAAGTTCGTTTTCAAAAAATTCTTCCAATATATTTGATTTAGATTCGAGATTCAGCTCCGCTCAGATTGGTTTTATCCGATGTGAGATTTGTAAATCAATTACAATTGCCCGGTCTAAAATCTTCATTTAATAAAGTTACTCAATTTTATTCTGAAAATAAGCTATGTAACTCTGACAACTTATTAACATTAATCCTTTTTCTGTTCTGAGTAGATTGTAGTCAAAAACATACCAAACGACTTTTCCAATCCGGTAATATCGCCCGATTTGAGGTTCACACCGCCGTAAAGGCCGTCGTTGCTACGAATCTTGAAATTGGTCAAAGAAAGGTACAAAGATGGCTGTCCGGATTTTGCTGACAATTTTACCGTTGAACCGAGTAATTTCCTGGTGGAGACTGACATAACTTCATTCCCGTTCAAATCCAGTCTGATGAAACTCCTTGGTTCCAGCTCTGTGGTTTTGTTGTTGATATTGATTTTCTGCTTCTTTTCTGAAGAGGAAACCAAGTAGGCCACGTTCTCTTCTGCAGGAATATCATCGATTTTTGTGTAATACAAATTCAGAATATAATAAGCCGGATTGAATTTTTGAATCGTTCCGTCGATATTCTCAATTGGTTTCAGACTGAATGAATTGGCACCAACTTGTTTTGCTTTTTTATAAATATCTCCGAAAATCTCCACGTCATTGTCTGAATAGGAATTCACTAGGATTTCGCCCAAGAATTCTGATTTCGAAGGCTCATTGATCTTATAAAAAAACTTGTCCTTGTTGTCATTCGTCTTCTCTACTTTATTCAAAGTAACTATCTGAAGATAAAAGAACTGACAACAAAAAATACTTATTAAAAATAATAATTTACGCATTCGTTATTTTTAGGATTTCTACACAATCCTGAAGGCTGTTTTCCCAATGTTTTGGTTCGATGTTGTAATCTTTCTCGATTTTGTCCAAAGACATTGTGCTTCTTTTTGGGCGTTTTGCCGGTGTCGGAAATTCCTCGGTTGTGATTGATTTTAATACAACGTTGGAATCTGAAAATTCTTTTATTTTATTCGCAAAATCAAACCAAGTCGTTTCCGGATAGTTGGAGAAATGGTAGATTCCGAATTTTTTGTTTTCAGCTTGGATGATATCCATAATTGCTTCTGCCAAATCATTCGCATTGGTTGGCTGGCCGTGTTGGTCACCTACGATTCCCAATTCGTCTTTCACATTGAACAAATGCAACATTGTCTTCACAAAGTTTTTGTTGAATTCTGAATACAACCAAGATGTTCTAAGAATCACGGTTTCAGGATTGTTTTCCAAAGCCAATTCTTCACCTTTACGTTTTGAAGCCCCGTAAACACCAATTGGATTTGTGAAATCATCTTCGGAATAGCTCAAATTGGTCTCGCCATCGAAAACGTAATCTGTAGAAACGTGAATCAAAACAGCGTTGTGTTCCTTTGAAACTTCGGCCAAATTACCAACTCCTATTGCGTTTACAGCAAAAGCTTTTTCTTCCTCTTTCTCCGCCAAATCTACAGCCGTGTAAGCAGAAGCGTTGATAACAAAGTCAGGTTGATATTCTTCAAACTCTTTTTCAATCTGCGCTTTATCTGTAATATTAAGTGCATCCGATCCCGTAAAATTGAAATCGAATATATCGTGGTATTTTGGTGCTAACTTTTGTAGGCAATGTCCTAATTGGCCGTTTCCGCCAACAACTAAGATTCTTTTCATATTATTTGGTTTTATTTTGAGCTCTAAAGTGAGCCACTCTCTCTTTGAATGTTTTATGGTCAATCTCAACTAGAAAATGGGCGAACTTTTCCAAAGTTTCATCCGGCATTTTCTCGGCTCTTCTGGTTTTCATATTGAAGTAGATGACCGTCAGCCAAAAAACAGCGTTTACACGGCCATTTTCGTCTTTCATCAGCAATTCTACAACCGCAGTGATATCATCCACAAAAACGGTCTTGCTGGTGATGTCAACAGTCGAATTGTATCTGACTTCTTTCAGGTAAGCAATTTCGTTTTGTATCGTGACCCAAGTGCACCCAGTTTCCCTTGTGTATTGCTCGTAGGTGAAGCCGTAGTTTTGTTCCACGTGGTCTTCTCTAGCATTGAGCATATACTCCAGATATTTAACATTATTCAAATGCCCGATCGGATCGCAATCAGCAAAACGAATCTTTACCGTGGATGAAAATTCTTTGTTCATAAAATCACTATTCCTAAAAAACCGCCCCGAAAAATTCGAGACGGTTTTAATTATTATTTTGTCTTAGAATTAAAGACCTAATTCTTTCTTAACAGCTGGTGTTGCATCTGTACCTGCCTTGTAAACTAAAGCCGGGCTAGAAGCATCGAATACGAATTCGTAACCTGCAGCTTTTGAAACTTTTGCAATAGCTGCATTGATTTTTTTCTCAATCGGATCTAAACCTGCATCTCTCTTCTCAGCGATATCTTTTTGAGCAGCAGCATAAAGTTGCTGAAGGTTGTCCTGAAGTTTTTGAACTTCCTGGCTTCTTTGCTCGTTGATAGCCTGAGTTTGTTTAGGCGCTTCATCCTGATATTTTTTCATCAAGTCCTGAAGAGATTTACCTTGTTTTTCTAATTCACCTTGTTTTGAAGTCTGCAAAGTTTGTAGTTGAGCATCAAGCGCCTTCATTTCCGGCAGTGATGTAAAGATCGAAGTGATATCAACAGAAGCTATTTTTTGAGCTTGTGCAAATCCAGTTGCAAAAACCATTACAACGGCTACTAATAATACATTTAATTTGTTCATTTTAAAAAGTTATGTTTATAATTTATATTTAATTTTATTTACTTGATTCTGCAGTTTTTGCTTTCCTCTGCATTGCACCTTTTACTTTTGGTGCTGTTCTTCCACCTTCGTTAACACCCGGTCTGGTATTACTTTTAGTTTCTTCTGTCTTAGGAAGCGTCTTACCCAAGAGATTTAAAACAGCCTCTGTATAGTCATATTTTTTATCTAAGAAAATGACACTGATGTTGTTGCTTTTATCAAGAACTATGCCCAGATTATTCTTTGTAGATACTGTTTTGATCGCATTCCAGATCTGATCCTGAAAAGGTTTTGTAAGGTTTGATCTGAGTTGATTGACCTCACCATTTGTTCCAAATCTTGCTCCAATCGTGTTGCGGATACTGGTTTCCATATCTACCACTTCCTTTTCTCTCAGCTTCAGCTGATCTCCTACAAGAAGTACTTTTTCATTTTCAAAGGCTTCTCTCTTTCTCTCATATTCCGCCTGCAGTCTTTGAAGATCTGACTGCCATTGGGTCACCTGCGTATTAAGCCTGTTCTCTGCTTCTTTGTACTGAGGCAGTTTGCTCAAAACGTAATTTGTATCAACAACGCCGATCTTCTGTGAATAGATCAGTGTGCCGGTGAAAAGGATTGTTACAATTAAAGCTATTTTTTTCATCGTGTAAAAATAAAAAATTATTTTATAATGGTTGATTCATCAAGAAGTGCTGCTGCCATCCTGAAGGATCTGTGCTGCCTAAAGTTTTATCAAATCCGTAAGCGAAGTCAAACCCGATCAATCCGAATGCTGACATCGATACTCTGATACCAAGACCCGCTGATCTTTTCAGTTTGAATGGATTATAAGTTCCGAAGCTGTTCCAAGCATTACCTGCTTCTACAAATGTCAAAACGAAAATCTTTGCCGTTTGGTTCATAGAAATCGGATATCTAAGTTCTGCTGCAAATCTGTTGTAGATGGTTGCTCCACCGTAAGGCGTGATGTCATAAGTTGAGGATGAACTGAAACCTGTAGAAGAAGCATTTTCATATCCTCTCAAAGGTACTAATTCTCTACCATCATATCTACCATTAAACAATCCAACACCTCCTACATAATATCTTTCAAATGGTGGTGGGCCTAGTTCTTTGCTGTATCCATTAAGATAACCCATTTCCCCTGTTGTTCTCAGAACTAATTTTCCGATCACTTCATTATAGAAATCTGCTTTCAACTTCACTTTGTAGAATTCCATCCATTTGTACTTTTCTAATGTACTCATTGTAGAATAATCTTTGTTACTAAACCAAGAATATGGCGGTGTAAATTTCAAAGACGCTTCCAGATTGGAACCATAAGTTGGAAACACGGGATCTAATCCGGCAGAGTTTCTGCTCAATCCAATATTAAAACTGAATGATTTCGTATTTCCGTTATATTCTACCTGATCTCCGAAGTTGAACGGATAATTGCTGAATTTATAGCTCTGAAACTGAACCCCTGTGTAAAGAGAGAAATAATCATCCGGCCATTTAAGCATTCTTGTCAAACCTGCATTTGCAGAGAAAATATCCATTTTCTGATCTCCGGTTGATAGTGAATAATTCACATTTGAATAATTTAATCCAACACTAAGGGAAGTTGGTCTGGTTCCGAAAACCCAAGGTTCTACAAACGAGATTCCGTAATTGGTAAAATACTGCCCTGCCTGCGCCTGAAGAGACAATGTCTGCCCATCACCCTGAGGAACCGGTTTAAAATCTTTGAACTTCAAAAAGTTTTTCAAAGAAAAGTTGTTGAAGGTCAAACCTAATGTTCCAATGAAAGACCCACCACCGTAACCGGCTTGCAACTGAACCTGAGAAGATCCTTTCTCCACAAGCGTCCAGTGCATATTTACCGTATTGTCCTGAGGATTTGGTTTCACATCTGTACCGATTTGCTGAGGATCAAAAAACTGCATCCCTGCCAATTCAAAGTAGGTTCTCTTGATGTCTGTTTTAGCAAACAAAGCGCCCGGTTTTGTACGAAGAGCTCTCAGGATCACGTGGTCATGAGTCGTTGTATTTCCAGACCAGGTTACACGATTCCAAGTAGCTTTTTCACCTTCGTTGATTCTGATTTCCAGATTGATAGAATCTCCTTTCACAGATTTTTCTATCGGCGTTACGTTTGAGAAAAGGAATCCATTGTTCATATAAATGGATTTGATATCAGAATCATCTTCCTTACCACCATCATCTCCAACTTTTTTGTTGAATCCTACTGCATCATAGATATCTCCGGTTTTATAACCTAAAATTCTCTGCAAAAATTCCGTAGTAAAAGTCGTATTACCGATGAAATTGATATCGCCGATGTAATACTTTTTACCTTCATTAAGTTTGATATTGATGTTATAACCTTTCTTATTTCTGGTTACAGAATCTGAAACGATTGTCGCATCACGGAAACCTAATGAATTATAATAACTGATCAGGTTTTTCTTGTCCTCATCATATTTGTCCTGAACAAATTTTGACGGTTTCAAAATCCCCAAAAGGAATCTCTTCTGTTTGGTATCTTTGAAACCTTTGTTTCTCAGTTTTCTGTCTGTAACGCTTGTATTTCCGTCAAATTCGATTTTATCGATTTTAACTTTTTTGCCTTTTGCTACTTCTATTGTCCAGTCTACCAGATTGGCATCTCCACCGTTAGCTTTTTCGACGATATTAATCTTGGCATCGGCAAATCCTTTTGCTATATATTCCTGAGGAATTTTGTTTTGCAGACTGGAAACCAAATTATTATTGATTTTAGTTCCCGGTTTCAGATTGTTGTCCTTGATGAGTTTTTCATTTTTGGACTTTCCGATACCTTTACCTGTAAATTTGACTTCTCCAAGTTCTTTCAGGTCTTGTAAGGAAAATTGCAGGACCACATTCTGGCCTTCAACGTCCTGGATATAAACCTCGACTTTAGAAAAAGACTGTGTTTCCCAAAGTTTCTTGATAGCATTGCTGACTCTCTGCCCGGGAATTTCTAACTTCTCTCCTTTCACCAAGCCTGTGAAACGCAAAATCTGAGCTGGCGTGTATCTTTTGACACCGTCTACCACGATATCTTTTAGAACGTACTCTTGGTTTTGGTTTGCTGCAAGTTCTGTGTTTTCTGCATTGTTACCCTGTGGAACAACCTGTGCGTGGAAATACGCCGAAGCTGTAAACAAAATAATGGGTATAAATCTTAATCTCATTCTTATTGAAGTTCTCTTTTCTAAATATAGTTTTATGAAAGCAGCTGCTCGCTGGTTTTTCCGTATCTTCTTTCCTTATTTTGATAATCTAAGATGCACTGGAAAAATGTATCTTTTGTAAAATCCGGCCAAAGCACATCCAAAAACTGCAGCTCTGCGTAGGCAATCTGCCAAAGCAGGAAGTTGCTGATTCGGACTTCGCCGCTGGTTCTGATCATCAGATCTACTTGCGGAAAATCTTTGGTGTACAGATGATTTTCAAAGCATTTTTCATCAATCTCATCCACATTCAGGTTTCCGTCTTTTACTTCCTGGCTGATTTCTTTTACAGCTTTCAGGATTTCTTTTTGGGAACCGTAGTTCAGTGCAAGGATCAGATTTCCGTTTTTATTGTTTTTAGTAAGGTCAATTACATTTAATAATTGATCTCTGACCAACTCTGGTAACTGGCTCACATCTCCTATGACGTGCATTCTCAGTCCTTTGGAAAATATCTCTTCGGCCTCCAGCAATAATGTTTCTGATAAAAGATTCATTAATGTATCCACTTCCTCTTTTGGTCTGTTCCAGTTTTCTGAGGAAAAGGTGTAGAGTGTAAGGTACGGAATATGAACTTCGTTACAGGCATTGATGACATTACGAACCGCATTGATAGCATTCCTGTGTCCGAAGGTTCTTTCTTCGCCTCTGGATTTTGCCCATCTGCCGTTTCCATCCATAATCACAGCGACGTGCTGAGGGAGTTTATCTTTGTTTATAAGTGTTTTTAGATCCTGCATAGTTACATTATTTACAATAGCAAGGCGGTCTTCCAAAAGAGTAAGACAAAATTAATGTTGCAGAATTGATCCAATCTTTTGAATTTGGATTTCCAATAGTTCTTTGGTTGATAAAATCCTGAACTACTACTGCAGTACCTTCATCACTTAGTGCTGATTTCACTTTGATATCTTCCTCTTTCAGCATGCTGTAATCCACCTGATCTGAGAATGTCGGGCGGAAAGTAAATTCGCCGGACAATGCCCAGTTGTAATTAAATTTATATTTGAGTCCAACTCCAAAAGGAATAGCCATCGTAAATGCTTTTTCCTGTGTGTAGCTCACCTGCACATTAGAAGCAGAAACAATATTAAGCTGTGGTTTCGCAGCATTCATATACAATCCGGATACACCTCCAAAAATATAAGGGCTGATCATACTCTTCTGCTCATCATTCACAGGTAAAAAATTGTACTCGAAAAGCAAATCTGCGGAGAATACCGAATTGGTACCTCGCAATTGTCTCATTCTTCTGTAATTTTCATTGGCATATCGGTCATCAAACTGTATGTTGCTGTAACCTAAGTTAAGCCTCATAGATTGATAAGGATTAAAATTCATCCTGTAAAGAATCCCGCCGTAAAATGGCAATCCGTAATCCGAAATGCTTCCGATTGGTTTCTGGAGCACATAATTGGTGCGGCCGATATCTCCTACAAGGTTGCTCATACCCATCTGCACCCCAATCTCATGTCTTTGCGCATTGGCAAAGCTGAGAAAACAAAACAGGGCGATAAAGGAATAAGCGAGTTCTTTCTTCATTTTCAATATACTGAAACGTCTATTAGTCAAAAATTTGGTGCAAATATAAAACATTTTTAGTTTAAGGAACTTCTTAATGATAAGTTAAATAAGGGTGAAAAAATATAAATTATTGTTATAAAAACGAACATATCTGCAAAATAGTCTGTAAAAAAAATAAAAGCCTTTTGCAAGGCTCTTATTTTCTGTTAAAAAATGATTTCAGTTTGTTTCTGATTTTGATGATCGTCGGTTCTTTGTAATTTTTGTCTTCATCAAAATAACCGTAGCCATATCCGTAGCCGTAACCATACCCGTAGCCATAGCCATAGCCGTAACCATAGCCTTGTTTTACGGTAAAATCATTGTAAACCAATCCCAGATTCGTCACTTCTTTGTTAAAGTACTTTTCGCTGATCATTCTCAGCATATGTTTTTCAGTGTACTCGTGTCGTACTACATAGATCGTTGTATCAGCTTTTTTGATCAATTCAAAAGAATCAGCTACCAATCCTACCGGCGGTGAATCTATAATGACATATTCATAGATTTCCTTCAACTGTTCTATGAATTTCATGTTGTTGTCACTCATCAGCAATTCGGATGGGTTTGGCGGAATTGGTCCTGATGTGATAACGTCTAATCCCGGAATGCTGGTGTGATTGATAATTTCATTAAGTTCTACCTGACCTGTGAGATAGTTTGATATTCCGTTTTTGTTGTTGATTTTAAAATCGCCGAAGATTTTCGGTTTTCTAAGATCCATTCCCAGCAAAACAGCTTTTTTCCCGCTAAGTCCCAGGACGGAAGCAATGTTAATAGAGACATAGGTTTTTCCTTCTCCACTGATGGATGAAGTTACCAGAATGACTTTGCTTTTCTGCTCCTCATCAAACAGGAATCTCAGATTGGCTCTGATAGCCCTGAATGCCTCAGAAATGGAAGATTTAGGCTCTTCCAGAACTGTTAAATTGGTTTCATAATTATTATGTCCAATAACGCCAAGAAGCGGAATTTTGGTTGCAGAAAGAAGTTCTTTAATGTTTCTGATCTTATTATCCAATAATTCACCTATAACTAAGAACAGAAGTGGGATGAATAATAACCCTCCAATAATCTGCATCTGAGTAGATTTGACATCGGGAGCGATTGGTCCCTGTCCCAGATTTTTAGCTTTATCAATAATTGTGAGATTACTTTGGTTGGTTGCGACACGCATCTGGGATTTTGCCTGTTCTGTCAACAACGTATTGTAAGTATTTTCGATGATATTGTAGCCACGCTGAGCATCCAGGAAAATCCTCTGTTTTTCCGGCAATGTCACCAGCTCCTGATCTATCTTTCCAATATCTCCATTAAGCGTTGCAAGCTTGTCGCTATATCCCTGAAAATATTTTTTCAGTCCGCTTTGCGACGTATATTTAGCTTCATTGATCAACCTGTTGATTTCCCGCATAGGCTCGGAGTTTGGCGTATAGATTTGCGCCATTTCCCGCCTTTTTGCATACAGCGCTTTCAATTCAGAAACAGAAGCGTTGAAACTGCCGTCTTCGATGCCTGCAAGATTTAAACTGATAATTTTTTCAATGCTGTTGGTACTTACAGAAGCTCTTATGTCATTCAGCGAATTGATTTTTGTCACGAGTTCAGCTTTCTGAGTCTCCAGATCCGTTAATTTTGACAAAGTCTTGGAATCGATATTTTCCATATCGAAAAGACGATTGTTGATCTTCAGATTATTAAGAACAGAGCCGCTGGAATCCAGTTTTTTCCTGATTTTCGTAATATTATCATTCAAGTATTCCACTGTATTCTGATCTACGGTATTCTGATCCAGCAATCTTTTTTTGATAAGTTCCTGTACAGAATTATTGAGGAAATTAACTGTACTGTTTAGGTTAAAACCAGTTTTGCTAATGACCATAATGGAAGACAATTCCTTATCAAACTCAACAAAAAGACTTCCCACAATGTTATTTACGGCCTGATTCACAGGAATCAGTGTCACCATAATATTATCCAGTCCCAGATTGTTAGGCACAGGATTCGGAACTAATCTGAATTTGAAATTCGGCGATTCATACCATTCATTTACCTTCAAAATTCTATTCTTCGGTCTTGGATAGGCCGGAATTGATTCTACACTTTCCGTATTATAGTTGTACAGATTGTTGGAAATTCCTTCTTCCGGCAAAATGATTTCATACTGATTATCTTTTTTCGGAATGATGTTGATTGGGAAATTAACCTGCTGCAAATGGTCTTTATCGATTTCTAAAAAAACAGGACTGTCTTCCTTATCCAAATAGGTGGTTTTGATCAATCCTCTAGTAGTGTAATTGGTATTAAGATCCAATTTTTTCACCAAATATTCATTATGACTTCGCGATAATAAGATCTTTTTCAGATAGACTCCGTCCTGGTTTCCGCCTTGTCCCCAAATGAAATTGATGGATTGATTTGGTGTAAAATAGCTTGAAGTATTGTTTGAAATACTTAGCGAAAGACTTGATGAATAAACCCTCTGAGCGTAGTACTTGCTGTATACAAAAGAAATGCAGTATCCTAAAAATCCCAAAAGTACAAACCAATACCAATTCTTCAGAACTCTCTGCGCAAAGTGAAGCGGATCAAACAAACTGAATGAACCCATTTTCTCAGCATTCTGAGCGGTGTCTTGCGCGGCCTTTCCGTTTTTATCAGGAATCATATTATAACGTCTTAAGAATTAAATAAATAGACATTACTGTTGTAAGCACAGAAACTCCTGTTGTCAAAGTCTGAATTGGTTCTTTGCCAAATCCATTGATGCTTTTCCCGTTGGTATTCAGATAAATGATATCGCCATTCTGCAACCAATAATAGGGTGAATTCATGGCATCTTCTCTGGTCAGATCGAGTTTTGCGGTTTTGATTCCTTCAGGATATTTTCTATGTATTGTGATATTTTTTCTGTCCACTGTACGGTTCAATCCACCATTCATTGCAAGAGCCTGCATAATGTTCAACTGAGTGACATACGCTACTTTTTCGCCTGTAACCTCCGTGCTTTCTATATCCCCAAGCACATAATATCTTATTCCGTCAAGATTCAATCTTGCTTCTGCTTTTCCTTGTAAAAAATTTTCATTGACACGGGTCTGAATTTCTTTAGTCATATCTTCTACTGTCCGGCCTTCTGCTTTAACATATCCAATTCCAAAAACATTGACATCTCCATTGGAATCAACTTTCAATCCATTGAAATAGAATGTGGGATTACCGCCAGTTCCGCCGCCACCAGCTGAAGCACCGCCACCAGCTGTCTGAGATCCACCTGTGCCTGCAGAAGCATTGAGTGAAGAATAAAACTGAGCTGCATCTCCTTTTGGAGTCGTCACTACATTCAGAGTCAAAATGTCTCCTTTTGTAATTCTGTATTCCGGAACATTGTACGGAACCAAACCTTCTTCATTGATGGTAAGACTCTCGCTTGGCTGCAAATAACGAATATCTTTCTGTATAATACAAGAAGACAATCCTACAACAGTCAGCAATAAAAATATGTTAAACAAATAACGCTTTCTCATTAATAATTTTTTACAAAAATATAATTATTTTAATCTTTTTTGAACTTTAATAAAACGATCGGTAAATAAGCACCAAGAAAACCAAGTGTCATAACGATCATTAACAGCTGATTTACATCCAGATGTCTTAAAAAATAAGCCACCACTATGATTAATAAAAAATAAGTGATGATGTATGCTGTGGATCGGCGATGCGTCAAACCAAGATTCAGTAATTTGTGATGGATGTGATTTTTATCAGCTGACAAAACAGACTTCCCGTGGTACAATCTGGTAATGATAACCGTAATGGTATCAATAATCGGAAGAATCAAAATAGCAACTGCAATGACTGGCGCTGCCTGAAGGTGATAAAAAACCTCATTCCGCTTCTCAATGAAAATATCAATAAACGAAATTCCTGTGAAAGCCAGCAAAAATCCCAGAATCATAGAACCTGTGTCGCCCATAAAGATTTTCGTGCTTCTCTTATTGGAAAGATTATAAATCAAAAACCCTAGAGATGCGGCGATGATGATGGCACACAGAACAACCAGAGGATCATTAGCACTGCCAAGTCTGTAGAAACTAATCCCGAACAATGCACTTGTGACGACGGTGTAGCTGCCTGCCAGTCCGTCAATCCCATCAATCAGATTAAATGCATTAATCAAAATAATGAAGGTCATCAAACTGAACATTACGCTGATGAAATAATTGATCTCATACACCCCAAAAACGCCGAAAAGACTTCTGATTCTTACATCAGAACCAATCACCATCAGGGCTGAAACCAAAATCTGAGCGACCAATTTTTTATAAGCCCGCAAAACCATAATATCATCCATCACGCCAACAAAAAACAGAATAATAAATGAGGCGAAAAGGAATTTGTAGCGGTCAAATAATTCGTAAGCAAAAATCGGAGCGCAAACTCCTAGTGAGAAAAAAACTGCGATGCCACCAAGATTTGGAATCTTTCTGAGATGGGAACTTCTGGCGCCCGGCTCGTCCATCAGATTTTTACGTCTGGAAATTTTGATAATGGTTGGAATAGCAAGATAGGTGATCAGAAATGAAAATGAAAATCCCAAAATCATCTTGAAATAGAAAAAAGAGATCCCGTAACTTTCTAGAAAAACTTGGAAATTGTTCATTTGTGACTATTTTCTGGATTTCAATTTCTACTTTATTAATCTCCTGATAAGACCCTTAAAACCGAAAAAGTATAAGAGGTAATATAATTTTTTTTTCAGTGGCAAAGATAACAGATAATTCTTACCAAACCGATTAAATTGCAAGATTTCTTTAGTTTTCAAGCCTTTACTTATCACAAATTCATCTAAAACGTGTGACATTTTGTAAAAATCCGAATCTTTTTTTACAAAAGCCAAATAAGCCAGAAAAGTGTAAACGCCTTCGAGAATCTGAAAATTCTTCAACGCTGTTTTCTGATCCGAAAATCTGCTTTTGTTAAATGAAATCTCAACAGTTTCCACAGCTTTCAAAATATCAAGTCCTTTCATCGTGTGACTTTTGCTGATAGAATCCTGTCTTTCAAGATATTGATAATGAAAATTGGGCGTGAAAGCCAATACATTACACTTTAATAGAAGCTGTGGAATCAGTTCTATATCTTCAAAATGAATCCCTTTTCTGAATCTTTTTTCATTAAACAAATCTCTTCTAAAGAGTTTATTACAAGCAAAATAAGAAATATCCGAAAAAACAGACAGATGATTTTCAAGTACAATTTTCTCGGGAAATCCGGGAAGTTGGGTCAGTTTTTGAGTGACAGCTCCTTCTTCATCCACTTTTTGAAGATTGCAGATCGCCATCTCCGCCTGATGCTTTTCAGCCAGATTGTACATCTCTTCAAACATCGTATCGCAAACATAATCGTCGCTGTCTACAAATCCTAAATATTGGCCTTTTGCTCTGTCAATTCCGAAATTTCGCGCATCACTCAAGCCGCCATTTTCCTTGTTGAAACCAAAAATTTGATTCGGAAATTTTTGTTGAAAATCTTCAATAATTTGTTGCGATTTGTCCTTGCTTCCGTCGTTGATGACCAAAATTTCAATTTCCTTCAAAGTTTGATTGACTAACGACAACAGGCATTTTTCCAGATATAATTGGACGTTATAAACTGGAACGATGACGGAAACTTTGATGTCGGAATTTTGATTTGTCATTATTAATTATAAGTCTTTAAACTAATTTTGATGTATCGCAACTACGTTGCTCTAAATTCTTTGGTTATACTTTTTCTACAAACATTTGACTCCTGCGGAGCTTTTCTTGAATGATGTTATTTAATTTCTTGTAAATCTCGGACTCAAAAAACCTCTTTTCGCCTCATCAAAATCTGAACGCGAACAAGGAATGCAGTTGTCAATATTCTCATCCTCGCCAAAATACCAGAGATTGCTGAAAACATCACGTTTGAAAGCGTATTGCTCATCTTTTATCAAAACAAAAAACGTTTCGAATGATTTTTCTTTCGGATGCGATCTTTGGATATTGATTCCCTCAATCAAATACCAAAGCATCTGCGCCAAAAGCTGGTGATTGAGCTGAGAATCTGAATAAATATTATAATTGAAAATCCCGACCGACTTTAGTTTTTCGCCAAGTCCGATTTCTTTCATATAAGCACAAACTTCCCTTTTATTAAGACCGTTAACTTGCGGATTGATGGAAAAAGCCTCGTTAAAACTTTCGACAGCATCACAGTTAATCGTTACCAAATCTGCTTTTCGGAAATATGGTTCGGTTTTCTCGGTAGAATTCATCATCTCTGCCAATCGGACAATGTCAAACTGAACCTCTTTAATCAATTTCACAGAATCGGATTCGTTCAGATGTTTCTGATAACCAAGGTGGTGGTAATTTTTGATCGAGAAATTTTTGGAACCCAAAATCTTGCTTAGGAAATTTGACTCGTGGATTTCTTCATCCTGTTTCAGAGAAACTACATTGCTGATCTGGGTATAATTGATGTCTTTCTGATGAAAACTAAGCGCCGAAAAAAGCGAAAATGCAAAATCGTTGCTTCCGCCAATCACCACCGGAATTGCGTGTTTGTAATGACAGGCAGACAAAACTTCCTGCAAAATGTAATGCGAATCCTGAGGCGTTTTCCCGGAAACCAAATCGCCCAAATCCACGATTGGAATATCAAAATCGAGTTGAGAAAGCTTGTAAAACTCTCTTCGGATCTGCGTAAATTCCTGGCTGTCTGCATCGCCATTCGCTCCTCTATAATCTGATAAAAACAGCAAAACAATGCTGTCTTCCTTAATCTCATTTTTAATTTTGTCTCCGATCTGCCAGTTCTCGGTTCGGATTTTTCTTGGCGGAATAATAAAATCTTCGAAGTTCATTGATTCTATTTTATAATATTAATGATGACATCTTTTGGCGTTTTCTTCGAGAATTCTACCAATTGATTTCTTAGTTTGTCTGTGTTTTCTTTTTTGATGGAATAGAAAGAAACCGTAGTTCCTCCCGACATATAATTATTCTGAATCGTCAACGTTCCGACTTTCGAAAAATAATCGGGCATTTTCACCCACGCATCAAAAACCAAAGCGACCTCAAAATCCTGAAGCTTCGCAGTATTGTAAATGTATGCTTGAAGTTTCTTATTATCGGTGAATTTCCCGTGATCTTCCTTTCGGAGTTTTGCCACTTCGATACTTCCAAGTCCGTAGGTATCAAGCAAATGAATGTTATTGAAATATGTGATAGCGCCAATGTCATTCGCTACAATTCTTGAATTTTTATAATATTGATGAAGAAAATCTGCGAGCTGAATCTGCTGGTCGAAAATATTTTTGGAAGCTGTCGGCTGGTTTTTCAACATTGGAACAAAACGTATTGAGAATATAATCAGCAACAAAATGATCATTGCAAATTTCAAAACCTGATTTCCAATTTTCTTTTGAAAAACCTCATCTGCAAACGGCGCAATTGCAAACAGAATCACAACCACCAAATAAGCCTCATAACGAATAAGCCAACCGAAATTTGCAAATAACAGGTGAACCGCAAAGCCACAGAAAACGACAATCGGAATCGCATTATTTTTAATCTTATCAATGAAAACATTCTGATTTTTTGATTTAATGAAAATCTGAACTAATAAAATTAAAATCAAGATCAACACTGAAATTCCACGGTAGCCATTTCCGGCAACTCTGGTTAGAAAACCGACAACACCGTCATTGGTGTTTCCTTTCAGAATCAGAGAATTAGGAAGGAAAAATGATCCGTGATCCACAGAAATCCAGCCGTAAATCAAAACCGGCGTGATGGCAAACAATCCCAATGCAATACTCTGAAAATATTCCTTCTTGACGAAGAAAAGATAAACGCACATAAAAAAAATGAAGAACAGACTTTCGTACCGGAAACCTGTTGCCAAAATTGCCAGCAAAGCCAGATTAGAAAAATTTCTCGGCGCTTCATTTTCCAGATATTTTTTGAATGCGAGTAAAGCCAGAACCATTGTCAAGGTATGGAAAACGTGCTCCATTCCGGTCATTATCATCAGATGCAGTGGCATTAGTAATACGATTGAAGCCAGAAAAACCGTGTAAGTCAATTTTGAAAATTGCTTGAGATATTTATGAGAAATCCAAATTAAAAACAGTCCGGCAATCGAATTTACCACCATTGGAATATATTCCCAATTACCAAAAACCTTTATTAAAATCGCTAACAGAAAGGTAAAGAGCGGAGAAGATGTTGTGGAAGAAAATTCGTATTGCGTGATTCCCCAGACGCTGAAGTCGGCAAAATTTTTCGCCATAGAAAGGTGAATGTAAGCATCATCCAAAGGATAAATATACCGTCCGGCAAAGCCAGTCACCACAAAAATATTGTAGCAAACTAATAATCCTAAAGATAAAATCACTAATAAAAGAATCGTTTGTTTTTTCATTACTAATGGTTAATTAGGCCAAAGGATGTTCTGATAAGTCTGAGGCGTAAACCGTCCTGCAGCACCCTGATACTGAACGAATACAAAGTAATAGAATATCATAAACCCAACAAAAAACATATGCAGCATCTTTTTGGTATTCTGATTATCTACTGCAGCTATAATATTTGGGATCACCAATGGCGCAAAACTGATATAACCGCCGACGAGTCTGGTGGAAAAAACGGGATTATCTCGCATAATAAAATACAGACAGACTCCCACTACCAGAATATTCCTCATATATTCATAATAATATATCTTTTTGCAGGCCACCTTATCATAAGTAATAAGAACAAATGAATAAAGCAGCATCAGTCCGTCCATAAAGGTGGAAGATTTTGCCTCATAATTGATGTAACCATTATATCCATTAGAAACATCCTGAACGGAAAGTGTGTCCAGAAAGGAAGAAAAAAGATTGTATATTCTGAATGGCGACAGAATCACACAAACCAAAATGGCATAAAAAATCCTGCTGGAATTCATAGAAACCGTAGCCAGCCAATAAGCCGGCAAGAAGATAATCGTAGACTTGTGAAACCCGAAAGCGAGGTACATACATAACAGATACCACCACACTTTTCTTTCTTTTATAAATTTGAATGAGATGAAACAAACAACCATTCCAAGCGCCTGTCTCATGTGCCCGCTGTCCGCAATGAAATATGCCGGAATGAAAAACAAAAGAATTGAAAAAACAGGAAACGCCGAATTTTTATAATAAACTACAAATCTTGAACTTATCGTTATAATGGCACTAATCAGAGTGAATATATAAAACTGACTACCCGTTTCGTGGACTATCTTATTCAGGAAAACGTAGAGCCACTCAATATCATAATCGGTTTTGCGGAAGAGCATTTTATTGACCAGTTCAGAATAATCAATCGTTGGAAAGTAAATACCGTACATCTCACTGTAAACAGGATAATCTGCACCTACGTAATTCCTTAGCCCAATTATAACAACCATATAACTTCCCACCGACCAAAGTACAAAGGTGTTCTTTTTGGTATTGTTTCCGTACACCTCCACAAAACTGTAGAGAATGAGAAAAACAAATACTGCGGTAAAAACTGGGTGTAAAAAATTCATTTAGTTGAACTGAAAAACTTTATTTTAATTTGCGTCAAAAATAGGCGTTATTTTATTACCAATAAAAATTTCCAATCATCTGCATCCCAAAAGTCTGAAAGATGCACAGATAGAAAAGCATCTTGAATTGATCAGCATTAATATCCTTCAGCAAAATCAAAAAATAAGGAACAAGGAACAGGCAGGCGCGCGCTGTCTCTCCGGTTCCGTAAGCGCCCGTCAGAAGCATTGCTGAGATTGCCGCTACTGCTGAGAAAAATAAGATATTAATATTTTGATTGTCAAAAACTTCGGTTCCTGATTTCTTAGAAAAGAATATCGCTAAATAGCCGAATGACAGAAAAAGAAAAATCTCGCCAATGTCTTCCAGTCTTGTCATCAGATAAATAAATGGCTGATGCAAAAGCCTGAAACCATCGGGGTTTTCGGAATGGGAAGCCTGTAAAAACGTTTCTAAATGATTATAACCCGCTGTTGCATAAATGATAATAAAACTTAGCGCAAAAGTTACCGTCGTCATCAGACTCAGCCAGACGAAATTCCATTTTCCTTTCAGTAAAAAATAGAAACTGAAACAGCCTAAAAACGCAAACAGAAACAAACCGGAAAACGTTATCAGATTCGTCAAGATCAATCCTAAGCTTATTAATAGAAAGGATATCACATCAATTTTATTTTGATTAAAGATCCTTGCAAATCCTAAGAGAAATATCAAAGTTGATGTCAGCACCAAAGAATCGATGGAAACCAACAGATAAATATTAACGGAAGGAATCACCGCAAACAGAAGCAGCATCCATTTTCTTCTTGCCTCTTCGAATCCGAGATAAACCAGAATCTGATAAAATAATGGAAAAGACAAACAGCCAACTGCAAAAAACACAATCGCCAAAGTTTCAATGTTAGAAATATCCAGAATCCAGAAATGCAAAAGCGTCACAAACGGCGGATGCGTTCTGGTATGAAGCTGAAAATGTTCCAGATTTTTGGTAAAATCCCGAAGCCAGATTGCGCCATCTGTAATATTAATGGCATCGGCATAATACTGTCTTCCTTTCAAATAAAACGGCTGCAGAAAAGCAATATCGAAATCGCCCTGACTCAGATTTCCTAAAACGACAAGAGCAATGGCAACCAAAAAGAGAAGATAAACATTGAGTTTTTCTGAGTATTGGAAAGCGAAAATCCCGCCGACTAAAAACAAAAATGCAAACACAAATCCGCTCCACAAAAACTGGTTGGGATAGATGACGGAGATCGGGAAAAGCGGACCGGTTCCTGTAAAACCTCCCTGGCTTTGGTAATAGAAATTAGCACCAGCAATCGCAATCCAGATGAAAATCGCCACAAAAAAAATGATCCACGGAAAGGTTTTCCAGTTTGCCCATTGTAATTTTTCGCCCATTCAAAAATGTGTTTTGGTTTTTAGAATGGTCAAAAATATTAATAAAACTTCAGAAAGTCTTTAGTTTTTTATGATTGTACCACTTTTTGCTAAAAGGCTTCGACGTAGTTTATATTGAGCATTGTCGAAATGCTCAGCCTGACATCTCGAAATACAATTGTTTATTATTATAATGTCACACTGAGCGGAGTCGAAGTGCCGTGATTATTACATCAATTTCAAATATTGACAAACCTCAAATTGCAATGGAAACCCCTAGCCCTGATGGTAGTGGAAATCCCACAGCAAGTGATGGGAAAGCCGGGCGCGAGGAATTGCAACGGACAGCAGGTTCCCGGCTCCTGATATGTGGGAGAGTTTGAGGTTGGAGAGTTTGAGTGTTTAAACTATTCTTACAAAATTTCGAAAACAAAAGTTGTGGACGTATCAAATTTTCCGCCTTGTGTTGCTCCAAACAGAAACTGAGGCTTCTTCCCGTCTTTGCTCATCAGAAGCATCGGGCGCTCCAGCCTTCCGAAGCGGTTGAGGTTTTTGGGCGGCGTGGGCTCTGTGATGTAATGTTTCATTTCCAGGTAAGCGATCTCCGGTTTTGTCCATTTCAGGCCGTCTTTTGTTGTGAGATGCAAGCCGTACTCGTGGTTGTAGAATCCCATATCGCGCGCGATCATATGAAATTTGCCGTTCTGTTTCCAGATGAAAGCGTCCTCCAGCTGCGCGTTGTTTGGCATATTTGAAAAGTCAATGACGGGATTTTCGGAGACTTTGGTGTATGGTCCCATTGGCGAATCGGATTTTGCCAAACCGTATTTTCGATTGCCGCGGACCGGGCCTTTTTGGGTTTCATATTCGTGGGTGTTCCAGGATTTGTAGAACAGCCAGTACTTGCCGTCATTGCCTTTCACGAATGCCGGATTCGTGGTGCAATGGTCGTCCCAGTCGCCTTCTTTTCCGGGAAGCAATAGAGGCTGATCCGGTCTTGTCCAGTCGCCGTCGAGTGTTTTGGAGGTGGCGAGTCCGATTCTTTTGGTATTGGTTTTCCCGTTGGAATTGCCCATAAAGAAGAGAAGATATTGGTCGTCCACTTTTTTAATTAATGGATTGTGGCAAGTCGTAGCGTCCCAAAATCCTTCCCCTCTTGGCGCGAGAATCACTTGCTTGTGCTGAAATTCCGAGAAAGGCGAATCTGCTTCTGCACGGCAGATCTCGGAGCCTTTGAGCCAGCCGCCCATTCCTTTTTCCTTCTTCCATCGGGAGTAGAACAGGTGGACTTTGCCATCGTCGCCCCAAATCGGGGAACTGCACCAGATGTAGTAGCCGTCGAGGGAAAACTGTCTTCCGATGGGTTTCAGATTGAAATAAGGCTTCTCGGAAAAATCAAATGCTTTGGTGAATGACGTCCCCAAAACCACGGCTGCAAGTCCTAAAGCTGAGGTCTGTAAAAAATCTTTGCGGGTGAAGTGTCCTGGCTTATTCATAATTCTGATTTACAGCTAAATTACTGGAAATGGTTGCGGGGAGTGTCCTGCGGTTTGGGGTTCAATCCTTTCGTGCTTTTGTGTTCAGAAATCCGCACATTACACTTCTACCTTTTCGCGCTCATCTATTTTCCTGCGTGTCAAGACAGGTTTCAGATTCAGCATACTATAATTTTGAGGAGCGCAAGTTCAACCTCTTCTGTCCTAGCACGGTCTCATTGGTTCTGAACTCCAAAAAAAACAAAAAGTATCTAATAAACAGACAGCTTTGTCTAATCACCTAACACCTTTGTCCAATCACCTAACAACTTTGTCCAATCACCTGACATCTTTGTCTAATCACCTGACATCTTTGTCTAATCACCTGACAGATTAATCTAATAGAAATACAGATTAATCTAATAAACAGACAAACTTGTCTAATAACCAGATAGAATCTAGCTAAAGGCGCTCTGCGAAGCATTGTGGTTTGATGGTGATGACCTATTATCTGAAAGAATTAGATAAGCGGCACTCAGAAAATAATCATCATTAAGTGTGAAGAGGTGTATGGATTCCAGATTCTCGTTGACGAGGTAAGGAGATTCTTTATTTGTTTTAAGAAACAGAAGATGTTTTGTGAGTGTTGGGTGGAGTGGGAATTGTGGGTATATTTGGGATATTGATATTTAAAATAAAAGATCAAAATACCACTGAAAGTTTTGTTTTGATAGTAAGTAAATAATATAATTTTCGAAAACGAATATGCATAAATTAGAATATGTAATTAAAACTCTATTTAATTTACAAGCGCAAATCAATTTGTCCGTTGAAACTCTAAATGAAGTTTATAATAATCCTTCATTGTTTGTAGGTAAAACACTAGAAAATTTTTATCATGAAAAAATGGGATTAGAACCTGCAATTCACACTTTAATTTCAAATTATTCAATAATTCAATTTTGTTCTTTTTTAGATGAATACAATGATTTTTTTAATCCTGCTTTTTGTGAAGAAAAATATCAAGATAGAATTTTAAATGTAAAAAAGAAAAACGTCCCTGGACTAAAAAGGATCAACCAATGGAAAGATTTAAACAAGTTCAGGAATAACCTAGTTGCACATAATTTAAGAATAAAAAATGAATCATTTTTTTCTACTAAATTTGAAAAACTTGAGTATAAAATACCAAATAAAATTTCTGAGAAAAATTTATCCCGCTGCGCAAAGTCTCCCGACTTTGAGCAATAATAAAACAACAGATAAAACACAAAACAAATGAAAGAAGGCTATTATACAATCAAAGATCAGGAAAGATCACCCGCTGCGCAAAGTCTCCTGACTTTGAGCAACGACACAATAAAATAAAACACAAAACAAATGAAAGACGGCTACACGATAAAAGATTCCCGCTGCGCAAAGTCTCCTGACTTTGAGCAATGACACAATAAAATAAAACACAAAACAAATGAAAGACGGCTACACGATAAAAGATACCGCTGCGCAAAGTCTCCCGACTTTGAGCAACGCCACAATAAAATAAAACACAAAACAAATGAAAGAAGGCTATACAATCAAAGACCAGGAAAGACCACACTTTGTGACTTGCACAGTAGTGGATTGGGTAGATATTTTCACCAGAAAAGCTTATAAGGATATTGTGATTTCTTCATTAAATTACTGTATCAGAGAAAAAGGAATGGTTTTGTACGGCTATGTCATTATGAGCAATCACATTCACTTAATAGTTCAGTCCAAGGATGGTAAGCTATCCGATTTGATCAGAGATTTTAAAAAATTCACCAGTAAAAATATTGTAGAAGCCATACAGACAGAACCTGAAAGCAGAAGGGAATGGATGCTGGACTTATTTAAAAAAGCCACAGAAACCCACAGCAGAAATAAGAATTACCAGTTTTGGCAGTATGGAAATCACGCAGAAGAAATATACTCTTTACATTTTATGTGGGACAAACTGAACTACATTCACCTAAATCCCATAAGAGCAGGGATTGTAGAAAAAGCGCAACACTACATATACTCTTCGGCAAGCAATTATGTATCGGGAAAAGGATTATTAAATGTTGAATTGGCGGATAACCCAATCGTTGATGTGATGAAAAAGAATGAGTTTTGGAAATATAATAATTATGATGAGTGATTTGCTCAAAGTCGGGAGACTTTGCGCAGCGGGGCAGCGGGGTTTATGATTGTTTTTGGGTGGAGTGGGAAATAATAATTATAGTATTAGATTTAGTAATTACTTAGAAGATCATCATTAGTCCTTTCCTTCTCCAAGGATAACAGTAATTGAATATATTTTATATTAGTGCAATGCGTATATTTGAGAGTGAGTAGAAATAGTGAACAAACAGATGTTGTAAAATAAAGAAAAACAATATTTATCATATTTCTAAACTTTCTATAACACTATATATCATGACAAATTCCGAATTAAAGAAGAAAATTGCAGAGTCCACTAATCCAGAATGGTTTAGAAATGTAGTAGAAAAATTAAACTTTCATTATATTAATTATTCAAAAGAATTTGTAGGTGTATCATCACTATTTGAATTTGTAAATCAACAAATCAAAGGTTGGGAAAAGTATGGTAACTTACCAAATGAGCTCAATCAAAGTTTAAATTATTTTAAAGAAGTTAAAGAAGGAATTATAACTTTTATAAATTCTTATAGCCAAACAGAAAGTGACAGAAATCATTATTGGCAACAATATGTTGCTAACAGAATAAACAATGTACGTCAAAAGCCACTAATATATTCTCTTCCTGAAATTGAATATCTGGTAAAAGTTTCAAGAGACTATCCAAACTATTTTCCGGGAGCTTTTGAAGCTCTAATAAACAATCAAATTCAAAACCCATCAAATAAAGATTCTTTATATGGTGCAATATCAGCGTTTGAATTCCTATCGAAAGACTTTTCATCAATTTTGGAACGACGTAATTCTGAAAAACGCTCTATCATCGCAATTAGAAACGATTTTGAGAACTACCTAAATGAATCTGAGAAAACATTATCTGAACATTTAGCTAATTCTAATAATGAGTTTGAAAATTATGTAAAAAAAATAGACAGTTTAACTTCTGAAAAGGAAGAGGAATTTTATCGATGGTACGATAATATCAAAACTAATGACTGGGAAAAATGGTATAACGAGAAATTATCCAAATTAATAAATCTTGAAGAAACTTATGAAGTAAAGTTAAAACTTGAAAAACCAGCAAGATATTGGGAAAAAAAATCAACAAACTATTATAAACAAGCGAATACTGCAAAAAATATATTAATTGGTGTGGTAGGCTTATCTATTTTATTTTTAACAACACTATTACTTACTGCACCAGAATGGATTTTTGATAACATTTTTAATGGAAATGAAATTAAGGTTATAAGATGGTCACTAATCTTTATTGTTTTAATCTCTATCATAGCCTATTCGATTAGAGCAATAACTAAATATATGTTTAGCTCATATCATTTAGCTCGAGATGCTGAGGAAAGACATACTCTAACTTTTTTCTATCTGGCATTACTTAAAGATACAGAAGTAAGAGATGAAGAAAGACAAATGATTTTGCAATCTCTATTTAGTAGAACTGACACAGGTTTACTAAAAGAAGATTCTTCTCCAACTATGCCCAGTTCAGATTTTATTTCAAAAATAATCACGAATAGATAACCCCCGCTAGAGCGAGCGTCACGCTCGTATCTCCAATTAATAATAAAACAAAAACCCCTCTTGAAAATCTTCAAAAGGGGTTTAATATTTTACGTTTAAAAACTCTTATTTCTTAGCAGCAGGTTTCTTTGCCGGTGCTTTCTTCGCTGTGGTTGCTTTTTTGGTGGCTGGTTTTTTGGCTGCAGGTTTCTTTTTCTCAACGAAGGCTTTTGGGTCTTGCGCCGTGATCCATTTTTTCACCTCATCCAGGGAAACGTCTTTCAGTTCGTCTGCTTCGTACTTGGTGTCGTCCTTCTTTTTCGGGATCTTGTGGATGTTCTTGCCGTGTTTCACGATCGGTCCCCATCTCGCATTCTCGATGGAGATCTTTTCTGCTTCCCAATGCTGGATGTATCGGTTGGCTTCTTTCTCCAGTTTCGCATCGATGAGTTCATTGATGTCGCTTTGGGATAGATTATCGAAGTTGTAGCGTTTCGGAACGTTGATGAAGATACTTTGGTATTTGATAAACGGTCCGAATCTTCCGGTTCCTTTCGTCACTGGTTCACCTTTGTAGCTTGCGATTGGCGCGTCTGCCACTTTCTTTTCGTTGATGATCTCCTCCGCACGGTTTTGATCCACGGAAAGCGGGTCTTCACCTTTCGGAATGCTGATGTAGATCTCGCCCCATTTCACATAAGGTCCGAATCTTCCAACACCAACAGCAACCGGTTGTCCGTCCACTTCTTTCAAATCAAAAGGCAATCTGAACACTTCCAAAGCGTCTTCCAAAGTGATGGTCGCAATATTTTGATGTGCCATCAATGAGGCGAAGATCGGCTTCTCTTCGTCATCTTGTTCTCCGATCTGGATCATCGGTCCGAATCTTCCGATCCTGGCGTGAACATTCTTACCAGATTTCGGATCAACACCTAGGATTCTTTCGCCATTCGCGCGGTCTGCATTTTCCTCAACATCTTCGATCCTTGGATGGAATTTGGAATAGAAATCCGTCATCATTTCTTTCCATTTCTGGTCACCACTTGCAATGTGGTCAAAACTTTCCTCCACTTTCGCCGTGAAACCATAATCCAAGATCTCAGCAAAATTATTGGTCAGGAAATCATTCACAACCTCACCAATATCGGTTGGGATGAATTTATTCTTATCACCACCAAATTTCTCCTGAAGCACCTCTTTTTTGACACCAGATTTCCCCAATGTCATTTTTACGATTTCTCTCGTTTGTGGCTCGAGTTCTCTTTTATCTACATACTCACGATTCTGAATGGTCTGAATGGTCGGCGCATAAGTCGATGGACGACCGATGCCTAACTCTTCCAGTTTCTTCACCAAGCCAGCTTCCGTAAATCTTGCGGATGGTCTCGTGAACTTTTCTGTAGCGGTAATTTTTTTATAGTCTAAAGCTTCGCCAACGGAAACTTTTGGTAACAATTTTTCGTTGCTTTCGTCATCTTCATCCTCTGTTTTCACAATACCATAAGCCTTTAGGAAACCATCAAAAATGATGACCTCACCTTGTGCTTCGAAATGTTGTGGCAACTTGGCATTTCCAATTTCGATCACGGTTTTCTCGATCTTCGCATTCTCCATTTGAGAAGCCAAAGTTCGTCTGTAGATCAATTGGTATAATTTGTTCAACTGCGCATCACCAATGGATTTCAAAGCGAAATCTGTCGGGCGGATCGCCTCGTGGGCTTCCTGTGCAGAAGATGATTTTGTGGTATAATTTCTTGGTTTGGAATAATTCTCACCGTATTCTGAGATGATCTGCGCCTTAGCACCATTGATGGCTTCCTGAGATAGATTCACGGAATCCGTTCTCATATACGTGATGAATCCTTCCTCATAAAGTCTCTGCGCCAAACGCATTGTGGAAGTTACGTTGTAACCCAATCTGGAAGAAGCTTCCTGTTGCAAAGTCGAAGTCGTGAACGGTGCAGAAGCTGTTCTGGTTCCTGGTTTGGTCTCCACATTCAGAACTTTGAAGTCTGTGGTTTTGGCCAAATTTAGGAAGTTCTCTGCATCTGATTCTTTTTCGAAATCTTTTTTCAATTTCGCCAAGATCTCCTGTTGTACATTATTAAGGAAAATCCCTTCCAGTTTGAAACTTGGTTTCGGCGTAAACTCGCGGATCTCTTTTTCTCTCTCAACGACCAATCTTACAGCAACAGATTGCACACGTCCTGCAGAAAGTCCGGTTTTTACTTTTTTCCAGAGAACCGGTGACATTTCGAAACCTACGATTCTGTCCAGAACGCGTCTTGCCTGTTGTGCATTGACCAAATTCTGGTCGATATCTCTTGGATTGTCGATCGCTTTCAAGATCGCATTTTTGGTGATCTCGTGGAAAACGATTCTTTTTCTATTTTCAGGTTTAAGTTTCAGTTCGTCTGCCAAATGCCAGGCAATCGCTTCACCTTCACGGTCCTCATCGGAAGCAAGCCAAACCATATCGGCTTTTTTCACAGAGGCTTTCAATTCTGCCACCAATTTCTTCTTATCAGCAGACACTTCATAGTCGGGCGTGAAATTCGACAAGTCGATTCCCATTCCTTTTTTAGGCAGATCGCGAATATGTCCAAAGCTGGATTTGACCTCGAAATCTGAACCTAAATATTTCTGAATAGTTTTTGCTTTTGCCGGAGATTCGACGATCACTAAGTTTTTTGGCATCTAGAAAAATTTTTGCAAAAGTAGAGGTTTTTTTTTAGACCACTCATTTCGTGCTCTCGATTTTAAAATTTGTTACTATTAATTATATCAATGAAAGCCGTAAACCATCCTTTCCGAATAATGGATTTAGGAATAAGATTTTCACATTGCGGTCGAGGATTTATTGATTTTGAAAACTTAAAATACTACATTTGTATTGAATATCATATTAAAGTTATTTAAATCATTAATTAAAATGCCAACACAAGATATTTTCATCATAGAGCCCAACACTTCTGAAGAAGCGGATGCTTTGAAGGCATTTGCTAAAGCATTGAAGTTAAAATTTCAGATTTCCAAAAAAGACAAGAGCGAGATTCTCCTAGACCTGCAAGAAGCTGTGAAGGAGCTTAATCTTGTAAAAAAAGGTAAAACAAAAGCAAGAGATGCGCAAGAACTTTTGAATGAGCTATAATATTAAAACCATTTCAGTTTTTGACAAGAACCTAAAGAAACTGGCGAAAAAATACTCATCCATCAAAACAGATTTTGCAGAACTTTTGGAAAGTCTTCGTTACATTTCATCATCCAAGACGAAACAATTTATCTCTTAACAATTTATGACAAGTCCGAACAAGGAGCAATCACCGACAAACAAATTCGCGATTTGATAAATCTGATAGAATAACAAATGCATCGCTTTTTCATTCATTTATATTATCTGATTGCCAAAAACAGAATCCTTTCCGTTGCCGTTGCGATGGGAGTTGCTTTTCTGTGCTTGTTTTTTGCATCGAAAATCAATTTTGAAGAAGATATCAATCAGATTATCCCAAAAAGTGAAAAGTCTGACCTCACGGCGAAAGTTCTTAAACAACTTAATTTCTCTGACAAAATCATCGTCATCATCGAAAAGAAATCGAAAGACGACAATTTCCAGTTATCCGAAACGGCTGATTCATTTTTAGAAAAAACAAAGCCTTTAGAGCAATACATCAGTTCCGTTCAGGGAAAGGTAAATGATAATGAGATTTCCGAAACGTTTGATTTTGTCAATCAGAATCTCCCATTGTTTTTAGACGAAAACGATTATCTGGAAATTGAAAGAAAACTCAACAAAGACAGCATTGCTAAACAGGTCGAGAACAATTACGTTTCTTTGGTTTCGCCAACAAGTTTGGTAACGAAAGATTTTATTAAAAAAGATCCTTTGGGAATTACTTTTCTCGGAATTAAAAAACTGAATGCTTTAAACATCAGCAAAGATTTCAAGCTTGAAGATAATTACATTGTTACCAAAGACGGGAAAAACCTTCTGCTTTTCATTGAACCTAAAAATAAAAGCAACGATACTAAAAACAACGAAACATTTGTCAATCAGTTAAACGAAATCAAAGACAACCTCAACAAAGAATTCAAAGGTAAAACTGAACTGAGTTATTTTGGTTCGCCGGTAATTGCGGTTGCCAATGCCCAGCAAATCAAGAAAGATATTCAAAACACGGTCATTATTTCGATGACGGTTTTGCTAATTTTACTGATTTATTATTTCCGAAATTTTTTCACCCCGATTATCGTTTTCCTGCCGACCTTATTCTCTGTTTTGTTGGCGTTGATGGTTTTGTATTTTATTAAAGATAAAATTTCAGCCATTTCATTGAGCGTTGGTGCGATTTTGATAGGGATTACGATTGACTATGCGCTTCACATTCTCACGCATTACAAGCACAACAACAATATTGAAGAGCTTTACAAAGAAATTACACAGCCAATAATTTTAAGTAGTGCAACCACGGCGGTTTCATTTTTATGCTTGGTTTTTGTACGTTCGGAAGCTTTGAAAGATTTGGGACTTTTCGCATCGATTACGGTTTTATTTTCTTCCGTTTTAGCTTTAATCATTGTTCCGCAACTGTATCACCCGAAAGAAAAATCAGATACATTAAACACCAACTTCATTGATAAAATCGGGCATTATCCTTACGAAAAAAACAAGCCGTTGATTATCGGCTGTTCGCTTGTGATTATTGCGTGTTTGTTTGGTTTCCGTCACGTGGGTTTCAATGAAAACATTGGCGACTTAAATTACATTCCGAAAGAATTAAAAATCAGTGAGGCGAAACTTGAAAAACTGTCAGACATCACCTCAAAATCCATCTACACGATTTCTTACGGAAACTCTGAGGAAGAAGCTCTCGCAAGAAATTCAGATTTGAGCCAGTTTCTGGATAAAGAAAAAAAAGAAGGCAAAATTTTAAGTTATAATTCGCTTGGAAATGTTGTTTTGTCTAAAGAAGACCAGCAGAAAAAAGTAGCAATCTGGCAAAATTTCTGGAACGATAATAAGAAGAACTCCACAATTTCTGAATTGGTTTCGAATGGGAACAAATTCGGTTTCAACAGTTCGGCTTTTGACCAGTTTAATGAAAATTTAAATAAATCCTATTCTACTTTAAGTCTCAAAGATTACGAAAAAATAAAAGCGCTTCAAATCTCAGAATTCCTGAGTCAGGAAAATGGTTTTTACACCGTTTCGAATGTGGTAAAAGTAGACGAAAATAAAAGAGATGCCTTCATACAAGACATTGAAAAGAAACACGACGCCATCGCCATCGACCGTCAGCAGATGAATGAGAACTTTTTGGGATTGCTGAAAAGAGATTTCAATACGTTGATTAATTACTCTCTGTTGGCAATTCTCCTGACCATTATCGTTTTCTTCAGAAATTTTGAACTGACTTTGTTGACAATGTTTCCAATTGTTTTAACTGGAGTTGTGACGGCGGGAATTTTATATTTCTTAGGATTGGAACTCAATATTTTCAGTACCGTTGTCTGCACATTGGTTTTCGGGGTTGGTGACGATTTCAGTATTTTCCTCACGAAAGCAATGCAGAAAGAACATACGACAGGAAAAAATGAACTTCCGACGTACAGAATTTCGATTATTTTGGCAGTCTTCACCACGATTTTATCTATCGGTTCTTTGATTTTCGCAAAACATCCCGCATTGCATTCTTTGGCTTTAGTCGCTTTGATTGGAATGCTTTCCGTGATTATCATTACCTCAACTTTATATCCGTTTTGGTTTAGATTTTTAATTATTAATAGACAGAAAAAAGGTTTGTCGCCAATTACGCTCAGACTGTTTTTTCATTCCGTGATTCTCTTTATTTATTATGGTTTGGGAGGATTGATGTTCTCTGCGCTTGGAAGTATTTTCGTGAAAAATGCGAAAGGAAAAACTTTGGATATCATCAAATTGATTTTAGCCAAGTTTATGAAATCGGTCCTTTACGGAAATCCATTTGTGAAGAAGAAAGTCATTGCAAATCCGAACGAAGATTTCAGCAAACCAGCGATTATCATTGCAAATCACACCTCTTTTCTCGACACTTTGGCGATTGGAATGACAACGCACAAAATCGTTTATCTCGTGAACGATTGGGTTTATGATTCGCCTATTTTTGGAAAACTCGTGAAAGCTTTAGGGTTTTTCCCAGTTTCTCAAGGCATCGAAAATGGGAAGGAAAAATTGAAAGAAAAGATTGACCAAGGTTATTCGCTTGTCGTTTTTCCGGAAGCTGAAAGGTCCTATACCAATGATATCAAACGTTTTCACAAGGGCGCATTTTATTTGGCCGAAGAATTTAGTTTAGACATTTTGCCGATTTACATTCACGGGAATTCTGAGGTTTTACCGAAAGGCGATTTCATTATTTATGATGGAAGTATTACGGTGAAAGTTGGTGAAAGAATCAGCAAGGATGATTTGACTTTTGGAATGACATATAAAGAGCGAGCGAAAAACATCAATGCTGATTTCCGAAAAGAATTTGCGAAACTGAGAAACGAAATTGAGGACGAAGATTATTTCAAAAAGAAATTATTCCTGAGTTTCCTTTACAAAGAGACTGAAGTTGTAAAGGCTGTGAAAGCTGATTTCAGTGAAAACAAATCGGTTTATTTTGAATTGAATAAATACATTCCAAAAGACGCGGTAATTCTTCATATTGCTGATGACTTCGGACAAAAGGACTTTCTCTTGACGTTTCAACAAGCTGGAAGAAAGATATTTAGTTTTATTAAAAATAAGGAGAATCGAGAAATCGCTGAACAAAATTATCTTGTCAAAAGACGAAAAATCAATTACATCGAAAACCTTTCTGACATTACTAAAACCATTGATTTACTCCTAATCTCTGACCAAAATTTCGACCTTTCTGAAATACCGAATTTACCGGAAACCATCATTTTTCTCAATACAGGAAATACACTTTCCAACAATCTCAATTTTAACTTAGCACACAATTCAGAATCAATTAAAGTATTAAGACGCAAATAATAAATTTGAAAATCTTATTTTTGTTTTTATATTAAATTCTGATGCAGAAAAACATACTTGTCATTTATTATTCTCAGACCGGACAACTGGAAGATATCGTAAAAAATGTCGCCAAGCCGTTCGAAAATAATGAACAATACAAAGTCACCTATTATAACATTCAACTGAAAAAAGACTTCCCTTTTCCTTGGTCAGGCGATGTTTTTTTCAACACTTTCCCCGAATCTTACCTTCAAATTCCGAGCGACATCTATCCGCCTTCGGATGAAGTTTTGAACACCAAATTCGATTTGATTCTTTTCGGCTATCAGGTTTGGTATCTCACGCCATCAATTCCGGTTATTTCATTTTTGAAAAGTGGATTTGCTGAAAATATCCTGAAAGACACGCCAATCGTGACCATCTCCGGAACCCGAAATATGTGGATGCTTTCCCAGGAAAAGCTGAAAGTCTATTTGAAAAGAATGAACGCCAAATTGGTCGGAAACATCGCATTGGTGGACAGACACGACAATTACACCAGCGTTTTGACGATTCTCAAATGGCTTACCACCGGAAAAAAAGAAGCTTCCGGAATGCTGCCAGCCGCCGGCGTTTCCGACGAGGAAATTAATGGCGCAGGGAAATACGGCGAAATCATCAAAAGATATTTAGACAAAGGCGATTTTGCCAATCTTCAACCCGATTTAGTAAAAAATGGTGCCGTGGAAATCCGTCCTTTTCTTGTGAGAATGGAAAAAGTGGGAAACAAAATTTTCACCATTTGGAGCAAATTGATTATCAATAAAAAAGAAAAACGACCTTTGCTGATAAAATTCTTTAAGGTATATTTGATGACGGCAATCTGGGTAGTCTCACCAATAGTTTTGGTATTCCATTTGCTGTTGACGCCTATTTTGTGGTTCAAAAGAAAAAAACAGAGAGAATATTTACAAGGAATAAATTTAAAATAAAAGATGAGCAACGTATACATCACAAAATCATCCACATACTTACCCAACGACCCGGTTTCCAATGACGAAATGGAAACACATCTGGGATTGGTCAACAATAAACCCTCCAAAGCCAGAGCCTTGATTTTGAGAAATAATCAAATCAAAACAAGATATTACGCTCTCGACAAAAACGGACAACCAACGCATACCAATGCTCAAATCACTGCAAATGCAATTGAAGGCCTTTTTGATGAGAATTTCAAAAAAGAAGATATGGAACTTTTGTCTTGCGGAACGACTTCTGCAGACCAAATCCAGCCTTCGCACGCCTCAATGGTTCACGGCGAACTGAACATTGGAAAATCTGTAGAAATCAACACATCTATGGGACTTTGCAACTCCGGTATGAATGCTCTAAACTATGGATTTCTTTCCGTGAAAGCGGGCGTAAAAGAAAATGCCGTTTGTGTAGGTTCGGAAAGATTTTCTTCCTGGATGACGGCGGACAAATTTGACCACGAAGCAGAAAACCTGAAACTTTTGGAAGAAAGACCAATCGTAGCCTTCAAAAGAGAATTCCTACGATGGATGTTGTCTGACGGCGCAGGTGCATTCTTGCTTGAAAATAAGCCAAGAGAAAATGAAACATCTCTCAGAATTGAATGGATTGATTTCTATTCTTATGCACACCAAATCGAAGCTTGTATGTATTCCGGCTGTGAAAAACAGGAAGATGGAAGCCTGAAATCTTGGGCAGATTACCCTTCTGACGAATGGTTGAAACAATCGATTTTCGCTTTGAAACAGGATACGAAAATCCTTGACAAATATATCTTGGTAAAAGGTGCAGAAAGTTTGAGAACATCTTTCGACAAACATCAGTTGGACCCGGAAACTGTGGACCACGTTTTGGCGCACATCTCTTCCGGTTACTTCAAAGATGGATTGAAAGAGGAATTCGCCAATGTAGGTTTGGATTTCCCTTGGGAAAAATGGTTCTACAACCTTTCCGAAGTTGGGAACATCGGTGCTGGTTCTATCTTCATCGCTGTTGAACAATTGATGAATTCTGGAAAATTGAAGAAAGGTGAAAAAATCCTTCTTTGCGTTCCGGAAAGTGGAAGATTCGCTTACTCTTGTGCCTTATTAACGGTTTGCTAATGGAAAGCAACTTACCAAATTCCGACAAAGATTTTGTAGAAAGTCTTATTCCACAACGATTTCCTTTTGTAATGGTTGGCGAAGTTTCCGACTATTCGGAGAATCACGTGGTTTCCGGATTTACCATTAAGGAAGATAATATTTTCGTGAGCGAAGGCATTTTCCAGGCTTCTGGTTTGATAGAACATCAGGCTCAAACTGTGGCTTTGCATACGGGTTACAAATATTTTCTTTTGGGTAAGGAATCGCCGACTGGTTACATCGGCGCTATCAAATCTGTTGAAGTTGACAGCTTACCAAAAGTAGGCGACCAATTGATTTCTGAAGCGACAATCCTGAACGAAATGATGGGCGTCACTCTGGTTGAAATCGTGACGAAAATCAATGAAACCGTGATTGCAAAATCGCAGATGAAAACCGTTGTGAAATAAAAAAATAAACCACAAAAGTCACAAAAGAAAAAATTAATTAGTCTAAGTTCAAAAAAGACAGTTTTAAAACGATTATCTTTTTTGAACTTTTTAAAAATAAAAAATAGCAAAAGCTTTTGTGACTTTTGTGGTTAAAATAAAATATGGAACTGAAGGCCGACAACTTAATCAACATCCACAATTTTCTTCCCCATCGCAAACCAATGCTGATGGCGGATTACATTTTGGAATTGACACCGGAAACCGTCATCACTTCTTTCGAAATCAAGCCCAATAATATTTTTGTTTTAAATAATGAATTTGTTGAAGCTGGATTGATAGAAAATGTGGCGCAAACCTGTTCATCGATTCTTGGACAAAGTTTTTTCAAAGGTCCGGATGTGGAAACCAAAGTCATCGGTTTCATTACCAATATCAAAAAAATAGAGATTTTTGCGTTGCCAAAAGTGGGCGACAATATCATTTCCAAAGCTTCTCTGATTTCCCAGTACGAGAACATTTGCAACATTTTCTGCGAGACTTTTATTAATGATAAATTACTCATCCGAGCAGAAATCAATTTGTTTATTCAGGAATTGAAAAATTAAAATCAATGAAAAAACAAGACATTCCACAAGACGAAAGTAATTTGCAGTCAGCAAATATGACCGAAATGTTATATGTGACTGATGAAAATAACAATTACACCACCGCGCAAAGCATCGGTTGGGAAGCCAAAAAAGCGGCCTTAGATGAATCGATGGAGCTCATCAACGAAAGAATTGAAGAAGCCAAACAAAATGTGGCGAATAATGTCGTGAGCCCAATCATCTATTTTATGGAACTCAACAAAATGGATTTGCAGGTTCTCTCGGCATACGTCGGAAAGTGGCAATGGACAGTCAAACGGCACGCAAAACCGAAAACATTTAAAAAACTCAGCGATTCTACTTTGAAAAAATACGCCGACACGTTCGGAATTTCGGTAGATGAACTGAAAAATTTTGACGGGAAATAATGAAATAAATAACCCCTTCAGAGTTTTGAAATCTGAAGGGGTTTTAAAGAAACAACGAATGAAAATAAATTTCGAACACCATCAGACAGCCCACTGCGAAAACGGTGTTGCCTCCAATTTACTTCTCAACAAAGGGTTAAAATTAAGCGAACCAATGATTTTCGGAATCGGTTCAGGATTATTTTTTGTGTATCTGCCTTTTCTAAAAGTGAATTTTGCGCCGGGTTTCAGTTATCGTCCGATGCCGGGAGCTATTTTCAGTAAAGCGGCAAAAAGACTGGGCATCAAAATAAAAAGAATTAAATTTTCAAATCCGAAGGAAGCGCAGGCTGCTTTGGAGAAAAATTTAGAACAAAACATCCCGACAGGTTTACAAGTTGGTGTTTTCAACTTAACATATTTCCCTGAAGAATATAAATTCCATTTCAACGCTCACAATCTTGTGGTTTACGGAAAGGAGGACGGTAAATTCCTCATCAGTGACCCTGTTATGGATTTTGCAACTACGTTGACCGAGGCTGAACTGGAAAAAGTTCGTTATGCAAAAGGTGCACTTGCTCCAAAAGGTCATATGTATTTCCCGACACACATTCCTGAGAATGTTCATCTGGAAGAAGCCATCAAAAAAGGAATTAAAGACACCTGCAAAAATATGCTCGCTCCAGTTCCTTTAATTGGCGTAAAAGCAATGCGTTGGGTGGCGAAAAGCATCCCGAAATGGGCTGAGAAAAAAGGCACGAAAGTGACCAACCATTATCTCGGACAACTCATCAGAATGCAGGAAGAAATCGGAACCGGCGGTGGCGGATTCAGGTTTATTTACGGCGCTTTTTTGCAGGAAGCTTCAGTGATTCTTAAGAATGAAGAATTGAAAGAATTATCTAAAGAAATTACCACAATTGGCGACCTTTGGAGAGATTTTGCCGTGGATATTGCAAGGGTTTACAAAAACAGAAATTCGAAAAGCGATATTTACAATCAGCTTTCAAAATCGATGTTGCATATTGCCGATTTGGAGGAGGCATTTTATAAGAAATTGAGAAAAGCGATATAGTTTGGAGAATATCATCGAAATAAAAAACCTCTACAAGAAATACAAAAACTCGGAAGACTTTTCGGTTAATGACATTTCTTTGAACATCGATAAAAACGAAATCTACGGAATTCTCGGTCCTAACGGAGCGGGGAAAACAACATTGATTTCTATGCTTTCAGGTTTGATTAAACCAACCTTAGGAAGTTTTACCATCAACGGATTGTCGCCCAAAAAAGACAATTCGAAAATTAAACAAATCATCGGCGTTGTTCCTCAGGAATACGCGCTCTACCCGACTTTGACGGCGAAAGAAAACCTTCTGTTTTTCGGAAGTCTGTATGGTTTGAAAAACGATTATCTTCACAAAGCGATCGATGAAGCTTTAGAATTGATGGGCTTAACGAAATTTGCCAATAAAAAAGTCGACCAGTTTTCAGGCGGAATGAAACGCCGTTGCAATCTGATTGCCGGTACACTTCACAACCCAAAAGTTCTGTTTCTTGACGAGCCGACTGTTGGCGTTGATGTTCAATCCAAAAAAGCCATTATCGATTATCTTTTAGATTTAAATAAAAAAGGAACGTGCATTATTTACACCTCGCATCACTTATCTGAAGCTGAGGAATTCTGTACAAAAATCGCCATCATCGACCACGGAAAAATCCACGCAACGGGAACACCGGAAGAATTGGTAGAAAGAGTTGCCAATGCGGAAAACCTGGAGGATGTTTTCATTTCATTAACCGGAAAAGAATTGAGAGATGTTGTATAAATTGTGGAGAAGTTTCATCAAGGAAATTCAGTTATTGAAGCGAGATTCAGGCGGAATTGTCATTATTTTCCTGATGCCGTTGCTGTTGATTATTACGATTACTTTAATTCAGGATTCGACATTCAAAAATCTGGAAGGTTCGAAAATCCCGATTATTTTTATTGATAACGATAAATCTGAAGTTTCCAAAGTCATCAAAATAGAACTGGAAACCAGCAAAACATTTGAACTGGTCACCGACTACAACGAAAAATCGGCTGAGAAAGCTGTGTTCACGGGAGATTATCAGATGGCCATCGTCATTCCTGAAAATCTGACGAAAGATTTAAACTCAAATATCGATTCTAAAGTTCAGACCGTCGTAAGTTCGTTTGGTTTGGAAACAGATTCGACCACGACAAAAGCTGTAGCTTCAAAGGCAAAAGACATTCATCTCTATTTCGACCCCGCCACCAACGCAGGTTTCAAAAATTCTGTGATGAATGCCATCAACAAAATGGTTTTTGAAATCGAAAATAAAAAAATCTACAAAGCCTTCCAGGACCAACTTGGAACAACCGAAGACCTTGAGAATAAAAGTCTTATTACCTTCAAAGAAATCACACCGAACAAAGGCAACGAAGAAGTGATGCCAAATTCCGTACAACACAACGTTCCTGCGTGGGCGCTGTTTGCGATTTTCTTTATTGTGGTGCCGTTGTCGATTAATTTAGTCAAAGAAAAAAGTCAGGGAACGAGCGTGAGAGTTCGCGTGAGCCCGACGCCGTATTACATTCACATTTTAGGAAAAACATTCACCTATCTCATCATTTGTGTCATCCAGTTTTTGCTGATGGTTGCAGTGGGAATCTGGCTTTTCCCGCTAATGGATTTACCTCAGTTTGATGTTTCAGGAAAAATGTTTCATCTGCTTATTGTGACTCTTTTTGCAGGATTGGCAGCGATTGGATTTGGAGTTTTGATTGGAACCGTTTCCGACACTCAGGAACAGTCAGCGCCGTTTGGAGCGACTTCTGTAGTAGTCTTGGCGGCGATTGGCGGAATTTGGGTTCCGGTTTTCCTGATGCCTGAATTTATGCAGAAAATTGCGCAATTTTCCCCGATGAACTGGGGACTGAATGCATATTACGATATTATTTTGAGAAACAGTGGCATTGGCGAAATTGCCAAGGAACTGATTTTCTTATTTTTATTTTATATTGCGATGGTGACGATTTCTTTACTTTACGAAAGGAAACAAAATAGTGTTTAAACTTTTAACCACAAAGAACACTAAGATTTTTCACAAGGTGCACAAGGATGAATTAAATAGTTTTTATTTGTGCTCTTTGTGAAAGCCATTGTGCCCTTTGCGGTAAAATAGAAAGAATAACTTTAAACACAAATAATATGAATGAAAATGAGATTTCAAAAGTTGTATTTGATGCAGGATTGAAAGTTCATCGTCAACTTGGAGCAGGGCTTTTGGAAAGCGCTTATGAAGAATGTCTGCACTTTGAATTGAAGAAATCAGGATTATTGATAGAAAAACAGAAACCAATGCCATTAATTTATGAAGATATAAAACTGGACATTGGCTACAGACTCGATTTTTTAATTGAAAGAAAAGTTGTCCTAGAAATAAAATCTGTAGAATCATTGAATGACATTCATATTGCTCAAGTTTTAACCTATTTAAAACTAAGCAACTGTAAATTGGGTTTACTCATTAATTTTAACTCGGTTTTATTTAAAAATGGTGTCAAGAGATTAATCAACGGAACAATTGACTAATTTTAATAAAATAATTGAATTTAAATAGTTTCCCTTGTGAAAACCTTTGTGCCCATTGTGGTTAAAAACAAAACAAAATGCAGTCTAAAAATTTAACCTGTACCGAAGAAGTACGCGTCCGGTTCAACGAGACAGACCCGCTGGGAATCGTCTGGCACGGGCATTACATCGTATATTTTGAAGACGGAAGAGAAGCTTTCGGAAGACAGCACGGTTTGACCTATCTCGACATTCAGAAAGCTGGATTTGTAACGCCGATTGTAAAAAGTACGTGCGAGCATTTTCTTCCTTTGAAATATGGAGAAACCTTCAATATTGTAACGACTTTCATCAATTCTGTATCGGCAAAATTGATTTATAAATATGAGATTTTCAATCAGCAGAATCAATTGGTTTGCAGTGGAGAGACCATTCAGGTTTTTCTGGATTCTGAAAATAATTTATGTCTCTACAATCCCGATTTTTTTCAAACTTGGAAAGATAAAATGGGATTATAGTTGGCGATTGGCTATTAGCTTTAGGCTTTTTAAAATATGAATCGAAAATTTCATAAATGAACAGAGAAATTTACATTACGGATTACAACTGCGTCACGCCTTTGGGTTTTGATGTAGAATCAAACTGGAACGCACTTTTGGAAGGAAAATCCGGCGTAGCTTTGCATAAAATTATCGATAATCACGAAGCTTTCTTTGTTTCTAAAATTGATTCTGAGAAATTGGAAGAGGAATTTAATAAAAACTTCGATAATCAGAATTTCACAAGACTTGAAAAAATGTTTTTGTTGAGTCTGAAACCTTTGGTAGAAAGACATTCGATTTCAGATGACACTTCTTTTATTCTTTCAACAACTAAAGGAAATATCAGTTTATTAAAAAACGAAACCACTTTACCGGAAGGCATTTATCTTTCAAAATTAGCACAAAAACTGGCAGATTTTTTTGGATTTAAAACCAAACCGATTGTCGTTTCCAATGCCTGTGTTTCAGGAGTGATGGCGATTTCTGTGGCGAAAAATATGATTCAGGCAGGACAATATAAAGACGCTTTCGTGGTCGCTGGAGATGAGATTTCTGAGTTTGTAATTTCAGGTTTCAATTCATTTCAGGCAATTGGAAGTGAGCCTTGCAAACCTTACGACAAAAACCGAAATGGAATTAATTTAGGCGAAGCAACTGCAAGTGTTTACATAAGTTCAGAATTACATCAGAACGAAAAATTTAAGTTTAAAGTTCTGGGCGACTCAGCGATTAACGATGCCAACCACATTTCCGGACCATCAAGAACCGGCGACGGACTGTTTGCGAGCGTTCAAAATGCGATGAAAGAAGCGAAAGTTTCTTCAGACCAAATCGATTTCATTTCCGCACACGGAACGGCAACGCTTTACAACGACGAGATGGAAGCCATCGCCTTCAACCGAATGAATTTGCAAAATGTTCCCCTCAACAGTATGAAAGGTTATTATGGACATTGTCTGGGCGCTTCAGGTTTATTGGAAAGTATTATTTCTATGGAATCGGCTTTGAAAAATACTTTAATTCCATCCAAAAACTTTGAAGAAATGGGTGTTTCACAGGATTTGAATATTATTAAAGAAAATCAGTCTGCAGAAATCAAATATATTTTGAAAACAGCTTCTGGTTTTGGTGGATGTAATGCGGCCATTGTTTTGGAGAAATGTTAAAACTATAATAATGAAGAAAACAGACATTTGCACCATAGAAAGCTCAAAAATAATCCTCAACGACCAAATTATTTTTGAATCCGAAACCGAAAATTTCTCAGATTTCGCTAAAGAAGCATACAAAACTTTAGAACTGAATTATCCAAAATTTCATAAAATGGATAATCTCAGCAAACTCGCTTTTCTGGCATCCGAAATGATTCTGAAAAACGATGACCACAGCAAAACCGCTTTGGTTTTCGCCAATAAATCCTCAAGCCTCGACACCGATTTTAAATATCAGGAAAGCATTAATTCTCAGGATAATTATTTCCCGAGTCCTGCTGTTTTCGTTTACACACTTCCTAATATTTGCGTCGGCGAAATCAGTATTAAACATAAAATGCAGACCGAGAATGCTTTTTTCGTTTTAGATGAATTCGATGAAGAATTTTTGAATTCATACGCGGCACAGATTCTGCAATCAGGGAAAGCTGAAAAAGTCTTGTGCGGCTGGGTCGAACTATATCAGGAAAGTTATAAAGCTTTTGTATATTTGCTAACTACGTAATTTAACAATATAACAGTACAACAATGTAACAATACTATTCAGTCCCAATCGGTAAACTGGTACATTGATACATTGGTAAATTTTTGAAAAATGGAAGATTTAAAATTAGAATTAAAAAACAAAATCATAGAAGTTCTTAATCTTGAGGACGTTGCAGTAGAAGAAATTAAAGATACAGACCCGCTTTTCGGTGGTGGTCTTGGTTTGGATTCTATCGACGCTTTGGAATTAATCGTTCTTCTCGACAAAGACTACGGAATCAAATTATCTGACCCGAAAAAAGGAAAAGAAATCTTCCAGTCTATCGAAGTGATGGCAAAATACATCGAAGAAAACAGAACAAAATAAATTAATTTACCAATCTAACAATGTAACAGTCTAGCAATTATCGTTAAACTGTTACATTGCTACATTGTTACATTTGTAAAAGATGAGTCAAAAAATTGCCATTACAGGGATGGGCATCATTTCCTCCATTGGTAACAATGTTGAGGAAAATTTTATTTCGCTGACGACCGGTAAACACGGTATTTCGGACATCGAACTGTTTGAAACACGACACGCCGGAAGCATCAAAACGGGCGAGATAAAATTGTCTAATGAAGAACTTGTGCAGAAACTTCAGCTAGCTGAAGACAACAATGTCACAAGAACCGCTTTGTTAGGGATGGTGGCCGCAAAAGAAGCTGTAGAAAGCGCCGGAATTTCGGACATTAACGAATATAAAACCGGACTCATATCCTCCACCAGCGTGGGCGGAATGGACATCACCGAAAAGTATTTCTACACCTACGAAGATTTCCCTGAAAAGCAAAAATACATCGACGCTCACGATGCCGGAAATTCATCTTTGGCGATTGCAGAAATGTTGGGACTGAAAGGAATGGTTTCTACCATCAGCACAGCCTGTTCGTCTGCAGCCAATGCAATTATGATGGGCGCAAAACTCATCAAAAACGGCGTTCTGGACCGTGTGATTGTCGGCGGTACAGATTCACTTTCGAAGTTTACTTTGAATGGATTTAATACGCTGATGATTTTGACGGATTCTTACAACACACCATTTGACAATGACAGAAAAGGTCTGAACTTGGGCGAAGCAGCCGCTTTCCTTGTTTTGGAATCTGATGAAATTGTCAAAAAAGAAAATAAAAAAGTTCTCGCTTATCTCTCAGGTTATGGAAATGCGAATGACGCGCACCACCAAACCGCTTCTTCGGAAAACGGTCAAGGTGCTTTCTTAGCAATGGAAAAAGCTTTGAAAGTCTCAGGTTTAGATAAAGAAAACATCGATTACATCAATGTTCACGGCACAGCGACTCCGAATAACGATTTATCCGAAGGTATTGCAATGATTCGGATTTTTGGTGAAAATCAGGTTCCGGAATTCAGTTCTACGAAAGCGTTTACGGGTCATACCTTGGCGGCGGCGGCGGGAATTGAAGCAGTCTATTCGATTTTGGCGATGCAGAACAATGTGATTTTTCCAAATTTAAATTTCAAAACAAAAATGGAAGAATTTGATTTGACGCCGGTTACTGAACTGAAAGAAAAAAATATCAACCACGTGCTTTCCAATTCATTTGGATTTGGCGGAAACTGTTCAACTTTAATTTTCTCTAAATAATGAGTGCAGTTTACATCAACAGTGTCGCCTGCATCTCGGTTCAGGACACTTTAAACGAAAATTTTTTCGACACTTTAAAACCTGAAAATTCAGTTCAGATTTTAAAAGCCATCGAGCCCAACTATAAAGAATTCATTCCGCCAGCGATGAGCCGGAGAATGTCTAAAACAGTAAAAATGAGCTCCGTAGCTTCCACAAAAGCTTTACAGGAAGCAGGAATTGAAAAACCCGATTCTATTATTGTAGGAACCGGAATGGGCTGTTCTCAGGATTCTGAAAAGTTCCTGAAAAATGTTTTGGAAAATAATGAAGAATTCCTTACGCCAACATTTTTCATTCAATCCACACACAATACGGTTTCCGGACAGATTGCTCTGGGATTGCAATGTCACGGCTATAATTTCACGTACGTCAACAGTTCATCTTCACTTGAATTTTCAATGCTGGATGCAAAGCTTCAGATTTTGGACGGTGAGGCAGAAAATGTTTTGGTAGGTTCAACAGATGAACAAACGGAAAGAACAATGGAGCTCTATAAATTGAGCAATTCCATTAAAAAAGAAGAAAATCTTCCGGTTAATTATTTAAATTCAACAACGGAAGGCGTGATTTGGGGCGAAGGTTCAAGCTTTTTCGTTTTAGGAAAAGATAAAACTGAAACTTCTTATGCGCAATTAAAAGATATTCAAATTGTTAATTCATTAGAATTAAATGAAACTCAACAATTCATAGAAGATTTTTTAGCTCGAAATAATTTGAAAAACGAAGATATTGATGCTGTGATTTTAGGTTTCAGCGGAGATTCAGAATCGGATGTTTATTACGAAAATGCATCGGAATTATTTCCAAATTCTTCCCAACTTTATTACAAGCATTTGAGTGGCGAATTTAATACAGCGAGCGGTTTTTCAACATTTATGGCTTGTCAGATTTTGAAGAATCAGGTGATTCCCGAAGTGATGAAAATTAATGATGTGAAAAAAGAAAGGATTCAAAATATTCTTCTCTACAATCATCTCGGAGGAATTGACCATAGTTTGGTTTTGCTGGAAAAGGCTTAATTATTTATATTTTAATTGCTGCCTTTGTCATTCCAAAGGAATCTAAACTCTCATAATTCTTTGCTGACATTCCTATGAAATGACAAACACACTGCCACAAGTAGCCGAATATTTTAAATTAAAATCCAAAAACAATAAAGATGAAACATTATTCTTTTATTATTTTTTATCTTTTTCTGAATGTATTTATGTATGCATTTCAAGGAACAATTTGGGTTTACGTCTTTTGCTTCATTCTATTTTCAGCAGTTGTAATTTGGGGTTCATTTGATATTAAATTAGGATATTTTATCAATAGCTTTACTCATAAACGGACAAAAATCAAAGAAGTCGCTTTGACTTTCGATGATGGACCGACAGAATTCACACCAAAATTTTTAGATGTTTTAAAAGAAAACAACGTCAAAGCTACCTTTTTCTGCATCGGAAAACAGATTGAAAAATATCCTGAAACTTTCCAGAGAATTATTGCGGAAGGTCATACAATTGGAAATCACACTTTTTCACATTCCAATAATACCGGATTTTTATCGACTTCAAAAATGATTGATGAAATTGAAAAATGCGATGAAGTGATGTTGAAAATTGGCAGTTTTAAAACCGATTTGTACCGTCCACCTTTCGGCGTAACCAATCCGAATATCGCAAAAGCCATTAAGAAAACAAATAAAAAAAGCATCGGCTGGAATGTCCGTTCGCTGGACACGGTGATTATGGATGAGAAGAAAATTTTAAAGAAAGTAACCAAAAATTTAAAAAAAGGAAGCATTATCCTGCTCCACGATACTTCGGAAAAAACGTACAATGTTTTGGTTGAATTATTGTTATTTTTGGAGCGTGAAAAATATTCAACTTTCACGATTGATTCAATCATTAAATCAGAAAAATAATGTTTAAAAATATAGCTTTCTTCGCCTTTTTATTAATTTCAGGTTTTGTTTTTGCCCAAACTACAGCAATGACAAGTGTCGAATCCAAAGCATTTGTGACAAAAATTTCTGCTGAAACAAAGGAAATTAAAACCTTACTAAGCGATTTCGTTCAAACAAAAAAAATGGATTTTTTAGATAAAAACATTGTCACACAGGGAAAAATGTCTTTAAAATCACCAAATATACTAAGCTGGAAATACACAAAACCTTATCAGTACAGCATTATCTTTAAGGAAAACAAAATTTTCATCAACGACCAAGGGAAAAAATCGTCGGTAGATGCAAAGAGTAAAACGTTTGAAAAAATAAATAAACTGATTGTCGGAAGTTCAAACGGAAAAATGTTCAGCGACCCTGAATTTTCTGTGGTTTATCTAAAAAATTCAACATCAAATATTGCGAAATTTACTCCGAAATCTGCACAGTTGCTGAAGTACATTAAGCAAATCGAACTTCATTTTCTTAAAAATCAGTCGACGGTTTCGCAGGTGAATATGACTGAGGCTTCAGGAGATACAACGAATATTGTTTTTAAAAACACCAAAATCAATGCGCCGATTCCTGCTTCTGAGTTTTCTTTATAGCTCATTTTTTTTGCTGATGTTTTCGTGCAAAACGTATCAGCTGAAAGATGCAAAACTAGTTTCAAACTCCGAAAAAGAAGTTGAAAATCTGTACTTTTCTTCAAACGAAGATTATGTGTACAAATGCCAAATGGAAGTTTACGGCAATGATATCAGCGGAATTCTTATCATCAAAAAAATCTCCAAAACCACACACAGAGTCGTGATGACATCAGATTTTGGTAACAAAATGATTGACTTTGAGATTTCCGAGAATGATTTTAAACTCAATTATGTCTTGGCAGATTTAGACAAAAAAATGGTAATCAATTTTCTGAAAAATGATTTTCAAGAATTGCTAAAACGAAAGTTTTCGGTGAGTGCAAGTTTTGAAAATGAAGATTCTAAAATTTATCTTTCAAACGTTGATAAGAAACAATACTATTTGTTTTTTGACAAAAATTCTGGTTTATTAAATCAAGTCATCTACACGAAAAACAAGCGAGAAAAAGTCGATTTTAGTTTTGAAGCAAAAAAACATACTTTTGCAGAGACAATCAATCTTCAACACAAAGATTTTAAAATCAATATCAAACTTTTCCAAATCACTGAAACTGAATAAAATATGCAAACCATTCTTACCAACTTTTACACTTTAGAATCATCCGAAAAATCAGAGAATGGAAGTTTCATTGCGAAGATAAAACTCAATCCCGACCACGAGATTTTCAAAGGACATTTTCCTGGAAATCCTGTAACGCCAGGTGTTTGTATGATGCAGATTGTGAAAGACTTAACTGAAAATTTCACCGCTTCAAAATTGTTTTTGAAATCGGCTTCCAATGTAAAGTTTATGGCCATCATCAATCCTTTTGAAACGCCAGAGTTGGTTTTGCAATTGGACATTACGGAAAAAGATGGCGAACTAAAAGTCAAGAACACGACCAGTTTTGGCGAAACAATTGCATTGAAGCTGTCAGTTAATTACACCAAAATCTAAGGTTATGAAATTGATTTTCACTTTGATGTTCGCATTCTTCTCATTCTTCCAATCCGATTTGGAATCTTTGAGAAACAGCTATTCCAAGGCTAATTCGTCCAACGAGAATGCTAAGAATTTCATTGCTTTGGCTGATAAAAAATCATCAAATGACCCCGTAATTTTCGCCTACAAATCAGCTTCTAAAATCTTGGAAGCCAAAGTGACATCCGAAAAAAACAAACGGAAATCCTTTGTGAAATCAGGCGCAACTACCTTGGAAAGCCTCATTGCAAGCAATCCAAACAATGCAGAATTACGTGTAATCAGAATGAGCGTTCAGGAAAACATCCCAAAAATCGTAGGTTACAACAAGAATCTGAAAGAAGACAAAATCTTCCTCATCAACAATTACAGCAAGCAAAATGCTGACCTGAAAAGCTATATCAAACAGTTTGCCGGGCAATCCAAAACGATGACGGCTTCCGAAAAAGCTTCATTCAAATAATGACCATCCACGAAGTACGAAACGCCATCTCCGAAAGGAAAATCTGCGTTTTAATCCCAACTTACAACAACGAAAAGACGCTGAAACGTGTCATCGACGGCGTTCTGGATTACACCCAAAGCATCATTGTTGTAAACGACGGTTCCACGGATTCTACTTCTTCCATTTTGAGCGATTATCGCCAAATCTCAATTATCCATTTACCCGAAAACAAAGGCAAAGGAAATGCGCTGAAAATCGGTTTCAGAAAAGCTTTGGAACTTGGATTTGACTTCGCCACCACGATAGATTCCGACGGTCAACATTATCCAGACGACATTCCCGTTTTTGCGGAAGCTTTACTCGCTGAAAATGAAGACGTTTTGCTCATCGGCAACCGAAATATGTCGCAGGACGGCATTCCGAAAAAAAGCAGTTTCGGGAACAATTTTTCCAACTTCTGGTTTTGGTTTGAGACCGGAATCAAGCTTCAGGACACACAATCCGGCTACCGACTTTATCCATTAAACAAAATTCCGAAAAAATATTTCACGCCAAAATTCGAGTTCGAAATCGAAATTATTGTACGAACTGCGTGGAAAAATATTCCAGTCAAAAATGTTCCGGTGAAAGTTCTCTACGACCCAGCGGAACGGGTTTCGCACTTCCGCCCTTTCAAAGATTTTACGCGAATCAGCATTCTGAATACCATCTTGGTTATCATTACTTTAGCCTACATCAAACCTCGAAATTTCATCCAAAATTTCAGGAAGAAAAGTTTCAAGAGATTCATAAAAGAAGATGTTATGGAAAGCGACGGAAGCAACCGCACCAAGGCCTTTTCCATTGCGTTAGGCGCATTCATTGGACTGTCGCCGGTTTGGGGTTTTCAGACAGCTTTGACGATATCTTTGGCCGTAATTTTCAAGCTCAACAAAGTGCTGGCATTTGTCTCTTCCAACATCAGTTTTCCGCCGTTCATTCCGTTCATTATTGCGGGTTCTTTGTTTATTGGTGCGCCCTTCGTGGATGGAGAAACCAATTTTCTGAATCACGAAATCAACTTCGAACTTGTCAAAAATCACCTGCTTCAATACATTATCGGTAGTCTGATTTTGGCAACTTCGGTCTCCACAATTCTGGGCGTTGGTTTTTATCTTTTCCTCAATAAAGTCAATCCAGAAAACGGTTAGAATGATTTGGGCAACTTATCCGCCTTCCACTCCCAATTGTCACTCTGAGGATCTCGAAGAGTCCGTTCAAGTCGGGTTGCGCTTCGCAGAGTTTAACGATTTCCATTAATATGACGATTTGTCGTTACTTCAACTTTTTCAAAGTCTTCTTCAGATATTTCTCAACATTCTCTTTGTCGGGAATCGTTGTAATCTCCTTCTTCAAAGCTTTTTCAAATTCAATTTTCGCCTTCTGATAATCATTTTGACTGAAATAATATTTCCCAGCTTGATAATAAACCAACCAGAAATCCGCATTCAAAGCTTGATAATGATTGATAAATTCATCAGACAAGATATTATTTTCATCAAATTGAGAACTCAATTTTTTAAATTCCTCATAATTTTTAAATTCCTGAGAATCCACAAAAGAATCTTTCGCAATATTCAAATTTGAAGTCGCAAATTCTCCACTTTTCAATCGCTCATCAGAAAAGATTTTATTCAAATCATAACAGACAAATTCGCCCAATTGATAAGGATTTGACGACACCCAGACCAATCGTTTCTCCGGCGAAAAAATCACCGCGTGATGCGCCAAAAGTTGGTTCAAAGCCTTCTCATTTCCGTATCCAATTTGCGCTCCTTTCAAACCAGATTTATCTCGTAAAATCGAAGCCATTTTTTCAGGATTCAACTTTGGGTTTTCTGTCAACAATTCCTGAAGTTTTTCATACCGATATTCGGAATGGCTTTCCGCAATTTGCTTTTGATTTCGCTCGTCATCTTTATAAGCTTCAGATTGAAAATGATTCGTACAAACCAATTGACTCGAATTCTCCACTTTAAAAATCCCGAAATTATCAGGCGAAACTTCAATGATTACAGCACTTTTATCATTCACACTTCCCACCAAAATTGATTCTGAAACGAAGACTTTCCGTTTTTTTGCAATCGCAATCGCTTCATCAATATTTTTAGCAAACTGTAGAATTTCTCTCGTCACAAGCGAAATCGGTGTTTTTGCGGTCATCGGAATTTTGGATTTTCCAGCGTTGATTGTGACCGTAATTCCTTCCTTATTCATTCCCGAAACCACACCAATCATTCCCGGCCAACTGACCGACATATACGGAATTCCATTTTCTGGTTCCACAAATTCTACCAACTTATTTTTGGCAAAATCGTCGCCGACATAAAAATCGAAATTTCTTCCAATCAGCAAATCGCCGTCTTCTGTATTCTCATTCCAAACCGCGAGTGAAGAACAGCCAACCATCGCCAAATCCTGCATTGCGTGACCAATGTCGTGCGCGCCGTGCAAGTACAAACTTCTGAGATATTTTGGCGCAATGAAGTTGTATTTATCTGATGAGTATTGGGATAAACCATAGATTTCAGTTTGATAATCTTCCCGAACATTCAAATACATTTTCCGGTTGTACCATTTCAAAAAACCATTCAACAATCTTTGTTTGAATTTTGAAGGCACAAAACCTTCGACCTTGGAAAAGAAAATCTCTTCCTGATTTTGCATCAGATTCTGCGTCAACGCACCATTGTTATAGCCTAACTGCAAAGGATTTCCGTGGATGTAGAGTTCCCAAACTTGCTGTTTATTTTTAGTGAGATAATTTTCCTTAAAACTAAAAGTCGAGTCGTTTACTTTTTCAACTTTCGGAATCTCAAGAGAATATTGGCTAATTTCTGGAACGTGATTGATGGACTTTGAAACGCCACACGAAATGACATTCAAAACAAAAAAAAGATAAAGTAGAACTCTATTTTTCATCAGCTTGATTTAAAACTTGAGTCAATCTTTCATCAATCAATTCCTTTCCCAGAATCTCCGAGCAAGTGTTGAACGCGCCTATCGTACAGCCCAAAACTCCGTGCATATTCACGCTTTGACCTGTCAGAAAAAGGTTGCTGACCTTGGTTTTTGGCGAAAATATCGTTTTCATTGGATTGGACGAATCTTTCGTGTAGCCGTACATATTTCCCTTGTAACCGCCGATGTAATCGCGATAAGAAAGTGGCGAAGAAGTGTGAACAGCTTTGATTTGAGAACGCAATTCCGGGAATTTCTTTTCGATTCCTGAAATCAACTTTTCAGCTTTTTCAGTTTTGAATGCTTCGTAAGTTTTTCCCCGTTCGTGTTCTTCTGCAACCGTGTTGAAAGTGTTTTCCCATTGTTTCACCTCATTGTAATTCATATAAGTCAAAATGGTCAAGCTTTCTGCGAACTCTGGATTTTGCTTGGAAGATGTCGCGGAAAGCATATAAGATTCCGGCCAGTTTTCATCCGAATAATCGGACTGATTCCAAATATTTTCTTCGTTTTTGTAGTGGTAATAATTGAAATTGAAATGTTTGAAAGTCTTAGGTTTTAGAACAATGTAAACGCTGAAACACGAACTTATCGGTTCCAATTCATCAATTCTTTTGGTGAAAGATTTCTTAAAATGTTCTTTACCAATCAAATCCAAAGTTGTTTTAATCTCAATATTCGAAATGAATTTTTTGGCAAAATATTCTTTTCCATTTCTGGTTTTTACGGATTTCAAAATTTGTTCTTCGTCAAAAATCATTTCTGAAACTTCGGAATGTTTATAGATTTCCGCTCCGTAATTCCTCAATTGTTTAATCAATAATTTTGAAATTTGACTTCCACCGTTCGTACATTTATACGCACTTTGAATGTAAGAATTGACCGTCAAAGCGTGAACATACAAAGGTGTTTTTGCCGAGCCTGCATAAAGAAAATTGGAGCCAGACAAAACTGCTTGCAATTTCTTGTTTGATGTGATTGATGCTATAAAATCCTTGGCATTAATATAAAGAATATCTTCATCATACTTCCCATCGCCCACAAGATTGTACCTCGGAAATTGGTTGCAAACGTTTTGAATTTCATCAACATAACTAATTAAATTCTCTCGCTCATCTGGGAAAATCTCAGCTAATTGATTAACAAAATTGTTGTAACATTGTGAATGTGGATATTCGATTTCGTCGTTTTCAAAAGTGATTTTATCGAATCCAATTTCGTCCATTTTTTCGAGATTCAAGTCTTGAATGATGCCGAGGTATTTGAAATATTGATGGAGATTCTGACCTTCGGAAAGTCCGCCCAGATAATGAACACCTGTATCGAAAATAAGTTTGTCACGCGAAAATGTCTGGAGGTTTCCGCCGTACTGGTTATTCTTTTCTAACACGCACACTTTCAGTCCTTCCTTCGCCAAAACCAAGGCAGAAACAAGTCCACCAATTCCGCTACCGATGACTAGTATGTCGTATTGTTTTTTCAATTTTTTAGAAGTGAAATATTAGAATTAAAGTATATTCAATAAATTTATTTTCTGTTATTCTTTGGTAACTCCTAAATTTAGATTCCTACGGAATGACAAAATTGGGTTTTAATGTGTAATGTTAATTTACGTTGAATCTGCAGCCCGACTTGAGTGGAAATCCTTTTTTGTGGCTGGAAAAGCCAAGGCAAAAAGATTGGGAACGGAAGGCGGAAATAGCTGCCATAAATATATTGAAAATCAATCAATATCGTCCCAAAAGTCGAAGTAATTGAACCATTGAAGTGGATATTTTTTGAGCATCGATTCCAGATTTTGGACGTAGGAGTTGAGTAGGCCTTGAGAATCGCGGTTTTTGATGTTCTGAGCGACTCGCGCGTAGAGATGATAATGGAGATTTTTTTCCTTCATCACGTAAACATAAACCACGGGAACGCGCAATCTGGAGGCGATGAGGAAAGGTCCGGCTGGAAATTTTGCAGTTTTTCCGAGCAAGTCAGCTTCCAGAAATTTGGAGCCTTCGAAATATCGGTCACCTGTGAAACAAATCAGTTCGTTGTTGGACAAAGCTTCGTTGATTCTGAAAATGTGCGACATATCGTCCTTCACGAAAATGAATTTGATGTTGCTTTTCTTCACGGAAATGCTTTCCATATATTCCCTGATGGCCGTCACTTCCTGGTCTGTCGTGACCAGGTTGATTTGCGCATCAAAGTCGATGTCGGCAAAAAAGTGTTCGGCGATTTCAAAATTTCCGATGTGTGCGCTGATGAGAACGCCACCTTTTTTTTCGGCGAGAAGGTTTTTGAGATTTTCAATGCCGTCGAATTCGTAGGTGAATCGGTTTCTTAATCCTACAGAAATTGCGGTTTTATCAATCAGAACTTTGCCGAAGACGAAGTAACTTTTGAAAACGGAAAGTTTGGTTTTCAAAGTACTGAAATTCAGCCTGTTTTTAAAATAATAAGAAATGTATTGGTTGCTTTTCTTCTCGAAAATGAAGTAGTAGGTCGCAACGAAATAAAGAACAAAATAGGAGCTTCGGATTCCGATATTCTTGATGCACCAGACGAAAATCTGGTAGCCCAATATCGTGCCTTTGGATTTGCCTTTCCATTTGTTCATAGTTCAGATGTTAGACTATAGATGCTAGACATTAGACTAAAAATACTTTAATAATTATGCAGTTTTCTCGGAAATTTTATTCTGAATTGCGTCGTAAAAATCATCGAAAGTGACCATTTGTTTGAAATCTGCCTCGCCCAATTTCACACCGAAATTAGACTCGATAATTACAACCATATCGATATAATCCAGACTGTCCAAGCCCAGTGTGGTTTTGAAGTTGGCATCATTGGCGATATCATCGCGGTCCACCTCAAATTCATTGACAAGAAAATCATTAGCAATCGTAATAATTTTTTCTTTTTCCATAACTTTATTAAACAAATTTTTTAACAATCAATGCAGAATTGGTTCCTCCAAATCCGAAAGAATTCGACAAAAATACGTCAATTTTTTGATTTTTGGTTTGGGTGATGAGATTTATCTTTTTTGCATCGTCGTCTGGATTTTCGAGATTGATGTTTGGTGCGATGAAATCGTTTTGCATCATTAGAATAGAATACACGACTTCGCTTGCACCAGCCATCCAACATTCGTGTCCTGTCATCGATTTGGTGGAGCTTACGGGGACTTGCTTTCCGAAAATTTCGTGTATCGCTTTTGCTTCATTCGCATCGCCCAAAGGTGTGGAAGTGGCGTGGGCATTGATATAATCGATATCTTTAGGCGTCAGGTCAGCTTGTTTCAAAGACCTTTCCATTGCTAGAGCTGGCCCATCGACATTCGGTGTAGAAATGTGTCCTCCGTTGGAAGAAAATCCGTAGCCGACAATTTCTGCTAAAATATTGGCACCTCTTCTCTGTGCAGATTCCAGGCTTTCAACAATCAAAGTTGCTGCGCCGCCGCTTGGAATCAGTCCATCTCGTCCGGCATCAAATGGTCTGGAAGCTTTCGCAGGCTCATCTTCACGAACCGAAAAAACGCCTAATCCGTCGAAACTTGCCATTGAAAATTTGTTGGTTTCCTGCGCGCCTCCGCAAACAACGATGTCCTGCATTCCGTTCTTAATCAGCAAATAAGCTAATCCTAGAGAATGAGAACCGCTGGCGCAAGCTGCACTAATTGTCAAATTAATTCCTCTCAGTTTGAAAATCGTTGAAAGGTTCATCGTCACAGTGGAATTCATTGATTTGAAAATGGCGCCTGAACCCATCAATGTGGTGTCGTGCTTTTCTCTCACAATATCAATCGCTTCTACAACTGCTTGCGAAACACTATCATTACCGTATAAAATCCCGACTTCGTTGTCATCAAGAAATTCCTGTTCGATGCCAGCCTGCTTCAAAGCGTCAATCGTTGCGAGATAAGCATATTCACTTTCTTCGCCCATACTGATGCGTTGTCTTCTGCTGAGAAGGCTCTTCAAATCTGGCTTGGGAACACGGCCGGTCAAACCTGACCTGTAGCCAAATTCCTTTCTTTCCTCATCCAAAACAATTCCGGATTTTCCGTGATAGAGCGATTCTTTAACTTCTTCCAAAGAAATCCCAATGCAGGAATAAATTCCCATTCCGGTAATGACGACTCTGTTTTCCATTTTTTAAATTTAACAATGTATCAGTCTAGCAATGTAACAATTAGAATCATTCGTAAACTGGTAAATTTTTAGATTGTTACATTGATTATGAATAAATTCCTCCGTTGATATTGATCACTTCGCCAGTGATGTAAGACGATTTTCTTGATGCTAAAAATGCAACAAGGTCAGCTACTTCTTCCGCTTCACCAAAACGGTTGGCGGGAATCATTGCTTTCAGTTCTTTCTCATCAAAATCCTGGGTCATATCGGTTCTGATAAATCCTGGCGCCACGGCATTAACTGTAATATTTCTTTTCGCAACTTCCTGAGCCAAAGCCTTAGTCGCTCCAACTACTGCACCTTTCGCTGCAGAATAATTGGTTTGTCCAGCGGTACCTTTCACGCCAGAGACAGAAACCATATTGATGATCCTGCCGTATTTGTTTCTTAATAATTTCTGAATGAAAAAATTGGTCACGTTGAAAAAACCATTCAAGCTTGTGTTGATCACAGAATTCCAATCCTCGGATTTCATCCACATAAAAAGTCCGTCTCTTGTGATCCCAGCGTTGTTGACGATCACTTCTACCAAAGATTCTGGATTCTTCTCCTGCCAATCGCCAAGAACTTTCAAGGTTTCTTCGGCATTTCCTACATCAAATTTAAGAATTTCTCCTGTAGAACCCAACTCTTCCACTTTTGCTAAAGTTTCCTTTGCTGCGTCTTCGTTTGAAGTATAGTTGATAAGAATGTGATAGTTTTTTTCCTCTGCCAGTTTCAGACAGATCGCTCTACCAATTCCTCTGGATCCTCCTGTTATGATTGCACATTTCATTGGTTGTAGTTTTTAGATTTAATTAAGAACAGATTCCAAACTTTGGGAGTTGGTCATTAATATTTATAATTCTTCAGATATTGCTTCACACCTTCCAAGTACGGATACATCACCATATCTTCTGAAAATGCTGGTATAATTTTTCTGATCTCTGTATAAAGTTCTTTGGTTGATGATGAGATCTTATCCTGAAAACCAAGATACTCAACTGCCTGGACGATTGTAATTGCTTCGATCGCTAAAACTTCAAAAGCATTTTCAATTACCTTTCTGCAGATTACCGCAGCATTGGTTCCCATACTTACAATATCCTGATTGTCATTGTTATTCGGAATACTGTGAACGTACATTGGATTGGACAACATCTGACTTTCTGCCGTTGTAGAAGTCGCTGTGAACTGGACGCCCTGCATTCCAAAATTGAATCCCAATTTACCCAAATTCACAAATGGTGGGAAGATCTCGTTGATCTTAGCATTTAACAAATAGTTCAATTGTCTTTCGGCTAGCATTGTCAGTTTCGTCACAACGATTTTCAGCTTGTCCATTTCGAGCGAAATATAATCGCCGTGGAAATTCCCGCCGTGATAAACGTGCTGATCTTCAACGTTAATGATTGGATTATCATTTGCTGAATTGATCTCATTCTCAAGCACTTCTTCCGTATATTCCAAAGTGTCGAGAACTGGCCCCAAAATCTGCGGAACACATCTCAAAGAATAATATTCCTGAACCTTTTCTTTGAAAACTTTATCTTGCTCTTCGAAACTTGTATAAAGGTGGTCTTCTCTTTTTCTAATTAATTTACTATCAGACAAATATGAACGCATTTTCTCCGCTACTTTTTGTTGTCCAAGATGTTTTTTGGTTGCATTGAGCGATTCAGAAAAATGGTCATCGTAAGCCTGGACCAACTCGTTGATAGCACAAGATAATTTGATAGAGATCTCGGTCAATTGATTGGCTTTGTACGAGTTTACGATTCCGATTCCCGACATTACGGAAGTTCCGTTCATCAAGGCAAGACCTTCGCGGATCTCAACATTGATAGGTTGCAATCCTTCGGTTTCGAAAACTTCTTTTGTTGATCTTCTCTCGCCTTTATAGAAAACTTCGCCTTCACCAATTAGGACCAAAGCCAAATGTGCCAATTGTACAAGATCACCACTTGCACCAACGCCGCCGTGTTCGAAGATCAATGGCGTAATATTTCTGTTTATCAAATCCTTAAGCAAATTAATAACAGAATCGTGAACTCCAGAACGACCAAGCGACAATGTATTAAGTCTCGCAAGCATACAAGCCTTTACCTCATCTGCAGGCAATGGATTTCCGATGCCAGAAGAATGACTTCTAATAAGATTGTACTGAAGCTGATGCGTGTCCTGATCATTGATCTTGAACTGTGCCATAGGTCCGAAACCTGTGTTGACGCCATAGATCACTTTATTTTTAGAAAATTCTTTCAGAAATTGGAAACTGGCGTTCACTCTTTGTAGAAGTGTGTCATCCAATTCTATGTTTTCATTTTCAATGATTATCCTCTGGAAATCCCTAATATCTAAATGGTTGCTAATTTTCATTAATTATCGTAATAAAAGATAAAATTGTAATATAATTAAATATTTGTCATTAATTTTGCGCAAAGATAAAAGTTTTATTAAACAAATGGACAAAGAAATTGTTGATGTTTTGGTAATTGGCGCCGGACCTTCGGGTTGCGTCTCCTCTGCTTTTCTGAAAAAGAACAACATCAATGTGAAAGTTGTTGAAAAAACGCTATTCCCAAGACTCGTGGTAGGCGAAAGTCTAATTCCTAGAGTGATGAACCATTTTGACGAGGCCGGATTGTTTCCAGCGCTAGACAAGATGGGCTTTGAAAAGAAACTTGGCGCCCGTTTTATGCGAGGAGACGAAGTTTGCATTTTTGATTTCAGTGATAAATTCGGGGAAGGTTGGGATTGGACGTGGCAGGTTCCGAGAGCGGACTTTGACAATACTTTGGCCCAGGAAGTCATTAATAAAGGCGTTGATCTGGAATTTCAAACCGAAGTGATTGGCATTGAATTCAATGGAACTGATTCTATTACAACAGTTAAAAATAAAAATGGTGAAACGAAGGAGATCCAGGCAAAATTCGTCATCGATTCCAGCGGTTATGGTCGCGTTTTGCCACGACTTTTAGACTTAGAAAAACCTTCTAAACTCTCTCCACATTCAGCCATTTTTGCTCACGTTAAAGATGTTAACCGGGAAGAAGGCGTTGAAGGAACTTTAATTTCATTTGACATTATTGAAACCGAAGTTTGGCTTTGGGTGATTCCTTTTTCTGACGGAAATACCAGCATCGGAATTGTTGGACCAACTGATTATATCGATAAATTATCCGAGAATGGTGATACAGCTGAAGCGTTGAGAAAAGCCATTTCACTTTCTGATTATTACGTCAAACGTTTTGGAGATGTTGATTTTCTTTTTGAACCGAGACATTTGAAAGATTATTCTTGTTCTGTCAAAAAGTTATTCGGTGACGGATTTGCTTTGACCGGAAATGCGTCTGAATTTTTGGATCCTGTTTTCTCATCCGGAATGGCATTTGCGACAGAATCCGGAATGCTGGCTGCAAAATTAGCCTTAAGGCAATTAAATGGCGAAACCATCGATTGGCAAAAGGAATATTCGGATTACATCTTATATGGCGTGAATGTTTTTACAACTTATGTGAAAGAATGGTACACGGGAAATCTTCAGGAATTATTTTTCCATCAGCCGGAAAATCCTGATGTGAAGAGGAAAATCTGCGCTGTTTTGGCGGGTTATGTTTGGGATAAGAAAAATCCATTTGTTAGAATTCACGATTCGGCTGTTAAAAATCTTGCGGATTTCATCAAATTAGAAAAACTGGAGCAACAATAAAAAAAAGGTCTGAAAATTCAGACCTTTCTACTTTTTCTATCTAACAACTTTTTTTAAAGCCTTCCCAACCAGCTTCCCCGTCACTTCGTAAGCTGCGGCAATTCTTCCATATTCCATCGTGAAATCTTTATTCGTCTTTTTGCCAAGAACCTCAGCACCTTGGATTTTCATCACCACTTTCGAAGGATTCTCTGTTTCTACAAAAATCAAATCAGATGTCAGCTTTCCTTCTTGAGCCACCAAACCTGCGTGCCAGCCCGCATAAACCCATTTCGTGTCAATAATTAAAGTATATTTAGACTTCACATCTTTTTTGAAAACCACCTGCTTAGACCATCCATTGACACCTTTCAGGAAATAATTAAGATATTCTGAATCTTTAAAAGCTTGCCAAGATTCTGACCATTTTTGCCAAGCTGCAGCGTCTTTCTTCGCCAAAGTTTCAGCTTTTCTTTTTTCTAAATATTGAGCTTCTGTATAATTTTCTGCTTGAAAAAGGACGTTATCAAATTTCAGTTGAACATTAACTTCCGTTTGGTCCTTCAAAAAATCAAAATTTCCGGATTCAAAATTTAATTGGTTCTGGGCAAAAGTAAATGTCGAAAACATAAGAACGACAAGTAATAATAGTTTTTTCATAGTTATTAATTGAGTAAAATTTTAATTTCGTAAATCTATAAAATTAATTGGTTTACGGCTATTTGGATTAAAAACATTTTTTGACAACACTTCAAAATCCAAAACTTCGATTTTCGGACTGACTCTCAGTTTTGCCCGGAAATGGTCTCGCACTTCATCCACAAAATTTTCGCTTTCGCTGTCTGTACTTAGTTTGATGATAATTTCATCCAAACCAATTTCGTCGGATTTGATGACAATCTGATAGCAGGAAACATTCCCGAAATCATTCATAATATCGTTCATCGCAGGCGGATAAAGTGTCGTTCCTTTGTACTTTATCATTTGCTGTTTTCTGCCGAGAACCGGACCAATACGCATCGTGTTTCTGCCACATTTGCAAGGTTCATAATGCGCTTTTACCAAATCTCCGGTTTTGAATCTTAAAAGAGGAATTGCTTCAACACCCAAAGTCGTAATGGTCAATTCGCCACTTTCGCCTTCTTTTACAGGATTTTCATTTTCATCAAGAATTTCTGTAATGATGAGTTCAGGATGATGATGACCACCGATTTGAAATTCACATTCCGTGAAAGCGGTGCTCATTTCCGTAGAAGCGTAGGTTGAAAACAATTGAATATTCCATCGTTCTTTGATTTTTTGAGACAGAATATTATCGGTGAAATCTTGATTTTTAAGACCTTCACCAATACAAACCGCACCGTAAACGCTGGAATTTTTATAATCGATGCCGTGTTTTTCAGCGTAATCTATCATTTTCAAAAGGAAAGACGGAACGGTAATCAGATATTTCGGCTTGTATCGGAAAATCGAATCCCATTGCAATTCCGGAATTCCAGGTCCCATTCTCACAACGCTCGCACCCATTTTTCGAAGCCCAAGAAAATAAGCCAAACCAGCCATAAATCTTTTATCGATAGTTGTTATCATCTGCACAACATCACCTTTTTGGATTCCGGCGCAGGCAAAAGAAATCGCTTCGTTGTAAGCCAAACGTTCCAAATCCTTGTCCGACAATCCGAAAGTCACAGGGTCGCCCAAAGTTCCAGAAGTCGTGCTGTAATCCACAATTTCGCTGTGAGGAACACAGAAAAAATCCTGATTGTTTGCCTGAATATCATTTTTTGAAGTCGTCGGAATTTTAACTAAATCTTCTAAAGTTCTAATTTCATTTATATCGATATTGTGGTCTTTGAAAAGTTTCTGATAATACGGCGATTTCTCGTTCAAATATTGCAATTGCTCCCGAAGTTTTTCTTCTTGGAACATTTTTATTTTATTGGAATCGGAAAATTCGATGTCTGGAAATAAGTTCAAAATAATGGGTTTTAAGCAAAGTTAGAAATATTAAAATTTTGAGCAATCAAAAGCTATCCTGCAAACTCGTGAAACGGCAAAACTTCTATGACTTTACCATCTTTTTCGAAACGGTCCTTCTGATTGAATGTGATGATTTTTCCTTTTTCTTCATCGAAATAATTCAACGCATCCAGCAATCCAGCGATTTCCCGTTGCAAGTTATCTTGATTCAAATCGTAGCAAACCTGTATTATTTCCGCAGGTTTTCCTTGCTTGATAGCGATAAAATCACATTCTTTTTTTTCATTAAAATAGTAAACTTCGGGAAATTTTCTTCTTAAATGCAAATACACCATATTTTCCAAACGCCTTCCCAATTCGTCCGTAAAAACGATGGAAGCGTGCGTAAACAAACCCAAATCCACAACATAAACTTTCTTCGGATTTCGAACTTGGGTTTTCAAAGAATAACTGAATTTTGGAAGAAATTGCACCAGATAAGTATTTTCCAAATGAGAGAAATAATCGGCGATTGCACTCACCGATTTCAAACCGAATAAATCTTTCAATTTGTTTGCAGAAACAAGTTTTCCTATATTTGATATGAGATAGATTGCCAATTGTTGCAAAGAATTGATGTCGCGTATTCCGTATCTCACGGCAATATCACGGTTCAAAACATCTACCAACAGACGTTGCAAAACCAAACCATTATCCAAATTTAGAAACTCCGGAAAACCACCTTCAGTCATATATTCTTCAACTGAAAAACTATTGTTTTCTAAATTTTTAAACTCTAAAAATTCCCGATAAGAAAACGGAAAAAGTTCATATGGAAGGTTTCTGCCTGTTAATTTCGTCCCCATTTCTCGACTTAGCAAAGTCGCATTAGAACCCGTAACTGCAACTTTGAAACCTTCATCTAATTTCTGCCGAACATACAATTCCCAACCTTCAACAATTTGTATTTCATCAAAAAATAAATTTTTCACACTTTTTTCTCTGATGATGACATCTAATTTCTGAAAATCCGGCAATTCGAAACCAGCCAATCTTGGGTCTTCAAAATTCAAAAACAAAGATTGTTCTTTATTATCATTCAATAATTGTAGTAAAAGTGTACTTTTTCCAGCTCTTCGAACGCCAGTTATAAGCAAAACAAAACTTTCATACAAAGTTATTTCCTCTAATTTCTCACGTTGCAATCCTATTTTTTTTCCTAAAAAATATACATTTTGGTACTCAACTATTTCTGTTAATTGACTATTAGACAGCATAATAATAATTTTATTCAATACAAATGTATAAAATTTAATTTTATTATCAAACACATATATCCACTACTAACAAACATAATTGTTTTTTATAATCAAATAATATCTTTCATTATTAATGAAAAATATTCTCCATTTTAAAACAATAGATAATGTTCATTCAATTTTAAGCCCATTTTCAACTCAAAAACCCATTAATTAATCGACAAAAATCACTAAATTCGCAAACTTAATCTATCAAAAACAGATTTGAGACATTGAAAATGAGCAAGTTCACAGAATATAAAAATCTTAGCCTGACCGAAACTGCAAAAAACATAGCAGAATTTTGGAAAACCAACGATACTTTCAAAAAATCCGTAGAAATCCGTGAAGGACAGCCGGAATTTGTTTTTTATGAAGGACCGCCTTCTGCCAACGGAATGCCGGGAATTCACCACGTGATGGCGAGAGCTATTAAAGATATTTTCTGCCGTTTCCAGACGCAATCCGGAAAACAGGTTTTCAGAAAAGCCGGTTGGGACACGCACGGACTTCCTGTGGAATTGGGAGTTGAGAAAGAATTGGGAATCACCAAAGAAGATATCGGCAAAAAAATCAGCATCGAAGAATATAACGAAGCTTGTAAAAATGCCGTGATGCGCTACACCGATGTTTGGAACGACATGACCGAAAAAATCGGTTATTGGGTGGATATGGAAAATCCGTACATCACCTACAAACCAAAATATATGGAGTCGGTTTGGTGGCTTTTGAAACAAATCTACGACAAAGGTTTGCTGTACAAAGGTTACACAATCCAGCCGTATTCTCCGAAAGCTGGAACTGGTTTGTCTTCCCACGAAGTCAATCAGCCAGGCGCTTATCGTGATGTTTCCGATACGACGGTTGTAGCCCAGTTCAAAACTTTGCAAGAAACTTTGCCTTCGTTTTTACAAGGTTTTGGTGATGTTCATTTCTTGGCTTGGACGACGACACCTTGGACTTTGCCTTCCAATACAGCTTTGACAGTGGGTCCAAAAATCGATTATGTTTTGGTGAAAACTTTCAATCAATATACTTTTGAGCCGATTAATATTGTTTTGGCGAAAGCGTTGGTTGGAAAACAGTTTGCAAAGAAATATGCGGAAGGAACTGATGAAGATTTCGCGAATTACACTTCTGAAAACAAAGTTATTCCATATCAAATCTTAGCAGAATTCAAAGGTGCTGATTTGGTGGGAATCAAATATGAGCAATTATTAGATTACGCTAAACCTTACCAAAATCCAGAAAACGCTTTCCGAGTGATTGCCGGAGATTTTGTAACCACGGAAGACGGAACAGGAATCGTTCACACTGCGCCGACTTTTGGTGCAGATGATGCAAAAGTTGCAAAAGAAGCAACGCCTGAAGTTCCGCCAATGTTGGTTTTGGATGATAATGGAAATCCGGTTCCTTTGGTTGATATGCAAGGTAAATTTTTATCAATTGTAAAAGATGAAACTTACGGTTTTGCGAACGAATATGTGAAAGGCGAATATTTGAATGATGACGAAAAATCTGTAGAATTCAATCTTCAAAAAGAAAATTTAAAATCAATTATTTCTGATTTGAAAGCGTATCTTTCTGTTGATGAGAGAATTGCATTAAAATTAAGAAAAGAAAACAAAGCCTTCAAGGTTGAAAAATATGTCCACAGTTATCCGCACAGTTGGAGAACTGACGAGCCTTTGTTGTATTATCCATTAGATTCTTGGTTCATCAAAGTGACTGATGTGAAAGACAGAATGTTCGATTTGAATGAAACCATCAACTGGAAACCAAAATCTACCGGTGAAGGCCGTTTCGGAAATTGGTTGAAAAACGCCAACGACTGGAATCTTTCCCGCTCCAGATATTGGGGAATTCCGTTGCCGATCTGGAGAACTGAAGATAAAAAAGAAGAAGTATTAATCGGTTCTGTAGAAGAATTGTACAACGCAATTGAAAAATCCATCGAAGCTGGTTTCCAGAAAGAAAATCCTTTCAAAGGTTTCGAAATTGGAAATATGTCGGAGGAAAATTACGCATTAGTTGACCTTCATAAAAATATTGTGGACCAAATCACTTTGGTTTCAGAATCCGGAAAACCGATGAAGCGTGAAAGCGATTTGATTGACGTTTGGTTCGATTCCGGAGCGATGCCTTATGCGCAATTGCATTATCCGTTCGAGAATAAAGAGCAAGTTGATAACAACAAAGCTTTCCCAGCAGATTTTATTGCGGAAGGTGTTGACCAGACTCGTGGTTGGTTCTATACTTTGCACGCGATTGCGACAACAGTTTTCGATTCTGTAGCTTACAAAAATGTGGTTTCAAACGGTTTGGTTTTGGACAAAAACGGACAAAAAATGTCCAAACGTCTTGGAAACGCCGTTGACCCATTCGAAACGCTTTCGGTTTACGGACCGGATGCGACGCGTTGGTATATGATTTCCAATGCGAATCCTTGGGAGAATCTGAAATTCGATATTGAAGGGATTGATGAAGTAAGACGGAAATTCTTCGGAACACTTTACAACACCTACTCTTTCTTCGCTTTGTATGCGAATGTTGACGGTTTCAAATACTTGGAAAGCAACATCGAAAACCGCCCGGAAATTGACCGTTGGATTTTGTCTGAATTGAATTTATTAATCAAAGACGTGAAATCGTTCTACGAAGATTACGAGCCGACGAAAGCTTCGAGAGCAATCAATAATTTCGTTAATGATAACTTATCGAATTGGTACGTAAGACTTTGCAGAAGACGTTTCTGGAAAGGCGAATATTCCGATGATAAGATTTCTGCTTACCAAACTTTATATACTTGTCTTGAAACTGTAGCAAAACTTTCCGCACCAATTGCGCCGTTCTTTATGGATCAATTGTTCCAGGATTTGAACAAGGTAACTGGAAAAGATTTAGTAAATTCTGTTCACCTGACAGACTTCCCAGTGGTGGATGAAAGCTTGATTGACCAGGATTTGGTTGAGAAAACACATCTGGCTCAGCAAATCACATCGATGGTTTTTTCATTGAGAAAGAAAGAAAATGTGAAAGTTCGTCAGCCACTTCAAAAAGTGATGATTCCAGTTTTGGATAAGAAAACCGAGGAGCAGATTTTGGCCGTTTCTGAATTAATCAAACAAGAAGTGAATGTGAAGGAATTGCAACTCATCAATTCCGAAGAAGCATCGCATCTTATTATAAAACAAATCAAACCGAATTTCAAAACCCTTGGTGCGAGATTAGGAAAAGATATGAAAACTGTGGCTGGAGAGATTGCCAACTTCACATCTGAGCAAATTGCAACCTTAGAGAAAGAAGGAAAAGCAACCGTTTCCGGATACGAAATCACAACGGAAGATGTAGAGATTTTCACAAAAGATATCCCAGGATGGACTGTTGCGAGCGAAGGAAAAACAACTGTGGCATTAGATTTGAAGCTGACGGATGAATTGAAATCAGAAGGCGTTGCACGAGAGTTCATCAACAGGGTTCAAAATCTTAGAAAAGAGAAAGATTTTGATTTAACGGACAGGATATCAATCCAATTGGAAGAGAATTCGCCGTTCCAGACAGAACTTATTAACAATGATGCATATATTTCTGAAGAAGTATTGTCAGATAAAATAGAATTTGTAAATTCACTCTCGAATTTTGACGAAATAGAGATAAATGAAGAAAAATTCAAGATAAAAGTTGAGAAAAAATAAACGATTTTTTATTATTGTTAAGAAATTGTGAATTCATAATTCTTTATTGATATTTTTTTAATTTTATTTCTATACTTGTCAATTAATAAAAAGCGTGGCTGCTGAAATTCAAAAAAGCCAAAAAAAATAAAATTTTGAACAATTAATAACAATGGAAATGGCCGACGAAAAATTACGATATAACGACGCTGATTTACAGGAATTCAAACAATTGATACAGGAAAAAATCGATAAAGCGGAAAAAGATCTTCTTCTAATCAAAGAAAGTTTCATCAATGACCAAAACAACGGTACTGATGATACTTCGCCAACCTTCAAAGCTTTTGAAGAAGGTGCTGAAACTCTGAGCAAGGAGCAGAATTCTATCTTGGCAGGAAGACAGGAAAAGTTTGTACGCGACTTGAAACACGCGCTTATCAGAATCCAGAACAAAACTTACGGCATCTGCAGAGTAACTGGAAAATTGATCCCAAAAGAAAGATTGAGAGCAGTTCCTCACGCTACGCTGAGCATCGAAGCTAAAAATATGCAGCGATAAACTGTTGCAAAAAGTAGTAAGTACAATGTAATAAATTCTAATACAAAGCATAAGGTGTTTCGGCACTTTTGCTTTGTATTTTTTTTATAAGGATGATAACTATTATTATTTTATTAGTGATTATTTTGGTAGGCTTTTTTGTTTTTAATAATAAGCCTGTTAAAAACATTTTCAAACCTGAGGAAAAATATTATACCATCGATGATGAGTTCAATGCAAAACGCAAAGAACGGCAGGACGAAATCGACAAACTTCTGAGCAAAATAGGAAAAAACGGTCTGGACGATCTTACCGAAAAAGAACGCAAAAGGCTGGACGAATTGTCCAAGAAATAAGTAATTTGAATTACATTTGCAAAAATTTTTCTTCGGGAAAATTAATATTATTTTGATCTAAACTAAAAAATTACAAAAATGGAATCCATAATTGTACACCCAAAAAATGCAATGGAACTGACGGCGCTGAAAAGTGTTTTGAAAGATATGAATATTGAATTCGAAAAATTCCACACAAAAAATAATTTCCACAACAAGAAAACTGTTCAAAAGATTACTGAAAGAAAGGAGAAAAAAATCTTCAAACCTTCTAAACCAAAAGGATTGTAATGAATAAAAAGACAATTATCATACTGGTTACTTTATTTGTTCTTCTTTTAGATCAAGCTTCAAAAATCTATATCAAAACCCATTTCTATCTTGGCGAAAGTGTGAATGTTTTTGGACTCAATTGGTTCAAAATGACTTTTGTGGAAAATCCGGGAATGGCTTACGGACTTCATTTCGGTGGATTGTGGGGAAAATATGCTTTGATCCTATTAAGAATTGTTCTCGCAATCGGAATGGTTGTTTTATTTAGAAAATGGCTGAAAGAAGGCGCTTCAAACTATCTTTTGATTCCAATGGCAATGATTTTCGCAGGTGCAATCGGGAATGTTTTTGACGGGATGTTTTACGGCATTATTTTCGACAGCGGAACTTTCTACGATGCGGCTTCAGGAAGATGGATCGATTATGGCGGCGTTTCCAAACTGACGCAAATCGGACACGGTTATTCAGATTTGATGAAAGGCTGCGTGGTGGATATGCTTCATTTTCCATTGGTTGATACAGTTTGGCCGGATTGGGTGCCTGTTTTAGGCGGTAACAGAATTGAGTTTTTCAAATATATTTTCAATGTTGCCGACAGTTCTATCACAGTAGGTGCATTGTTCCTTTATATATTCAGAAAGAAAGCTTTTCCGAACGGATTGGATTTTTAAAAGATGAAAATTTTCAAAACAATATTAATTACAGGACTGATTTTCTTCGGATTGTCAGTTCTTTTTGTTTTCTGGGCCAACTTTACTATTGATAGTGAAGCGGAAGATAATGTGACTTCGGAAATATCAAAACTTCCTAACGAAAAAGTCGGACTTCTTTTAGGAACGAGCAAAACGCTTGACAATGGAAGTCCCAATCCATATTTCACATACAGAATTGAAGCTGCTGCGAAACTCTATCATTCCGGCCGAATCCAAAATATTATTGCCAGTGGTGATAATTCCCGAGCAAACTACAACGAGCCCGAAGATATGAAGAACGAGCTGATCAAACTGGGCGTTCCGGCTGATAAGATTTATGAAGATTTTGCAGGATTTAGAACTTTGGATTCTGTCGTTCGTGCAAAGGAAATTTTCGGACAGAAATCTTTCATAGTTATTTCACAGCGATTTCATAACGAACGCGCCGTCTATCTTTCTCACAGAAACGGCATCACAGCTTATGGTTACAATGCAAAAGATGTTGATAAAGAAGCGGGATTTAAAACCAATGCCCGCGAAAAATTGGCTCGAGTGAAAGTGTTTTGGGATTTTTTGTTTGATGTAGATCCGAAATTTGGTGGCGAGAAAATTGAGATTAAATAAAATAACCCAATTTTTGTTTCCAATTGTATCTTTTGTATTTTTACTGACTGAAAATTTCAGAAAAACTAAATTTTATTTAAATGTCTAGAATCCTTACCGGAATACAAGCCACCGGAACACCACACTTGGGAAACCTTTTGGGAGCCATCATTCCCGCAATTGAATTATCCAAAAAAGCAGAAAACGAATCATTTCTGTTCATTGCGAATCTTCACTCTTTAACACAGATTAAAAACGCAATCGAACTTAAAGAAAACACCTATGAGATTGCTGCGGCTTGGCTTGCCTGCGGACTAGACACAGAAAAAACTTATTTCTACAGACAAAGCGATATTCCCGAGACTTGCGAATTATCCTGGCATTTGTCGTGCTTTTTCCCTTACCAGAGATTGACATTGGCACATTCTTTCAAAGATAAAGCGGACAGATTGCAAGACGTGAATGCCGGACTTTTCACTTATCCGATTTTGATGGCTGCAGATATTTTGCTTTATGATGCCGAGATCGTTCCGGTTGGTAAAGATCAGCTTCAGCATCTGGAAATTGCTCGTGATGTAGCTTCTAGATTTAATAATCAAATGGGTGAAGTTCTGGTTTTGCCTCAAGCAGAGTTGCAGCAGGACACGAAATATGTTCCTGGAACCGACGGACAAAAAATGTCAAAATCGAGAGGAAATATCATTAATATTTTCTTGCCGGAAAAAGAACTGAAAAAGCAAGTAATGTCCATCGAAACAGATTCCACGCCTTTGGAAGATCCAAAAGATCCTGAAACTGATAAAGTTTTTGCGATCTACGCTTTGGTTGCAACACCTGAACAAACTGAAGAATTAAGAGCCAAATATTTAGCCGGAAATTACGGTTACGGACACGCCAAAAAAGAATTATTAGACTTAATTTTGACAAGATTTGCGACGGAAAGAGAAACTTTCAATTATTATATGACGCATCTTGAAGAGCTTGAAGCTAAACTTCAGGAAGGTGCGCAGAAAACGAGAAAAATTGCGATCGAAACAATTACAAGAGTGAGAGAAAGTTTGGGAATTTAACCTACATTTCTTTTTTAATACAACAAAGCCTTTCAAAATTGAAAGGCTTTACTTTTATAAATATTCTTTTACTTCTGATAATTGCTTGATCACTTTAAGATTTGCCTCTTGTGGATTATCACCATAAACATCAAAGAAGATCACATCAATTCCAAATCTCTGTGCGCCTTTTACGTCTGCAATCCAATCGTCGCCTATTAAAATACTTTCAGATTTTTCAGCTCTGGCAAGGTCTAACGAATGCTGGAAAATTTCCGGTCTAGGTTTTCTTACGCCAACGGAATCTGCACTCGTGATAGTTTCAAAATAGTCAGCGATTCCGGAAAGAACACATTTTCTTTCGGTCACTTCTTGAAAACCGTTGGAGATAATGTGCATTGTGTAATCATTAGCCTCAAGATAATCCAAAAGATCGGCTGCGCCGGGAACCAATTCATTGTATTTCAAGATTTCATCAAGAAAATGATGCTCGAAATAATCTGCCAAATCCTGATTATCAACTTCGAATCTTAAAAAAGTATTGTAAAATCTGTACTTTCTCAAATATTCTTTATCAATTTCGCCATCACGGATCTGTTCCCAAAGTTTTTCATTAATCTCATGATAAGCGTCGTGAAATAACTCAAAATCGATGTTGTATGTTTCTGAAATTTTCTGTTGTGAAAATAATTCCTTGATGGTCAAATATGCGTTTTTGCGGTGATCCCAAAGTGTATTGTCGAGATCAAAAAAAATGTGCCTTACGTTTTTCATAAGGCACAAATCTAATCATTTTTGATCCACGTAGGAAAGTTCAATCATAAAAATCAATTATTTAAAATCTAAAAATGCTTAGTTCTTTGAAACTAAAATGGTTTTTCTGTTCTTAGTTTTTATCGGATGGATATTCTTGGAATAATTCATCAGAAAATCGATTATTTCTTTTTTCGGCATCAAAGCTTTCGTTGTTAAAGTGTCGTTTTTTTTCATAGGCTGACTTTTACAACAATAACGCCAAAAGAAAATCTTTATTATTACATATTTATTATTTTGTTAAAATAATTTTATGTTCGTCCATAATTTTTCTAAGGTTAATCAGCGCATATCTCACTCGTCCCAGCGTTGTATTGATACTCGTATCTGTATGATCTGCAATCTCTTTGAAGCTGAGTCCGTCGAAAAATCTAAGCTTAATGACCTCTTGCTGGTTCTCCGGAAGCATTACGAGCATTCTCAAAAGATCGTCATTTATTTGTTTATCTATCAATCGGTCTTCGATGTTGCTTTCCGGCTCTTTGATGATATCGAAGATAGAAAACTCTTCGTTTTCATAGGATGTTTCGGAAACTTTGATGTGCTTGGACTGTAGGCGGAAATGATCGATGATCAAGTTGTGAGCGATTCGTTTTGCCCAAAGAATAAACTTATTTTCCTCTTTGTAGCGGCCTTCCTTCAGGGTAACAATGATTTTGATAAATGTATCCTGGAAGATGTCATTGGCCAGATCTTCATCCATCAATTTGTAGTAGATAAAGCTGAAAAGGTCTTTTTTGTGTCTGTTGATCAGTAACGAAAGTGATTTCTCATTTCCATTCTGATATTGAAGAATTAGTTGGCTATCAGTTTGCGTTTTCATAATATTTACTTCTATAATATAAAACCCAGCAATTCGTTAGTTACGTGTGTAACTAATTTTCCTGACTCGGTTGTTTTTAATTAATGAAGTAAATTTATTCTATACGCTGATTTTAGGTTTGTAAAAGTAATAAAAAAGTCAAAACAAAATGTTAATGAATTGTTAAACTTTCATATTTCTTTAATTTGATTCAAATATATTATAAAAGTTAAATCAATTAAGCAGAACTAATGGGATATTTATTGTGAAATTGATATTAAGACCTTTCAGTTCTTTGCCGTTAATTCCCTCTTTATCGAGCGAAAATCCATATCCTCCGGTGAGATCCAAAATCCCAAAAAGACTGAAACCAGCCTTCGGAGCGATGTATTTATTTGTAGCATCTGCACCCAAAATGAAATAATGGGCATGGTAAAAGTCTACATTTTTTTGAAAATTTAACAGGAAATCAGCGTTCACTTTTGGCATTATTGCAAACTTATTATTTGCAGAACCCATCAACGCTGAGGCGCCAACGCGAAATAAGACGTCATCATTACTTAGAAAAAGCAACTTCCCACCTACTTCCCCAAAACTTTGATTCTGATAGACGTAACCCGCCGTTATGAACTTGTGCATCGTGAGTTGTGACTTAGCCAAACCACCGAAAGCCATTAATATAAATAGGATGAATATTTTTGATTTCATTTTAGTAATCTTATTTACGACAAAAATAACAAAACAGATGTTTGAAAGTGTAATTAATTAAAAAAACTGCTTCATCAAAGACAAAGCAGTTTTACTTTTTATATAAAAATCAGATTAAAGTCCGAATTCCTTTTTGATATCTTCTACTCGATCAAGTTTTTCCCAAGTGAAAAATTCCAAATCTTTCAAAGTGATTTCATTTTTAAGGCCTTTGTTGAAAGTTTTATCAGCGACGTAATAATCTTTCCCCATATGTCCGTAAGCTGCAGTCTCGATATAGATTGGATTTCTCAGCTTAAGGTTTTTCTCAACCGCATAAGGTCTAAGGTCAAACAATTGCTGAACTTTCTTAGCCAATTCGCCATCGTTGATATCCAGTTTTGAAGTTCCGTAAGTATTGATGTAAAGTCCACAAGGCTCTGCAACACCAATTGCATAAGAAACCTGCACCAAAACCTCATCTGCAACGCCTGCTGCTACCAAGTTTTTAGCAATGTGTCTCGTTGCATAAGCCGCACTTCTGTCCACTTTACTTGGATCTTTTCCTGAGAATGCACCACCTCCGTGAGCACCTTTTCCACCGTAAGTATCAACGATGATTTTTCTTCCCGTCAAACCTGTATCTCCGTGAGGACCACCGATTACAAATTTTCCAGTCGGGTTGATGTGATATTTGATCTCGTTGTTGAATAATTTCTGGATCTCAGGTTTTTGTTTAGCCTTGATCTTAGGAATCAAAATTTCGATAATATCTTTTTTGATTTTTGCCAACATAGCTTCTTCGCTTCCGAAATCGTCGTGTTGTGTAGAAACTACAATACTGTCGATTCTCACTGGTTTGTGATCGTCAGAATACTCGATTGTTACCTGAGATTTTGCATCTGGACGAAGGTAAGGAATCGCTGAACCTTCTCTTCTGAGATCTGCCAATTCTTTTAGAATCTGATGAGCAATATCCAAAGCCAAAGGCATATAATTCTCAGTTTCGTTGGTTGCATAACCGAACATCATTCCCTGATCTCCAGCACCTTGAGCGTTTGCTCTTGCTTCAAAATCGGTTTCGTCCAAAGTTCTGTCAACACCTTGGTTGATATCCGGAGACTGCTCGTGGATCGCAGAGATCACACCGCAAGAATCACCATTGAACATATATTCGCTTTTCGTGTAACCAATTTTGTTGATCACATTTCTTGCAATTTGCTGAACATCTAGATATGCCTCAGACTTCACCTCTCCTGCCAAAACTACCTGACCTGTTGTCACAAGCGTTTCGCAAGCTACTTTTGAGTTTTTGTCGTAAGCTAAAAAATGATCGATTAGCGCGTCAGAAATCTGATCGGCTACTTTATCAGGATGTCCTTCAGAAACTGATTCGGACGTAAATAAATAAGACATAAATTATTCCTTTTTATATTAAATTTTTGAGGTAAAACAATGATTGTTTAAAAAAGGAACTAAAAGAGAAAAAAATCTGTTTTAGCATTTTTTATTGAGGTTGCAATCAGTCAAAGTTCTCCTCCGTTTATTCAAAAATCGGTTGCAAATTTACAAACTAATTTTCTAATTTCAAAATCAATTCCTATTAATCCAGTATGAATTTATTCAGGTTTCACACTTTTGTAATTTTCTCTGTCTTTATAAAAATTAAGTTTCTGTTCCATAGAAGTACGAATTTCAGAAATCAACTCGTCAATAATCTTTTGCTTGTAAGTTGGTTTGTAATAAATAAGACTGATTTCTCTGTAAGGAAAAGGCTTGATAAATCTTGAAACTTTTTCTTTTTGTTCTGATGATAATTGCTGAACGCCAATCTCAGAAAGAATGGTAATTCCGCCAACTTTATCCACCATTTGAACCAACGTATTCACATTAGAAGCTAGGAACTCCAGATTTTTTGGTTTTAAAGAATTTTCCTTCAGATGACAAATATTTTCGAATTGCGTTCGCAGGCAGTTTCCTTCCTCCAAAAGCCAGACTTTATCCACGTCAATATCTTCTGGCACGACGAAGCAATCTTTCTTTTGCCCAGATTCTGTTCCAGAGTACAACATCAGTTCTTCATTAAATAAAAAGTCCTGATAAAACTCATCCGCTGCAGAATATGGTGTTGAAATAATTCCGGCATCCAGCTCTCCAGACTTCAAAGCTTTGATAATGCTGTCCGTAGTCATCTCCTTGATATTAAGTTCGATCTGCGGATTTTTATTCAAAAAACTAAAAATTTCGTTTGGAAGAATGTAAGTGGAAACTGTCGGAATAATTCCCAGATTAATTTTACCCGCAAGAATATTATTAAGGAAATTAGCCTTATTCCTCAGTTCCATCACAGCATCAATGATCTTTTGAGCCTCTTTGATGAGCTCTCCACCCGCGTCAGTAGTTCTGATTGGATGTGTGGTTCTGTCAAAGATTTTCACATCCAGCTCATCTTCAAACTTTTGAATCATTGCGCTGAGTGTCGGTTGAGTGATAAAACATGCTTGTGCAGCTTTGCCAAAATGTTTATATTTATCTACTGCAATCAAATATTCTAACTGTTGGATATTCACGACTTGTAATTTATTTTATCTATGACAAATATAATTATTAATTTGTTTCATGAATAAGTTTTTTTATCGAATTTAGCTTTTAAATATCATACATCAATAAAATCTGAAATATGGAAAACAAAAAAAAACTCACCAATTCTGTAGGCGCTCCTTATTTTGAGCATCAGGATTCACAGACTGTTGGCCCACGCGGTCCGGTTCTGCTGCAGGATTTCATTCTTCAGGAAAATCTTGCGCACTTCGTAAGAGAAAGAATTCCCGAAAGAATTGTCCACGCGAAAGGTTCCGGTGCGTACGGGACTTTCACCGTGACACACGACATCAGTCATTTGACGAGAGCAAAAATATTCTCCCAAGTTGGAAACTCGTGCAAAATGTTTGCAAGATTCTCAACGGTTGGTGGCGAAATGGGAAGCGCCGATACAGAAAGAGATCCAAGAGGTTTCGCTTTGAAATTTTATACCGAAGACGGAAACTGGGATTTGGTTGGAAACAATACGCCTGTTTTCTTTATTAAGGATGCTAAAAAATTCCCGGACTTCATCCACACACAAAAACGTGTTCCGAAAACCAATCTGAAAAGCAAAACGATGGTTTGGGACTTCTGGTCTTTGAATCCGGAATCGCTTCATCAAGTTTTGATATTAATGTCTGAAAGAGGAACACCTCACGGATACAGACATATGCACGGATTTGGATCTCACACTTTTTCTTTGATTAATGCAAACAACGAAAGAACTTGGGTCAAATTCCATTTCAAAACGCAGCAAGGCATCAAAAACTTCACAGACGATGAAGCCACAAAAATGAAAGGTGAAAACCCGGATTTTTCTCAGGAAGATTTGGTGAATGCTATTGAAAAAGGAGAATTTCCCAAATGGAAACTTTACATCCAGACGATGACCGAAGAGCAGGCGAAAGAATGGCGTTGGAATCCTTTCGACGTCACGAAAGTTTGGTTCCAGGACGAATTCCCATTGCAGGAAGTTGGTGTGATGGAATTGAATGAAGTGCCAAGAAATTATTTCGTTCACGTGGAGCAATCTGCTTTTGCGCCAAGTCATTTGGTGGACGGCATCAGTTTTTCTCCGGACAAAATGTTGCAAGGCAGATTATTTTCCTACGCCGATGCACACAGATACAGATTGGGTGTCAATTCTCATCAATTGGAAGTTAACAAATGTCCTTTCGCCGTGAACAATTTCCAAAGAGCGGGACATATGGCAGACGATTCTGATTATGGTGACAAACCAAACTATTTCCCAAATAGTTTCAGCGACGTGGAACCTACCGAATCTTACAAGAATCTGGAATATGATCTGGACAATTCCCGAGTTGCCCATTTCGACCGAAATCAAAATGATGATGATCATTACACACAACCCGGATTGTTTTATACTAAAGCTTTAGACCAAGAAGCGAGAACGGCTTTGGTGAATAACATTGTCGGTCATCTTGGTGGCGTAGACGGACCAAAACGTGATGAAATCATCAACCGTCAGCTATGTCATTTCTTCCGGGCAAATATCGAACTTGGAATGAGAGTTGCGCAAGGAATTGGCGTCAACATCGATACAAATATGATGAATCATACAAAGTAGACTTTGAGATTATAGACAAATAGAACATAGACAATTAAAACTGAACCTTCTGATTTATTTCGGAAGGTTTTTTTATTAACATTAATGTCACATTCAAAATTCTGTAAATTTTATTAAAAGTTCATAAATTGAGAGTTTAAATCAATTTATAAGTAAATGAAAAGAATTTTTACCACATTAATCGCTGTGGCATCTCCGCTATTTGTGATGTCACAAACCGTTAACATCAATATTTTGAAGGACTTGAATCCAGGTTCAGAAGGATCTTCAATTTCACAATTAAAAACCTTTGGAAACAAGCTTTATTTCTCAGCAGACGACGGTGTACATCAAGATGAACTTTGGGTAACTGATGGTACCAGCGCAGGTACAAAACTCGTAAAAGACATCAACCCAACTGGAAATTCAGGCATTGTAGAACTTACAGAAGCTGGCGGAAAATTGGTATTCAGTGCGTTCGACGGAAGCACCGGAATCGAATTATGGGTGACAGATGGAACAGAAGCTGGAACCAAACTACTAAAAGATATTTATCCAGGCGAATCAAGTTCCGTTGCCTTGAATTTTAAACAATACGGGAACAGAGCAATTTTTGTCGCAAATGACGGCACTCACGGTGAAGAAATCTGGATCACAGACGGAACTGAAACCGGAACTTATATGGTGAAAGACATCGCTCCGGGAGCAGAGAGTTCCTATTCATCTGACTTTACAGAATACAAAGGCAAAATATATTTCCAGGCCAGCAATGGAATCGATGGTTGGGAACTTTGGACTACGGACGGAACGGAAGCTGGAACTTATATGGTGAAAGATATTTTTGCAAGCTCCGACTCTTCGCCGAGAAGATTTAAAGTATTCAAAGACAAACTTTTCTTCCGGGCTGATGACGAAAATGGTGATGAATTGTGGGTAACAGACGGAACCGAAGCCGGAACGGTCCTCGTAAAAGATATCAACCCAACTGACGGATCGAGCATCAATGAATTTGTGGAAATCAATGGCAAACTTTGTTTCCGGGCAAATGACGGTGTTCACGGCGCAGAACTTTGGACTACAGATGGCACAGCAGCAGGAACTGTAATGGTAAAAGACATTAATCCAGGCGATTCAGATTCTTTTCCTGGGGCGTTAACCGTTTACAATGATAAAGTTTATTTTCAGGCGACAGACGGCGTGCATTCCGAAGAACTTTGGGTAAGTGACGGAACACCTAGCGGAACTTATATGGTAAAAGATATTAATCCAACAGGCTATTCTGCTCCTAACTTCTTCGCTACATTTAAGGACAAACTCTTCTTTGTGGCCATTGATGGAACCAACGGAAGTGAATTGTATATGACAGACGGCTCGGCAAATGGTACTGTAAAATTAGCGCCAGCAAATGTGACTGAACCAAGCCCTTTATATTTCCTGCCTTTCTTTACGGAATTAAATGACGAGTTATTTTTCAAAGCAGAATATGATGACAGAGGCGTGGAACTGTGGAAACTTTCTTTAGGAGAATTGGGTGTGAGCGACGTTCAAAAATCATTGTCGATTCAGATTTATCCAAATCCTGTACAGTCAGAATTGAAAGTTCAAACGGCCAACAAGGAAATCATCGACCAACTTTCTATCTACGGATTAGACGGAAAATTAATCAAAACAAGCCATTCTAAAAGCAACAATCCAGCAATCAATGTTTCACAACTACCAAAAGGAACTTACCTTCTAGAAGTTCAGACATCGAAAGGAAAAACAAATAAGAAGTTCATTAAAAATTAATTGTTTGATTTTTTAAAATCTAAAATCAGTCTCTATCTTAGAGGCTGATTTTTTTTGATCATCAAACAAAGGCTAATTGATTTATATTTAACCATATATTTTCTATATTCGCATCCCTATAATTTTATTTATGACAAAATTTTTATTCTCTTTAGCAACAGCTTTATTATCAATTTCAATCTCTGCACAACAGCAGAAAATTTCTTTTGAAACTTCCGAAGGCTACAATCTGGGAACGGTTGTCGGGCAAAAAGAATGGATGGTGAAAACTAACAATGTCCCAAATAATAATTTCAAAGTGGTGACTGGAAAAGCAAGCGACGGCAACAATTCTGTGGAAGTGACAAGCACGAATCAATACACAGAAAATATGTCTTTTCTTTTCAAGAAAATACCGGAGTATAACAGGCTTTCCGTTTCGGCAGATGTGAAATTGGAAAAACTGAACAGTTCCGATTATTATTTGCTGTCATTATATTATAACAACAACGGCAATTATTCCTGGGCTGGCGGATTTAATTTTATGTACAGCGGTAAACTGTACGCCGACAGTGATGTCAATTTCAAGGATTTGGGAAGCTGGATTCCTGATAAATGGTACAATCTAAGAATTGAAATAGATCACGTGACAGAAAAGAATGTTAAATATTATCTTGACAATCAATTGGTTCACACTTCTGCTCTCGGAACCAGAGTTTTAAGAGCGAATGATTTAAATTTCGAATTCGACAATGACGGAAGTGGTTTTATTGTCGATAATATTATCATTAAAGATTTAGATCAGTTAGCAGTAAACGAACTTAATAAAACTCAAATTAATATTTTCCCGAATCCAAGTTCTGATTTCATTAATATTAAATCTGATAACGAAATTAAATCTGTTAAAATTTATGACATCAAAGGTTCATTAATCAAATCTGATACAACTTCAAAAGTGGATATTTCCACTTTCCCAAAAGGAAATTACATCATTTCCATTGAAACAAAATCAGGATTTGAAACCAAAAAATTCATCAAAAATTAAGAACTAAATTTTTGATTTTCAATACAGGCTATCAATCAAATTGATGGCTTTTTTAATTTCTTATCGATAATTTTTTCATTACTTTTGTAGCTATGAGTCAAAAATGGATCTATAAACCCGAGCCGGACGAAGAAATTGTTGATGGATTAATTTCTTCTATTGGTTTTGGAACTTTAGAGTCCAAGATCCTGGTGATGCGCGGCATCGACAATTATCAGAAAGCCCGCGAATTCTTCAAACCCAACGGCGGCGACATCCACAATCCTTTCCTGATGGCCGATATGCAAAAAGCGGTCGAACGCATTGCAACATCCATAGAAAACGGCGAAAAAATATTGGTTTACGGTGATTATGACGTAGATGGAACAACTTCCGTTGCTTTGATGTATTTGTACCTCAGCAAAATCGTTGACAAAAAATATCTGGATTTTTACATTCCGGACAGAAATGTTGAAGGTTACGGGATTTCTGACGAAGGAATAGACTTCGCAAAAGAAAACGGATTTTCATTAATAATTGCTTTAGACTGCGGAATCAAATCGGTTGACAAAATAGATTACGCCAATTCTGTAGGTGTAGATTTCATCATCTGCGATCACCATTTGCCAGGCGAAAAACTTCCAAATGCTGTTGCAGTTTTGGATCCGAAAAGAAAAGACTGCCGATATCCTTACAAGGAATTGAGCGGTTGTGGCGTTGGTTTCAAACTTTGCCAAGGTCTTAATACCATTTACAAAATTCCGGAAAGTGAGCTGTTTGAATTGACAGATTTACTTGCAATCAGCATTGCTTCAGACATTGTGGCGATGACTGGTGAGAATCGGGTTTTGGCAATGCAAGGCTTGAAATTCCTTAGAAAAACAAGGAAATTTGGTTTGAGATTATTGATTCCTGAAGAGAAATTAGCGCACTTCGAAATTTCAAATATTGTTTTTGACATTGCTCCGAAAATCAACGCAGCGGGAAGAATTTCTCACGCGAAAGCTTCGGTTGAACTAATGATTTCGGACAACCTGAAACAGGCTCAGCAAATGGTTGAAAACATCATCAACCTGAATGACGAACGCCGCGAAATGGACATCAACATCACACTTTCGGCGATGAATCAGGCGTTGGAAATGCACAAAACACAACGCTTTTCTACCATTGTTTACGATCCAATCTGGAACAAAGGCGTCATCGGAATTGTAGCTTCCAGATTGATAGAAAATTACTTCAAGCCAACTCTGGTTTTTACTGAAGGAAATAATGGCGAAATGGTAGCTTCCGCAAGATCTGTTTCCGATTTTGACATTCATAAAGCTTTGGAATTCTGTTCCGATCTTTTTATGAAATTCGGCGGACATCAGGCTGCAGCAGGACTTTCTATGGAGAAAGAAAAGTTCGAGGAGTTTAAAATCCGTTTCGAAGATTATGTTAAAAATAATATTCAGGAACATCAGAAAGAGCCGACAATTTACGTTGACAGCATTGTAAACCCTGAAGATCTGAATCGCGAATTCATTAATTTTCACAGAAAACTCGCACCGTTTGGTCCGCACAATATGAAGCCGATTTTGGTACTAAAAAATGTGAAAGTCAATGGCTATGTAAGATTGATGGGGAAAGAAAGTACGCATCTCAAATTCAACATTTTGCAGCCGACCAACGGCAGGAATATCGAATGTGTGGGATTCAGATTTGGGCAGTTTGTCGAAGATTTTAAAACTAAAACTTTCGATCTGGCATTTACAATTGAAGAAAATCACTGGAAAGGCAACGTTTCTCACTTCCTGAATATCCGGGATGTGAACTTCAGAGATTAAAATTATAAAATCAAAATGCTTCCGGATTGGAAGCGCTTTTTTATTCTAATAATTTACCGTCCTGCTGCAAAATGATTTTACCTTTTTGTTCTACAGTCAGAGAAATTTCTGCTGCATCTTTTTCGCCGATAATTCCCCTGTAAATTTTATAATTGAATTCTCCTTTTTTGAAAGTAATTGTGTGATTGCCGCCAGTTCCGTCATTTTCCCATTCGCCATCAGTAAGAATCATATCTGGCTTTGAAGATTCTGAACTACCAATCTTCCAGGATGCATATCGGTATTTATTATTTGCCTGCTCATCAATTCTGATCAAATAATTCTTTGTTTTAAATTTGTAAACAGGAAGCAAAAACGATTTCAACGAAGCGTGAAGTTTTGTTTTTTGCCTGGTGATTAAATCTTTTTTCTGCTTGGCTTCAAAATCACTTTGGTAATTGAGGGCTGTTATCGTTCCGTCAGATTCGATCCAAAGATCGCCGCGATTCAGCATAATCCCACGCCAGCCGACTTCGCTCCATTGTTCGATTTTCGAATTTGAAATTAAATCAACAATCTTCTTATCAAAAATTTGATCAAATCTTTTCTTAAAATCCGCTTCGTTTTTGACGCTCGGAATTGGATATTCTCTTTCCAAAGGATAACTGATGATCTTCGAAATTCCGTTGATATTTTTAGCTTTATATAAGTTTATGAGCTTTTGAATATTTTCAATTTCGTTTTTATCCAATTCATTTTGTGCAAAAGAAAGATTGAATATTAACATTAAAAGAATCAGGATTCTGTATTTCATCAGTTTAAATTTATTGTAAAAACGAATTATGTGCCTTTTCAAAACCAATTGTAGTTGATTCTCCGTGACCACTGAAAACTTTTGTCGATTCCGGAAGCGTCAGTAATTTGGTTTTAATACTTGTAATCAATTGGTCGTAATCACCTTTGTAAAGATCCGTTCTGCCGATGCTCATCATAAAAAGCGCGTCACCGGAAATTACAAATTCATTTTCTTCATTATAAAAAGCGACACTTCCCGGCGAATGTCCCGGAACATCAAAAATCTGAAAAGCGTCAGAACCTAAATTCAATTTGTCTCCTTCTTTTATATTTTGGATTTCGCCTTTGAAAGCAGGAAAAAAGAAACCGTAATTCTTTGCGGTAAAAGGTGCTTTCTCAAGAATTTCTACTTCCTCCAGATGAACCAAAACAGGAACTTTGAACTCGTCATACGCCCATTGCAAACCGATAATATGATCGATATGAGCGTGTGTCAAAAGAATATTCTGGATTTTGAGATCTTTTGTTTTGATAAAATCAGCCAGAACTTTGGTCTCAGCATCAGGCATATTTCCCGGATCGATAAGAAAAGCCTCCTTTTCTTCGTTATAAATAACATACGTGTTCTCGGAAAACGGATTGAAAGTGAAAGATTCTACGTGTAACATTTTTTTAATTTAACTGTAAAAATATAAAACATTAACTTAGCAGGATGAAGGTATTTAGACTATTTTTTCTTTTTTTAAGCGCCATTTCTTTCGCTCAGGAAATCAGAAGTGTACAGGTTTTCAATCCTAAAACCAATGATGAAACGCCAGTAATTGCTCAGGGTCAGCAGTTGATTTTAAGATTTGATGATCTTGCCAACTCCAGCCAGCTCTACCGATATACTTACAAACATTACAACCGAAACTGGGAAGAAGACGGACTTTTCTTTACCGAATATGCCAGTGGAAGTATGAATGCGCTGATCGATCAATTCCAATATTCCTTCAACACTTATCAAAAATATACACATTACGAATTGGTTTTCCCGAATGAGAAAATTCAGCCGAAAATTTCGGGTAATTATGAAATTATCGTTTATAAAGATTCGCAGGACAAACCTTTGTTCAAAAAGAGATTTTCAATTTATGAAGACGGCGCCAATCTGGGAATCAATGTAACAAGATTCATCGATGCAAAAAATCCGAATGCTAAACAGAGACTGGAAATCCAGGCCACAGGAAACGGTTCCGGAATTACAAATAACCTTTCTTCATTATCCTTAAGTGTGATTCAAAATAACAACTGGGGAATTTCTTTGACTAATATCCGACCAAGTTCCACCTTAGGAAATCAACTTCTTTTCCAACAGTTAGGTTTGGCTTTTCCGGGAAATAATGAGTTTTATTATTTTGACAATAAGGTGATGAATCAGGCTTTGGATATGGTCGCCAACACGGAAAATATCGATGGTAAAAATTACACTTACCTTCATCCAGTCTGGGCATATCCAGGAGATTATCAATATCAGCCAGATGTGAACGGTGCGTTTTATTTCCGAAGAAATGATCTTGGAATTGAACGAGATGCGGACAGAGAAGGCGATTATTCCTGGGTTTATTTTGCGCTCGACAGTCAGAAATCGGACAAAGAATTTTACGTCCTCGGAATATTCAATGATTACAAAGCTGATGCAAAAAGCCAAATGCTGTACGACGAAAAAGCGCAGAAATATATTGCTAAAATCTATTTGAAGCAGGGATTCTACAGTTATATTCTGGCAACAAAAGATTCTGACGGAAAACTCAACTACGGCGAAATAAACGGAAACTTCTGGCAGACAGAAAATCTTTATCAAGCCTTTTTATATTACACGCCATTTGGCAGAAACTTCGATGGCTTGATTGGTTATGGAGAATTTAGAACACCTGTAAGGTAATGATCTGATTTGATGAATACTTACAGAAAAAAGATCAGCTATATTTTTTATTGGACGATAATTTTTGTAGTCGCAGGCTCGATGATCGTTTATGGAATTAGCAAACCTATTCAGTTCCAAAGTTTCAAAGATTCGGTAAATGTAAATGTTTCCGAAGGTCACAAATTGATGTGGACCTTTTATTCCTATTCGCTGGCATATCCAATTATTATTGGTGTCTTTGAGGTTATTGGCGGAGTAAGTCTGCTCTTTAGCAGAACAAGAATATTTGGGTGCATTTTGCTCACGGTTATTTTGTCAAACATTATTATCCAAGATTATATTTATGAAATTATTGCCTTGAGTTCTGCAGTCTATTATCAAGTTTTAATTTCCATCATACTTATTTTTGATCATAGAAAACTAAGAAAAGTCGTTTACGCATTGTTCAAATCAGAAAAAACCAGTAGAAATATTTCATTAATAATTGTAGCTTTTTTGATTGCCCTAATATTCAAATATTTAGAAACCAAAATCATTTGAATTTTTATCAATCAAATAACACAATTCTTCAATTTTGGAATACTTTTCGCTATGCTAGCCATAAAATACATACTTATGGATCTTAGCTTTGAAAATAACAAATCCGGAAACGGAGGTTACATCACTTTGAAAAACAGCGCAGAAGACGTTGGAAGACTGACTTACACGATTGTTCCGGAACTTAAAAAATTGATTGTCAGCTATGTGATGGTTTTTCCAAAATTTGAAGGTCAAGGTCTTGGCAAAAAATTGGTTGAAAAATCTGTAGAATTTGCAAGAAAAAATGGCTGGAAAATTAAAGCACATTGCTCGTACGCGCACTCGGTACTTAGCAGAAAAGATGACGTTGAAGATATTTTGGTTTCTTAAAACTGTAAAATGTATTAAGTAAAAAATATAATGTAAATCCAATTACATACAATTAAAAAAAATTCCGAATCAGATTTGATTCGGAATTTTTTATTTTTAAAATACATTGTTTTTTTAAATTGTATAATGAACTTATCGGTTCATAGACATCAAGAACTCTTCGTTGTTTTTGGTTCCTTGGATCTGCTTTTGTACAAATTCCATCGCTTCCAAAGGATTCATATCAGAAAGATATTTTCTCATAATCCACATTCTTTGCATTGTCGCCTCGTCCAAAAGAAGATCGTCTCTTCTTGTACTGGATGAAACCAAATCTACAGCCGGATAAATTCTTTTGTTAGCGATTTTTCTGTCCAATTGCAATTCCATATTTCCGGTTCCTTTGAACTCTTCGAAGATCACCTCATCCATCTTGGAACCTGTATCGATCAAAGCTGTTGCGATAATCGTAAGCGATCCGCCATTTTCGATTTTCCTTGCAGCACCGAAGAAACGCTTTGGCTTATGAAGCGCGTTGGCATCTACACCACCAGAAAGTATTTTTCCTGAAGCTGGCGTTACTGTATTGTAAGCTCTTGCCAATCTTGTGATCGAATCAAGAAGGATTACAACATCGTGTCCACATTCCACCATTCTTTGCGCTTTTGAAAGAACCAAATTCGCCACTTTTACGTGCTTATCTGCTGCTTCATCAAAAGTAGAAGCAATCACTTCCGCATTCACACTTCTCTGCATATCAGTTACTTCCTCAGGACGTTCGTCGATAAGAAGAACCATCATATAAGCTTCCGGGTGATTGGCTGAGATTGCGTTGGCGATATCTTTAAGCAAAATCGTTTTACCAGTTTTTGGCTGCGCAACAATCATTGCTCTTTGTCCTTTTCCGATTGGCGCGAACAAATCGACAATTCTCGTAGAAAGTGTTGAGCCTTTTCCTGCCAGGTTAAATTTCTCCTGAGGGAAAAGCGGCGTCAAATATTCGAAAGCAACTCTGTCCTTAATGAAAGCCAGATCTCGTCCGTTAACTTCAGTAGGTTTCAAAAGTGAGAAATATTTCTCGCCTTCTTTTGGCAATCTTACGAATCCTTTTACAGTGTCACCCGTTTTCAAACCATAATTTCTGATCTGATTGGTAGAAACGTAAACGTCGTCCGGAGAAGAGATATAACTGAAATCTGAAGAACGAAGGAATCCGTAGTTGTCCGGAAGTATTTCCAAAACACCTTCAATAGTGATCAATCCATCAAAGTTGAATTCTTTCTTTTGCGAATTGTCCTGTTGGTTTTCGGATGGTTCTTTTTGATTGTTATGTTGGGGAGAATTGGGATTTTGTGTTTTTTGCTGACCTCTATTGTTATTATTGGTCTTTTGCTGTTGCTGACGGTTATTCTGCTGTTGAGGCTGTCTTTGTTGAGGCTGTTTTGTTTCCTCTGGCTTTTCGTCAGTTTTAGGAGCGGTTTCTGTTGGCTGAGTTGGTTCTGCTGTTTTAGCTTCTGCCACGACTTCTTGATTTTCGTTAGCTGCAACTCTTGCTCTCGGTTGTTTTTTCTTTGGCGGATTCGGTTTTTTGACTTCCTCCGGCGCAACCGGCGCTTCTACCGCTACAGGAACCTCTTCTTTTGCAACTTCTGCTGTAGGAATCTCTGCTTCTTGCTTGGGCTTTTCTGCAGGCTTTCTGCCTCGTTTTTTAGCCGGAACAGCTTTTTCCTCAGAGTTATCTTCTGTGTTTTTATTCATATTTTCCTGATTGGCGTTTAGATAATCTTTAATGATTTTTGGGTTCGAAGCCTGATAGTCCAGAATTGCGAAAACAGTTTCTTCCGGAGAGCTTTTCTTTGCCAAATTGACGCCTAAATCTTTAGAAAGTTTGGTCAATTCCTCATCGGATTTTGACCTTAGCGTTTCAATATTAAACATATAATGCGTAAAAAAGTAAATTAATTTTGTAAAAGTAAGAATGAAAATCAGGCGATTATCATTTTTAATAGGTGATTACAATGCAAATCTACATTAATTTTTGAATTACGCAAAAATTATTTTATTTTTGCAGACAATTTATTCCCATTCAAAACGGAATTCATCAAGAAAAATGTTACAAAGAATACAAACAATCTGGATATTTTTAGCTGTGTTAGGCGCTTTGTTCCTAAACCTCACAGCTCAGGACTTTGATGTATTAGGTGGAAACTTAATTATCAATATTTCTTCTGTTCTATTAATATTATTGGGATTGCTAAGTATCTTCAGTTTTAAAAACCGCAAAAGACAAATCTTGCTGAACAACATCAGCATTTTTATAAACGCTTTGTTGCTTGGTTTTTTGATTTATTGGCTGCAAAACTTACCCGGAGGAATCACTTTTCCTGAGAAGGGTATTGAGCCGGTTTTCTCAGTAATTGCGATTGTATGTTTGCTTCTGGCAAATGTGTACATCAAAAAAGATGAGAGGCTCGTAAAATCTGTAGACAGACTTCGATAAACTTGACGACGATTTTTTTGAGTAAGAGCAGCTTCCTTTTTGGAGGCTGTTTTTTTGTTTTATTACGATTAATGGTAACAAAACTAAGGATTCAATGACATATCAGTCATATCTTTGTTTTATAAATAAATCAACCATTATGAAAAAACTAAACCTGTTTCTTTTTGTTACGCTTTCAACATTTTCTTTCGCACAACAAATCTCGAAAGACAGAGTTGTGAATATCATTTCCACTCTGGCTTCGGATGAGATGAAGGGAAGAAAATTCGGAACTCCGGAAAATGATAAAGCTGCAGAGTACATCGCTTCGGAATTCAAAAAAGATAATCTGGATTACTGTTTCGGCGATTCATATCTAATTCCATTTGAATATAAAGGACAAAAGGGTTTTAATGTTTGCGGCATCAAAAAAGGAACATCCGAAAAAAGTCTGGCTTTCTCAGGACATTTTGATCACATCGGAACGAATACGAATTTCGGAGATCATATTTACAATGGCGCCGATGATGATGCGAGCGGAATTTCTACCGTGATTGGAATTGCTGATTATTTTAAAGATAAAAAGACAGATTATTCGATGGTCTTTATGGCTTTCAATGCGGAGGAAGTTGGTCTCAAAGGTTCAAAAGCATTATCAGAAAACAAAGATTTAAATCCTGTTTTTAATAATATCACCGCACTTTTCAATTTCGAAATGCTGGCGACAGAATCTCAATTCGGGAAAAATGCTGTCTTTATGACAGGTGACGAGTTTTCTGATTTTGACGAATTGATTAATGCAAATGCTGTGAATGGTTTGAAAATTTATCCTGATCCATACAAAAATGAACAGCTTTTCTACAGATCTGACAATGTGAATTTCGTTAAAAAGAAAATCATTGCACATTCTATTTCTACAGTTGATATGACCAAAGCCTTTCATTACCATGCTGTAAATGATGACATTAAAATTGTAAATGCGGAAAATCTCACAAACATCATCAACAACTTTGCAAAAACAATTGAAAAACTGAACACCAAAAACTTTACTCCGAAATACAACGATAAAGTAAATTTCGATTTCTAACGTCTAGATAAACTAAGCTATTTATTTTCCGTAATTTTGCAATTCAATTTTTTTGAATGAAACCATTTCAACGCATTATCAGTATTGCCAGACCACATCAAAGATTTTTGTGGGGCAGTATGTTTTTCAATATTCTTTATTCTCTTCTTCAGATCGCTTCTATTGGAACTTTATTGCCAATCCTAAGTGTAATGTTTGGAACCTCGGACAAAATTGACACTTCGAAAGTGCCGGTTTGGAGTGGAAGAATTGCTGATTATTTTGGTTACCTCAAAGATTGGGCATATTACACCATTCAGGTTAATATGGATAAGCACGGCGGCATCAAAGTCTTAGCTGTTCTCTGCTGCATCACTGCGGTTGCATTTTTATTAAGAAATATTTTTAGATATTTGGGTTCCTATCTATTGGTGAATTACCGTGTCGGGATTACCAGAGATCTTCGGACTTTGATGTATGATAAATTCCTGAAACTGCCGGTTTCCTTTTTTACCGAACAGAGAAAAGGCGATATGATGTCGCGTATTTCCAATGACATTGGTGCTGTAGAAGGCGGAATTATGGGATCTTTGGTAGATATTGTGAATTCGCCGTTTATGATCATTTCATCACTCACAGCCTTATTTTTATTATCTCCGAAATTGACATTATTCTCGTTAATCGTTTTCCCGATTATGGGCTGGATCATCTCCTGGGTTGGTAAAAGTCTGAAAAAGCAGGCAAGATTTGCGCAGGAAGAATTGGGCAATCTTTTCTCTTTGGTTGATGAAACCTTGAAATCTTCGAAAGTTATCAAGATTTTCAACGCTGACAAAATTCTTAAAAACAGATTCAATAAAACCACAGATCAGTGGCAGCATCACGCCATTTCTATGAGCCGAAGAAGAGAATTGGCTTCTCCAATGAGTGAATTCCTTGGATCCGTTACAATGTTGCTCATCACCTGGTACGCAGGGACGGAAATCATCAATGGAACCAATAAGGATCCTGCGACTTTCCTGGCGTTTATAGCTGTATTTTTTCAGGTGCTGGATCCTGCAAAACGTTTATCGAACGCAGTTTCCGCTATCCAAGGCGGAATGGCGAGTCTGGAAAGGGTTTCGGAAGTTTTGGACTATGATTTAAAAGTGGAAGAAGTTGCCAATCCAACACCAATTTCTAAAATTAATGATAAAATCGAATTCAAAAACATTGGATTCTATTATGAAAAATCCAATCTGATTCTTAAAAATGTTTCCATTACTTTACCAAAAGGAAAAACGGTTGCGCTAGTTGGCCAGTCCGGAAGTGGTAAAACTACAATTGCCAACTTATTAGCCAGATTCTACGATGTTTCCGAAGGCGAAATCCTAATTGACGGTCACAATATTAAAAACTTAAAACTGACAGATTACCGACAACTTCTCGGAATGGTAACTCAGGAATCTGTTTTGTTTAATGATTCGGTTTACAATAATATTTTGATGGGAAATCCTGATGCAACCGAAGCGCAAGTAATTGAAGCTGCAAAAATTGCCAACGCCCACGAGTTTATTTCACAGCTTCAAGACGGATATTACACGAATATCGGTGACGATGGGAACAAACTTTCCGGCGGTCAAAAACAACGTGTTTCCATCGCAAGAGCAGTTCTGAAAAATCCGCCAATTATGATTTTGGACGAAGCAACTTCTGCCCTCGACACGGAATCTGAAAGATATGTTCAAGACGCTTTAGAAAAAATGATGCAAAACAGAACGTCACTGATCATCGCCCACAGATTATCGACCATCCAAAAAGCCGATCACATTGTCGTAATGGAAAAAGGTGACATCATTGAGCAAGGTTCTCATCATGAACTTATGGACAAAAATGGAACGTACAGAAAACTGGTTGAGCTCCAGAATTTTGATTAATTGAAAGCGAATAATTAAGGCGTTTCCTCTGGTTCGTCAGAAACTTCCTGATAATCTTCTCTTTCATTTTTATTATCAATCAGATCTTGGTTTGTGTATTGGTAAAATTCATCAAAGTTTTTAGAACTTTCGTTATACACCAATGCATATTTTGAATTCTTGGATTTGATGATCAATCCGTCTTTTGGCGACGGTTGCAATTTTTCACTTTCCATAAAGATCTTGCTGCCCTTTTTAAAAGAATTGATAATAGGTGCATCGCTATAATCTTTTCTGAAAAGAACGTCACGGTCATTGGAAATGATGAAAAGCTTACTTTCATTGGCATCTTCAGACTGTATCAGGAAAGCCAGTTCCGGTTCATTATTTTTCGTTTGTCCTGTAAAGTCTCCGAAAGAGTACACTTTTGAAGCTCTGTCTTTTATTTTGGTCATAGAAAATCTCCTTTCCCCTTCTGCCGGTTCGAAGAAGCCATTGTCTTTAAAAACCTTCATAATTCCTTCTCGGTAGTTTTGTGAAATACCGTCATATTCATTAATGTCAAACAACAATTTATTATAATAATCGTAATTCTCTGTATCGGGATAAATAGGTTCTGTGACAGCTGTAGTAGTATAAACTGTATCGTCCTCATCAGCAGATGTTTTACCTTGGTAGTACTGCCAAATGAAAATTCCTGCTGCTAATAAAAAAATTGCGCCGAAGATGTAGTAGGCTACTTTGCTTTTCTTTTTCGTCTGATTTTCTTTTAATCGATTTGTTTCCATAGTGTGTTTTTTTAATTTTTATAATTATTTTGTATCATTTAGCGTTTTTCTTAACATATATGATAAAAAAAACTAACCAATATTCAGACCATTTTTCACAGGCAGACTAGAAGTCAAAAGTGTCACTTCATTTTTATCTTCTCCGTAAACGCCCATTACCAAACATTCGCTGAAGAAATTGGCAATTTGTTTCTTTGGGAAATTGACGACTGCCATAATTTGCTTTCCTATCAAATCTTCTTTTTTGTACAAAGCTGTAATTTGAGCCGCAGATTTTCTAACTCCTAAATCTCCAAAATCAATTTCCAATTGGTAAGACGGATTTCTTGCTTTTTCAAAGTCTGTTGCGGAAATGATGGTTCCAACTCGGATGTCGATTTTCTCAAAATCCTGCCAGGTTATTTCGGGTTTTATCATTATCTCAAGCTTTATTTTTAATGCTACAAATAAAATTACTGATTATTTTCCACTTAATAATTCGACCCAATTTTGCAACATCCATTTCTTGATTTGATAAGGATAATCTTCGTAGAATCTGTTGTCCTCCGTGATAGTATCACCGTTTAAAAAATTTTCCTGTGCTTTTTTGATGATTTCCAGAGCCTCCGGTTTTCTCTTCAAATAATACAAACTTAACGCTTTGTAATATTGGCAGTCAGAGAATTTGGGATTCTGTTTCAAACTTTCATCAAAATATTTAATCGCTTCATCATAGTTTTCCCTTTCATAAAAAGTGATTCCGAGATAGAATAATTCCAAAAAATGAGATTCGATTCCATTTTGGATGAAGAGATTGGTCGAAATTTTCAGATTGCTTTCGGCTTCCTGATATTTATTGAGCTGAATCTGCGACAATGCTTTGTAAAATACATACGAATGATCCATAATAATCCCTTTCGGGTACTTCTTGATCAGGACATCCAGATCTGCAATTGCGCCGCCGTAATCCTTTTGGAAGATACATTTGATGAATGCACGATATGAAAGCATGGAGCTGTACTCATCATCGTTTTTTACAGCATTATCAAGATATTTCATCCCCAACTCATACTTTTTACTTTTGAATAAAGGCATTGCTTTCTGCTGCCAGAGAAAAGCGTCATTTGGCAAATAGATCAATGCTGAGTCAAGATATTGCTGATATTTTGTATGAAAATAGGAATACTTGTACGCACCATTCTTCAAATATTTATCATAAATCTCCTTTTTTGTTTGAGATTGAAAAAGATTGGGAATGATCAGAATGACCATAATTATAACTCTAGGATTGATTAACGAAGATAGAATTTTCCTCATATCAGATATTTTCTTTGGTTAAATTTTCCAGTAGCTCTTCAACTTCCAGTTTTTGTTCAGCGTACTTTATTTGAAGTTCACTTCCTTCGCCCATTCTTGAGTAATAAACCAAAGCTTTTTCACCAAAGAATTTGCTGTAATAATCAGAAAGCATCGGAATTTGAGGAAAATTGGTGTGAAAAAGCATTTCGTAATAAGCTTGCCATTCGCGTTCGTTCTTGTCCACAATCATCATTCTTGGTGATTTCTGACGGACGTGCAACATCTCGTGAGCCAGCATATTTAGAACTAAGGTCAAATCAAAATCGAAGAGATTTCTTGGGATCATTACGTGTTGCAATTCTCCGAGTTCTCCATTCGCAGTTAGGAGGATTGAGTTCTTTTCTAATTCTTCGCGGAAACCAAAGCCTGCAAAGTTGTCGTCGTCCAAATCGAATTGATGAATGAGGAATTTGGCGCCGTCTAATATTTCGCCGGTTTCTTTGTAAGCGTTGAGGTTGAATTGTAGTTTTTCGTAGTTCATTTGTGTTAAAGTTTAATTTGTTCGGAGATGATTCAAATTTACAATTTCGTGGCAAATGTTTCAAAAAAAATACAAATCTGCGCCCCGAGCTGAACGGAGCTCATTTTTGTGATTGCGAGTTGCCAATGTTCAATTTTTGCAAAATCGTCGTTCGCAATCACAAAAATAGCGGGAGTGGAGCGCGGATAAAGGCGCCCAAAAATAAAAAATCCCAGAAAATTCCGGGATTTAGATTGTTTATGTTGAAGTTTTAAAATTCCATACTTACCTCCAGCTTTTCAGCGAGTAATTTTGAGACCTTTAGTTTTAGTGGCTCAATATCAATGTTTTGCATTGCGTCGTTGGCGAAAGCATAAAGCAAAAGTGCTCTGGCTTCTTTCTTGGAAATCCCTCTCGCCCTCAGATAGAACATCGCATCTGCGTTCAGCTGTCCAACGGTACAACCGTGCGAACATTTCACATCGTCGGCGAAAATCTCCAACTGAGGTTTTGTGTCGATGCTTGCGCCTTCGTCCAGAAGAATGTTGTTGTTTTGCTGATATGCATTGGTTTTCTGAGCGATCTTGTTCACGAAAACTTTCCCGTTGAAAACACCGTGCGATCTGTCTTTGAAGATTCCTTTGTAATTCTGGTAAGATTCGCAATTCGGCGTGTTGTGGTGCACGGCCGTGTGGTGATCTACCAATTGGTCTTTTCCGATGATCGTGATCCCGTTCATAAATGAATTGATATTCTCACCATTGTGAATGAAATCCAGATTGTTACGAACCAATTTTCCGCCGAAAGTGAAAGTATTTACCGTCGTCAAACTGTCTCTTTCTTGCTTCGCAAAGGTGTGATCTACAAGGAAAGACGTATCGTTGTCATTCTGCAATTTGTGCCAATCGGTTTTTGCATTTTGATAAGTGAAAATCTCTGTCACAGAGTTGGTTAGCACGAAAGATTCGTCCAAATTGTGATGACTTTCAATGATCTCCACTTTGGCGCCTTCTTCTACGATCAAGAGATTTCTTGTGTTGTAGAATGTGTTCTCTTCCTGATTTTGAGAAAGATAGAAGACGTGAATTGGTTTCTCGATTACCACATTTTTCGGAACTCTCAAAAAGAATCCGAATTTGCAGTAAGCAGAATTCAAGTTCGTGAAAGCCAGATCTTTGTTGGCAATTGTGTTGAAATATTTGTCGAAAACCTCTTTATGAGCCGCATCGTTCAATGCGTAATTGAAAGAAAGGAACTCTGCATTTCCTATGGAGATCTTGGAAAATTCTTTATGAAGTTTTCCGTTGATGAAAACGATTCTGTCAAAGTTTTCCTCGCCCAAATGAAGCGCATCCAATTGCTCTCTCGAGATGTGGTGCTCCTCTGTCGGGAAAAAATTGTAGTTTTTCTCCGTGATCTCTTTTAGGTTGGTGTATTTGTATTCTTCATCTTTTTTGGTCGGAAAACCCTTCAAAGCGAAAGCTTCGAGAGCGGTTTTTCTGTCCTCGTCCAAAAATCTGTGACGAAGCGTTCCCAAAAAATCTGAATGTTGATCTATTGTCTGTTCAAATAAAGCCATTGTAATGGTTTGATTTTGCATCTGTTAGAAGATTTGTTTTTAGTTTAAAAGCCAGTCGTAGCCTTTTTCTTCCAATTCTAGTGCTAGAGATTTATCTCCTGTTTTAATAATTTTTCCGTCTGCTAAAACGTGTACGAAATCTGGCTGAATGTAGTTCAAAAGTCTTTGGTAGTGCGTGATCAAAAGAACCGCGTTCCCTTCATTCTTGAATTTGTTAACACCATCAGCAACGATTCTCAAAGCATCGATATCAAGTCCGGAATCTGTCTCGTCCAGGATGGCCAATTTTGGATTCAGCATCATCATTTGGAAGATCTCGTTTCTTTTTTTCTCACCTCCGGAGAAACCTTCGTTTAGAGATCTGGAAAGGAAATCTTTTTTGATGCCCAGTTGCTCAGATTTTTCACGGATCAGGCCAAGCATTTCTTTTGCGCCCATATCTTCCAGTCCATTTGCTTTTCTGGTCTCATTAAGCGCTGCTTTGATGAAGTTGGTAACAGAAACGCCAGGAATCTCAACCGGATATTGGAACGAAAGGAAAATCCCTTTGTGCGCTCTTTCCTCTGGTGCATCTTCAGCAATATCTTCACCTTCGAAAAGAATGTTTCCTTCGGTTACTTCATAATCTTCTTTCCCTGCGATCACAGAGGAAAGTGTAGATTTTCCAGCACCATTCGGTCCCATAATTGCGTGAACCTCGCCTGGTTTGATCTCAAGATTGATTCCTTTTAGTATTTCTGCGCCGTCTTCAATTTTGGCGTGTAAGTTTTTGATTTGTAACATATTATTTTACACACATTTCTTTTCGTGAAATATGATTTTTTATTTTAAATTAATGATTTTCAAATTTTTTATCAATGAAAAATGTTGGTCATTTGTCACCAAAGATTTATCGTTCTCAATAGAAATTGCAGCAATCCATATATCATTCTCAGGAATTGGTGTTCCTTGCTGTTTTAATAAAGATTTTACAGAAGCATAAATTCTTGCAGTTTCTTCGGTAGAATTAATAATAGAAACATTTTCAGTAAATTTCTTTATTTGCTCAAAATGCTTTTCTTTTTTTGAAGAGTTTTCGGCTCCGTAAAACAATTCTCCAACTACAAATACTGGAATTTCAAAATCAAAATTCTTCAAAAATGATTTTGTTTTTTCGTCTCCCCGAAACAAATCAATGATGATATTTGTATCTAATACATTACCACTCATTGTCTATATTTTCTGTCCCTTTCTTAATAACACTTTCGATTTCAATTGATTCTTCTTTAGACCAAATTCCGGAAAATTCTTCGATTGCAGGAATCGATTTTTTATTTTTTTTAGATAACAAAAAATCAATAAAATCATTGACCTCTTCCTTTAATGAATTGGGCAATATTTTTATTTTATTGATTAAAATTGTATTTTCCATATCTAAATTTTTTCAAATTTACAAAATTCTATCCTACTGAACCTTCAAGCGAAATCTCCAATAATTTCTGAGCCTCAATCGCAAATTCCATTGGAAGCTTGTTCAAAACTTCTTTACTGAATCCATTCACAATCAGTGCAATCGCTCTCTCAGTATCGATTCCTCTTTGGTTGCAATAGAAGATTTGGTCTTCACCAATTTTCGAAGTTGTAGCTTCGTGTTCCAATTGTGCCGTAGGATCCTTGATCTCGATGTAAGGGAAAGTGTGTGCGCCACATTCGTTACCCATCAACAAAGAATCACATTGGGAGAAGTTACGCGCTCCTTTTGCAGAAGGCATCACTTTTACCAATCCTCTGTATGAGTTTTGAGATTTCCCAGCAGAGATTCCTTTAGAGATAATTGTCGATCTAGAATTTTTACCGATGTGGATCATCTTCGTTCCTGTATCGGCGTATTGGTGATTGTTCGTCACTGCAATCGAATAAAATTCGCCAATTGAGTTATCTCCTTTCAAGATACAAGATGGATATTTCCAAGTCACTGCAGAACCAGTTTCTACCTGAGTCCAAGAAATCTTAGCTCTGTTTTCACAAAGTCCTCTCTTCGTCACAAAATTAAAAACACCTCCTTTTCCTTCCTCATTTCCTGGATACCAGTTTTGAACGGTCGAATATTTGATCTCAGCGTCATCCATTGCAATTAATTCCACAACAGCAGCGTGTAATTGATTTTCATCTCTTGATGGTGCTGTACAACCTTCCAGATATGAAACATAACTTCCTGCATCAGCGATGACCAAAGTTCTCTCGAACTGTCCGGTTCCTGACTGATTGATTCGGAAATAGGTTGACAATTCCATTGGACATTTCACACCCTTTGGAATGTAACAGAAACTTCCGTCAGAGAAAACTGCGGAGTTAAGTGCTGCGTAGAAGTTATCGCCTCTCGGAACTACTTTTCCAAGATATTTTTTAACGAGGTCTGGATGGTTCTTGATCGCTTCTGAAATAGAACAGAAGATCACACCTTTCTCCAACAAAGTCGCCTGGAAAGTCGTTTTTACGGAAACAGAATCCATTACGATGTCAACTGCAACGTTTGAAAGTCTTTTTTGCTCTTCGATGTTGATTCCTAGTTTAGCAAAAGTTGCCAAAAGCTCTGGGTCAACTTCGTCAAGACTTGCCAATTCCGGTTTTTTGGTCGGAGCAGCATAATATCTTATCGCTTGGAAATCCGGTTTTTCATATTTGATGTTGGCCCAATCCGGTTCTGTCATTTTCTGCCAGATTCGGAAAGATTCCAAACGCCATTCCGTCATCCATTCCGGCTCTTCTTTCTTTGCAGAAATAGCGCGCACGATGTCTTCATTCAGTCCAGTCGGGAAATCATCATACTCGATATCGGTATAAAAGCCCGCCTCATATTCTTTTGTTTTAAGGTCTTCCCTTAAATCGTCCTCAGTATATTTTGCCATAATTAATTAAAAATTTAGAAATTAAGAGATTTAGAAATTATTACTTTCCTAAATTGTTCTTTTCCAAATATTTTATGAAATGATAAACTTCTTTTGTTATTTCTAAACATTCTTCGTTTGTAGTAATAAAAGTCTGTTCATTTATTTTTTCTAGACTATATAAGACAAATAACATATTTCTTACTTCGGCGCAACTTCCTTTTGCTATCCAAAGAAATCTTATAAATTGTCTGTTACTGCCATATTCTGAGCCTTCTGCTATATTATTTGATATTGATAAAGTGGCTCTTTTTAATTGGTCTTTAAGTGAAAACTCTTTATTCAGATTTTCATTTTCAAGAAGTTTAAAAATTTTAACTGTAAATGAAATAGTTTTCTTGTAAACTGGAAAATTTTCAAATGAAGCAGTCATAATTTCTAAATCTCCTAATAACTTAATCTCTTAATCACAAAGAGAAACTCTCTCCGCAGCCGCAAGTTCTTGCAGCATTTGGATTGTTAAAAATAAAACCTTTCCCATTCAATCCTCCAGAATATTCCAGAACTGTTCCTGCAAGATAAAGGATGGATTTTTTCTCAATAATGACTCTTACGCCGTTATCTTCGAAAATTGTGTCGGTTTCATTTTTTATATTATCAAACTTCAAGACGTATTCTAGTCCGGAACAACCGCCACTTTTTACGCCTACTCTTATGTAGTCAGTCTCAGGGTTGAAGCCTTCTTCGGTCATCAGCTGAGCCGCCTTAGATTTTGCCTGATCGCTTACTTGTATCATTGTTTTTATTTAGACTGATTTTAGTCTACAAAAGTACGAACTAATTTCCGCAATCTCAAATCGATGACATCTATTTTTATGATTTTCTATGATGAACCAGTAATGCTTTAGCAATGAAAAACAGTTCGTTAATGTTAAATTCTTATCAAAAAACCAACAATTATTAATTCTGAAACTTCTAATAATTAACTTTGCTTGATTTTGTTAATCAAACAATCAGTTTTAAATTATGAAGAAGCTCCTCATTTTGATACTTATGTTTTTCTTTTTCGGAAAAGTTTTCAGTCAAACCGAAAGATACATCTACCAGACGGAAGTGAATCCAGACACCATCAATCTTGTGAATATGAAAGTTGAGAACACATTTCTGGACATTAAAGGAAATCAATCATTATTCATCAGCGAAAGCAAATTACTTAGAGATTCCTTGACAACCGTTCTAAGACAACAAGGCATTACAGAAACAAAAAAATCTAAAAAAGATAAATCCGAATTTCCAAAACTGCCGAATGGGAAATCTATCCAGCCGACTTTCTTCGATTATTTTATTACAAAAAACAGGGATGACAAATCGGTGAATTTTGTTGAAAGCATTGGATCCAAACAAGTTTACTATCAGGAAGATCGAAAAATGATTTGGGAAGTTTCACCGCAAGTTTCTGATTTTAATAATTATAAAGTTCAAAAGGCAATAATGAAATTTGGAGGCAGAACCTGGACAGCATTGTTTACTCCAGATATTAAAATCTCAGATGGACCTTATAAATTCCTTGGTCTTCCAGGTTTGATCTTAAAATTGGAGGATGACAAAGGCGATTACAGATTCAGCTTTGTGAAGAAGATCAATATTGAAAAAGCCTTTTCCGAAAGCATAAAACAAGACGCCAGAAAATCGACAAGAATTAATTTCCAAGGTGACAAAGCATCGGTACGAATGGAAATGGTCAACAATAAAGATCCGGAAATCAACTTCGACAGCTTCAACCGAATGAATAACAATGGAAGTGGCAGAATGAATAATGGATTTGGAGGTCAAGGCCAGCAGCCTGGCGGAATGCAAAACGGCGATATGGGCGGACAACCAGATATGCAAATGGGAAATCCTTCGCAGCAATCTTCGGCGAGTCATGGAAACACAATGAACTTCGGGAATACAAATCCAATAGAACTAAGCAACAAATATTAATATGAAAATTTTAAAACTACTAAGCATACTTGCAATGCCTCTTTTGATGGCTCAGCAAAGCACTCGTTTCGTTTATCAGGCGACATTGACACCCGATTCTACCAACGTTGAGAAAAAAACGGAATTGGCTTATCTTGATACAGACGGACAAAAATCTGTTTTCTACGCAGAAAATTCGATGAAGCGAGATTCTATAATGGAAAGAATGCGCACCACGAAAAACTTTGACAGAAGCCAAATGCAAAATCTGAGAAGCAATCTGCAATTCATAATCGAAAAAGATCTTACAAACCAGACTTTGGTTTACAAATCAAGAATCGGAAGAGACAATTATTCGTATTCAGAAACGCCGGCCTTTGGATGGAAAATATTGCCGGAAACGGTAAAAATTGGAGATTACCAAACCCAGAAAGCAGAAACCAAATTCGGTGGAAGAACCTGGTACGCGTGGTTTACACAAGAGATTCCTTTGCAGGACGGTCCTTATAAATTTTCCGGATTGCCTGGATTGATTTTGAAAGTTCAAGACGACAAAGGCGATTATTCTTTCGATTTGATGCAGACAAAAAAAATAGCGGAGATCTATCAACCTTTGAATAGAGGACAATTTATCTCACTTTCCAAATCAAAATATGCAGATATGGAAAAGAAGATGCAAAAAGATCCTGCAAGTTTTGTGAACGCGTTAAGGAACAGCGGAGGCGGAAGAGGTCCAGCTGGCGGCGGTGCCAACAGACCTGGAATGGATCCGAAACAAATGCAGGAAATGCAGAAACGAATGGAAACTGAGATAAAAAGCAGAAACAATCCTATTGAATTGAAATAAAAAAAACCGGAAATTAATTTTCCGGTTTTTTGTTTTATGACTTTCTGATTTCTTTGACTTCCTCAATTTTTTCATTGAAGTAACCCTTTTTCTGCGGATGCTTTTCAATCAAGATTTCGTAGGCTTTTATCGCTTTGGAATAGAGTTTTTGCTCCACATATAATTTTGCCAAAGTCTCGGTCATCAAGTGGGAAATGTCGTCTTTTTTCTCTTTTACGACAAAATTGACCTCATCTTTCAATTGAGATATTTTTGGATTTTTTTCTATGAATTGATCAATGATTTTTTCTTTGACAACAATGGTTTTCTCTGGTAATTCTTCGGATTTTGGTCTGTCGATTTTCAGCCAGTTTTGCCAGGTGTTGATGAATGTGCCAACATTACTGTCTGCCAAATCCTGTTCGATCGATTTGTCCAGAATTGGAGGGATTTCCTTTTCTTTTTCTTCAATTTTTGAAACATCATTTCCAAAAAATGAAACGTTAATTAAAGGTCTTTCGCTTTCAGTGATTTGAGGTTTTTCTTCTTCAAACGGTTGTTCATCGATGATAATTTCCTCTGTCACTACAGGTTCTTCAACTTTTTCCTCAATTTTTATCTCCTGTTTTGGCTGTTCAATTTCCGGCGATTTTCCAATCAATGCATCTGGCGTATTTGTGGAAAAAGACATTGGTTTCCAGGTAGAAACTGGCTCAACAACTTCCTCTTCAATCTTAATATTTTTAGGTTTCGAAATTTGAGTTTCGGTTGAAATTTCTTCCGGTTTTGAAACTTCAAATGTCTGGGTATTTTCAAAACTGATTTGATCCTTAATGTCTTCTTTAGCAATTTGATCTGCCTGAACTTCAGTTTCCTCTATTTTTTCAGGTTCTGAAACTTCGAAAGATTGAGTATTCTCAAAATTGACTTCATTTTCAACAGCTTTCGTTTCGTCTTGATTTTCAGTTATTGCTTCAATTTTCTCAACTTCAACAGGCTTTGAGACCTCAAAAGTCTGCGTTTCTCCAAAACTGATTTGGCTGTTGTCAATTTGATCTTCAGAAATTTCATCAACGGAAGCTTCTTTATACTCCGATTTTGAAACCGGTTTTTCTGCCGTTGGAATTTCTGTTTTAATCTCTTTTTTTGGTGGATTCAAATAATCCAAATGGTTTTTGGGAACAGAAAATTTTATCTGAGGTAAGAAATCTTCAATGCCATTGAAACTGATATTTCCAGACGAATCTTCATCCTGAACCTGAGTATCAACGTGTGTTTCCTCAACTTTACTTTCAGGAATTTCTACTTCCGGAATTTCTAAAACTTCTTCAACGTTGGTGTGCTCAGAAATGGTTTCTTCGGATCTGTTATCATCAATAATAATCAGATTTTCCTTAATATCTAAGTCATCCTTAACTGTGATAATTCCAGATTCCTTAGTTGCTTCCAAATCTATTTCCTGCGATTTTTCTTCGAGGAAATTTTCTTCGCCTTCGTAGAGCAATCGGTTTTTTTCACCTTCTACAACAATGAATTCTGAGTTTTGAGATTCTTCAGATTCGATAATTCTATCAATATCAAATTTATTCAGGACAACCGAAGCATCTTCAATCCCTGATGAATTTTCTTCCGTTTTTTCAATGATATTTTCCGCAGTAGTCGTTTCGTTAGCAACCTTATTTTCAACTACTTGACTTGCTGTTTCTTCGATTGGCAATTCCTCTTTCAGAATATTTTTCTGAGAATTGATAAATTGATAAAGGATTTTTTTATCCGTTGTGTAAGCGGCGGTTTTAGAAAGATTTTCTTTATAATTTTCGGACTGATAAAGATTGATTCCGTAGAGATAAAGCGCCCTGATACTTTGTGCATAAGGCATTTTTGCTGATTCTGATTCCAGGATATGGAGGTCAGATTCAGTAATGATTTTTGGATTCTTTATTAGTTCTAAAACTCTAGTATTCATACTTTTACCAGTTGGCGACAATGTCGTTATAAATTTTGTTGATGATCCTTTCGTTCACGATTCTCACTTGCGCAGTTTCTATCGTGTTGAGATCCAGATCACTGTTGAAAACAGCTTCATCACTGTAAGTTCTGTCGAAGCTCAAAGTAGGATCAATTTTGTTTTCGTAATGTACTTTTATTGTAATCGTCAGTTTATTCTGCAACGCCTGGATTGTGTTTCCCTGCTCCGTCGTTGTAGCTGAACCAACGCTGGTTGGCGTGATGTTGTAATCGCTGATTTCTCCTTCTATCAAAAGATCTGGATTTTCTACAGCGCCTTTCAAAGTGGTTCTTTGCAGAAAACGGTTTTGCAATGCCACCGTAAAATCCTGACTTAGACTCGGAAGATTATTGGCCGCGTTATTCGGAAACGTATTGATCTTCACGGTTTTCATCTCGGGACTGAGAGACGATCCTGTGAATGAATAACACGAAGTCAGAAGTAATAAAAGCAGGAATGAGATTCCAGAAACAATTTTCATAAATTAATAGTTTTGACCGATTTCTGTGATGTCATCATATTCAACTTGAGACAATCCATCTTTATATGCAAAATAATGTGCACAATAGATAAACGGAATCGTAAAGAAAACACCGATTCCACAAAGGATAATTCCAATTTCTCCCAGGAAACTGACAACGATACTGAACAAGAAAATCATAATAAGATTTCCAGTGGACATCACTTTTGAGATGTTCCAGGCCTGTTTTAAATCGGCAATATTTTTCAGGGACATCAAAGCAATAATATAAAAACCTTTCAGTGTAAAATAAAAAATGACCACAACAATGAAAAGAACGTAAAGTCCCATTATCAATCCCACAAATCCTGAAGGCTGCTCTCCTCTCAACATTCCTGTTAAAGCCAAAAGCACAAAATATGGAATGTAAAGGGCGATCACTCCCGCAAAAATTAATAACTGCGGAACAAAATATTTCATAAAATCACCAAAATTGAAAACTTCTGATGGTTCTGCCTGCTGTCCTTTGTCAATTTTGCGTATAAATTTGAGTAAGTTACTCACTGCTACGACGCCGCAAAATGGGATGATCGACATCAAGATTGTACAAAGTGTCGCTAAGAAAATGGGCATAAAGTTAGCTTTCAGCAGATCAAATCCCTGGCTGATGTAGTTGCTAAATTTAAAATCTACTGGTCTTGGGTTCATTTTTGTTTCCATATTATTCCTCTAGATTATATTGTTTTATTTTTCTGTAAAGCGTTCTTTGAGAAATTCCCAATTCGTCTGCCGCTCTGTTTCTTCTGCCTTTATGTTTTTCTAAAGCTTTGATAATCAAATCTTTTTCATTATTCTGAAGCGAAAGCGATTCTGGTCTGCTTTCTTCCAGTTCAATATCTTCTACATCGTTGTAATGATGATCCTCTTCATCAGAAATAATTGTCGGATGATGAATTTGATTCTGATTCTGCTGATTATTTTCAAAATAAAGCAAAGAATTTGGACTTGCCGACTGCTGCGTTTCCGGAGTATAAATCCTGTTGATGAGATTTTTTTCCTGCAAACTCAGATCCGTGTTTCCCTTGTTTTTTATCAGTTCCGAAGTTAAGGATTTTAAATCATTAATGTCGCTTCGCATATCGAAGAGAATTTTGTACATAATATCGCGTTCCGAACCAAAATCTCCGGAAGTACTATTTCCGCCAGTCTTAGAAATGACAGCAGGTAAATTCGCATTCATTGGGATATACTCTGCCAGTTTTGTGGAATTCACTTCGCGGTTCTGCTCCACAACCGTCATCTGCTCCACCAGATTTCTCAATTGACGGACGTTCCCCGGGAAAGCATAATTTTCCAGATACGAAACCGCATCGTCTGTCAGTTTCAGTTCCGGCATTCTGTATTTTTCAGCAAAATCAATCGCAAACTTTCTGAATAACAGATGAATGTCGCCTTTTCTCTCACGAAGCGCCGGCATATCAATCTGAACCGTATTCAGACGGTAATACAAATCCTCACGGAAACGATTGTCTGTGATAGCCTTCATCATATTTACGTTGGTCGCTGCCACAATTCTTACATTCGTTTTCTGAACTTGAGACGAACCAACCTTCATAAATTCGCCGCTTTCAAGAACTCTCAGGAGACGAACCTGCGTTTGAAGTGGTAACTCTCCAACCTCATCTAGAAAAATTGTTCCGCCATCAGCGACTTCGAAGTAGCCTTTTCTGGTGGAAGTTGCGCCGGTAAAAGCGCCTTTCTCGTGCCCGAAAAGCTCGGAATCTATTGTGCCTTCCGGGATTGCGCCGCAGTTTACGACAATATATGGTTGGTGTTTTCTTCTGGATTCGCCGTGGATAATTTTCGGGATAAACTCTTTCCCTACTCCACTTTCTCCCATTACTAAAACCGAAATATCTGTTGGTGCTACCTGGATTGCCTTTTCCAAAGCGCGGTTAAGTGCCGGGAAATTTCCGATAATTCCGAAGCGTGCTTTTATGGATTGTAAATCTGCCATAATTTTAATTTTTTAGTCCGTAGTCAAATGATTTAACCCGGAAGATTTTTGATTTGAATTTTTAGAAATAAAATTTACAGTTCGGCAATTTGCTTTCTGTAAACTTTGTTGAAATGATGCGTGTAGCCATCTTTCATTGTTTTGCCATCATCGTACGTTTTGAGGGCAAGTGATTTCAAATCCAAATAATCTTTATTTCTGATTTTAGAAACTTTACTTTTAAAATAAATATTCTCAGCAAAATCATAAACTTTGCTTTGTTTCTCGAAGTTTTCTAAGGCTTTGTCGTATTTCCCAGTTTCGAAATAAGTGACGCCAAGCTGATAATAATCATATAAACCAACGTTGTGGTCTTTTTTTGCCAGCTGATTTTCTATAATAGAAATTGCTTTTTCTTTTTGTCCGGTTGCCGAGTAGCAAAGTGCTTTGGCGATCCGCAGTTCATAATCGCCATTGACGGAATATCCCAAATATCCGGTTGGATAAATCTTTTCTAAGGCTTCAATATCTTGAATAGCACCTTCGTAATCTCGGAAAAACTGGTATCTGCACCAGCCTCTATACGCAAGATTTGCTTTGGGATTGAGTTCTACACTTTTATCAATCAGTTTTTTCCAGGAAATAAAATCGCCGCTTTTAAGATAAGCAACTGATTGTTCTTTGTAAGGATAATCAAAATTTGGATCAATTTTTATGGCTTCTGATAATCCGTCTTGGAAACGCTGGTCGAACTGATAAAAAAGCTTGACAGTTTCCGTTGTTTTTTCACAGGCTTTATACTTTATGGAATCGCCTTCCAAGCGAAAAACATTACAGTTTAAGGATTGACCGTAAGTGAAAAAAGCAACTAAAATCAGTTGAAAACTAAGGCAATATTTCGTCGATTTTTCCATCTTTTATTTTGAAAATTAAGTATTGATAATAATCGACTTTCTTGCCGTTGACTGATTTTGGAATCCAGCCAATTAGGGATTTTGTAATATTTAGTAGCTGAGAGGTAATATTTTTATCGAATTCTATTGGTTCGTAGTCGTAATTTGCAGTCAAAATTCTGAATCTGTCGGATTCTCCATTACAGTTGACAACAAAACGAATTCTTACCAAACCGTTTTCCTTTTTTACGTTTTCTGAAATATATTTCTTCTCAAATTCTTCTTCAATAGCCAACTTTTCGCCTTTATATTGAAACCCATTCGAATCATTAAAATATTGATAAATCTGATTTTCATTACATAAAACGAAATCTTTTCGATCGGTTTTTTCATCAAAAGATATATTTCCAATCCAATTCCATTTTATACTTTGAGATAAAAACAAATTCGGTAAAAGAAATAATATGTAAAAAATATTCTTCATAGATGTTTTAAACCTCGATTAAAAAAGAAAATTCTGTTTATGTCAATTTATAAAATCGTTTCCCCCAAAAGCGTTCCCTGCGTATTGCCGTGCACGTAAACAGACACAATGTCGCCCAGTTTTTGGCCTTCAAGCTTATCGAAAACGCAAACTGCATTTTGGGAATTTCTGCCTTTCCATTGGTTTTGGTTTTTTTTGGAAGTTCCTTCGATGAGTATTTCGTGAACTCTGCCAACATAACCTTGCATTCTTTTTCTGGAAAGTTCACCTTGCAAAGCGATCACTTCTGCTAATCTTCTTTGTTTTACATCCGCAGGAATATCATCTTCAAGCTTCTTGTGGGCAGGCGTTCCGGGTCTTGTGGAATAAGAAAACATATAACCGTAATCGTACTCTACTTCTCGCATCAAACTCATTGTTAATTGGTGATCTTCTTCAGTTTCCGTACAGAATCCAATGATCATATCTTGTGAAAATGAAATGTCTGGAACAATTTCTTTTCCTTTTTTAATTAAATCCAAATATTCCTGTCGCGTGTGCTGACGGTTCATCAACTGAAGGATTCTGTCACTTCCGCTTTGAACGGGAAGGTGAACATAATTACAAATATTATCGTGTTTTGCAATCATTCTGAAAACCTGTTCCGTCATCTCGTGCGGATTGGAAGTTGAGAATCTGATTCTCATTTTCGGAACGGCAACTGCAACCATATCAAGCAACTGAGCGAAATTAATAGCTGTCAGTTTTTGCATTTCGGAAGCTTTGGCAAAATCTTTTTTCGGGCCGCCACCGTACCAAAGGTAGGAGTCAACATTCTGCCCAAGAAGTGTAATTTCTTTATAACCATTGTCCCAAAGACTCTGGCATTCCTCAATGATAGAATGCGGATCACGGCTTCTCTCACGACCTCTTGTGAATGGCACCACGCAGAATGTACACATATTATCGCAGCCTCTGGTGATCGTAACGAAAGCAGTAACGCCATTTCCACCCAAACGAACAGGGTTGATATCAGCGTAAGTTTCTTCTTTTGAAAGGATAACATTGATGGCGTCTCTACCGTCATCAGTTTCTTTTAACAAATTAGGAAGATCTCGGTAAGCATCGGGACCAACTACCAAATCAACGAGTTGTTCTTCGTCTAAGAATTTGGTTTTCAAACGTTCTGCCATACAGCCAAGAACGCCAACGGTCATATTTGGCTTTTCCTTTTTCAGATGTTTGAATTGCGCGAGACGCATTCTTACAGTTTGTTCTGCTTTTTCACGGATGGAACAAGTATTCAGTAAAATCAAATCAGCTTCTTCGACTTTCAGAGTGGTGTTATAGCCTTGCTCGTTTAGAATCGATGCAACAATCTCAGAATCAGAGAAGTTCATTTGACAACCGTAGCTTTCGAGAAACAATTTCTTCCCATTTCCCGGTTTTTCTGCTATTGCAAAAGCTTCACCTTGTTTGGTTTCGTCTATATATTTTTCCTGCACTTTATTAAATTTTAGATCTCGAATTTAAAATTCAAAATTGGATGCAAAGATACAAAATATTGTGACAGAATGGCAGAAGCGGGAATTGGAAATTATAACATTAACCCTTTATTGAAAATGGCAGATAGAATCTTGATTTGATTGCAATGTCGTGAACTTTAGCTGGTTCCCATTTTTTATTTTTTAAAGTCTGTTTTATAGCATATAAAATCATTTCATCAAATTCTTTTAATCCTGAACTTTCAACCATTTCTACTTCATCCAATTCACCTTTTTCATTAATTACAAAAGTTGTTTTTATTCTTAAAGGTTGATTACCTTTGATCACAAAACCAGAAATATCAACTCTTTTTATAACGTCATCACGAAATTTCGCAACATCAAAGTTTGATTTACTAACAAACTTTCCGATACTGTAATTTGTTTCATATTTATCGAACAGGTCATCCATATAAAACATAACTCTTGCAATGGTTGATTTTTCCTCACCATTGATTTTTGCAGGAATCCACCTATCCATTTTTGGTATAACTTCTTTTGCTAATTCATAAGAACATTTGTTTTCGTTGGACCAGTTATTTTCCAGTAATACAGCTTTATTATCTGGATTTATAATTATAAATGCAATGAATAACTCATCTTTTTTTTCGCAGGGTTTTAATTTTTCCTCAATCAGAATTTTATGGAATTCCTTGTAAAATTCAGGAAAACCACCAAGATAGCAATGCTGATCATTAGGGAAAAACGGGTAAGGATATTGGTTTTGTGCTTTTACAAATAAAGAAAAAACAATAAAAAACAACATTAAAATTATTCTATTATTCATATCAAGGCTATTCAAATTAATATTCCTCATCCGAATGATCAGACGTGAAATTGATTTCGAAAATAATATTAGAACTTACCGAAACGCCGTTTTTGATGGCTGGTTTCCATTTTTTTCTGATGCGTCTCATCGCAAAATCCATATCCTGTTTGAACTCTTCATCGTTCTTCACTTTAGGATAGATTTTCAGCTCGCTCATCTTCCCTTTTTCATCGATGGTCAAAACAAAAGAAAATTTTCCGTTCACGGCGTAAGCAGTAATGTCCACATAGGCGTGAACCATTTTCATAAACTCATTTCGGAAGGCAGTTTGTCCGCCGGGAAATTCGGCTTTGGAATCTGCAATGACTTCAGTTTTGATGGTTTCGGATTGTGAAAAAGCAGGAACACTTGTCAATAAAGCGATTATTAAAAGGCAGATTCTCATTATGATGGTTATAAGTTTTGTCAAATATATTAAAATGACTTTAGAAAACCGATTTAGCTTTTATTAATCTTTCCCCGTGTAAAAATTATAATCTTTTATCACAACACTGATGAATTGTCTCTGGGTAAACGGAATCGAATCCGAGTCCAGCTTCAGAATTTCAACAATTCTTTTTGTCAGCCTGTTGATGATTTCGCGGTCATCGGATTTCAAAGCTTTCTGGAAATTCTCCTTGATGATTCTCACGTCATTATCACTTAATAAAATAACCTGCGGAAACGTTGGGACGTAATCTTCTTTCAACTGTTCCAAAATCGTGTGCGAAATATTGACATTATTTTTTAGAGAAATCACCGCTGTTCCAGTGGCAATATCACCCAAACGCTGGTTGTTTTTTGAGGCCATTGCCGTGACAAATGCAACGATTCCCATACAACCGACAATATCTACAAGCCGGAAAATCCACCGCATCAAATAATCGCCAAAACCCGCCTGATAACCATCAATTTTTACGACTTTTATTTTCATTAACTTTTTACCGAAAGTCTGCCCTTCCATCATACTTTCCAGCACCAAAGTATAAATGTGAATCGGAAATGTGATGATCATAATAAACGCACCAAGAGACCAGCCATCCATATCTTTGGTGAAATTGTCGTAGTCCAGAATATTCCTCGTCAGCCAAGAAAGAACGATGATATAAATCCCTTTGATAAACGAATCAATAAAAAAAGCAATGATCCTTTCTCCAACTCCGGCCAACGTAAAATTAACATTTACATTTTGTGAAGTATTGATGCCTATTTGATCCATATTTTTATTATTTTAGCATTTATGAGAGAAGTGGCTTTTATAAAGCAAAATAAAGCAAAATGGTTGGAAATCGAAGAGGTCGTCAGTGGAAAAATGAAAAAAAATCCAGATGATCTCTCCTCGCTTTACATCAATTTGATTAATGACCTCTCTTTTGCCCAGACTTATTACCCAAAAAGCAAAACGACAGTTTACCTCAATTTTCTTTCTTCTCAGATTTTTCAGAAGATTTATAAAACCAAAAGAATCGAGGAAAACCGCATCAGGCATTTTTTCACCACAGAAGTTCCGCTCACCGTTTACGAATATCGGCGCTATCTCTATTATGCTTTTGCTTTCTTTATTTTGTTTGTGGGAATTGGTGTGATTTCTTCCATTTACGACAAAGATTTTGCTACCCTTATTTTGGGCGAAGGCTACGTGAATCAGACTTTGGAAAACATCAAAAAAGGTGATGCCACTGCGATCTACGGTTCCGGTTCCAACTGGGGTTCATCTTTAATGATTATCGTCAACAATCTGGTGGTTGGTGCAAAACTTTATATTTTCGGCATTCTTGGCGGCTTGGGAACTTTGTATGCACTGATGCAGAACAGCATTATGTTGGGCGCATTTCAATTTTTCTTCAAAACACACAATGCTTTGCTGGAAAGTGCAAAAGGAATCTGGCTGCACGGCGTATTTGAAATCTTCGGAATGGTGGTGGAAGCGATGGCTGGTTTGGTTTTAGGCGCATCCATTTTGTTTCCGAAGACTTTATCGAGATTAGAATCTTTCAAACTTGGTTTTAGAAATAGTTTTAAAATCTATCTCAGCACCGTTCCGTTCACCATTTTTGCGGGATTGATTGAAGGATTTGTCACAAGATATGCGCAGACAATGCCTTTGGTTCTGAATATCATCATTATCTTCGGAACCTTGTCTGTTATTGCTTTTTATTATTTTATTTATCCTCATATCGTTATCAAAAAACTAAACCAAAATGCAATTATCCCAACACCGAAAATTCTTTAATCTGACAATATGTATTTGAATAGATGAGATTTAGAGTTTTCCTTTTTCTGATTTTTTCTTTGTTCGGAACGTCTGTTTTTTCACAATATGAAGAGACAGATGAAGTTGTGGTTGTAGATTCAACGAATTCTGAGATTTTCATCGAGTCAGATTCTTTGGTTAGGACGAATTATTCGACTGATAATATCCTTTATCCCAAAAAATTTGCTCCGAATTTTAAGAGCAAATACAAAGGAAATGACTTTAATTACGAAGTTGCAAAACCAAAAGAGTCGGTTTGGGATTTAATCAAAAGACAAATCGCAAAGATATTATCCAAAATCTTTAAAGATATTGATCCTAATAAAGCGGCCAATTATACCGCCAACATTCTGCGCTTTTTTGGCATTTTAATTATCGGCTTTCTCCTGTTTATTTTGATTCGATATTTAATGTCCAAAGACGGGAATTTTTTGTTTGGAAAAAGGAACAGAAAAATCAATATTTCCAGTCACGACATCGAAGAAAACATCCACGAAATCAACTTTCCTGAAAGAATTCTGCAACTGGAAAAGCAGCAGGATTACCGCTCTGCAATTCGTTATCATTTTCTTTATTCCCTAAAAAAACTAACCGACAAAAACCTCATCAACTGGAATGTTGAAAAGACAAACCGGGATTACCTTAGAGAACTGAAAAACAAAACATTGCAAGAGGATTTCCGACGCGTTATTTATGTTTACGATTACATCTGGTACGGCGAATTTGATACTTCGGAAGGAGATTATCAACATTATAAAACTTATTTCAATAAATTCTAAAAACACTTCATCCCAATAAAATCAATGAATAAAAATTTCAAAATATACGCTGCGATCCTCATCATCATTCTGATTGTGGTGGCTATGTTTGGGAGAAAGGAAAAACCCGTTTTGGATTGGCGGAAGAATTACAATATTGAAAAAAAGACACCTTTCGGACTTTACATTTTCGATCAGGAATCCAATAAATTATTCAATAAAAAATTAGAAAAAACAGGCGTTTCACCTTATAATTACTACCTGAAAAATAATCAGAAAAAGCCACATAACATTCTGATTATCCAGAAAGAACTGGACGAAATTTCCTGGCAATATATTATGAATGAAGTCTCAAACGGTTCTGATGTGATGTGGTTTACCGACAAAACAACTGCACCTTTGCGGGACACTTTAGGTTTCAGATTCAAAACAGTCAGTTATGCAGAAAATTACTATTTGCAATTCACCGATAAAAAATTGAAAAACAACAGATTATTCATTGATAAATCTCCTGATAATAAAGGTTTTTCTTATATCAGAAATGACATTGAAGTGTTGGGAAAAACTTTAAGTAAAGAAAATAATAATCAGACTTCCATCAACGTAGATTTTGTCAAAGTTCCATTTGGCGAAGGTCATTTTTATATTCATTCCGAGCCATTGGTTTTGACGAATTATTATCTTCTCAATTCAAAAAATAAATATCTGGAAAGCGTTTTATCTTACCTTCCAAATCGGGAAACGGTTTGGTTTATGGACAATGATACGCCGCTGTCGATGTCTCCGCTGAGATTTATCCACAATAATCCTTCGCTAAAATATGCGTGGTATTTGCTGATTTTCGGTTTGGTTGTTTTTGTCATTTTTAATGCAAAAAGAAAGCAGCGCATTGTTCCAATCGTTGAGCCTTTGAAAAATACTTCTGTTGAATTTATCAAAAGCATTGGAAATCTTTATCTTCAGGAAGGTGATTTCCACGAGATGATGGCGAAAAAAGCACAATATTTTTTGAATAAAGTAAGAATGGATTTGATGATCGACACACAAAATCTAGACGAGCAATTCATCAATAAACTCCATCTGAAAACCGGAAAAAACATAGAACTAATAAAAGAAGCTGTAGAACTCTTGAAAAAAGGTCAGGATCCGTATGCAAGTGTGATGAAGGAAGATTTGATACGGATGAATCAGCTTCTAGACCAAATTTTAAAATAACCAATTATGGAAGAACAATATCAAGACAAAGCGCCCGAATTCCAGTCAAGGCTGGATATGACGGACTTGCGAAATAATCTGGAACGCGTAAAAGCAGAAATAGGAAAAGTCATCATCGGTCAGGAAAATATGATTGAGCATTTGTTGGTCGCTCTGCTTTCGAATGGACACGTTTTAATCGAAGGTGTTCCGGGCGTGGCGAAAACTATTACAGCAAAATTATTGGCTAAAACCATTTCAGTAGATTTCAGCAGAATCCAGTTTACGCCGGATTTGATGCCTTCCGATATTTTGGGAACTTCCGTTTTCAATGTGAAAGAAGCGGATTTTAAATTTAAAAAAGGACCTATTTTCTCAAATTTTATTTTGATTGATGAGATCAACCGTTCGCCTGCAAAGACGCAATCCGCTTTGTTCGAAGTGATGGAAGAGCAACAGATTACGATGGATGGCGTGAAGTATCAAATGGAAGAACCATTCTTGGTTGTTGCAACACAAAATCCAATCGAACACGAAGGAACTTACAGATTGCCTGAAGCGCAGCTTGACCGTTTCCTTTTTAAAATTGAAGTTGGTTATCCAAATCTGGAACAGGAAATTGAAATTATCAAGAACCAACATAACAACAGATTAGAAGATAAAACCGACGTGGTTCAAACCGTGATTTCCGGACAGCAATTGAAGCAATATCAGCAATTGGTAAAAGAAATCATCGTTGAACAAAATCTTTTGGAATACATTGCAAAAATCATCGTCAATACAAGAGAAAATCAATTTTTATATTTAGGAGCTTCACCAAGAGCAAGTTTGGCTTTGTTGACGGCGAGTAAAGCTTTTTCCGCTATCCGTGGTCGGGATTTTGTAACGCCGGAAGACATTAAGGAAGCATCATTTGCAGTTTTGAGACATAGAATAATTGTTTCCCCAGAACGCGAAATGGAAGGTTTGACAGCTGACGAAATCATTCGCCAAATTTTGGAAAGCATTGAAGTTCCGAGATAGTAATTAGGTAGTAGAATTTAGGTGTTAGTTTTTAGTTTCGTTGATTATGGCTCATTTTAAAGAATTAATTGTTTGGCAGAAGTCGATAAATTTAGTGACAGAAATTTACAGGATTACTGAGAAATTTCCTTCAAACGAGATTTATGGATTGACTTCACAATTAAGAAGAGCCTCCGTTTCTGTTCCAAGCAATATTGCAGAAGGAAACACGAGAAGAAGTAAAGCCGATTATTTACAATTTTTACGAATAGCGAGAGGGAGTTGTAGTGAAATTGAAACTCAAATCATCATTTCTAAAAACCTAGGATTTATTGACGATACTATTTTCGAAACCCTTAATTTTAATATTATCGAAATTTCTAAAATGATTAACGGTCTGATTAATTCATTAAAAGATGCAAACCCTACAACCTAAAACCTTGATGAAATCCTTATACCTAAATAACAAATTTTTCTTCGCCCTTTTCGGCGTTGGAATCTGCTATGTTTTGGCGTTTTTCTTTCCGGTGATGATGTGGATTGCCAATTCATTATTGATTTTTGTTTTAGTGTTGACAATGGTTGATGGTTTGATTCTTTTCATTAATAAAGAAGGAATCAACGCCCAAAGAATTTTGCCCGAAAAATTATCCAACGGCGATGAAAACTCGGTGAAAGTTGATATTCGAAATAATTACAATTTTAATATTAACACAAAAATTATCGACGAAATTCCCTTTCAGTTTCAAAAGCGGGATTTCCTGATTAAGAAAGAGATTGAAAGTGGAAACAGCATTTTTTTCGAATATATTCTCGAGCCTAAAGAGCGTGGCGAATACAGTTTCGGAAATCTGAATGTTTACGTGAATTCGCCAATTGGTTTGGTTTCCCGAAGATTTACATTTCAGAAAGATGTGAAGTTGGCAAGTTATCCTTCGTTCATTCATCTCAGAAAATATGAATTGATGGCGCTTCAAAACGAATTTATGCTCGGCGGAATCAAGAAAATCCGAAAATTGGGACATACGATGGAATTTGAGCAAATTCGCGATTACGTTCAGGGCGATGATATTAGAAGTATCAATTGGAAAGCGACTTCCAAATCCAGCAAGTTGATGGTGAATCAGTTTCAGGACGAGAAGTCTCAGCGAATTATGATGCTCATCGACAAAGGCAGGACGATGAAAATGCCTTTCAACGGATTGAGTTTGTTGGATTATTCTATCAATGCAACAATGGCGCTTTCTCACATTATTTTGAAAAAAGGCGACCGCGCAGGAATGATGACGTTTTCAAAAAAAACGGAGAACAAAGTCGTTGCAGACAACAAATCTGGACAGTTGAAAAAGATTTCTGAAGCGCTTTATAATGTGCAAACCAATTTCTTCGAAAGTGATTTTGGGAGACTTTATCAGGAAACGAAATTTCATTTAAATCAAAGAAGTTTAGTCTTATTATTCACGAATTTTGAAACGTTGGATGGACTGAATCGACAGATGAAATACCTGAGAGGAATTGCCAAAAACCATCTTCTCGTCGTTATATTTTTTAAAAATTCCGAAGTTCATAATCTGCTTAATAAAAATCCTGAAAATATGCAGGAAATATACGATGAAATCATTGCAGAGAAATTCGAGTTCGAGAAAAAACTGATTATTCAGGAACTCAGAAAATACGGAATTTACAGCATTTATACATTGCCTGAAAACCTCAACATAGATGTGATCAATAAATATCTGGAGATAAAAGCAAGAGGAATTTTGTAAATTTGAACTTAATTAAAATTTAAAAATGAAACGCTTTTGTCAAAAGAATGATAAAAAATGACTCACGTCTTAGCGTTCCATCTGACAAATAAAAAAAATAAATTCTACAGATGAAAATTACACTCAATAGAATCAACGACGATTTCCTTTTCGAATGTTCCAATGAACAAGGAAACTCAATTTTACTTGATAATACAACTTTGACTGGCGCAAAAGGTGTTTCGCCAATGCAGTCTTTATTAATGGCAGTGGCTGGTTGTAGCGGAATTGATGTTGTTTCAATCCTGAAAAAACAACGCCAAACCATCACCGATTTCAAAGCGGAAGTCGAGGGCGAAAGGGTTCAGGTGGACGAAGCCAAACCGTTCAAATCCATCAAAGTAAAATTCTTCCTCGAAGGCGAAATCGACCCGAAAAAAGCGAAGAAAGCGGGAGAACTATCTTTCGAAAAATATTGCTCGGTTTCCAAAACGCTGGAACCAAATGTGGAAATCACTTATGAAGTTTTCGTTAATGGAAATCTTGTAGATTAATAAAAACAAAACCTTCTCAAATCGAGAAGGTTTCTTTTTATAATTTTATCTGTTCGTCAACCTCGGCTGAATCAACTTCGCCACCGTAGAAGTCCATCCGGTTTGATGGGAAGCGCCAACGCCTCGGCCATTGTCGCCGTGGAAATATTCGAAGAACATAATGTAATCCTTGAAATGCGGGTCGTTATTGAATTTATCAACACCACCGTTGAACGCTCTGTTTCCGTTTTCATCTTTCAGGAAAATGCCACAAAGTCTGTCGCTGATGTCTTTGGAAACTTCCTCAAGATTTTTTTGAACGCCACTTCCTTTCGGATATTCAATCGTCAATGCATCACCGAAAAAGAAATGGAAACGCTGTAAACTCTCGACAATCAGGAAGTTAATCGGAAACCAAATTGGTCCGCGCCAGTTGCTGTTTCCACCGAACATTCGGCTGTCACTTTCTGCAGGCGTGTAATAAACAATGTGTTCTTGGTCGTGAACGGTAAATCGGAACGGATTTTCTTCATAGAATTTGGACATCGCACGAATTCCGTAATCACTTAGAAATTCGGATTCATCTACCAATCTTGTTAAAACTTTAGTCAATCTGGTTTTTCTAAGAATACTCAAAAGATGCTTGTTTCCTTCGCCTTCCACGTACCATTGGGAAACAAGTTTCGTGAGGTCTTGTTTGTTTTTCAGAATCCATTCCATTCGTTTTTTGAACTCTGGCAGTTTCTCCAACATACTGTGTTCCACAACTTCCACCGCAAACATCGGAATCAATCCCACAATGCTTCGAAGTTTCAAACTCACACTGTCTCCGTTGGAAAGCTGAAGCACATCGTAGAAAAATCCATCTTCCTCATTCCAAAGGCCTTGTTTGCCATCACCTATATTTTCCATCGCTTCTGCGATATAGAGATAATGCTCAAAAAACTTAATCGCCATATCTTCATAGACTGGATTGTGGATTGCCAATTCCATAGAAATCCTCATCATATTCAGCGCATACATTGCCATCCAGCTTGTTCCGTCGGCTTGTTCCAAATGTTCACCTACATTGAATTCCATATTTCGGTCAAAGGCTCCGATATTATCAAGACCCAGGAATCCGCCACCAAAAATGTTGTTTCCGTTGTAATCTTTTCGGTTGACCCACCAGGTGAAATTCAATAATAATTTTTGAAAAACCCGTTCCAAGAATGCCAAATCTGGTTTTCCATTATTTTTTTCATCGATTTTGAAAACCCGGAAAGTTGCCCACGCGTGAACTGGTGGATTCACGTCATCGAAGTTCCATTCATAAGCAGGAACTTGTCCGTTCGGGTGCATATACCATTCTTTCGTTAGCGTAATCAATTGGTTTTTAGCAAATTCCGAATCAATCACACAAAAACTCACGCAATGAAACGCCAAATCCCAAGTCGCATACCAAGGATATTCCCATTTGTCGGGCATCGAGATGATGTCCTTGTTGTGAAGATGCTCCCAATCGCTGTTTCGGACGTAACCTTTTCTTTGAATCGGGAAATTCGGGTCACCTTTCAGCCATTTTCCAACATTGTAATGGTAGAACTGTTTGTTCCAAAGCAATCCTGCAAAAGCCTGTCTTTGGACATTTCTTTCGTCCTCGTTTTCAATATCTTTCTGGATGTTCGCGTAGAAATCATCCGAATCCTGCTTTCTATGGTTGATGATTTCATCAAAATCCCAAAACGCATCCTCCATAATATGAGGCGACAATCGGAATTCGAAAACCTTATTGCTGTGCGCTTCCACGATTTCCTCACAATGCAAAGAAGCTTTCGTTCCGGTTTTCTTAGGATTAATGGTGTCTAATCCTTTCGTAATATATTGATTGATTCCATCTTTGAAAAATCCTTCAGTCTTCGGAAGATTAAAAAGTCTTGCTCTGTTCGTCTCATTTTCACAAAACAAAGCATCAACATTTCTGTTTCTGGAATATAATTTTTTGATGCTGATGCTGTCGTGGTGAATATCAATCTCACCTTGCTTGGAAAAACTAAGATTCGCCTTGTAATCATTGTAGCCCCAAACCCAATTGTTTCGGTACCAAACCGTTGGCAAAACCACGATTGGCGCTGGTTTATCACTTCGGTTATGAACATCAATCCTGATTAAAAAATCATCCTCACCAGCTTTTGCATACTCAATGAAAATATCAAAATATTCATCGTTGTCAAAAATTCCTGTGTCAATGATTTCATATTCCATCTCATTTTTGGAACGCTGACCATTCACATTGATGATTTCCTCGTACGGAAATTCATTGATTGGATATTTGTAAACCATCTTCATATAGCTGTGAGACGGCGTGTTGTCCAAATAATAAAAAATCTCCTTTATATCTTCCCCGTGATTTCCCTGATGATTGCTCAGTCCGAAAAAACGTTCCTTAATTCTAATATCTTTTTTGTTCCAAAAGGAGAAGGCAAAACACATCTGTTGCTTCTCATCCGAGATTCCTGCGATGCCTTCCTCGGCCCATCTGTAGGTCCACGCTTCTGCTGTGTCGTGGCCTGTAAATCCCCACGCATCGCCGTTTGTACTGTAATCTTCCCGCACATTTCCCCATTGGCGATGGCTCACATAAGGTCCCCATTTCTTCCAACGCGGATTCCTCAATTTTTCTTCCTCGTTCATATGTTTCTAATTATTTTAAAGAATAATTATTCGTTTTTCTTATTTAGGAGCATCACGTTTCTACCTTCGTTCCACGTTTCCAACCCGCTGTCCACTATATCTTTTTCCCGATGCCTGAGCGTAGCCGAAGCCACCAGGAAAAAGGATGCCGTTCCCATCGGGGCTATGGTGAGGTTTTGTCATTCTCCGACGATATAAATGATAGTTTATAATCGATAAATGATATAAATGAAATTGAAACTTTTAATGCCTCAAAATAAAGATTCACAAAAATTTCCATCCGCTTCAAAAATCGATTCATCGAAACTTTGCTCACTCAAAAAATTCTTCAGTCTCAAAAAAACCTTTGCGTTTAAAATTCCACAAAAATTATTTTCAGCAAAAAAATCATTTATCACCCATCATTTATCATCCATAATCACCCGTTATCCGCAAAACTCTCCAACGTCGTCATTCCACCATCCACATAAATACTCGCTCCCGTAATGTAATCCGAATAATCACTCGCCAAAAATACGGCTAAATTTCCAATGTCTTCCGGTTGCCCGATTCTGTCGTACGGAATCAGCGTCATCAGCGCATCCAGAGACTCTTTGTTATCCCAGGCAGGCTTATTGATTGGCGTTTGAATCGCGCCCGGACAAATATTATTAACTCTGATTTTATCCTTCCCATATTCCTGAGCCAAAGTCTGCATCAGCATTCTCAGCGCACCTTTGCTGGACGCATAATTCGCGTGTCCGGCCCACGGAATCGTCTCGTGAACACTGCTGATATTGATGATTTTCCCCAAAGCTTTCGATTTGTCATTCATTCCACGCTTCAAAAATTCTCTGATAGCTTCTCTTGAACACAGAAATTGTCCTGTCAGATTCACATCAATCACTTTTTGCCATTGCGCCAAAGTCATATCAATGAAAGATGCATCTTGTTGTAAACCAGCGTTGTTAATAAGAATATCAACAGTTCCAAATTTTTCAATTGTCGTTTTGAACATTGCCTGAACTTGGTCTTCCTTGCTCACATCACACTGAATGATAAAACCTTCGCCACCATTTTCCTCAATGGTTTTCAATGTTTCCTCCGCTTCCGGACGAGAATGGTCAGATGAATGATTTATGATGGTGATGGCGCCGGATTTTGCCAAACTAATAGCAATTCCTTTCCCGATTCCACTGCTGGAACCCGTCACGATGGCGACTTGTTTATTTAGATTGATTTCCATAATTTATTTGTAAAAAGAAATTTTTAATACAAATATTATACGCAAGTTCTGGGAAAATAGAATATTAACAAATAATTATTTTAGAAATTTCAAGCGAAATTTGGAAAAAGTATACTTTGTGAAGTATATTTGCAGTCAGAATTGTTCATTTACATATTGAAAATGTTATCGAGAAAGGTGGAGAGATTAGACTCTGTGAAACCTTGGCAACCCTTCGGAAACGAAGAAGGTGCTAAATTCTATCCCAATTTATTCGGGAAAAGATAACCAAACATTTATTCTACATTTCCCCGTAGCATTTTCAATTTTTTATCAGATAAAATTGGAAAATAAGTTACAGCACCTTCAGACATTACATTTCGCGACACAAGCCGGAAAGGTTTATGATATTCCATTAAGCTATCAGCTTTTTGGAAAAGAACTGTATTCTGCTCCCATCATTCTGATAAACCACGCGCTCACAGGAAACTCTGATGTTGCCGGCGAAAATGGCTGGTGGAAAACCTTGGTCGGAGAAGGAAAAGTAATCGACACAAACCGATTTACCGTAATCTGTTTCAACATTCCTGGAAATGGTTTCGATGGATTTTTCATTGATGATTACGAAAACTTTATCGTTCAGGACATTGCCAAAATTTTCATCGAAGGTTTAAAACTTTTGAAAATAGAAAAGCTTTTCGCTTTGGTGGGCGGTTCTGTCGGCGGTTCTATCGGTTGGGAAATGTTGGCTTTGGAAAATAATTTAGCAGAAAGATTTATTCCAATCGCAACAGATTTCAAAACCTCGGATTGGTTGCATTCGCAATGTTTGGTTCAGAAATATCTTTTGGAATCAGAAGAAAAACCGCTTGAAAAGGCCAGAGTGCACGCAATGTTATGCTACAGAACGCCGGAATCTCTCAACTCCAGATTCAAAAGAGAAACAGATTCTGAAAAGCAGATTTTAAAGTCCCACGATTGGCTCAACTTCCACGGAAATCGATTAAACGAAAGATTTAGTTTAAAGGCTTATAAACTCGTCAATCATCTTCTGATGAACATCAACGGAAAGGAAAATGAACTGGAAAACATCAATGCAGAAATCCATTTGGTTTCGGTTGACTCAGACCTTTTTTATCCGGCTTTTGAAATTAAAAACACTTACGATTTTTTACAACATAAAAACAAAAATGTTCACTACCACGAAATCAAATCCATCCACGGACACGACGCATTCCTGATGGAATATGAACAACTGAACACAATTTTAACACCTCTATTTTTGAACTGATGACAGACAAGAACGCAATAAATATTTATAGAAACAAAGCTTTGGTCAACTTCGAAGGGAAAAATTTCCTCGGACAAATCGGCGTGGATTCACGGATTTTTCAAGCTTTGAATGGAGGCGGAATCAGCGTTGGCGTTATTTCCCAGCAAGCGATAGAAAACGGAATTTCTGTTCTTGTCGACGAAGTTGATGCAGAAGATGCGGTTAAGTTTTTGAAAAAAGAATTCGAACAGGAAACGAAGGAAGGTCACGTTAATAATATCTATAGCATTGACAGTCTTAGTGTTATAGGTTTTGTTTCGGATAATTACAATAAGATTTTATCAGAACTTCAGCGCAACAAGATTTTCCCTTTATTATTAAGTCAAATCGCATCTGCCGGAAGAGTGAACATCGTGGTAACCGAAAATCAAACCGAAATCACCAAAAACATCATCGAAACCGAAATCTACGGAAAACCAAAAACCGTTCACCTCGCTTTGATTGGTCACGGAAATGTCGGCGGAACTTTGGTAGAGCAAATCCTCGATTCTGCTTACGATATCTTAAAAAGAAAAAGAGTGGATTTGAAAATCGTTGCAATTGCGAATTCCAAAAAAATTGCTTTCAACCAAGCCGGATTCGGAAGCGATTGGAGACAGAAAATCAAATTTTCCCAAACAGATTCCAGCGTAGAAAAGTTAGTTGAGTTCGCCAAAGAACATCACTTGGAAAACCTTGTAATGGTGGACAACACAGCGAGCAAAGATTTTGTAAAACATTATCCGACTTTTGTAGAAAATGGTTTTGATGTCGTAGGTTCCAACAAAATCTACAATACGTTACCAATTTCAGAATACCGCGATTTCAGAAAATTATTAGAAAAAAATAAAAAGAAATATCTTTATGAAACCAATGTCGGTGCAGGTTTACCGTTAATTGACACCATCAAACTTCTCCATCTTTCAGGCGAGAATATCACCAGAATCAAAGGTGTCTTCTCCGGAACTTTGAGTTATGTGTTCAATAATTTCTCTCTCCGAAATGACAAATATTCCATCATCATCCGAGAAGCGATGGAAAAAGGTTTCACAGAACCTGACCCACGCGAAGATTTATCCGGAAACGATGTCGCAAGAAAATTGCTTATTCTAGCAAGAGAATTAGATTTGATTAATGAATTCGAAGATATTCACATTCAAAATCTCGTTCAATCAAACCTTTTGGATATCGACAAAAACGAATTCATTTCAAGATTGGAAGAATTAGATTCAGAATATCAAAATATCAAAGAAAACCAGAAACCTGACCACGTTCTGCGTTACGTCGGCGATTTGCACGGAAATCTTCAGGAAGAAAAAGGAGAACTGGACGTGAAATTAATCTCCGTTCCAGCCAACTCCGCACTCGGACAGCTGAAAGGTTCAGATTCCATCTTCGAAATCTACACCGAAAGTTACGGCGAAAATCCAATCGTCATTATGGGCGCCGGAGCCGGAGCAAAAGTGACTGCCCGAGGCGTTTTCGGAGATATTTTAAGATTAAGCGAAACAAAATAAAAAGCAGGAAGTTGGAAGTCTTCGAGTTCCACAGGAACGACCGATGTTACAGCGTTGGAATTCATTCCAACGATAACAAAAAATGGAACAAACAATTCCAACCATTAGAAAAATTAAAAAATGGAAAATCAAAATTTCGAAACATTAGCCATCAGAACCCAAACCGAAAGAACTCAGTTTGACGAGCATTCCACGCCTTTATACCTCACTTCGAGCTTCGTTTTTGAAGATGCGGAAGATATGCGCGCGAGCTTTGCGGAGGAAAAAGACAAGAATCTTTACAGCCGTTTCAGCAACCCGAACGTCACAGAATTCGTAGATAAAATCGTAAAAATGGAAGGCGCAGAATCCGGTTATGCTTTCGCGACGGGAATGGCTTCGATTTATTCCACCTTTGCAACCTTGCTCAACGCTGGCGACCACATCGTGAGCTGTCAGTCTGTGTTCGGTTCCACGCACACGTTGTTCACGAAATATTTCCCAAAATGGAATATCAAAACCACCTATTTCAAAGCCGAAGACGCCGAGAATATTGAAAAATACATCCAACCAAATACAAAAATCTTGTACCTGGAAACGCCGACAAATCCGGCAATCGAAATTTTAGACTTAGAATTTTTTGGACAAATTGCTAAAAAACACAATTTGATTTTCATCGTAGACAACTGTTTCGCAACGCCATACCTGCAACAGCCAATTAAGTACGGCGCAGATGTTGTTGTCCATTCCGCAACGAAACTCATTGACGGTCAAGGTCGTGTGCTCGGTGGCGTTGCTGTTGGGAAGGCAGATTTGATTCGCGAGATTTACCTTTTTGCGAGAAACACAGGTCCCGCGATGTCGCCGTTCAACGCGTGGGTTTTGAGCAAGAGTTTAGAAACGTTGGCAATTCGTGTCGAGAAACATTGCGAAAATGCGCTCAAAGTAGCCGAGTTTCTGGAAAATCATCCGAATGTGGAATTGGTGAAATATCCTTTCCTGAAGTCTCATCCAAGCTACGAAATCGCCAAAAAACAAATGAAATTAGGTGGAAACATCGTCGCTTTCGAAGTCAAAAACGGCATCGAGGGCGGTCGCAATTTCCTCAACCGAATCAAGATGTGTTCCCTTTCCGCAAACCTTGGCGACACGCGGACGATTGTCACGCATCCCGCTTCCACAACGCATTCCAAGCTTTCCGATGACGAGCGAAACGAGGTTGGAATCACCGCCGGATTGGTGCGTTGCTCCGTCGGATTAGAAAATATTGATGACATTATCAATGATTTGAAACAAGCTTTAGACTAACGGAATCGAAAATATTTGGAGCAACAAGTTTTCGCCTTCGAATCACGATTCCAGCCCGCTGTCCACTATATCTTTTTTTGCTACGACGATTGGTCATCAAAAAGAAGGTTTAGTCAAAGCAAAAAAAGGATGCCGTTCCCATCGGGGCTATGTTGAGGTTTCCTCTTTCAAACGACGATTAAAAAACAAGTTCCAAAGGAACGACCGATATTCTAGCGTTAGAATTTATTCTAACGGTTTATGATAAACGAAAATAATAGAAAAATGAAAAATTCAGAACAATTATATAAAGCCATTTCCGAACGCATCCTGATTTTGGACGGCGCAATGGGAACAATGATTCAGCGCTACAATTTCTCGGAAGAAGATTATCGCGGTGAGCGTTTCAAAGACTGGGAATCTTCACTCAAAGGAAACAACGATTTGCTCTCTTTGACACAACCAGAAGCAATTGAGGAAATCCACAAAAAATATCTTTCAGCCGGCGCCGACATCATCGAAACCAATACATTTTCCGGAACCACGATTGCGATGGCCGATTATCATATGGAAGATTTGGTTTACGAACTTAATTACGAATCAGCCAAAATCGCCCGCAAAGTCTGCGACGAATTTACCGCTCAGAATCCCGACAAACCAAGATTTGTTGCAGGTTCCATCGGACCAACCAACAGAACGGCGAGTCTTAGCCCAGATGTGAATGACCCAGGTTATCGCGCAATCACTTTCGACGAACTGAGAATTGCGTACAAACAACAGGCAGAAGCTTTGCTGGACGGCGGTTCAGACATTCTGTTAGTAGAAACCATCTTCGACACATTGAATGCAAAAGCCGGACTTTTCGCCATCGACCAAATTCAGGATGAAAGAAAAATTGAAATTCCGATTATGGTTTCCGGAACGATTACCGATGCTTCTGGAAGAACTTTGAGCGGACAAACCGCCGAAGCGTTCCTGATTTCTGTTTCTCATCTCGACTTGTTGAGTGTCGGATTCAACTGTGCTTTGGGTGCAAAACAACTCACGCCATATTTGGAGGCAATTTCTTCTCAATCAGAATTCGGAATCTCAGCTTATCCTAATGCCGGCTTACCGAACGCTTTCGGTCAATACGACGAAACGGCGAGCCAAATGGCTGAGCAGGTGCAGGAATATTTGGAAAAAGGACTAATCAATATTATCGGTGGTTGTTGCGGAACAACGCCTGAACATATCAAAGCGATTGCTGATTTGGCAAATAACTACGAACCTAGGACAATCAATGTAACAATATAACAATGTATCACTTTACCAATAAGTTGCGAGCTCAAGATTGTTACATTGGTAAATTGGTAAATTAACTTATGAAATACTTAAAATTATCAGGTCTAGAACCTCTAATTATAACGCCAGAATCCAACTTTATCAATGTTGGGGAAAGAACCAATGTGGCCGGTTCCAAAAAATTCCTTCGATTAATCAAGGAAGAAAAATTTTCCGAAGCGCTTGATATTGCCCGTCATCAGGTCGATGGTGGTGCACAAATCCTGGATGTCAATTTCGATGACGGATTGATTGATGGAAAAGCATCGATGATAAAATTCCTGAACTTAATTGCTTCAGAGCCGGATATTTCCAGAATCCCAATTATGATTGATTCCTCGAAATGGGAAATCTTGGAAGCTGGATTACAGGTTGTTCAAGGAAAAGCCGTGGTTAATTCCATCAGCTTAAAAGAAGGAGAAGAAGAGTTTATCAAACACGCCAGAGCAATCAAACGTTATGGCGCCGCGGTGATTGTAATGGCTTTTGATGAGGTTGGGCAAGCTGATAATTTTGAGAGAAGGTTGGAAATTACCAAACGTTCTTACGACATTTTGGTCAATCAACTGGATTTTCCGGCAGAAGATATTATTTTCGATTTAAATATTTTCCCTGTTGCAACAGGAATGGAAGAACACCGCAGAAACGCCATTGATTTCATCGAGGCGACGCGTTGGGTTCGAACCAATCTTCCTTATGCATCGGTTAGTGGTGGCGTTTCCAACGTTTCATTTTCTTTCCGAGGAAATGATTCTGTGCGTGAAGCGATGCATTCGGTTTTCCTTTACCACGCGATAAAAGCGGGAATGAATATGGGAATCGTAAACCCGACGATGTTGGAAGTGTATGACGAAATTCCTAAAGAACTTCTGGAATTGGTCGAGGACGTGATGCTCGATAGAAAAGACGACGCAACCGAAAGATTGTTGGACTATTCCGAAAGAGTAAAATCTACCAAAAAAGAAAAAGCCGAAGATTTGGCTTGGCGAGAAATGCCTTTGCAAGATAGAATCACGCATTCCTTAGTCAAAGGACTTGACCGTTTCATTGAGGAAGATACTGAAGAAGCGAGATTGCAGGCAGAAAAACCACTTCACGTCATCGAAGTTAATCTAATGACAGGAATGGGCGTTGTCGGCGACCTTTTCGGAAGTGGGAAAATGTTCTTGCCTCAAGTTGTAAAATCAGCGAGAGTAATGAAAAAAGCTGTCGCTTATCTTCAACCTTTTATCGAAGCTGAAAAAGACGGAACTAGACCAGCGAACGGAAAAATCCTGATGGCAACAGTAAAAGGCGACGTTCACGACATTGGAAAAAATATTGTGAGTGTGGTTTTGGGTTGCAACAATTACGACATCGTTGACCTCGGCGTGATGGTTCCTGCAGATAAAATTATTCAAACGGCGATTGATGAAAAAGTGGATATCATTGGTCTAAGCGGATTGATTACTCCCAGTTTGGACGAGATGGTTCACCTCGCTTCAGAATTGGAAAGACGCAATCTAAGTTTCCCATTATTAATTGGAGGTGCAACGACTTCCAAAGCGCACACAGCTGTTAAAATCGCTCCGAAATATGCGAATACAGTTGTTCACGTGAATGATGCTTCCAGAGCTGTTGGCGTTGTGAGTTCCCTTTTAAATAAAGACAAATCCAGCGTTTATTCTTTGGAATTGAAAAAAGATTACGACGATTTCCGTGAGAAATTCCTGAATCGACAAGTTGATAAAGAATATGTTACGATTGATGAAGCGAGAAAACAGAAATTCAAAATAGATTGGGAAAATGAAAATATTCATAAGCCAAATAAATTAGGAATCACCATTATCGAAGACCAAGATTTAAACGAATTGGTAGAATTTATCGACTGGTCACCGTTTTTCAGAAGCTGGCAATTGTTTGGGAAATTTCCTGATATTTTGACGGACAATGTGGTTGGCGAGCAAGCGACGATTTTGTTTAATGAAGCCAAAGCAATGCTTAAGAAAATCCTTCAAGAAAAAAGTTTCAAAGCCAAAGGTATTTTCGGAATCTTCCCTGCAAATGCGACTGAACGCGATGATATTTTGGTCTATGATGACAATCAAAATGTGATTTCAACTTTCCGAACTTTGAGACAACAACATAAAAAATCCGAGGGCAAAGAATATTTCGCTTTGTCAGATTTTATTGCGCCTGAAAATTCTGGAAAAAAAGATTATATCGGTGTTTTCTGTGTTTGTACAGGTTTTGGTGCGGATGAATTGGCGAAGGAATACGAAGATAAAATGGACGATTACAACGCGATTATGGTAAAAGCTTTGGCAGACCGTTTTGCAGAAGCGTTCGCAGAATATCTTCACAAAAAAGTCAGAACAGAATATTGGGGTTACTCAGAAAATGAAACTTTGACCAATGACGATTTGATTAAAGAAAAATATTTGGGAATTCGTCCAGCTCCAGGTTATCCGGCTTGTCCCGACCATTTGGATAAATTGACGATTTGGGATTTGCTTAAAGTTGACGAGAAAATCGGAGTGACTTTAACCGAAAGTTTAGCAATGTGGCCAACCGCAGCTGTTTCTGGTTATTATTTTGGTAATGAAAAATCAAAATATTTCGGCGTTGGAAAGATTGATGAAGACCAATTGAAAGATTATGCCGACAGAAAAGATGTCGATTTGGAATATGCTAGAAAATGGCTGAGCCCGAATTTGGCTGATTAGACTTTGAATTTTAAACCTTGAATTTTGAATTAAAATAATGAAAATTACTGACCATATAAAAAACGCCAACGGAAAAACGCTTTTCTCTTTCGAAATTGTTCCTCCCCAAAAAGGCGTTGGAATTGCCGATTTATATAAAAACATTGACCCGTTGATGGAGTTCAATCCGCCTTTTATTGATGTAACAACGTCTCGCGAAGAGTACATTTTTCTTGAAAGAGGAAATGGTTTGATGGAGCGAAAAATCACAAGGATGCGTCCTGGAACTTTGGGAATCTGTTCGGCGATTCAGAATAAATATAATGTTGATACAGTTCCGCACGTGTTGTGCGGAGGATTTACAAAAGAAGAAACCGAATATCTTTTGGTGGATTGTATGTATTTGGGAATCAATAACATTGTGGCTTTGCGAGGCGATGCAATGAAAGGTGAAAAATATTTTGAGCAGTCAAAAGGTGGACACAAATATGCTTCGGATTTGGTTAAGCAAATTCACGATTTAGGAACCGGGAAGTACCTTCACGAGGAAATCGTCCAATGTGAGGAAAACAGCAGTTTCTGCATCGGCGTCGCAGGTTATCCGGAAAAACACATCGAAGCACCTTCTATGAATTATGACCTTCAAATGTTGAAGAAAAAAGTGGAAGCTGGCGCAGATTATATCGTGACTCAAATGTTTTTTGATAACCAAAAATTCTTTGATTTCGTAAAACAAGCCAGAGAAATCGGGATTGATGTTCCAATCATTCCGGGCATCAAACCAATTGCAACCAAAGGTCATTTGCAAATGTTGCCACAAGTTTTCAAAATCGATTTGCCTGAGAATTTAATTTCTGAAGTTTTGAAATGCAAAACCAACAGTGATGTTCGCGAAGTCGGGATAGAGTGGGCCATCAACCAATGCAAAGAACTGTTGGATTTTGGCATTCCGGTCTTGCATTTTTATTCGATGGGGAAAAGTGATAATATTTTGAAAATTGGAAGAGAAGTTTTCTAAAACTAAAAAGAGATGCAAATTTGCATCTCTTTTTTTATTTGTTAAGAAAAGTAACCAGTTTTACAAGGTCCAACTCTTCATTTAATTTTATCTTATTAGATTTTACGAAATCCTTTGCTGCGTCCTTTTTATCAGCAGGCAAAGCATTGAACAAGTCATCTGCTTTCTTAGAAACTTTTACAACTCCTTCATCGGATTTTATAAAATAGATCGGTTTTTGAACTTCAAATTTTGCGGGAATACCTGGAACTAAAGTATTTGGCGGTGGCGTTTCATCCTTGAATTTTGTAATAACTTTCTTTAAAAGTCTATTTTTACCTCCAACTACTTCAAAGAAATATCCAGAATATTCATTGTTAGTATTTACCAGCACTAATTTTTCTTTTGTAGTTTCAAATGTAAACTTTGGGTAAGCCTCTTCTTCAGGAATTACATAAACATTTCCAGTCTTATTATCCAGAATCTCTACAGAATCTAAAAAAGGACTGTAACGAATAGGAATTGTTCCGGAAGTATCTCCTAATTTAGCAGGAATAAAATTAGGGTAATAATAAGGCGTTCCTTGGATGTCAGAATATTTTATTTTTTTTGGACCATTATTAATCTCGTCCATAGACTTTGTAAATTGAGCATTTCTTGCTAAATCAATTTGTTGAGCTTGTAAAAATATACCACTTAAAAATACACTTGCTGTAATAATTAATTTTTTCATTTGTTATTAATTTTTGTAAAAATACAATGAATTTTAAATAAAAAAAAAGAATTCTTGATCGTTTAATAAAATTTTATGAGAATTAACAAATGTATTGAATTGCATAATCAATATTTTAATCATTGATAAGGTTTGAAGATTATGAGTATTTTTACAGCACAACTTTAATTATGAAATTATCAGGACCATTCAAACAAATCGTCACGCTGAATCAGCTTCCATTAAAGGGAAAATTAAGTGACGAACAATTGGAAATCATTATTGATGGCGGAATTTTGACCGATAACGGAATTGTTATCGAAGTTGATAATTTCGAAGTTTTAAAACAAAAATATCCTGATTCAGAAATCGATTTGATTGAAAATGAACAGATTGCACTTCCTGCTTTTGTAGATGCGCACACACATATTTGTTTCGGCGGAAATCGCGCTAATGATTTTGCAATGCGAAATGCCGGAAAAACCTATCTCGAAATTGCCGAATCCGGCGGTGGAATTTGGAGTTCTGTGCAACACACCAGAAAAGCTTCTGAGGAAAATTTGATTGATGGAATCTTAGAACGCATCAATATTTTATTAAATCAAGGCATCACAACCATCGAGATTAAAAGTGGTTACGGACTGAATGTTGATGAGGAACTGAAAATGTTGCGCGCCATTAAAAAAGCTCAAACAAAAACCAAAGCCACCTTGATTCCGACTTGCCTCTCTGCTCATTTGAAGCCACGAGATTTCGAAGGTTCTTCCGAGGATTATCTTAATTATATTCTTAATGAAATTCTACCAAAAGTAAAAGAAGAAAACCTCGCAAACCGAGTTGATATTTTCATTGAAAAATCCGCTTTTCAGCCGGAAGAAAGTAAAAACTTGCTTTTGAAAGCTAAAGAATTAGGTTTTCAAATTACGGTTCACGCCGACCAATTCACTGCCGGTAGCTCAAGAATTGCGGTGGAAGTTGGCGCCAAATCTGCAGACCATTTAGAAGCAACTATCGATGAAGATATTGAGTTTCTTGCTAATTCAGAAACTGTGGCTATTGCACTTCCAGGCGCAAGTTTAGGTTTAGGCGAACCATTTTCGCCAGCCAGAAAAATCCTCGACAAAGGCGGAATTCTAGCCATCGCAACAGACTGGAATCCAGGTTCTGCGCCAATGGGAAATCTCGTAACTCAAGCTTCAATCCTAGCAACTTATCAGAAGTTGACTACTGCGGAGGTTTTGGCGGCGATAACTTTCCGTGCAGCTTACGCCTTGGATTTGGAAGACAGAGGAATCTTGGCAAAAGGAAAAAAAGCAGATTTTATCACTTACGAAACAGATAATTTTCAAAATATTCTTTACAACCAAGGGAGTTTAAAACCTTCAAAAGTTTACATCAACGGAGAACAAATTTTATGATAGAAGAAAGAGACAGTCTAATTTTTGACCTGGACGGAACACTGTGGGATGCGTCGGAAACCGTTGTCAGAGCCTTTAATGACAGTATTTTGGAAATTGGTTTTGATATTAATTTGAATGCTTTGGACATCAGAAATTTTTCTGGGATGAAGATGGATGATATTTTTGCCCAGCATTTCAATTTTATTCCAAAGGAAAAACTTCAGAATTTTGAAACTATTTACAGCATTCGAGAGAAAAAATATCTGAATGAATCGGGCGGAAGATTGTTTCCCCAAGTCCGAGAAACTTTAGAAAAACTCAGCAAGACACATCGTCTTTTCATCGTCAGCAATTGTCTTTCGGGCTACATCGAGAGCTTTTTGGATTTTTACGACTTAAATCCGTATTTCGAGGATTTCGAATGTTTTGGAAATCGGGGTTTACCAAAAGATGAAAACATTCGGTTGATTGTCACAAGAAATGAACTTCAAAATCCGGTCTACATCGGCGATACGATTTGGGACAAAGAATCTTCTGAAAAAGCTGGCGTCGATTTTATTTATGCCGCTTATGGTTTTGGGAAAATAGAAAATGCTGAATATCAAATAGAAAACTTTGAAGATTTATTAACAACTTAATTATATTTGGGCAGCTTAATCCGCCTTCCGCTCCCAATCTTTTTTGCCCGACGATTTCACTTAAGTTGAAAATTAAGTCCAAGCAAAAAAGGATTTCCGCTCAAACCTAACGAAGTGGTTCATCGATTCAAAAAAATAAATAAAAATTTGAGATAAGTCGGGCTGCGACAGATTCCACGTTTTCAATTCAATAAAAAAGCCTTATCAAAATCTGATAAGGCTTCATTTTTTATAAATATCGGTGATTACTTGAACTCAATCGGGAATTTAACTTGTGTATTGTCCCAACCAGCGTACAAATCTGCGCCTGTTTTGGTCTGCACAAAAGTGATAGAGAAAAATTCAACGGGAGCAGTGGTTTTCTCAGCCGGAACATTGAATCTCACCACATCCTTGCTCTTGTCATAAGCGTACGCGCCCCATCTGTCAACATCAGAATTCAGAACGATGGTCCATTCTTTTTCGTTTGGAACAGCGAATAAACTGTAAGTTCCAGCCGGAATATCTTTTCCATTGATTTTCACTGGCGTGTAGAATTTGATTTCGGTATTTTCATTCGCTCCCATTCTCCAGATTTCTCCATATTTCACAAGATTTCCGAAAACGACTCTGTTCTTTTTCTGAGGACGGGAATAGACTACTTTCACTTTCGGCGTTTCTGACTTTGAAGAAAGCACCTGAAGCGGATAATACGTTGCATCCATCGGACTTGCATCTGCCGGCAAATAATTTAGTTTTGTGGCATCCAATTTGGCTTGAGAGTAAGCGCTAACTCCGATTAATAATGAAGCGGCTAAGATTAAATTTTTCATTTATTTATTTTAATTTTATTAATTGTTCAATGGCTTTGTCCAGAGTTTCCTGTTTTTTGGCGAAACAAAATCGGATGACTTTCTCATCGGTTTTATCTTTGTAAAACGCTGAAAACGGAATTGTTGCAACTTTGTGTTCTTTCGTCAGCCAATAGCAAAAATCCTTGTCTTGCATATCAGAAATCGAACCAAAATTGGCGGACAGAAAATAGGTGCCTTCACAATCCAACAATTCAAATGGTGTTTCTGACAAAGCACTTTTCAAATAATTTCTTTTCTCTTCGAAGAATGTGGAGGTTTCAGAGAAATCCTGAATGTTTTGAAGATATTTTGCAATGGCAAATTGAGCAGGTGTATTTACGCAGAAAACATTGTATTGATGGACTTTTCGGAACTCATTCATTAATTCAGAAGGCGCCAGAATATAGCCAATTTTCCAACCAGTGATATGAAGCAGTTTTCCAAATGAGCCAACAACAAAAGTTCTTTCTTTCAGCTCAGAATATTTGGCTAATGTCAAATGAGATTTCCCGTCAAATGTGATGTTTTCATATACTTCATCGCTTAGAATAATGATGTTAGTGTCTTTTACAATCTTAATTAATTCCTCAATATCATTCTCTTTCAAGATTTTCCCGGAAGGATTATTGGGATTGTTGATGATAATCATTTTGGTCTTTGCGGAAACCAGATTTTTCACTTCATTCCAATTAATTTTGTAATCTGGATAAAGCATTTTTACCTTTTTCACAATTCCGCCATTCAGAATAATCGCAGGTTCGTAGCAATCGTAGGCTGGTTCGAAAATAATCACTTCATCATCTTTTTCAACGAAAGTAGAAATAACGGTGAAAATTCCTTGCGTTGCGCCAGCTGTAATATTAATTTCAGCATCCGGATGATAATCAACCTGATATTGCGAACTGAACTTCCTCGAAATCTCTTCCCGAAGTTCCTTGATTCCAAACAACGGTGCATATTGATTGTAACCTTCTTTCGCAAAATCACCCAAATATTTCAGAAGGTTTTCATCAGCTTGATAATCGGGAAATCCTTGCGAAAGATTGACGGCGTTTTCCTGTTGCGCCAACAAAGACATTTCCGTGAAAATCGTGGTTTTCACGTCCGGAAGTTTGGATGTAGATAATCTTAAAGCCATAACGATGGTAAAATTAAGTAATAATTGAGAAATTCTCTAACAATTTTTCTGATGTTTTCTCAACCACAAAAGTCCAAAAGTTTTTTATCAATAATATTCAAAAGCTCACAAAAGAATATGGAAACTTTTTTGAACTTTTTCGCATAAATGTCTTTTGTGACTTTTGTGGTGACCGAAAAAAGTGATTCTCATTTCGTAAATTTGCAAAAATATTTTTTTGAAACGTCTTATCTCCATCGTCGGAACTACAGGAATCGGAAAAACCAGATTGGCCATCGATTTGGCAAATTATCTCGGTACAGAAATTATTTCCTGCGATTCCCGTCAGTTTTATCGTGAGATGAAAATCGGAACTGCAATGCCGACGGAATCTGAATTGGCCGAGGCAAAACATCATTTTGTCGGGAACCTCAGCATTGATGATTATTATTCCATTGGTTTGTACGAGCACGAAGCGATTGAAAAGTTGGATGAGATTTTCGCCGAAAAAGATATCGCCATAATGGTTGGCGGAAGCGGAATGTACGAAAAAGCGGTTGTGGAAGGATTGAACGATTTACCAGAAGCTGACGACGAAAATCAGAAAAAACTAATTGATATTTTTGAAAATCAGGGAATTGAACCTTTACAAAAATTATTATCAGAACTCGACCCGGAATATTTATCGGTTGTTGATAAAGACAATTCAAGGCGTTTGTTACGAGCAATTGACATCATTTGGCAAACGGGAAAAACCTACACCGAAAATCTTAGTTTACCAAAACCTCAGCGTCATTTTGAGACATTTAGAATTGGAATTGAAGCACCAAGAGAAGTAATTTATGAAAGAATCAATCGGCGCGTCGATATAATGATGGAAAATGGTTTGTTGGAAGAAGCCAAAGGATTGATTGCTGACAGAGATAAAGTCGCACTTCAAACGGTTGGTTATTCAGAGTTGTTCAAATATTTTGATGGCGAATGGGATTTGGATTTCGCCGTTTCTGAAATCAAGAAGAATTCCCGTCGATACGCCAAACGCCAAATGACGTGGAACCGAAAATTGGGAAATGTGAATTGGGTGAATTATGATAATTCTGTGGAAGAAGCATTATATTTGCTGAGGAAATTAAGTGATTCAGAGATTTAGGAATAGTTAAATTATTAAAAATCTAATTTCTTAATCTCAAAATGTTTTAATCTTTTAATCAAAATTTATGTCAAATACACAATCAAATATGTTGGCTTTAGGAACGAAAGCGCCTGATTTTAGCCTTCCAAATCCTGTGAAAAATAACGAAATCCAAAGTCTGGAATCTCTGAAAGGAAAGAAAGGAACTTTGGTGGTTTTTATGTGCAATCATTGTCCGTTTGTGCTTCACATCATCGATGTTTTGGAGGAATTGTATGAAGATTACAACTCTCAAGGCATCGAGTTTATTGGAATTAATTCTAATGACGTCGACAGATATCCAGCTGATTCTCCAGAGATGATGGTGGAATTTGTAGAAGAAAAAGCTTTGAAGTTTCCTTATCTCTACGACGAAAGTCAAGAAGTTGCAAAAGCTTTTGACGCCGCGTGTACACCAGATTTTTATTTCTTTGATGAGAATCTGAAATTAATCTATCGTGGTCAAATGGATGATTCCAGACCAGGAAATCAAAAAGAAATTACTGGCGAGGATTTGGTGATTGCTTTTGAAAATCATTTGGCCGGACAAGACCAAGAAGATTTCCAAAGACCAAGTTTGGGTTGTAACATCAAGTGGAAATAATTGGCTTTTGGAGGTTTGCTTTTCGCAAATTGCTTTATTGATATATAAAACCCAGAAATTAGTTTCTGGGTTTTATAGTTAAAGTTTGGTGATATTATTTTTAATAAAATCCTTCTGAGATTCAAAGGCAATTTTGTCGATATCAATTTCAGAAATGGGAATCCAAATGCCTTCAGAGATTTCGGATTCTTCTATTTTGATTTCAAATTTTTCATCAACTTCGTATTCGTAAAACAAATCCATCGTGTTGTAACTGATGTTTTTGTATGGATAAATGTTCGGTCGGCTTCCGAGGTATCTCAGTTTTTGAACATCAATTTTCAATTCTAATTCTTCAAAAAGTTCTCTGGCGCAGGTTTCTTCTGCGCTTTCTTTCGGGTCACAAAAACCGCCTGGCAAATCCAATTTTCCTTTTCCAGGTTCCTGATTTCTGACTGTGAAAAATAATTCGTTATCGTGTTTTATTATGACTGCAACTGCCGCAGCTGTATTATGATACAAAACAAAATCGCAGTTATCACAATTGAATTTGGTTACATCATTCCATTTCAAAGTTTCGTGTCCGCATTTTGGGCAGAATTTCAGATTTTCCATTGGATAAAATTAATGAAATAAGATCATTTCAAAAACAAAAACCATCCTGAAATTTCAAGATGGTTTTAAGAATTATATAATGCTTTTGATTAAACTGCTTTTCTATTTCGCGGATGAAATTGGATGATCACATCTCTCAATTCCTCCGTTTTCAAATGCGTGTAAACTTGAGTCGTCGTGATGCTGCTGTGACCCAACATTTCCTGGATGAATCTCAAATCTGCACCATTCTGCAACAGGTGTGTCGCAAAAGAATGACGGAAAGTGTGCGGCGAAATACTTTTTGTAATTCCAGCTTTCTGGGTCATTTCCTTGATAATGATGAAGACAATTACTCTGGACATATTGGTTCCTCTAGTATTAAGAAAAAGAATATCCTCGAATTTTTTGTTGATTTTTCCAACAGCTCTTACATTTTTGATGTAATCCAAAATGCATTCTGCTGTAGATTTTGCCAAAGGTACCAATCTGGTTTTTTCGCCTTTTCCTTCTACGATGATGAAGTTTTCTTTGAAATTGATATTAGAGATTTTCAAATCCACCAATTCCGAAACGCGCAGTCCACAACCATAGAGAACTTCCAGGATACATTGGTTTCGTTGTCCAATATCTGTCTTTTTATCAATGTTTTCGATAATTCTGTCGATGTCGTCGATACTCAAAGTGTCAGGCAGATAAAGGCCAAGCTTTGGACCTTCCAGAAGTGAAGCGGGATTATCATCTCGGTATTCTTCTTCCAAAAGGAACTTGAAAAATGCTTTGATAGAAGAAATTCCTCTTGCCTGAGAACGCTCGCTGATTTTGTTTTTTGACAGTTGATAGATGTACTCCTGAAGATTTTCATAGCTGATATCCTGTGGAGAAATTTCTCCCAAATCAGCCATAGCAAAGGTTTCAAGTTTTTTGATGTCTCTGAGGTAAGCGTCAAGTGTGTTGTCAGAGAAGTTTTTCTCAAATTTTAGAAAATTTGAGAAGTCTGTAATTTTTTCGGACCAGTTCATATTTGTGTTTTTTTTAAAATTGTTTCTTAATTAAGTATTATTTCTTCATAAAATATATAATTCTTGTTCTGTTATGTTTAATGTCTCTATTCCAGCGTTTTTCAAAAACTCCAATCCGCTATTATCGGAGTAAACTGTCATATAAACCACTTTTTTGATGCCGGCCTGCAGAATTAATTTACTGCATTCTTTGCAAGGTGACATCGTAATATACAGCGTTGCATCTTTACAGGATTGCGTGCTGCTTGCTATTTTTAATATGGCGTTGGCTTCTGCGTGGAGCACAAACCAATTTGTTTTGCCATCTTCATCTTCGCAGTTGTTTTCAAAACCGGAAGGCGTTCCGTTGTATCCGTCGGAGATGATCATTCGGTCTTTCACAATCAGCGCTCCCACTTTTTTCCTCTTGCAGTAAGACAGATTTCCCCATTCGGAAGCCATCTTAAGATAAGCAAGATCAAATTTATTATAATTCATTCTTTAAATTTAATCAAAAGCGGGCTTTCTTTTTTCAAGAAAAGCAGACACACCTTCTTTAAAATCTCCCTGGGCAAATAATTCTCCAAAAGAATTAACCTCGGTTTCCATTCCGTGCTCCAGATCACTTGCATTCACGGCTTTTATCGCTTTTGCAATGCCTTGCGGCGAGTTTTTCACGATTTGCTCAGCCAGTTCCTGCGTTTTTGGAAGCAATTCTTCGAGAGAAAAAACTTCGTTTATCAGACCAATAGATTTGGCTTTTTCTGCAGAAATCATTTTAGCAGAGAAAATCATTTCGTTTGCAATGCCTTTGCCAACCAATTTCGGCAATCTCTGTGTCCCGCCGTAACCGGGAATCAATCCCAAAGTTACTTCCGGCAGGCCCAGTTTGGCATTTGCAGAAGCATATCTCAAATGACAAGCCATTGCCAATTCCAATCCGCCGCCCAAAGCAAAACCATTGACTGCTGCAATGACCGGTTTGCTGAGATTTTCTATTTTATTAAAAACAAAATGTCCTCTTTTTGACAGTTCGGTTGCTTTTTCCTGACTGAAATTTGAAAACTCTTTGATATCTGCACCGGCAACAAAGGATTTCTCCCCGCTTCCAGTTAAGATCACACAATTTACAGTTTTCTCACTTTCCAGAAAATCAAACACACTTTCCAGATCATTAAAAACCTGAGTATTCAAGGCATTTAAGCTTTCTGGCCGGTTGATCGTTACAACAGCAATTTTTCTGTCTATTGTTAATTTTATACTTTCGTAATTCATTTAAAATAGGAGATTATGTTTCAATCTCTAACTAATTATAAATCTAATTTAGAAATATTGTGCAATATAAACAAAATATTAATGAACAATTAACATTTTTATTATAGATTTATTAACCATTGTAAATTATAGTAATGAAAACTTTATTCAAAACACTTCAATATCCATTAAAAATGTACATATTCCTACCTGTGCTTTTTGTGATTTCCTGTGGCAGCAGAAATTCTTCAAATGGTTCATTTAGGACAACGACGGTTTCTTATTATGCTGATAAATTTGATGGTAAAAAAACTTCAAGCGGCGAAACTTACAGACATTCCAAACATACAGCTTCCAATAAAACACTGGCTTTCGGAACTAGGGTTGAGATTATTAATATAAATAACGACAAATCCGTCATCATCACTGTAAATGACCGTGGACCTTTAAAGCCATCTAGGGAATTTGACCTTAGCCAAGGCGCTTTCAAAAAAATAGCCGATCTGAATGAAGGCATCGTAAAAGTGAAATACAGGATTTTGAAATAATCCTTAATATAATATAGAAGAAACTATAAACTGATTCGTTACATAATATATTTAAAATGTTTAAATTTGCAATGCTTTTAAAAAAGTCAAAAAATAAAAATCTTAAAAAAATAACATCAAGACAATGAGTTACATTTCATTTATCGAAGCAAGACAAATATTAGATTCCAGAGGGAATCCAACAATTGAAGTAGATGTTTTCACAGAAAGTGGAGCAATGGGACGTGCAGCAGTACCTTCTGGTGCTTCTACAGGTGAGCACGAAGCAGTTGAACTAAGAGACGGCGCGCCGGAATATCTTGGTAAAGGTGTTTTGAAAGCGGTCGAAAATGTGAAAGAGATCATCGCGCCAGAATTGATCGGGCTTCCGGTTTTCGAACAAAATCTTATCGATGCGGTAATGATCGACCTTGATGGAACTTCTAACAAAGGAAAATTAGGCGCAAACGCGATCCTAGGTGTTTCTTTGGCTGTTGCGAAAGCGGCTGCTAACGAACTTAGAATGCCTCTTTATAAATATGTAGGTGGTGTGAACGCCAACACACTTCCAGTTCCAATGATGAACGTGATCAACGGTGGTTCTCACTCAGATGCGCCGATCGCTTTTCAGGAATTTATGGTAATGCCGGTAAAGGCTGATTCTTTCTCTCACGCATTGAGAAAAGGAACTGAGATCTTCCACAGCTTGAAATCTATTCTTCACGGAAGAGGATTGTCCACAGCTGTTGGGGACGAAGGAGGATTTGCACCAACTTTCAAAGGAACTGAAGATGCTTTGGATACTTTATTACAAGCAATCGAAAAAGCAGGTTACAAGCCAGGTGATGATATTATGATCGCTTTGGACTGCGCAGCTTCAGAATTCTACAAAGATGGCGTTTACGATTACAGAAAATTCCAGACGCCAGATGCGCCTGTGTTCTCTAGCAGCGAGCAGGTTTCTTACCTAGCTGATCTTGCAAACAAATATCCGATCATCTCTATCGAGGACGGAATGCAGGAAAATGACTGGACTGGTTGGAAAGAATTGACAGATAAGATTGGAGACAGAGTACAATTGGTTGGAGACGACTTGTTTGTAACAAACGTTGAGAGACTTTCCAGAGGTATCAAAGAAAATACAGCGAACTCCATCCTTGTAAAAGTAAACCAAATTGGTTCTCTTTCTGAAACAATGGCGGCTGTACAAATGGCGCAACAAAACAGATATACAACAGTGATGTCTCACAGATCTGGTGAAACTGAAGATTCTACGATTGCAGATCTTGCAGTGGCACAAAACTGTGGACAGATCAAAACTGGTTCTGCATCTAGATCAGACAGAATGGCGAAATACAACCAACTTTTGAGAATCGAAGAAGCTTTAGGTGAAACTGCGGTTTTCCCAGGTTTGGACGCTTTCAAGATCAAAAGATAATTAATTTTTAAATTAATATAAAAGGCATCCCGAATATTTCGGGATGCCTTTTTGTTTTTATGTAATTGTAAATCAATGTTTTATTTTGATTAATTATTAATAATAAATGTTTTCATTTGTTCAATTATTGACATTAATAGAATCAATTAGAAGATATGACTTTTGTCAGTTGACCATTTCCGAGTAAAGTGTTATATTTAACACATAAATATTTTTATAATGTCAGATAACAAAGTTATATTAAATTACGACGGGAAAAGTTTCGAGTATCCGATCGTAGATAGTACTATCGGAGACAGAGGAATTGATATTTCCAAACTGAGAGACCAAACGGGATTGATCACTTTGGATCTTGGTTACAAAAACACAGGTGCTACCATTAGTGAAATTACTTACCTAGACGGTGATAAAGGGGAATTATTATACAGAGGTTATCCTATCGAGCAGATCGCTGAGAAATCTAATTTTACGGAAGTAATGTATCTTTTGCTTCACGGAGAATTACCAAAGGCAGAGCAGTTCAACAGTTTCGAAAACAACATCAAGAAATATAATTTTGTTGCAGATGAGCTTAAAAAACTAATTGATGTTTTCCCTCGTTCTGCACATCCAATGGGTGTTTTGTCTTCTTTAACTTCCGCATTGACGGCTTTTAATCCAAAGGCGGTAGATGTAAAGTCTAAAGAAGAATTGGATTTCGCATCAGAATTAATGATTGCAAAATTCTCTCATCTTTGTGCCTGGACCTACAGAAAAACACAAGGTTTACCAATTAACCACGGTGACAACAGCCTTAATTATGTAGAGAACTTCTACAAAATGGCTTTCAAACTTCCAAATCAGGAATTTGTGATGGATCCGGTTGTGGTTGCAGCTTTGGACAAATTATTGATCCTTCACGCCGATCACGAGCAAAACTGTTCTACTTCTACAGTGAGAATGGTTGGTTCTGCTCACACAGGCCTTTTCGCTTCTATCTCTTCTGGAGTTTCTGCACTTTGGGGTCCACTTCACGGTGGTGCAAACCAGGCAGTTATCGAGATGCTTGAGTTGATCGAGAAAGATGGTGGAGACGTGAACAAATGGGTTGAGAAAGCTAAAGATAAAAATGACAGTTTCCGTTTGATGGGCTTTGGTCACAGAGTTTACAAAAACTTCGATCCAAGAGCGAAGATCATCAAAAAAGCGGCAGACGATATCTTAGGAAAACTAGGAATCCAAGATAAAGCACTTGATATTGCAATGCAGTTGGAAAAAGTAGCGTTGGAAGACGAGTACTTCATCGAAAGAAAATTATATCCAAACGTAGATTTCTACTCAGGAATCATCTACAGAGCTTTGGGAATCCCTACAGAAATGTTCACCGTAATGTTCGCATTAGGAAGATTGCCAGGATGGATCGCTCAGTGGAGAGAAATGAGATTGAAAGGTGATCCGATCGGAAGACCAAGACAGATCTACCAAGGTGCTACAGAAAGAGATTATCTTGACATCAAAAGCAGATAATATCTTTTTTTTAGTAAAATTAATAATCCCTGAAACTCTGGTTTTGGGGATTTTTTTGTGGTGACAACTGATAACCGGAAAGCAAAACAATTTAATAAATCCTTAAAACAGATATTATTCCCGAATTTTCGGTTATTGCATAGCTTTAATTATATTTGCGACACTTACATTTTTATGGCAATTAACCTTAATATTAAAAACGAAACGGGAAAACTAAAGTCCGTAGTTCTGGGGCAACCAAAATCCAACGGACCAATTCCTACGCTTGCAGAAAGCTACGACGCCAAATCATACAACACGATCGAAAGCGGTATCTATCCAAAAGAGGAGGATATCGTGTTCGAAATGTCAGAATTTGAGAAAGTTCTGAAGAAATATGATGTTGAGGTTTTCCGCCCAAAGATCATCAAAGATTACAATCAGGTTTTTGCCCGCGATGTCGCGTTTGTCATCGAGGATAAAATGATCATTTCCAACATCATCCCAGACCGCGCAGATGAGCAGGAAGCTTACCGACATATTATCGACAAAGTGTCTTGGAGAAACGTGGTCAATCTGCCAGAAAAAGCGCACATCGAAGGTGGTGACGTGATTGTTTGGGACGAATTTCTTTTTATAGGAACCAGTTACAGCCCAGATTACCGAAATCTGAAAACCGCCAGAACCAACGAATACGCCATCGAAATCCTAAAAGAATATTTCCCTAAAAAAAGAATTATCGATTTGGATTTAAAGAAAAGTGACACCAAACCTTATGAAGGAATTCTGCATTTGGATTGTACCTTCAACCCGATTGGAGAAGACAAATGTGTGATTTACAAAAACGGATTTGTGGACGAAGATGATTACCAATTGGTTCTCGATATTTTTGGCGAAGAAAATTGCTTCAATGTCAATGACGAAGAGATGTTCCAAATGTTCCCGAATGTCTTCTCAATCGCGCCAGACGTTGTAGTTTCGGACAAAGCTTTCACAAGAATGAATGACCATTTCCGCAACGAATGGGGAATTACTGTAGAAGAAATTCCGTATAGAGAAATTTCCAAAATGGGCGGACTTTTGAGATGTTCGACTTTGCCTTTGGTGAGAGAATAATTTCTCAATCTCTAAGTTTCTTAATCTTTTAATTAATAAAATGCAAACCACAGATACAGTTCTAATGATAGAGCCAATCGCTTTCGGCTTCAACGAGCAAACGGCGGTCAACAATTATTTCCAAGTTCAGCAGGAAGGAAATGTGCAGGAAAAAGCCTTGCAGGAATTCCATTCTTTTGTTGAGAAACTGAGAGTGAAAGGCATCAACGTCATTACCATCAAAGATACGATTGAACCAAAAACGCCAGATTCTATTTTCCCTAATAACTGGGTGAGTTTTCACGCTGATGGAAAAGTCGTTTTGTATCCAATGTTTGCAGAAAACAGACGTTTGGAGAGACGTGAGGATATCATTAATCAAATCAAAGAACAATTTGATGTCACAGAAATCATCGATTATTCCAAGATTGAAAATGAGGACAAATATCTGGAAGGAACCGGAAGTATGATTTTCGACCACAATAGCAAGATTGCCTATGGTTCAGTTTCGTTGAGGTTGGATGAGGAACTTTTCAGGAAATTCTGTGCTGAGTTTGGATTTACGCCAGTCGTTTTTCATTCATATCAAACTGCTGGCGAAGAAAGATTGCCAATCTACCATACGAATGTTATGATGTGTGTTGCGGACAAATTTGTCGTGATTTGTCTAGATTGTATCGACGATGAAAGTGAAAGACAAAACGTCATCGATTCCATCAAAAATTCCGGGAAAGAATTGATAGAAATCTCCGAAGACCAAATGCAGAATTTCGCAGGAAATATGCTTCAAGTTCAAAACAATTCGGGAGAAAAGTTCCTGGTAATGAGCCAAAGTGCGTACAAATCTTTGAAACCGGAACAAGTTTCCGCGATTGAAAAATATTCAGAAATCATTTACTCAGATTTGGAAACCATAGAAACCAACGGTGGCGGAAGTGCCCGATGTATGTTGGCGGAGATTTTCTTGCCGAAGAAATAAAATTCAATGAAAGCTACAGATTTTTGTAGCTTTTTTATTTTTCTATTGTCAATCTTCAAAAAAAATAAGATATTGCTGTCATTATTTAGCACAAATGGAATTAGAAACTTATAGCGAAGGTTTACACATCTTATTAACGTTAAAAGTAAGCGAGGCGAATCTATTATTAGACTACGATTCTTTCATCAAAAGGGTAAAGGAAATTTTATCGGAAAATGAAACAGAAGTGGTTGGTGAAACGCATCACATCTTCTCAAACGGCAGTTTCACGTCGGCTGTCATTCTCAAAGAATCTCATTTGTGCATCCATACTTGGCCAGAATTTTCACAACTGACTTTCGATATTTTGTTGTGTAATTATTTTGGCGATAATTCTCACAAGACCGAAACGATTGCAAAAGCCGTGACCGACTATTTCTCGGGACAAATCATCAAAGAACACAAAATCCGAAGATGATGATTTACACCTGTCCAAGCTGCAAAAAAGAAAATACCTTAGACCTCGATTTCACTGTTGAGAGCTACATCTGTAAGTCTTGCTCGATGTTGAGTGAGCAAGGGAAAATCATCAAAAATGTCAAAAAGCCAACTGAAAATGTGGTTTTGGAAGTTGGTCAAAAAGGGAAATTAGATGGAACGGAATATACTGTTGTTGCCATTGTGGTCAAGAAATATGGCAATTCTGTTTTCTGGCGCGAGTATCACCTTAAAGATAAAAACCTGAATACTGCATTCCTAAGTGAGAGCAGCGGCCATTGGGTGGTAATGTTTCCAAAGGAAATGCCTAAAAAAGAATTCAAATTCCACGCAGAGTTTGAAGGTAGAAAATACCGCTGGTACGAATCTACGCCCAATAACATTGACTCGGCGACTGGTTTTTTCGAAGATAAACTTAAGTTCAGCTTAGCGACTTACAAGGAGTTTGTCAACGGAACCGAGATGGTTTCTATAGAATCCGTGGGAAATGAAAAGAATTTTTTTTGGGGAAAACACATTTCTAAAGACGAAATCAGGAGACAGTTCAAACCGCATTATATGCCCAATTACACAGGCATTGGGATTGTTCAGCCTTACTATTTGAATCCAAGACAACTGTTGAATGTCTTTGTCGTTGTGGCATTGATCATCAGTTTGTTTCAATTTTACAATACGGTTTCTAGAAGCAATTATGAAGTTTTTAATGATAACATCAGATTCGATTCTGTCCGAAGCAAAGAATTGATTTCAAAATCATTCGTGCTGAATGGCGCGTCGGCTCCGCTTAATGTCAAATTGTCCTCCAACGTCGATAATTCTTGGGCGAATATTGAGCTGAGTTTGATTAATGAAAATTCCAACGAAATCGAATACACATCCCAAGACATCGAGCAATATCACGGCTACGAAAGTGGCGAAAGCTGGTCGGAAGGTGGAAAGGAAAAGGAATTCAATTTCTGTGGTGTGGCGCCCGGAAAATATCATTTTTCAATCAGCGCCCAAAAACAAGGCTTTGAACAACCAGCAGGAGAAACATTCTATGCGCCAGATGGCAAAAAAACCTTCTCTTACACAGGCGATGGCTTTGTAGATGTCATCCTTCCATCGGGCGAAAAAACAGCGGTGAATCTCGAAAATCTTCAACAAAATGATTCAACGACGTACGCAGAATTGGAACAGGCGAAGGCTTTCAAACTGAAAAATCCAAATTTCTCAACAAACATTCCAGACACGGATTCTGCCAATCCCAATTTCGCCATTCAGGCATTTTGGAAACCTGTGAGTTTCTGGAATTACTTTATCATTCTGGGAATTATGGCTTTGCTAGTTGGACTCAACTATTGGGGAAAATATCTTTTTGACAAATCAAAGTGGGAAAACAGCAACTACTCTCCTTTTAACGAATACGGAAACTGATGGAAAAAGCCTTACACTACTTAAAGAAGAATCTACTGCTGGTTTTACTCGGAACATTTTTTCTGGGCGGATTTCTGTATCTCACTTACTCAGGAAATCAATTGTGCGATTGTGCAACGACAGAAAAATACAAAGACGGCGCTTCCAGAGGCAGATCACACGGAGCATCATTCTACAGATTTTATCATAAATAAATTCAAATCTTAAAACATAAAATATGGATCATTTCAATTATTTGCCCATTCTCAATTCAATATTATATTCATTTCTTGGCGTTGCAATCCTTCTGGTCTGCTACGTCATCATCGAAAAACTGACACCCGAAAAAACGTGGCATGAGATTTCAAAAAACAACAATACGGCATTAGCAATTATTCTGGGCGCGTTCATTATCGGGATTTCAATTATCATCAGTGCAGCGATTCATGGATAAAAAACGGATTTCGTTTGAACTGCTTTTGCTCTTTTCGGTATTTGTGATTGCAACTTGCGGCCTGATTTACGAATTGGTTGCAGGCGCATTGGCAAGTTATCTTTTGGGAGATTCTGTAAAGCAGTTTTCCTTCATCATCGGCGTTTATCTTTTTTCGATGGGCGTCGGCTCTTACTTGGCAAAATTCATCCACAAAAACCTGCTGAATGTCTTTGTAGAGATAGAAATTCTCGTCGGTTTGGTTGGCGGCATCAGTTCGGTTGTCCTTTTTATCTTGTTCAACACGCTTCACCATTTTGAGCCGGTTTTATATCTTTTCGTATTTCTCACAGGCTGTTTGGTTGGTTTGGAAATTCCTTTATTAATGAATATTCTGAAGGACAAAGTGGCGTTCAAAGATTTGGTTTCCAACGTTTTTGCGTTCGATTATATTGGCGCTTTATTAGCTTCGATTCTTTTCCCTCTGGTTCTGATTCCCAATCTGGGGATTGTCCGCACGCCTTTATTTTTTGGTTTGATTAATATTTCCATCGCCATTTTCCTTGCCTTCTATCTTGAAAAAGAACTCAAAAATCCAATTTTTCTTAAAATCAGAGCTATTTTTTTATTTGCAGTTTTAGTTATACTTTTTATTTTTTCTGATAAAATATTAGCCTTTTCTGAGGAGAAAATGTACGGCGAAAATATTGTTTATGCCAACAATTCACCTTACCAAAGAATTGTATTGACGAGGAATAACAAGGATTTCCGCCTTTATCTAAATAACAATCTTCAATTCTCTTCCGCCGACGAATACCGCTATCACGAAGCTTTGGTACATCCCGCAATGTCGACGGCAAAGCATATTTCAAATGTTCTGGTTTTAGGCGGCGGCGACGGTTTTGCAGTCCGTGAAATTCTAAAATATAAAGAGGTAAAACATATCACATTAGTAGATTTGGACGGCGAAATGACCAATTTTTTCCGTGACAATGAAACGATGAAACAACTCAATCACAGCTCACTTTCCAACCCGAAACTTAAAGTCATTAATAAAGACGCGTACATTTGGGTTAAGGAAAACCGCCAGAAATATGACGTTGTGATCATCGATTTTCCTGATCCTTCCAACTACAGTCTAGGGAAATTATACTCTGTTCAGTTTTACAAAGAACTGGAAAGAATTACAACGCCTGACACCAAAATTGTAGTTCAGACGACTTCGCCATATTTTGCTCCGAAATCATTTTGGTGCATCGACAAAACCATTAATCAGATTTTCCCTTTCACAACAGCTTATCACACTTACGTTCCAAGTTTTGGTGAATGGGGATTTTGCCTCGCTTCATTTCAACCGGTTGACAATAAAATCATCAGAAGACTTCCGAATCTGAAATATTACGATTATAATTTCCGGCAAATGTCTCATTTTGACAAGGATATGAAAGCCGAAAATCTGGAAGTTAACCGTCTGGACAATCAGGTTTTGGTCAGATATTTTGATGAAGAATGGGGAAAAGTTCAGTAATTTAAATCTTTGAAGTGTCTCATAAATCAAGCAATATTTCCCGAAAATCTTTTCTCACAACTTTATTTTGGGCCGGCGCAATGTTGCCATTTTTACAGTATTGCAAACAGAAAACGAAATCGATTTTACTGAAAATTACCGGAACCAATTATGTTTTGGGACACCAACTTTGGGCAAAGGATTTCCCGAAACCGTCAGAAGAAATCAAAACTAAATTTCTAATCGTCGGAAGTGGGATTTCGGGACTTTCGGCTTGTCGTCATTTGAAAAAAAATAATGAAAGTGATTTTCTTTTAATCGAAATGGAAAATCATTTGGGAGGAAACGCTTCCAATGGCGAAAACAAATTCTCAAAATTTCCACTTGGCGCACATTACCTTCCGATTCCAAACAAAGAAGATCTGGAATTAATCGATTTCCTGAAAGACTGCAAAATCTATCTTGGTGACGATCAAAACGGATTGCCAATTTTGGATGATGAACAATTGACTTTCCCGAAAGAAGAACGTCTTTTTTTTAAAAATGAATGGCAAAATGATCTTGTACCGCAAAACGGAATTTCAAATTCAGTAAAACAAGAAATCGCCCGTTTTTTCAAATTAATGGAAGAATTTCGGATCAAAAAAGATGATTCAGGGAAATATTGGTTTGATATTCCACTGGCAAATTCCAGCAAAGAGATTGAAGCTCTAAATCTGGATAAAATCACTTTTGAAAGTTGGTTGAAGTCTAATAATTTCAAATCTGAAGAACTACTTTGGCTACTCGATTATTCGTGCAAGGATGATTACGGTTTGGGATTAAAATATGTTTCTGCGTGGGCAGGAATCCATTATTTTGCCGGAAGGAAAAACAATTGGGCAACTAACCGCAACGATCAGGTTTTCACCTGGCCGGAAGGAAATGCACGGTTAGCAAAACATCTTTCGAATATTGTTGATGATCAGTATTTATCAAAACATTTGGTTTACGATGTTAATTGGGAACAGGAAAATGTGGAGGTTTTAGTTTTTGATAATGAGTCGAAAACTTCAAAAAAAATCATTGCAGAAAAAGTCCTTTTTGCGACGCCACAATTTGTGAATCAGCATATTTTTAAAGACAGAAAATTTAAAAATTTCAATTATGTTCCCTGGCTTCTTGCAACTTTGACTTTGAAAAATGAATTTGGTGGCGGCGAAGAACTGGCTTGGGACAATGTGATTTTCGGAGCGGAAGGTTTAGGTTATATTAATGATCAGCATCAAAATCTAAATCAGATTGTAGGCGAAAAAGTCATCACCTACTACAGAAGTTTTTCGACAGATGAATGTAAAAAAGCAAGAAAAAAATTATACTATCTGAAAGAAGAAGAACTTAAAAAACTGGTTTTGGATGATTTGAAAATCGCACATCCTGAGATTGAAGATTTTATTTTAGATATTCAGTTTCATAAGTTGGGACACGGGATGATTTCGCCTGTTCCAGATTTTATTTTTGGAAAAGAAAGAGAATTGGCGCAGCAAAATATTGACGGGAAAATATTCTTTGCTCACACCGATTTGTCCGGAATTTCTATCTTCGAAGAAGCTTTTCACCAGGGCATCAATGCTGCAAAACAAATGATTAAACCATGAAGCAACCTTGGATTCATAACGGTAAATTGGACAGCATTTTCATTCTGTCACCTCCGTTTTTGGTGTTGATGACTGTTTTATTTTTTCAGAAATCATTAGTTAAAATTGAAGATCATTATTCGTTTTACACTTGGCTTTTTCTGATTGTTTTTGTAGACGTTGCACACGTTTATTCTACACTTTTCAAAACGTATTTTGTAAGGTCAGAATTCAGCAAAAGGAAAAAACTGTACTTAGGAATTCCTTTCATCAGTTTAATTATTGGTATTCTGTTTTATCAATTAGGTAGTTTAATCTTTTGGTCTTCTCTGGCTCTGGTTGCCGTTTTCCACTTCATTCGCCAGCAATATGGTTTTATGAGACTGTATTCGCGGTTCGAATCAAATAACATTTCGAAAAAGATTGACACATTAGCGATTTACTCAGCAACTATTTTTCCGATGATTTATTGGACTCAGACGCCCAGGAAGTTTGATTGGTTCATTAATGGCGAATTCACCTGGATTCCGAAGGTTCCACTTCTTTTGGAAGTGTCTCAAATCATTTATATTTTAATTTTAGTAGTTTATATTCTCAAAACTTTCATTGATTTTCTGAAAACTAAACAATTTAATATTCCTAAAAATGCAATTATAATTGGAACGTATTTGTCCTGGTATTTTGGAATTATTTACTTTGATAACGATTTGATTTTCACTTTTCTAAACGTCGTTTCACACGGCATTCCGTACATTGCGTTGATTTATTTGAATGAAATTAAAGGAAAAGCTAATACAGAACTGAAATGGCGTTCTGCCTTCAAAACAGGATTTGGAGTGTTGTTATTTATTTTGGTAATTGTAGGATTTGCATTTTTCGAAGAATTGTCATGGGAAAAATTGGTTTGGAAAGAACATTTTGGATCTGACATTCAAATCGAAAATTGGCATTTTTTACTGGTTCCGCTGCTTACCGTTCCACAGCTGACGCATTATTTATTAGATGGATTTATCTGGAAATCTGCCAAGAAATAAAAAAGCCTGACTCAAATTTGAATCAGGCTTTCAATCAATTATTCTTTTATAATTTTTTGTGTTATTACTTCTTTGGCTGTTTTAATTTTGAGATAATAAACGCCGTTTGTTGAATGGATGGTCATTTTGACATTCTTAGATTTAGCATCATAAATCTGTTTCTGAACTATTCTTCCCGTCGCATCATAAACCTCAACATTTGATATAAAATCGTTTGCTGCAAGGTTGATTTCTCCTTTTGTAGGAATTGGATAGACTTTCAACTTTTCTGTTTTACTGTCATTCGTGCCTAAAGTCGGCGTTTCATCTGCTTCACTATGATTATAAATCAAGCCGGCAGAGCAAATTACCACAGCATTCACATCCATAGACTGGCGCACAAGTCCGTTGCTGGAGTAAACCAATACCTTGATGTAATATTTGCCTGGCGGCAACGCATAATTATCAACTTTCGGACTTCTGCTGTTGAGCCAGCCTTTTGCTCCATCGTCTAGAAATTGGGTTTTTGTAATCTCAGTTTCATCTTCGCTTCCGTCCGGATTCACTTTCACGAGGTAAGTCCAGTTTCTTGTAAATGAGAGCGATCTCAGATTTAATTTGGCATCTGTTGCATTTTCAGGAATCGTGAAGGCAATACTTTTATAAGTTGAATAACCTTCCGAAGTGTTCAGTGTAATCCACTGGCTGGTACTTCCGTCTCCGATATCTGCAGAACTCCAGCCGTTGTAAGTGTGTCTTACCTTTGGTGTAATCTTGACACCGTTGATATCATAGCCTTTCCAGTCATCATCTTCAGAATCTATGGCTATTAAATTGCCATTGCTGTCTTTTCCTGTTGATAGGTTTGCCTTATGATCTCCAATTCGGAAAGAAATAGTTTGTGAAGCAGCATTATTATTAACATCATAAACCGTCAGTTTGGCCGTGTAAGAACCCGCAGCAGAATAATTAACTACCGGTTTTGCTGTGGTTAAGGAAGAAACGGATGGATTTCCTGAAAATTCCCACAAATAACTTGTGATATTTCCCGTACTAAAACTAGCATCAAAATTTACAGGATAATTACCGGATGTAAAATTGCCCGCAGAATAATTGATCTTGGCTGCCAACACAGAATTCTGATCCTGAATTGTAGTCACATAATCATTGGTCTCGACAGGGAAATTATAATCGAAATAGATATTTGCTTTGTTGTTTACCTGATCGCCTTCCTGCAGATTTGTCACAGATTTCATTTTGAGGAGAACGTTGCCGTGACCACCGCTTTTCAGTTTAATTTTTTTGAAAAAGAACTCGACTTGATTGCCAGTGACTACCGTTGTAACATCTGCCGATGCGTTTTGCAGCTGAAGCGTATTGATGTCAAATTCTGCAGGATCAATATCCATTTTCACCACAATATTTTCCGCTTCTGCTGTTCCCACATTTTCGAAATTGACCACGTAATGCAGATATTTCCCTACCGCAACCGAAGGAATTGTCTCACCTTCCATACAAACAATATCATTAGGATCAAAAGAATTAACCACCGTATGATTGAATGCGAAATGATTGTCTTCCGGTGTCAAATCTACATTGCTTGGGGTAATTTGCGCGTAGAAAGCCAGGACATCACCAGAATTTACGGGATTTGTAGGATTTGTAGGTGTATTGATTACAAATGTAATTTCTGCAGCGTCATTCTCATAAGGTTTCAGATGGGTGTAATCAAATTCCAGAGAGCCATTGCTGAAAGCAGCATAAGGCAGCGAACTTTCCTTAAAAATCATCTTGTTAGAATCGAAATTCAAAATCACTTTTCCGGAAAGCGCCGTGTTTCCTTTGTTTCTCCAAACCAATTTGTACGTTGCGTCAAATCCTGGTCTTGCGCCTGTAAGCGGAGCAATTACGACTTCTGCATCATTCTGATTTCCATTGGCTGTGACGCAGATGTTTTGAGTAAAAGTATTGTTGTTCGCATCCGCAAAACCTGTCGAGAAACTAGCCGGCGAAACATTGAATAATGTGGGATTTTCTGCCTGAGCTGTTACTGTAAAGTTTCCTTCCTGTGTGAAAAATTCATATTCACCATTGTTTTGGACAAAGGTTTCTCCAGAAGTTATGCCGTCGTCTATTTTTAATTTTAAATATTCGAAGGCGTTGTCTGAAGAGTCGCAGCCGTTGCCATTGCTGTCATATTTTGCGGTGCCGGTGATGGTATTGTAGTTTCCGCCGGGCGTGAAGCTGCAATAGCTGTTGATGTTGACATCATTCAGACCCAAGTAATTTGCGTAAGCCTTTAAGTAAGGAATTTCATCTTCATCAGCACAGATATATTTTAATTTGGGTGTCTGTCCAAAGACATCTTCGGAAGCAATTGGTCCAAATTCTCCGAAACTTTCAACGCCATTTTTTATAAACAATGAATTGAGTTGAGGATTACCACTTACGACAAAACGTTTAAGCTTAGGATTACTTTCTATATTTAATGTGGTTAATTGATTGAAACCGCAATATAACTCTTCAAGATCAATAAAATTTTCTACATCTAAAACTGTTAACTGATTATTTTCTAAATTTAAACTTTTAAGAGAAGTACAATTTTTAATGTTTAAGTCTTTTAGTTCATTGCGACTTGCATCAATACTTTCCAAAGCGGTACAATTCTCAAAATTAAGTTTTTCAATAATTCCACTATTTGAATAATAACTTGGTTGTACCTTATATTGCTTTAACGAAGTACAGTTTTTAAAATTTGCATCGATTAAACCCGCTTGAAAATCGATATTCAGATCGTTAAGAACGCTACAATTCTCAGCATTCAACTGATGCAAAAAGTCTGTAGAAAAATCTGGGAATGGTTGAGCAGTAGGATTGTACCCAACAAAGACGTGAAGTTTTTCTAGATTCTGCAAGCCACTTACGTCCACATCAGAGATTTTATGACTATTAATGCTAAGTTCTTTGAGAGAAACATTTTTTTTAACCGTCAAATTCTTAAGTGGTCCATAATAATTTTCGTACGGATGACTTGTGTGCACATTATAGGATAATTTTAGAACTTCAAGATTAGTTGCTGGTGTGGCGTCAAAAGACACTTCGTCATACTTATCAATAGAAATGGTTTTAAGACTTGCAACATTACTCATTTGGATTCCCATATTAATAGCCAATTCTACCGAAGTGAGCGCAGTACAATTGTTGACTTCTAGTTTTCCAGTAAATTCAGATCCGCATTTAATACTTTTAAGATTTACGCAATTGTTGGCTTTTATTCCGACTAAATTTGGATCAACGTTAGAAAAATTATTATCATTATAAAATGGAGATCCAAGATCTAACGTCATAAGACTTGGACAATTGCTCACATCCAATTTTCCGAATAATCTTGTATAGTAGGGCGCATATTCGGCTCCAAGTGACAATGAACTTAACTGGTTGCAAAAACTTAAATCAAGGCTGTGCAAACCAATGGATTTAATAGTAACTGATTTAATATTCTGATGATTACTAAGATCTAATGAAAATCTACTATCTTCTATAAAAGAAACATTCATCCCTTTTGAAAACTCCAAATTTTCCAGTATAGGAGCATCTTCTATGGCTGATAAAATATCTAAATTACCTGAGTAGTTTAATAAATCATAAACAATCAAACTCTTTAGCTGGCTTATTACAGATATATTGGTAAGTTGAGTTCCTCCATATTTCAGATTAATCAATGCAGGGCAATTATTGATTGCCAGAGTCGCCTCATAAGGAAAAACGGATATAAGACTTCTTAGATTAGTTAAGCCTGAGATGTTGAGTAATGCTGTAGGAGGACTACTTCTTTCAATATCAATTGTGGTCGCATTTTTAAAATAATTAATGCCTTCGTAATCTAAAATAGGCTCGGAATCAGGGATTTCCGGCTCTTGAAATCCTCCACCCAAATCAATCATTTTTGCTTTTATCATTAGCTCGCCAACATTCAGAGCCTCCAAAGTGCTGATTTCACCATCTCCATTCTCATCTATAGCAAAATAATTTCCGCTAAGGTTTTTTGCAATCATGTTACTGGAAGAGGAAGACAACAGAAGTGCCTTAAAATTAGCATCCGGAAAATTAATCTGCGCCTGCATTCCAAACGAAAGGAATCCTAGCAAAAGGGGTAATAGTTTTTTCATCATTTGTGTGTTTATTGATTTTTAAAATTAATGTGTTTTTATATAAAAGTAAGCTGTCATCTAGAATTTGATTCCTTCGAATTAGAATTTAAAGTTTTCCAATCATTTCCTGCAGCCGTTCTTTTTTGCGCTGGGAAACGGGAAGCTGGGAATCATCCGACATTACTACGAATCCGCCGTCTTTTTTGATGTAGGATTTCAGCTCATTCAGATTGATGAGATGCGACTGGTGAATCCTTTCAAAGCCCTGATCTTCCAATAGTTCCTCATACTCTTTCAGCGTTTTTGAAATCATCACAGCTTTGTGGTTTTTAAAATAAAACCGCGTATAGTTATCTTCACTTTCGCAGCGGATGATGTCTTTAATTTCAAAAAGATGAATTCCGTCCGAGGTAGAAAGCGCAATTTTTTTGAAGCCGTTCGGTTTTTTACGGATGTTTTCCAGCAACAGCTCGATGTGATGGTGGTCGTTATTTTGATTAATAATATTTTTAATCTTTGTAATCACGCTTTGAAGTTCTTCAGGATCAACCGGTTTCAGCAAAAAATCCAACGCACTGAAACGGAATGCCTTGATTGCAAATTTTTCGTGCGCCGTGATGAAAACCACGTGAAAACCGATCGTTCCATATTTCGCTTTCAGCTGTTCCAGAACATCAAAACCGGATCCATCGTTCATCAGAATATCCAGAAAAATAATATCCGGATTCACTTTTTTTATCAGCTCAATTCCTTTTTTCACGCTTTCTGCCTCGCCGGCAATGAGGATTTCGGGCGCGTAGAGATTAACCATCGCTTTCATGCCTTCGCGAAGATTGCTATCATCGTCTATTAGTACAGCTTTGATCATTTTTAGTTTTTTATAAAATTCAACGGTAGTTTCAGGGTTATTTTGGTTCCCAGCGTTTTGCCAATCGCATCTTTCAATTCTTCGATTTCAAGACCTACTTTCTTATTCTCGATTTTCTCCAGTGTTTCCAGCCGTTTTTTAGATATTTCCAAAGCCATCGACTTATGTGCGTTCACCGAATCTTTCTTCAGTTCTTTGGAAGATTCTATGCCTACACCGTCATCTTCAATCGTGCAAATCAACTGGTCATCTTTCTGGGAAAAATTGATTTTAATAAAACCTTTCCCTTCTTTTGGCGCTACGCCGTGGATGATCGCATTTTCTACATAAGGCTGCAAAAGCAAAGTCGGAATCGCCGTATCATCCTCAATATCAGAATCTTTATTAATTTTAAAATCAAATTTCTGATTGAATCTCAACTGTTCCAGTTCCAGATAATTTTGCAACGCTTCGATTTCTTTATCAATGGGAATGGCAGATTCTTTCGAAAATTCCAGTGTTAAACGCATTAATTTGGAAAATTTGGAAAGATATTTCATCGCATCTGCCTTTCCATTTTGCATAATGAATGAGGAAATCGCAGCCAGACAATTGAACACAAAATGAGGATTCATTTGCAGATGCAACGCTTTGTGCTCGAACTCGGCGAGTTGCTTTTGGAGTAATATTTTCTGCTGTTTTTCTTTATTTCTTTGATAGAAAAATAAGCTTCCCAGAATAACAATTAAGATCAAAAATCCCAAAATCAGTTTCAGCCGGTCTTGTTCCGCAGAGTCTCTTTTCTCAAGCTGCGATTTTTCGTATTGGAAATTGAGTTCGGTGTTTAAGCGTTTTTGTTCATTTTTAATCTTTTCCAGATTGTCTTTTTCGAGATCATAATTTTTGAGATGCAGCAAGGCTAATTGCTGATTTCCCTTTTGGTCATAGATTTCGGAAAGCAGTTTTTCGCATTTCATTCTCGTCTCGGGAAGATCTAATTCTTTTGACAGCTCCAGACTTTTGTCTGCAAATTCTAAAGATTTATCAAAATTCTTCTCTCCAAAATAAACTTCAGCCAATAAAAAAAAAGTGTCAGAAATCCCAAATTGATCTTCGATACTTTCAAAAGCTTTTTCCGCTTTCATCAAATATTCCTTCGCCTTATCTGACTGATTTTCTGAAACATAATATCTGCCTAGATTATTATAAAGTTCTCCCAAACCTCTTGGATTCGGATTGGTTTCGAAACCAATTAAACTTTCATCAAAATATTTTTTGGCTTTGATTTTATCATTTTGATTGAGATAGATTAATCCAATGTTGGAAGCACTCACTGCCACAGCGGGATTATTTTCTTCTTTCTGTTGATTAGCTTTTAGGAAATATTGAAGTGCCTTTTTTTCATCGTCGATGGAATTGTAAATCACGCCGATATTATTGCAAATCTTTGATAATTGAAGTCTGTTTCCCAACTCTTCATAGATTCTCATTGCCCGAAGATCACAATCCAAAGCTTTGGCATACCGATTCTGCTCAGAAAACGCCAATCCTTTACTTCCCAATGTTTTGGCTAAAAGTTCTTTCACATTTTTGGAATCATCATTCAAGCTCACAATTACTTTTTCTGAAAGGTTGAACTGGTCAACAGCCTGCTGATAGTTTCCTAAAATAATATTTGAAATCCCGATATTCTGATGAGCTTTTGCCTGCTGGATTTTATCATTATTTTTAAGAGAATTCTTCAAAGCAAAATTGGCAAACTTCTGCATCTCGTGAGGATCAGAAGATTGATAGGCCTCAGAAATCTGGTTCTGAAGTTTTGTAGTACTATGAATATTTTTGGTTTGTTTAAGGATCAACAGCAGCGAATCTGCTGCAGGATTCTGCGCCGAGATAGTTGCAAAAGATGCAATTAGAATAATTGAATAGAGAAGTTTCATTTGTGTTTGACTGCAAAATTAACTTATTGATTTGAAAATCAAAACTGTAAATGAGAAAATGATCGATCTGATTGAGAATTTGATTTCAGAATGAATTTTTAATTCTCTAAATTTGAAGTTCAAAACCTTTCGCAGCTTTGGAAAACAACAAGAAAATCGGACTTTTTTTCGGCTCTTTTAATCCCATACACATTGGACATTTGATTTTGGGAAATTACATTTTGGAGAATTCTGATATGGAGGAATTGTGGTTTGTCGTGAGTCCGCAAAATCCTTTTAAAGACAAAAAATCTTTGCTCAAGGATCACAACCGCCTGGATATGGTGCAACTCGCCATCAAAAATTATCCAAAAATGCGCGCTTCAAACGTCGAATTTTCCCTGCCAGTTCCGAGTTACACAATTGATACTTTAACTTATCTAGACGAAAAATATCCCAACTTTTCTTTTTCATTAATCATGGGCGAAGACAATATGGAGAGTCTTCACAAATGGAAAAACTACGAATTGCTTTTGGAGAAATATCAAATTATCGTTTATCCTAGAATTTTCGGTGAAGAGAAAAAAGATGAAGTCTTCGAGAGCCTAAGACGGACAGTTGAACAACACGAAAACATCCATCAGATCAATGCACCAATCATAGAATTGTCTGCGACGGAAATCAGAAATATGATAAAAGCTGGTAAGAACACGAGGCCAATGCTGCCACCGGAAGTTTTTGAGTATCTGGATGGAAGTAGTTTTTATAAATAATGAGTTTAGTCATTAACTGTACTTCTTTGCTTTTTATTCTTTTATCTTTGCTTTAATGAACATCATAGAAAAATATTTCTCAAAATATCCGGAAGAAAAAATCATCAGATGGTTTAAACAAATCTGCGTTGCAGAAGCTATTTCGTGGTTTTTCCTCTTTACAGCAATGGTCTGGATTCGCCTTGAGCCGGAAAGTGTTTTCGCCATTGTGTACATCAGTACTGTTGGGAGCATTCACGGATTATTTTTCACACTTTACCTTATCTTTCTTCCTGCAATTAGAAATATATATTCTTGGGATGATGAGGATTCTATCTTTGCTTTGTGTGCTGCTTTTTTTCCATTTGCGACGATTTGGGTTGATAAAAAACTGACGAAGAAAAATCGGGATCAATGATGAAAATCAATCCGTAAAAATGTCTTTTTGTGACTGATTTTATTAACTTTAGGAAATGAAATCGCTTTTTGTATATCTTGCATACAATAACTAATTAGACTGGCGATTGCATATGACCATAGAAAAAAATTAAAATCTGCATATGAAAATCACCTTCTTCTCCACCAAACCTTACGACAAAGAATTCTTTGACAAAGTCAACCAGGATTTCAATTTTGAACTCGAGTATTTCGAAACGCATCTTGGTCCACATATTTTGAATGTCATCGAACATTCCGACGCCGTTTGCGCTTTCGTGAATGATACTTTGAATGCTGAAGTTCTGGAATCACTTTCCAAAAAAGGGGTAAAATATATTGCTCTGCGTTGCGCCGGTTTTAATAATGTAGATTTGGAAGCTGCGAAACGTCTGGGAATGCGCGTTTGCAGAGTTCCGGCTTATTCTCCAGAAGCTGTTGCTGAACACGCAATGGCGATGATTCTTACACTTAACCGAAAAACTCATAAGGCGTATAACCGCGTTCGTGAACAGAATTTTTCTTTGAACGGACTGATGGGATTCAACCTTTATCAGAAAACAATTGGTGTTATCGGAACTGGAAATATTGGTGCTGCTTTTGCGAAAATTGCTAAGGGATTTGGTACGAAAATTTTAGCTTATGATGTTGCAGAAAGTCAGGAATTGAAAGGTTTGGGAATCGAATATGTTTCTTTGGACAAACTGCTTTCTGAATCTGATATTATTTCGCTTCATTGTCCGCTGATGGAAGCTACACATCATCTGATTAACAAAGATTCCATTTCCAAAATGAAAGAAAATGTGATGCTGATCAACACCAGCCGTGGCGGATTGGTTGATACAAAAGCCGTGATCGATGGTTTAAAATCCAAACACATCGGTTATCTCGGAATTGATGTTTACGAGCAGGAAGAGAAATTATTTTTCCGCGATCTTTCCCACACGATTATCGAGGATGACACAATCCAGCGGTTGATGAGTTTCCCTAATGTTTTGGTCACCGCGCATCAGGCATTTTTCACGGAGGAAGCTTTGCATCAGATTGCGACTTCTACCCTTTCCAGTCTTTCTCACTTTGACAAAAATGAAACATTTGAAAATCTGAATGCTGTTTTAGTGTAGAGTTTCATTAATAAAAAAAATATTCCGTTCTCAATCGGCGGAAACTTAGGCCTTTGCAAAAATTTGCAGAGGTTTTTTTATTTATTTTAAATCTTGATGTAATGAAATTTGACTTTCAATTGTCTAATCTATAAACTGAGTAGAAATTTTTATAACTGATAATCAATGCGTTAAAAACAAAGCTAATTTTTATTTACTACTTTGTATTGCATAATACTAATAATATAATATATCTTTGCAATATCAAATAGTAATAAAAGCCAACTACTTTAAAAAATAAATTATGAAAGCCAAGATCCTCATCGCCGTTATTTTTTTCTCAGGAATGATTACCGCTCAGCAAACCAAAACTGACTCAGCCAAAACAAAAAATATTGAAGAAGTAAAACTTAGTAAAAAAGTCTTCGTGAAAAAGTCTGACCGATTTGTTTACGATGTTGCCAACTCGCCTATCGCAAAAGGAACGAACTCATTCAATCTTTTGCAGCAGACACCAATGTTGTCCAGCACAGATGGAAAAGTTTTCAAAATTATGGGGAAATCCAGCGTTGTTTTTTACATCAATGGTAAAAGAACACTGATGGATGCAGAAGCAATTACTGAAATGCTGAAAAATACACCTTCAGAAAATATTCAGAAAATAGAAGTAGTGACTGTTCCGGGAAGTGAGTTTCAAGTAGAGGCAAACGAAGGCGTCATTAACATCGTGATGAAAAAATCAAAAACGAACGGCTACAACGGTACTTTGAAAATGAACAACAGCCAAAGTTTTTACAACAACCCTTCTTCCGGAATAGCCTTCAATGCGAGACAGGACAAATGGTCTTTCAACTCCAACTTCAATATGGGAAGTTACAGAGAGCGAGAAAAATACACGCTGACCAACGGTGATTCGACTTTCCGAAATGAGTCTGTCGGCACAATGGATGATCCGAACAAAAATTATGGTGGAAGCATCAATATCGATTATGAAATTAATAAAAAACAGAATCTTGGATTCAGCTATAACGTGCGTTACAACAAGAGTTTCGGTTCTGTGTTGGATATGACGAATTTTGAAAATGGGCAACTGTCGAACAGAACTATCAATCAGGAAGATGCACAGACCAGAAACCACAATTTTAATTTGAATTATGAAATTAAAACGGACACGCTTGGAAGCAAATTGAGTTCAAATGTTTCCTATTTGTGGTTCAACAGAGATAAAGTGAGTCTTGGCGAAACGTTTCCTTTCGTAGTCAGTGAGGAAAATACTTACAGAGCATTCCAACAAGCTGTTCCTCAGATTATTAATAATTACGCTGCGAACATCGATTACATCAAGAAATTCAGAAATGAAAGTACGTTTGCGATCGGAACAAGCTATAATTTCACCAATACGGACAGTGATACCAGACAAAATGATTTCATCGGAAATAGTTTTGTTATTAATACCAATCTTTCCAATCACTTCATTTATAAAGAAAATATCATCGGAGCCTATGCCACTTACGAAAGAAAATTCTCTGAGAAATTCAGTGGAAAGTTGGGGACAAGATTTGAAGCGACAATCAGCACGGGTGACGTTGTAGGAAAATCAGATATCGGTTTTGAAAGAAATTACAACAATCTGTTGCCTTACGCTACTTTGAATTATGCCGTTAATGAAAATAATAACATCACGTATAGTTTTTCCAGCAGAGTAAGAAGACCTGGTTTTGGACAACTGAATCCTTCCAGAACTTACTTTACGCCAAGCAATTACATTCAGAACAATCCTTTTATGCAGGCTTCAAAGAATTACAATCAGGAGATCAATTATATGTACAAGAATGCTTTCTATGCTAATTTGAGCTTCAATTTTGCAGAAAATGCCTACAGCCAACTGCCTTTGCAGGGAACTGAAACAAAAATCCAGAGAGACGAAAACGGAAATCCGATCCTTGGATCTGACGGACAACCTGTAAAAATTACATCAAAATTCCTCAGATACATCAGAACCAATTATGGTAACAACAAACAGTTGGGATTGACTTTGGGAATGAACAAATCGTGGTTTGGCGACATCTGGACAACCAACTATTCCGCCAATTTTGAGTACGCAACAATCTCCGGCGGTGTAACAAAAGATCCAACTTCGCAACTACTTCCAGGAGACACAGAAGAATTGCAGCCTTATGTGATTGATATCAAAACATTGAATATGTTCTTCCAGGCCAACAATGTGATCAGATTATCATCGAAAAAAGATTGGTATGCAGGGATCAATTACTGGATGATGCCATCCAGAGAAATGGAAATCGGAAAACTTAGAACGCAACAGAGTCTGGATCTGAACATCAAGAAAATTATGGGAAATTTCACTTTCCTTGTAGAAGTGAATGATATTCTTAATTCAAACATCGATGACATCAGAACTACACAGGCTAACGGAAGTTACAACAGCGTGAGAAGCTTCAAATATGGCAGAGAACTGAACATCAATGTGACTTACAACTTCGGAAATCAGAAACTGAAAAAGGCAAGAGAAGTGAAATCTGCGAACGATGCTATCAAGTCCAGAACTTAATCATTATCAAAACTTTAACTCTCAAAAAATAAATTATGAAAACTCTCAATACCAAACTATTTTTAGGATTAAGCCTCTTCTCAGGAATCTATCTGAACGCTCAGGAAAAACCAAAAACAGATTCTGCCGTAACCAAAAATATTGAAGCTGTAACGCTCACGAAACAAGTCTTCAAAAAGGAAAGTGACCGTTTCGTTTACGATGTTGCCGCCTCTCCGGTTGCTAAAGGAAATACCGCTTTCAACATCCTGAAACAAACGCCTTTGGTTTCTTCGACTGACGATAAGACTTTGAAGATCATTGGAAAAAACAACGCCGTGATTTTCATCAATGGAAGAAAAACCAATATGGATGCTGAGTCTTTAACTCAATTTTTGAAAAATACGCCAGCGGAAAATATTCAGAAAATCGAAGTGATTACGCTTCCAGGAAGTGAATATCAAGTGGAATCTTCTGACGGCATCATCAATATCATTCTGAAGAAAAAAATGACTGACGGATTGAACGGAAATATGAGAATGGGAAATTCACAAAGCTATTACAACTCTTCCTACGCCGGACTTTCAATTAATTATAGAAAAGACAAATTAGGGATCAGTTCCAACATCAATATGAGCCAGAATATTCAGGAGCAATATTATATTTTACGTAATGGAAATGACCGATCTAGCAATCAATCTGAAGGTAGAGTTTCTGACCCCAATAAAAATCTAGGTGGCTACTTGAACATTGATTATCAATTGAATGACAACAGCAACTTGGCCCTGACCTACAACTCTTGGGCAAACAGAAGTTACGGCTCAACATCCAATCTCTTCAACACCGTAAAAAGTGATTCTGCCGGCATCAGCAACATCAAATATAATTACACCAAAAATCTGGAAAACTCCCGTTCTTACAACAATTCTGTGAACTTGAACTATGAATGGAAAACCGATACATTGGGAAGTAAGCTGAACTTGAACGCTGCTTATCTTAATTATAAAAGATTTCAAAATGCGGATAACGTCACTTATAATTCTAATGCATTTCAGACGATTGGAAACCGAATGGTGCAGATCACGCAAAGTACACCTCAGATCATCAACAACTTTTCTTTCCTGGGCGATTACATCAAGAAATTTAAAAATGATCTCACAGTTTCTGTCGGAGGAAATTACAATAAAACCAAAACAGACAACGATACAAAAAGTGACACCTTCATCTACACTTATAAAGACAATGGAGATTTGGACAAAATCGTGCCTTCTTCCAATCCAAACCACTTCATCTACGACGAAAATATCTATGGACTTTATCTGACACTTGAAAAGAAATTTTCCGACAAATTCTCCGGAAAATTAGGCTCCAGATATGAAGTCACGAATAGTGTTGGTAAATCCGACAATGCGGATTTCAGTAATGTTGAAAGAAATTATAATAATTTTTTGCCGTATGTAAGTCTTAATTATGCAATTAATGATAAGAATAATATTTCTTACGCTTTCTCCAGCAGGATGAGAAGACCAAGTTTCTGGGAACTGAATCCGGTAAAAAATATTTTGACCGATGTGAATTACACTCAGAATAATCCTTTTGTGAAAGCATCTTCAGTTTATACGAACGAGTTCACTTATATGTTTAAGAATTCTTATTTCTTTATTGTGAATCATTCATTATCGAAAGATGTGATTACTCAAGTTCCTTTGCAAAGAGAAGTCATAAAAAATGGAGTCACTACCAAAGAGTTGCGATACATCAGAACCAATTTCGGTGATAAACAAGAGATGTCTGCAATGCTGGGAATGCAGAAAAACTTCTTCAAACAATATCTGACTACCAATTTCAACATCGGCGTTCAGAGAAATGTGAACAACGGCTCACTAAATACTGATCCAATTACAGGCGATGTTTTCCCGGATTATGTGAATAAAATTAAATCTAACAGTTTATTAATTCAAACCAATAACACAGTAAGACTTGACAAAAAGAAAACCTGGTTCCTAAGCGTAAACTATTGGTATGTTGATAATCAGCAAATTGAAATCGGATATCTGAAATCTTTGATGAGCCTTGATACAAGCATCAAAAAAGTCTGGAATGACTGGACCTTCAATCTGGAAATATTTGATATCCTGAAAACGAATAAAGTGGTGATCACAGACCAGCAGGAGAATGGAAACTTCAATTACATCAATCAGAATCAATACAACCAAAGCGTCAACTTCAGTATCACTTACAACTTCGGGAACAAAAAAGTCCAGAAAATAAGAGACATAGACAGCGCAGACAAAGACATAAAAAACCGCACCAGATAACTACATTATATATCACGTTAAATTTTTCAAAAAGAAAATCCCGTCGAGTTTTATTACAAGACGGGATTTTTGATTTTATTTAATGAATTTTAATGCTGATGAACTTCTGACAAAGTCGGTCCGGAAGGAATCAAATCTCGGGCCTCATCGTTATCTGCAAACTGCTCAAAATATTTAATGTATCTCGCAGCCAGATCTTTCGCTTTCTTTTCCCAATCGGAATTATTCTCATAAGTATCTCTTGGATCCAGAATATGTTCGGAAACATTCGGAAGAGAAGTTGGGAATTCCAGATTCATAATTGGAACGTGGTCTGTTTCCGCTTTATCAATGCTTCCGTCAATGATTGCATCGATGATCGCTCTTGTATCTTTTAGAGAAATTCTTTTACCGGTTCCGTTCCAACCTGTGTTTACCAGATAAGCTTTTGCATTGTGCTCTTTCATTTTACCAATCAAAGTCTTGGAATACATTGTTGGATGAAGTGTCAAAAATGCTTCGCCAAATGCCGGAGAAAAAGATGGCGTCGGTTCCGTAATGCCAAGTTCTGTTCCTGCTAATTTCGAGGTATAGCCACAAAGGAAATGATACTGCGCCTGGCAGTCTGTCAAAATTGAAACCGGAGGCAAAACTCCGAAAGCATCGGCAGAAAGATAAATAATCTTGCTTGCATGACCAGCTTTTGATGGCAAAACAATTTTGCTAATATGATAAATTGGATAGGAAACTCGCGTATTTTCCGTAATAGATCCGTCGGTGTAATCTACATTTCCTTCTTCATCAGTAATGACATTTTCCAAAAGTGCATCTCTTCTGATGGCGCCGTAAATATCGGGTTCTTTTTCTTTGCTAAGGTCAATCACTTTCGCATAACAGCCGCCTTCGTAATTGAAAACGCCATTGTTATCCCAGCCGTGTTCGTCATCACCAATCAAATATCTTTTTGGATCAGCTGAAAGCGTTGTCTTTCCTGTTCCGGAAAGTCCGAAAAAAACCGCAACATCGCCCTTCTCACCAACGTTTGCAGAGCAATGCATTGATGCCATTCCTTTCAACGGAAGGTAATAATTCATAATGGCGAACATTCCTTTTTTCATTTCGCCACCGTACCATGTTCCGCCGATGATCTGCATTTTTTTCGTCAGATCAAACATTACAAAAACTTCGGAATTCAAGCCGTGTTGTTCCCAATTTGGATTTACAGATTCTGAAGAATTGATGACCACAAAATCCGGCTCACCATAATTTTGCAGGTCATAATTGGAAGGACGGATGAACATATTCATCACGAAATGTGCTTGCCAAGCCACTTTGGTTACGAATCTTACTTTCAGCCTGGTGTCTTCGTTTGATCCGCAATAAGTATCAATGACATAAATACTTTCGTCGGAAAGGTCTTTGGTCACGATGTTTTTCAGTTCATCAAAAACCTCTACCGTTGTTGGCCGGTTGATGGTTCCGTCCCACCAGATCGTATCCTGCGTAACTTTGTCGTTGACAATGTATCTATCTTTTGGAGATCTGCCTGTGAAAATGCCCGTTTTTACAGCCACTGCTCCAGATTTAGTCAAAACTCCTTTGGCAAAACCGGAATTTTTCGGATCCATTTCTGCCTGGAAAATTTCTTCGTAAGTTGGGTTGTGGAAGATTTCTTTGGGATTGAAAATGCCCTGACGTTCAAGATAAGATTTTAGCTTGTCCATTTTTAATTTTTTTGAAGATTAAAGGTGTTGGGACAAATGTAAAAATATCAGCGAACTATGAAAGTTTTAATTCAATGATTTTCATCAGTTGAATAAAAATTCATAATTAATTCACAATCAGTTAATTAATTCTCGCCACGAAAATATTTTATCGAAACCTTGCTTTTTGAAATAGGCTTCATAATCTCCAAATTTGGACGTGAGACCGAAATCTCCGCCCCAGGCACCCAAACTTTTGACAAAGCTGGGACAGTTTTGGAAATATTTTTCTTTCACGGTTGGGATTCCGAGAAAATCGGAAAGTTTTTGCTCGTGAATGGTCATCAATTGTGAAAATTCTTCCAAATTCTTACTTTTGACAATCATTTTGGTTAATTCAGAATATTCATTGATTAATTCCGTTGAAGTCGGCTTTGATCTGTAATGTGAAATTCCCTCGCGTGTATCTTGTTTTTGATTGAGATGGATAAAGATCAAATCGTCTTTAAATTTCGGATCAAAAATCACTTTCTCATAAACTCTTTCCGGAAAGCGGCTGTAAAGAATCGCGGACTTTTCCTTTGCCACCGCAACGTCGTAACCACTTCCGCCAAGGCTAATTTCATTCAGAACAAAAGGATCGATTTCTGCCCATTCACCAAGATTGCTCATTAATGTAGAGCTGCTTCCCAATCCAAAATCAGGTGGAAACTGGAGATTGGTTTTGAAATGATAAGAAATATCACTTTTAAATTTAATATCAGAAAGTTCCTGAACATTTTTCAAAACTTTCAGAATAAACACAGACGCTTTTTGATCATTGGTTTTAATGATGGTCCAAGTTTTATAATCAATGACCGTTTCAAGCCATAACTGATCCTGATGATAAGCATTCCAGTAGATTAATGATTTGCCATCTTTTTCTTCGGTAAAAAAAAACTCTTGTCCTAGCTTTGTGGGAACAGCCAGGACAAGAGCACCATCTACAGCGACATATTCTGAGGTAAGCATTAATTTACCGGGAGAAAAAATTCTCTTCATATGAACTGTTAAATTTTAATTTTTATAAAGAACTTTAGAAAAATGAGGTGTCACTCCTTCGGAGCTCTTCTCAAAATGGATAATCATTTTCTACAAACATTTCACTCCTTCGGAGCTTCTACAAAAATGGTTAATTAATTTCTAAAGACATCTTTTCTCCGAAGCTGAACAATTACATTGCCGAAGCTACGGAAACCTCTGAATCGATTTTTTTGATCAAACCCTGAAGTGTTTTTCCCGGACCAACTTCTATAAAATTATTAGCTCCGTCTTTTATCATATTTTGTACACTCTGCGTCCATTTTACAGGACCGGTCAATTGTGCAATCAGGTTCTTTTTGATTTCTTCTGGATTAGAAACTGCAGTTGTAGTGATGTTCTGATAAACAGGAATCATTGCTTTTCTAAAATTTGTTTTTTCAATAGCAGCTGCCAATCTCTCTTGAGCCGGCATCATCAATGGCGAGTGGAAAGCGCCATTTACGGGCAGGATCAATGCTCTTTTTGCACCAGCCGCTTTCAAAGCCTCACAGGCTTTTTCTACAGATACTGTTTCTCCGGATATTACTAATTGTCCCGGACAGTTGTAATTGGCAGGAACCACAATTCCTTCAATTCCAGCACAAATCTCTTCAACTTTGGAATCTTCCAAACCAAGAATTGCGGCCATAGAACTTGGATTAATGTCGCAAGCCATCTGCATTGCCTGAGCGCGTTCGTAAACCAATTTCAGACCGTCTTCAAAAGACAAAACACCATTTGCCACCAAAGCGGAAAACTCGCCTAAAGAATGTCCGGCCACCATTTCTGCGCCTAGACCATTAGCCACTTTCACTGTTGCTACAGAATGTAAAAATATCGCAGGCTGAGTAACGCTGGTTTTTTTCAGGTCTTCATCTGTTCCGTTAAACATTATAGAAACAAGGTCGAAACCAAGAATCTCATTGGCAGAATCCATCAAGTCTTTCACATCTTTTCGGGAATCGTACAATTCTTTTCCCATTCCTACATACTGCGAACCCTGACCAGGAAATACAAGTGCTTTCATATATTTTTATAAATGATAATTGATGATTGATTATTTCATCAATGTTTTAAATTTTATTTTAATACTAATTTTGAATATTACGAATTCTGAATCACTTATCATTCATCGCCTATCAACCATTATCTACTGCATCAATCTTACCACTCTGTAACCATTGTTGATGTACGCACCATTTGGTTTCGCCTTTACAAATTCGAATTTTGTAGCCAGCTGAGTCTGTGACTTATTGATTTGTTTAAAAATTTCTCCTTTTTTATTTTCTCTTGTCAGCATATCATTCATCACATCAAAACCGATCACGGCATATTTGGATGGTGTTTTGCAATATTTTGCTTTATAGGCTGCAAGAATTTCTTTTTCAAAATCGCCGTCGTAATTGATTTTTCTGTCCATCAGATAAACCAGACTTGCTTTGGAAAGGTCATCAACATTTTTTTCAAAACTTGGGCTGTAAAACATACTGAAAGCTTTTACACCATCGGTCTGTTTTCCAAGTGCAATGATTTTTGAAGCAAATGCACTTCCTGCAGATTCATCATCGTCAGCCAAAACAGCAATCACGGGAACAGATTGTCCTGTCATCATATTGTTTTCCAACTGAATGTCAGAAGACGAATTGACGATTACAACATTCGCTTTTGATAAAGATTTGTCCAGACCAGCTTTGATGGCATTTGCATTTGCTTTGGAATTATCTGCAACAATATAAATTTTCTGATCCTGATAAACCTGAGAAACTTCTTTCACAATTCTGTCAGAATAAACAGAGTTTTCGGTTTCGATAATGATCAGATTGCTGTAATCAAAAAGATCCGGAGAATTTGCAAAAGGCGCAACTACAGGAATGCTTTTTTGTTTTACATAATTAAGCACTTCCAAAATACTCGATTTGAAAAAAGGTCCTACGATCAAATCCGTATTATCCTGATTGATCTGAGAAAGACTGTTTTTGAAGGTATTTTCATTTCCTGCATCTACAACTTTGATGTCCAGTTTTTGTCCGTTTTTCGCATTTCTTTCAGCAGCTAATTTAGCGCCGGTCAAGAAATCCATAGACATTGTTCTGTATTTTGCATCGTTGGCATCAAAACCGAACGGCAGCATCAAAACTACGCTCAGAACATCACCGGCTTTTTTGGAATACATCGGATCCTGTTTTTTGATCTTTAATGTCATTCCGGCTTTCAAACCGTCAACCAGGTTTGGATTAAGTGAAATCAACTGATCCAAAGTCACATTGAAATGGTTCATAATGCTGAACATCGTATCGCCGCTCTGAACGGTGTAAGTCACGTAATCATCTTCTGAAGTAGAAGTATTTCCAGATGCAGAAGACGATGCGCTTGGTGCAGCAGTCTGCGTTTGAGTGCTTGCAACTGTTTTTGTAACAGGAGCAGAAATTGTATTACTTTGAGAGTTATCTTCAACATTTATAGCATCCGCTCCAGAAACTTTGATAGTTTCGCCTGGTTTCAAACCTGTTGATTCTAATCCTGGATTGAGTGCAAATAATTGTTTCTGAGTCAGATTGAACTGTTTGGAAATTTTGTAATAATTGTCTTTTGCCTGCACAACGTAGAACCCTTTTGCCGGTTCCGAAGCTGCAGTTTCAGTTTTTGCAACCGGTTTAGTTTCAACAACGGTTGTCGTCTGGGCAACATTTGACGAAGAATCCGAATATCTCTGGATATTATCCAAAGGCAAAGTAATCTTATCTCCGATTTTCAGATTAGAATCCAGTTGCGGATTCAGTTTTCTGAGATCAGCTTCGGATATTTTGTATTGTTTTGTGATGCCATAAACAGTTTGCTTTGGCTGCAAAGTGATTGTTCCTGTTTTGCCGGAAGACGCTACAACCGCTGCAGGCGTAGTTTTTGGAGTTACCGTTTTGGTTGAACTTCCTGTTTTGGAAATTACCAAAACATCACCGATTTTCAGGCCGCCTTCTTTTTTGGAAGGGTTTAGCTGATACAATTCATCGATTGACAGACCGTACTGTTTGGAAATTCCATAAGGTGTTTCCTTCGGCGCCACGGTGTGCGTCTTCTGAGCTGACAAACCTAAAAAGGCGATAACTGCGGATAAAATGAAAATATTCTTTATCATTCTTTTTTAATAATGATACAAAAATAATGCTTTCAGATTAAATGGGCGACATTTTATTTCAGAACAAATCAGAATGTGTTCCGGTTCTAATTAATGTGATTAATCTTATTTCCTCTTCCTGATCCCAAACCAAAAGCCAGTCGGATTGAATATGACATTCCCAATAGCCTTCATAGTTTCCTGAAAGTTTGTGTGCTTTGTATTTTGGAGGTAAGATTCCCTCAGCTGCTAGTAATGAGACAACTTCTTTCAAAAGTTCTTCGTTCAATCCACGCTTCAGAGACTTTTTAAAATCTTTTTTGAATTTGTTTGAAGCAATAACTTGATACATCAGCTTTTCAGTTTTTCAAATAACTCTTCTACGCTGTCTGCCTTTATAAGTCCTAAACCTAATCGTGCATCAGCAATTGCTTTTTCTGTTTCCTTGTTATAGCGAGGTTTTTCGTCTTCTTTAATAGTGACTCCTTTTTCTTTTTCGGAAAGTAGTTTTGCCATTTCGAAAAGTAATTTTCCTGCTTTTGTGCGTTTATTAATTGTAATGGTTGTCATAACAGCAATATTTTCGTCCAAACAAATATACAAAATTTGGAAATCAATTTTTTGTAAATAATGCTTTCAGATTAAATGGGGGAAATTATTAATTCTGATTTTTCAACATTCATTTTTTTGTAGCAGTCATCAATCCATTGCTTGCCAAAATCTGCGTAGAACACGCTGAAGTTGAAAACTCTTTCCTGCCAGTTTCCGCCGGGATGAACTTTTAGAAAAAGATTCTGCATCTGATCAAAACGCTCGGACTGTTTTATTTTTTCAGCTTTCAGAAGGCGTTTCTGCATTCTTCGGAAAGATTTTAACTGACGGGTTTCTTCTGCTTCTACTAAATTTGAAAAAGTCTTTTCAGTTTCCGACGCTTTGTTTTTTAGCTGTGAAAATGAATTTATTAACTCAATTTCTTTTTCGGCAAGAAGTGATTTTAGTTCATTATTTTCAAGAATTTTCTGATTTAGAACTTCGGCAAAATTTTCAAAGAAGTTTTCAATTTTCAAACCTGAGTTTTCAATTTTTCTGAAAGTTTTTTCTTCTTGGAAAAGCATTGAATTTCTTGGAACCAAAATCGGAAACGGAAGATTGATAGATTCGAAATGGCCTTTTAATTCAATCCAATACATAATCTCTGCATTGCCGCCAACATAAGCCAAATTTGGTAAAACAGATTCCTGATAAGCCGGACGAAGCACAGCATTTGGACTGAATTTTTCCGGATGATTTTCCAGTTCGTCCAGAATTTCTTCCTGAGTAAACTTTAAATCTGTGTCGATAATTTGATATTCATCATTGATATTCTCAATTCGGTTTCGGGTTTCTGAAAGATAAAATAAATTGATCTCTCTCGGATTTACCTGAACTTTGTGATATTCTTTTTCCAGAAATTCTCTCTGAGATTTTGTGGTTTCAAAGAGTTGGTTTGATAATAATTCCTTTTTGAAAATATCTTTAACCTGAGATTTCAATTCTTTTGAATTTCCATCGATTGTCAGTAGTCCGTAATCTGCAAACAATTGGTTTACTAAATATCGAATGGCTTGTGTGTGCGAATTTCCTTTTTTGTAAGCATTTTTTACCCAAAGAATCAATTCGGTTCCGTAGAGATTGTCTTTGAATTCTTTTTCAAATTCCTGAATGAAATATTGGTCTTCGATTTTAATATTTCCGACATCGCCTCCGGAATTGCCTTTGATCTCGTAATAATGCTCACGGGTTTTGAAATGGTCTATCTCTTCGAAATCGTGATCTTCAGTTGCCATCCAAAATATGGGAACGAAATTGTGATCCGGGAAATTTGATTTTAGAAATTCTACTGTTTTTATCGTCTGCAAAATTTTATAAACGAAGAAAACCGGACCTGTAAAGAGATTGAGCTGATGTCCAGTTGTTATCGTAAATGTATTGCTTTCTTTCAATGAGAAAAGAAACTCCAACTGTTTTGGTGACAATTGAGATTCTTGATTTTGCGAGAAAATAGTGTCGTAAAGAACTTCCCTTTTCTCATCAGAAAATGAATTCTGTTTCTCTACAATTTGATTTTTGAAATTTTCCAAATCAAAAACTTTGTTCTGAAATCCGTCCAGTTTTTGTCCTAAAAAATCTTTGATGAGTTTTGGAATGCTGGTTATATTTTCGAAATCAATTGTCATTTTGTTGATGGTTGTTGGTTGATGGTTGACAGGTCTTTCTGATAACAAATCTTCGTTGTTTGCAGAATCCCGCAGCCCGACTTGAACGGAGCTCTTTTTTGTTATTGCGATTTATGAAAAGTTCTATTGATTGCTTCACGCCATTCGCAATAACAAAAAAAGCGGGAGTGGAAGGCGGAAATAGCTGCCATAATTAAATTAATGGAAAAGATACCACACAACGCCCAGATTGAGCCTGAAATCGTAGATCGGATAATAAGGCGATGTGAAGGATTTGTTCTGCATAAAGGTTTGGTTGATGTGCTGACCTTCTATGTAGAAAAACATCCGCTTGACTCTCATATTGAAATACACGTCTGCAATCGGCTGTCCTCCAATGGAATACGCATTGGTTCCCGGCAAAATATACTCATTAAGAATCGGTGAATATTCTCTGGATGCAAATTTTGAGAAGTAATAAAGCTTGACTCCAACCTGCACTTCTGCTGCTTTTTTGAAAGCCGGCGCCTGATAAAACAAGTTGATCCGCCCAATGAAATCCGGCATCGGCAGAAGATCCTGGTTGTTCAAAGCTTTTTGGAAAAGTACTTTTCCATTCAGGTTGAATTTGCCGTATTTTACTGTACTTTCGCCTCCGATTTGAGAAATATTAAGTGACGATGAACTTTGCTCGGGTTTTGAACTGCTGTTGAAATACGTGTAATTATCGATTTTGAAGAAATCTACAAACAGTTGTGTATCAAACCATTTGGCTAATCTCACAGTTCCTCCAAGCTGCGTAACGATCTCGTTGTTCGGATTTTCAAGATAATAATTATAATCAACATAATGCGAGGAATTTACAAGGTAATTGAAACTCGGATATGCGGACTGGAAATTGACGCGTCCTTCTACCAGATAATCTTTGATGGGTTCGAAAACCAACTGGTTTGTAGTTTTGATATAGTTTCCAAATTCTGAACCTTTGGAAATTTCGAGGAAAGATTTCAGCTGGATTTTGTCTAATAATTTGATCTGTAAATTACCGACAGCGCCAAATCTCTGTTCTTTGAAATAGCCTGGAATATTCAATAACGGAAATGCATTTTTGTTTCCAAAAGTCAAATACTGATGGCGGAAACCTGCGTCCAGTTTGAACTTTTCATTGTCCCAAACCAAACTGAAAGTATTGCTCAGATTGTTTGTGAATTTTTTATTGTAAAGCGGGAAATTCGGAATGTCGTCTGAATCGAAAAAAGCCGTATTGGCTGTAGTTTCTGACAAATAATATTTGTTTCCCTGATGATAAATCTTGTGTCTCAGTTTGAAAGGATATTTTGCCGGATCGAACGGCGAAAACTCCTGGCTGAAATAGTATCTTCTGGCGGAATAGCGAGATTCTACACCGGAAAGATTAGTTTCTATATTTTGTCTGTTGTTAAATTGAGATTCTCCATTTAAGAACACATTAAGATCTGCAATCCCTCCATTTTCCTGATTGTTGACATTCTGATGAATGTAGTGAGCATAGGCCTCATACTTCCCATTTTTCGAGAGATAATGACCACTGAATATGGTGTTGTTGCTGGATGCGAGACTGTTCTGGTAAAGACCTTGTGATCTGAGTCCCATATATTCTATCGCAAAATTGAAATTCTTGCCAACATTCTGCGTGTAAGTTGTCTGGAGTTGACCGCCATTTTTCATAGCGTTGTTGTAGAAAAATGTGGTTGTCGGGGTTTTGACATCGTAATAATTGATGTCGTTTTCGCCTTTGATGTAGAACGATTTGTTTTCCGGAAGGAGATTTAGATTCTGCTCTGCATTTTTTTCGTAGACTAAATTCTGGAATCCCGAGCCGATGTTTGCCGACTGAATCTTTCCAAAGTTGTCTTTTTTGTTGTACTGCGTTACAATATAAGATCTCTCGATAGTAAAAGTGGTATCATAGATTTTCTTTTCGGAGAATCTAGTTTTCACCTGATAATCGTTGATTGTAGGCTTGTAGATCTCCATAGAATCTTTCTCTCCTGAGTCTACTTTGATGGTATCTGAAGATAGTGTATTGGAGTCTGTTTTGTTTACCTGCTGTCCATTTATAAAAATGCTAAAAACGAACGAGAGTAATAATAAATATTTCATCAAGGAAATTTGAGTACAAAAATACTAATTATACTTAAATAAAAAATCCCGTCTCATTATAAAACGAGACGGGATTGTATTTAAAAATAATGTTGATTATTTTTTGATGAATTTGGTATTCTCAACAGAACCGTTTTTGTAAGCTGCCTGAACTACATAAGTTCCTTTAGCTAAGTTTGAAACGTTGATTTGAGAAGCACCTTTTTCTCTTTTGATAATTTTACCAGAAAGATCGATAACTGTAACTCCTGTAATTTCTTTATCAGATTTCAAGTTAAGAACGTCTGAAGCAGGATTTGGGAAAACAGACAATTTCAGTTTGTTTGCATCAGATTCTGAAACAGCTAATAGAACATTCCCTGACAATACGCTGAAAGCCGGTACCGCTACACCACCAACTTGCGCTTGACTTACACCACCTGCAAAACCTACAGTTGGACTAAGAAACTCTAAAGATCCATAATATTTACCTGGAGTAACAGGATCACTTCCAATTTCTCTCCAAGTTAAACCACCATCGTTAGAAATAGAAGATCCCGCATCAAATCCTGAACTTACATAAGTATTAGGTGTTCCAGGAACATACTCAATGTTATTAGAATAGAAAGGACCAACAGGTGTCATTGGTGCTGACCAAGTAGATCCACTGTTAGTAGTCGAATAAAGTAGAGAAACGCCATCCTCATCAGAAATCAACAAACCATTGGATGTATCTCTAAAAGCAACATCAGCAGTAAATCCACTAACAGTTACACCTCCAAAGTCAACCGCTGGTGTTTGGAAAGCTTGCCAAGAAGCACCTTTATTTGGAGAATAAAGAACTCTTCCTAAATCTGTACCATACCAGATATTATCACCTAGAACAGTAATTTTCCCTGTATAGCCAAACTCTGCACCATTCAAAGGAGCTGGAGCTGTACCAGTGGGAAGATTAGTCCAAGTAGTACCACCATTTGTAGTTGTATACATTTCGAATCTTAGGTTTGCACCAGTTCCAAATGGATCTCCAGCACAGAATCCAACGTTTTCATCCCAGAAATGAACAACGTTTGCAAAAGAGATAGCAGTACTAAAAGGCGCAGTAGTTTGTTTTGTCCAAGATGTTCCTGCATTTGTAGTTTTCCAGATTCCATTTTGTGCTCCTGATCCTGAACTTACTAGCCAAGCAGTAGTTGCAGAAATTGGGTGCATATCACCAATTGTAGCTGCCGCAACCGGGCCTGAAATTAATTTGTTAGCCCAAGTATTACCACCATCAGTTGATAACCCGATATATCTACCGGTATCAGTTGCTGATGCAGATGCTGTATCGCTAAACCAGATTGTACTTGTGTTGACTGCTTTAAGAGCGTTTACAAAATGTAAAGCAGGAGCTCCTGTTGTTTTTGTAACCCAAGATTGAGCTTGAGAAACACCTACCATCGAAACTAAGGCTAAAGAAAGTAATATTTTTTTCATAATTAAAAAATTTAAATTTATGTAAATATAGTAATAAATAATGTTTATCGGTAATCTTATCGAAGAATTTAATGTTAAAGTTTGCGATAACACTAATTTTAAAATAAGAATGCCTTTTCATTTCTAAAAAAGCATTCTTATGATTATAAAAGATATAATACAGATTAATTATATCCTGGGTATTGTTTTAAGTTCGGATTTGCATTTATTGATCCCTGTCCAACTGGAAGAACAAATAACTTATCACCAGCGGGAACATTACAATTGGAAACACAATTAGTTGCTTTTACTATTGGAAGGTTGTAACGTTTTAGATCCAAGAATCTTTGCCCTTCTCCATAGAATTCTTTAGCTCTTTCTGTTAAAATATCTGTAAGTAGAGCAGCTCCAGTACTGGAATAAAGTTTACCTCTTCTCTTCGTAGCAAAGCTGTTCAATTCTGTAAGAGCAAGAGCCTGCTGACCTGTGTGATATAATGCTTCAATTCTATTTAGTTCTGCCTCCGCAAATCTTAGCACTTTGATGTTTCTAAAATACGGCTGTTGATTGCTAGCCGCATCAGCACTTGTTAATCTTGGATATTTATTTGTCCAAAATCCTTTAGGTGTATCAGTAGCCGGAGCTCCAGTTGAAATCAAAAGTGATGTAGCACCTGTTGCTGTTGCACCTCTTCTCACATCTGTAGATGTAGTTCCTGTTCCTGTAGTAAAGGTATTGTAAAAATTTTGAGTGAATAACAAACATCTTCTAGAATCCAATCTACTGTAATATCCCGGAAGAGAAACATTAGAGCCTATTCCTGTAACTATATTGGCATTATCATTCTGGTCAAGCTCCCAAATTGTTTCAGATTGCCCTTCAGAAAGTGCATCATTAGTAGAAGCAAAATAATTAAAATAGTCAGCTTGAGCTACTGGTTCTAAATTATATAATGTAGCATTATTTATAATGTCATTAGTATATTGTAAAGCTAGAGCTGCATCTCCAGGTGCTCTCCTGGTAAGATATACTCTAGATAATAGTAGCTCAGCACCAGCCTTTCCAAGAATAGATTTAGAAGTTGATGTAGCCGTTATTCCGTTAGCACCTGCTGTAAGATCAGAAATAATCTGCTCATAAACTTGCGCAACTGTAGATCTTGCCGGTTGGATCAAAGAATCATAATTTCCCAAAACAATAGGAACTCCATACTCTTGATTAACACCTGAAGCTGGGGATGGCGAATAATAATTTACTAATGTAAAATAAGCAAAACCGCGCACTATTTTAGCTTCAGCTTTTATCCTATCTACATTTGCATTGCTTGCAACAGTACTATTGATTACAGTATTACAGGCCACAATAACATTGTACATCAAACCATAGAATCCGATATCTCCTTGAGTTGCACTATAAGTTTTATTTGCAGTAAACAAGTAAGATGGATTTTGAGTTGATACAAAGAGATTATCTCCTAAAAGATCACCGGCAATCATTGCTTCTGTTCCATAAGCACTGGTGGAGGATAAATTAAAATAAGCCCCACTTAACAGCATTTGTATTTTTTCCTCAGTTAGAGGTTTTTCAATATTATCTAAACTTTGAGATTCAAGTTCCAAATCTGATTCACTACAAGAATTTGTAAAAGCCAGACATAATAATGATGATGCAATTAAAATATATTTTTTCATTTTCTTTCGTCGTTTAAATTAAAATCCTAATTGAATACCCATTGATACGGTTCTCAAAACCGGAGATGCATACCAATATCTTCCTTTACCTAACCAAGACCAAGAGTTAGAGTTGGACTCTGGATCATAGTTAAGGCCTTTATCAAATGCCCAAGTCAGTAAATTTGTACCTCTCAAATAGATTGTACAGTTATTCAACCCTACACTTTTCTTGAATACATCTCCTAAAGAATACGAAATTTTCATTTCTTTCAATCTGATGTGATCTCCCTTACTGATAAAACGTGTAGACTCTAATCTTGAGTTACTTGGATTACCGATAATAGCTTTAGGATTGTTTGCATCAAAGTTTTCCATTCCAGGAGCATCAGTCCAGCTATCGTACAATGCATCAGTAACCTGATTACGAGTTGGGAATCTACCATCGTGAAGTGTATAAGAATGTACGCCATTCTGAACATAGAAATCAAACTGTCCTGATAAAAGGAAACTTAAAGTCAAATTTTTATATTTGAATTCATTTGTAATACCTACGTTATAAAGAGGAAATGCACTCTTGCCTAACCATGCTCTTTCAGCCTTTGTTTTATCATTTGTAACATCGGTTTTATCTCCGTTTGTGTACCAAAGTGCATCTCCCGCTTTGATACCCTTCGTGGTATCATCTGCTGTAGCTACTCCTGCCCAAATCCAAGTATAATACTCACCTAATTGATGTCCTGGCGCCAATGCTACCAATGCATTAGTTGCATCACCAGCATCGTCTCCTTCAAAAGTTACTAGATCTTGATTTAATTTATCCAGCATTGTTTTTGAATACGCTCCATTTGCATTAATGTACCACTGGAAATCACTAGTTCTGACAGGTGTTGCTTCAATTACCAATTCGAAACCGGTGTTATTGATTGTACCTAAATTATCCAAAAAGCTTGAAGGACCACCCGATTCTGAAGAAAGATTTCTATCAAAAATCGCACTGCTTGTTATTTTTCTATAATAATCCAATGTAAATTTCAAACGATCATTGAATAACCCTAAATCGGCACCGATATCCAAATGCTTAGATTCTTCCCAAGTTAATAACGGGTTTCCCGCGTTTATAATACTTCCAAATCCATTACCGTTACCCCAGTTATAAGTCCAGTTATAACCTAACAAAGTCTCAGAATTATATTGAGATCCCCATTGGTCTGCGTAAGGAATATTACCTAAAACACCATAGCTCGCTCTTAGATTAAAAGTAGAAAATTTCTCTGGTGCAAATGATTCCTGCGCTACATTCCAAGAACCTCCAATAGACCAAAACGTTCCAAACTTCTCAGTCCCTAAAGTAGAATTACCGTCTCTACGGATCTGCCCTGAAACAGAATATTTTTTATCAAAACTATAATTCAATCTTCCAAAGTAGGAGATTTGTCTCCAAGCTAGATCCTCACCACTAGCAAACTGAACATCTGAAAACTGAAAGTATGGGTCACTAGAATTAGTGCTATATGTCTCAACTCTTAAAAGATTGTAAGTGTGGTCCTGGTATTCCATCCCTCCGGAAGCGTCAACAGAATGCCTATCTCCAAATACATTATGATAATTAACAGTATTACTCCAGTTCCAATCCAATGTATTTGTTCTGAAATCTCCTAAAGCTCCCTGATCCTGAGTCATGATAGTAAATACAGGATGACCAGCTTGAATGATTTGTCTTTCTCTTTGAAATACAGCTTGTGCACCAAATAATGAGTTAAAAGATAGATTTTTTGCAAAACTATAATCCATATTTGCAGACGCAATAAATGTATTGATCGCTGATATCTGTCTTGCTTCATTCAAAATAGAAACTGGGTTGAATCCTGGTGTTGGTGAACCCTCTCCAAGATCTTCTTGATTATAACTACCATCCGCTAAATAAATAGGACGCAATGGAGAAATCATAATAGAAGAAGTCACAGGATTAGCAGAAGCTCTACCACCATAATATGTATTTCTTTTTACATTAGAGTAGTTGACATTTAACCCAAACTTCAATTTATCCGAAGCCTTGTGATCTATTGCTGCATTGATGCTAATTCTGTCGAAAGCAGAAGTTAATACTAAAGGTTTATTTTGGTAATAAGAACCACCAATTCTGAAAGACGTGTTCTCTCCACCACCAGAAGCTCCAAAATTATAAGTATTTACCATTGAGGTACCTCTAGTAACTGCTTTTACCCAATCCGTATTTGTACCAGTTAAATCACCATTGTTATAATATGTATTCTCGTAATTTTCTAGAAAATACTTTCTAGCAGCTGCCATATCAGGAACTGCATCCGCAGATACTCCTTGGCCTCTACTGTTCCAGATTAACATTGATCCGTACTTTATATACTCATCTCCTGACATCAGATCAAGCTTATCAAAAGCTCTATCTTGAAGTCCCGTTTCTGTAGAGAACTCAAATTTGGTTTTCTGATTGTACTTCCCTTTTTTTGTTTTAACGATGATTACACCATTAGCACCTCTCGAACCATATAATGCAGTTGCAGAAGCATCTTTCAAAACCTGAACAGATTCGATTGCATTCGGATCAATTGCAGCCAACGGATTCCAAGATTCCATCATTTGAGCATTATCCGCTCCTTTCCCTACCACAACTCCATCAATAATATATAATGGATTGGGTGTTCCAATTAGTGAACTAACTCCTCTAATAATTACCATATTGGAAGATCCCGGATCACCACTGGCAGAAGAAAAATTCAAACCAGCAACTCTACCATTTAATACTTCATCAATAGACGAGAATGGAGTCGATTCAAAATTTGCTTTGGAAACTGTACTGTAAGAACCTACTTTCTGAGCCGGATCCAACTTGATGTTCCCAATTACTACTACTTCTTCAATGTCTCTTGTGCTAGCTGTGTCCTTCTTAGCTTTTTGCGCCATTAATGCCTGCCCTGTAAAGAACAATACACCAACGGATAACAATCGTAATTTTACATTCATATTAACACTATTTAATTATAATCTGCAAATATGTTAAAAAATATTAACACTACAAAGAAATCATTTAGGTATTAATTATTAAAATGATTATATATTATAATATTACATTCAAATAAAGCAATATTTTTTAAATTTAATTAAATTTTCAGTTAAGTAATGTGAATATTACAATAAGCTTATTAACGATGATTGCCATGATAGTCAATTGAAAATATTTTATTTAGAATTAATATAAATAACAAAATTAACATTAAAAAAACCGCCTTGACAGACGGTTTTAATATTTATAAATGAATTATTTAAGCTTTTTCTTAACAGCTACTTCTTCGTATACTTCCAGGATATCTCCAATTTCAATATCATTGTATCCTTTGATGTTCAATCCACATTCGTAACCTTTGGTCACTTCCTTCACATCATCTTTGAAACGTTTCAAACTTTCCAGCTGACCGTCAAATTTCACAATACCATCTCTAAGAAGTCTGATACTTGAATTTCGGGTTACTTTACCAGTTAGAACCATACAACCTGCGATAGATCCAACTTTAGAAATTCTGAATACTTCACGGATTTCCACATTACCAATGACTTGTTCCTGGATCTCCGGAGAAAGCATTCCTTCCATCGCTTCTTTCACTTCGTCGATAGCTCGGTAGATGATAGAGTACGTTCTGATCTCCACTTCTTCCTTATCAGCAATATCTTTTGCATTCACACTTGCTCTTACGTTGAAACCAATCATAATAGCATCAGACGCTGCCGCTAGTAATACATCAGATTCTGTAATCTGACCAACACCTTTGTGCAAGATATTTACCTGAATCTCTTCAGTTGACAATCTCTGTAACTGATCAGCTAATGCCTCAACCGAACCATCCACGTCACCTTTAAGGATAATATTCAATTCTTTGAAATCACCTAGAGCGATACGACGACCGATCTCATCAAGCGTCAAGTGTTTCTTGGTTCTGATAGACTGCTCTCTTTGAAGCTGTTCTCTCTTATTTGCAATGGTTTTCGCTTCTTTCTCATCAGCGAAAACTCGGAATTTATCTCCTGCTGTAGGTGCGCCGTCCAAACCTAGAATTGTAACCGGGATTGATGGTCCTGCGCTTTCCATAGCTTTTCCACGTTCGTCAAGCATTGCTTTTACTTTACCATGGTTCTTACCTGCAAGCACGTAATCTCCCACTTTCAAAGTTCCGTTTTGAACCAACATTGTGGCTACATATCCACGACCTTTGTCCAGGGCTGCTTCTATCACTACTCCACTTGCTTGCTTGTTTGGATTTGATTTCAATTCCAACATTTCTGCCTGAAGTAATACTTTTTCCAATAACAAATCTACATTGTTACCAAATTTAGCAGAGATTTCCTGTGCCTGTACATTTCCACCCCATTCTTCAACCAAGACATTCATTGCCGATAGTTGCTCTCTGATTTTATCTGGATTTGCACCTGCTTTATCTACTTTATTGATCGCAATGATCATTGGAACTCCAGCCGCTTGTGCGTGTGCAATAGCTTCTTTTGTTTGTGGCATCACGTCATCATCCGCTGCAACAACAATGATAGCAATATCCGTGATCTGAGCACCTCTGGCTCTCATCGCGGTAAAGGCTTCGTGACCTGGTGTATCCAAGAATGTAATTCTCTGTCCACTTTCCAATTTCACGTTATAAGCACCAATGTGCTGTGTAATACCTCCGGATTCACCGGCAATTACATTTGTTTTTCTAATATAATCAAGGAGTGAAGTTTTACCGTGATCCACGTGCCCCATTACGGTAACAACGGCTGCTCTTGGTAATAGATCTTCTGCTAGATCTTCAACATCGTCTGCTGCTGCTTCTTCGACATCAGCATCAGAGAATTCGATCTTGTAACCAAATTCGTCAGCTACCAATAATAAAGTATCGGCTTCCAAACGCTGGTTCATTGTCACCATTACTCCTAGAGAGAAACAAGCAGAAATCACTTCAGTAGCACTTACACTCATCAAACTAGCTAAGTCGCTAACGGTGATGAACTCAGTTACTTTCAGAGTTCTGTCTGCAGCATCGATCTCCTGTTGGATCTCATCCTGCTCTCTTCTCCAAGATCTTTTGTCTTTTCTATGTTTAGAACCTTTGGATTTACCACCTTTATTGGTTAGTTTTTCTAAAGTTTCTTTAATTTGATTTTTAACCTGCTCATCTGTCAGTTCCACTGGCATTGTACGAGCTTGTCCCTGACCACCTCTGTTATTTCCTCCTGGACGGCTGTTCCCTCCCGGACGGTTGTTGTTTCCTCCCGGACGGTTTCCACCTTGTCCTGGCGGACGATTGCCTTGGTTATTACCGTGCCCTGCTGGTCTGTTAGCACCACCTTGGGTATTTGCTCCCTGGTTGGTATTGGTTTGACCTGGAACATCTTTGGTAATACGCTTTCTTTTCTTTTTGGCAGCGTTATTATTTGAGTTCGAAGATGGTTTTCTGTTGAATTGGGTCAAATCAATCTTTTCACCAACTATCTTTGGACCGTCTAATTTCTGGTAAACCGTTTCGATTTTTTGAGATTCTTCAGAATCCGGACCTTGAACAGTTTCAACAGGTTTTGTTGGCTGCTCTTCAACTTTAGGTTCAGCTTTCGGCTCTTCTTTGATGACAGGTTTTGGTTCTTCCGCTGGCTTCTCAGTCACTTTTGGTTTCTCAGAAGGCTTTGGTCTTCCTGTATCAATTGTAGAAAGGTCGATTTTATCTAAAACTTTGAACTCTTGTTTTTCTTCTTTTTTTACAACCTCTGGCTGCACTTCTTTTTTCTCTTCTACTGCCGGTTCTGGTGTAGGAGCAACTTCCTCCGCAGGCTTAGCCGTAGGATTCAAGTCGATTTTTCCCAAGATTCTGGTTTCAGGTCTTGCGTTTGATTTGGCTCTTATAACCTCAGGTGCTTTTTCTTCGATCGCTAATTTTTCGTCAGGAACTTTAGAAATAACCACCTCATGAGAAGCTTTTCTCTGTTCTCCATCTTTTCGGAACTCAGCTTCCAATGCAGAAAATGCCTGTTCTTCCAATAGAGCGTTAGGATTACTGTCCACCTCAATCCCTTTTCCCTGCAGATATTCCACAGCTCTTGGGATAGAAATGTTAAGTTCTTTAACGGCTTTATTTAATCTTATTTTTGGCATAAATATAAATTTGCTTTTGGCTTTAGCGTTTTAAGCTTTTGCTTTATTTTTTTCTTTTTATTAAATTTTAGTTCTTCAAAAGTAATTTAAAAAACTGTATTTCATTTTGTTATCCTTCCAATTCTTCTCTTAGAATGTTCTTCACATCTTCGATGGTTTCTTCCTCCAGATCTACGATTTTCAACAATGCATCGGTATCTTTGTCCAAGACGCTTCTTGCAGTCGTTAATCCAACTTTTTTGAACTCATCGATGATCCAAGCTTCGATCTCGTCTGAGAATTCTCTCAATTCAACATCGTCGTCATCAGAAGTTTCTCTGTAAACATCAATTTCATATCCTGTCAACCATGATGCCAACTTGATATTTTGTCCTTGTTTACCAATTACTTTAGAAATCTCTTCTACTGGTGTATAAACCAAAGCGTAGTTAGACTCCTCGTTTATTTCGATTTTATTAATGATAATATTTCCTAAAGCTCTCTTCACAAAGATCTCCGGATTTTTTGACCATTGGATCACATCAATATTTTCATTTTTAAGTTCTCTCACCACACCGTGAATTCTAGAACCTTTCACACCAACGCAAGCGCCGACAGGATCAATTCTGTCATCATAAGCATCAACTGCGATTTTCGCTTTCTCACCAGGAATTCTCACCACTTTTTTAAGGATGATCGTTCCGTCTTGGATCTCAGGGATTTCAAGCTCCAACAATTCTTCCAGGAATTTAGGTGCTGTTCTGGAAACGATGATCTGTGGTTTTGAACCTCGGAAGTCAACGCTTTCTACAATTCCTTTCACAGTTTCTCCTTTTTTGAAGAAATCGGAAGGAATTTGATTTTCCTTAGGCAAGATGAATTCATTATCTTCATCATCCAAAAGGATCACGTGTTTGTGACGGATATGGTGAACTTCACCTATAATAATTTCTCCGATTCTATCTTTGAACTGCTCATATAAAGAAGCATTGAAATGCTCCTGAATTTTCGTAGCCAAGATCTGCTTCAAAGTCAAGATACTTCTTCTCCCAAGATTTGCAACTTCGATCTCCTGCGTATATTCCTCACCAACTTCGAAAGTTGAGTCGATCTTTCTAACTTCAGAGATCTCGATTTCCAAGTCATCATCTTCAGACATCTCATCCTCAACAATGGTTTTGTTCAGGAAAATCTGAAAATCCCCTTTGTCCGGATTTACGATCACATCAAAATGGTCATCAGAGTCATATCTTTTTCTAAGAAGAGTCTTAAGAGAATCTTCGATAATAGCCATTAAGTCTATTTTGCTGATATTCTTTATTTCTTTAAAATCACCAAAGGCTTCTATTAAAGCTAAATTATCCATATCCTATATATAATTGATAAATGATGGCTGATAATTGATCTTTTCTAAATCAACATCAATTCATCTAATTGTTAAAATTTTATTACTACTAATGCTTTTTTGATGTCGGCGTAAGGAATTTCTCTTTCTTCTACTACATCTTCTTTTCCTTTTCCGACTAATTTTGGCCTTCTGTATTCCAGTCTCAGAACGATCTTCTCGTCATCGACTGATAAAAGTTCGCCTTCAACTTCGGAAGAATCACTCAACATTACTTCGATCTCTCTCCCAATATTTTTTCTAAATTGTCTCGGATATTCAAGTGGTTCACTCAATCCGGAAGACATTACCTGCAGACTGAAATCGTGAATCTCGCGATCCATATTGAACTCAATCGCTCTGCTGGCATCCAGACAATCCTGAAGAGTCACGCCATTGTCACCATCCAAGATCACTGTAACATCGGACGCTGCAGAGATTTTCAGATCCACTAAAAAAAGATCTGGTCTAGTTTCTAGAAACTCATTAAGTAATCGACTTAATTCTGTTTTAAATTCCATAATATTACCTCCTAATTACATCTACGAAAAAAGGCATTCTTGCGAAAGCCTTCCCATTTTCCCGTAAATCTTTGGCAAAGATAATCAAATTTATTAAAACAAACAAAAAGCTAATATTTCATTTATATATACTTCAAGTAAATTTTCTTATTTTTGCCGAAATTAAAATTTAATATTTTGAATATAACAATTGTTGGCACCGGGTATGTTGGTCTTTCTAATGCAGTGTTGTTAGCACAACATCATAACGTAATTGCTTTGGACATTGTTCCGGAAAAAGTGGAAATGCTCAATAACAGGCAATCTCCAATTGATGATCCCGAGATTACAGAATTTCTGGAAACAAAAAATCTCAATCTAAAAGCGAGCCTTGATAAACAGGAAGCATATAAAAATGCAGATTTTATTATAGTAGCTACACCAACAGATTACGATCCTTCTACAAATTACTTCAATACACAAAGTGTTGAAAATGTGATCAGAGAAGTTAAACAAAGCAATCCCAACGCCGTTGTTATTGTAAAATCTACAGTTCCTGTCGGTTTCACAGAAAATCTAAAGAAAGATTTGGATTTTGACAACATTATATTTTCTCCGGAGTTTTTGAGAGAAGGAAAAGCCCTTTATGATAATCTCTATCCTTCGAGAATTATTATTGGTGAGCAAAGTGAGCGCGCCAATGTTTTTGCAAATCTCCTGAAAGAAGGCGCCATAAAAAAAGACATTCCAATTCTTTTCACCAACGGAACTGAAGCAGAAGCTATCAAATTATTCTCAAATACCTATTTGGCAATGCGTGTAGCCTACTTCAATGAACTGGACAGTTATTCCCAAATCCATGGATTAGACAGCCGTCAAATCATAGAAGGCGTAGGACTGGATCCAAGAATTGGTTCCCATTATAATAATCCGTCTTTTGGATATGGAGGTTATTGTCTTCCGAAAGATACCAAGCAATTGCTTGCAAATTATGATTCGGTTCCCAACAATCTCATACAGGCTATTGTAGATGCCAACCGCACAAGAAAAGATTTTATTTCGGATTCTATTTTGGCAAAACAACCGAAGAAAGTTGGTGTTTACCGATTAATTATGAAATCCGGATCAGACAATTTCCGAGCCTCTGCAATACAGGGTGTAATGAAAAGGATCAAGGCAAAAGGCGTGGAGGTTATTGTTTATGAACCAGTTCTGAAGGAAGATTTATTTTTCGGTTCCAGAGTGTCCAGAGATTTGGAGGCCTTCAAAAAAGAATGTGACGTCATCATATCCAACCGGAAAACACCGGATTTGGAAGATGTAAAAGAAAAAGTATATACTAGAGACTTATTCGGGAACGATTAAAAACTAAAAACATAAAGCATTTTATGAAAAATATTATCATCACTGGCGGTGCCGGATTCATAGGTTCTCACGTTGTAAGAGAATTTGTAAAAAACAATCCAGAGTCTAAAATCATCAATCTCGATGCTTTGACTTACGCTGGAAATCTTGAAAACTTAAAAGACATCGAAAACAAGCCAAATTATGTTTTCGAAAAAGCAGATATCACAAAACCTGAAGAACTTAGAAAGGTTTTTGAAAAATACAATCCGGATGCAGTTGTGCATTTGGCAGCAGAAAGTCACGTAGACAGAAGTATCACAGATCCAAATGCATTCATCAATACGAATGTCAACGGAACAGCAAATCTTCTAAATCTTTGTATTGAATTCTGGACATTAAATCCTGATCATACGCACGGAAGATTCCCGAACGAGCCTAGAAAAAATCTTTTCTATCACGTTTCTACAGATGAAGTTTATGGAAGTCTTGGAGAAACAGGTTTCTTTTTGGAAACTACGCCTTACGATCCGCAGTCTCCGTACTCAGCTTCCAAAGCGGCTTCTGACCACTTGGTGAGAGCTTACGGGAACACTTACGGAATGCCATTTATTCTATCAAACTGTTCGAATAATTATGGACCAAATCATTTCCCTGAGAAATTGATTCCACTTTGTATTTCGAATATCATTAATGAAAAACCTTTACCAATCTACGGTGACGGAAAATATACAAGAGACTGGTTGTTCGTAATCGATCACGCAAAAGCAATTCATCAGATTTTCAATGAATCTAAGACAGGCGAAACTTACAACATCGGAGGTTTCAACGAATGGCAGAATATTGATTTGGTGAAAGAACTAATCAAACAAATGGATGAAAAGCTTGGAAAACCTGCCGGACATTCAGAAAAACTGATCACTTACGTTAAAGACAGACCAGGCCACGACAAACGTTATGCTATCGATGCTACAAAATTGAACAAAGATCTTGGATGGAAACCATCTGTAACTTTTGAGCAAGGTTTAGGAAAAACGATTGATTGGTTTCTGGAAAACAAAGAATGGTTGGAAAATGTAACGTCTGGTGATTATCAGAAATATTACGACGGACAGTATTCATAAAAAAAACACAAATTACAGCTATGAAAGGAATTATTTTAGCCGGCGGATCCGGAACCAGACTTTTCCCATTGACGATTGCTGTCAGCAAACAGTTGATGCCAGTTTACGACAAACCAATGATTTATTACCCGCTTTCAACATTGTTGTTAGCAGGCATTAAAGATATTTTAATTATCACAACGCCTCACGATCAGGCAGGATTTATCAAGCTTTTGGGCGATGGATCTCAGTTGGGTTGTAATATAGAATATGTGGTGCAGCCAAGTCCGGATGGATTGGCTCAGGCATTTATTCTTGGCGATAAATTCATTGGCGATGACTCCGCAGCTTTGGTTTTGGGTGATAATATTTTTTACGGTTCCGAAATGGGAACTTTATTAAAGAATAAAACCAATCCAGATGGCGGTGTTGTTTTCGCATATCACGTTTCCGATCCCGAGAGATACGGCGTTGTGGAATTTGACCAAGATTTCAAAGCACTTTCTATTGAGGAAAAACCAACAGAACCAAAATCCAATTATGCCGTTCCTGGACTTTATTTCTATGATAATGAAGTCGTTGAAATTGCTAAAAACATTCAGCCTTCTCCAAGAGGCGAGTTGGAAATCACAGATATCAATAATGTTTACCTAAGCAAAGGTAAATTGGAAGTTGGTGTTCTTGATAGAGGAACTGCATGGTTAGACACAGGAACTTTTGACTCTTTGCAAGACGCTTCAGAATTTGTAAGTGTGATCGAAAAAAGACAAGGTTTCAAAATTGGCTGTATCGAAGAAATTGCTTTCAGAAATGGGTTCATTAATGAAGAAAAACTTCTGGAAACTGCAGCAAAATACGGTAAAAGCGGATACGGTGAATATCTGAAAAACCTTATTAAATAAGTTTAAAATTAATACAAAACACAAATGAGTGATTCTCAAAACCAACAGTGGACAGAAACCATAGGATCCAGCCATTCTCTTTTTGATCTCAATCTGAAAGAGGTTTGGAAATACAGGGATTTGGTTTATATGTTCGTAAAGCGGGATTTTGTTTCCAGCTTTAAACAAACGATCTTAGGTCCTATCTGGTTTTTTATCAATCCAATTTTTACGACAGTAGTCTACATTGTTATTTTTGGAAATATCGCCAAATTATCTACAGACGGCGCTCCAAAAATCTTATTTTATCTTGCAGGGATTACACTTTGGAATTACTTTTCAACCTGTCTTTCAGCAACTTCCAATGTTTTCACGGCTAATGCGGGAATATTTGGAAAAGTATATTTTCCAAGACTTATCATGCCGATTTCCATCGTTTTTTCAAACCTGATGAAGCTTGGCGTGCAGATGCTTCTGTTTCTGACGGTTTTCTTTTATTATCTTTTTAAAGGAGAAGTACAGCCAAACTGGTGGATATTGGCAACGCCTCTATTGATTGCCTTAATGGCTATTTTTGCATTGGGACTTGGAATGATATTCTCTTCGCTTACCACCAAATACCGTGATCTTCAGATGCTTTTGAGTTTCGGAATCAGTTTGTATATGTATGCAACACCGGTCATTTATCCGGCGTCAAGCCTTAAAGGAATTTTCAAAACGCTTGCATTTTATAATCCATTGACCGGAATTTTTGAATGTTTCAAATATGCATGGCTCGGAGTAGGCGATTTCAGTCCGATGATGTTGATGATAAGTACAGCTATTATTTTGATGTTTTTAGCGATCGGCACCGTGATTTTCAACAAAGTGGAGAAAGGTTTTATGGATACCGTATAAACTCTGATTATGAATTGGATTAAATTTTTCAAAACATTAAGGAAGTATTATTATCTGGAACCTGCCTTTGACAAATTCATTAATGAATACCGAAAAGCAGAAAGACTCAACCGACATTTTAACTGCAATATAGACCACCGCACTCAGATTTCATTTGATGACCTCAACAATCTCGAAATCGGAAAAAATGTTTACATTGGCGCATTCAGCGTGATCTATGTAATCAATGAGAACGATAAGAAAGACTGCAAACTGATCATCGGAGAAAATACTTATATTGGTGAACAGAATAATATCAGAGCCGCCGGAGGAACCATCAAAATAGGTAAAAACTGTTTAATTTCTCAACAAGTCAGCATCATTGGTTCAGACCATAATTATAAAAAAGGAATCAACATTCAGGATCAACCCTGGAAAGCTGAAAACAGAGGTGTCGAAATTGGCGATGATGTCTGGATCGGCTGTTCAGTACAAATTATGGCCGGTGTGAAAATCGGCAACGGCGCTGTGATTGCTGCAGGAAGCGTGGTTACAAAAAACATAGAAGAAAATACAGTAGTAGCCGGAGTTCCGGCAAAATTTATTAAACACAGAGAATGACAAGACCCATCGTAATAAAAGCAGAAGACATTTCTAAACAATACCGGCTTGGACAAGTTGGTACAGGAACTTTGTCCCACGATTTGAACCGTTTTTGGCACAGAATGAGAGGCAAAGAAGATCCTTATCTGCGAATTGGCGAAGTCAATGACAGAACTACGAAAAGCCAGAGCGACTATGTCTGGTCTCTCAAAGATATCAACTTCGAAGTCGAACAAGGCGATGCAGTCGGAATCATCGGAAGAAACGGTGCCGGAAAATCGACTTTATTAAAGTTATTAAGCAAAGTTACAAAACCGACTACCGGACAAATATATACAAAAGGAAGAATTGCCTCATTACTGGAAGTTGGAACTGGTTTCCACCCGGAAATGACCGGAAGAGAAAATGTTTTTCTAAACGGTGCAATTCTCGGAATGACGCGTAAAGAAATTACCAGAAAATTTGACGAAATCGTTGATTTTTCCGGTGTTGAAAAATACATCGACACACCTGTAAAACGCTATAGCTCAGGAATGTATGTTCGTCTCGCATTTGCCGTAGCAGCGCATCTAGAATCCGAAATTCTGATTGTAGATGAAGTTCTGGCAGTTGGAGATCTGGAATTTCAGAAGAAATGTCTTGGAAAAATGGGCGACGTCAGCAATGGTGAAGGAAGAACGGTTCTATTCGTAAGTCACAATATGGCCTCCATCAAACAGCTTTGTAACAAAGGAATTTTTCTGGAACAAGGCGGAATCAGATATGACGGTAACATTGATGAATGTATCAATCTATATTCAAACGATAATATTGCTGCAGACTCGTCTATTTTGGATGTTCTTAATATCAAAGATCCAAGCTTAAGCATTTCTCATTTTTCTGTCAACGGGATCAATGGAACACTGATTCCAATGAATTTTGACAACAATGAAATCAATATCAGAATAGAGGGTGAATTGACGGAAGAAGCAGAATTCGAACTGGAAGCTTTGTTTTTCAATAATTTTGATATTCCGATGATGTTTTTTGCGCCGGGACATTACGAAGGTGTGAAAAAATATCCGAAAGGAAAATTTGTGATTGAAAAAACCATTCATCTTCCTGAGGGCATCAACAAAGGAAATCTTTATATGCACGCTTATCTGGCAAATCCCGGAAAGAAAATGTACACCGATCTGAAGAATAAAATCAGAGTGGAGTTTGAAGGAACAAGAATGCAGACCGGCTGGGTTTTCCAGATCGACAGTGCAGGCGTTTTATATTTGAAATAAATCTTGAAAAAGAAATTCATCACATACGGAAGCAACGCTTTTCTTCAATCTGCCAAAAGAATTATTGAAGAAGCAAAATTTTTGAATATTTTTGACGAAACACAGCGTTACGAATATTCCGATTTGCCGTACGCGCTGAAATCTTCACCCTTATTTCTCGACAAAAAGAAAGGCGGCCACTGGATTTGGAAAGCTTATGTGATCTTTGACAGCCTTTCGAAGCTGAACAACGGCGATATTCTTGTTTACGTAGATTGTGGCAGCGAGTTGAAAAACGCATCAGGCTGGCAGCTTCAGTTTGATAAATTAAAAAATTCTGACGCTCTGTTTTTTCAGTATCGGGACGACAAAAATTACGGCTGGAAGACATTCAATCCAAAACTTACCGACGATCCGAAACTTAAATATTGGACCAAAAAATCAGTTGTAGAACATTTTCAGAATCTATTTGATAACGATGAGGAATGGCTGGAAAAAAATAAACTTTGGGCAGGATTTATCATTCTGAAAAAAACACCGGAAATTACTCAACTTGTAAAAGACTGGCTGGATTTGATGATCTACAGACCGGATCTGGTTGCCGATCCCTTGATTTTTGAAAGAGATAATCAACTGGAAGGATTTGCTTCGCATCGCTATGACCAGACGATTCTGTCGGCAGTTGTGAGATATTATGACACGAAAATTAATATCGAAATTAATGATGAAGAAAGTGAAGGCGAATATCCGGATCAAATCGTGAGAGCCACAAGAAGAGTGGATAAATCTGAAGAAAATGGTATAAAATCTTTTTTGAAAAAGACTTATTATAAAATTAAAAAATAATGGACAAAAACTCCAAAATATATGTTGCCGGTCACAGAGGTCTTGTGGGAAGTGCTATTTATAGAGCATTAGAAAAACAAGGTTTCACAAATTTGGTGACCAGAACTTCCAAAGAACTGGATCTGCGCGATTATAAACAAACTGCCGATTTCTTCGCGGAAGAAAAACCGGAATATGTTTTCCTAGCTGCTGCAAAAGTGGGCGGAATTCAGGCTAACAATACTTACAGAGCAGAATTTCTTTATGAAAATATGATGATTCAGAACAATGTGATTCATCAGGCTCATACGAATGATGTTAAGAAACTTTTATTCTTGGGATCCAGCTGTATTTATCCAAAAATGGCGCCTCAGCCTTTGAAAGAAGATTCTCTTTTGACAGGAACTTTGGAGCCTACAAATGAACCTTACGCTATTGCAAAAATAGCTGGAATCAAAATGTGCGATGCTTACAGAAGCCAGTACAATTCCAATTTTATTTCGGCAATGCCAACCAATATGTACGGTCCTAATGACAATTATGACCTTAACAACTCTCACGTTTTACCGGCTTTATTGAGAAAATTCCATGAAGCTAAAGAACAGAATCTGCCAAATGTAACTGTTTGGGGAACAGGAACACCTTTGCGTGAATTTCTTCATTCTGATGATCTTGCGGAAGCATGTATTTTCCTGATGCAGAATTATGAAGATGCAGGTCACGTGAACGTTGGAATTGGGGAAGATATCAGCATCAAAGATTTGGCATTACTGGTTAAAAAAATAGTTGGCTTTGAAGGAGATCTTATCTGGGACACGTCGAAACCGGACGGCACACCAAGAAAACTGATGGATGTTACCAAAATCAATGATCTGGGCTGGAAAGCAAAAATTGGTCTGGAAGAAGGAATCAGAGATGTTTATGAGAAAAAATTCAAGAACTAAATGCTGATTTGTCTTTCCATATTAGGAGGCGGTCGCGGGAATGATCTTTTCCAGTTTATGCACATCGATTCTTTTTGCAGAAGAAACGGTGTGAAATTCTACTCGCCTACTTTTCATGAAAAATACTGTCCGCAGTTTCCAAATCTTCCGCCGTCATCAAAAACACCTTATCGTGTAAAAAAACTGCTTTACAACAGATATTACCGAAAGCTGAATCCCAACTGCATTTTAGGATTTACGGATGAAACCAAAATCCCGGAATACAGAGAACAGATAAAGAAAGATTACCTTGTAACGTTCTGCTACGGCTGGTTTTTTAATAATGATGTTTACAGCGAAAACGATATTAGATATTATCAGAATCTTTTCGATCCAAAAGTTGATAAAGAAAGACTGAACCAAAAATATCTTCAGAAAGAAGACAACGAAAAAATAATCACAGTCCACATCAGACGTGGCGATTACAAAGAATTTCTGGAAGGCCGATATTTTTTTGATGACGATATGTACATCAGGAAAATCAAAGAATTACTTGCAGCAATTCCGGAGGGAAAATATAAATTCCTGATCTGCACCAATGATGAAAATCTGGATCTGGAACGGTACAAAAGAGAATTCGGGAATGTGATACAATCGGAAGAAGGACCATTGGAAGATCAATATCTGATCTCTCAAACCAATTATCTTCTGGGCGCTCCATCGACATTTTCACAATGGGCAAGCGTAATGGGCGAAGTTCCTTACTACCACATTTATGAACCGGAAGAAACCATTACCGAAGACAAAATAATTAAAGAAATAAGAGGTTACAAATACAAACAAAAATAAGATGAAAACGGCATTAATAACAGGAGTTACAGGACAGGACGGCTCATATCTGGCAGAATTGCTTTTGGAAAAAGGCTATCAGGTTCACGGGATCAAGAGAAGAGCTTCTTCTTTCAATACGCAGAGAATTGATCATTTATATCAAGATCAACACGAGAATCACGTGAATTTCAAATTGCATTATGGTGATTTGACGGATTCTACCAATATTATCAGAATCATTCAGGAAGTACAACCGGATGAGATCTACAATCTTGGTGCGATGTCTCATGTAAAAGTAAGTTTCGACTCTCCTGAATATGTTGCTAATGTGGACGGAATCGGAACTCTAAGAATTCTGGAAGCCGTTCGTATATTAGGTTTGGAAAAGAAAACAAGAATCTATCAGGCTTCGACTTCAGAACTTTATGGAGGTTTGGAAGAAAATAAAAATGCGGCAGGTTTCTATGATGAAAAGTCACCATTCTATCCAAGATCACCGTATGGAGCTGCAAAAATCTACGGATTCTGGATCACAAAAAACTACCGTGAAGCTTATGATATGTTTGCCTGCAACGGTATTCTGTTCAATCACGAATCTCCCAGAAGAGGTGAAACATTCGTAACCAGAAAGATCACAATGGCAACTGCAGCCATCGCAAAAGGTAAGCAGGAAGTTTTATATCTAGGAAACCTTAATTCTCAAAGAGACTGGGGACACGCGAAAGATTATGTGGAAGCTATGTGGAGAATTTTGCAGCAGGATGTTGCGGAAGACTATGTGATTGCGACAGGGAAAACGACTTACGTGAGAGACTTTGTGAGAATGGCCTTTGAGGAAGCAGGCATCGAACTTAGTTTTGAAGGCGAAAATGAAAATGAAGTAGCAAAAGTGGCAAAATGCAACCACCCAGATTATCAATTGGAAATCGGGAAAGTGGTGGTGAAAATCGATCCTCAATATTACAGACCTACAGAAGTAGATTTACTAATCGGTGATCCTACAAAATCCAAAACACAACTTGGCTGGGAACCAAAATATGACCTGGAAGCTCTTGTAAAAGAAATGGTAAGAGAAGATCTTAAATTATTTTAATTGAGCCTCAGAACCAACATAAAAAACACAATTGCTGACTACAAACGCTTCCGAAAGGATCAGCGGAAATTTAGCAATGACAGTGTCCGGTATTATAATTTTTGGTCTTTACCGAATTCTGACGCAAGTTGGTTTACACAGTTTATCAAACATAGAAATATCAATCCAAACGGGAAGAAAATTACTTTTCTTTCCGTTGTTGGTAATCCCAAACTCTCATTTTTCATCGAAAGTCCCAAGATATTTTTCACGGGAGAGAATATTGATAATGAGGAACATCCTTCTTTTATCTTCAAAAAATACCATCTGAAAAATCACGATTTGTCTCTTGGTTTTTCTTATTTGAATGACGAAAAATATTTAAGGTTTCCACTTTGGATTCTATATATGATTCCTGCAAATGCAGGTTTTGAGGATATTAAAAATTTAATTAAATCTTACAATAACCCTGAACACAGGCTCAATAAGAATCGCAACAATTTCTGTTCAAACATCTCCAGAGCCGATAATAACGGCATCAGAAAGACAATCATTGATCTTCTGAATCCTGTCGAAACAGTGAAATGTGCAGGCAGTTTTCTGAAAAATACCAATGATCTTCAGGAGAAATTTGGCGATAATAAAATCGAATATCTGAAGACATTCAAATTCAATATCTGTCCAGAGAACAGTGATACGAATGGTTATGTAACCGAGAAACTTTTCGAGGCCATCATCTCAGGAACAATTCCAATCTATTGGGGAAGTGAAAACAAACCGGATCCAATGATCATCAATCATGATGCTGTTTTATTCTTTGATCCGGAAAATCCTCAGCTTTTGTTTGATAAAGTAAACTTGCTTTGGAATGATGAGAAAGCTTATGAAGAATTCTGCCGGATAAAGCCTTTCAAAGAGAATGCAGCTGAAGTGATTTGGGAATGGCTCAATTCCCTGGAATCCAAAATAAAATCAACTTTATGAAAAGGCTTGAGTACATTGACGCTTTACGCGGCTGGGCGATTTTCACAATGATTTTGGGACATTCTATCCAACAGTTCAATGACACACATTGCTTTTTACAGGATAGAGTTTTCAGTACTATTTACGCCTTTCATATGCCGTTGTTTTTTTTTCTCAGTGGACTTTTATTCAAAAACAGTTTGAAACAATCCCCGGCCAACTTTGTAAAAAAGAAAGTAATACAATTAATTTTACCTTCTATTGTCTGGGCTTTAATCTTTTATTTGGTTAGCTCGCTTGCGGCCGGAACTGTAGATTTAGATTTTAAAAACATCAAAAAATTGGTGTCCCCATCCTCTTGGCCATTTTGGTTTCTCGTAGAATTGTTCAAGAGTTATCTTCTGCTGTTTTTTCTTTACAAAATCTTTAAAAATCAGGCGGTTGTTTTTATCATTGCGTTATCCGTTGTATTTCTGATACATTCTCAGAGTTTACAAAGATTTTTGATACCATTTTTTATGCTGGGGATAATGACGAAAGATTATATTTCATTTTTTGAAAAGCATCTTAAACCATTATTGATAGGTTTTTTTGCGTTATTCTTAACGCTTTTATTTTTCTGGAAAGGAAGTTACACGATCTATTTTTCCGAATTTCCGGAGGTCTTCAGCATATATTCACATCAATTTTCTCTTAAAAATTATGACATCGCTTTATTCAGGTTTGTCATAGGTCTTGTAGGCTGTATCTTTTGGTTTTTATTATTTAAATATATTAATGAAAGGCAAATCATCAAAGCTCCTATGAAATGGTTTACAACAATCGGAAAAGAAACTTTAGGGATTTATATTATTCAGAAAAGCCTTTTGGAACTATTTTTAACTAATTATATCGATTTTTATTCTGTCCCAAATTGGATCACATCTCTCGTAATTTTACCAATAATTTCGATAGTTATCATACAAATTATAATGTTTATCATTCATCTGATCAACAGAAATAAAACAGCACGGCTTTTACTGATTGGTAAAGAATAATTCTATAATTTTAACAAGATTTTTTTTGAACAAATGACAGTCAGCATCATTACAGTAGCATACAACAATAGATTTGGACTGGAAGAGACCATCAAAAGTGTCATCGGCCAATCTTACAAAAACATTGAGTTTATAGTCATCGATGGCGGCTCTAATGATGGCAGCAAGGAACTTTTGGAAAGTTACAATTCTCAGATTAATTACTGGATCAGCGAGCCCGACAAAGGAATTTATAACGCGATGAACAAAGGGATTGCAAAAGCAACCGGAGATTACCTCATCTTTATGAACAGCGGCGACCGCTTTGCCTCTCCAGAAATTCTCGAAAAAATTGCGCCTCAATTCCGCAATGAAGACATCGTCTACGGAAATGCATATTACGAATTGGAAGACCGAAAAAAATATGAATACAGAATCCCATCAAAAATCACGATAGGCTCACTTCTGAAAGAGCCAATCTGCCATCAGTCCGCTTTCTTCAAAAAAGAGTTATTTATGAAATTCGGGATCTATGACGAGTCTAATAAAATTGCCTCTGACTGGACTTTTATGATGGATCTTTTTATTCATCACAATATTTCTCAAAAATACATCAATGAATACATTGCTATTTTTGAAAAAACAGGTATCAGCAATACAAATACAGACCTTAGTTTCGGAGAGCAAAAGAAATATCTGGCAGAAAATGTATCCCAAGAACTACAAAATATGGCAAAGCATTTCGATGAATATTCGCAGTTCTACAACGGAAAACCAGGAACAATGCTGAGAAATTTCAAGAACAAAATCTACAGTATCATCTACAGAAAAAGGAATTACGACAGAAAATTCGTTGATTAGATCTTTAGCAGCTGATTGACATATTTTGGCAGTTTCCCGTAAAGAAAAAAGCTTTCGTCATATTTCATTTTATAAAGATAATAAGCCACTTTTGGACTTAATGAAAATTCATTTTTTTGTGGGAAGTGATTTTCAAAGGCAGTACTAATCTTCTGATAAAAGCCTTTGAAAACAGGAAATTCCAGCTTGCACACTCTGCTGAGAATGACAAGATTTGCGAAATGTTTGAGGTAATTTTCAAGCAATTTTGTTTTGTGATAAAGATCTTTAGCTTTAGCTAATTCCAGTTTTTTCTCAAGGATAATCAGGTAATGTTCAATATTTCTAAGTCCCATTGTCGCAGTCATAGATTGCGGATTGGACAGCGAATAATAATTATACGTTTCAAAATCCAGAAAGTTAACTGCCCGTGCGGGAATTGCCGTCTCAAATGCCCAAAGCTCATCTTCGTGCAGAAGATCATCAAGAAATCTAAGCTTATTTTCATTTATAAATGAAGTCTTGTAAAGCTTATTCCAAGCGGTAACCGCCCATTGGCTGGACAAAAATCCATCGATTATTTCATTACCTAGATAAGTTCTTTTGGTATTTTTGAGTGTGTGATATCTGCTTTCTTTAGGTTCATCATTTTGAAGAAAACGGGTTTTACCGATGACAATATCCGGATCATTTTCTGTGGCTTCAATAAAATGCTGAAGGGAAAGATGATCCACCAAAGTATCATCATTATCCATAAAAAGGATGTAATCTCCTGTTGCGAGTTCAATTCCTTTGTTTCTGGTTTTGCTGAGTCCAAGATTAATTTCGTTATTAATGACGATGAAGTTTATGTTCAGATTTTCAGAAACATACTGATTCAGAACGTCCCAGGAATTATCCTTGCTTTTATCATTAATTACAATAATCTCGAAATTTTTATAATCCTGGATTTTGATAGAATCCAGACATTTTACAATATATTTTTCCGCATTGTAAAGTGGAATAATGATCGATATTTTTTTCATTTGTGTTTGCTTTTCAGTTTGTTCATTAAAACTTTGAAAATCAAAAAAGGATTGATTCCAAAGAATTTTTCTGTAAAAGAAGCTCCTGATTTTGAAGCAATGTCCCAATAATTCTTTGCCAGATAGAACTTCTCTGATTGTGATAAGTCATCCTGGAATCTTTCTTTTATATTTAGCAGGGAACTTTTGGGATTTTTGATCAGAAGCTGGTAATAGTTGCTCATCAATCCGTCTTCCAGATAGTCTCCAAAGGCCAAAACCTTATCCGTAAACAATATTTTGAATTTCCGCTCTATTCTTCTGAAAACCAAAGACTCAGGACAAAATTTTTCGTCCTCAAACTCAGGAAACATAAATTGCTGATGAATTTCGGTTTTGAAACAGTAGATCATTTCGCCGGGAAATTCCCATTCATATTCCGCTCTTCCGGAAACCAGCCATTCTATTTTTCCATATTTTTCACTATCAAAATTCGTCTTTTCAGAAAATCTGATAAAAGTAAATCCTGCAATTTGGCGATCGTTTTTAATTTTCTCAGAAAGCTTTTCCATCTCCTCAACAGCATTATCAGAAAGAAAATCATCACTGTCAATGACGGTGAAAAATTCAGTCTTAGTGTTTCTAAGTCCATTGTTGACCGCAAAATGTTTTCCTCTGTTTTCCTGATAAATATATTGTATTTCTACTAGATTTTCGGCTTGAAATTTCATGATCAAATCTTTAGTTTCATCAGAAGAACCGTCGTCAACAATTAACCAGATAAATTTTTTATTAGATTGATTAATAAGGCTTCTGTACAATTTTGGTAGAATGTAAGCTCTATTGTAAGTTGGTGTAAAAATGGTAAGAAACTTCTGCATCAGGGTAAATTTATAGGTTCATAATTACCATAATCCAGGGCATAATTCAACCAGTTTTTGATGCCGTATTTCTCAACTATTTTGCGGTCAATCTTATGATAAGGTTTCTGCAAAAATTCTTCTAATCCGTTTAAATCCTCAAAATCAGTAAGGAAAATATTATCAGGATGATAGAAATCGTACTTTCTGAGATTATAATTGTTTGATACAAGTTTTTTTTCCTTCTGCAAGCATTCAAAAACTCTGAAAGATGCCCCATTGTGACTTTCCATTTTAAAATCAATAATTGCTTTGGCAGTAGACGCATATTTTTCATTTTGTTCAAGAGAAATAGCTCGATGCTGAAGACTTACAGATTCTGTTTTTACCTCATCACGAAATTCCGGGACGGTTAAAATAGCTTTGAAAGTTAACTGATGTTTCTTTGCAAAATTTTCGATATTGTAAGCCCATTTAATCCGCTCATCCAGGCCAACTCCCACATAAAAAAAATCAAGCACTTTGCGGGAATCATACACATTTTCCGAGTAATAAAAATTGGTAATCGGAAGGAGATCATATTGGGGAAACTTACTAATATCATTCGCGTCAAAAACAAGTTTCCTGTCAAAATACTTAAAATATTCAAAAATCCTTGGATACATTTCCAAACCGTCCCATTGGTAGCAGATCATTTTTTTGCTTTGCTTTCTGATGCGACTGATCAGTTTTTCGGAATACATATCTGCCCTGATGAAAAAGGCAATATCATATTTTTTATTTTGCAGCCTCTTCTCTGCAAATTTTTCAAAAACCTGTTTTTCTTTTTTGATGAAGTAAGTTTTATCCTTTAACACCAACCGGTAAAAAATATTTTTAATCCTGTGAACCAGCGATGAATTATCAATCATCGGTGGCAGCGAGTCTATCAAAACATCCACCTCAAAACCCATATTAATCAGCTGACTGACAATCGGTTTGGAAAGATTAATATTTTTGTTGATGTATAGCAGCTTCATTAAACAAAATTAACAGAAGATTGATAATATTTCCGCTAAATTATGCTTTTTTTGTACTTTTACAAATTGAAATACTCTTTATTTAAGAAGTTTCACAAATGATAAAAAAAATTGATGATTTACGATTGTTTCATTTTCAACAATGAGTTGGAAATCCTAAATGTAAGGCTAGAATATCTATATGATCAAGTAGACTATTTCGTCTTGGTAGAAGCTGCCAGAACCCTGAGTGGGATAAAAAAACCACTTACTTTTATAGAGAATAAGGATAAGTTTTCTCAATACGCAGATAAGATCATTTACATCCAAGCGGAGGAAAAGTCGGATCTTAAAGATTGGGATTATGAATGGTTCCAAAGAAATGCAATAAAAGAAGGCTTAAAAAATTGTGGAGATGAAGACATTATTTTCATATCAGACGTAGACGAAATCATTAATGTACACGAAATCATCCGGCGCGAAAAGATAGAATCGCCTGCTTTGATAGAAGTCCCAATGTTTTACTATTTTTTCAATATAAAACTTGATGAGCCTTTTCAGTTCAATTTGGTTTCAAAATTTAAAGATTTAAAAAACCTGCACATAGGAAACAGGTTGAATTACAAAAACTTTGCAAAGAAATTAATAAAACCAAATGACTTCAATACGGGTTGGCATTTCAGTTTTCTGTATGGTTTTGATATTACAAAATATATAGAGAAAATCGAATCTTTTTCTCACCAAGAATATAATACCGCTTTTTTCAAAAACCCCAAACGGATTTATAATAACCTTCTTGTTCATAGAGATATTTTCAACCGTACCTTTGTGAATCTCAAACGATGTAATCCTTCTGAATACGAGGAGATAAGTCCTGTTTTCAAAAAACTTGGCTTAGAAAAATATCATTTCCGTATCACTCCAAAGATATTTTTTCAGATTTCTTATTTGAAAATTCATAGCAAGATAAATATGGCTTTGTTTTACCTTAAAAAAATTACTCCCATTATAGGTTCTTTACTATGGCAGGGCGTTTTAACAACTTAAATAGATCTGAATGATTCCTAAAAAAATACATTACTTCTGGTTCGGAAAAGGTGAGAAAAATGCACTAACCCAACACTGCATTGCAAGCTGGAAAAAATACCAGCCTGATTTTGAAATCATAGAATGGACGGAAGAAAACTTCGATGTGAATGCAATCCCATACACAAAAGAGGCTTACGAAACAAAGAAATGGGCGTTTGTCTCAGACTATGCAAGAGCCAAAATCCTATATGAAGAAGGCGGAGTCTATCTGGATACCGATATGGAAATCAAATCGCCGCTGAATGAATTTCTTGATCAGGAAGCCATCTGTGGTTTTGAAATTAAAGGCGTTCCTTTTTCCGCTTTCTGGGCAGTAGAAAAAGGTCATCCACTGGCCAAGGACATCAAAGATTATTACGAGAATGAAACATCTTTCCGGGAAATCACAAACACCGTTATTTTTTCCAGACTTCTGGTGGAGAAATATGGCGCAGATGCCGACAAAGATCAATTTCAGGAACTTAAAAATGGCATAAAACTCTATCCTTCTACTCACTTTTCTCAGGATTTGCCCAGGAATTATGTCACACACCACTTCTCCGGTTCCTGGCATGGAAACTGGAGCAATCTCGAAGACGGATACAAAGCGCTTGTCAATACGTACGGAATTTTAAAAATGGTTCAGGATATTCCCGATGCCAAAAAACACATCAAAGACGTAGTGTACAACCAAAAGAAAATTGATATTGATGCGGTTCTGGAACAAATTCCGTTGAGATATATTCTGGAATTTGTAAAGAAAAAATTAATCTCAAAAGTAACCGGAAGATGATTGGGACTTTACTTTGGAGACTTCGTGAAGCCAGAGATGTACTTTTTGGTAAGAAGAAAACTGTTCCTGTCACAAAAACAGCTTCAAAACCTCTACTGTCACAAGGAAACACTCAGAAAAACATCGTTGAGGATGAGAGAATTAAAACATTTTTAAATTCCATTTCAATCGAGTTTTTATTTTGTGAATTTGGAGAAGAAAGAGTCAACGCGGGAGGATCAGAATTTAATTCAAAAAACAGATTAGAGCCCTCGTTATCAACCATCAGACAATTCTTTCCAAATGCAAAGTTTACAGTTTACAGCGATTTTGATTTGAATATTGAGGGCGTAAATTTAAAAAAAGTGTCCTCTCCGATTCCCGAAAAAGACCATCCAAGATATCTTTACAGAACAGCAGATTATTTTAAATTCAAATCTCTTCTGGAATCCAACGCTGATTTCCGATGTGTTGTAGATACGGATATGTATGCGGTTTCTTCGGACATTTACCGTCTGCTTTACTTGACAAAAACATTTGGATTCTGCGCACCATACAATCCGAGAAATCTTCTGAAACGGGATATGGAAATGTCTTTGGACACCAAACAAATCCTGGACGAAAGCGGCGGTTTCGGACACTCTTACAATCAAAGTCCAATGACGCTATGGAAAGATTCTGAGATTGGAAAATCATTCTTTGAAGAATGTTGTAATTACATGATAAAAGAACCTTCCCGGGCGTCGCTTGTAATGTGGAAAGCGGCTAAAGAAACGGGCGCCTCTCCTTATCTTTTGCCACCCGAATTCTGCGTTTGTGGTGAAGATGTAGGAATAGGAAATGAGGTGCTGCTGCATGTAGGTCATCCAAAAGTAGCCCAGTTTTATCAAGTGACATTATGATGTAAAATTATTCATCATTTAATAAAAAACGCTTTTATCTTAGACACAAAGAAATAGAAATGCTATGATCCCAAAATTAATAAACCTTCCGAAAATATACGATAAAAGAGGTAATCTGTCTTTTTTTGAATATCCAAACCAATTGCCTTTTGAGATTGAGCGGACTTATTGGATTTATGATGTACCTGGCGGAGAAACCCGTGGCAGTCACGCTTTCCGGGAACAGCAGGAATTTATCATCGCTCTTTCCGGTAGTTTTGATGTGGTTATAAATGATGGGAAAGAAGAAAAATTATTCTCGCTGAACAGATCTTATTACGGACTGTATGTTCCAAAAATGTATTGGCGGAGATTGGAAAATTTTTCAACCAATTCATTGGCGCTGATTGTTTCCGACAAAGCCTATAACGAGAATGACTATATAAGAGATTTTAAACAGTTTAAACGATTGACGGATGAAAAATAAACCATCAGTATTTGATTGCAGTATTATCAACTTGGGCAAAATTAATTTTGACGAAGGTAATCTGACAGTTGTGCAAAACAACACCTCGTTTCCTTTTGAAGTCAAGCGCGTTTTCTATTTATACGATATTGCAGGTGGAGAAAGCAGAGGCGCTCACTCGCACAAAGAATGCCATCAGTTTTTGATTGCAGCCAGCGGAAGCTACGAAGTCTCCTTGGACGACGGGCATCTGAAAAGGCAGGTATTCTTAAACCGCCCTGATATCGGGCTGCACATCCCACCAGGAATCTGGGCGTCGGAGGTTAATTTCTCTTCAGGTGCTATTTGCCTCGTTTTGGCTTCTCATACGTATAATGAGAATGATTACATCAGAGACTATAATATTTTTATAAATAAATAAGATGAACATTAAAATTCATGCTTTGGCAGACGTTCAGTCAGAAAATATTGGTGAAAACACGATGATATGGCAGTTTTGTGTGGTTTTGCGGGACGCGGTTATAGGCAAAAACTGCAATATCAACTGTAATGTTTTTATAGAAAATGATGTTGCTATCGGTGATAATGTAACAATAAAACCAGGAGTTCAGATTTGGGACGGCGTCACACTGGAAGACAATGTTTTCATAGGCCCCAATGTGACATTTACCAATGATCTTGTGCCACGTTCCAAACAATATCCCGCACAATTTGCAAAGACTTTGGTGAAAAAAGGTGCATCCATCGGAGCAAATTCAACAATCATTGCGGGTAATACAATTGGCGAATATGCTTTAATTGGAGCAGGAAGCGTGGTGACAAAGGACGTTCCGCCCAATACTGTCTGGCTCGGAAATCCTGCGAAACATACCGGTTACATTACCAAAGACAGTGTGATCCTAAATCTGGAATTAACTGATAAGGAATCCAATATTTATCAGTTTGTAAATAATGAACTGGTTTTGAAATGATTAAACCTTTAACATCATTAAGATTTTTTTTCGCATTCTTTGTTTTCCTGAGCCACCTCTATTTTTTAGAAAAAGAAAAAAATATGGAATACATTGTTAAAAATCTCTTTTCTGAGGGATTTTTAGGGGTGAGTTTTTTCTTTATTCTTAGCGGATTTATACTTGCTCTCAACTATCGGGAAAAGTTTCAGAATAAAACCATTAGCCTCAGAGCATTCTACATTGCACGGTTTGCAAGAATTTATCCTTTATTTTTTATCACAATGCTGGCTGCTGTTCCGTTTGCGTACAGCGGCATCAAGGTTTTGATTTGCAATACCTTTCTTCTACAGAGTTACATTCCTTATGAAAAATATTTTTTCTCTCTCAATGCGCCTTCCTGGAGTATTTCGGATGAAATGTTTTTTTATGCACTTTTTCCTTTTCTAATTGGCATTACTTATAAATTAGGATCTTTTATTAAAATATTACTGTGTTTTAGTTTTATCTTTTTAATTGTTATACTGAATGTTACATTAGCTGAAGACCAAGCACATTACTGGTTATATATTTCACCTTTTGTACGTGTTTTTGATTTTGTTCTTGGTATATTGTTGTTAGATTTTTGTCTGTATCTCAAAAAAATAAAAACAGATTTTAATCCGAAGTTATTTTCTCTTTTTGAAGTTAGCGCATTTGCTCTTTTAATGATTTTCTTCCTGTGCAAAGATTATGTTTCAATCAGCTACCGATATTCTATTTATTATTGGCTGCCAATGTGCCTGATTATTTTAACAGCTGCAAATTCATTTATTTTCGAAAAAAAAGAGACTTTCATTTCAAATATGCTTTCCCGGAAATGGCTTGTGTATTTGGGCGAAATCAGTTTTGGTTTTTATCTTATTCATTACCTTGTAATTTTTTATATGATAAGATATGACGGTTTTATGGGAATTCATCTTGAAGGATTGCCCCTTGCCTGCGCCATGTTTATTGTTACACTTATTACAAGTATCTTTGCTTTTGAAAAAATAGAAAAACCATTTAATAAAAAAATTAAACGTTTACTTTCATGATAAAATTTCTTGATCTGCAAAAAATAAATCTACTTCACCAGGCGGAGATCGAACAAAAACTGTTAGATGTATTCCGCTCCGGCTGGTACCTTTTGGGAAATGAAGTTAAACTTTTTGAAAAGAACTTATCTGCTTACACCGGGATAAAACACGCAATTGGTGTTGCCAACGGATTAGATGCTCTTAGACTGATTTTCCGAGCGTACATAGAGATTGGTTTTATGAAAAAAGGTGACGAAGTGATTGTGCCTGCCAATACCTACATAGCTTCTATCCTGGCACTGTCGGATAATGGACTGGTTCCTGTTCTTGTAGAGCCGGACATCAACACTTACAATATTGACATTTCTAAAATTGAAGAAAAAATAACGCCCAAAACCAAAGCTATATTTATCGTCCATCTTCAGGGTCGAGTGGTTTTCTCAGCAAAGCTACAGGCTCTTGCAGCGGCACACAATCTCAAAATAGTGGAGGACAATGCCCAGGCAATCGGTGCAGAGTGGAATGGTCTAAAGACTGGTAATTTGGGTGATGCTGCAGGATTCAGTTTCTATCCCGGAAAAAATCTGGGTGCATTAGGAGACGCTGGTGCGGTAACCACAAACGACGACGAATTGGAGCAAGCCATCAGATCTCTTGCCAATTATGGTTCTAGTGAAAAATACGTCAATATCTACAAAGGCCTGAACTCCAGGCTTGATGAGATACAAGCTGCCGTTTTGGACATAAAACTTAAATATATTGATGGCGAAAACGCATATCGCAGAGATATCGCAAAAAAGTTTATTTCAGAAATAAACAATCCAAAAATCATTCTCCCGGAAAACCCCGAAGATGAAAAAGAACACGTGTGGCATGTTTTCGTGATCAGATCCCAGAATAGGGCAGCGCTGCAGAAATACCTTACTGATAACGGAATCCAGAATCTGATACATTACCCTATCCCCCCACATAAACAAAAAGCCTACAAAGAGTGGAATGAGCTGTCCTTTCCCATTACAGAGAGAATCCATGACGAAGTTTTAAGCCTCCCAATTTCTCCAGTGTTGGAAAAAGAAGATGTTGATTTGATAATTGATGTACTTAATAATTATTAAAATATAATGGAAAACCTGCCTTTGGTGAGCGTACTTTGTTTATGCTATAATCAAGAAAAATTCATCACGGAATCCCTCGAAAGCATTAAGTCCCAAAGCTACAAATCTTTCGAAATATTAATCTGCGATGACTCTTCCAAGGATGGATCTGTGGCAATTATAGAATCCTGGATTCAGAAAAATCCGGATTTGAAAATAATTTTTATTAAACATCAGCAAAACAAAGGCATCACAAAAACACTGAATGAGCTACTACAGCTGTCCAGCGGAAAGTATATTCAATTATTAGCCCTGGACGATATTTTGATGCCCGACAAATTCGAAAATCACGTCAAGATCCTCGAAAATTCATTGGATAATGAGGTTATGGTATTTTCTGATGCGCATTTAATCGATGACGATTCGATGCTTTATCAAAACAAATTCATAGCACGGCACATGAATTACTTGAGTCTGAAATCCGAAAACTATTTCGAAAAATTACTGACGGTCAATTTTATACCTGCAATGTCTGCTTTGATAAAAAAACAGGCCATTGAGAATCTAGGAGGTTGGGATGAAGACCTTTCTTATGAAGACCACGATATGTGGCTGCGACTTAGTAAAGAAAATAATTTTATTTTCAGCAATCAAATTTCCTGCAGCTACAGATTACACGCCAACAATTCTCACAAAAAAAGAAGCGTCATCAATGAATCTGCAATTTTTAAAACTTTTATTAAACATAAAGAAAACGGAAATGTCCGGGATCTAATATTTAAAAATTTAGAAAGTATCTATCTGCAGAATGCCCTTTCTGATGAACATCAATTATTTTTCAGCCATTATCCTGTAAAATCATTTCCGGAATGGCTCATCAAAAATAATTTTAATACGACTTTGTACCGAATTACAAAAAAAATAAAAAAAATAATTAATTTATAAAAACACAAAATGATCGTAGGTAGAGGACTTTTAGCATCCCTTTTCAATGACAATGACAGAGAAGACACAGTTTTTTTTGCATCCGGCGTTTCTAATTCTCTTGAAAACAGACCTGAAGAATTCCTGAGAGAGGAAACTCTGATCAGAAAAACGATCGAGGAAAATCCCGAGAAAATATTTGTCTATTTTTCAACTTGCAGCGTTTACGATTCTTCCAAAACAGGAAGTGACTACGTACTTCACAAACTTAAAATGGAGCAGATTATCAAAAACTCTTGTGAAAAACACTTGATTTTGAGAGTTAGCAATGCGGTTGGTGAAGGTGGAAATCCTAATCTTCTGATGAACTACCTCATCCGTTCCATCAAAAACAATGAAACCATTAATGTCCATACAAAAGCAACACGAAACCTGATAGATGCCGATGATATCAAAAATATCACGTTTATGCTTTTAGACAATCAAACGCTGAACAAAATCGTAAATGTTGCCTACATTCAGAACTATGCTATCATTGAGATTCTGGAAATTATTGAGCGTTTTTACAATACAAAACTTAATCTTAATCTAATAAAAAGTGGTTCCGGATACGATATTAATGTCCCGGATGTAGAAGATTATTTCCGAAATAATGGTCTTACAAACAAAGAATCATATCTTTGCAAAATCTTAGAGAAATATTACTCTTAAAATATATGAGCAACATCAAAGAAAAACTGAATCATAAAAACATATTAGTGACTGGTGGTGCTGGTTTTATCGGCTCCAACCTTTGCGAAGAACTGCTGAATCTCGGCGCTAATGTCACTTGTCTGGATAACTTTTCTACTGGCTTGAGAGAGAATCTTGAAGCCATCAAAGACAATCCTAATTTCAAATTGATAGAAGGTGACATCCGCAACCTGGAAGACTGCCAAAAAGCTTGTGAAAATCAGGATTTTGTGCTTCACGAGGCGGCGCTTGGCTCTGTTCCGAGATCTATCAATGATCCAATTACAAGCAATGATGTAAATGTTGGCGGATTTCTGAATATGCTAGTAGCAGCCAGAGATTGCGGTGTAAAAAGATTTGTTTACGCAGCAAGTTCTTCCACTTATGGCGATTCCGAAAGTCTCCCAAAAGTTGAAGATGTCATTGGAAAGCCACTTTCGCCGTACGCTATTACAAAATATGTAAACGAGTTGTACGCCGATGTTTTCAAAAGAACTTATGATTTTGACACGATTGGATTGCGGTATTTCAATGTTTTTGGAAGAAAGCAAAATCCAAATGGTGCTTACGCAGCCGTGATTCCAAAATTCGTGATGCAGCTGATGAACCATGAATCTCCCGTTATCAACGGTGGCGGAGAATATTCCAGAGACTTTACCTACATCGACAATGTCATTTTGATGAATCTTCTGGCATTAACTTCAGATAATACGGATTCTCTGAATCAGGTTTACAACACCGCTTTCGGAGAAAGAACAACTCTTAACGATCTCGTAAAGTATCTGAAACAGTATTTATCAGATTTTGATCCTAAAATTGCAGACGTAGAAATCATCTACGGCGATTACAGAAAAGGTGATGTTCCACACTCTCTTGCAAGCATAGACAAAGCAAAAAATCTTTTAGACTATCAGCCAAAACATTCGATGCAGGAAGGATTGAAAGAAGCTGTCAATTGGTATTGGGAAAATTTAAAATAAAAAAAATGAATCATAAAATAACAATAATCGGATTGGGTTATGTTGGTTTGCCGCTAGCCAGATTATTCTCCACCAAATTTCCTGTTGTAGGATTTGATATTAATGAAAAAAGAATCGGTGAACTAAACGCCGGAAAAGACGACACTTTAGAAGTTTCCGACGAACTTTTAAAATCTGCTTTAGTTTCTGAAAATCCAAAATCTGGAGAAACAGGCCTTTTCTGTTCCAACAAACTTGAGGATATTGCTGATTCTAATATTTATGTGGTTACAGTTCCAACACCGGTTGACAAAAACAACCGTCCGGATCTGACACCGCTTTACAAAGCCAGCGAAACTGTAGCAAAAGTCCTTAAAAAAGGAGACATTGTGATCTACGAATCAACAGTTTATCCAGGCGTAACAGAGGAAGAATGTGTTCCGGTTTTGGAGAAAAATACAGGAATGAAATTCAATGTTGATTTCTTCGCAGGCTATTCTCCAGAAAGAATTAATCCTGGAGACAAACTTCACACGGTTGAAAAAATCCTGAAGGTTACCGCCGGTTCCAATCCTGAAATCGGAAAAATCGTAGATGATCTTTACAATTCCGTAATCGAAGCGGGAACTTATCTTGCGCCAACCATCAAAGTTGCTGAAGCTGCAAAGGTAATTGAGAATTCTCAAAGAGACATCAATATCGCCTTCGTCAATGAGCTGGCAAAGATTTTCAATTTGATGAATATCGATACGCACGAAGTTTTGAAAGCTGCCGGTACAAAATGGAATTTCCTCCCATTCAAACCAGGTTTGGTTGGCGGACATTGCATTGGCGTAGATCCTTATTACCTGGCTCAGAAAGCTCAGGAATTTGGCTACCATCCGGAAATTATTTTGGCAGGACGAAGAATGAATGATTCAATGGGTCAATACGTTGCAAGCGAAACAGTGAAACAAATGCTGAAAAAAGATCTTAAAGTAAACGGATCCGAAGTGTTGGTTTTAGGCTTTACTTTCAAAGAAAACTGTCCCGATGTAAGAAATACCAAAGTTGTAGATGTGGTAAAAAATCTTGAAGATTATGGCATCAACGTCAGCATTTTCGATCCTTGGGCCAATCCCGACGAAGTGAAACACGAATACGGCCTTGAAACGTCTACAAAAATGCCTTTCAAAAAATATGAAGCGGTTGTTTTAGCCGTTTCTCACAAGGAATTTGAAAACCTTAATATCAAAAATCTTCTTTCTGAAAACGGAATTATTTATGACGTAAAAGGGATTCTTGAGCAAGACGATTGCGTAACAAGATTGTAACTATTTCCCGAATCTCCATCGGAACAATGGATATCCAATAAACAAAGGCAGGCGATAAAATAAGTCCTGCTTTTTTATTTTGGTAGAATAGGCACTTGAAAAATAATTAAACAAATTCAAGCCATTTAATTGATTATAAGCTTTATAACTCCGCTTCCAAAGTCCTTCATCTTTCTGCGCTTTCCAGTTCATTTCCAAAGTCGAAGCCTTGAAATCCACCAGATTTTCCAGAATTAATTTTTTATTGTACGGATTTTTTTCTGCTTTGTAAGCCTCATCCATATATCCGGCAATTGTAATCCAGTTTCCAAAATGCTTCTCACCACGGTTATGAATGATAGATGCGCCGTGGAAATAATAGAGATAAGTATCTTCCCGTAAAAAAGCAATTTTCTCAAACTTCAGCATACTCTGGAAACTCCAAAGGACATCCTGAGAGAATAGATCTTTCACGAAATAGAGCTTGTTTTCCATCAGAAAATCCATTCTTACCAGCTTGTCACAAGCCATCACAGGATATTTACCTTTCACAAAATTCCAGACGATCTCTTTGCTGCCTTGCAGAACATCTTTTTCAGATTCAATCGGAAAGTAATTTCTAGTCCAACCCTCTTCTTCATTGATGCATAAACTTTGCCCCAAAACCATTTCTGCACCGGTTTCTTCCGCAAGTTTTACCAGATTTTGAATAGCATAATCGGTGATCTCATCGTCGCTGTCCAGGAAATAAATATACTTACCTTTCGCCAGATCCATTCCCGCATTTCGTGCCATAGAAAGCCCTTGGTTGAAAGGCTGATTGATAATTTTAAAATCAAAATCCGGATTTTTAGAGATGAATTCCTCAGCAATTTCCATAGAAGCATCCGGTGTCACATCATTCACCAAAATACATTCTATATCTTTATACAATTGATTAACAACAGATTGCAAACACCGTACAATGAATTTTTCGACTTTATAAACGGGGATTACGATGGTAACAAGAGGATTCATCTGCTGTATTTTAATTTTATTAAATTTAGGCAAAAATAGAAATAAAATCGGGCATTAACTGTATATTTGCCCCAATAAAACACAATGACATTAATCTCAAATTTATTTTTAAAACTCTGAATCATAATTATTTGGAGTCGCACTTGGAAAAGATAAGTTTGAAATTTTAATCATGAAAAAAAATGGATCAGAAACTCGCAATCGTTATACCTTTCTTCAAGATTGATTTCTTTGAAGATACGCTGAAAAGTCTTGCCAATCAAACCAATCCAAACTTCAATGTTTATATTGGGAACGATGCAAGCGCTGCTGATCCTCACGATCTTATCCAAAAGTACAATATCAACCACAATATTTTTTATACAAAATTTGCCGAAAATCTTGGCGGCAAAGGTCAGCTTGTGGAGCAATGGGAACGCTGCATCGCACTTTCAAAAAATGAAGAATGGCTGATGATCCTTGCAGATGATGATTACATCGCAGATAATTTTGTGGAAGAATTCTATAAAGTTTCGGAAGTTGCAGCCAAACAAAATTCGGAATTGATGCGTTTCAAAATGCGACGAGTGGCGGAAGACGGTGCTTTCCTGATAGATCTGGAGCAGCCGGAGCGTTACAAAGCCGAAGATTATATTTGGGATGATCTGGAGCAGAAAATGTTTATTTCAATTTCAGAAAATGTCTTTTCAAGAAAAATGTATGATCTGAAAGGTTTCCGAAGATATCCGCTGGCCTGGAAAACCGACTTGATGATTTACCTGGATTTCGCTAATAATCAGCCTATTTTAGGCGTTAATTCTACGTTTGTTGCCATCCGGAGAAGCAATCAGCAAATTACCAGACGGACGGATCTTACGGATCATAAGCAGATCGCTTTGGGTCAATATTATTATGATGTTTTGAATGAATTTACGTCTTTATTCAAAGATTATCAGAATCTGAAGTTTTTAAAACTTTATACATTTTATGCAAAAGAAAACCATCTTTCTGCATCCTTGAGCTCTTTATATTACAAATACGGCGGCGTAAAAGAATTATTGAAATACCGCATCAAATCTATATTTAATATTTAATGTTATTTTCCGTTCTCATCGCCCATTATAATCATTTTGATTTTTTCATAGATTGTTACAACAGTCTTATGAAACAGACTTATACGAATTTTGAAGTAGTCATTCTAGACGATTTTTCTACAGACGGCTCATTCGAAAAAGTGTCGGATTATGTAAAAAATGACCTGAGATTCAGGGTTTTCAGAAACGAAAAAAATGAGGGTGTCGGATTTACCAAAGGAAAACTGATTGAGCTTGCAAATGGAGAAATCTGCGGATTTCTGGATCCGGATGATGTTTTGACGCCGGACGCCATCAAAGTTTCTGTTGACAATTATTTCGGGAAAACGGTTGCAACATATTCCCAGTTTTGGGTTTGTGATCAGTCTTTACAGGTCATCAAAAAGTTTTCAGATTCGCATCAGATCAAAAATAATGATCCTCTTTTTCTGAATATTTTTTTCACAGTCAACCATTTTTTTACTTTTCGCAAAGACATTTATTTGAAAACCAGCAAAATAAGTCCGCATTACAGAATTGCAGAAGATCAGGAATTATATCTGAAACTCTATGAATTGGGCGACTTCAAATTTATAAAACAGCCGCTTCTGTATTACCGCCTTCACAACACTGGACTTTCGCGGGACAAAAACAAAACAAAACAGCGGTATGAAGCCTGGAATAACGTTTTGAAAGAAACTTTACAAAGACGGAATATCACAAAAATATATGGAGAAAACGTGTCTGAGATTGAGAATCTACCGACATTCATCCATCAAAAACAAAATACCATTATGAGAAAAATCAAAAGAAAATTTCTATGACCGACATCTTTATAAAATCCTTTAACAGAGCTTTTTATCTGGACAGATGCATTGCCTCGATGTATCAAAATATCACCGGCAGTTTCAAAATCAAAGTCCTGGATGATGGCACGCCGAAGAAATATCTTGACAAAATCAGGGAAAAATATCCGGAAGTAGAAATCTCTCTTTCTGACAGCTATGATAAAAAAACAAAAGCGATTGCAGAAAATCTGATTTCGGGAAAGGCAATTAACGGCTTTGAAATCCCGACAAAATTCTGGTACGACAACGTAGAAAAAGCATCAAAATATGTCATCGTGACGGAAGATGACGTTTGGTTTACACAAGCTCTGAATATCGACGAACTTGCATCAGAATCTGAAAAACTGAATATTCATCTGCTGAAACTGGGCTGGCTTGGAAATGTGCAGGAACGCAATGATCTCAATCTAAAATCAATCAGTGAGAATATAGAATCTGCACAGCCAAAAAACCTGATGCTGATGCAGGAAAAACTGATGGAAGCTTTCTTTTACAACCGTTACAAATTTTTCTCAATACTCTACAAATTCGGGAAAGTTGACAATCAAACACAGGTGAAATATTGGGCACTCAACTCAATATTAATGGGCTTCTTCAGAAAAGATTACTGGCTGGAAATCTGGAAAAAGATGGACGGAAAAGTGGACGAAAAAAGACAACTCATCAATGCTTCTCTGGTTTACAGAAAACACAGAGACAATCCGAATTTCATATCAAGGCTAAAAACAGAGGCAATGAAAACAACATTTCAGTCTTCCGCAGCCAATTCTTACCACGAATATGGTTTTGATTTCGATGTCAATCAGTTCAATCATCTGATGAATGAAGCCTGGCTGAAAGGCGAATTTGACGCCATGCAGAATTATCCGAAAGATTTTTCTCTGGATTATTTTAAATCATTTCTGGCTGGGAAAACCAATCTTGAAGAATACGAAAAGTGGGTACTTCAATTTCGAAAACAGTATGAAAATACAGGCTGCGACACAAACTAAAAAATCTCCGAATCTATTCGGAGATTTTTATTAATCTTTTATAATAAGTCCGGCATATTTGCCATCAAACTCTACGACGTAAGGTTTGAGATTCTTAGTCTCGCAGAAATCTTTGAAGGCTGCATTGTCGCCAATATCATCGCTCATGAAAATTCCGCCTTTTCTTACCCTGCTCAGTAACAGGTTGTAAGCCCAGATTCTTCCATCGTAGGATTTATCGCTATCATAATGGACAACATCAAAAGAACTGGCTTTGCTGAATATTTTTGGTAGAGATTCCTTATCCGCAAAACGGTAAAGATCCCAATTGCTTTTATATTTTTCAGGAATGACGCATCCCACGAAATCCTCACTTTGATTTTGTAATAAGTAAGGCATATCAGAACTGTAAAGTGTTCCGTTTCTGTGCACCAATGATGCCAACGCTGCGAATGAAGACCAGCCGTAAGCAACGCCTGTTTCTACAGTTTTCTGAGCATTGGTGTATTCGTTAATATAATAAATAACACTTAAAGATCCTGCGCCTCCCAGTTTTACAGGTGCTTTTGCCTGGATCTGTAAAGCTTCTGCAAACTCCTGAGGAAAGATTTTTTCAAAAGGAATAAAAGTCAGATTCAAAACTTTTTCTATAAATTCTTTTTCAGAAATTGCCAATGATGCACACCATTTTTCCGCTTCTTCTTTGCCTCGCAGTCCGGAAGAACGGTTGAAGATATTTTTCCAGATTTTTCTTCGGAGTTCCGGATAAAGATCTGGACGCTTGAGGTATGCAAAAAGGGTAGAAAGAATTTCAGAGATTTTATTCATTAAATTATGTTTTGAAATGCAAAAATACAAAAGAATTATTCAAACAATCTTTATATTTGTTTTTTTAGAATTAATTTTTTGATAACTCAGTAATGCAGAAAAAAAAACAGGTGCTTTTCCGACACAGATCTATGGAAATGGGCGGCGTAGAAAAGGTAATCCTGAGCCTGTTGGAAAATCTGGACAGGGAGAAATTTGACTTAACATATATTGTCAGTTTACATCAGGGAGAATTGAGAAACAAAGTTCCTGCACACGTAGATTACATCAAAATAAACCGCGGAAAAGAGGATTTTTCCAATAATCCTTTGATTAATAAAATCCAGATTGCGGCAAGAGGTTTAAAAATTAAATTTCTGGAAAAATTTCCTGCTATTATCGATCAGATTTATCTCAAGAAAAAATTCGATATAGAGATTGCTTCGACTTACGCTGATTACAATTCTGTGATCCAAAGTCCGAACAGAAATTCAAAAAAAATCGGCTGGCTGCATTCTGATATCACAGTGCAAGGATTAAAAGGTATTCTTCCGGAAATTCTGAGAAATCTTCAGAGTTTCGATCACGTGATTTATGGCTCACAGCAGTCGTATGATATTCTGCACCAGTTTTTTCCTGACATTAAGATTAAAAACGAAAGCGTTATTCTCAATCCGATTCCAATTGAAGAATTGAAGATCAAAGCAAAAGAATTCCCGGTAGATTATGGGAAAATTCCAACTTTTGTGTCTGTTGCGAGATTACATTTCAGAAAGGGATTTCATAAATTAATTGAAGCACACAAACTGCTTCTGGATGAAGGTTTCGAACACCAAATAATCGTCGTTGGCGATGGTGAGGAAAGAGAAAATCTTGAAAATCAGATTAAACAGCTTGGCGTAGAAGAATCTTTTAAACTTCTAGGAACCAAGATGAATCCTTACCCTTATGTGAAAAATGCAGATTTCTACATTATGCCATCAGAAACAGAAGGCTGGCCGCTGATTATCGCAGAAACACTGATTCTTCAAATCCCAATTATCGCAACCAATGTTGGTGGTATTCCGGAGATGATAACCAACGGAAAAAATGGCTATCTGATTGATTATGATGCTGAAAAAATGAAGGACGGAATGAAAGAGTTTCTAATCAATTCCCAGTTAGTTGCAACCATCAGAGAAAATCTGAAAGATTCCGAAAAACAATTCGACAATCAAAAGATCTTTGATGAAGTTACCAAAATCATCGAAAGCTGATTCTAACGAAGTCTTTTTGCTTTTTTGAATTTATACGGCTGATTTTTCTTGATAAATTCATCCAACGCTTTTCGGTCTTTTTCCAATTCTCGCGGATAAACAGCATTTCCTTTCAGAATAATATCGCCGTAATCCTCAATGCTGCAGACGAACTGAGCGGGGTTCCCTACAAAAACAGTATTCGGCGGCATAGATTGTGACAAAACCGAATTAGCGCCCAAAATACAGTTATCGCCGATCTCAACGTGTTCTGTAATGACGCAGTTGAGGGCAATTGTACAATTGTTACCAATTTTGATTCTTCCAAAAATACGCGCATCTTCATAACCCGGAATTCTACGCAACATCGTAGTGGTTCCGCCGTGATTTACAAATCTTACGCCTGCAGCAATATTCACATTATCTCCAATCTCGATAAGATAAGGCTCTGTTCCGAAATAAACTTTGTCCGGCGTATTCAGATTTTTGCCCACTTTCATACCTTTATATTTGCAGATCTCAACATTGGCTTTGTTCAGCATTTGCTCGTAAACGGATTGTATTTTCAGCAGTATTTTATAGAAAAGAATCATTTTCCTGTTTTTGCAAAATTAAATAATTATAAATTGAAAGCAGCAATTTTAATACTTTTCCCTATTATTAGTATCTTTGTTAAAAATTTTTTTACAAAAATACAATGATCAATATTGCTGCAATCGAACATTATCTCCCGGAAAATGTACTGACAAATTCTGACTTAGAAAAAGAATTCCCTGAGTGGAATGCAGCAAAAATCAATGCCAAAATCGGAATCGACGTAAGACACGTAGCCGGCGAAAATGAAACCTCTCTGGATCTCGCTTTCGAAGCATGTCAGAAGCTGTTCAAAACCTACGACAAATCAAACATTGATTTTATCCTTTTCTGCACACAAAGTCCGGATTACTTCCTGCCAACAACAGCGTGCATGCTTCAGGATAAGCTGGAGCTGCCGAAGAAAACGGGTGCTCTGGATTTTAACTTGGGCTGTTCTGGTTTTGTTTACGGATTGGCTCTGGCAAAAGGTTTGATTTCGATTGGACTTGCAAAAAATGTTTTGCTTGTGACCGCAGAGACTTATTCCAAATTTTTGGATAAAGAAGACAAATCAAACAGAAGTATTTTTGGCGATGCGGCAGCAGTGACAATTGTTGAAAAAGACGATTCAAAAGCAGATTTTCAGTTTTCTGTAGGGACAGACGGAAGTGGTTTTGAAAATCTGATTGTCAAAAACGGCGCTTCAAGATTCGGTAAATCAGATGATACAACCTTGTTTATGAACGGACCGGAGATTTTCAACTTCACTATAGAAAATATTCCCGGACTGGTGGAAGACACTTTGTCTAAGAACAGTCTGACGATGGAAGATATCGACCTATTTGTTTTTCATCAGGCCAATTCTTATATGCTGAATTATCTTAGAAAAAAATGCAAAATTCCGGAAGACAAATTTGTCATCGATATGAAGGATTCGGGAAATACGGTTTCTGCCACAATCCCAATCGCTTTGGAATCTGCGCTTAAAAATGGAAAAATAAAGTCCGGAAGTAAAGTTCTGATCGCAGGTTTTGGCGTTGGCTATTCCTGGGCAGCCGGAATTATAGAATTTTAAAATATATTAAACTATAAATAATGAATACACAAACGTTTTTAGAAAAACTACAGGACGAATTGGAAGAAGATGATGCTTTGACACTTGATACAAAATTCAAAGAACTGGAAAATTATGACTCTATGTCTGTACTGTCATTGATCGCTTTTATTGACGAAAGTTTTGATAAAAGTCTTGATACTAAACATTTTAAAGACATCTCTACTGTTCAGGAACTGAAAGAACTGATTGGCTCAGAAAATTTTGAAGACTAATGTCTGATTTTTTTTCACTTCAGGATAAAACCATCGTCATTTCCGGAGCTTCTTCCGGAATTGGCAAATCCTGCGCAGAACTCTGTGCAGCTTCAGGAGCGAAATTAATCCTGCTTGGAAGAGACATTTCCAAACTTGAAACTGCATTTCAGGAATTTAAATTTAAAGAAAAACCGCTCTTCCTAGAATTGGATATTACCTCAGAAGATGATGTAAACCAGCTTTCTAAAACTCTGATAGAAAAAGACATAAAAGTCTCAGGCTTTGTCCATTCCGCAGGTTTGAAACATACTTTACCTCTCAAAAATACCGGAACGAAAGTATTGAATGAGAGTTTTACTGTTAATGTATTTTCAGGATTTTATTTGGCAAGAGCTTTCTCTCAGAAAAAACTAAAAGCTGATAATCAAAGCTTTGTCTTTATTTCATCAATTGCGGGCGTTGTAGGCGAACCCGCAAATCTGGCTTACAGCGCTACAAAAGGTGCGTTGATCTCGGGAACCAAATCTTTGGCTCTGGAACTGGCAAAACAAAAGACAAGAGTCAACTGTGTGAGTCCTGCAATGGTAAACACGCCGCTTAGCGAAAAAATGTTTGATAACATTGGCGAGGAAGCCACAAAAAATATTCTGGACAAACATCCGTTGGGAATCGGAAATCCTGAAGATGTTGCAAAATCGGTGATTTTCTTACTTTCGGAAGGCTCCAGCTGGATTACAGGCACGAATTTGATTGTAGACGGCGGCTATTCTGCTCATTAATTAAATCCTTTGAATCCCTTTATTTAAAGTCGATTTTCAAGATTAATTAATAAAAACAGATTATTTTTGATGAATCAATAAGCATAAAGTTTCATAAAAAACTCTTTCCGGTGGCATTCTATACATAACATTCTTTTTAAGATGCTTATCTTTGCAAAAATTTACCCCACGCTAATATGATTAACATTGCAGCGATAGAATACTATCTGCCCAAAAATATATTAACCAACGAAGATATTGCCAATGAATTCCCGGAGTGGAATGCAGAAAAAATCAAATCAAAAATCGGTGTGGAATCCAGACATTTCGCAGATGAATCTCAAACGGCGCTTGATTTAGCTTTCGAAGCTTGTGAGAAGCTTTTTGAAAATTATGATAAGAGCAAGATCGATTTTATTCTCTTCTGTACGCAAAGTCCTGACTATTTCCTTCCGACGACCGCCTGTATTTTACAGGACAAATTGGGACTTCAAAAAAACATTGGTGCTTTGGACTTCAATCTTGGCTGTTCTGGTTTTGTCTATGGATTGACCTTAGCAAAAGGTTTGATTTCTATTGGTTTAGCTAAAAATATTCTACTCGTTACGTCTGATACTTACACCAAATTTCTGGACAAAAATGATAAATCCAACAGAAGTATTTTCGGAGACGGTGCTGCTGTGAGTGTGATTGAAAAGGACGATTCCAAAGCAGATTTCCAATATGTTGTAGGAACAGATGGCGCGGGTTACAACAATCTGATTGTAGAAAACGGCGCTTCCAGAAACGCTTCCGAAAAGCCTGTTCTATTTATGAAAGGACCAAAGATTTTTACTTTTGCATTGGAAAATATTCCTGCATTAATTAGTGAAACGCTGGAGAAAAACAAACTCAGACTGGAAGACATCGACCTTTTTGTGTTTCATCAGGCAAGTTCTTATATGCTGAATTACCTTAAAAATCTTTGTAATATTCCAGACGAAAAATTCTTCCTGGATATGAAAGACATTGGTAATACAGTTTCTGCCAGTATTCCGATTGCGCTGAAATTGGCCTTAAATCAAGGTAAAATCAAGGAAGGTTTCAAAGTGATGGTTGCCGGTTTTGGGGTTGGCTATTCCTGGGGAGCGGGAATTTTAGAATTCTAAATTTTGAAAAAGAAAATCCTTATCAGAATTGGTTCTCTGCGTCACGGCGGCGCAGAAAAAGTGCTGGTAACTTTTCTCAAAAACCTCCCGAAAGACAAATATGAGATTGATCTGTTGTTAAATCTCTACTCCGGAAAATATCTGACAGACGTTCCGGATTGGGTCAACGTGATGTACCTCAACCGCGGCGAAATGATCACCACCAACCGCCCAAAAGATATTCCTACAAAAATATACCGTGTTGTCTATCAAAGACTTTTAAAAAAATACCCTAAAATTCTTTATAAACGGAAACTCAAAAATAAAGTTTACGACATTGAGTTTGCTGCGATTCACGGTTTCAAAGATGAAGTTCTGAACAGCCCTTTGAAATCATCTAAAAAACTGATGTGGATCCACAACGATCTTACGCAGGTCAGCGGCTACACGCCCGAAAAGATCAGGCACTTTTTTCTTTATGACAAAGTGATGGTCATTTCTGAGAAGATCCAGCAGACATTTTTGGATTTAGCAAAAACTGAAGCCGAAAAAAATAAAATTGTGAGAATTTACAATCCGCTGGACACCAACGAAATTCTCGGGAAGTCAGAAGCGGGAAGTCAGAAGTCGGAAGACCTTCAACCTTCAACCTCAGACCTCCAACCTGTATTCATTTCTGTCGGAACCGTTTTTCCTCAGAAAGGATTTGACAGATTGCTGCAAGTTCATAAAAGACTTTTGGATGAAGGTTTCCAACACAAAGTTTTGATTGTTGGCGATGGTTACGATTTTGAAAATGTCAAAAAACTGAAAACAGCATTGGGTGTTGATGAAACGGCGACAATGCTTGGCTTTACAGACAATCCTTATCCTTACTTCAAGGCGGCAGATTTTTATATTCTGAGTTCCAGATACGAAGGTTATCCAACCGTTTTATTCGAAGCGATTACTTTAAAAAAGAACATCATCGCAACTGATGTTTCGGGCGTTACAGAAATGCTGGAAAACGGAAAACTGGGCTTGATTACAGAGAATTCCGAAGAAGGAATCTATGATGGGATGAAAAAAGCACTGACAAATCCTGAACATTTCAAATCTTATCAGGAAAATCTTGAGCATTACGAAATGCCTTTCAACCTGAAAAATTCTGTCGATAAGATTATGGAAATCATTGATAATCTGTAATTAGAATTTAGATGTTAGACTTTAGATGTTAGATGATTTTGCTCAAATAAATCTGCAGAATTTGTATGATCTGCGAGAGAAATTTTGATATCTTAAATTTGTCAAGAATTAAATAGTTACAAATTCTTACTTTTACCAAATGGCTTACAGCATTCTTCAAAAAGATTTTTACAGAGAAAGCGGAAAATATCTGTCTCATTTTCAGATGCTGAAAAAATGTTTCAGTCCGAATCTGCATTACATCTACTGGTTCAGAAATGCTCAGAAACATCCGAAATCATCATTAACAGGTAAATTCTACCGACTCATTCTCCGCCATTATCAGATCAAATACGGCTTCCAGATCTATGCTGAAACCGAAATTGGCGAAGGTTTCTACCTTGGACATTGGGGCGCGCTCGTCATCAATCCGAAAGCTAAAATTGGGAAAAACTGCAATATTGCGCAAGGTGTCACCATCGCGCAGGCCAACCGTGGAAAAAATGAAGGCGTTCCTGTCATCGGAAACGAAGTCTGGATCGGTCCAAACGCAGTTATTGTTGGAAATATTACAATTGGCAATAATGTTTTGATTGCGCCAAACGCTTATGTGAATACTGATGTTCCCGATAATTCTATTGCCTTGGGAAATCCTGCAGTGATTACCTCAAAACTCAATGCTACTGAGGGTTATATTAATAATAAGGTTTGATTCAAAAATACTGATTTCGAATTAGCAGCAGCCACAAAAAAAGTGACGCTGTCTCCAACGTCACTTTAATAGAAATGCTATTCTTTTATATTAATTACTGATGTAAAGTTTTGGTTCCCAAATTGTTGATCTGGCCAAACACCACATTTACATTACTCTGATTCTCATCCATATATCCGGTTGTGTTTTCAGCATCATACGATACAGTATAATTACCTTGCGGAAGACCTCTAAACATAAAAAAGCCGTCTGTATTTGGCAATGCAGTTGCGATGGTATCGTTTGCAACAATAACATGTATAATTGGTTTGGATGCTGCCGGCAAAACATAGCCTTTAATCTGGCCGTCAGTAAGTTCTGAAAAGGCACGTATCACAGGTTTAAGAATATATGAGCCATTTCCGGTTTTCACAATAGATTTTCCTGCGTCGAAATCGATCCAAACATTATAGGCTCCGTTGGCCGTAAGGGTTTGATTCCAATTAAATTTCAATCCGCTTTGCTGTGCAGAAGGGGTTTGCAGCGGGTAGCTCACACCATTGACAACAATAGTGTTGTTGTTTCCTAAAATCATTCTCATCTGGCTCACACTTCCTACAGGCAGTACAACCTGCCCTAATGCGACATCAGTACCATTTTTAAAATCCAGAAGATTAAAAACACCCGGATTTGGGAACGTAATGGGAATCCATTCTCCGTTAGCATTAATTTCAATCCGCTGAACGTCGATCTTAACAGCGTCATACATCGCCGGTCCATCGGTCAGTTTTACATTCACAGTTGCTGTTTGCCCTGCATCTGTTTCATTGTCATTACATGAATTAATGCCTAAAGAAGCGGCAAATAATCCTAACAAAAATAACTTTTTCATAATCTGTAATTTTAATTGTTTTTAAAAATAAATATGCAAGGTTATTTGTTTTTAGTTGATTATATTTTTCAATAACGGATTTTTACATTACAAAAACTGACCCAAACAACTTAGGTTGAAATATTTTTTTATCTTTTAACATTAAAACCATAACACTTCTAAATCAATTTTCTTTTGACTTGATATACTTTTGTCAATGTTTTTACTTGTTACAGGCTGACAAGCGTAATAACTTAAGCACTTCAATATTAAACTTTGTTAAAAACTTGGCATTTTAAATTTTTAAAGTATATTTTTGTGTTATTATTGATTTAGTCTATTAGTTTTTAAAATCAACGACAGCGAATCAAATAATGAATAACAGCAAACTTTATTGTGATGACAAACTCGTACGAAGGTATTTTCGAAAACAATAAAAAATGGGTTGAAGGAAAATTGGCAGATAACCCCAACTATTTCCACGACCTTGCTAAAACCCAGCACCCGGATTATCTTTACATAGGATGCTCCGACAGCCGCGCAACGGCAGAAGAGCTGATGGGCGTAGGGCCAGGCGAAGTGTTTGTACACCGAAATATCGCCAACGTGGTCAACACTTTGGATATGAGTTCGACTGCGGTCATCCAATATGCAGTGGAACATCTGAAAGTGAAACACATCATCGTTTGCGGACATTACAATTGTGGCGGTGTAAAAGCGGCAATGACGTCTCAGGATCTTGGACTTCTGAATCCGTGGCTGAGAAACATAAGAGATGTTTACAGACTTCATCAGGAAGAATTGGATTCCATTGACGAAGAAAAGAAGTACGACCGCCTTGTGGAACTGAATGTTCAGGAGCAATGCATCAACGTCATCAAAATGGCCTGCGTGCAGGAACGTTATATTTTAGAAGAATATCCTATCGTTCACGGTTGGGTTTTCGACCTCAGAACGGGGAAAATTATAGATCTGGAGATCGATTTTGAAAAAATCTTGAAAGACATCCAGAAAATCTACAACCTGACAGACTCTGATTGGGTGATGAGCAAAAAAAACAAAAATATCAGCTAATTTCTTTTTATGAAATTTTGGAGCATTATAACATTAACGATTTTTCTCAACTTTACGGTTCTTCCAGGGATGGCCGCAATGTTCGGTTGGGAATTACCGAGAACCAATGTTATAGTGAACGAGGAGGAAACGCATTCCAACGCTTTTGCACTCTACGAAAAGACCATTCCTAAAACGCTGGACATTCACGATTTTCTGAAATTCCAGGAAGCTGTTCCTCAGAAAACAATTGCACCAAATTGGGAATCCAATATCTACTTTTCCCCTTACCTCAGCATTTTTTCTCCACCTCCGGAAGCTTAATCCCTATTTCGTTTTTCAATAAACGTAATCCTGTTTGCTGTTTCAATTGACAGTAAACCTTATTCTGTATTAAGTCAATCAACATTTTTTTAGAATAATTGATATTAATTGAGAACCTGTTATAAATTAAATTTCAGGGTTCTCAATTCAAAAATTAGCAAAAAGCCAATTGCTGCCAGCTAATTATCAATGACTTCTGCTATATTACTATGCAAAAATCAAAATCTTTGATTGGAGGGATCAAAGAGAATTTTCCTTCCGGTCTTGTCGTATTTCTTGTGGCATTGCCACTTTGTCTGGGAATCGCGTTAGCATCTGGAGCGCCGCCATTGTCCGGAATTATTGCCGGGATTGTGGGTGGTATTGTTGTCGGATGCATTAGCAATTCCAACATTTCCGTTTCCGGTCCGGCTGCTGGTTTGACAGCTATTGTTCTGGTTGCGATTACGGATCTTGGGGCATTCGAGTTATTTCTTTGTGCCGGAATCATTGCGGGAATTCTCCAGTTGATTTTAGGATTTGTCCGCGCCGGAAGTATTTCCAATTATTTCCCGAACAACGTGATCGAAGGGATGCTTGCCGGGATTGGAATTATCATTATCCTGAAACAGATTCCCCACGCCTTAGGTTTTGACAGCGATTATGAAGGCCACGAATCTATTTTTGACAAAGGTCTGAATTTCGGTTATTTTGCAGAATTAGGTGCGGCAATCACACCCGGAGCAATCATTATCACTTTGGTTTCCGTAGCTATTTTATTGGCTTGGGATCACGTTACCATTCTAAAAAGATTAAAACTTTTGCCAGGTGCACTGGTTGCGGTGATCGCAGGGATTTTGTTGAATGAATTTTTCAAAATGTCAGGAAGCTCATTAGCAATTTCTGAAAAACATCTTGTGACTTTGCCAACACCAAGTTCACTGGAAGATTTCAAAAATCTGATCACATTCCCTGATCTCAATGGATTTACCAATCCCAAAGTCTGGATCGCCGGTGCAACGATTGCAATTGTAGCATCTATCGAGACGTTACTTTGTATTGAAGCTTCGGACAGACTGGATGTTAGAAGAAGAATCACGGACACAAATCTGGAACTGAAAGCCCAGGGCATTGGAAACCTCGTCAGCTCATTCATCGGTGGACTGCCAATGACGTCTGTTGTGGTAAGGAGTTCAGCAAACGCAAATGCTGGTGCAACTTCCAAGATTTCCGCCATCATCCACGGGGTTTTGCTTTTGATTTGTGTTTTATCAATTCCTGTAATCCTAAATCTGATTCCATTGGCAACATTGGCAGCAGTATTGATTTTAGTCGGATACAAACTGGCAAAACCAGCGACTTTCAAACATTTCTGGCACAATGGCAAATATCAGTTCATTCCGTTTTTAGCAACAGTTTTGGCAGTAGTTTTTACAGATCTTTTGAAAGGTGTAGGAATCGGATTGTTGATTTCAGTTTTCTATATTCTTCAGGGGAATATGAAAAGGGCTTATTACCTCAGCAAAGAAACACTGGACGATGCAGACGAGATCACGATAAAGCTGGCAGAAGAAGTGTCATTCCTGAATAAAGCGGCCATCAAGAAAACATTGAAAAATGTAAAATCAGGTTCTAAAGTCATCATCGATGCAAAAACCACTTCTTACATCACGACTGATGTTCTGGAAATGATCCAGGATTTTGCCAACGTAAGAGCAAAAGAAGAAGACATTGAAGTAGAATTGATCGGCTTCAAAACTTCTTACAGAGACTATGCTAGTGATGAAGATTCGCACGTCATCGTCAATCACAAAAGGGCAATGTAGTTAGATGATAGCAATTGGCTTTTTGCTGATAGCTTTAAAATCAATCTAAAAACATTGACAAACATTTAAATTATTATTTTAACAATTAACACTTTTATTAAATTTAAAAATATGAAAGCACATACATTCGAAACACAAACGACCATTACACCTGACAAAGCACTTGATATCCTGAAAGAAGGAAACCAGAGATTTGTAAATAATCTCAAAGCTAACAGAGATCTGTTGTCTCAGGTAAATGACACGCGTGCAGGACAATGGCCGTTTGCTGTAATTTTGAGCTGTATCGACAGCCGTACGTCTGCAGAACTGATCTTCGATCAGGGTCTGGGCGATATTTTCAGTGTGAGAATTGCAGGTAATTTTGTGAATCAGGACATCCTTGGTTCTATGGAATTTGGCTGCAACGTGGCAGGTTCCAAACTGGTTGTTGTTCTAGGTCACACAAAATGCGGCGCGTTGAAAGGCGGCCTGGACTCAGCAGCAATCGAAGGTCTTGGAATGGATAATCTGAATCATTTGATTGGTCATTTTGATCACATCATCAAAGATATTATTAATGACGGCGAGGAACGTTCTTCCAAAAATGAAGATCTGTTGGAAAGACTGAATCAAAGTAACGTAAAAAATGCGCTGGATGAGATTCGCAGCCAGAGTTCTACCCTTAAGAAACTTGAGGACGAAGGCAAAATCAAAATCGTTGGCGCTAACTATGACGTGGAAACCGGCGTAGTAACTTGGATATAAAACATCTTTTTTTCATACAATTAATTAGGTTCGTAGGCCGGGTAATTTATTTTATCCGGCTTACTTATTTTATAATTTGACTATGCGAAATCTTTAGAAATTCCGTTAAATTAAAGATGAAATTATTCCGAAAAATTGTTTTGATTTTGATCTGTATTCCAATTCTATTTTTTGTAGGATTCTACGTTTATGACTTTAATCATAATTATAAGTTTGAGCAAATCAAGGAAAATATGAAAATAGGTGACGCAAGAAATATCGTAGGAAAACCTGACGAATCAAAATATTTCGGAAATGAAATTATGGATGTTTATTATTACTTTCCTCTAGCGGAAGCCAGATTTTTCTATTCAAAGAGTGACAGTACGCTGATTCGTTCGTGGAGGACAGATGCTGACTGATTTATTTCCCGTTGAAACCCGTCATCGTATTCTGAATGCCTGCGAAGACAAATGACAAAGCAGCCTGGGAAAACTTTTCGATTCTTTCGGAGAGTTTTTCTTTTTCCTCGTCATTCCATTTTCCGAGTACGTAATCGGCTTGTTTTCCTTCTGAAAATTCTGCAGAAATCCCGAATCTTAATCTTGGATAATTTTGACTGTTCAGCTGAGACTGGATACTTTTCAAACCATTGTGACCGGCGTCTGAACCTTTCATCTTCATCCTCAAAGAACCAAAAGGCAAAGCCAAATCATCCGTAATAATCAAAATGTTTTCCAACGGGATGTTTTCTTTCTGCATCCAGAATTTCACGGCATTTCCGGAAAGGTTCACGTAAGTATCCGGTTTCAAAACGAAGACTTTTCTGCCTTTGTATTTTCCCTCAGCCAAAAGTCCGAAGTTTGAAGATTTGAAAGGCGCTTCTATTTTTTCAGCGATTTTCTCGGCTACTTTGAAACCGATATTGTGCCGCGTTTCTGCATACTCTTCCCCTTTGTTCCCGATGCCGACAATAAGATATTTCATTCCCTTACAAAATTATTTTACGTACTCAAACGCTACAGTGCCGTGTGTAGAGGTTCCCAAAATGGGATAACCATCTAGATAATCATATTTTAAATCAGTAGTTATGGATTCTACGTTACTGGTCACTTTCATAGTTTGGGCATTATTCGAAGACAATCCGCTTGCGACATTATTTTCAAGATCAAAGTGAGAACTCACCAGCTTGAAAGCCATTGGTAAAGTATTAAGCGGATTTTTAAAACTGTCATAATCACTGAACGCAGTTGTAATTACAATTGGATCTATCGTTACCGGTCCGGGAGCTGTTGTAATTGTATATTTCATTCCGGAAACGTTGTTACTATTAAAAGTGTAATCCGTTTGAATGGTAAACAATTCAGTTGTATTGCTATCGTCTTTTACTTTTGTGATGATATTTTTTATCTTATCACCATTGTAATTGTAAGTTGTAGAAGATTGATAAATTAAAGCGCCATTAACTTTGGAACTGCCCGTAGATGAAGCAAGCTTACCTCCTGAATAAGTCAAATCCTGACTGTTGACAGTTTTTTCTCCTGATGTACTGTCCACCGATTCGTAATCTATTTTGCTGATTTGGTCCGATGTGTAAAAAACCGTGTATTTGAAAGAATTATCGTCGGATGTAACACCTGTCAGCTTTGTGCCTGAATAATTGTACGTTGCAATCACCTTCTCGCCACTGCTATCTACTGTTGTGACTTTCTTAATATTTTTAACCGTTGCGTTTGTACCGCTATTGGAGTCATAATCCACTCCGATCAGGAAATCGCCGTTGGCATCCTGATTGGGATCACAAGACGACAGCATCAAAATTCCAAAGATAAGCGACAAATAATATGATATATTTTTCATTGTTTGATTTTCTGTTTGCAAAGTTAGTTTTTTAAAACAAATTTTTAAATGTCTAATGATGACAGTAAATGTTTACTGATAATCAAAATTTTCTTTCGAATTCTGAGTTTTGAGTTGGTTCACTTCTGCGATATAAACTTTGAGTTGCTTCTCGCTCAGATTTCCATTTTTCTTATAAATTTCAACTCTTCTATTGACTTCAGCATTGTAATACTTCTTGAATTGTTCATTCGTTTCGTAGTTCCGCCAAAGCGTGAAATATTCGCAGACATTTCCCAAAAGATCATTGATTTCCTCGCCTGTTTTTTCATCTACGTCTTTACCGAATGATGTTACGGAACAGTACATCGGCATTTCTTCTGTCTCTACTTTTTTATAAAAATCCCTGTATTTATCATCGATCAAATATTCGATCTGTTCTTTTTTGAAATAAATATCTTCATTAATGTCTTTCAGTTTTACAAAACTGGCGGAACTGGAATTTTTATTAAAGATATAATTCGCATAAACTACAATTTCTCCTTTGCCCAAACCCGGCGAAATGCCATAATGTTCGGAAAGATAGAAAAGTGCCGGTTCGGAATAATCGATTTGGTCTTTTAGATTCGCTACAAATATTTCTATTTTGGTTCCATCTTTGTCCGTTGCAATTCTTTTTTCCAAATCTTTGAAAGTCCTGTAACCGTACAAAGTATCCGTAGCTTTTTTGAAAGTCCTGACCGGCGATTCTGCGCTGTAAGTCCGGAATCCATTGGCCGCTGCATATTTTTTATTATAAAGAATGCCATCCATTTTGTACATGTTTTTCCGGTACGAATAATAGAAATTAATCGTATTTCTAATATATCTTTTCTCAGAATCAAAATCAATGGAATAGACAGGAACGCTCTGATCCTCAGAATTAAATCTTACTGAAATGCCGCTCAAACTATCAGCTTCACTCAGAAAAGTCATTTCTTTGTCGTAATGGTATTTCAAAATCTGAGCTTCCCAAAAAGAAGCTGTCATTACAAATAACAACAGAATAATTTTCTTAATATGAAATAAATAATGGCTCATTAATGATTCAAAATCCTGTTCAAAACCAGATTCACCTCATCCACATTTTTCACATTGTCTTTCCGCATCATCAGCTGGTTGTTCTTTTCTTTTAACGTCGCTTCCTTCGGATTTTGTGTGAGGTAGGCAATTATTTTTTTGAATTTTTCGCTTTGATAGAATTTGTCCTGAGGATTCGCAGGGAAATAGCCGAGAAACACTTTGTTTTTCACGACCAATTTTTCAAATCCAATTTCCGCCGCCAGCCATTTCAGCTCCACAGATTTCAATAGATTGATAGCTTCATCTGGCAATTCCCCGAATCTGTCTTTCAATTCATTTTCGAAGTTTGCAAGGTCGATTGCATTATTAATCTCAGCTAATTTCTGATATAATGATAATCTTTCCTCGGTCGAACTCACATAATGATCTGGCAACATCAACTCCAGATCCGTATCGATATTCACTTCCTTTGTCGATTTGAATAATTTCTGACGGTCTTCCTCATTCTCGAAAAGATTTTCAAAATCCTCATCATCTTTCAACTCTTCCAAAGCTTCCTGCATCATTTTCTGATACGTTTCAAATCCCATTTCGTTGATGAAACCACTTTGTTCCGCTCCAAGCAAATCGCCCGCACCACGAATTTCCAGATCCTTCATCGCGATCTGGAATCCACTTCCAAGATCCGAAAATTGCTCAATGGCTTCCAGACGTTTTCTCGCATCGGAAGTCATCATATCAAACGGTGGCGTAATGAGATAACAAAACGCTTTCCTATTGCTTCGCCCAACTCGTCCACGCATCTGGTGAACATCCGCCATTCCGAAACGATGAGCGTCATTAATGAAAATTGTATTCGCATTCGGGACATCTACTCCACTTTCGATGATTGTTGTAGCGACCAGAACGTCATATTTTCCATTCATAAAATCGAGGACATTTTGCTCCAATTGTTTCCCTTCCATCTGTCCGTGACCGATCACGACTTTTGCATCCGGAACCAAACGTTGGATCAATCCTGCAATATCTTTCAGGTTTTCAATTCTATTATTAATGAAATAAACCTGTCCATCACGCTGAAGTTCATATGAAACCGCATCACGGATCACTTCTTCACTGAAACCAATGATACTCGTATCAACGGGCTGACGGTTTGGTGGTGGTGTTTTGATGACCGAAAGATCTCGTGCAGCCATCAAAGAAAACTGTAAAGTCCTTGGAATTGGTGTCGCCGTCAACGTCAATGTATCGACGTTGGTTTTCATCGTCTTCAGTTTATCTTTTACCGAAACGCCGAATTTATGTTCTTCATCAATGATCAATAAACCTAAATTCTTGAACTTCACTTTCTCCGAAGCCAATTGATGTGTTCCGATCACGATGTCCACTTTTCCGTCTTTCAATCCGGCTAAGGTTTCGGATTTCTGTTTCGCCGTTCTGAATCTATTCAAATAAGAAATATTGACCGGGAAATCCTTCAATCGTTCTTTGAAACTTCTGTAATGTTGGAAAGCCAGAATCGTCGTCGGAACCAAAATCGCCACTTGCTTGCTGTCCGTGGCCGCTTTGAAGGCCGCACGAATCGCAATTTCCGTTTTCCCAAAACCTACGTCGCCACAGATCAAACGGTCCATCACGCCTTCATCTTCCATATCTCGTTTGACATCGAAGGTTGCCTTCTCCTGATCCGGCGTGTCTTCGTAAAGGAAACTCGCTTCCAACTCATTTTGAAGATAAGAATCAGGCGAATATTGGAACCCTTTCGCCGTTTTTCTCTGAGCATAAAGTTTTATTAAGTCAAATGCTATCTGCTTGACCCTCGCTTTTGTTTTTTGTTTTAATGATTTCCACGCTGGTGAACCGAGTTTGCTGAGGACAATTTCCTTTCCGTCTGGTCCATTGTATTTTGAAATTTTATGAAGCGAATGAATACTCACATAAAGCAGGTCGCCATTTTTATAGGTCAGTTTGAAACATTCCTGGATTTTCCCATCGTTATTGACCTTCACCAAACCCATAAATTTCCCAATCCCGTGATCGATGTGCGCAATGTAATCGCCCACTTTCAAAGACATCAGATCTTTCAAAGTCAGCTGTTCGGATTTCGCAAACGTGTCCTTGGATTTGTAACGTTGATAACGGTCGAAGATCTGATGGTCCGTGTAAACCAGAAGTTTATGTTCCAGATCCACAAAACCCTGATGAAGTTCGGATCTGAAACTTTTAAATGGGATCTGATGTCCCAATTCTTCGAAGATCGACTGCAATCTTTCTCTTTGTTTTTCTGATGAGAAAGAAATCCACGTGTCGAAACCGAGAATTTGTTTTTCCTGAAGGTCATCGATCAACAATTCAAAATTTTTGTGGAAACTTGGCTGTTGTGTTTGGTTAAGTTCCAGCGTTTTAATCTTCGGAAGTTCAAATTTGTGCGAACTGAAATCGATGGTTTTGAACTTGATCAGTTTATTCTTGAATTCATTTTCGGAAATAAACAATTCTTCCGGCTTTCTATGACTGATTTCTTTGCTTAATGTTTCAAATTTCTCAAACGATTTTTCATAAAAATCCTTGACTTTCTTCACGCCGAGAAATAGATTCTTCGAAACGATCAAACTGTCATTAGAAAGCAATTCGAAGAACGAAACCTTGCTTCCGGAAACCGAAAAATTCATATTGGAGACCAACTGGAATTCCGTGATCTTGTCCAATGAAAGTTGAGATTCGATATCAAAAGTTTTGATGCTTTCCACCTCATTACCAAAAAATGTGATTCGGAAAGGTTTTTCATTAGAGAAAGAAAAAACATCTACAATTCCACCTCGAACAGAGAATTCTCCAGGCTCGGAAACAAAATCGGTTTGGTTGAATTGATAATGATTCAGCAACTCATCCACAAAATCAAAATTCAACTGATCGCCGACTTTTATCTGGTGAGAAATCGCTTTGAAATCTTCTTTCTTCAACACTTTTTCGGACAGCGCACCAACGTAAGCTACAATGACTTTTGGAGATTTTCCGGAATTTATTTTATTGATGACTTCCGTTCTCAAAACCAAATTGGCGTTCTGCGTTTTCTCAACTTGATAAGGCTCCAAATGCGTTGCTGGAAAATAGAGTATGTTTTCTTTCCCGAGCAGATCTTCCATTTCTGAGTTCACATAAAGCGCATCTTCCTTGTCATCGACAATGAAAAGAATATTCTTTTTGTGCGCCAGAAACAATTCTGCCGTGAAAATAGAAACCGCCGAACCAGCACTTCCTTTCACAGAAATATGTTGATTGCTATCTAATTGTGAAAAAACCTCACTTCCAAACTCTTTCTTGAGCAAATCAGGAAGCAGATTTTCATTGATTTTTTTTAATTCCATTCTGAAATATGTGTAAACAGGAAAACGATTCCGAGCTTGTTCCCGGAATCGTAATTCTGAACAAAGATACTATTTTTAAGAAAATTTAGTTTTAATTTTACATTATAATAAACTTGTTCAAACTTGAAATTTTCATTCAAAATACTAGCCATTCTCTCTCTGATGTCAATTCTTTTGACACAGTGCAAAGATGATGATGCCAATATCTTCCGGGCTTATGCGGAAGGAAGATTCACTTTTACGGATGGTAAATTCTTGGAAAACCCAATCCATCTTGTAGTTGACAAAAAAATCATTGCTGAAACCTTTCCCAAAGAAAGCGGGAGTTTTGTACTGGCCGGACCTTATGAAAAAGGCGCTTACAAACTGCAACTGAAAAATTTCAAAATCAAATCTTTTTCTACAGAAACTCAGGGTTGCAAAATCTCTTCAGACTCGCTCAGCATAGAGATTCCGGACGGTGTGACTTATATTATCTTTAATGACATCACTTTGAAATGATAAAAAAATCGATTCTCTTTCTCATTGTAATGACTTCTATTTCTTTTTCGGCGCAGCGCAGAAAGCAAAGCTGGACAGAGCAGGTGAAGTTTTCCGTAGATCCGCACGTGAAAGTGATGACCGCTCTTGGTGATAATTTCCTGCACGATAATCTGGGTTATTTCTACGGTTTCGGAATCGGACTCAATGCCAATCTTTACAAAAATTTTGGCTTGGGCGTAGAATACACGTACTTCCTTGCCAACGTGAAAAATCGGGATACTTATGGCTATCTTGGCTCACCTTCTATGAATAATTTTGACTGGTATGTTTTCCATAAGGACAAGATCACTGAAGATTTTTTTGTAGAAGAAATCCTAGGTTACAGCACCTATCGGATGAAAAGTCCGTATCTGGATAATTCCGGAAAATTCAGCGAAGGAAACAGCGGAATCAATTTCGGAGGAAAAGCGATTTACGTTTTGGATAATGAAGGCGTGCAGCAAGTAGTCCTTGGCGCAAAGCTCAATTTCTACAATTCCAAAATCGGAAATCAAAATCCGGATATTGAAAAGTATTATTCCAAAGCAGCATTACTGAACATCAGCCTAGCTTACCGATTTAATTTTTAAGGAGATTTTAAGCTATTATAATTTCTGGTTAAAGTTTTATATTTCTCATTTTTAATCAATTATTACTATAAATTTGTTCAACCAAAACATCACAGACATGAAAAATCTATTGACAACATTGCTGCTTACTTTTGGAGTAGGAATGGCAACAGCACAGGCAACACCAGCTGCAACTGTCGCAAAAAAAACAGTTCAGAAAACTGAGACACAGGCCAAAAAAGCCGACGCAAAAATTGATAAAACCGCTTCCGCAGCTACCGTAAAAATGAAAAAAGACGGAACGCCGGACAAACGATACAAAGCCGCCAAAACCCTGAAAAAGGACGGAACGCCAGATAAGCGTTACAAGGTTAACAAGTAATTTATCTCAATCTTTGCAGAGAAGGATAATTTAATTTTTTATAACTTTTATTTTTTTAAGACTTTACAAAATTTGTAAAGTCTTTTTATTTTTTGGTTCATGATTTGTAATCATATTTGTATAAATCAGAAAACCCATTGTTATGAATAATCCGAAACCAATGCTTACCCTTTCTCAGGTGATGGAAAAGCTAAGACAAAAAGGAATTACCAAAGAAATTCTAATGAATGAGGACAAAAAATTTGTGCTGCGGGATGAAGGCATTGTTTACAAACCGGAAGATCTGAAAATCATCCGTACTTACAGATTCGAAGGCGCAAGTGATCCTGCTGATAATGTAGCCCTGTACCTCTTGCAAGACATCTATGGTAACAAAGCAATGATCATCGATTCTTACGGCGCCAACAGCAATTACAGCGGGCCGGAATTTGATGAGTTTCTGAAAAAAATAGAGGAAGACGAACAGAAGGAAGAATACGATTTTTAATCAATTTCTTCATTAATCATAAAAACCTTGGCTTTGCAAGTCAAGGTTTTTTTATGATTAAATTTTGATAATGAGTAATGTTTTTTTCAAACCATCTTCAATACCTTTCCAGTAGAAATTGAAGAATGATCGTTCCTTATTTCTTTCAACATAGATGTCCACAGATTCCGGAAATTTCTGAGAATCCTTCTTCACAAACAGATTGGCAACGCCAGAGAGGAATTTCTTTTTCTCCTTTGTCTCTTTATCAATCAGAGCCACCTTCAAATCTTTGTGCGTGATCTTGAATTTCCCATTCATAATATCATTGTTACCTTTGAAATTATAATTGAGACTTGTAATCGTTCCAGTCGCTGTGATATTCATATAAGGTTTGATGAACGGATTGATGTCATTTGCCGGCAAATCATTGATGTAGCCACCGATTGTAAAGTTGTCTCGCAAGTCCGAAGTGTCAAAGTTCCAATTCACCTTCATTGGAGAAACGCCCATAAAATTGCAATTGATGACAATCGGAACCTTCGTATTGGCGCCTTTCTTTTTGTTTGAATTCAGGTTTTTGACATTCAAATTGAAATTTGTGAAAAATACTTTTCCAGGACCATTGTTGTCTGGCTTATCTTCCTCATAAACCAATTTTGAATCTATAAGATTAAGATTATCAACAACCAAAGGAAATTTTATATTTCTAAGAACTTTGGAATAGAGTAACTTTTCTTTCGGATTGTCTTTTGGGATTTTGCTTCGGAAAATATTGGCGTCCACATTGTGAAGTTTCGCGGATTTCAAATGAAGGTCGAGTTCTTTTTCAAAAGTCCAATCCAAGCCAGAAAGTTGAATCCTGTTTGCTGAAATATTGAATTGGTCATCTTCCATCGGAATTGTTCTCACAAACTCGGCGCGCGACATTTTTGGAATCATTTTAAAATTCACCAAATCAATCGATTGCGAAGACATATTGAATCTTGACAAACTGAGATTGTAATATTTACCGGAATCGTAGAAGAACGTGTTTCCTACAATTTTATAATCTTTGAATTTGAAAGGCAACTTGTTCTTCGAAGTTTCATCGTCCATCAAAAATTCTTTTACATTCGCATCAAATTTTGCTAATGAAAGTGACTTTTCGCCGTTGGATTTCAGCATTGATAAGGTTCCATTTTTAATATCAATATTGGCAAAATTCAAATCGATGCCGTTTTTCTTTGTATTTTTTGGCTTAATGATTTTGGCATCACGATTTTGAATCACGAATTCCGGATTGATGAACTGCGCATTTTTCAGATTCAGTTTCGTCTTATCAAAAACCAAATCATTGAAGGAAATTTTCTTGCTTTTGATACTGAAAAGACTTTTTTGTTTTGTAAAACTTTTCTCCCAATCTTTAAAGTCCAAAATCGATTTCAGCTCAAAATCAGTGATTTCTAATTGGCCATTATTTGTTTTAACATCACTAGAATTAATCGTATAAACATCACTTATTTTGGCGAAGAAATCTCTCGCGGTAATCTTGTAACTGTCGAGCGCAAACGGCAATTCGTTCGGATTATCATTCAAGCTAAGATTCTTGATTTCGAGACTGAGGTTTTTCGCAGAGAAAGCCCTTGAGTCATCCGGATTTATAACGTCGATGTTTCCTTTGGTGATGTCAATATTTCGGATGAGAAACGGCATTGGTTCTTTTACGGAATCTTTCGTTTTCTTTTGCGCCAATCTGATTTTGAGACGCGGATTCGTCAATCTAATGGAATTGGTATTGATTTTTTTATTTTTAATTAAATCAACAATACCCAATCTACTGACATTCAACCCATCAACAAAGCCATCAATCGCCAGGACTTTTTTGTCATTCGGATTTTTGGATTTTATCAAAATATCGTCTGCCGAAATACTTCCGCTGAGAATTTCGACATTCAAAGTTTTGTAGGTAATGGCGTAAGGTGTTTTGTTTTTGATGTAATCCGGAAGCTGATACTTGAGCCAAAGCGTGAATCCGATGTTCACTATCAGGATGAGAAGCAAAATACTTCCCAGAACGATTCCGGTAACTTTTAAAGTTTTTTTCATCTAATTTTTTCTAACTAATTGATTACTAAAAACCGTTCCAACTTTAAATGCCTTTTTCTTTTAAGAATGTTCAACCACAAAAGTCACAAAAGAAAATCTAAAAATAATATTCTCCACAAGTTCAAAAAAGCAAAAGCTTGAAAACAGTCTTCCTTTAACTTGTGATAAACTTAAAAAAATAAAGACTTTTGTGCCTTTTGTGATTTCAAATTTTTAAACCGTCAACTCCACCACATAACCTTCGTGACCGCGGACATTGATGAAATCATCGCCTTCAAAAGCAAGATACTGCCCTTTGATGCCTTTCAAAACACCATTGAATTCAGGTTTTTTATCCAATGTGAAAACATTGATCTTCTCAGGTTTTTCGTAAGGAAAATCGAGTTTGATGATATTCTCCTCAATCACCGCAAATTTTTTGAAATCGTTGGGAAAATAGTCTGCGATCTTGTTTCGGAAATCGATCAGATCTAAAGTATCCTCGTAATCATCCAGAAGCATTTTCTTAGGATTGGTTTTATCGGCCACGTGTTTTTTCAGTTCCACCTCTATCATTCCGGCTTCGTAACGGTTTTCCGTGATGGCAATCGGCAAGGCGAACGTTGCACCTTGATCGATCCATCTTGTCGGGATTTGCGCTTCTCTAGTCACGCCAACTTTCACATCGCCTGTGTAAGCCAAATAAACGATATGCGGAACCAGCTGAATCTGTTTTTCAATCTCCAGATCTCTTTCGCCAACGCCAAGATGCGCCGTGGAAAGTTCCGGACGGATGATCGTGTCACTTGCGTATGGACTTTCGAAGAAGCATTTTTTGCAGAATCCCATTCGGTAGATCTTCTCGTCGCTCCCACAGTTCACACATTCGTAGCCAACGTGTTTGATGTGAAATTCTTTCCCAAAAAGCTGATTCATATTGATGAGATCGCCATTCAGGTTCAGGTAATATTGGATTGGTTTTCCGTTTTGAGAGATCATTTTCAGGATTTGTCCGGAGAATTGCATTTTGTCGTGGATTTGAAATTGGGATTAAAAGTAAACATTATTAATTAAATTTAAGATATGATCTTAATATGAAAAGAATCGTTCAGTTTTTGTTTAATTCTTATCTTCGCAAGACAATTGATGTTATGAATTATCTTATCACTGGCGGAAGTGGCTTTATCGGTTCTCATTTGGTAGAACAACTTTTGAAAAATGGACATTCTGTCATTAATATTGACAACTTCGATGGTTTTTATGATTATAAAATTAAAATTAAAAATACGCTCGAATCTTTAGGTTCAAAGTCAGAATTTAATTTTACAGATAAGGAAACCGATATTCACAAATTATCAATTGAAACAAAATCAGATTATTATCAATTTTATTTTCAAGATATTCGGGATAAGAAAGGCTTGGAAGAGATTTTCCGTAATCATAAGGTTGACTTAGTCATTCATTTAGCCGCGTTGGCTGGCGTTCGACCGTCTATTGAAAGGCCTTTGGAATATCAGGAAGTGAATATCCGTGGCACTCAGAATCTTTACGAACTTTGTAAAGAATTTGGAGTTAAAAAAATCGTTTGCGCTTCATCGTCAAGCGTTTATGGAAATAATGAGAAGATCCCTTTTGCTGAAACTGATAATGTGGACAATCCTATTTCGCCTTACGCAGCGACAAAAAAATGCGGAGAAATTATCGGTCACGTTTATCATAGTCTTTATCACATCGATATGATTCAGCTAAGATTTTTTACCGTTTACGGACCGAGACAAAGACCGGATCTGGCGATTCACAAATTCACGAAACTGATTTCCGAAAATAAAGAAATCCCTTTCTACGGTGATGGTTCCACAGCTAGAGATTACACTTTTGTTGATGATATTATTGATGGCGTTTTGAAGTCAATAAAATATCTGGAGACCAATGAAAAAGTTTATGAAATCATCAATCTTGGAGAAAGTGAAGTGGTGACACTTAATAAAATGCTGTCAGTTTTAGAAACTACCATGGACAAAAAAGCCATCAAAAAAATGCTGCCAATGCAGGCCGGCGATGTCCAGAAGACCAACGCTGACATTACAAAAGCAAAGACTTTGATAGGGTTTGCGCCAAGCACAAACTTCCAAAATGGCATAAAAAAATTTGTGGAATGGTTTTTGGGAAATCCGCAGTAATACGCTACGATCACAACCCAAATTAAATATTAAATAAAATAATTTTTAAATATTGTTGAAAATCAGTAGAAAAGTGTATAAAGTATCACCTAATTTTTTACTTTTGCAAAAAATTTAAATTATGTATTGGACATTAGAATTAGCATCTTACCTTAGCGATGCACCTTGGCCGATGACCAAGGCAGAATTAATCGATTACGCAATCAGAACCGGAGCACCGATGGAAGTTGTAGAAAACCTGCAGGCTATCGAGGACGAAGGAGAGATCTATGACGCGATTGACGAAATCTGGAGCGACTATCCTACAGACGAGGATTACCTCTGGAACGAAGACGAATATTAAGACAGCATTTGGCTCCTGGCTTTTTGCCAATTGCCAATTGTTCCTTTTAAATAAAATAACGCAATCAGCCAAAAGCTGACTGCAAACCGCAAATAGCAAATTATGAGTTTTTTAAATACCGTTCTTAAAAGTTTTTTGGGAGACAAAAATGCAAAAGATCTTAAAGAAGTAAAAAAAGTTGTCGCAAAAATCAAAACAGTAGAATCTGGAATCCAATCATTGACTGATGATGGACTGAGAGATAAAACAGCAGAATTTAAAGAAAAATTGAAAACTGCCACTGCCAAGTTTACAACCCAAATCGAAGAAACTAAAGAGCAGATAAAAAACTCTACCAACGTTGACGAGAAAGAAGCGCTTTTCACAAAAATCGAAGGTCTTAAAAAAGAGTCATACGAAGTTGAAGAAAAAGTATTAGCTGAAGTTCTTCCGGAAGCATTTGCTTTAGTAAAAGAAACATCCAGACGTTTGGCGCAAAACGGAGAAATCCGTGTTACCGCGACTGACAGAGACCGCGAATTGGCAGCAACAAAAGATTTTGTTGTATTAGAAGGCGACGTTGCCGTTTGGAAAAACAAATGGGACGCTGCAGGAACGCCTGTCGTTTGGGATATGGTTCATTACGACACGCAGTTTATCGGTGGTGTTGTGCTTCACCAAGGAAAAATTGCTGAGATGGCAACTGGAGAAGGGAAAACATTAGTTGGAACCTTACCAATCTATCTTAATGCACTTCCTGGCCGTGGTGTTCACGTGGTAACCGTAAATGACTATTTGGCAAAACGTGACTCCGCTTGGATGGGTCCATTGTACGAATTCCACGGCATGAACATCGATTGTATCGACCTTCACCAGCCAAACTCAGACGCCAGAAGAAAAGCTTACCAGGCAAGCATTACTTACGGAACCAACAACGAATTTGGTTTCGATTATTTGAGAGATAATATGGTGACTTCTCCAACTGAATTGGTTCAAGGAGAATTGAACTTTGCCATTGTAGATGAGGTGGATTCTGTGTTAGTGGATGATGCAAGAACACCATTGATCATTTCCGGTCCTGTTCCACAAGGCGACAGACAGGAATATGATGTTTTGAAACCATCAATCGATAGAATAGTTGAAGTTCAGAAGAAAACAGTTTCAATTCTTTTTAATGAAGCAAAAAAATTAATTGCTGCCGGAAAAACCAAAGAAGGTGGTTTCAAATTATTACAAGCGTACAGAGGTCTTCCGAAAAACAGACAGTTGATTAAATTCTTGTCAGAAAGCGGAAACCGTGCATTATTACAAAAAATTGAAGGCCAGTATATGGCTGATAACAACCGTGATATGCCAATCGTAGATAAAGATCTTTATTTCGTAATCGATGAGAAAAATAATCAAATCGATTTGACTGATAAAGGTGTTGAATACATGTCAGCCGGTAATGAAGATCAACAGTTCTTCGTTTTGACAGACATCGGAACTGAGATTGCTGAAATAGAAAAGAAAAATCTTCCTAAAGAAGAAGAATTTGCTGCTAAAGAAGAATTATACAGAGATTTCTCTATTAAATCTGAGAGAATCCATACTTTAAATCAATTATTGAAAGCTTATACATTATTCGAAAAAGATGATGAATATGTGGTAATTGACGGTGAAGTGAAAATCGTTGACGAGCAAACTGGCCGTATTATGGAAGGCAGACGTTATTCTGACGGACTTCACCAAGCGATTGAAGCTAAGGAAAATGTAAAAATCGAAGCAGCGACTCAAACGTTTGCGACAGTCACTTTGCAGAACTACTTCCGTATGTACAACAAACTTGCGGGAATGACCGGAACTGCGGAAACAGAAGCCGGAGAATTCTGGCAGATTTACAAACTGGATGTGGTGGTAATTCCTACCAACAGACCAATCCAGAGAGATGACAGACAAGATTTGGTTTTCAAAACCAATCGTGAAAAATACAATGCAGTAATCGAGGAAATCGAAAAATTAGTTGAAGCCGGAAGACCTATTTTGGTTGGAACAACTTCAGTAGAGATTTCTCAATTATTGTCAAAAGCATTAAGCTTAAGAAAAATTCCTCACAACGTTTTGAATGCGAAACTTCACAAGAAGGAAGCAGAGATCGTGGCTGAAGCCGGTGGCGCTGGTGTTGTAACCATAGCAACCAATATGGCAGGTAGAGGAACGGATATCAAACTGAAAGGCGAAGTGAAAGCCAACGGTGGTCTTGCGATCATCGGAACTGAAAGACACGATTCAAGACGTGTTGACAGACAGTTGAGAGGTAGAGCGGGACGTCAGGGAGATCCGGGAAGTTCTCAGTTTTATGTTTCACTTGAAGACAACTTGATGCGTCTTTTCGGGTCTGAAAGGATTGCGAAAATGATGGACAGAATGGGTCATAAAGATGGCGAAGTGATTCAACATTCTATGATTTCCAAGTCTATTGAGAGAGCGCAGAAAAAAGTTGAGGAAAACAACTTCGGGGTTAGAAAAAGATTGTTGGAGTACGATGATGTGATGAACAAACAGCGTGACGTGATCTACAAACGTAGAAAGAACGCCTTGTTCGGTGATCACCTGAAGTATGACATCGTGAATATGGTTTACGATACAGCTGCAGCGATTGTTTCTCAATCCAAAGCAACCGGAAGCTACAAAGATTTCGAATTCGATATCATTAAATATTTCACTATGGAATCGCCTGTGACAGAATCTCAGTTTTCAAGCACTCAGATTCCTGCGTTGACAGATTTGGTTTTCAAAGCGGCAAAAGAAGATTACGATCTAAGATTAAATCTTCTAAAAGAAAAAGCTTATCCAATCATCGAGAATGTGTTCCTAAACCAAGGTTCAATGTTCAAAATGATCCAGGTTCCGTTCACAGATGGCATCAAAACAATGACGATTGTAACTGACCTGCAACAGGCTTACGAAACCAAATGTGAATCATTGATCACTGATTTTGAAAAGAACATCTCTTTATCTATCATCGATGAAAACTGGAAAACACACCTGAGAGAAATGGATGACCTACGTCGTTCTTCCCAAGGTGCCGTTTACGAGCAGAAAGATCCGTTGGTCATCTACAAACAAGAATCTTTCTACCTATTTAGCGAAATGGTTGAAAAAGTGAACAAAGAAATTGTTTCATTCCTATACAAAGGCGAGATTCCTGCATAAGGAATTTTCAATATAAAATTAAAACCCGCTGAATATCAGCGGGTTTTTGTTTGTATCAATTCTAAATAAAATGACAAAAATCATAAAGTTTGTTAATTTAGAATAAGTAAAAATAATAACTTTGCAAAAAATTATTATAGCAATGAAGAAAGTACTTGTAAGTGCAGTGGTTTTGGTTTCCGCTTTTACTTATGCTCAGGAAAGAGATACAGTTAATTCAAAAAATATTGAAGAAGTTATCATCGATGCTTTGGTAAAAAAGGATAGTGATTATTCTAACAAAATGCCTTTAAAAGCTATTGAGGATCCTCAAGTCCTATCTTCAATTAGTTACGGAGCGATTGAGAATCAACTTATATATACAATAGATGATGCTTATAGAAACATTACTGGATTACAAAAAATGTGGAACGCTACCAGCAGAGCTGGAGATGGCGGATCATTTGTAATTTTGCGAGGTTTCGTTTCCTCCGGTTCTATGAGAAATGGATTGGTAGCCCCAGTAACAACTACAGTAGATGCTATCAATCTTGAAAAACTTGAAGTACTAAAAGGTCCTTCAGGAACTTTATATGGAAGTAACGTAGCATCTTACGGAGGTTTGGTCAATAGAGTTACAAAAAAACCTTACGGAACTTTTGGAGGAAATGTTACCATTACTGGCGGTGGCTATAACACTTACAGAGCTCAGGCTGATGTCAATGCACCTTTGACTGAAGATAAAAAACTTTTATTAAGAGTTAATACAGCCTACACAAACTCTGGCACTTTTCAGAAAAGTGACATGAAAAATTCATATTTTGCATTCACGCCTTCATTGACTTATAACGCTTCTGACAGATTACAGTTCAACGTTGAGTACGAAATGTTCAACAACAGAGCAGTCGGCGAGCAATTATTCTTCTATCTTTCTCCTGGAGGACTTAATAAAATTGATAATATGAAAGATCTGGAAAAAGCAGGTCTTGATTACAAACAATCTTATTTAGGTGATGGATTGTACACTACAGCAAGAGTCAATAATGTTTTCGGACAAATCAATTATGAAATTAATGACAACATCAAGTCTTCAACCAATATCAATAACTCTCACAGTTTTTCAAATGGTTTCGGACCTTATTTTGCGGCAGGCTTTGCTGGAGACCAATTGATGATTCAAAGATATGATCAAGGAACAAAAGACAGTAAGAAATCTTGGTTCCAGGTGCAGCAGAACTTCAACTTCGACTACACATTCGGTAATGGAATGAGAAACAGAACTGTTGCGGGTTTTGACTATTTGCAGACGAAAGATAGATCTAGATTTATTTATCTCGTTAAAAATGGTTTTCCTGCTATAGCGGCGAACGGAGCAGACTATTCCGGCTTCAACGGCACTGCAATGGGCAACCTTTATAGTGATCCTGAGAATATCGGCAATTATGATATAAATTCAGATCTCAATACATATAGCGGTTATATCTCCAACGTTTTCACTCCGGTTACTGGTCTTAACTTAGTGGTAGGACTACGTTACGAAAGCAATGATTTTAAAGGAGGCGATGTCGCGGGTAGCGCAACTGACCCTTATAATCAATCAGCGTGGTCTCCAAAAGCTGGATTGGTTTACGAAATTGTAAAAGACAAATTCTCAGTTTTCGGAAACTATCAGAACAGTTTCAAAAGCAATGGATACTACATATTCAACAAAGCCTTAGACACGGCACTGTCAGATCCTGAAAGAGCCAATCAGTTTGAGGGAGGTTTTAAAACCAATCTTATTAATGGAAAAATCAATGCTACCGTGAGTTACTACGATATCACAGCTAAAAATTATCTTGTAACTACAGAATATGTTGGGAATTTTGCTGTTCAAAATCAAACAGGAGAGATTCGCAGCAAAGGTGTTGAACTTGAAGTAAATGCTTACTTAGTAAAAGGATTCTCATTAATTGGAGGACTTGCTTACAATGATTCTAGAGATGAATCAACAGGATTCAGACCAAGTACAGCCGGATCAAAATGGTTAGCTAATTTCAATGCAAGTTATCAGTTTATTGATGGAAGTCTGAAAGGTTTAGGATTTGGCATTGGAGGTAATTATGCAAGCGACAATAAGGTGCTTAATCAGTTTAATACAGCCACAAACGTACAGGACACTTTCACTTTGAATAGCTTTTTTGTATTAAATGCTAATGCTTATTACGACACTAAAAAGTTCAGAATCGGAGTAAAAGTTGATAACTTTACAAACGAACATTACTGGATTGGATATTCAACAGCAAATCCACAGACTCTGATTAATGCTTTAGGAAGTATCGCTTACAAATTCTAAAAATAAAAAAGCTAAGTTTGCGCTTAGCTTTTTCAATGTTTATGAGGAAAAAACATCATCATAAAAAGAAACCTGGTTTCTTCAAAAAATGGGCAGCCAAACTACATTTGTGGTTTGGCTTGTCCATTGGTACGTTAATCTTTATCATTGCGATCACTGGCGCGTTATTCGTTTTCAAAGATGAGGTAGAAAATTTCTCCAGAAAAGAATACATCTACCACCACGAGCAGAATATTGATCAAAAACAAATCCTGCCAATCCGCCAAATGGAAAAGCTGGTAGATCAGCAGACCAAAGAGAAATATCCGATCCATTGGGTGAATGTCCCGATTGATAAAACAATGTCCTATCAATTCTACTGGTACGAGCATCAGCCCGATCAATGGAATTATTTTGATGAATTTCCAATTTATAAAGTCGCTTACGTCAATCCTTACAACGGCAAGGTTTTGCAGACTTATGATGAGAAAAACGGATTCTTTGCCATCGTGAAATCAATCCACTGGAGTTTTCTTTTAAAACAGGATTGGGGAACTTATGTTGTTGGGATTCCGGTTGTTATTTTCTTAATAATGCTGATTTCTGGAATCATACTTTGGTGGCCAAAAAATAAAGCAGCCAGAAAACAACGTTTCAAATTCCAATGGAAAGATACCACCAAATGGAAAAGGAAAAATTACGATCTTCACAACGTCCTCGGATTCTACTCTTCAATCTTCGCTTTGATTCTCACAATTACGGGATTGTTCTACGCCTTCTTTGTTGTTCAGGCAATGATCTACGTCGTATTTTCCGGAGGCGAAACAGCTTATCCCGATTTCTCAAAAATCACGACCAAAGCGCCAATCGAAATGAGAACCGACAGAACTTTGGATAAAATCTCTGACAAAGTAAAGGAGCTTTATCCAACCGCTTACGGATTCAGTCTGGATCTTGGTCATCCGCACATCGATGATCACGAACATCCAAATTTTGAAGTCTATGTAAAACACCTCTCCTACTCTTATCACAAAAGCAGCAGCTTGATATTTGATGAGAACTCTGGCGAACTGCTTCACACTCACGACCCGAAGGACAAAAATTTCGGAGAAAAAACTGTAGCTGCCAATTATGATATCCACGTTGGTGCGATTCTAGGTTTGCCGACAAAAATCATCGCATTCATTGTCAGTTTAATAATTGCATCAATGCCAATCACTGGATTTATGATCTGGTGGGGACGAAGAAAGAAAACACAGATTAAATAATTGATTAAAAACCTGAGTTTAATCATCCAGGTTTTATATTAATTTTAATTCATACTATTTTAGTATGATAATAAAGTTTAATACTTTTGCTCTCTATTTTAATAAACTATGAGCAGAAATTCTAACGTCTTAAAAAAGTGGTCATTCCTCTTTTTTACTTTCACATTCGTCCATTCATTTGCACAGACTTCCATTTACGGAAAGATTCAGGACAGCATTAATAATAAAAATATATCAGCGGTAAAGATTTCTTCGAAATCTGATAAGAATTTATCTTTACAAACCGATCAGGATGGAAATTTTACTTTAAGTAATATCAGTCAACTCCCTTTCGAAATTAAAATTCAGAAAAACGGTTTTGAGACAAGAACATATTTAATCAAAGAAAATCCCGGCGATACTTTATTCATCAAACTTCTGCCAAAAGATGTCGAAATCACAGAAGTCATCGTTACCGCAAGGCGACGTGAAGAAACGGCGCAACAAGTTCCGATTCCGATTAACGTCATTTCAGGAAAAAAAGCGGAGGAAACTGGGGCTTTCAATGTTAATCGATTAAAAGAACTCGTTCCGTCCGTTCAGTTCTATAGTTCAACACCCAGAAATACGAGTCTCAGCATCCGTGGATTAGGTTCTACTTTTGGTTTGACTAATGATGGTTTGGATCCTGGCGTTGGATTCTACGTTGATGGCGTTTATTATGCAAGACCAGCGGCTACAACTTTAGATTTTGTTGATATCGAGAGGATTGAGGTTTTACGCGGTCCGCAAGGAACTTTATTTGGTAAAAATACAACGGCAGGAACTTTCAATGTCACGACAAAACAGCCAAGTTTCACAACTGGTGGGACGGCTGAAATTAGTTTTGGTAATTACGGTTTTATTCAGGCAAAAACTTCTGTCACTGGTGCTATTTCGGATAAATTTGCCAACCGTTTTTCCGCATCAGGAACGCATCGTGATGGAACAATTTATAATTCAAGAACAAGTCAGGATCTTAATGACATTAATTCCATCGCAATCCGAGATCAACTCTTATATAAACCGAATGAAAATCTGAAATTCATCCTAACCGGAGATTATAACAGATTAAGAGCAAACGGTTATGCACAAGTAATCGCCGGCGTTGTGACCACGAAAAGAGCAGCTTACAGACAATTTGGAAATATCATTTCAGACCTTGGTTACACACTTCCCGCAATCGATCCTTTCAACAGAACTGTTGATACAGACACGCCCTGGAAAGCTGAGCAGGATATGGGTGGATTATCATTAAATGCAGAATATACTTTAGGCAAAGGAAAAATAGTTTCCACCTCTGCGTGGCGTTTCTGGAACTGGAATCCTTCAAATGACCGAGATTTCACAGGACTTTCGGCATTGGCAAAATCTCAGGCGCCAAGCAAGCATCAGCAATGGAGCCAGGAGATCCGTTGGTCGGGAAATTTCAATGAAAAACTGAGTGGTGTTTTCGGCGTATTCGGAATATGGCAAAGACTGAGAGCTGATAAAGACGGACAAATCGAAGAAGCAGGAAAAGACCAATGGCGGTTTTCTCTTGCATCAACAAATCAAACCGTAATTAACCAATGGAAAACGCCTGGATTATTGGAAGGTTACGGTATCAAATCTTACCCAAGTCTCAATTCCTTCAGTGGTGCGGCTTACGGACAGTTGGATTGGAGTTTTACGGATCAATTAAGTTTGTTGCCAGGAATCAGAATTAATTATGATAAGAAAGAGATTGATTTCAAAAGAATCACTTACGGCGGTTTGCAAACCAGTGACCCAGCTTTGCTTGCTTTGAAGAATTCCGTTTACAGCAATCAGGAATTCAACGCATCAATTGATGACACGAACTTTTCAGGACAACTTACTTTAGCTTTTAAACCGACAAAAAATTACAACCTTTTCGGAACTTTTTCAACAGGATTCAAACCAGTCGGACTAAATCTTGGCGGCCTTCCTACTGACACAAATGGAAATGCATTGACTGATCTTGCTGTCATTAAACCAGAAAGGATTCTGCATTACGAATTAGGCTTGAAATCTCAGCCTTTCAAAAATTTTATCTTTAACTTAACTTTTTATAATTCAAGCATTAAAGATTATCAAGTGCAAGTTCAGGCAGCAGATCTTCAAATCAACAGAGGTTATCTTGCCAACGCAGAAAAAGTAAGAGTCCGAGGTATTGAGACTGATCTTTCGTACACTTTCAACAATTTATATTTCTATTCGAATTTGGCTTATACAGAAGCGATTTATAAAAAATTCACCAATGCGCCGCCGGCATTGGAAAATACGGGAGGACCAACTTTCGTAGATATTTCTGGTGGCGTTTTGCCGGGCGTTTCAAAATGGGCAGGTTCTACAGGCGGCGAAATTAATTTTTCGGGGAAATTCCTTAATTATAACGGCGATTATTTTTTCGCTCTTGACAGTTACTACCGATCAACTTTTTCATCGAGTCCTACGCCATCGCAGTTTCTGAATATTCCGGGTTATGCTTTATTTAATTCCAGATTTGGATTTCGTGTAAGACAAGGTGTTACGACTTATCTTTGGGTTAGGAACATCTTAAACCGGAATTATTTTGAGCAATTGCTTCCTGGCGCAGGAAATGCAGGACATTATGCGGCAGTTTTAGGCGATCCACGTACTTATGGCATTACGATTAAATATAATTTCTAAAATTTAAAATTAAATCAATATTTTCTGAATATTAAATTCCTTTTTTCTAAATTAGGGGTCTTAAAAATTCGATAGATGTCATTAATTGATTTATCCAGACAAATCGCCATAGGTATAGATATTGGCGGAACCAACACCAAATTCGGATTGGTGAATCACCGTGGAGAGATCCTCGCAAAAGGTAGTATTAAAACTGAAGAATACAAGCAGGTAGAAGATTTCATTGATGCTCTTTATACCAACATCAAACCCCTAATCGATAAAGCTGCAGAACATACGACACTGGACGGAATTGGCGTTGGCGCTCCCAATGCAAATTATTACACAGGAACGATAGAATTGGCACCCAACCTTCCCTGGAAAGGAGTAGTTCCTTTCGCCAAATTGATGACGGAGAAATTCGGTGTTCCGTGCAAAATGACGAATGATGCCAATGCAGCTGCACTTGGAGAGATGATGTTTGGTGCTGCAAGAGGAATGAAGGATTTCATTATGATCACACTTGGAACAGGTGTTGGAAGCGGCATCGTTGCCAGCGGAAGCCTGATCTACGGTCACGATGGATTTGCAGGAGAATTGGGTCACACGGTTGTAAAACCAGGCGGAAGAAAGCATTGGAGCACAGGTTCCGAAGGCAGTCTTGAGGCTTACGCATCTGCAACCGGAATTGCCATTACAGCAAAGAAATTCCGTGCTGAGTTTCCGGATTCTATGCTGAATCAATATCCTGAAGAAAATATCAATTCTAAAACGGTTCACGAATGTGCTTTGGCAGGCGATCCTACAGCAATTGAAGTTTTCAGATACACAGGACAGAAATTGGGAGAAGCTTTGGCTAACTTCGTGATGTTCTCCTCACCGGAAGCAATTTTATTGTTTGGTGGTGTTATTAAAGCCGGAGATTTCCTGCTGAAGCCTACCAAATTACATATGGAAAGAAACCTGTTACCAATTTTCAGATCAAAAGTAAAATTGGTTTTCAGTGAACTGGACGAAGCAGATGCTGCCATTCTTGGCGCAAGTGCTCTCGTTTGGGAAAATAAATAATTGACATAGAGAAATCCTTTGACGCTGTTTTTTAATAGGAATAATATTTGCTGTTAAGAACCAGGAAAATCAAAGGATTTTTCTTGCTCAAAAATGAAACGGTATTTATTAATATTCTTAAGCTTTTTCCTCTTCAACTGTAATGGACAGGAGAAAAAATCAAAACCTTTAACAAATCAAAAAATGGATAAAAACAATTTGGAATATGCCACTTTGGCAGGCGGATGTTTTTGGTGTGTGGAAAGTTGTTTTCATATGCTGAAGGGTGTAGAATCTGTAACTTCCGGATATTCCGGCGGTAAAACAGACAACCCAACTTATGAAGAAGTGTCAACGGGAACTACAGGACACGCAGAAGTGGTACAGATCGCTTATGATCCGAAAATCATTTCTTACAAACAACTGCTGGAAGTTTTCTGGTTTCTTCATAACCCGACTACGCTCAACAGACAAGGAAATGACATTGGAACGCAATACAGATCGGCAATCTTTTATCATTCCGATCAACAAAAACAACAGGCCGAGGAATCTATGAAAGAGTCTGAAGCGAAAGGAGAATGGAATGGAAAATACGTCACAGAGATCGTTCCTTTCAAAAAATTCTGGTCAGCGGAAGCTTACCACCAAGGTTATTACAATGCCAATCCAAACCAGCCTTACTGTAGTGCTGTAGTTGGACCAAAGATCCAGAAATTCAAAAAGCATTTTGGAGAATTGGGTTGGTTACAAGAAAAAGTGGAGCAATAAACTCCACTTTTTTTATGTCTAAATTAAATTTAAAATATTAAATCTTTTGCAGCCCGACTTGAACGGATCCCGATTTAAAATCGGGAGGGAGTGGAAGGCGGATTAGCTGCCCAAATATTAATTCACAAATGGCTTAATAACACCAGTCGTTGTGTCTCTATCCACTTTATATCCGAGATTATAAGTAATTCCAAAACCTAAAGTCTGCTTTCTCTGCAGTCTTTTGATTTGATCGTGGTCATAAATCATATCAATCGTCACGACACCGGAAATATATTTGTTGAATTTAAGATTCAATGCGCCGCTGTAGTTGATGTCGACTCTTTCTGTATGCTCCAGATAATTGCTGAAGAAATTGACCTGATTGACGTAAGTGATGTCTTTGTAAATCTTAATTTTATAAAGGATATTCAGCATCGCACCAAGCTCCGCCCGCATCGATTGGCCGTCGCGTTCCAAACCGTACAATCCTTTCATCTGAAGTTTTTCATCAAGAACAAAAGTAAATTTACCATTCAGCGGACGTAGAATAACCTGGAAATTATCATTTGGATTATAAGAGAAACCAAGACCAACGTTCAGATAACCCGGCGCCATAAATTTGGAAATTCTGTCATCAAAAACCGGATCCGGCGTATTTGCATAATTGAATCCCGGTGTGAATTGTGACAGGAACTGGAAACCTGTTGATAAATAATAATGCTGCGCTAACTCATAACCATAATTGGTCATAATATTGATGTAATCATCTGTCTTTCTGGTAGATTGCCCCGTAGATGACACAAATCCGTAAGCCATCTGTATATTGTTGTCTAAATAATGTCTGTTCTTTTTGTAAACAATATTGTAATTCACTTTTCCAATAACGCCAATATTGTTGTTACCTCCGGCGTACCAATTCGCAAAGGATGACTGATTGAAAACCAAACTGTTTTGCCCAAAGAAAAACCAGCGTTTGAGTGTCGGTAGATTGAGGATTGATGACGGCGTCAACGGACTTGTGTCTTCTGTATTGGAAACGATAATGGTATTGTTGGACAATTTTACAGAATCTTTCTTTAATGATCTGATATCAACGATTTTAGGATTTGCAAGACTGTCGATGTCAATAGCCGTAGAGTCCCATCTTCTTTGAGCAATCGAGTCTATTAATTTCTGATATTCGGTAATCTGAGCCTGAGAAAAGAAAACCATTAAAACCGCAAAAATCGACAATACCTTTTTCATTAATAAAAATTTTTCAGCAAAAATAGCAAAACTAAATTTTTAAAAATCTGACTTTATAACCAAATTCTCAATTAATCCATCATTTTTTACGGACAAAATTACCTTTTCTTCATAATGGCTGTATAATTGTGATTCTCAAATCCATGTTTTTGAAAACCTTTCATTTAAAATCCTTTTTGGTTCCGATCGTGATGCTTGCATTGATGTGGATTTTTTTCCTGCTTCAGAATCTCGGATTTTTTAGCGGCTGCTATGGAGCAATCATTCCACTTGTACCGGAAGGTTTGAGCGGCGTTATCTTTGCACCTCTCCTTCACGGAAGTCTGGATCACATCATTGGCAACTCGATGCCGATTGCCATTCTTCTTTTTTTATTGTTTGAATTTTACCCCAAAATTGCTTTCAAAATATTTCTCATAGGCTGGATTGCTTCCGGATTATTGGTCTGGATGCTTCCTCCGATTGATATCACGAACGGACAGTGGAACTACAGCTGCATCATTGGCGCGAGCGGATTGGTTTATATGCTGGCATTTTTCATCTTTTTCAGTGGCGTCTTCCGTTGGAATATGAAATTGCTGACGGTTTCAATGGTCGTGGCTTTGTACTACGGAAGTTTGATTTGGGGTATTTTTCCGGAAGAATTTTTCTCCAATTTACAGGAACCAAGCAAGATCAGCTGGCAGTCGCATCTTGCTGGAAGTATAACGGGAATTATTTTAGCCTTAATTTTCAGAAAATACGGCGACAAAAAAATCAAGTATATATGGGAATATCCTGAGTATTACAATGAAAGAGATGACAAACTTTGGCAGGAATATATTCAGAATCATCCAGAGGATTTTGAAGAGCTGCCACAACTGAAACAACATAATATTTGGAAATATCTGGATGAAATACGGGAAAATGAAAAATAATTTCTAAATTGGTCATACACAAATGACCCTATGAATCCCGAAGAATATCTCTACATCCTCGCGCTGAAACAGTGCAAAAACATTGGAAACATCAATCTAAAAAAGCTGATTAAAAATATTGGCTCCGCAAAAAAAGTTTGGGAATCTACACCAAAATCCCTGCTTTCAATTTCCGGAATCGGGAAAAGCAGTATTCAGAATATTGGAGATACTGAATTTCTGAAATCCGCTGAAAAAGAAATAAAATTCTTAGAAAAGCACGACATCAAAATCATTGCCCAGGAAGACAATTTATATCCAAAACATCTTCTGAACTGTGATGACTCTCCGGTAATATTATTCTACAAAGGTAACTTGAATAATGATCTTAATCCAGTCAGTATTGTCGGAACGAGAAAACTGACGACGTATGGCAAACATTTTATTCAGGATCTGATGAGTGAATTAGCTGGATCAAAAGTCTGCACAATCAGCGGACTGGCTTTGGGAGCAGATTCCAGCGTGCATGAGGAATCACTTAAAAATAGCATTCCGACCATCGCAGTTTTAGCCCAGAGTCTGGACAAAATCTATCCGGCTTCTAACAAAAATCTTTCTAAGAAAATCCTCGAAAATAATGGCGCACTGATCACAGAATATGCGTCGTTCGAAGGAATGGCAAAAGAAAACTTCCTGCAGCGCAACAGGATCATCGCAGGATTTTCGCCGCATCTTATTGTTGTGGAAACTGCTTATGGCGGAGGATCGGTAACAACGGTAACAGCTGCAAATCAATATAATCGTGATGTTTTTGCATTGCCCGGAAAAATCACTGATGTCTACAGCCAAGGTTGCAATCAACTGATAGCGAACAACAAAGCTGAAACGATTGTGGACATCAAAAGTCTCGTTAAGAATCTGAATTTCACGCCTCAACCGGAATTATTCCCAAAAGAAGAACCAAAAATAAAGATTGATCCAGAGAAAAAAGACCATCAAAAAATTCTGGAAATCATCACTCAAAACAATTCTATTTCTCTGGACGATTTAGCAGAAAAATCCGAGATTCAGCATCACAAGATTTTACCAATTCTTCTTGACCTTGAGATATATGGCTACATCAAATGCCTTTCGGGAAGACAATATCAGTTAAGCTGATGAAACTTACATTTCGGAAATTTGAAGTAATTTAATATTAACTTAAAAAATCCTTAACACAAAAGACGTAATTATACATTATGCAAAAAAGTTAATCTATATAAATGAATTTTCAATAAAAATCAAAATATTACTTGCGAAATTCGAAAAAGAATTTAAATTTGTTGTCATAATTGTACACAATGGAATTATTTAACGTCGAAGAAAAGATTCAGGAATTTATGGCAAAGATTGAAGCCAAAAATCCGAACGAACCCGAATTTATCCAAGCTGTAAAAGAAGTTGCGGTTACCGTAATTCCTTTCATCGCAACGAGAAAAGAATATACCGGAATGAAACTTCTGGAAAGAATGGCTGAGCCGGAAAGAGTCATCATCTTCCGCGTGCCGTGGATCGATGACAAAGGCGAAATCCAGGTGAACAGAGGTTTCAGAATCCAGATGAATTCTGCCATCGGGCCTTACAAAGGCGGGATCAGATTCCACCCGACGGTGAACCTCAGCGTTTTGAAATTTCTGGCATTTGAGCAGACTTTCAAAAATTCACTTACCACTTTGCCGATGGGCGGTGGAAAAGGAGGTTCTGATTTTGACCCTCAGGGAAAATCTGATATGGAAGTTATGCGTTTCTGCCAAGCTTTTATGATGGAGCTTTGCAAACACATCGGTCCTGAAACAGACGTTCCTGCCGGGGATATTGGCGTTGGCGCAAGAGAAATCGGATACCTTTTCGGAATGTATAAAAAAATCAGAAACGAATTTACCGGCGTACTGACTGGTAAAGGTTTGGCTTACGGTGGATCGTTAATCCGTCCGGAAGCAACTGGTTACGGCGTTGTTTACTTCGCTGAGCAAATGCTGAAAACCATCAATGAAACCATTGCCGGTAAAACGGTAGCAGTTTCGGGATTTGGAAACGTGGCTTGGGGTGTTATCAAAAAAATCAATGATCTTGGCGGGAAAGTTGTGACAATGTCCGGTCCGGATGGTTACATCTACGACAAAGACGGAATCTCAGGTGAGAAAATAGAATATCTTCTGGAATTGAGAGCTACCGGAAACAACAGAGCCGAAGATTACATTACGAAATATCCGGAAGCGCAGTTCTTCGCGGGAAAAAGACCTTGGGAGGTGAAATGTGACATTGCATTCCCATCTGCAACGCAAAATGAGCTGGATTTGGAAGATGCAAAACTTTTGGTTGCAAACGGTTGTCTTTGTGTAACTGAGGCTGCAAATATGCCTTCTACTCTGGACGCCATCAATTATTTCCTTGATAACAAAGTATTATTCTCTCCGGGAAAAGCTTCTAATGCTGGTGGTGTTGCCACTTCCGGATTGGAAATGACACAAAACTCTATCAGACTTAACTGGACTTCTGAAGAAGTAGATGCCAGACTGAAAGAAATTATGATCGGCATCCACAAAGCTTGTAGAGATTACGGTAAAGAGGATGACGGCTATGTAAACTACGTGAAAGGTGCGAATATCGCAGGTTTCGTGAAAGTAGCAGAGGCAATGCTGGCTCAGGGTGTAGTTTAATTAAGACATTTGAAGTTAAATTTTAGAAATTAGAATTCAACTTTGATCATAAAAAAATGCAGCTAAGTCATTTAGCTGCATTTTTGTTTTATTTTGGATAATTATAATTAATACTTTTATTACTTCGGCAAACCTCTTTTCAAGGCATAATTGGCTCTTTCGATGGCTTTTTTCTCTTTCCAGTTCATATAGTTGGCTTTGAAGTTTTTCTTCATAAAATTATCAAAACCTCTTTGCACAGTAAGATTCCATAGCGAGTTAGCTTTCACACCCCAACTTTTGTCCCAGGCTCTTAGTGACAATGAGAAACTGCCGTCCAGATATTTCATCCAGTGCCACCAGCCAGTCGGCATAAAGAGTGTGTCGCCGTGTTCCAGAAAACATTCGATGCCCTGAACGCCGTCCAATGCAGGAAAATTTTTGAAATCCGGATTTTCTATATCATAATCTTCCAACGCATAAGTCGCATAAGGAAGACAGTACAAACGCTCTTTCCATTTTTGTTCGAAAAGCAAAACATGTTTTCTACCATTGAAATGGGTGTGGAAAATATGAGCCAGATCAATATCGTAGTGAAGGAAAGTCACCGAACTTTTTCCGCCAAAAAACATACTTGGATATTTGTCCAGAAAACCGCCCATTAATTCTTTTGGAGAAATATAGTCATTCAGAATATCGGGTGCGTGCTTGATAGGATCGAAAAAGAAAATTCTTAAATCGGTGGGTTCTCTTTGAATCAGATCGATGTAATCTGCAAATTTCATCTCCGTCGTAGGCGTATTGATTGGCGCTGCAGGATCTGCTTTGGCGCTGTCGTACAAAGGCACTGTCACATCGCCCACAACTTCTTTGATATAGTCCATTGTCCACTTTTGATAAGCCGGCCAGTTTTTCGCCATATTTTTGATGACAACCGGTTTGCGGGGTTTCAGATATTTTTCAAAGAAATCCTCTTTAGAAATATCGTCTACAATATCAATTGGTTTTAAAATAACTCCCATGTTAATCTAATATTAAGAAACAAATTTATTAAATTTTACTTTTGCGACAGAAAAAAACAAGGTCTTATCTATAATTATTTTAAATTACCAGATTTGATATTATTAATGATCTACAAAGAATTTTTCATTCATTCAATTATCAAACCAAGCTCCGTTTAACTTTGATCTTTTTATCAACTCCAAAAAAAAGTTTGTAACATTTTACAACTTCCTTTTACTAATACTTTAGTGATACCATTAAAACTATGAAAAAACTTCTATCTTTCTTTTTCGTAATTGCATTTTCTCTCATCGTTTTTGCACAGAAAACCGTTACCGGAATCATCACTGATGCCGACGGAAAAGCCCTTGCAAGCGCAAGTGTAACCATTGAAGAGCCAGGAAAAAACGCGATTCTAGCCTACGGAATTTCCAATGCAAAAGGCGAATACAAAGTGACTTTTACATCTCCGGAGAGCAATCTGGATCTGAAGATCAAAGCCTTCAACCAGAAACCGATTACGCAATCCATCAGAAATGATGATCAGAAACTGAATTTCTCCTTAGATTCTCAAGCCACTGAAATCCAGGAAGTAAGACTTAAAACAAAATTAATTACCAAAAAAGGTGACACCATTTCTTACGATCTCAAATCTTTCGAAAATAAAAATGACCGAACGCTTGCCGATGTTTTGAAAAAAATTCCGGGAATTGAAGTCAACAAAGACGGAACAGTTCTCTATCAGGGAGAAGCCATCAACAAATTCTATGTCAACGGAAAAGACCTGATGGAAGGCGGTTACGGAACGATCAACAACTCACTTCCGAAAGATGCAGTTTCCAAAGTGGAAGTTTTGGAAAACCACCAGCCGGTGAGTATTTTGAGAGACAAAGTACCATCTGATCAGGCCGCATTAAATATTAAACTAAAAAAATCTGTAACGATGACCGGCCGTGGCGAAGTTGGTGCAGGCTTCAGTCCATTGCTTTGGAATGTGAAACTGACGCCGATGTTCTTCGGACAGAAAAACCAATGGGTAGTCAACTATAAAGCTAATAACAACGGAGAAAGTGTAGAAAAAGAAGGCAATCTTTTAAGCTTTGGAAGCCGATGGGAAGGCAGAAGATCTCAGGCGAAACAAAGTTCTTGGACCAATGTTGAAACTGCCGGAACACCGGATGTGCCTGAAAAAAGATATTTGCTTAATAATGTTCATTTTGTCTCGGCAAACTTGTTGACAAATCCGTTCAAAAACAAAGAATGGGAACTGAAAGCGAATGTAAGCTATACAAACAATGATGTAGAAAGAGATTCTCACACCACTACGGTTTACGATGATAATCCTACCAACGGAAGCTTGGCAGGCAGAACTTTGGAGCAATCCAGAAGCAATGATTTCTACACCAATGCAGCAAAAGCAGAATTAATTTTCACTAAAAATGCTAAGAAAGGTTTCTTCAAAAATACAACGACATGGAATGGATTCTGGAATGCCAATCGTGGTTTTTCTGAATTAGATACCAACGTTGATGCTCAGCCTTACATCTTTGGAAATCAATCTTTGGAATCGCCTTCGGGAAGTTTTCAAAACTCTTTGAGTACGATTATTCCTTGGAAAGATAAGCTGATCAATGTGATGAGTTATTTCAAATATCAGAGAGATAAGCAGACGATGAGCGTGAATCCTGCGAGTTATACCAATTTCTTTACTAATCTAAATTCTTCTAATGTTTTCGATACTTACAGACAGCAGACGCTTTCTGAAACTACAGAAATCAACCATTCCGCTTCAGTTGGATTTACTTTCAAGAAGTTGACAATCATTCCTGAAATTGGTCTTAATATGAATTTTAATAATCTAAAATCATTGTTAACAGGATCTGCAGGCGGCACTTATTATAATGTCAATAACCGTTCTCAGAATAATATCGACTGGAATGAACTGACGCCTTACACACAAGTCGCATTCAATTACAAGTCGGACAGATTGAATATGAACATTACCGTTCCGATGAATTTCTACAGCATCAGATATCAGGACAATCTTTACAACCAATTGGCTGACAAGACAAAAACTGCTTTTGAACCGACATTCTTCGCCAGTTATGACTTTGCATCGTTCTTCAAATATTGGGTGTTTGCAAATCAGAGTTATGATTTTGGGAATTTCGGATTCTTGTATGGCGGTGATTTGTTGACCTCTGCCGGAAATATCTCAAGAAGATATGTTACTGATTTAACAGATTCTCAAATGCCTGATTATCTCAGCAGAAACATAGGAACACGTCTGGAATACCGAAATCCACTCAATAATCTCTTCTTCAACGTTCGTTACAACTATGGCACTTTAAAAAGAAATATTGCGGAAACTTTTGACACTGCTGGCGGAATCGGTGGAACTATTGGAATTGTAGCCGTAGAAAATTCGACAAAATCTCAAAGTGAAAGTGCGGAGATAGGAAAATATTTACCGAAATTCAAAAGTAATATTTCGACGAGTTTTACCAATACAGATTCCAATTCTTTCAGTTATTTCAACGGGAATTTCATCGAAAGTAAAAATAATGTCCAGACTTGGGCTGCGAAATTCAACAACGCTTATTTCAGCTGGTTGAGTGTGGATTACAACATTAGTATGAACTGGAGCAACAACAAAAATGTGACAAGTTCCAACTCTCAGAAAAACTCTGGCTGGAATCACAATCTTGCGGCTTACATCTATCCTTCCGAAAATCATACTTTCGGTTTCAACTGGGACAACAGCGTGACTTCGACACAGGGAAATACTTATAAGAATCCATTTTATGACATCTCTTATCAGTACACTTGGGTTAAGAAAAAAATCGATTTCGAGCTGAAATGGCTGAACATCACCAACAGAAAAGTTTACGAAATCGTAAATGTGGATATCACAAGAGGTTACACACAGACACAAAGCTACAACATCCGTCCGAGCCAGTTTATGTTCACGGTTAAATTTAATTTCAAATAACACTATTTTATAATAAGCAAAAAGGCAGCAATTTTTTTGTTCGCCTTTTTATTTTCTTTAATTTTAAATCACTAAAAAATTAGTTATGAAGAAAACACTTTTATTTATGATGACTTTCCTGAGTTTGCTTTCATTTGCTCAGGGAACAAGAATTATGTACGAGTACAGATTTGTCTCAGATCTGGCGAAGAAAGATTCTGCCGATACGGAATTGATGTATCTGGATATAAAAAAAGACGGCAGCAGGTTTTACAGCCGTCAGAAATTCTACAGCGATTCCATCCGCGATGTTTACATTCAGAAGCAACTGGCTTCCGGCGCAGGTAATTTCAGTTACAACGACAGCAACGCAGGAAAAGTGGCATATTCCGTCAACAAAACCTATCCGGATTACAAAATAAATCTGCACACCACATTGGGACAGAATCGTTTTGATGTTTTGGATTCAAAACCTATGAACTGGAAAATTGAATCAGAGAAAAAGAAGATTGATAAATTCGACGTACAGAAAGCGACATTAGAATTTGGCGGCAGAACCTGGACGGCTTGGTTTTCACAAGATTTTCCTTTTCAGGATGGGCCTTATAAATTTCATGGACTGCCGGGATTAATATTAGAAATGGAAGATTCTACCGGAACTCACGTTTTCAAATTCGCAGGAAGCAAAAAATTTGATGAAGTAGAAAGAGTGGAGAAAAAAGACATCGAAAATACAGCTCCCGGCGGAAGAATCGTAAGAATCGGAAATATGGCAGGCGGAAAAGAATTGGAAGTTACTGAAGATCAATTCATCAAACAATGGAAGGATTATAAAAACGATCCGGTAAAAGATATGAGACAAAACCTGTCCAGACCAGGCGTGAAAATGAAAGTCAACATCAATGGAAAAGAAATGACAGATCCCGCAGAAATGCTTCGAAATATGGAAAAATTCCAGAAAGAAATCATCAAAAATGATAATAACAAAATAGAACCTGTGCTCTATCCATAGATATGAGCCAGCTCCGTAGGAGCGAAATGTTGTGGAGAATACTATAAAATTACCTTTTCACTTCCCACAGAAAGCTCGGTAGGAGCGAAATGTTTGTAGAATATTTACCAAAAAATCTGAGCTCCGTAGGAGCGGCATCTTGGTTTTTAAATATTAATATTACCTTTGACAATTCAAAGATTCTGCATCTGTAGAATCTTTTTTTAAATATTAATAGAATGAGTTATTTACCAAAACTAAAAAACATAAAAGCCTTCGTTTTCGATGTTGATGGCGTTTTCACAGATGGAAGCGTTTACCTTTTACCGGACAAAAATATGTCTAGAGTGATGAGCGTTCTTGATGGTTATGCCGTAGTTCAATCCATCAAACAAGGTTATAAAATAGGAATCATCACAGGCGGAAATGATCCGATGGTGCAAAACAGGATGGAATATTTGGGAATCAAAGATTATTATCCAAAATCTTCCCACAAAATTTCGGACTATGAAAATTTTAAATCAAAATACAATCTCCAAGATTCCGAGATTCTGATGATGGGCGACGATATTCCGGATATTGGAATTATGAAACTGGCAGAGATTTCTGCTTGTCCCGCCAACGCAGTTCCGGAAGTGAAAGCCATTTCGGATTACATTTCTCCGGTGTATGGCGGGAAAGGTGCAGTCCGCGATGTCATTGAACAAGTGATGAAAGTTCAGGGAAAATGGAATTTGGACGAAGAAACAAAATCAGCTTAAATACTGAAAATGAAATTATTACTAGCATCGCAATCACCCAGACGAAAAGAATTATTAGCACAATTGGGTTATCAGTTTGAGACCGTTTCAATTGATGTTGATGAATCCTATCCTTCGGACTTGCTGCCAGAAAATATCGCCGAATATGTTTCCAATAAAAAAGCAAACGCTTTCGAGGTAAAGTCTGATGAGATTCTATTGACTTCGGACACGATTGTTGCATTGGATCAAAAAATTCTTCTCAAACCAAAAGATGAAAATGAAGCTTTTGAAATGCTGAAAAACCTTTCCGGAAAAAAACATCAGGTTTACACGGCTTTTACCATTAAAACTAAAGATTCTGAAATCAGCAAAACCAGTAAAACCGATGTAGAATTCTCGGAAATCAGCGATGATGAAATCCGATTTTACATCAATCATTACAGACCTTTTGACAAAGCCGGATCGTACGGAATACAGGAGTGGCTGGGAATGGCAAAAATTAAAAACATTTCCGGATCTTTCTATTCTGTAATGGGTTTTCCGGTGGATTTGGTTTACGAAGAACTCAAGAAATTGGGCTGCTTTCCAAACAATTTTCAAAACTCGATTCTTTAGATAATTTTCCTTGCAAAAATTCGTTATTTTTACAGATTGAATACTCAATTTCCAATTGAAAATAATTAGATGAGAAAATATTTATTAATCATACTTGCCGTCTTGGGCATTTTAGCCTGTAACCCTCGGAACAAAAAGAAGAAAACCAAAAGTGGTCCGATCAACAGGTTTATGACTTATCATAATACTTTGTTTAACAGTAAGGAAGCTTTCGCGGCGGAAATGGAAAGCAGAGACAAAGGTCATGTTGATAATTTTTATGATCCTTACATTTCTGTTTACACCACGGAAGATATTGCCAATCAGCAAAATGGCATTTCGGGCGGTCTGGAAGGATCTAATGATTCCGGCGCGCCGATGGGGATGAGAGGAAATTCCAGAAACTCACAATCGGTCTCCAACTTCAATAACAGCGGTGATGACAGAATGGCTTCATCCGGATCATCTAATGCTAATGGAACTCGAAAAGGTGCTTCAATTCTGGAAATTACAGAAGCCAAAGCCACCAAAGCGATCACAAAATATTCGGTCTTGGTAAATGGTGTAGAAAAAAATAAGAAGATTTTTGATGCGTACATTCTTCTGGCCAAAGCACGAATGTATCAGGGAAAATATCTGGAATCTCTGGACGCTCTCGGCTACCTTTTCAATACAATGGGAAAGGACAAAAGAATCGCTTTGGCGTACATTTACAAAGCAGCCAATTACACCAAACTTAAGGAATATTACCGTGCAGACGAGGTTTTCCGGAATATGGAGGAAGATCTTAAAATCAAACCAAAAAAAGAACATCTGAGAATCCTGAAAGTTTATCAGGCAGACAACTTCCTGAAATGGGGCAAAAAAGAAATTGCCGCAGAAGTTCTGGAAGAAGCTTTTACATTCAACAAAAACAGAAAAACAAAAAGCCGAATTGCATTTTTGCGTGGACAGATTCTTTCTAGTCTTAATAAAAAAGACGAAGCCAGAGAATCATTCGCAGCCGCTTACAAGTATGCAAATAGCTACGAATTCGAGGTAAAATCTCAGATCGAGATTGCCAAAACTTTTGACGGAAAAGCAGACAGCTACGAAGAGGCAATGGCTTACCTTGCGAAGATTGCCAAAAAAGGAACTTACGCCTCGCGTAAAAATGAGCTGTACTATGCAAGCGGATTGGTAGCAACCTCTGCTGCAAAAGATTCCATTGCGGATTCTTTTTTCAGAAGAGCTTTGAAAGAGAAACAGTCGGATCCTCAAATCCGCGGACTTACCTATTCCGAAATTGCCAAGAAATTTTTCGCAAAAGATGACTACCTTACGGCTGGTGTTTACTATGACAGCGCTTTGGCAGTAATGACGTATCAGCCTGAAAAAGAACGTTTGACAAGCCTTACATCTAATATCAAAAAGCTTTCGAAGAATTATTACGTCATCAAGAAAAATGACAGTATTCTTAATTTGACGAAAATGTCTCCCGAACAGCAACGTGACTATTTCACAAAATATATTGACAAAATAAAAGCAAAAGAAGAAGCTGCCGATCTTGCAAAAAGACAAGCAGAACGCAGCAAAGGTTTTGATAATTCGGATTACAATGCCAATTCAATCTTTGCCGGAAATTCTACAGACAGCAACAGTTTTCAAAATTTCGGACTCTCCGGCGGATCTACTTTTTACTTTGCCAATTCCAACAATATTCCTAGGGGAGAAAATTCCTTTAAACAAACCTGGGGCAACAGAACATTATCGGACAACTGGCGTTACTCTGCGAAGTCAACAACGATTGAAGAGTTGAAAAATGAGGCATTAGGATTAGCCAATGCACCAGATCCGAGACGATTGGAACCTGAATTTTATATCGAGAAAATCCCAACCTCAGCGGAAGAATTAGGACGTCTTAAAAAAGACAGAGACACAGCAAGTCTCGGAATGGGAAGAATGTACGAATCGTTTTTTGGTAATACAAAACTGGCTACCAAAACACTTTTTGACTTGGTAGAAGCAAAACCGGATGAAGAAACAGATCTTCAGGCTTTGTACAATATTTTTGTTTTTAATTATGAGAAAAATCCTGCTGAAGCTGAGAAAGCTAAACAGCAAATTCTTGCAAAATATCCATATACATCGTACGCAGAATATGTGAAAAATCCGAAGAATAAAGATTTCAACAAATCAACTGCAGATGTAGAAAAATTGTACGCCGACGCCTATAAACTATACGAAACAGAAAAATATGCCGAGTCTTCAGCCATCATCGATAAAGCAATTACCGATAATCCAAAAGACGCTTTGGTTCCTAAGTTTTATTTGCTTAATGCCTACAATGCAGGGAAAAATGCAGGGAAAGAGATTATGATCCTACAACTGGAGCAGATCGTTCTCAATTATGCCAAAACACCGGAAGGCATCAAGGCAAAAGAACTTTTGAAATATCTGAAGAGCGATGCAAAACTTGAACTGACAGACGAAACAGGCAATGCAATTTCTCAAAAACCTCAGGAGCAGAAACCGACAACAAATCCTGATGAAGAAAAAACACAACAGTTGAGGCGCGAACTGGATCAGAATGAAGCCGGAAATATATCTGCTCCGGTCAACAGCGGACCAGGAAAGCCGGGAAGAGATGACGCGCCCGCACAGGTGCAGGCAGTACAGCCTAGCAGTGCAGAACTTAAATAAAAAAAAAGAGAGCAACTTAAATTGCTCTCTTTTTGTTGATTATATTTTATCCAATTGCACTGTAAAGTGTCTCAAAATGGCAGGTTCTTTTGTAATCTTATAACCTTTGTTAATGTCATTTCGCCTCTCAAAAACATTGATGACGGCTGCGGCAACATAATCCATATGATTGTTTGTATAGGTTCGTCTTGGGATTGCCAACCTCAGCAATTCCAGTTTTGGATAGCGGTTTTCTCTGGTTTCCGGATCTCTGTCAGCCAGCAAAGTTCCGATCTCAACGCCACGGATTCCGGCTTCTTTGTAAAGTTCGATTGCCAGAGTCTGTGCTGGAAATTCCTCTCTTTTGATATTTGGTAAAAAATTGAGCGCATCTATGAAAACCGCGTGTCCGCCAATTGGTTTTTGAACAGGAACACCGGCTTCCATTAATTTGTTCCCCAAATATTCCACTTGTGAAATTCTGCTTTCCAGATAAGCAAATTCTGTTGCCTCGTCCAATCCAGTTGCCAGCGCCGACATATCTCTTCCCGCCATTCCTCCGTATGTGATGAAGCCTTCATAAATAATGGTAAAGTTGGAAGCCTTCTCGAAAATCTCTCTGTTTTTCAAAGCGATAAATCCACCGATGTTTACCAATCCATCTTTCTTGGAGCTCATTGTCATTCCGTCGCCGTAGGAAAAAATTTCTTTACAGATTTCTTTGATGGTTCTGTTTTGCTGTCCTTTTTCTCTTTTCTTGATGAAGTAAGCATTCTCTGCAAATCTCGCGGAATCAAACAAAACAGGAATCCCATATTGGTCTGATAATGCTTTCACAGCTTTGATGTTTTCGAGAGAAACCGGTTGTCCACCAGAAGAGTTACAAGTAATAGTGATCAGACAAAACGGAATCTGTTCTTTTGGATGAGAACTGTAAACGGTTTCTAATTTCTCAAGATCAATATTTCCTTTGAATGGATGAAGATCATTAATATCAAACGCTTCATCAATTGTACAGTCGATGGCGTGGGCTTTTCGGAATTCGATGTGGCCTTTTGTGGTGTCAAAGTGTGAATTTCCGGGACAAATGTCGCCTTCTTTTACCATTACAGAAAAGAGGACATTTTCTGCAGCTCTTCCTTGATGCGTTGGTAATAAATAAGGAAATCCGGTGATTCTTTCTACGGTACTTTGCAAAGCTTCGAAAGATCTTGATCCGGCATAACTTTCGTCGCCAATCATCAGTGCGCCCCATTGTTTGTCGCTCATTGCGCCGGTTCCGCTGTCTGTCAGCAAATCGATGAAAACGTGGGAACTTCTTAGATTAAATAAATTATAATCGGCTTTTTTCAGCCATTCTTCGCGTTGTTCTTGAGTAGATTGGTATATTTCTTCGACCATTTTAATTCTAAATGGTTCTGCGTAAGGTAGTTTCATAATTGATAAATGATAATTGATGAATGATAAATGAAAAGTAACATTGATGAAAGTATAACTCTGAAACAAGATGTGTTTCAATAACTATATAATTGAAATAAGAATGATTAAATCATCCTATAAATCAATTATCTTTCATCATTAATCAATTATAAAAACTACTCCGGTGCTTTGAAAACGTTGTCGTCTGAATGGAATCCGGCAACACCTCCACTGACAGCAAATTTCATAGCTTCAGCAGCGCTCATTCCGGTAACTTCCTTTACATTATTGAATTTGGTAATAATCACCCAGCCGGAAACGGCGTAGGAATGTGGCAGATAAACAGCGATCATATGTTCAAGATCGACCACGGACATATCGGCTTGCGTCAGAAAACCGATTCTCCAGATTTCCGGCGCTTCATTGGTTTTGACCCAAACCGGAACATTGAATTTTTTCTTATCACCTACGAAAGATCCTAAAACGTCTTTCAGAGATGTGTAGAGAAATTTGATTCCGGGGATATGTTCCAAAACGTAATCAACACCGTCAACTATCAATCTTCCGATGATGAATTTGTTTCCAAAAAACCCGATGAATGTGGTTCCGAAAATGACAAGAAAGAAGATCAGTCCCGGAAATTTTTCTGAAACAGAAGGCACCAGATTATCGATGCTGAAAACCACACTCCAGATCACCCAGACTGTGATTGCCAGCGGCCCAATGATAATCAATCCCTGAATAAAGGACCGTATAAATAACCGTAGATAATCATTGAAATTTCTGTCCACTTTTGCTTTTGTTTTCACCGCAGATCCCTGCGATTTTTGAATCTTATTTTTTTAATTTTATGTCTTTCAGCTAAAATCTTAGCCGTGGATCGTTTCTTTGTTTCCGTAGGATTTCATAATGTTGGCCTCATATTCCAGCCACTCTTCCCAGCGCTTGTTCACTTTTTCCGGACCGCCCAATTCTCTGGCAAAGCCGATAAATGTTGTATAGTGATTCGCTTCGGAAACCATCAGATCGTGATAGAATTTTTTCAATTCTTCATCCTTGATATTTTCTGTCAAGACTTTGAAACGTTCGCAACTTCTGGCTTCGATCATTGCAGCGAAAAGCATTTTGTCGATAATCTGCTCATCACGATGTCCACCTTTCACAAGGAATTTAATTAGATCATTCACGTAATCGTCTTTGCGTGTTCTTCCCAACACACCACCTCTTTTCTTAATAATCTCGTGAACCTGATTGAAATGATCCAATTCTTCCTGCGCAATCGCCAAAAGTTCGGTTACCATTTCTGTGTGCTCTGGAACCATTGTAATGAGTCCGATAGCGTTGGTTGCTGCTTTTTGCTCGCACCAGGCGTGATCGGTCAGGATTTCTTCAAGATTTTCTTCTGCAATATTTGCCCAACGTGGGTCTGTAAGAAGTTTGAGACGGAACATTCTAAATTTTTTGTAAAAATAAGGATTTGATTGCTTCTTGATGATAATTTTCTTAATTAAAATTCAATTCTGAAATTCATCGTGTAAAATCCTTACAATAACAGATCATATTGCAATTTGGCACAGATATTGAAAAATCATCAACAACCAAATAATTAAATTATGAAAAATTCAACTATTATCAATCGTGCTAAATTATTTATGTTTAGCTTTTTAGCCATCATTTCTTCAGCATTAACTTTTGCACAGGATTCAACAGTAACTAAAACCACAAATGTGACCACTTCATCGGAAGAATGGCAGACAAATCCTACTTACTGGATTATTGGTGGTGTCGTTCTTATTGTGATCGTCGCAATTGTAGCGATGAGCGGAAGGAAGAGAAATGATTAAAATATTATAAAGCGCTTTTCGAAGCGCTTTTTTTTATGGATTCTTTGAAGCCGTTTTCTCTCTCAAAAATTCTAAAACTTTCCAGCCAAGATCATCCACTTTTTTCAAACCAATTGAAATCAGGAATGCCAATAAAATATTGAGCGGATAAATGATCAAAACCAACAGCCACCAACTCATCGAATCTTTCAGAGGAACCACAAGAAAATAGATTAATGATGAACTCATTCCCTGAGCGAAATAGAAGAAAATTGCATTCTGTCCGACATTGGTTATGAAATTTGGCTTAGTGATTTTCAGTCGGTTGTAGAAGACGAAAAGTGTTACCAATGAGAATAAGGTCCAAATGATGTAAGGAATTTTCGGCGGGAATTTTTGTTTATTGATTTTATAAAATATATCTGACCCGTAATTCCAAAACATCCAGGCCAATGCAACCGCGACCAATCCGTACAAAACGGGAATCATTTTGGTTGAGATCTTCTTGCCTTTCATTCTATTTCCAATTAGAAAAACAGCCATATAAAAAGCCACATAACCGCCTTGTCCATTAGGATAATAATGTGGAAAAATATTGAATATCAATGTTAAAATAACACAAAGTCCAATAAACCAATTGATATGTTTTGGGAAGAATTTTAAAATCAATACGCCCAAAACCGTCAGGATATAATAGACTTTCAAATACCAAAAACTTCCCATCACCACAGGAAAAGTATCACAATTGGAATACTCGTGCAAATACCAATTTCCCAAGACCTGCCATTGCGGTTCTGAAGAAATACTGCTTGGCACATACTTCGTCCCGAAAGTGGAATAGAAATCTTTCAACCACTCAAACGAGAAAAAATTCAATCCATAAACCTTGAAAAAGTAGTCGAGGAAAAAGAGGAATGTCACGAAGATCATGTACGTGATCTGCAACTTCAATAATCTGTAAAGTGTTTTCTCAATATTATTTCCGGAAGTGATTCCGCTCAGCGCATAAAATAATGCGACATCAAAGACCAAAGAAAAAACCCGGACTTCGGTCGGAATATAAAATTGCCCGCTCCAGAAAGCCGTGTGAATGAAAATAATAGAAATGGTGGCCAGTCCTTTGGCAAAATCAATATAGAGATCTCTTTGCATCGATGTGATTAATTATCTGAAAGTCAAAATTATCATTATTTTCCCAAGTTCTTTATAATTATTTAACTTTTACCACTCGATTGTTATCCTTATTTTTACAAGTTCAATCGTAGAAATGTCAGATATCATTCAGCTTTTACCGGATCACGTTGCCAATCAGATTGCTGCTGGGGAAGTGGTACAAAGGCCAGCTTCCATTGTGAAGGAACTTTTGGAGAATTCTGTAGATGCAGGTTCGAATAAAATCCAACTCATCATTCGTGACGCTGGGAAAAATCTGCTTCAGGTGGTGGACAACGGTATTGGAATGTCTGAGACTGATGCGAGATTGGCTTTTGAACGTCACGCCACTTCCAAGATCCGCTCTACCGAAGATATTTTTAAGATTGCAACAAAAGGTTTCCGTGGTGAAGCTCTGGCATCCATCGCTGCGGTGGCACAAGTAGAGCTTAAAACAAAACAAAAAGATTCGCCTGTTGGGACGAACATCTATATAGAAGGTGGACTTTTCCAATTTCAGGATCCTATTCAGACGGTTGAAGGTTCTAATTTCTCGGTCAAGAATTTATTTTATAATGTTCCTGCACGACGTAAGTTCCTTAAAAATGACAATGTAGAATTTCGTCACATCATTGATGAATTTCAGCGTGTTGCTTTGGCTCACGAAAGTATCGAGTTCGAAATGTTTCATAATGACGAACCAGTTTTCAAACTGAGAAAAGGCGGTCAAATGCAAAGGATCGTAGATGTTTTCGGGCGAAAGTTGCAACCACTTTTGATTCCGATCAAGGAAGATCTTGGCTGGGTTCATTTGCACGGTTATGTAGCAAAACCAGAAGGTGCAAAAAAAACACGAGGCGAACAATTCTTCTTTGTCAATGGCAGGTTTTTCCGAAGCGCTTATCTCAGCAAAGCCGTCCAGGAAGCGTTTGAAGGACTTTTGCAACCTGGTTACATTCCATCATTTTTTCTTTATCTGGAAATGGATCCGGAGAAAATTGATGTTAATATTCATCCTCAGAAAACAGAAGTCAAATTTGAAGACGAAGCCTTGATCTTTGCTTTAGTGAGATCAACAATCAAACGTTCTTTGGGAATTTATAATGTGGCGCCAAGTTTGGACTTCGAAAGAGATCCAAAAATGGAAGCTTTTTTCGCGCCAAGTAAAAGTACTTACAGCGCACCATCGCCATCTGCGATTAACGTTGACCGAGATTTCAATCCATTTTCGGTCGAAAAAACAACGGATGAAGAGCGGATCAATTTGGCCGAACTTTATCAGGCCACAGAAGCAGCGCCATCAAAGATCAATCTTTTCGAAGATGATGATCTGGACGAAGACCTTTTCCGATTGCCAAACGGTTATTGGCTTCTGAACAAAGATGGATTGACGTATATGTTGGATCTTGGGAGAATGCACCGCGTGATTATGTCTTCGCATCAGGAAAATCTGCCAACGAAAAAAGCGGGTCAAAGTCTATTGTTTTCTTTAGAATATCATTTGAATGAAATCGAGAAAAATAAATATAAATCCATCAAAAAATATCTGCCGGATTTTGGTTTCGAAATGACCTTAGCTCAGGAAAATGTCCTCAGAATTGAAACTGTCCCGGAAGCTTTGAAAGAATCACAGGTCATCAAATTTCTTGAAAAGATCTTCGAAGTTTTGGAATACCGAACCGAAGATGAGTTCTCCAAATATTTTGAATATCAATGGATTAAATTAAAAACAAAATCCAAATTTGATTTCATTTATAAAACTGAAGTTGAGCAATTGGTCAAAGACTTTATCGACCTTGGATTTCCGCAATATACCGTGAACGGTAAAAAATGTTGGATGGAAGTGCCATTTGACGATTTTAAAAACAAATTTTAAATTATGTTTCCTCAAATAACACCAGTGACGCGAAATATCATCATTCTGAATGTGATTTTTTTCGCGGCAACTTTTCTACTCCAAAATGTCAATATTGACCTAGAACCTCTGCTAGCAGGCTATTTTCCGCTGTCTCCGAATTTCAATTCTTGGCAGATTATCACGCATATGTTTATGCACGGGAGCATTATGCATATTGTTTTCAACATGTTTACCCTATACAGTTTCGGGCCGGTTTTGGAACAGGTTTTAGGACAGAAGAAATTCATTATTCTATATTTTGCTGCAGGTTTGGGTGGTTTTTCTTTATATAACGTTTGGAATTATTACGAAGTAAGTCAATTGACAAGTTTTTTAAACAGCCAGGCTTACGACATTCACGAGATTTATAAATATGCTGATATTAATTATTCTGGAGAAATGCCGATTTCATCAGACTCTGAAGCAGTGAGAGATTCAGCTCAAAAGCTTTTCAACATTCTTAGAACTCCAATGGTTGGCGCATCGGGTGCAATTTTCGGGATCGTTGCTGCATTTTCTACTTTGTTTCCAGATGCTAAATTGATGTTTCTTTTCATCCCATATCCGATTAAAGCAAAATACCTGACACCAATTATTATTGTTGTTTCGATATTTTTGGGATTGAGACAATTTAGTGGCGATAATATTGCGCACTTCGCACATATTGGCGGTGCGTTGATTGGATTCCTATTCGTGTGGAACTGGAAAAAAAACCGAGACAGAATCCAGTAAATGGGAATCATAAGACTTATTTTAACGGTTTTTCATATTGTCATTATTGCGCTGCTTTTTGGGACAATAATGAATGCTTTCATTCCGCCAAGTGTTTTCGGGATGCTGAATCTCTTGTCGCTGGGATTTCCAATCTTAATTATCATTAATATTTTATTGTTGATATTCTGGATTGTAAGCTGGAAAAAAAGAGCGGCCGTTTTCTTGATTTTATCTTTATTTTTCATCATCCCAACAAGAAGATGGATTAATTATACGCCAACCAAAAAAGAAACGCCCAATCTGAAAATCATTTCTCTCAATGGAAAATCCGGCAAATTCGGCGACGAAAATATTTACAGTTTTCTTAATAACCAAAAAGCCGATGTTGTCCTGACGCAGGAATATAAAAGCGCTGAAAATCTGAAAGGATTTGAATATTTCGTACGAAATTTTCCCGTGGTGAAAATCCAATCCAGATTTCCGATTATAGAAAGTGGAATCGTGGAAACCGATGCGAAAAATGGACGCTGTATCTATGCGGACATCAAAGTTAATGAAAAGATTTTCCGTTTTGTCAATGTTTACATGGAACCTTTCTATCTTGACAAAAGTATGGTGAAACCAACCGGTGATATGAACGTTAATGAAGAAAAAGCAAAAAACATTCTTCATAAACTCGTTCCAACTTTCCGCAAACACCAAAGTCAAATTGCACCTATCAAAGGATTTTTGGACAGTTCGCCTTATCCTATTATTCTCGCCGGCGATTTCAATTCCGTTCCGAATTCCTATGAATATTACACCTTATCCGAAAATTTGGAAGATACTTTTCTAAAAGTCGGCAAAGGAAGCGGAACAAGTTTCCACGATTTCAAATTCCCTATCAAAATCGATCATATTTTTGCCTCAAAATCAATTACACCAATCAGTTACAAGGTGGACAGAAGTGTGAAAATCTCTGATCATTTTCCTGTTATCGCTGAATTTTTAGTAGATTAAAACCACATCAGATCATGAAAAAAATATCAATTTCATTTTTGACTTTACTAATCATAAGTTGCTCAAAAGAAAAACCCGTCCTGAACACTTCTGACAATCTGGATGCAGCTCCGAATTTAGTTTATGACACAACAGCAATTGATTCCTTCGGCCCTGGCGCGACTTCCGAAGCTGTGATGGCAAAAATAAATGCCGTTGCCATTAAAAGAGAACAAGACAGTTTGGCAAAAATAGCAAAGGCAGAGCAGGACAAATTAGACAAGGAAGCGAAAGAAAAAGAAGCAGAAAAAGCCAAAGAAACTAAGCCCAATTTTTCAAAACCTGTTGTCAAAGATATTATGGACAATTCCGTTTCCAAAGAACAAAGTCATCCATCAAATCCATAAAAAAACCCATCAGATCATCTCTGATGGGTTTCTCAATATAATTCTATGAAAAATTATTTATTGTAAAGTTCCTCTACTTTATCCCAATTGATCACATCAAAAAAAGCAGTCACATAGTCTGGTCTTCTGTTTTGATAATTAAGGTAATAAGCGTGCTCCCAAACATCCAATCCAAGAATTGGCGTTCCTTGTTTGTCAGCAACCGGCATTAGTGGATTATCCTGATTTGGTGTAGAAGTTACCGCTACAGAACCATCAGAATTTTTCACCAACCAAGCCCAACCAGAACCGAATCTAGTTTTCGCCGCGTTAGAAAAATCTTCTTTGAATTTATCAAAACCACCGATTTTCTCGATTTCAGCTTTCACATTTCCAACTGGCTCTTTGCTACCTCCTGGCGTCAAAAGTTCCCAGAAAAGTGAGTGGTTGTAGTGCCCACCGCCATTATTTCTTACCGCTGGTTTGTCAGTTCCTGTTTTTTGGATTTCTTCAAGAGATTTTCCTTCAAGTTCTGTCCCCGCGATTGCGTTATTAAGATTGTCCACATACGCCTGGTGGTGTTTTGAGTGGTGGATTTCCATTGTTTTTGCATCGATGGTTGGCTCCAACGCATCGTACGCATAACTAAGTTTTGGTAATTCGAATGACATAGTTTGGTATTTATTTGTTAATAAATGAATTGTTCAAAAATAGTCAATTATTATTCCAAGAACCAAGAATTAGACTTATTTTATAAATATTTAACATCGAAAAATATAATAAAATTTGCCGTAACTTTGACGCATTCTAAATAATTAATTATTATTTGGGCAGCTTTATCCGCCTTCCGCTCCCAATCTTTTTTGCAGACGGTTTCCAGTTCAATAGAACGTAAGTACCCGCAAAAAAGGATTTCCGCTCAAGTCGGGCTGCAGATAAATCTAGAAACGAGATTCATCGATGCCAATTTAAAAATTAGAATTAGAGATAATTCGACCTCAAAAAATTCCCCTCCTCTGGAGGGGTGACAAAATTCAGAGAATTTTGACGGGGTGGTCAACCATAACAAAACATATAATTCAAAATGTTCGACATCAATCATATTAGAGCCCAATTCCCAATCCTAAACCAAGAAGTCAACGGCAAACCATTAGTTTATCTGGACAACGCCGCAACTTCCCAAAAACCAATTTCGGTCATCAAAACCTGGGAAAAATATTATGAAACCATCAACGCCAATGTTCACCGTGGCATCCACACTTTGAGTCAATTAGCAACGGAAGAAATGGAACTTTCCAGACAGAAGATACAACGTTTCATCAATGCCAAACACGGCTACGAAGTTATTTTCACCAAAGGAACGACGGAAGGAATCAATCTCGTGGCTTACGCTTTGACCAATCAAATTAAACCAAACGACGAAATCATCATTTCTTATCTGGAGCATCATTCCAACATCGTTCCGTGGCAGATGCTTTGCGAAAGAACCGGCGCAAAACTCCGCGTCATCCCAATGGACGAAAACGGAATCCTGCAAATCGATGTTTTGGATGAATGGCTGAGCGAAAAAACGAAAATCGTTTCTGTAAATCAGGTTTCTAACGCTTTGGGAATCATCAATCCCATCGAAGAAATCATTGAAAAAACGAGAAGACTTTCCAACGCTTACGTCTTGATTGACGGCGCACAATCTGCACCACATTTCAAAATCGATGTTCAGAAACTGGATTGTGATTTCTTCGTCTTCTCAGGGCACAAAATGTACGCGCCAATGGGAACAGGAATCCTTTACGGAAAAGAATCTGTGCTGGAAAACCTTCATCCTTTCCACGGCGGTGGCGAGATGATTGCGGTTTGTAGCTTTGAGAAAACAACTTACGCCGGTTTACCTTTCAAATTCGAAGCTGGAACACCCAATGTTGGTGGAAATATTGCGCTTGGAGCAGCGGTTGATTTCATTGAAAATATCGGTCACGAAAATCTTCAAAACCACGAAAACAACCTTCTGAATTATGCTCAGAAAAAACTTCTTGAATTAGAAGGCATCAAAATCTATGGCGAAAAAGCCAACAGAACGGGCGTAGTTTCCTTCAACTTGGAAGGCGCAGGAATCGCTTCTGACACCGGAATGATTCTCGACAAACTGGGAATTGCTGTGAGAACCGGACATCATTGCACACAACCCATTATGGATTTTTTCAACATCGCCGGAACTGTACGAGCAAGTTTTGCAGTTTACAATACTTTGGAGGAAATTGATATCCTGACAGAAGGCGTGAAAAAAGCGCAGAGGATGTTGGTGTAATTCTGTTTCATCAAAAATAATTAACCCTTTCAGAGTTTGAAACTCTGAAAGGGTTTTTAATATCTGCCAAATTGTATTGCTTTTCCTAATGGCACATCTCTTGCGAAATTATAGATTCGTTTAAAACAGTATTGTTTCTCGGTTCAAAAAGAGGAATGATTTTATATCAATTAAGATTAATGACATTATGTCATTCAACATACTATGACAGAATTTGATAATATCAACTTTGAAGAGATTCTTGACGAAGGTTTCGGGATTGTAGCAGAAGAAATCAACTTGGATGAACTTGGCAACCAGGAACCTGATAAAACTCAAACGGTTTTCCCAATTCTCCCCGTGAGAAATATGGTAATGTTCCCGAAAGTGATCACACCTATCACGGCTGGAAGGGAGAAATCAAAAAGACTTTTGGAGGATGCTCAAAGAGAAAATAAACTTGTGGGAATCATCAGCCAGAAAAATCCCAACGAGGAAAATCCGTCAGAGAAAGACCTTTACACTGTTGGAACGTTGGCAAAAATCCTTAAAATCATCACACTTCCGGAAGGTAACATTACTGCAATTACGAGAGGTGTTCAGAGATTTAGAGTGAAGAAATTTGTTTCCAACGAACCTTACTTTCTTGCTGAGATTACAAAGCAAAAAGACACGCAACCAAAAGATAAAGAAGAATTTTCTGCAGTGATGGACAACATCAAAGACCTTGCAGAGAAAATCATCAACATTGACCCAAATATTCCAAATGCTGCCCAGTTCGCCATTAAAAACATTGATGGACAGGAAGATCTTTTGAATTTTGTTTCAGCCAACGGAAATTTTGCGTCTGACAAAAAGCAAAATCTATTAGACGAAAAAACTTTGATTGGCCGTGCAAAAAGCTTGTATGAAATGATGCACGATGATTTCCGTCATTTGGAATTAAAGAATCAAATCCATCAGAAAACCAGTAAAGATCTTGACAAACAACAGCGCGAGTACTTTCTCAATCAACAGATCCGCACTATCCAAGACGAATTGGGTGGCGGCGCAGAATCTGACGCAGATGAATTCCGAAAAAAAGCTTCAAAACTGAAATGGAGTGATGATGTAGAAAAACACTTCGAGAAAGAACTCCAAAGACTTTCTAGACAGCATTCCAGCTCGCCAGACTACAATGTTCAGCGTAATTATCTGGACTTTTTCACCGATCTTCCGTGGGAACATTATTCCAAAGATGCCTTCGACTTGAACAAAGCGGAGAAACTTTTGGATAAAGAACATTTCGGGTTAGAAGATATCAAGAAAAGAATTTTGGAACACATTGCGGTTCTGAAACTAAAAAATGATATGAAATCGCCAATCCTTTGTTTGGTTGGTCCTCCAGGCGTTGGAAAAACGTCATTAGGTAAATCTGTTGCCGATGCTTTAGGAAGAAAATATGTGCGTGTTTCCTTGGGTGGATTGCACGACGAAAGTGAGATTCGCGGACACAGAAAAACCTACATTGGTGCGATGGCAGGAAGAATACTCCAGTCCATTAAAAAATCAGGAACATCCAATCCTGTAATCGTTCTGGATGAGATTGATAAACTTGGACAAGGTGCGCACGGCGACCCAAGCTCAGCTCTATTGGAAGTTCTTGACCCTGAACAGAATAACAATTTCTACGATAACTTCCTGGAATTGGGTTATGACCTTTCCAAAGTGATGTTCATTGCAACGGCCAATTCACTTTCTACCGTTCAGCGTCCGCTTTTGGACAGAATGGAGATCATCAGCATTGCTGGCTACACTTTGGAAGAAAAAGTGGAAATTGCCAAACGACATTTGATCAAAAAACAATTGCGAGAAAATGGTTTGGATTCCAAATATCTGAAACTCGGAAATACAGAATTGAAACATATCATCGATGCTCATACCTCGGAAAGTGGCGTGAGAACTCTGGAGAAAAAAATTGCTGGAATCTCCCGTTGGGTAGCACTTCAAATCGCAATGGAAAAAAAATTTGACCCAAAGATTTCTGTTGATAAAGTCGACGAAATCCTTGGTGTTCCAAGACCTAAAACTTTGGCCGAAATCACTGATGTTCCCGGCGTGGTAACAGGTTTGGCGTGGACAAGTGTTGGTGGTGACATTCTCTTTATCGAAAGCATTCTTTCAAAAGGAAAAGGTGCGTTGACAATGACCGGAAATCTCGGAAATGTAATGAAGGAATCTGCGACCATCGCTTTGGAATTCATCAAAGCACATTACGAGGAATTAGGCATTTCTGAAGAAGACATCGAAAAGAAAAATATTCACGTTCACGTGCCAGAAGGCGCAACGCCAAAAGATGGTCCTTCGGCAGGAATTGCGATGCTAACATCAATGGTTTCCAGCTACAAGAACATCAAAGTGAGACCACATTTGGCAATGACAGGCGAAATCACACTTCGTGGAAAAGTGCTTCCAGTCGGTGGAATCAAGGAAAAATTACTTGCTGCAACCAGAGCCGGAATCAAAGAAGTGATTCTTTGCGAAGCCAACAGAAAAGATGTAGAGGAAATTAAAAAAGATTATCTCAAACATTTGAAAGTCAACTACGTGACCAATATGAGCGAGGTAGTGGAGATTGCTTTGAAGTAAAAATCTTAAAATTAAAATTCTAAATATACATCCGTTTGGGAAATTTTCTCGGACGGATTTTTTATTTTAATATTCAATTCAAATTTTTATTAAATTCGTATTTACAAAACCATAACAACAAGAATATTAAAACATCCTATGGGAATTACCGCATTATTTGTAATTTTAGTAGTCATCCTGATATTTTTGGTGTCATACATTCCGAAGCTCACATTTCGTAAGAAAATTTTCATCGCGATAGCTGCTTTACTGGTTTGTCTGGCTGTCTTGGCTTTCGTTTTTGCAACACAGTTTGGCGGAGGACGAGAACCGGTTCAAGAAAATGAAACTTTAGAAATAACAAAATAACTATAAAATTTACAGACTATGAAATACGTTAAATTTATCCTCTGCCTCCTTTTCGGTTTAATGTTCATCAACGCCGGACTAGACAAGTTTTTACACTATATGCCAATGCCGAAAGAAATGCCAGAAGATGCAAAACAGGCATTTGAAGCTCTTATGAAACTTCCGTGGCTACTTCCATTAGTCGGAATTGTAGAAATATTTGGAGGTCTACTTTTCATCCTTCCCAAAACAAGAGCATTGGGTGCCATTATTATTCTTCCTGTAATGATTGGAATTTTGCTGCACAATTGTACAGTTGCGCCAGCTCCTCCAGGAATAGGAATTGCAGCCGTTTTATTTATAATCAATCTATGGATTTTGATTGATAACCGAAAAAAATACGAAGCTTTAATCAGCTAAAATTTTTTACCATTTCAAAAATAAAATTTGCAGATTCAAAAAAAATAATATCTTTGCACCTGAAAATCAAGTTCAACCAAAAAAAAATAACAACGAAGCAATGTTCAAATACAACTTACATACATCAGTAGGATTGCCTTTTGCAAAGGCGGGGCTTCGTGGTTTGGTACATTCTTAGAACAACAGTATAATGAAATATCAAAACCCGGAGTCGTAAGATTTCGGGTTTTTTATTGCGCAATATTTCAAACTTAAAACGTTTCCCCGAAATCTTTTTTTTAGGAGCTTAATCCCGCTTTCCGCTATATCTTTTTTTGCCAGCGCTTTTTTCAAGCCCACGCAAAAAAAAAGATGCCGCTGCAATCGGGGCTAGGACAAACTCCTGCCTTAAACCTTCAAGGTTTCAAAACCTTGAAGGTTTGAATAAAACCAACTAAAATTTTAGTTGGCAAACCAGATGCGAGAAAATCAATCATTCTCATCATTCATCAATTATAAAAAAATGGGAAATTTAAAATTAAAAGGAAAAGATATATTAAAATTAGGCTATCCAAACAACCAGAGCGTCAACATCGCTTTGGAAGTGATGAAAAGAAATTTTGCAACCAAAAATATTCATTATGTGAAATCTCTACTCAAGGAAATCCACCAAAATCCGGAAAACTTCGAGAAAGATTTAACCTTCGGACAAATTGCGGAAGCTCTGCTTTCATCAAAGAAAACCGAGAAAAGAATGCTCAACACCAACCGGGCGTCTTTCCAGATTTTCGGAAATAATATTTCAGATGAAGCTAAAAACCAGCTCTACACCGCATTGAAACTGCCAATTGCAACGCAAGGCGCTTTGATGCCCGATGCACACAGCGGTTACGGACTTCCAATAGGTGGCGTTCTCGCAGTAGAAAATGCGGTAATCCCTTACGGAGTCGGAATGGATATCGGTTGCAGAATGTCGCTCAGTATTTTGGATACGCCAATTTCATATCTCGACGGCGCGAAAGACAAATATGAAAAAGCGCTTGGCGAACACACTAAATTCGGAATGTATGAAACGCACAAATCTCACGTCGACCACGAAATTTTCGACAGAGACACGTTCGGTTTAATTCCGATTTTGAGAAGATTAAAAAGAAAAGCCATCAAACAAATGGGAAGTTCAGGCGGCGGAAATCACTTTGTGGAATTCGGAGAAGTGGAGATTACTGAAGAAGACAAACAAATCAATCTTCCGAAAGGAAAATACCTTGGAATCCTTTCGCACAGTGGTTCGCGTGGATTGGGAGCAGAAATCGCTCAGTATTATTCGAGAGTGGCGACCGAACAGTGTCCGTTGCCGAAAGAAGCGCAAAACTTCGCCTGGCTGGATTTGAACACGCACCTCGGATTAGAATACTGGACAGCGATGAATCTCGCAGGAGATTACGCTTCGGCCTGCCACGACGATATTCACAGAAGATTGGTGAAAGCGGTCGGTGGAAGAGTGAAAGCCAGAATCGAAAACCATCACAACTTCGCGTGGAAAGAAATCCACAACGGGAAAGAAGTGATTGTCCACAGAAAAGGCGCAACTCCAGCCAACGAAAACGAGTTGGGTATGATTCCCGGTTCGATGACGGCAAAAGGTTTCATCGTTCGTGGAAAAGGAAATCCGGATTCGCTGAACTCGGCTTCACACGGAGCGGGACGGGCTTTTTCGAGAGGAGAATGCAGAAACCGCTTCACTCAAAATGACATTAAGAAAGAATTAAAACTTAAAAATGTCACCTTGATGGGCGGAAATGCGGAAGAAGCACCAATGGCGTACAAAGACATCAACGATGTGATGAACGCACAAAGTGAACTGGTCGATATTCTCGGAACTTTCCAACCTCGAATTGTTAGGATGGATAAATAATTTGATTGAATGTTGATGGTTGTTAGTTGATAGAAATCTATCTCCAACAACCATCAACTAAAAACCATCAACAAAATTTAAAAAAATGGACAAAATAATACAAATCACCTCGGGAAGAGGACCTTTGGAATGTCAATGGGTAGTTGCCAAAGTTCTGAAGGTCTTTCTTGAGGAAGCAAAACAAAATAATATCGGTTACGAATTCATTCACCGTGAAAATGGCGATGAAAACCTCACTTTGAAATCTGCGACTTTAATTTTAAAAGGAAAAGAGGCAAATGAATTTCTGAAAAACTGGCTCGGAAGCATTCTTTGGATTGGCAAAAGCACTTTCAGAAAATTCCATAAAAGAAGCAACTGGTTTATCGGGATTTTTGAACTGGAGGATTTGGAGAAAATTGAATTTAAGGAAAGAGACGTTCAGTTTCAGACCGCAAGAAGTCAGGGAAGTGGCGGACAAAACGTGAATAAAGTGGAAACTGCCGTTCGGGCGACTTATCCGAAAACCGGACATAGTGTTTTCGTGCAGGATTCCCGTTCGCAACTGGAGAACAAGAAAATTTCCATCATCAGATTAAAAGAAAAAGTAATGGAATTTCACATTCAGCAACTGGAAAAACAAATGCAGGAAACGTGGAACAATCATTTGAATGTTCAGCTTGGAAATCCTATCCGAATTTTTTCAGGAACCGATTTTAAAAAGAATCATCAGGAGAAATCTTTCAAAAAAGAAAGACATCAACTGAAAAATGAATTAAAAAACTACAGAAATGACCTTAACTAAAAGTAAATATTATTTTGAAGCGCTGGATAATTATCCATACAGCCTGCCGGATTGTCTGGAAGCGTTGAATTATGCGCTTTCCTACGACCCTGAAGATGCAGATTCGCTTTGTCTGATGGGAAGAATCTACAGCGAAATGCTCGATGACTATGAAAAAGCAAAACTCTATTTCGAGGAAGCAATGCAATGTGACTTGACCAATCTGAATACGCCAAAATACTACATTAAATGTCTTTTGGACAACGAAGATTTTCAGGAAGCAGAAAAACTGATTAACTATTCTTTAAAAATCAAAGGAATTGACAGATCAACATTATGGTTTTACAGAGCTTTGTTGTCTGAGATGAGGGGAAGTTTTGTGAATGCTTTGAAGTTTTTAAATGATGCAAAGCAATTCAGTTATAATAAGGAAATGCTTGAATTCATTAAAGACAGAGAGCAATTCGTCAAATCAAAAATGCCAAAAAAGCTGAAGAAAAAATCAGCTAAAAAGAAGAAGGAAACCAAATAAGGTTTCCTTTTTTATTATAACTTTTCGATGGCTGTTACGATTTTATTTTTATCCAAAACCATTGCCTGCAGATGTTCTCCGGAATATTCGATGAACTGTTTTGGTTCGGGCGCATTTGTGTAAATCAATTGTCCTTGCTCAAATGGAACTGTGGAATCGCCTTTACTATAGATGAATAGTTTTGGAATGTTATTCAAAGTTTTCACATCTTCTTTTGCAGAGTATGGAGAAATTAAGGCTTTCTCAATGATTTCTTTGTACTGCGGCGCAAAGTGGATTGCAATATCTGTGAAAGACGACATTCCACCATCCACAATCAATCCTGAAATTTTTGTTGAATTTTCTTTAGCCAAATACGTTGCAATCTGAGAACCCAAAGAAGCACCGTACAGATAGATTTTTGTGTTTTGAATATCTTTTCTGGTCAGGAGATAATCGAACATTTTTTGAGCATCTTCTGCCACATTCAAGTGGGTTGGTTTGCCCGTTGACTTTCCGTAGCCTCTCACATCTACCATTACAACTTGGAATCCGTCTTCTACCAACGGTTTGGTGATGTATTGGTAAGTTGAAATATTGCCTGCAGCACCGTGAAAAAATACAATTGTCTTTTTGATTGATTTTGATTCGGGCTTCAAGACGACCGCGGTGATGGTATCGCTTTCAACTGGCAAAATGATGTTTTCGATGTTTTTAAATTCCAGAGGTTTCATTTCTTTCTTGGGCTGATAGAATTTGTCATCCATCTGAGCTTTGGAAAAAAGAGATATTAAAATAAGAAAGAATGAGAAGAATACTGATGTTTTCATTGTTTTGATTTTTAATTATGCCTCAAAATTATATCGATGAGACCTTAATTAAAAAAATAATGGTCCGAATGGTCAGTAATTCCGACCAAACTGTCAATTCTCAGGATTAAATAAAAAAAGAGACTTAATAGTTAAGCCTCTTTTAAATTTTATATGGATAAAAAATCAATCTCTCATCCTTGCGATGACATCTATTCCACCTTTTGTCTTGTCTCCGATTTTGCAAAGGATTTCTGTGTCCAGTGGCAGGAAAACGTCCATTCTGGAACCGAACTTGATGAATCCGAATTCGTGACCGGCTTTTGCTTTATCTTCAACATTACAATAGAAAACAATCCTTCTCGCCACATATCCTGCAATTTGACGGAACACAACCTGATGATTGGTCAAACTTTTCACGGCAACCGTTGTTCTTTCGTTCTCTGTAGAGGATTTCTCGTGCCAGGCCACCAAATATTTTCCCGGATGATATTTTTTATAAATCACATCACCACTCACCGGATAACGGCAAATATGGACATTCAAAGGTGACATAAAAATTGAAACCTGAATACATTTGTCTTTGATGAATTCGTCTTCAATGACTTCTTTGATCATCACGACTTTTCCGTCAACCGGCGCTACCACATTTTCCGTATGATCCAGAATCGCTCTTGTCGGAACACGGAAAAACCAGAATATCAATCCCAACATCACTAGAAGCGGAATTAAGATTACCAGAGACCATAATTCCAAATAATAAATGGATATGGTTGCGATAAATGCAATAAATATTATTGCAACGACCAAAGTACCTTTTGATTCTTTATGTAGTTTCATATAAATAATTCTAAACCAGTTTTTCTAAGATAAAATATAAATAAACAACCGGAACGCATATGATAAAGCTATCCAGCCTGTCCAGAACGCCACCGTGACCGGGAATGATATTTCCACTGTCCTTCACTGCAAAACTACGTTTTAACTGACTTTCTACCAAATCACCCAAAGGTGCAAACACGGAAACCAGGAATCCAACTATCATCCAGTTTCCTCGAAGTTCCGGGAAATACTGCTCTACAAAGAATCCGAGAATCAATGTCAGAACTACGCCGCCGGCAAATCCTTCCCATGTTTTTTTAGGTGAAATCCTTGGCGCCATTTTATGTTTTCCGAAGAATTTTCCTGTCAGATAAGCAAAAGTATCGCTGCTCCAAATTAAAACGAAAAGCATAAATATTTCTAAAGTGAAAGTTTTGCTTTCGTCTAATGTGCTGAATTTCGGTAAGCCTAATGAAAATGCGAATGGTAAAGTCACATAAACAACGGTAAAAATCAGTTTTCCGTTTTCGAAGTAGAGTTCCCGGGAATATTTGAAAAGTGTAACAACGGCAATCGGAATCAGCGTCAAAGCCATCATCTCGCTGAAATTGAAATCAAAGAAAAAACCGTGATAGAAAAATCTTTTGGTAAATCGGTAATAAATAATCGCCGCAACCGGAAAAACCAGCCATTTGTAAATGCTGTTATCAAATTTCATGATTTTGATGCATTCATATAGCCCGATCACCATAAATAAAGTTATCAATCCGTAAAAAAGATACTGCTGTTTGACTTGTGGCAGGAAACTACTGAAGAGATTTTCGCCAACCGGAGTGGTGCATATCACAATGACCAACACGTAAACGACTGCGGAAAGGGTACGCTGAATGAAATTTTTATCCAAAACTGAAATTTAATCTTCCAGCAAAAGTAAGAAAAGTTTGGTATTATCCTTATTAGGTGTGTCTAATTTGGATTGACTTCCGCTGATAGAGGTCAGATTTTTAAGATTTCCCGCACGTTTCACCTTCATCATCGCCTCATTCAGATTATTAGCAATCTGAGAAACGTTTGCCATAATGATAATTTTGCTTGGCAATCTTGAAGAATGGTAATGCAGAATATTGTTGTGAGAAAGCATAATTCGTCCGTCGAAAGCTATCAGATATTCGCAAGTGATAAAGGCAGCATCATTTTGTTCCGTAAGTTCTGGAGAATAAGGCGTTTTGATAACATCCAGGAAGTTTCTTAGATCCTGATCCCAACAGAAAACATCGTTGATCTGCTCTATCTTGATGATTTGATTCAGCGTTTGCAAAGCTTCAGACTCATCTGCACAATAATTAAAAAAACCACCGGAATGGGTGAAAAGTTGCGCAAATTTATAATCCAAATCCGCATCACGAAGTTGATCCGCCAGTTTGGTAACATCCGGCTGCTCTTCTTCGGGCTGATTCATTATTTTATTGACGAGTTTTTTGAACAGACTCAATTTAATATGCTTTAATTAATACAAATGTAAAAAAATAATTATAATCGGTTAAAAACCAAAACTTTATTTTAAAAGAAAATCCTAAATAAATTAGGATTTTCTTATTATAATGTTGTTAAATACGTTTTAACTCTCTGGATTTAAGACATTTCCAGCATCAACCGGATTATCTATACTTGAGACAGGTTTTTCTGTCAGTTCCGGATCCCAGGCACGTTTTCCGAAGATTTCTTCTAGATCTTCACGGAAAATCACTTCTTTTTCCAAAAGTTTGTTGGCCAAAGCGTCTAGCTTATCTCTGTTTTCTGTCAGGATAGTAACCGCTCTTTCATATTGGGTTTCTACCAATTTCGAAATCTCTTCATCAATCAGTTTCGCCGTTTGCTCAGAATATGGTTTTCCAAAACTGTATTCAGATTGACCTGAACTGTCATAGTAAGAAATGTTTCCCACTTTATCGTTCAAACCATAGATTGTAACCATCGCCTGCGCTTGTTTCGTCACTCTTTCAAGATCGGACAAGGCTCCCGTAGAAATGTTCCCGAAAACAGCTTGTTCTGCCGCTCTACCGCCCAATGTTGCACAGATCTCGTCCAACATTTGTTGCGTCGTGGTCAATTGTCTTTCTTCTGGAAGATACCAAGCGGCTCCAAGTGAACGTCCACGAGGAACGATTGTTACTTTTAAAAGTGGTGCTGCGTGCTCTACCAACCAGGAGATCGTTGCGTGACCAGCTTCGTGGAAGGCAACTCTTCTTTTTTCAGAAGGTTTGATGGCTTTATTTTTCTTCTCGAGACCGCCGATAATTCTATCCACTGCGTCCAAGAAATCTTGTTTGTTTACAGACTCGTGAGAGTTTCTTGCTGCAATCAGAGCGGCTTCGTTACAAACATTGGCGATATCAGCACCACTGAAACCAGGTGTTTGTTTTGCCAGAAATTCTCTATCGATGGAATCATCCATTTTGATTTTAGCCAAATGCACATCAAAAATCTGCTGTCTCTCGTGAAGTTCCGGAAGATCCACATAAATAGATCGGTCAAAACGTCCGGCTCTCATCAATGCTTTATCCAGAATATCCGCTCTGTTTGTAGCAGCCATCACGATAACGTTGACATCCGTACCAAAACCATCCATTTCTGTAAGTAATTGGTTCAGTGTATTTTCACGTTCATCATTTCCACCTTGGAAACCACCTTTTCCTCTCGCTCTACCGATTGCATCAATCTCATCGATGAAAATAATAGCCGGAGATTTCGCTTTCGCCTGAGCAAAAAGATCTCTTACTCTGGAAGCACCTACTCCAACGAACATCTCCACAAAATCAGAACCTGAAAGTGAGAAGAACGGAACTTTAGCTTCCCCTGCAACAGCTTTTGCCAACAAGGTTTTACCAGTTCCCGGAGGCCCTACCAATAGAACACCTTTCGGGATTTTACCTCCCAATTTTGTATATTTTTCAGAATTCTTCAAGAAATCTACAACTTCCTGAACTTCCTCTTTCGCACCTTCCAATCCTGCAACATCCTTGAAAGTGATCTGCATCTTGTCTTTCTCGTCAAACAATTTGGCTTTAGATTTTCCAATGCTGAAGATCTGTCCGCCAGGTCCGCCAGCGCCACCTCCCATTTTTCTGAAAATGAAGAAGTACAGCAATGCGAAAAGTCCACCCCAAAGTGCTAAAGTAAACAGCAACTCGGAGAAACCACTTTGGCTTTTACCAAATTCCATTCTTGCCTGCGTAGGCAGTTTGGTATTAATGCTTTCAAATCTTTCCTGGAAATATCTGAGATCGCCATAAGTCAGGACAAAATCCGGACTTGGTTTGATATTGATCACAGAAAGCGGATCGCTCTCTTTGTCAGTTTTTTTAAGTTCAGCTTTTGCTGATTTTGTAAGGTAAACGTCAGCTTTGAAGTTGTCTCTGTAGACCATAACTTCGCCAACTTTTCCTTTTTCTACAAGCGTGTAAAATTCCTTTTCATCAATGTTTTTTACCATAGAATCTCCGAGAAGTCCCGGAAGAAATATAAGTAAAATGAGTCCCAATAAAACGGGTATAAACCAGTTGAATCCTTTGTTATTCATTTTTATTTTTTAAAGATTGATGATGCTAAAGTGCATCTTTTAACTTTCTATTTTTGTGATTTTTGCATCACCCCAAAGTTCTTCGATGTCGTAATATTCACGGATCTCTTTTTGGAAAATGTGCACCACCACGGAAACGTAATCCACCAAAACCCACATCGAGTTTTCAGTCCCTTCTACGTGCCAAGGTCTGTCGTTGAGGTCGTTTCTTACATTTTTTTGGATATTGCCTGCGATGGCGGAAACCTGTGTATTTGAGTTTCCACTGCAGATGATAAATGTTTCTGCTGCTGCGTTTTCTATTCCTGTCAGGTCGAAAACCAAGATGTCTTCACCTTTTGTATCTTGAATCGAATCTACGATCTTATCGATTAATAATTGTTTTTCTGTAATTTTACTCATTCAAAAAATTGTCTAATTTGCAAATTTATTGATTTTAATCTATTTATCTTTTGTTTCTCATATTTATTATCTCTTAAAGTTTTCATAAATGAGCCAATTATTCCATCTCGAAAATTGTTTTTCTACGAATGACGAAATTATCACGCTTTTAAATGAAGACGAACCAACTGCTGTTTTTACTTTTAATCAAACAAAAGGCCGCGGACAATATGGAAATATCTGGAAAGTGATTCCCAACCAAAATCTGGCTTATTCACTTGCTTTTAAAACTTCAAAAATCAATATCTCCGATACTTTCCTCAATTACTATACCGCTATTATCGTGCGGGATTTTCTTGCCAATCTGACAAATGCAGACGCAAAAATAAAGTGGCCAAATGATATAATTCTTAATGGGAAAAAGGTTTGCGGCATCCTTATCGAAAAGAAAAAAATTAGTAACGAGAACTATTACATCCTCGGAATTGGCATTAATCTGCTTCAAACTGATTTTTCGAATCTTCCTAAAGCCGGCTCGGTGTTGTCTGTCACTGGTTTAAGTTTTGATTTGACAGAATTTACAAATCAATTTCATCAGGATATAATTTCGGAAATTGAGGAAATAAAATCAGAAGAAGACATCCTGTTGACCTATAACAATGTGCTTTTCAGAAAAGATGAAATCTCGGTTTTTCAAAAAAACAATGTGCGCCAAAATGGCATCATTAAAAATGCTGACAGAAATGGTTTTCTTTGGATCGATTTGGAAAATGAAGGCTTGCAGAAGTTTTTCCACAAAGAGATTGAGATGCTCTACTGATTCGCCCGTTTTATATAAAGATAAGCCGCAATAGGCGCAAAAATCATATTCGGAAGCCACATTGCTAACAATGGCGGTAAACTTTTGTTCTCCGAAACGACGTTCAAAACCTGAAAGGAAAATACAAACAGGAACGCCAAGGCAATTCCCAAAGCCAGATTAAGTCCCAATCCGCCACGTTTTTTCTGGGATGATAACGACAATCCTAAAAATGTCAGAATAATAATCGAAACCGGCATTGAGGTTCTTTGATAAAGCTCATTATAAAAGGAAGTTACGTTGCTGTTTCCTTTCATTTTTTCACGCTCTATCATCGTCAGCAATTCGGGTGTGGTTTTGTTCTGAGCCACCAGTTTATCCGGAAATAATTCGGAAGGCGGCAATTTGAAATCCTGAATTTTCGTAGTTCCGCTACCCAAAACTTCGGTGTCGTTTTTTCCTGCAGTTCTTTCGGTGTAATTATTAATAATGAAATGTTTTTTCTTAGCATCCCAATTGATATCCATCGCAGAGATCTGATAGACAAGTTTTTTGTTCTTATCAAATTTCTGATACATATAACCGGATCCGCGGTTTTCTTTCTTATTATAACTATTTACAAAAATAAAATCAGTAGGACTGATGTTTGAGGCAATGCTCATATTTCCCAACAATTTTTCCTTGTTTACCGCATTATAAGTATAAGGTTCCAAAACATTTTTCTTGATATTCGACCAGGGCAAAATAAAATGATTGACCGCCAAAGTAGCCACAAAAATCAACAAAGAGGTGATTAAATATGGCCTTGCAAACCTATGAAAACTAGCACCACTACTAATGATGGCAACGATTTCCGTATTATTCGCCATTCTGGAAGTAAAGAAAATCACGGTAATGAAAACCAAGATTGACATAAAGGTCAGAATCAGATTCAGAATCCAGAACGGATAAAAATTAAGCAGGAAATAACCAACCGTAAATCCATTGCTCTCAATCCTCGGTGTTTTTGCCTGCACATCCACAACCATAATAATGATAGACAAAAGCGCCAACATAAAAATGAGGGTTCCCAAATATTTTTTGATGACGTAAAGGTCTATGATTTTCATTATTATAGGTTTTGGTTATAAGGCTTTAGGTCTTAGTTTTTGACTAATACCTGAATTCTACTACCTGTTACAATCTTGTTTTCAATTGCGGAATGATCGAATCTTTCCATTGGTAGAAGTCTCCAGCAACAATATGTTCTCTCGCAACTTTCACTAGATCAAGGTAAAACGCCAAGTTATGGATCGATGCAATTTGTTTTGCCAGATATTCCTTGGAAACGAAAAGGTGACGAACGTAAGCCTTGCTGTATGCGCTGTCCACAAAACTCGTCCCAAACTCATCAAGCGGAGAGAAATCTTCTTTCCAGCGTTCGTTTTTCATATTCATCACACCTTGCCAGGTGAAGAGCATTGCGTTTCTTGCATTTCTGGTGGGCATTACGCAATCCATCATATCTACTCCGAAACCAATACTTTCCAGAATATTCCAAGGTGTTCCAACGCCCATCAAATATCGTGGTTTGTCTTTTGGGAGAATGTCCGTCACTTCATTTGTGATCCTGTACATTTCCGGTTCTGGCTCGCCAACGGAAAGTCCACCGATTGCGTTTCCTTCTGCACCAGCCTCTGAAATAACCTCAGCCGAAATTTTTCTTAAATCAGAATAACAAGAACCCTGAACAATCGGGAACAATCTCTGTTTGTGACCGTACAATTCTTTGTTTTCCTCAGTCCAAGTGATGCATCTTTTCAACCAACGGTGCGTGAGCTCCATTGATGTTTTTACAGCATTGTAGTCGCTTGGATAAGCAATACACTCATCAAAAGCCATAAAAATATCTGCACCAATTTGTCTTTGAATTTGCATCGAAACTTCTGGTGACATAAAATGCAAACTACCGTCGATGTGCGATTTGAATTTTACGCCTTCTTCCGTGATCTTTCTGCTTTTTGCTAACGAAAAAACCTGATAGCCGCCGGAATCTGTCAAAATTGGTAAATCCCAATTCATAAACTGGTGAAGTCCGCCCGCTTTTTCCATAATATCCATCGTTGGACGCAACATCAAATGGTAGGTGTTTCCCAGAATAATCTGCGCTTTGATGTCTTCTTTAAGTTCTCTCTGGTGAACGGTTTTCACGGATGCAACAGTTCCAACCGGCATAAAAATCGGGGTTTGGATCTGTCCGTGATCGGTATTGATAACTCCAGCTCTGGCTTTGGATTCTGAAGTTTTTTCGATTTCAAAAAATTTCTGCATAACTACATATCTCCAAAATTACCTCGCTTGCGGTGGCAATCCTGGATTTTCTTTTAATTTTTTATTTATGAAAGACTCAGCCTTCGGATCTTTGGCTACGATGATTTTCTGAGCATCATCCAGAATTTCTTTGATGATTTCCGGCTTGGTCATATAATATTCATAGCTTTTGGTGAACAGTTCGCCTTTGATCTTATATTTTTTCAGAATGAATCTGGTCGCATTTTCAGAATTAATATTAGTCCCAATAACGTATTGCTGCTCATTGATTGCAAAATCCGCAATGATTTCGGACATCTTATCTTCCGGCAAAATATCTTTTGGTTTTTCTATCGCTTCTGTACAAGCTAACACACAGAAAATCATTAATATGTAAAAGAAATACTTCATTGCTACAATTTTCCGATCAGATTTTTCCATTTCAAGTTTAAAACGCCGAAAACCGCTTCCTGGATAATTCCGCCATTCATTTTGCTGACACCTTCTGTTCTGTCTGTAAAAATAATCGGAACTTCCACGATCTTCATATTCTTTTTGAAAACCCGGTATTTCATTTCGACCTGGAAACCGTAACCTTTTAGTTTAATTTTATCCAGACCAATGGCAATCAGGGTTTCTTTTTTAAAACAGACAAATCCCGCCGTCGTATCGTGAATTGGAAGTCCGAGAACAAACCTTACATATTTCGAAGCAAAATAGGAAAGCAAAACCCTTCCCATCGGCCAGTTTACCACATTCACACCCTGAGAATATCTGGAACCAACGGCCATATCTGCTGTTTTGCAGGCTTCATAAAGTTTAATTAAATCTTTCGGATTATGAGAAAAATCTGCATCCATCTCGAAAATGTAATCATATTCGTTGTGGATTGCCCATTGGAAACCGTGGATGTACGCTTTGCCAAGTCCGTCTTTGATCTTTCGAACCGTCAAATGTAATTGAAGCGGAAATTTGTCCCGCAGACTTTTAACGATCTCAGCCGTTCCGTCGGGCGAAGAATCGTCCACCACCAAAACGTGGAAATCCTGTTCCAAAGCAAAAACAGCCGAAATAATCTTTTCGACGTTCTCTTTTTCGTTGTAGGTGGGAATAATGACAAGTTTCTTCATCCGGCAAATAATCCGCAAAGATAATCTTTAATCGTTAATGTTTATTTGGCGTGGTGGAAATTAACTTTTTTTAATAGAAATAGCTGAATATTGATGCTTTATCTGAATTACAACTTTATTCAATGTGAAAAATGGAAAATCGTAACTCATTATTTATGTAATACTTCTTCTATTTTTTCTCACAGAATATTATTTAAATTCTCCACCATTTTTAATCCAATCGTTTATCCTTTTCTGTTTGTTTATAAGCTCTGTATTATCTTTACCATAATTAATATTAAAGTAATCAAACAAATCAATACCTTTTTTTCTTCGTAAAATGTTTTGTGGAAAAACAGAATATTTCTCATTAAACTCTTTCACATTCAAATTATATTTCAATAAAGCTTCATTCAGATTTTTATTTATTAATGATAATTTTTTATTTTCAGATAAGCGTAAACTATCATTCAGAATATATTCATTAGACAACAACGTCTCTTTTTCACTATTGTGAATACTCTTTTCACTTTTATTAATTAAGGATAAGATGTTTGAATTCTTATCTCTGGTCAAAATACTGTCTCTTTTATGTAATTGAGCTGCAAAAACAGTCCAGGCTTCTTCGACTTTGAGTTTGTCTGAAGAAATAGATTGATTAATACTGTTTGTAATATAAAATATTATCCCTAATCCCACTAAAAAAAATAATGCTACTGAGATCAGGCATCCTTTTAATTTGTTATTCATAAAATTAGTTTTAGTTGCAATTTCAATCAAGATTTCTTGAGTGTGACTTAAGATCCATTCAAATATATAATTTCTTTCCCGATAAAAATCTCCTTAACTATATTTCTGATTTTTTAATTCCTGCCTCAGATTAATGATAAATATATAATCCATCTACCACGAACAAACGACAGAAGAATGGCGGAGCGACCTCGAAGGAAGAGCGCAATAATCTTATTGCTGAATTTAGAATAATAATCAATGTTTATTAATAATTAAAAAATAGATTGTTTCAAAAACCTAATTCAATCTGAAAAATCAGAATAGTCGTATATTACTCTATCAACAAACTACAATGCAAAAATCAATTATAACATTCCTTATTCTAGCCTTAATGACAATCAGTTGCAGACCAACAAGGATTTACAAAGATATTTCTTACACCAAAAACCATAAAGGAGAAGATGTAAAACTCAATATTTTCACACCGAAAAACATCAAGGACAAAAACCTTCCAGTGCTCATTTTCGTTTACGGCGGAAACTGGAACACGGGAAATAAAAACAAATACAATCTTCTCGGTAGAAACTTTGCCCGAAAAAATATGGTGGTTGTGATTCCGGATTACACGCTGAGTCCAAACGCTGATGTGAACGAAATGACCAAGGAAATCGCAGCAGCAATCCAATTCACAAAAGCAAATGCAAAAAATTACCACGGAAATCCAGAGCGAATTTTTATCTCCGGACATTCTGCGGGCGGACAATTATCAACTTCCGCTGTGATGAATCCCAAATATGGAATCCCGGAAAAAACGATTTTGGGAATTATCCTAATTGATGGTGCTGGGATTGATATGAAAAATTACCTCGAAAAGTATCCACCTACAGCAGAAGATAATTACGATATCACGTGGAGCAAAGACCCAGAAAAGTGGAAACAAGCCTCGTCCATTTATTTTATTAATGAGAAAACGCCGCCTTTTTTGATCTATGTAGGCGAAAAAACTTACCCTTCCATAAAAGTCGCAAATGACAATTTTTTGAAAGCATTGAAACCTTTCCAGCCAAATGTGAAACCAATTCTGCTGAATAAAAAGCACGTTCCGATGGTCTTGCAATATTTTTTGCCGTGGAGCAAAAGGTTTGATGAAGCGGTCAATTTTATGGAAAGTGTGAAGTGAAATTTTCCCACTTAAAATCCAAGCACCAAAAAGAATAAGACGAAATAAACCATAAATATGATTTCAAATAACTTCATATGATATCTGTAGATCGCAATGGCGTTTATGATCAAAATAAAAAAATAGAGCAAGGCAAAGAAAAACTTTGTAAAGGATCTGATGTTGTAGTAAAACAAGTCCGTCCATTTCGCTTTCGACTCTAAGGCAATGTAAAACTTATCTTTATCACTTTCTAAGTTTTCGTTTTCGTCGATATAGAAAGTCAGTTTTTTATTGATGGAAGTCTTCAAAATCGCTTGGTCATCTTTGAAATATGAAAGCATCCCATTTCCTGAATTGTAAAAAACACCGGGATATTCCTTGGTTTTGAATATGAAATAAGGCACTCTGTTTCCGCTTTTCCTAACTTCAGTTACCGTTGCGTTGACTTCTTTCAAAGCATTATTCGAAATGAGAATTTTCCCAGGAATGTAAAATAGGCCGACGACAGACATTAATATGACAAAGGTTTTGAAAGTCATTTTGATGGTGCAAAGTTTTAATCGAATTAAAAATAGAAATAATATCGATGAGAATTAGCATTTTCCATTGAAAAATTATCTGAATGATTTAATGAATAAAATAAACCGATAACAATTTCTAATTCTTATTTTTGCAAAAAATTTGAAGCTTGGTAAGAATAGCAGAACATAACGATTGGGTGGTATATTGTATTCTCGGGAGTATTTTTGCCTACATCATCGTGCTTTCTGTTTTCAATCGGGATGCCAATATCAAGGATTTTCTGACTCAGAAGATCGAGGATTCTAATAATCTCACGCCTTCGTGGACAATTATTTCAATTGTCAGAAGTGTGATGATTTCGCTATTGCTGTCGCAATTCATACCCATTGTGCCGAAGTTTGTTTCTGATCTGCAGCTATTTGGGTTTCAAATCAACAAATTTGGGTTTGCTTTTTTAGCGGTGCTTGCTTTTGAAGTGATCAAAAATATTCTAACCTTTCTTTTCTACAACAGCGTTGGCGACGGAAAAAATTTGAAAGGTCTGGCGTTGATCTCCAGCAAGTTTTATTTTCTGGAATCCATCGGACTCATTATCGCCGGATTTGCGCTGTATTTCTATCCTTTGGATTTGGTACAATATTTTTATGTCATCATTATTATATTAATATCATTGTTTGTGTTGAAAAACCTGATCTATATTTTTCATAATCAAGCTATTTTACCAGAAAAATGGTATTATAAATTTTTGTATATTTGCACGCTTCAAATAGTACCTGTTTTGGTACTTTGGAAGTTCTTGTTTTATTAAATGTTATAACCACATTTTAAGATGAAAATCAAATCTATTTTAGTTTCACAACCAGCGCCAAACGAATCTTCACCTTACTTGGAGATTGCAAAAAAAGAAAAAATCAAGATTGATTTCCGTCCTTTTATCCACGTTCAGGGTGTTGACGCAAAAGATCTCAGAACTCAGAAAATCGACCTGACTCAATATACAGGAATTATTTTCACAAGTAAAAATGCAATAGACCACTACTTTCGTCTAGCAGAGGAAATGAGATTTACAGTGCCGGATTCTATGCGCTACATCTGCCAGTCCGAGGCGATTGCCAACTATTTGCAGAAACATATTGTTTACAGAAAAAGGAAAATCAGCTTTGGTGAGAAGAACTTCTCAGACCTGGCGCCTTTGTTCAAAAAGCATCCTTCAGAGAAATATCTTTTGCCATCATCAGATATTCTGACGCCGGAAGTTCCAAAAGTTTTGGATTCTGCGAATATCGAGTGGACAAGAGCAATTATGTACAAAACAGTTGCGAGTGATTTGACTGATATCAACATCGACGATTACGAAATGCTGGTGTTCTTCAGCCCGCAAGGAATAAAATCTCTGAAGATCAATTTCCCAACATTTGAACAGAAAGAAACGAAGATCGCTGTTTTCGGAACCACCACTCAAGCGGCCGCAGAAGAAGCTGGATTGACCGTCAACGTAATGGCTCCAACAAAAGAAACGCCGTCTATGACAATGGCAATTGAAAAATATATCAAAAGCATCAATAAGTAATTATTGATTACATAAATCAAAGCCGTCCCGGAATTTTCGGGATGGTTTTTTGTTTAATTTTGTTAAATCTGAAATCATCTCAGAAAACCTCTAACCACATAGACACATAGTTTTCTGAAAATTAAAAAAATTATAAGTTTAAATAGGAAAGACATTCTAGGTTTTCTCTATTTTTTCTTAATGTGATTTTAATCTTATGTGTCTATGTGGTTCAATTAATACCAATTTCAAAATGAATGCTCCAAAAGCAAAAAAAATAGAAAAACTTCTCGAAATTCACAACGACCAAAGGAACGATCCTTATTTCTGGATGAATGAAAGAGAAAATCCCGAAGTCATCAAATATCTGGAGGAAGAAAACGCCTATACAGATTTTGTGATGAAGGAAACGGAAGACCTTCAGAACGACCTTTACGAGGAAATGAAATCCCGCTACAAAAAGGACGACGAGTCTTTGCCTTATTTTTTCAATCAATACTGGTACATCGTCCGTTATGAAGATGGGAAAGAATATCCGATTTTCTCAAGAAAGTTTCAAACCTTGGAGAATGAAGAAGAGATTCTTTTGGATGCCAATGTTTTGGCTGAAGGAAAGGAATATTTCGATATTGGGAGCATTTCTATCAGCGTTAATAATGACATTCTATCTTTTTCAACCGATGTTGTCGGGAGAAGAATCTATAAAATTTTCTTCAAGAATCTGAAAACCGGCGAAATCTTCGGAGACGAAATTGACAACACGACTGGAAAAGCAGTTTGGTCCAATGACAACAATTATGTTTTTTACATCAGAAAAGATGAAAGTCTAAGAGCATTTCAAATCCATCGCCACGAGTTGGGAACCGAAACTGAAAAAGACGTTTTGATTTTCCACGAGGAAGATGAGACTTTTGACGTTAATGTTTACAAAACCAAGACTTTAGATTACATTTTCATCTCTTCATCAAGTACGAATGAAGACGAGCACAGATTCATTCCTTCCAATGATGTCTTTGCAGATTGGAAAATCATTCAGGAACGAACTGAGGATTTGGAATATTCGGTGGAACATTATCAGGATGATTTTTACATCATCACAAACGCAGATGATTCGACTAATTTTAAAATTGTAAAGACCAAAGTAGAGAATCCTTCGATTGAAAATTGGGAAGACTTCATTCCGCACAGGGAAAATGTGCTGTTGGAAGGTTTTGAGATTTTTAATGAATATTTCGTTTTGGAAGAACGGGAAAGCGGACTTCTTCAAATCAAAATCATCGAAAGCAAAACTGGAGATTCCCATTATCTGCCATTTTCTGACCCAACTTACACCGCGTACATCGGAACGAATATGGAATTTGATACCGAAAAATTGCGTTTCGGCTACACGTCTTTGACAAAACCCGCTTCGACTTTCGAATACGATATGAAGGAAAGAACCACCAAACTCCTGAAAGAACAGGAAGTTTTGGGCGGGAAATTCGACAAAGAGAATTACATCTCAGAGAGAATCTGGGCAACCGCAAGAGACGGAAAACAAGTTCCAATTTCTTTGGTTTATCACAAAGACACACCAAAATCCGAAAATACGCCACTTTTGCTTTATGGCTACGGAAGTTACGGTCACACGGTGGATGCGAGCTTTTCCAGCGTAAGATTGACCTTGCTAGACCGCGGTTACATCTACGCCATCGCTCACATCCGAGGAGGGGAATATCTTGGAAGAGAATGGTACGAAGATGGAAAAATGCTTCAGAAAAAGAATACGTTTTTTGATTTCATTGATTCCGCAAAATACTTGATATCAGAAAATTATACCTCGCCAAAACACCTTTATGCAATGGGCGGAAGTGCCGGCGGACTTTTGGTTGGCGCGGTGATGAATTACAATCCGGAACTTTTCAACGGGATTGTGGCGCAAGTTCCTTTCGTAGACGTGGTTTCGACGATGTTGGACGATACGATTCCATTGACCACAGGAGAATACGACGAATGGGGAAATCCGAACGAAAAGGAATATTATGATTATATGAAATCCTATTCGCCTTATGATAATGTGGAAGCAAAAAACTATCCTAATATCTTAATCACAACAGGATTCCACGATTCTCAAGTTCAATATTGGGAACCCGCAAAATGGACCGCGAAATTGAGAGAATTGAAAACGGATGACAACATTCTGATTTTCAAAACCGATATGAGTTCCGGTCACGGCGGTGCGAGCGGACGATTTGAAAGTTTGAAGGAAATTGCTTTGGAATACGCGTTTTTGTTTAAAGTTGAAGGTTTAAAAAATTAATTATGAGCGAAGCAGAAATCTGGAAAAAAGTAGAACGTTTTTTCGAAGTTAATTTTCAAACCGAAAAAAATCCGCCAATTGATACTTTACTTTTTATCATTGGTGTTCAGGAATTGGGAAGCGGACAACAGAAATTCACAAAAGACGATAAGGTCAATCTTTTGCACATCGCAGTTTGCAGATTGCTGGAGCCTTTTGGTTATTATAAATTCACACATTATGAAGACGGCTGGCCTCATTATGACAAACTCGATGATTTGCCAGAGCTGAAACCAAACGAACAATCACTTTTGATGAAAAAAGCGATTATTCAGTATTTTCAGGATGAGGAGATTGATTTGGATTAAGAATTAAAATTAATTTTCCCTGCCCTAAAGGGAGTAATTTTAATTCTTTGACAGTAAATCTTCCAACTGATTCAATCCCGTTTTGAAACCATCTTCAAAACCCATTTCGAGATGTTCTTTCATTTTATCTTTGGAGTAAAAAGTCAGGTTTACTGTTAGCTTTGTTCCTTCTTCTATTCCTGTAAAACCATACAGCCATTTTGTTTCCGGGAAGTTCTCACCGATTCTTCCTTTGTCATCGGAAAAGGCATCTTCGCCGTCGAAACTTCTGTGCTCCATTATTTCGCCGAATTTCACGATACTATAGATTTTCTCTCCATCAGGACCAACCATTGCGTAATGCCAGGTTCCGTTTTCTCTAAAATCCAGTTTTTGCGTTTCACATTTCCAAGGTTTTGGCGCCCACCACTGATCCAACAGTTCAGATTTGGTGAAATAATCCCAAACCGTCGTAACATCTGCCTCATAAATCTTAGAAATATAAGCACTTGCAGAATCTAAATCCTTATTAAAAATAATTTCTGAATTCATAACGTTATCTCTTTTTACAAACTTAATTATTAAAAATCACACCAAACTTTTCTTGTGGCAACATATTTGATATTCACAATAAAATGTTAAATCTATCAATTTTAAGAAATATTTAATAATTTCAAACGTTATTTTTTATTGAGACATTCTTAAAATCAGTAATTTTAACTTTTCAAACTTAAAAATACATATGAATAATAAATTCATTCCGATTATCTCTGTATTTATGACAATTTCGTTGATCGTTTTTGTCTCTCTGCAGTTGTATTGGATCAAAGAATTATATACTTCCTTAGAGCAGGATTTTTCCAACAAAGTTTATTCGGCCTTAGAAACTTCGACTCAGAAAGTGAATCAAATTGAGGTTAATAAATATTGGAATGAGACTTATGGCGGCGTCGGGAAAGAAGTTTTAGCATCGTCTAATCAACCAACCAAGACCTACATTCAGCAAAGTTCTGACTCTGCAAACCGATCAAATATTCTATTTCAAACAAGCATTGTCGAGAAGCAGAATATTCCGGTTTCTGCAAAAGGAGACACGCTTTACACCACAAAACTTTACAAAGACGAAGGTCAGCTGAAACTAAAAAAAAGCTCACCGGAACCACTTACCACAAACATCAGCCGCGATCTTGATAATAATTCTTTCCAGATGAAGGAATTTGCAAGACTGAGCGCCACAAATCTCCCTATTGAAAAACGGGTGAACAGCAAAACGATTGATTCTGTGGTAACTAAAGAACTGAGATTGAAAGGCATCGACACGAAATTTGGCTACGGCGTCATTAACAAAACCAATAAGCTGACAACAATTGCCAACAATATTTATCTGGATCAAAAAGACAAGACGAATTATACCTATCCTCTTTTTACAGACAGCAAAGACAGAACGCTTTATACTTTGGCAATCGTCTTCCCAAGAAAAGATTACTCGTTGGTAAAGCATAATCTGCCGATGCTTTTGGGCACTTTTATATCGTTGCTCACCATTTTGGGGATTTATATTATTTCCATTAATTATATGATGCGTCAGAAGAAAATCGCAGAGATCAAGACGGATTTTATCAATAATATGTCACACGAGTTTAAAACACCTTTGGCAACCATTTCCGTAGCTGCAGATTCGTTGGCAAATGATCTTATTGCCACGAATCCTGACAAGGTCAAATATTATTCTGGTCTCATAAAACAGGAAAACCTGAGAATGAAAAAGCAGGTGGAAACAGTTCTGAATATGTCCAAACTGGAAAGAAACGAAATGCCTTTACACTTGAAAGAAACAAACGTTCGGGAATTGATAAAAAGTGTGGCAGAATCTTTCAGACTCATTGTAGATCAGCGAAATGGAACGTTGATTACTGATTTTAATGCTACAAAATATAATTTCCTTGTAGATGAATTTCATATTTCAAACGCATTGATCAATCTTTTGGATAATGCCAACAAATATTCGCCGGAAACGCCGGAAATAAAAGTAAGCACGAGAAACGAAGGTAACTTCTACGTCATCGAAATTTCTGATAAAGGAATGGGAATGGATGGAACAAACAAAACCAAAATCTTTGAAAAATTCTTCCGTGAAGAAACCGGAAATATCCACAATGTAAAAGGACAGGGACTTGGATTGTCTTATGTAAAAAAGATTATCGAAATCCATAAAGGTCAGATTTCCGTAGATTCTCATAAAGGAAAAGGAAGTACATTCACAATTAAGTTACCTATGGTTTAGAAAAAAATTATTAAAATAAAAATTTATAGATGAAGGAGTAGAAAAATCAATAAAATGGAGAGGAAATTGTAAATGATTAATAAAATAAAAAGCAAATACTAACACTACAAAGAACATTGTTCTTTATCAAATAATAAAATTAAAAATATGAGTAATAGAATATTATTAGTAGAAGACGACCAGAGTTTTGGCGCAGTTCTGAAAGATTATCTTACGATAAACAACTTTGAAGTTACCTTGGCAACTGACGGAGAAATGGGACTGAAAGAGTTTACAGAAAAAGAATTTGACATCTGCATCTTTGATGTGATGATGCCGAAAAAAGACGGATTTTCATTGGCTGAAGATGTTAAAAAAATTGATAAAAATACACCAATTATTTTCCTTACAGCAAGAAACCTGCGTGAGGATATTTTGAAAGGTTACCAAATCGGAGCAGATGATTACATCACCAAACCGTTTGATACTGAGCTGCTTCTATACAAAATTAAAGCGATTCTACAAAGAAGCGCTGTTTTGGAAAATGAAGATCAGGAGCAATTCAAGATCAGTAATATATTTTTCGATTCTATGTTAAGACAACTACGTGTAGGAGAAAATGAATACAAACTTTCGCCGAAAGAAAACGAACTTCTGAAACTGCTTTGCATCCACAGAAACGACTTTATGCCGAGAGATTTAGCATTAAGAAAAATCTGGAAAAAAGAAAATTACTTTACCGCAAGAAGTATGGACGTTTACATCGCCAAGCTGAGAAAACTGCTGAAAGATGATGACGGATTGGAAATCATCAATGTTCACGGAGAAGGCTTCCGATTGTTGGTGAAAAATCCGCAGTAAGATTAATAAAAAATCCCTTCAGCAATATAAACTGAAGGGATTTTTATTTTTAATAAAATGAAGACAAATTAATTAGTCGCCATTTTCTGATTTGAAACATCATTGAGAATCTGATCTTTTTGTTCGTTGCCTTTCAGCCATTGTGAGCTCGAAAGATAGTTTTGATCCGGATAATAAATGAACAAACACGTTTTATTTTTGATTGTGTTGATAATCGGCTGAGCCAGTTCTCTTGGAATTGCAGGACAACCCCAGCTTCTTCCCAATCTTTTTTCAGCTTTGATGAAATCTTCGCTCACATAATTGGCGCCGTGCATCACGATACATCTTTCCAATGCAGCATCATTATAACCTTTGTCCATCCCGAATAACCTCAGAGAATAGCCGTTGTCTCCTGTGTAAGTCTGCTCTGTGATGTAAAAACCGAGACTTGACTGGTGCGAATCTTCCGTGTTGGAAAAATTCATTGCAAACTCTTCACCTGTTCCTTTTCCGTGCGCTACCAGGGAATTGAACAGCAATTTTTTCTCTCCAGTATCAATCACCCAAAGGCGTTTTCTGTTGGAAGAAAGACTGAAATCACAAACCGAAAGCAAATGCGCCGTTAGTTCCAGTTTGCCGGATTTTTTCAAATTTTGGAATCCTAAAAATGCTTTTTCAAAGACTTCAAAATTCAATGTTTCTCCTTCAAACTGCAGATTTTTGTACACTTCTTCTGCATCATTCACTGGTGAGAAATTCTTTTTAGGACTTAATTCTATTTCTTTAATGGTAACAGACGATGGAGAAATATTCTCGGAACTCGCTGGAAAAAAAGAGGTGGTGATCAAATAAAACAGACCTAATAACAATGGGAATTTCTTCATAAATTAATTATATTTCTTTTATTTTTTTTAGTGGTGCAAAATTACAATTATATCATTTTCAATAAGTTATTAATATTATTTTTAACAGTTCTTTATGAAACTTTAACTCAAAATGATTATTCAGAGAAGGTTTTTATTAAGATTTCATTATGATAATTAATTATTAATTTTTGAAGTTGAAATCTTTGGTTGAATGATAGAAACGAATTTTAAAGTGATAAATTGCATTATAAAACTTTAAGTTATGTCAAAACTCAAAATCGCCGGTTTAAATTTGGATATCGTCTGGAAGAATAAGGAACAGAATTTCAGTAAAATAGAACAAGAATTTTCGGAAACCGAAGCTGACATTTTCTTACTTCCAGAGATGTTTTCCACCGGATTTTGTATGGAAGCGGATGAAGTTGCAGACAGAAATCTGGAAACTCTGACCTGGATGAAATCCTTTGTGAAATCAAAAAATGCAGCAATAGCCGGAAGTGCATCTGTGGAAGAAAATGGCAATTTTTATAACCGGTTTTACTTCGTTTTTCCGGATGGGAATTTTGAGTATTATGATAAAAGGCATTTGTTTTCCTATTCGGGAGAAGACAAAATTTACACTGCCGGAACTGAGAGAAAAATCATTGAATACAAAGGTTTTAAGATTCTTTTGCAGGTTTGCTTTGATTTGCGCTTTCCTGTTTTCTCTAGAAATCAAGATGATTATGATGCGATCCTTTATGTTGCGAATTGGCCACAATCCAGAGTTGAAGCGTGGAAATCATTATTAAAAGCACGATCTATTGAAAATCAGGCTTTTCTTTTTGGATTAAACCGAATCGGAACTGATGATTATAATCTGGAATATGAAGAAAGTTCCCTTGTCTATTTTCCGGATGGAAGAGAAATTTCTGAAAGAAAAAATAATGCGGTTTTTTCTGAATGGGATTTGGAAGAATTAAAGGAATTTCGGAGCAAGTTTCCGTTTTTGGCGGAGAGAGATGCGTTTGAAATTAAGATCAATTAGCGTACTGCTCCAGCACACCCACCAAAGAATTCACATCGTGAACACCGCTCTCTTTCCAAAGCATCTCTCCATTTTTGAAAACCGCTAAGGTCGGAACACCGCGGACATTGTATTGATTAGCGATGGACGGAAATTGGTCGATATCGATTTTCACGATTCTGGCTTTTTCGCCCAATTTTTCTTTCACGGAATTCAAAACTGAAGACTGCACTCTGCAAGGCTGACACCATGTGGCGAAAAAGTCGATGAGAACAGGACGTTCTGATTGTATAAGTTCCTGAAATTTTTGTGACATAATAAAAGATATTAGAAATTAGATTTTAGAAATTAATCAAAATCTATGCAATTATTTACAAAGTCTTTGTCTGACAAACAAAATTACTTGTTGGAACTTTATCAAATTTCTTAATGGCATTAAAACCACCTTCAACTTCAGTAAAATTCCGATAACCTCTTGACTGCAAAATACTTGCCGCAATCATACTTCTGTAGCCGCCAGCACAATGGATGTAAAAATGTTCAGAATTGTCAATAGAATTCAGCCAATCATTAATGTAAGCCAATGGTTTGCTGTACGCCTCATCGATGTGTTCGGCTTCGTATTCTGTTTCTTTTCTGACATCAATAACCTTTTGATTTTGAGAATATTCTGATACAAATTGCTCCGCAGAAATTCTTTTCACCTCATCTATTTCTTTTCCAGAATTTTTCCAGCTTTCAAATCCGCCATCCAAGAAACCAACCACATTATCAAAACCAACGCGGCTCAGTCTAGTGATCACTTCTTCTTCCGAACCAAGATCCGAAACCAGGATAATCGGTTGCTGAACATCTACAATCATCGCTCCAACCCAAGGTGCAAAATCACCTTTGATGCCGATGTTTATTGAATTTGGAACAAAACCTTTATGGAAATCTGCGGCACTTCTTGTATCGAGAATCAATGCGCCGGTCTCTTCTACTGCCGTTTCAAAATCTTCTACTGAAATGGGGTTATTCCCTTTTTTAAGGACTTTTTCGAAGCTTTCGTAACCGCCTTTGTTCAGCGCAACATTCATCCCGAAATACTTTGGAGGCGCAGTCAAACCATCCAGAACTTCATCGATGAAACTCTCTTTGGTTGGCTGATTTAGCGCGTAATTGGTTTTTTTCTGATTACCCAAAGTGTCCACGGTTTCCTTCTGCATGTTTTTTCCGCAGGCTGAACCAGCGCCGTGTGCAGGATAAACGGTGATTGAGTCATCCAATGGTAAAATCTTCGTGTGAAGACTTTCGTACAACATTCCGGCCAGATCTCTTTCTGTGATTTCGCCAGATTTTTGAGCCAAATCCGGTCTCCCAACATCGCCTAAAAATAGAGTGTCTCCGGAGAAAATGGCAGTTTCCTTTCCGTCTTCATCTATTAAAAGGTAAGTTGAACTTTCTAGGGTGTGACCTGGCGTATGAAGAACTTTAATTTTAATTTTTCCAATCTCAAAAATCTGATTGTCTGTGGCGATAATTGCCTCAAATTCCGGCTTTGCAGTTGGCCCATAAACAATCGGCACATCAGTCTTTTTCGACAGATCCAGATGTCCTGAAACAAAATCGGCGTGAAAATGCGTTTCAAAAATATATTTTAGTTTTACCTGATCTTTTTCAAGACGCTCCAGGTAAGGCTTGATTTCTCTCAGCGGATCGATGATCGCTGCTTCATTTTCGGAAACGATGTAGTAGGCACCCTGCGCAAGACAGCCGGTATATATTTGCTCAATTTTCATTGTCTATCAATAGGTTATGTTCAAACATCTAAAATTTTAAATAATTTGAAACTTTACAACTACAAATATGAGGTTATTTGGATTAACTGTAAATAAATTTTAACTGATATTATTTATGATATCGATTTAAAATTAAACAAACGATTGATTTCGGTTATTTAACCAAAGCCCAAATTCCTACACCTACTGCTGCATAAGCAACAACCGTGATAATATCGGCCGTCGGCTGAGAAAATCTTCTTTCTGCAACGGTCGATTGGTTGATCTGATTTTTATGAAACTTCAAAATCTTTTTAGGTTTATGGATCACGTGTGCTACCAGCGTATCGCTTTCCCATTTATCAACCTGAATTTTATAAGGTTTGCCGCCAACTTCGATTTTGAAATACTTATTAGCCTCCAGCTTTTCCTGGATACTCATTGGCTGTCCAGGATTTTTGTTTTTGTTTGTTTTCGAGCTTTGCGGCGTTTTGGATTTAAGACTTGCCTGCTTGCTTCCCAACCTTTTTTCTTCCTGCTCTTTAGAATTTACAGGAGATTCCACGCCATCTTTTCCGGCTCCATCAGTTTCAGATTTGATTCTGTAGGTGTAGCAGCTTATTAAAGAAAACGATATGGTAAGGAGATAAAGATATTTTTTCATTATTCAAATTTAAGAATTAAACGGATTATTTTTAATTTTCTTTTAAAACATCATCCGATTAAATTTAAAAACAGTCCGAAATTAATTTAAAATTTAATTTTATCATCAAATACTTTTAATAATAATGCTTTCAGCTACATTCAGAAATCTGAATTGCATTATCAACTTAAAGACATTAAGATGTTTACAAAAATTATTATAACTTTATTTGGTTCAATAAATTTTATCAATATGATTCTGGAAACTGTAGATACCTTGCACGAAATCAGCAAAACCGATTTTCAAAATAAGTATTTCAAACCACAAAAACCTCTGCTGATCAAGGGATTTGCAAAACAATGGAGCGCTTATGACAAGTGGAATCTGGACTACATCCGAGAAAAAGCGGGCGACCAGATCGTTCCCATCTACGACAATACACCGGCAGACGCAACGAAAAGTTCGGATGCTCCCGTGACGAAAATGAAAATGAAAGACTACATTGACACCATCAAAAGCAAACCTTCCGATCTACGCATCTTTTTCTACATCATTACAGACCGATTGCCGGAACTATTGAAGGATTTCACTTATCCGGATCTTGGGATCAAATTTTTCAAACGGTTGCCAACTCTCTTTTTTGGTGGAAGTGAAGCACACGTTTTGATGCACTATGATGTGGATCTTGGTGATTTCCTGCACATCCATTTTGGTGGCAAAAAAAGAATCCTGCTGTTTGATCAGAAGCAAAATGATTTCCTTTACAAAGTGCCGCTGTCCGTGCACACCATCGAGGAAATTGATTATGAAAACCCGGATTATGAAAAATATCCAGCCCTGAAATATGCAAAAGGCCACGAGATCTACATGGAACACGGCGATGCACTTTTCATTCCCGGCGCCGTCTGGCATTTCAACCGCTATCTCGAACCCGGATTCTCACTATCTCTACGAGCCCTGCCCAACAAACCTTCCAAGTTTCTGAATATGCTGTATCACGTCTTTGTAATGCGATTTACAGATAAACTGATGCGGAAGATCTTCAACGCCAAATGGATAAAATACAAAGAAGAACTGGCATACAAAAACAGTCACAAAGCACTTCAAAAAAAGCTCGGAAAATAAAATTCCTATTTCCAAATTCCGGTTTCGCTCTTAATTAATTTCGTATTTTAGCGCTTCTAAAAATCTGACAATTGGCTAAGAAAGAAACTCCGTTAATGACGCAATACAACACCATCAAGGCAAGATATCCTGATGCACTTTTGCTGTTCCGCGTGGGAGATTTCTACGAAACTTTTGGCCAAGATGCAATCAGAACGTCTCAAATTTTGGGCATTGTTTTGACCAAAAGAGCCAATGGTGAAGGTCATATCGAGTTGGCCGGATTTCCGCATCATTCCGTGGATTCTTATTTGCCAAAACTTGTGAGAGCCGGATTGCGTGTTGCGATCTGCGACCAATTGGAAGATCCAAAAACCGTCAAAGGCATCGTGAAACGTGGTGTTACAGAATTGGTGACGCCAGGCGTTACATTCAATGATCAGGTTTTGAGTTCCAAGAAAAATAATTTCCTGCTTTCCCTTCACAAAGAAAAAGAAAAATATGGATTGGCCTTGGTGGATGTTTCCACAGGCGAATTTCTAGTGAGCGAAGGAAACCTGGAAAAATTACTTCACATCGTTCATACTTTTGATCCGAGCGAAATTATCTACCAAAGAACGACTGAACTTCCGAGTCAATTAAAAAATAAAAGCGCCTTCAAGCTGGAAGATTGGGCGTTTCGATATCCTTACGCTTACGAAAAACTGACTGCTCATTTCAAAACTCAATCTTTGAAAGGTTTTGGGATTGAGGAACATAAATTGGGTGTGACCGCAGCTGGAGCCATCTTCGCTTATTTGGTTGAAGATACGCATCACGCACTTTTGCAGCACATTACTAGAATCAATCTGATTCCACAAGATGATTATCTGATGATGGATGGTTTCACTCTGAGGAATCTGGAAATCGTCTATTCTGCCAGTCAGCAAGGAAAATCGCTTCTTGATATTATCGATAAAACATCTACGCCAATGGGTGGAAGATTGTTGAGAAGACGAATCATTCTTCCTTTGAAAAATATCGGTGACATCAACAGAAGACTCAATCTTATCGAGTTTCTGAATAAGGAAGATGCTTTGAAATATGATATTAAAGATTTGTTGAAAGGCATCTCTGACCTTGATAGACTAATTGGAAAATTGGCCGCCGAAAAGATTTCACCGAAAGAATTAGGTTATCTCCGCCAATCGGTGGTCAACATTCAGGAAATCAGAACCAAATTATTGAAATTTCCGGATGTTTTGGCTTGGCTTGACCCGATTATCAACCTTGATGAGCTAATTGATTTCATTAAGAATCATTTGAATGATGAACTTCCCGTCAACATTAGCAAAGGCAATGTCATCCGAGAGGGAATTTCTGAAGAGCTTGATCACCTGAGAAACATTCAAAGTAAAGGTCGCGGTTTTCTGGACGAAATGTGCCAGCGCGAAATCGAAAGAACCGGGATCACAAGTTTGAAAATTGATTTCAATGGCGTTTTTGGATATTATATCGAAGTTCGAAATACGCATAAAGATAAAGTTCCTGCCGAATGGATCCGAAAACAAACTTTGGTTAACGCTGAACGTTACATTACAGAAGAACTGAAAGAATATGAAACTCAGATTCTCGGCGCCACGGATAAAATCAGTGCGCTGGAATTTAAACTCTACAGAAACATTTGCGATAATGTGATGATCTACATCGACCAATTGCAGGAAAACTCCAAACTAATTGGTGAACTGGATTGTGGAGTTGGATTGTCTGAATTGTCGGTTGAGGATAATTACACCAAACCAATTCTGAACGATTCTTTTTCCATCAACATCCAAGAAGGACGACATCCTATCATCGAAAAATCTTTGCCACTTGGCGAATCTTACATTCCGAATGATGTTTTCCTGGACAGAGATTCACAACAAATCATAATGGTAACCGGACCGAATATGGCTGGTAAATCAGCGATTCTGAGACAAACTGCGATTATTTCTTTGCTCGCTCAAATTGGAAGTTTTGTTCCGGCGAAACATGCTGAGATTGGGACTTTAGACAAAATTTTTACCCGAGTTGGTGCGTCGGATAATCTATCGGCTGGCGAATCTACTTTTATGGTGGAAATGAATGAGGCCGCGAATATCCTTAATAATATCTCGGACAGAAGTTTGATTTTGCTTGATGAGATCGGGCGTGGAACTTCAACCTATGACGGTGTTTCCATCGCTTGGGCAATCGCAGAATATCTACATCAACATCCAACGCAACCGAAAACGCTTTTCGCAACGCATTATCACGAGCTGAACGAAATGTCCATCAATTTTGAGAGGATCAAAAACTTCCACGTTTCCATCCAAGAAGCGAAAGGAACGATCATCTTTTTGAGAAAATTGATTTCTGGCGGAAGCGAACACAGTTTTGGAATCCACGTGGCAAAGCTGGCCGGAATGCCTTCGAAAGTGGTGAATCGTGCGAATGAGATCCTGAAAACTTTGGAATCCAACAGATCAACACAGGAATCTGGCGACAAAATAAAACGGGTAACCGAAGAAAATCTTCAGCTTTCGTTTTTTCAATTGGATGATCCGGTTTTGGAAAACATCCGGGAAGAACTCACAAAAATTGACATCAACACATTGACGCCAATTGAAGCTTTGATGAAGCTGAATTCGATTAAGAAAATGATTGGGAAATAACCCTTATTTAGCTGAATCTTTTTTAACCGCTACCGTATCAACTTTATTAGAATCTGTCGAAAGTGATGCGGAATCCACGCCTTCATTTCTCATATGTTCTGCACTGTGATCGTCTTTGCGCTGCTCACGTTTGTCTTTGTCTGGAATACAGCTGGTTGCCAGTAATGCTAACGAACTGAATATTAATAACTTTTTCATCGTGGTAAATTTTATGGTTATATTGTATAAATATAGTCAAAAATCAAACCGAAATATTAATTAAAAGCTCATCGTCAATTGTAATATCAAATACAATTTTTAAATTTGAATCATTACAAATCATTATCCTGGGAAATCTTAAAATTTTAGAAACGCATAATTTCTTCTCAAAATATGAAGCCGCCATTGCTTTTGGATTACTGGCTGTGCAATATATTTTTATTGCGTTGTATCCTAGTTCTCAAGGTTCTGATATGGAAAAGAACTATATCTATTTGTGGTTCTTCGATGTCTTTCTGGCAATTCCTATTATTATTTTGATCTATTTTCCAGATAACATCAGAAGAATTATTTTGATAGTAATATTGGTTACAGCCCTCATATTTTTCTTTCTCAAATTTGGATTTAACTCCGTCTACTTTAACACTTTCATTGCCATTTTTTTAGCAAACCGTTATTTGTTTTTTAATTTGAGTCCCGACGATAAAACTGTTTTTGCAACGGCAAAAACCTACCGCTTTTTACTTGTTTTCCCAGTCGGTTTTGTTGTGACTGTTACAGAATCAATCTTGGATAAAATGGGAATTTTGCATCACGAAAGAGTTGGCGACGGAATCCTGATGTCAACGGCAGGAAAAGTTTTTCTCTTTGCGGGATACTACGCTATTGTTTCTTACCTGGAATATCGAAAAGTCAAATATCCTAAACGTAACTTCTTTATATGAAATTCAATCTAAAACATTTCCTGATCGCTGTTACCATTTTCATTGTCGAAGTTTTGATTGCGACAAAACTCAAAGATATTTTCTTTGTCAGAGCTTATCTGGGCGACGTTTTCGTGGTGATGCTGTTGTATTACTTTATCAAAGCATTCTTCAATCTAAATCCTACAAAACTGATCATTGGGATTTTTGTTTTTTCTTGTTTGATAGAGTTTCTCCAGTATTTTCACTTTGGAGAATTACTGGGATTCAAAGACAATCGAATAATGATGATCGTGCTGGGAAATTCTTTTAGCTGGATTGATATTCTTTGCTATTTTGCCGGCTGTGTGATCTTATTTTTAATTGAAGCCAATTTCTATCGTCCAAAAGTATCATAATGATCTTCCGCATACTTTATAAACCTGTTCAGAAGCGCGGCATTTTCCTTTTCCAAAGGTGAAAGCTCTGCGTCCACATTGTTGGAAACCGGAACATACCAAGCCGACTGATTGAAAAACTGTCGGAAAGTTTCTTTCTTGAATGAGTAGCCGTGTCTGGCAAAGATGGCATTCTTAATAATCTCCATATCCAGCTTCGGAAGGTTTTTCAAATCTTTCTCGGTCAGCTTTTGCTTGGACGCATTAATTTTGAAAATAGCATCTGTAGCATATCTCTGTTGATCGGTTTCGTAAGATTCCTCTGTTCCGTCATCATTTTTACCATAAGAAACTTTCTTAGTCTTATGACTCGTCCAGTCCACAACATCCGTGTCCTTGTCCAGCATAAAATTCGGATTGTAAACAAATTCTTTCTTTTCCAGTTTAAGTGTTTTGTGCTTGACTCTCACCGCAGATTGATTGAAGGCAGTCCAGCTTCCTACCAGACTATCGCCTTTCATTTTGACATCGAATCTTCCATCCGTCTTATCATCACCAGGCTCATCCAACACGAATGAATTGGTATTATCATTTAAAACACCACGGAAAGTTCTTTGGTTTCCATTCAAAACGCTTTGTCCGTAAACACTGTCTTTCGTGATTTTATTGATTTTAATAGAAATCTTTTTTACCATATCTTCTTCCGTGTATTCTCCATCATTAAGATTATCTTCTGGCGAAAAATAGCCATAGTAAATGCCGTACATCTCCTTATGGACTTCCTGATTTTGATTTGCTGCGAGAGAATCTTTTTGAGGTTTGGTTTCAGTGATTTCGGTTTTTTCTTTTTTACAGGAAATTAATGCAACAGAAAAAATCAGGCTTGCGAAAATTAGGTTTAAGTGTTTCATCGTTTTTGTTTCTTGATTAGATATTCTACTAATAAAAGGTTTGGAACCCAACCCAGCCAGGCGATAATCTGATAAACATCCATCGGATTGGGATGGAATAAATATACTAAAATTACCTTCCACATCCGCAAGGTAATTGCAGAAAGTGCTAATGCATAACTTCGCCACATCCAGAATTTGTGCTGCTGGATATTCCTTTTTCTAATTTCTGTATATGATTTGTAAGTTGTGTAAAACCAGAGAATTCCTAATAGGACAAATGACACTTTTGCAATCCATCCGCCATTAGCAAAAACACCTATGTAAATTCCTGATAATGAAGAAAATAACAATGTTGTAAAAACATAAATTCGGCCGGAAAATCGGTGAAGATATTTTAAGTTTTTATCAAAAAAAACAGCAATAAATCCGGCCATCAAAGCGAAAATACTGCTGTAAACGTGTACGTAAAAAAAGGGAAGATATTCCGGTCTGGAAGTGACTTCCGTTTGCTTTATCATCAGAAAGCTGACATTAGAACTAATTGGAATATAATCCAATGTAATTCTCAGCATCAATCCAAAAAAATAAATAAAAACAATCGCAACAATTATTTTTAAAATAAAATTCCTGGATCTGATAAAACCAAGCATAAATTTTAGTTAAATCGGTATGAAAACAACCGCTGCAATGGCAGCAAGTGCAATCACCGCTGAAGCCAGAATATCGGGTTTACGAATTTCCCTCACCTCGCTCTTTTCGATTTCTACCATTTCTCCCGCCTTATTTTTCCCGTAGATTTTGGTTGCATCTATCTTTACAATCTCAACTTTTTGCGTCTTGGCATCTTTCGTTTGGATCGTATATTTTTTATAAAGATCAATAGAATTATCCTGCATTGGTTTGTTTGGTGAAACCAATCTTGTGCTGCAAGAAGCAAGTATCAGAAACAAAGACAGAATTAGGGTTCGGGTAATATTTTTTGAGAATTTCATTATTTTTTATAAAAATTAATTATGTTGGTAAAGTTAACAAAAGATTTTATTTAAAGCGTATTAAGAAATTGCGAAATCAGCCAGCCTTCACTCCAGCAAGCCTGGAAATTAAATCCGCCTGTAACTGCATCAATATCAAGAACCTCGCCAGCAATGTAAAAATTTGGAAGAATTTTGGAAGCCATATTTTTAAAGTTAATTTCCTTAAGATCCACGCCGCCGGCCGTTACGAATTCATCTTTAAAAGTCGATTTTCCTGTGACTTTCATTTTTTTTGCACACAGATTTCCCAGAATCAAATCCATTTCTTTTCCAGATAGATTAGCGATCTGTTTATCGGGATTGATGCGGTTAATTTCCAGAATCTTGTTCCAGAAACGATTGGTCACATCAAATATTTTTGACTGGCCGATCGATCTTTTCGGATTGCTGTTTTTGAAGTTTTTCAATTCTTCCTCAGCTTCTGAAATTGGTTTTGAAATAAAGTTAACCTCAATTTCAAAGTTGTATTTCAATCTTGCCAGGTTTCTTGCTTCCCAGGCCGAAATTTTCAAAATCGCAGGACCGGAAAGTCCCCAATGGGTGATGAGTAGCGGTCCGGATTCTTCGGTTTTCAGACTCGGAATGCTGACTTCCGCATTTTCGAAACTTGTTCCAGGCAAGTCTTTCAGCAGATCGTCTTTGATATTAAACGTAAAAAGTGATGGAACAGCCTCTACAATTTTGTGCCCGAGGTTCTGAATCAATTTAACGGATTTTGGAGAACTCCCTGTCGTATAAACCACAATATCCGCAGTGAAATCGCCAGTTTTTGTTTTGATTAAATAATCTTCGTGTTGTTTAATGATCTCAGAGACAGAAACCTGTGTTTTGACTTCGAAGTTTTTATTATTAACTTCATTGGTCATGGCATTGATGATGCTTTGTGAAGAATCTGTGGTTGGGAAAACGCGATTGTCTTTTTCAATTTTCAAAGGAACATTTCTGGTTTCAAACCAATCCATAGTGTCTCCCGGCTGAAATTTTGTAAAAACACTGAGCAATTCGCGGTTCCCTCTTGGATAGAAATTCACAAGTTCTTTTGGATCAAAACAGGCGTGTGTCACATTGCACCGGCCACCACCGGAGATTTTGACTTTCTGCAAAACATCCGAATTCTGCTCGAGAATTGTGACGTAATATTTGTCCTCATCAAGATTTGCCGCCGTGAAAAATCCGGCAGCGCCACCTCCAATGATGATGATTCTTTTCTTTTTTGACATTAATTTAATCTTATAAAAACCAATATGTCGCTCCGGTGGAACTCTATAGTGATACTTCTGATAGTCCTACAAACGTTTCGCAACTCTGTTGCTTTATATTCGATGCACAAAATTACATTTTTAAGATCCATCTCAAATGGTTAATTTTGAAGAATATTAAAAATCGAAAACATGTCTGTTTATTACCATAAATTTGAAGTGCGCTGGAGCGATATCGACGCCAACCGTCATTTGGGAAATTCCACTTATGTAGACTATTGCTCACAAACAAGAATGGCTTTTCTTACCAAAAACAAAATCGGATTGACGCAGCTCAACCGTTGGGGCGTGGGTCCCGTGATGATGCACGAAAAATATTCTTTTTTTAGAGAAATTTATGCAGATCAGACTGTTTACGTCGGCTTGGAAGTTGCTGCAATTTCTGACGATGGCTCTATTTATCAGTTTGTTCACAAATTTTATCTGCCGGACGGAACCCATTGTGCTACTGCAGAAGCAACTGGTGTTTGGATTGACATTATGCTTAGAAAAATCACAACGCCGCCGGAAGATATTATCTTGGTAATGGACGAGTTTAAATCTGAAAATGTGAATATCATCACAAGAGATTTCCTGAAAACTTTGCCATTCCGACCGGAGAATATTAATCCTGAAAAATTCCAGTAAATCATTAACGATAATCGAATAAAAATTTTTTTCGCTTGTCATTAATAATCATCATTCATCAATTATTATTTATAAAAAATGCTCGAAGATAAATCACAAGAACTCACGCCCATTTCCAAACTTGGAGAATTTGGCCTGATAAAACATTTGACGGAAAATTTTCCGATCGTTCAGAATTCAACCAAATTATCCATCGGTGACGATGCCGCAATCATTGACTCTGAAGGCCAGCACGTTGTAGTTTCGACAGATATGCTGGCAGAGGGAATTCATTTCAATTTGGGATATGTTCCGTTGAAACATTTGGGTTACAAAGCCGTTGTCGTGAACCTCAGCGATATTGCTGCAATGAATGCAACCCCGACTCAGATCTTGGTTTCTGTCGCCGTTTCCAGCCGTTTTCCGGTGGAGGCTTTGGAGGAAATCTATGACGGAATTGCATTAGCCTGCAACAGATACAAAATTGACTTAGTTGGCGGAGACACAACAAGTTCCAACGCTGGTTTGGTCATTAGCATCACCGCAATAGGAATGGAAAAAGAAGAAAATATTGTTAAAAGAAGTACTGCAAAACCGAATGATCTTTTGGTAGTCACAGGAGATCTTGGCGGCGCTTATTTGGGATTACAGATTTTGGAAAGAGAACATTCCGTTTTTCTGGCTAATCCTAATATGCAGCCGGAAATGGACGGCTATGATTACATTCTCGAAAGACAACTGAAACCGGAAGCAAGAACAGATGTTAAAGCTAAATTGGCAGAACTTAACATTCTTCCTACAGCGATGATCGATGTTTCTGACGGATTGGCTTCAGAAATTCTTCATCTGTCGGATCAGTCAAAAGTTGGTTTTAATCTTTATGAAGAAAAAATCCCAATGGACGAAACCACCATTCACACAGCAGACGAATTGAACCTAAATCCTGCAATGGCAGCGCTAAATGGCGGTGAAGATTATGAATTGCTTTTCACCATCTCTCCAAATGATTTTGATAAAATTAAAAACCATCCGGATTTTACAATAATTGGTCACGCCACAGAAAATAATGAGGGAAATTTCCTAATTGCCAGAGGTTCCAATCAATTGATTCCACTGACAGCGCAGGGTTGGGACGCATTCCTGAACAAGGGATAAATTTTGGAATAGAACTTGTAAAGCACAATTAAGATTAATAAAATCAAAACGATGAAAATTTTAAAAATTTCGAGCTACTTAATAGCAGGTTTAGGAATTACAGCCTGTGTTACGAATCCCGTAACTGGAAGATCCTCAATTCAAATCGCAAACAACAGTGAAATTGCCACTGCTGCTGCAACAGAATACAGAACCACACTTTCCACTGCGAAAGTGGTGACGGGAACTGCTGATGCGAATCGCGTGAAAAATGTGGGTGCAAAAATCAAAAATGCAGCTTACGCATATTATAAAAATATTGGCCGTGAATCTGACTTGGCTAATTACAGCTGGGAATTCAATCTCATTCAGGATCCACAATTGAATGCCTGGTGTATGCCTGGCGGAAAAGTGGCTTTCTATACCGGAATAATGCCAGTTTGTAAAGATGACAATGGTGTTGCGGTGGTAATGGGACACGAGGTTTCTCATGCTTTAGCAGGACACGGAAATGAAAGAATTTCACAAGCGATGCTTGCTCAGTATGGAGGAAGTCTGATTGGCGGATCGATGTCCAACAGCCAATGGGCAGGAATCTTCGAAAAAGTGTATCCTGTTGGTGCACAAGTAGGACTTTTAGCTTACGGCAGAAAACAAGAATCCGAAGCAGACGAAATGGGATTACAATTGATGGCAATGGCAGGCTACGATCCAAGAGGCGCAACTGCTTTTTGGCAGAGAATGGAAGCATCTTCTTCTTCAGGAAGCAGACCGCCTGAATTCCTGTCCACACACCCAAATCCGGCAAACAGAATTGCTGACCTGAATGCCGATATGCCAAAAGCTTTGGAATATTATAAAAAAGCAGGTGGTAAACTTTAAAATTTTATATTAACTTTATAAAATAATTAAAAATATAAAAGATGAAAAGTTTAGTTGTTATCGGCGTTATTTTATTGGGATTGGGCGCATTGCTTTTTTATCTGAATGATATGGCAATTGACCTGAGGGTGATTTACGGCGCACTTTCCGGCATTGGAATTGGTCTGATCATAGGCGGATTGGTCGGCTACGTCAGCAAAGGAAATGCAGTGAAAGAAGCTCATTTACGAAATGAGTTCAAACAGCTTCAGAAAGAGAAAGCTGAACTGGAGAAACAACGTGTTGAAAATAATCTGAACAGCGGCACTTTCTAGCAATTAAAGACTTCTGATAAATTGCCCGGGCGTTGTCTTGGTATATTTTTTAAAAATCTTATTAAAATAAGTAATATTATTAAAACCTGTAGCATAGCAGCTTTCTGCTATGCTTTTTTCTTGTGACAAGAGAATGCAGGCTTTATCAATTCTGTATCGATTTACAAATTCTACAAAAGTGATGGAAGTTGCTTTCTTGAAAAAATTACAGAAAGCAGGTTTTGTCAGGTTTGCAAGATCAGCTGCCTGCTGAATATCAACCTCATTCTGATAGCCATTTTCAACATACGTGAAAACTGCTTCCAACCTGTTTCTGTTTCGAGAAACGATGGTGTAAGGCATTATTTCAGTATTCAAAAGTTCGTAATCTTCGGTTTTTGAGAGTTCGAACAATAGATCTAGCAGCAACAGATATCTGGTGTAGCCCTCTGCCTGTGTAATCTTTTCTAATTTTGGAATGAGTTGTTTTTTGACATCAGAAGAGAAAAGGACGCCATATCTGGACATTTCCAATAATCTTTTGATGGAATTGGTGTCGGATTCACCTTCTGGAAGCGAGAGAATCTCTTCCTTGAACAGAATTACGATCTCCTCGTGCGGATCTGTAGCGTTAAGACCAAGTCCGGAATGGGGAATGTTAGAACCAATCAATGCCAGAGCGCCATCTTCGAAGTGACTTTTGTGATAGCCAACGTGTCTTGTACCTTTCCCTTTGAGTACGCAAACAATCTCAATTTCAGGATGATAGTGGTATTTCCAGTTCAGTTCCGAGATCGGAATATCCTTAATATGCAAGACTTTAAAAGAGCTGTTGTCATCCGGCGAAATATGTTCTAGAATTACTTTCATTCCAGTTAATGTTAATTTAAGACAAAAATAAGCAAAACATATTAATATTGTTCTGTTTTTTATTTATTGAGTTAAAAGAATATTCGGCGCAACCCTCTACTTTTGTAAAGCAAATACAATTTCTCACAGGATTGAATTTGTGAATTTTTAAGGTCTATATATGAAGAAGGCTGGAAATTAATTTTCCAGCCTTCTTATTTATCTAATCGTTACTCTTAGTTGAAATTATAGCCAATCCCTAAGATAAACATACTAGGACGATTGTCATAGCGGATCTCTCTCTCGTCGCCCGCAACAGTACTGATGAACTTTCTACTGTCTTTAGAAAAAGCGCCTTCAAATCTTGCATTTACCACAAATTTTGAAAGTGTAGCCTGAGCGCCAAACTGATAACCAACTGTAAATTCGTTTTTCGCATCTTCCTTGAAGTTATTGTAAGTATTGTCTGTTGTTAGATTATAAGAAGCAACTGGTCCTACAAACGCAGCCAATTTGCCCAATAAGAAGTTATGACCAAGCAATACAGGAACGTCGATTCTGTTGCTTTTAGCCTCTACTTCTACATTATCGATTGTATTTTTATTTTTAAAAGAAGTGTAATAAATCTCCGGCATTACAAACCAGCCACCTACCGGCGAACCAATTTTTGCAGCCAAACCTACGTTGAAGCCTGAACTGTTGTCTCCTTTGCTATCAATCGCATCATTGAAGGTTCCTTTCAGATTCCCCCAACTCGCAGATGATGTGTTGAATAAAGCATTGGCTCTCAATCCAAATGTGACTTGTGAATAAGCCATTACTCCTAGGAAAATGGCAAGTGTGCTAACTAGTTTTTTCATTGTTTTCTTCTGGTTTATCATTAATTAAACTTGTTTGATCATTTTCTAACATAAATTCTCTCAGCTGCTTAAACAGTTCTGAGGAATAAACGAAATCTATCAGATTTTTATTTTTTGCTGTCGTCAGCATATTTTTATCGCCTTCCCATTCTTTGATTCCCAATCTCAGGTAAAGAATTTTTTCCCCGATTGTCATTACGGAGTTCATATCGTGGGTGTTGATAATGGTTGTGGTGTTGTATTCTCTTGTAATCTCCAAAAGCAGATCATCAATTACGTTTGAAGTGTAAGGATCTAATCCTGAGTTTGGCTCATCACAGAAAAGATATTTCGGATTGTTTACAATAGCTCTGGCAATTGCCACCCTTTTCTGCATTCCACCGGAGATTTCTGATGGATACTTTTTGTTGGCTTTATCAAGATTTACTCTGCCAATTACTTCAAGAACTTTTCTTTTCTTCTCGCGATAAGTCAGATTGGTAAACATATCGAGCGGGAAACTGATATTCTCTTCCACGGTCATAGAATCGAAAAGCGCACTTCCCTGGAACACTGTTCCAATCTCAGACCTCAGCACCTGCTTATCTTCGCGTGACATCGTCATAATGTCTCTTCCATCAAAAAGAATACTGCCGCTGGAAGGCTCATAAACGTTTAACAGGGACTTCAGGAACACCGTTTTTCCGGATCCACTTTGTCCTATGATGAGATTAACCTTTCCTGTGTCAAATGTAGTTGTGATGCCCTTCAGAACCTCAACTTCATTATTAAAGCTTTTTCTTAATTCTTTAACTTCTATCATTAGCTGAGTAACATTTGGGTTAATATCAAATTCATAATAATTACGGCAATCATCGTCCAAACTACAGCCTGAGTACTGGCACGGCCAACTTCCAGAGATCCGCCTTTCACATTATAACCGAAATAGGCAGGAATAGTCGCAATCAGAAAAGCAAAGGCGGCAGTCTTCACAAAGGCATACCAAATGAAATAAGTTGGCATATACATTTGAATACCTGTAATATAATCAGCCTTTGTCCAGCTTCCAGTCGCAGCACCTGCAAAATATCCACCTAAAATTCCCACAAAAATACTGATGGCAATTAATATCGGATTGAAAACAACGCTTGCAACAATCTTTGGTAAAATCAAAAAGTTTGCAGAATTGACGCCCATAATGTCTAAAGCATCAATTTGCTCCGTAACCCGCATTGTACCGATACTCGACGCAATATAGGATCCTACTTTACCTGCGAGAATTACTGAGATAATCGTTGGTGAAAATTCCAAAATCAAAACGACTTTGGTTGCATAGCCTACGAAACTATTCGGAATCGGAAAGGATGAAGCGCTGAAGTTGTTGAACATCTGAATAGCGACAACTGCACCCACAAAGAATGATGTGAACAATACCAATCCGAAAGAATTGACCCCAAGGTCATAAAACTCCCTGGCGAGGAGTTTGAGGTAAACATTTCTCTTCTGAGGCTTGCTGAGCGCTTTTCCCAGCAATATGAAATATTCGCCAATGGCTGTAAATAGTCGTTTTAACATAAAACAAAATTAGTTCTTTATTCTTACAATAACTATGCTGGATTTTTTTCTCTAAAATTATTTTTGAAAGGCTGGTTTATTATCTTTTGTTACCTATTTATTAAATTTAAGGAATATTGAGATACTTATGCGTTTGGATGGATGATCTCCATTTCGGATTTTCCAGGATGAAATCTGTGATCTTTGGATACATTGCATCGCGCTTGCTCCATTCGCTTTGAAGGTAGAGCTCACATCTTTCATTCACTTTATTGCCCTGTTCTTCAGCAAATTTAAAATCATTTTGATTAAAAATAATCATCTTCAGTTCGCTGGCAACATTGTAAATATCTGCCAACGGAAGTCCGGTTTTCTTTGGGGAAAGCGTAATCCAGTCGAGATGACCGCTCATCGGATAAGCGCCGGAAGTTTCGATATGGATCGTACAACCCAGTTCTTTCAGCTTTGACGTCAGAATATCTAGATTCCACATCAATGGTTCGCCACCTGTCAATACAATGGTTTTGCAAAGTTTAGCGGCAGTTTCTGCAATCTCTTCCGTATTCATCAATGGATGAAGCGTAGGATCCCAACTTTCCTTGACATCGCACCAATGACAGCCGACATCACATCCGCCCAAGCGAATGAAATAAGCTGCTTTCCCAGCATGAAATCCCTCTCCCTGAATAGTGTAAAAATGCTCCATCACCGGGAGCATTCTACCTTCTTTTAGTAATATGTCTTCTTGTTCTTTAGTCATTATCCTCTCCCTAAATCCCTCTCCAACAGGAGAGGGACTTTTCAGTTTCTCCTTAGGTAGGATTATATTTTTTATAAATTAGTCATTGTAGACAGACGTTTTATACGCAATAATGGTGTTTTTCATCAGCATTGCGCGCGTCATTGGTCCTACTCCACCTGGAACAGGCGTTATCCAATCTGCTTTTTCTGCGCAGCTGTCAAAATCTACATCACCAGCAAGATGATAGCCTTTTTCGGACTCATCTTCTACACGGGTGATCCCAACATCTATGATCACCGCGCCTTTTTTGATCATATCTCCTTTCAGGAAATTAGGATCGCCCAAAGCTGTGATCACAATATCTGCCTTCTTTGTATATTCTTCTATTTTCTCTGTGTAAGAGTGTGTAAGAGTCACGGTAGAATTTCCTGGGAAATCTTTTCTTCCCATCAGGATGCTCATTGGTTTCCCAACGATGCGGCTTCTTCCGATGATTACACAGTCTTTACCTTTTGTTTCAATATTATATCGTTCCAATAAGGTCAAAATTCCAAATGGTGTGGCTGGCAAAAAGGTGTCCATTTCCAAAGCCATTTTCCCAAAATTCTCCGGATGGAATCCATCCACATCTTTTCTTGGATCGATGGCCATAATGATCTTTTCCTGATCAATCTGCTTTGGCAAAGGTAACTGAACGATGAATCCGTCAACTGCTTTTGATTTATTAAGCTCATCGATTTTCTCCAGCAATTCAGATTCTGAAACTGTGCTTGGAAATTTGATCAATGAAGATTGGAATCCAACTTCCTCACAATCTTTCACTTTGCTGTTCACGTAAGCTTTGCTCGCGCCATTGTTTCCAACCAAGATCGCTACCAAATGTGGTGCTCTTCTATTGTTGCTAAGGATTTTTTCAACCTCTTCTTTAATTTCAGCTTTTACCTCTTTTGAGACTTTGAGTCCATCTAGAATTTGTGCCATTTCTTTCTTTTTACTTTTTAGATTTTTATTTTAAGGATACTTTTCCGGATCCTGATGGGTGCAGAAAACAGAGAGGACAAAGACTTTTTTCTTTATTTCATCAATCCGAAAAAGGATGATATACGGATATTTTGGAAATGGTAAAACTCTCACATTCAAATATCTTCTTTCAAAAAAAGGATTTAACTTAAGTTTCTTGTAGGAATCAGAAAGTTGTTTATTAAAAGATTTACCTGCAGATTTGGAAAATTCCACATAATATTCAAAAGCGATATCTACTTCCTTTTCTGCTTCTGGCGAAATGATGATTTTATATGCCATGTTTAGCCGAAATCTTTTTTAGAGATTCAAAAGCATCAACATATGTGCTTTCGTCTTCCACTAATCTTTCGTCAATTATCCTTTTCATTTTATCTGTCAACTCAGAATCATCCCCTTCATTTTTTTCAAAACGAATTTTCATTTTCTTAAGAAAAGTTTCCACAAACGTTTCTTCTTCTTTGTCTTTCAATTGAATCGTTATCTGTGTCATTGCTTAAATTTTAATCAAAATTAATGAAAACCTCCTTTTCTTACTTATTTCCTTTATAATAATTGATCAGTCCGTTTGTAGAACTATCGTGCGTCTCAACGTTTCCTTCGTTCTCAAGTTCCGGAAGGATTTTTCCTGCCAATACTTTTCCAAGTTCCACTCCAAATTGATCAAAACTGAAAATATTCCAGATTGCACCCTGAACGAAAATCTTGTGCTCGTACAAAGCAATCAATTGTCCTAATGTAAACGGCGTCAATTCCTTGAACAAGAAAGAGTTGGTAGGTGTGTTTCCTGCAAAAACTTTATATGGCAAAAGGAATTCTGTTTCCTCTTCTGATTTTCCTGATGATTTTAATTCTGTGAAAACCTCATCTTCTGTTTTACCAAAAGCCAAAGCTTCTGTTTGTGCGAAATAGTTTGCCAACAAAATATCCTGATGTTCACCAACTTCATTCACAGATTTTGCGTAAGCAATGAAATCTGCCGGAATCAATTCTGTTCCCTGATGAATCAATTGATAAAATGCGTGCTGACCGTTGGTTCCTGGTTCTCCCCAGATGATTGGTCCTGTTTCATATTCTACAAATTCGCCGTTTCTGTCCACCGATTTTCCGTTGCTTTCCATATCACCTTGCTGTAGATAGGCTGCGAAACGATCAAGGTATTGAGAGTAAGGCAAAATGGCATAAGTGCCTGCGGCAAAGAAATTACGGTACCAGATTCCTAAAAGTCCCATCAAAACCGGAACATTTTTATCTAATTCCGCAGTCTGGAAATGAACGTCTGTATCGTGAGCACCTCTTAACAATTGTTCGAAGTTTTCATAACCAACAGAAAGAACAATACTCAATCCGATGGCGCTCCAAAGTGAGTAACGGCCACCGACCCAATCCCAGAATTCGAAGATGTTCTCTTCCGCAATTCCGAATGCTTTAACCGACTGAATGTTAGTTGATAAAGCCACAAAATGTTTTGCAACATCGGCTTCAGTTGCGCCCGATTTCAGGAACCAATCTTTTGCAGATTTCGCATTGGTCATTGTTTCCTGAGTCGTAAATGTTTTGGAAGCAATGATGAAAAGTGTGGTTTCCGGGTTAAGGTCTTTCACCACCTCAGCCATATGATTTCCGTCCACATTGGAAACGAAATGAACGTTCAGTCTGGTTTTGAAATGCTTCAACGCAGAGCAAACCATCACTGGTCCAAGGTCCGAACCTCCGATTCCGACATTTACAACATCTGTAATTTCCTTTCCTGTAAAACCTTTGTGAGAACCGGAAATGATGCTTTCGGAAAAAGCCTTCATCTGATCTAACACTTTTTTGATTCCAGGTTTGATGTTTTCTCCGTCTACCAAAATCTCCTTATCCGAAAAGTCTCTCAAAGCCGTGTGAAGCACCGCTCTGCCTTCCGTTTCATTGATCTTTTCTCCAGCAAACATACTTTTGACCGCCGTTTGCAATTCGGTTTCTTTAGCAAGATCAAGCAACAATTCGATTGTTTTGGAATCTGCTAAGTTTTTGGAGTAATCAAAAAGGAAGTTTTCTGTTTCCAATGAAAACTCTTTGAAACGGTTTTCGTTGTACTGGAAAAGTGTTCTCATTTCGAAATCGTTGTTTGCAAAATGATCATTAAGAGCTTTCCAAGCGGAAGTATGGAGTGGATTTATGTTTGGTAACATTCTTTTTAAGGTTTTAAATTTAAAATCGATCTTACAGAAAATGCCATAAGATGTGCAAATTTAAGAAAAATAAGCCATTTTTTTGGTTTTATGACACTCATAAACTGGAGCTTTTAAAAAAAGCTCTACAAGAAGCAATTATTTAAATAAATGATTAAAACCTACATATAATTTAAGAACTGAGCAACATAGTAATCTTCCATTCGCGTCTGTATTTGTTAAAATAATTAATTCAGTATTTCAAAGTTTAAGATCATAATTACCAAATCTTTACATTTCAGCAGTCATTAAAATTCGAGATTTTTATTAAAAAATGGAAGCATTTCATTTTCTATTCTGCCATTCTCTTTGCTGACTTCGCTGCCGTGCGTTCCGATGTATTCCTCTGCTTCATGTTTTATTTTCAGCATTTCCATATTTCTGCTCAGACTTTTACAACTTGGAGGGATGTGTGCCAGTTCATCATTTCTGCCCCAATCGAATTTGATGGCTTTCAGTTTTTTAATATTTTCAAATTGAGAAAAAATCAATTCTGAAGTTGAGTTATCTTTCAAAGCCTTTGAGACTTCAGGATTTATTTTAAGCGAATCATCTTCAAAGAAAAAAGGAAAAGCCGCATAGAAAGGCGCTTTATCAGTAGCATTATAAGCTCTTGCAACTGCAAAAATAATGTTTGTCCTTGCATTTTCCGGTTTGGAAAGATCTTTCGGCTCTTTGATGTCTTTCAAATTTTTGTACAAACCGATTTCGTTCATTGCAAAATATTGTGCATCCAAAATGCCGGGAGACAATGCGTAAACCGACGAGAAGATCTCGGGATGGAGAAAAGCGTTTCTCAAAGCACCATTTCCGCCCATAGAGTGTCCGGCAATGCCTCGGCTTTCTTTTTTAGCAATGGTTCTGTAATTTTGATCAATGAAATTGGGAAGTTCTATGGATGTGAAATCTGACCAGTTTCCAGCTGTTTTCGAATTTGCATAAAAACTGCCTTTATAAGTCGTACTTTCATCCGGCATCACCACAATGACTGGTTTTATCTTGCCCAGACCAATGGCTCTGTCAAAGATCTGATGGATTTTATCATTTGAAACCAAAAGACTGTCGCTCCAGAAAAATCCGTGCAGATAATAAATGACAGGATATCTTTTATTTGATTTTTCATAATCTGGCGGAAGATAAATTGTCACTCTCCTTTCCGGATTTTCCCCCGCGATATTTTTCAACGTTTCTGCCTTGATATGCGTGGTAACAACTGTTCCCTTTCTTATATTTTGAGAGAAAAACAAATTCACTAAGAAGCTAAAGATCAAAAAATAATATCTCATAATTCAAATATCTGATGTGGTTAAAATTATCATTAAAAATTCGAATACTCACAATGAGACAATAATAATTTGATGCAGACTTTTCATTTGATTCAAAAAGCATTAAAAATTTCAATAAAATCGTTATTTTTGCACTTCAATTAAACTAAATATGGCAAAGCAAGAAGATGTTTTCAAGAAAGTGATTTCTCACGCAAAGGAATATGGTTTTATTTTCCCAAGTTCTGAGATCTATGACGGACTTTCTGCGATCTACGATTACGGACAAAACGGTGCGGAACTGAAAAATAACATCAAACAATATTGGTGGAAAGCGATGGTTCAGCTGAACGAAAACATCGTGGGCATCGACTCTGCCATCTTTATGCACCCAACGATCTGGAAAGCTTCCGGACACGTGGACGCGTTCAACGATCCATTGATCGACAACAAGGATTCTAAAAAGAGATTCCGTGCGGATGTCTTGATCGAGGATTATTGCGCGAAAATTGAGGATAAAGAAAATAAAGAAATCGAAAAAGCAGCCAAGAGATTTGGTGATGCTTTTGATAAAGCTGAGTTTGAAGCTACGAATCCAAGAGTTTTGGAATATCGTGCGAAAAGAGCGGCAATCCTTACAAGAATGGCGAAATCTTTGGAAAACGAAGATCTTGCTGATGTAAAAGCTCTCATCGAGGAATTGGAAATTGCTGATCCGGACACAGGTTCTAAAAACTGGACGGAGGTGCGACAATTCAACCTGATGTTTGGAACCAAATTGGGTGCATCTGCTGACACGGCGACGGATCTATATTTGAGACCAGAAACGGCTCAGGGGATTTTTGTGAATTATCTGAATGTTCAAAAAACTTCCAGACATAAACTGCCTTTCGGGATCGCGCAGATCGGGAAAGCATTTAGAAATGAGATCGTTGCGAGACAATTTATCTTCCGAATGAGAGAATTTGAGCAAATGGAAATGCAATATTTTGTTGCGCCTGGAACTGAGTTGGAATTCTACGAACAGTGGAAAACAAAACGTCTTAACTGGCATTTGGCTCTTGGTTTAGGTTCAGAAAATTACCGTTTCCACGACCACGAGAAATTGGCGCATTATGCGAATGCTGCGGCTGATATTGAATTTAATTTCCCATTTGGTTTCAAAGAATTGGAAGGAATTCATTCCAGAACTGACTTTGACTTGAAAGCTCACGAGGCACATTCCGGTAGAAAATTACAGTATTTCGATCCTGAAAGAAACGAGAATTATGTTCCTTACGTTGTGGAAACTTCGGTTGGTTTGGACAGATTGTTCCTGGCTTTATTTTCAACTTGTCTTAAGGATGAAGTTTTGGAAGATGGATCTGAAAGAACAGTTCTAAGTTTGCCACCAGCTTTGGCGCCAGTAAAAGCAGCAATCCTTCCGCTGATGAAAAAAGACGGTTTGGCAGAATATGCTGAGACAATCTTCAACGATTTGAAGTACGATTTCAACTTGTTCTACGAGGAGAAAGATGCCATCGGGAAACGTTACAGAAGACAAGACGCGATCGGAACGCCACTTTGTATCACGATTGATCACGATAGTTTGGTAGATAATACCGTGACTATCAGAGATAGAGATACAATGAAACAAGAGAGAGTTCCTGTGGCTGATCTTAGAAGAATTATTGATGAGAAAACGAGTTTTAGGAATTTGCTTTCTAAGATTTAAGAATATAAATTTTTATATAATGAAATCCCGATTTGATGTCGGGATTTTTTTATTTATTAAAGCTGAATTCAATTATTTAATTTTCCCCAGATGAATCACTTGATTGCCTTGAGAAATTAATAACGAATCTTCTGATGATTCTGCCGAAATGCTGTTTCTCTCATAGATTTCTCCGGTTGGAATTGCCCGTTTGAAGTCCAGAACATATTTCATATTATTCGCTTCTATCGTGATTGTTTTCGACTTGCCGTCATTGGTAAAAGTTGCTTTGGCACGCGATCCGTCTTCCGCTTTGTAAGGATAGGAAACGGATGAGGTTTTTTTGCCATCGATCTCGTTTTCGACAGAAGTTGATGTTGTGCTGTCTATATTTCCGTTTTCGTCCGTCGCCGTAGTTTCTGTTCCGTAAGTCTGCTTCATCATTTTGCTTTCCTCATTTTTCTTGCAAGAAACCAAGGCTAAAGCTATTGAACAGATAATTATATTTGTTTTCATCGCTAAAAGAGTTTTAAATTAAGATTATTGTTCCTGCAAATTGTTTTCCAAAACAAAATTCCTGAAACGAATTTCAGGAATTTTGGTATATAATATTAATTGTAAAGTCACAAATCAAGCATTACTTTGATAAATGATTTTCAAATTTTGCAATTTAGAGAGCTAGAATTAATAGACTTTCCTGCACTTTTGCAATAAAATAACATCTACTTTTTTAAAGTCTTAATTCCCATTTCAAACAATGCAAAACTTAACAGATCCGCATTTTCGCCAATCACTTGTTCCGTAGAACGTCCGGCACCGTGTCCGGCATTTTTCTCGATTCTCAAAAGAATTGGATTGCTGCAAGATTGTTTCTCCTGCAACTCTGCCCCAAATTTGAAAGAATGCGCCGGCACTACTCTGTCGTCGTGATCACTCGTTATAATCATCGTTGAGGGATAGCAAGCTCCAGTTTTCACTTGGTGAACCGGCGAATAGGATTTCAGATATTCAAACATTTCTTTGCTGTCCTCAGCTGTTCCGTAATCGTAAGACCAACCCGCACCAGCCGTGAATTTATTATACCTCAGCATATCCAAAACACCAACGCCCGGGAAAGCGACTTTTGCCAAATCCGGTCTCATTGTCATCGTTGCTCCAACCAAAAGTCCACCGTTGGAACGTCCGGAAAGCGCCATATATTCCTTAGATGTGTAACCTTTTGACTGCAGATATTCTCCGGCTGCGATGAAGTCTTCAAATACATTTTTCTTTTGCTGCTTGGTTCCTGCATCGTGCCATTTTTTACCATATTCACCACCGCCACGGATGTTTGGAACGGCGTAGATGCCGCCATTTTCCATCCAGATGGCATTCACAACAGAGAAACCTGGCTGCAGACTGATGTTGAAACCACCGTAGGAATAAAGGATGGTTGGATTTTTACCATTCAGCTTTGTTCCTTTTTTATAATTGATCATCATCGGAATTTTGGTTCCGTCTTTTGAGGTGTAGAAAACCTGTTCGGAAACGTAATCTTCAGGATTGAATTTCACATTCGGTTTTTGATAAACTTCTGATTTTCCGGAATCTACATTATACTTGTAAATCGTGCCTGGCGTGATGTAATTAGTAAATGAATAATAAAGATCTTTCTCTTTTTCTTTACCTCCAAAACCGGAAATATTCCCTTTTCCGGGAAGTGAAATTTCTCTGATCAGTTTTCCCGTTTTGTCAAATTGTTTGACGATATCAATCGCATCTTTCATATAAGTTGCGAAGAAATAACCGCCACCACCGGAAATTCCCAACACATTTTCTGTTTCCGGGATCACATCTTTCCAGTTTTCGGGACTCGGATTTTTGATACTTACTTTCACCAATCGCATATTCGGAGCGTCTTTGTCTGTAAAGATGAAAAGATCGTCGCCTTGCGTGTCCACAATATTGGCATTGATGTCAAAACCTTTATTAATCTGAACAAAATCCCCACCGTTTTTTAGATCCTTAATGTAAAGTTCGTTTCCGTTGGTTGCATTGGCTCCGGAAATAATCAGGAATCTTTGATCTTCCGAAACGGCTGCTGACAAGTATCTTCTCGGTGTTTTTTCACCGCCGAAAATCAATTGATCCTGAGATTGTTTTGTGCCTAATCTGTGGTAGTAAACCTTGTGCTTGTCTGTCATTCCGGACAAAACGGTTCCTTCTTTTGGTTTGTCGTAGCTGGAGTAATAGAAACCTGCGTCACCTTGCCAGGAGATGCCGCTGAATTTCACATCAAGCAAAGTCTCGTCGATTTGCTTTTTCGTAATGGCATCGATGACGATAATTTTATTCCAATCGCTTCCGCCTTCGGAGATCGAATAGGCTGCAAGGGTTCCTTTTTTGTTGAATGAAAGGTTGGAAAGTGAAGTGGTTCCTTTTTCTGAAAAGAGATTTGGATCCAGGAAAACTTCGATGTTTTTTGTTTTAGGTCCGGTTCTGTAGATGACAGATTGTGCCTGCAATCCGTTGTTTTTAGAGAAATAGGTGTAATCGCCTTCTTTGAAAGGTGCAGAGATTTTTTCATAATTCCAAATCGTTCTCAGCTGATCTTTAATCGTCTCTCTGAAAGGAATTTTGGAGAGATAATTCTGACTGTAATCCACTTCTTCATCCACCCATTTTTTAGTGACTTCGGAATCGTTTTCCAGATCGCGGTAAGGATCGGCAACCTGGCTTCCGAAATAATTATCTGTCTGAGTTCCTTTTGCTGCTTTCGGATAAGTCATTTTTTGAGAATAAAAAGTGGCTGAAAATAAGACTCCAGCCGTTAATAATACCGGTTTAATATTCATTGATAAAGGTTTTCTCAAAAATACGTAAAGTAATTAGAAATAAAAGAAGGCTGGTAAACAAAGTTATTCCACATTGAAAAACCTCGCAATGTATAAAACCTCAAATGCTATAAAGAAGACAGCCAACGCCGTGTGAAAAGTTTTGTTCCTGACTTTAATTGCAATTAATGAGAGTATAAAATGCGAACTGATCCGCACATAATAAAGCGGTTGCGAACTCAAAAAGTAATGATCGCCTTTCAAAGCTGTGTCTACCATATCCGCCAGAAAACAAATGGCCAGAATTCCGAAAAACCAATTTTTCCTCGAGTAAAAATAATCTTCGTAACTGTTATAATCCTTCAGATCTTCGGGATAGAGAATGGCGCAGAGCAGGTAGAACAAAAGAATGTAGCTGATCAGAAAGATATATTCGGAGAAATTCCATTTTGAAATGAGCTTAAGATTGATTTCCCACCACCAAAAATGAACGATCGAAAGGAAAACGTACAAGACCCACAAAAAGTGAACAAAATAAAACTTCTTTCTCCCGGGATGCTGAATAAAAATGACAGAACCCTTGATCAGGTGCGTCAAACCTAATCCGAGAATGATTCCAAAAATCGATTTTACGTGATCAAATTCCTGCATACGAGTGATTTAAATTTTATTAAATATCGGAAAAAATCTAATACAAAAAATTCCCCCGCCAAAGACGAAGGAACTTTATGAAATATGAATGTTTTGTGTTTTATTTCTGGCTCAGGAAAAATTCTGCCTCGGATTTTCCCCAGTTTGGATCAAGCGCCGTTTTTGTTTTGTAAGTTTTGAACTGCTCCAATGCTTTGTTGAATAGTTCGATGCCTTTTGGTTTGCTGCCGCCATATTGCTCCGGTGTGAAGTAAGCGTCTTCTGCCAAAAGAATGGTAATTCTCGGATTTTCAGGATCTAATTCTTTGGCCTTTGCCAATGCGCTTTGTGCAATTGGTGCTTCCTGCATATAGCGGGACATTGGATCTACCATCATTCTGAATCCGCTGGTGATTTTTTTAAGAATAAAGATTTCAGCATTGTTCGGACTTAGTGCTTCGGCTTTTGCGATGTACTTTTCCGCCTGTTCTGCAGATGGATCCAGGTCCGCTGTTTTTCCCGATCTCATCAGCATTCTACCCTTTTGTATCGTTGCATAAGCAGCATAATAATAAGGTAGCCATTGCGAGTTTTCCTTTGTTCCGATTCTTTCAAAATCATTGGCCAAAGCGGTGAGTTCTTCAGGCGTTTTAGAAGCATCTATTTTGCCAACTTTCTCTGTCATTGTTTTCTCATAAGCAGTTTGTGCAAAAGCAGTGAAACCTAATAGTGAAAGGCTGAATGTTAAAATTAATTTTTTCATTGCGAGTTTATTTTATTTGTTTGTTTTAATTTCTGATTCAAAGATAGATTGAGTTTTCTTTGATTTAAATTTTATTCTGCTGAACCGTAATTTTTGATAACTGAAAGGTTATAAATTATTATTAATAGCATCGTCCGTTTTATCAACACCAAAACTTACGAAGACTCCTACAAAAACAAAGGTATTGACTGGCGGTCTCACGGTAGTTCTGCTATTTCCATCATTTGAATAATTAAAACCATAAACATTATTATTCCCTAAGATATTATTGATGCTAAGAACAAAAACAGTAAACGATTTCGAATCTTTTTTCCCAACGCTTGGTACATAATTCACACTGAAATTGAGTCCGCTGTAGTCTTTCAATTTTCCTTGATTCCTGAGTATGTTATTTCCATCATTTGAAATTATATCATAATAAGGACGGCCTTTGGCATAAGTATAAGACAAATTAAACCCCGTTTTCCAGTCCATAATGAATTTCTTTGCTACAGCATTAAAGGTATGTTTCGAAGCGAAATTCGGTGCTAAACTAAAAGGATAGTTTAAAAAGTCTCTTTTGGAATCCAAATAAGAATACGTCAGCCAATAATCAAACTCTTTGAACGTCTTCTTGTCTCTCCAGAACAGTTCGATACCTTTGGCAAAACCGCCGCCGCCATTACTATCTGCGAATTGGCTGTATTGATTATTGGATGCCGATGATGTTCCATTAGAAACGGAAGAAGTCTTGATCAGCTTATCATATTTTTTATAGAAAGCTTCGAATCTTAAATTTCTGCCTTCTGAGTTTTTCTGAACCTGAAAAATATAATGATCCGCTCTTTGAAAATCGAAATTGTTGGAGATCAGATATTTGCTTTCCGGGTTTTGATAAAACATTCCGTAAGCTAAAGACGTTGTCCATTCTTTGGAAATCCTGTACGCCAAAGCTGCTCTTGGTGCAAAATTCCATTGGTCGAGATAAGACGAATGTTCTGTTCTCGCTCCTATTTTTGCTGACAAATCATTGGTAAAAATCAAATCCGTTTCCGCAAAAGCAGATGAAATGAGATCTTTATAATTCTTTTCGTAAAATCCATAATTCATGATTTCATCAGCATTGTTTAATTCAAATCCTCCACGCACCGTATTTCTTCCCACTTTTCTCTCGATCACCAATTTTGCATTAATATAATTAGACTTACTGTTGATTTTTGTTTGATTGATTTCAACATCATTCTTAAGATTTGCAAAATCCAGATTGCTGGAATTAGAGGAATATGAACCACCAATATTAATAAGATATTTTCCAAATTTTTCTTTGTAAGACAAATTGTGATAGGTATTATTGCCTTTCAAACTAACCTTATTTCTGTCATAATCTGCCTCCAGACTTTCCGATCCTACAGACATCTCGTTTTGATCTACACTACCGTAATATTTGATGAAGCCACCTTTTTTGGTTTTAATTCTGAAGTTCCCATCAAAACTATAGCCCTGAGGATATTTTCCAAAATCTGTATTGAAATTGAATAATTTTCCCATCAGTCCAAGATTGGAATAGCTCCCGGCAATTCCCCAAGATGCTGTTTTACCTTCGTTTAATTTCTGATAATTGGCGCTGAGGAAGATCGGAGAAACACCAAAATCAAATGATGTAGTTTCCGGCAAATCAACACTTTCCAAAATCAAAACTGAAGACAAAGCCTGACCATAAACAGCAGAATATCCGCCACTTGAAAAAATATTTCCTTTGAATAATGATGTGTTAAATCTGTCTCTACCCGCAATTCCCGGAACTGAATTCGTGAAATAATTATTAATCAGATTTCCATCCATAAAGATCTTGGTTTCCGCACCGGTTCCGCCTCTTACAAACAAACCTTCTGTTTCTCCCACTTTCTGAACGCCCGGAAGATAACCTAACGCGGAAGTAATCTGTCCATTTGCGCCAGCCGTTGTGTAAATATCCAGAGGTGTGAGCAAAGCCGCAGCCCGTTTTTTGTCACTCGCCTCAATGCTTCCTGCGGTAATTACAACTGCATTGATTTCGTTAATCTGAGCTTTTAGATTAGCTGGAACTGTCAAATCTTTCCCCTCGAGTTTTACAGGAATTTCTATTTCTTCATAATTGTTAACTGAAAATACTAACATTTTATCTCCTGTCTCTGTCGTCGTAAAAGCGTAATTTCCATTGGCATCCGAAGTTGCGCCATCATAAGTATCTTTCAATGTTACATTTACATCCTTCAAAGCTTTGTTTTTAAAAGTAACTTTACCGGAAATTGTGATTTGTGACCAAATACTGATGCTATTTAACAGCATTAATAGTCCGAAAATTTTGCGTTGAGTTTTCATAGAGTTTAATTTCGGTTCAAAGATATTTCTACTAATGATAATATCAGAATAATTATACCTGAACCGTAAATTATGATGACCGAATCGTAAGATGTTTCACGTAAAACATTTTTTATTGCGTTGGCTTTAAAATTGTTATAGAAGATTTGCAATAATTTATTTTAAAATTATAAAATCGAAAGGTAAAATTTCAAAAGAAAAACCAAACAAGCGACTGCATACGAATCTTAAAAACAATAAATAAACTATTATGAAAAATTTAATACTGATTGGAATCGCTGGATTGACGCTGGCTTCCTGTAAAACTGTTTCAAAACAATATATTGTGCGCCCAAAATCAAAAACTTTGACGCAGGGAACCGCTAACTTTATTCAGAAAAAAGGTAATGTCGAGATGGATCTGAGTGTTTTCAAATTGACGCCAGGATTGCATGCCGTTCACATTCACGAATTTGGAAACTGTAGCGCAACAGACGCTTCATCTGCAGGCGGACATTGGAATCCTTCCAAAGATGACCACGGAAAATGGGAAGGCGAACACTTCCATATGGGAGATATTGGTAACCTTGAAGCTGATAAAGACGGAACTGCAAGGCTGGTTTTCAACACAGATAAATGGTGTCTGGGTTGCGACGATACTATGAAAAACATCATTGGAAAAGCAATCGTGATCCACGCCGGTGTGGACGATTTTCATACGCAACCGACTGGAAATGCAGGTGGACGCGTAGGATGTGTGGAGATAAAATAGGTTGTAGATTAGAGGTTTAAGGTCTCAGGATTTCTAAAACTACTACCTAATCACTAAAACCTTCTACCTAAAAACTATATTTCAAAACTTTGGAAAGCATCAATAATATGGGTGATTTCCAAAGTTTTTTGTCTGTTTGGAAGAACGGAAATAATGTCGAAACGAACTTCTTTGTCAATATTATTTTCTTCGATGTAGTAATTGGCTGCAGATATTAACAATTTGATTTTCTTTTTGTTAACCGCTTCCTGAGGTTCCAAAAATGCATCTGTGTGTCTGGCTTTGACTTCAACAACTACGATTTGATTTTCAAATTCTGCGATGATGTCTACTTCCGCTTTTAGGTAGCGGAAATTACGGGCAAGAATCTTGTAATTGGCCTTAACCAAAAAATCTACAGCTAGGTCTTCTGCTATTTTTCCAAATTCGTTGTGGTCTGCCATCTGAGTTATAATTGATGAATGATAGTTGATAAATGATTAGAACTTAATCTTCACATCCTTCCCGACCTTCATTGTAATTTCTGAACCGATAATCAACGGTCTGTTGTCAAAAATATGTCCGTTTGGAAAGTTAAAAACTGTTGGGAAATCGTACTGGGAAACTCTGTTTGCAATCTGTTGGTTGACGAATGGGTCGAAAGATTCTTCGTAGCTTTTGTTCTCATTTTCTTTTCCCATATTGGTCATTCCGCCTACGATGAGTCCTTTTATTTTTTTGAAAACGCCTGCCAATTCCAAGCTCATAATCATTCGGTCTATCGCGTAGAAATTCTCGCCAATGTCTTCGATGAATAAAATCTTATCCTGAAAATCAAAAGAATATTTGCTTCCCAAAAGTGCATAAATCAACGCGAGATTTCCGCCAACCAAAGTTCCGGAAGCCTCTCCTACTCTATTGTTTTCTGTGGATTCGATTTTGTAGCTTGGGAATTTTCCTTTCAGAATATCGAAGGTTAAATCATAACTTTCGTCGGTTACGCCAAAGCTTGACGTTTTGATGGTTTGTCCGTGGATGGATGCAAAACCTTTTTTCAACAGATAACTTTGAATCACCGTATTGTCAGAATATCCGATAAACCATTTTGGATTCTTCTTGAATTCCTTCAAATCCAGATACTGAACCAAATGCTGACAACCATAACCACCTCGCGAAGCCCAGATTGCGGAAATTTCTGGGTCGTTTAAAGCCCAATTGATGTCTTTAATCCGTTGTTCTTCTGTTCCTGCGTATGAATAGCCGTTTTGGAATTTTGTGTAGAGATTTTCGCCTAAAACGGGTTTGTAACCTTTGCTTTTGATTAAAGCTAAGGTTTTCTCCAGTTGAGTTTCTTCAACAGAACCAGCTGGTGAAATGATGGCGATTTTGTTTCCTTTTTTTAGGGATTTTGGGAAAATGGTGTTTTGCATTTGTGTTGGTTTGATGTGTTAATTTTAACGCAAAGGTCGAAAAGAATTTTTTTATTTTATTGAAAATATTTTAAGATTCGCAAGGACGCTTCGCTCATCAAAGAATCTAGATTAATTGAGTTTGTCATTCCGAAGGAATCTAGACTGTTTAGACTGACTTCATCGAACCACTTCGTTAGGTTTCCTTCGGAATGACAAAATGGTGTTTTAAATTGACTGTTGTTCTATTTAGAATCCGCAACCCGACTTGAGCGGAAATCCTTTTTTGCTTTTTCTTCGTTTTCTTTTGAAGACAAATCGTCGGCAAAAAAGATTGGGAGCGGAAGGCGGATAAGTTGCCCAAATAATTCTTATTTAATCTTCGGCTGTTGCTTCTCTGCTTTTTCTAATTTTTCTTCGAATTTGTTGAATTTTTTGAAGCTTTGCATAAATATAAATACACTGAAAATCATTAAGATACATCCAACTGCTTTTCGGATTTTGTTGGCCACACGCTGGTTGAGTCTGTCGTGGAATTGTTTTGCTAAGATGATTTTGGACAAATCTATCAACAAATAAGTTCCGATGACGATTCCAATGTACAGGACGAAATCCTCGACTTTTGGATAGGCATTTCGGACGGAAACGACCGTTACGAGCCAGAAAAGGACGACGCCGATATTCAGCAAATTGAGTAAAAATCCGTTGAGGAATGTTTTGATGTAGTTTTGGTCGATCAGTTTTTCTTCGCCTTCGATGTGCATTTTGGTCCTTGAAAGAAGCATATAAATGGCATAAATGAGAATCAGAAAGGCGGAAATCCGGTAGAACCCTGGATGTTTGTCGATAAGGCTCACTAAATCCGCGCTGGCATAATAACTGACAACTATGCACAGTAAATCCGCAGTAACCACGCCAATATCCAAGGCAATCGCGTGTCTGGGACCTCTCGAAAAGCTGGTTTCTATGAGCAGGAAAAAGATGGGTCCGATGAACACCAAACTCAGCATAATTCCCAGGCCGACTGCGTATAAAATGAGTTCTAACATTCTTAGTTTTTTGTGAAAAGCAAAATGTATCTTGTGAAAGACGAAGACAAAAATACATTTTACTTTTTAAATAATGTGATTTGAAAATGTAAACTTGAAATCTTCAATGATATAGAACATCGTTTTAAAATGAAAAAGCTAAAATAGAAGTTTTTCTACTTTAGCTTTTTCTATGTGTCTATGTGGTTAATCTTTCTACTCCACTATTTTGAAATCGAGTTGTTTCGCAATCAGATTGGCTTTTACCACTTTGATTTTGACCTCGTCTCCAAGTCGGAAAGTGTTGCCGGTTCTGGAACCGATAATCGCGTAATTCTTCGCATCCAATGAGTAAGAATCGTCCACCAAATCTCGGAGTTTTATCATACCTTCTGCACCGTTTTCAGGGATTTCTACCCAGAAACCGTATTCTGCAACGCCGGAAATAACGCCCGTGAAAACTTCGCCCACGTGGTCTTCCATAAATTTGACCTGCATAAATTTGATGCTTTCTCTTTCCGCCTCAGAAGCCAGTCTTTCCATTGCCGAGCAATGTTTAGCCTGCGTTTCCACTTCTTCCCTATTCGGCGATTTTCCGCCGTCTAAATAATGCTGAAGCAATCTATGCGCAATCAAATCCGGATAACGACGAATTGGCGATGTGAAATGCGAATAATATTCGAAGCCAAGTCCATAATGCCCAATCGGGTCTGTGGAATAAACGGCTTTGCTCATACTTCTCATTGCCAGCGTTTCAATCATATTTTCTTCGCCTTTTCCTTTGACATCGCTCAATAATCTGTTTAATGATTGCGCCACGGTTTGGGTGTTTGCCAAGTCCATTTTGTAACCGAAAGTTCCGACGAAATCTCTCAAAGCAGTCAATTTCGCTGGGTCCGGATCATCGTGGATTCTGTAGATGAAAGTGTTTCCAGTTGGTTCGTTTCTTTTGTTTAATGAAATAAATTCAGATACTTTTTTGTTGGCCAAAAGCATAAATTCCTCAATCAAATGGTTGGAATCTTTGCTGACTTTGAAGTAAACGCCAATTGGTTTGCTGTTTTCATCAAGATTAAATCTTACTTCACTCCTATCAAACGTAATCGCACCATTTCTGATTCTTTCGGCTCTGAGGATTTTGGCTAATTTATCAAGTTGAAGAATTTCTGCTGTCAAATCGCCTTCCTGAGTTTCGATTCTTTCCTGAGCTTCTTCGTATGAAAATCTTCTGTCTGAGTGAATTACCGTTCTTCCAAACCATTGTTTGTGGATTTTCGCATCTTCATCCAGTTCGAACACGGCTGAGAATGTGAATTTGTCTTCATTCGGTCGCAGTGAACAAACATCATTACTCAAAACCTCCGGAAGCATCGGCACTACTCTATCGACCAGATAAACAGACGTTGCCCTTTTGTAAGCTTCATCGTCCAGAATAGTTCCTGGTTTCACGTAATGCGAAACGTCCGCAATGTGAACACCGATTTGCCACAATCCGTTTTCTAATTTCTGAATCGATAAGGCATCATCGAAATCTTTGGCATCTTTCGGGTCAATCGTAAATGTGCAAATGTTACGCATATCCCAACGTTTTGCGACTTCTTCATCGTTGATGCTTCTGTCGATTTGGTCTGCGTCGTACTCCACTTCTGGCTCGAAATTGTAAGGCAAACCATATTCGGCAAGAATCGCGTGGATTTCTGTTTCGTGGTCGCCAGGTGTTCCAAGAACGGTAACGATTTCTCCTTCCGGATTTTTACTTCCTGGTCGCCATTCGCGCATTTTCACGATGACTTTGTCGCCGTCTTGTGCGCCGTTGAAATGATTTTTGGAAATGAACATATCGGTATTCATCGTTCTCTTTTCGAAAACTACAAATCCGAAATCCTTCTCTGCAATCTGCTGGAAAATCCCAACAAAAGTATCTTTTGCACGTTCCAAAACTTCTGCAACGGAACCTTCTACTTTTTTACCTTTGAAATTGTAGGTTACCAAAAGGACTTTGTCGCCTTGCAAAGCATCTTTCACATTTTTCTGATGTACGAAGATGTCATCCGGCATTCCTTCTACTTTTACATAAGCGTTTCCGGATTGGTTGAAATCTATGACGCCTGTCAAAGTCCCTTCAATATTGAGATTGACGATGTATTTTCCTTTCTCGGTCTCTTTGATTTTCTGTAGCGCCTGCAATCTGTGAAGCGCCTGAATTACAAGTTCTCTTTGTCTTGGATTCTTGTAATCTATGCCATCCGCAATCTGTTTGTAATTGTAGATTTTGGATGTTTTCTGATTCATAAAACGAAGGATTGTTCTTCCTAAATCCAGAAGTTTCTGTTCGTTTTTATGAGATGTATTTTTTTTGTTTTTCATTTAATTTAATTGTTTGTTAAGATGATTATGCTCATCTAAAATTTATCCTGTTCCTCCTCAATAATCCTTTTCAGGTCTTCTTCTTTTGGAAGGCTTACCAAATATTTGTTCACAAAAATCTGCTGAGAAAGTCCTGTTGTAGCATATTTTACTAAGGATTCGTTTTTATTGGCACAAAGGATAATTCCTATTGGTGGATTGTCTCCATCGTTTTTTTCGTTTTCGTTATAATAATTCAGATAAACATTCATTTGTCCCGCATCGGCGTGAGAAAATTCGCCCAACTTTAAGTCTATCAAAATATTACAACGCAAAATCCGGTGATAAAAAACTAAATCTATGTAATAATGCGTATTATCAAAAGTGATTCTTTTCTGCCTTGCTTCAAAACAAAAACCTTTGCCCATTTCCAAAAGAAAAGTTTGCAAATGATTGATAATACTCAACTCTAATTGATTTTCTGTGTAAGAAGTTTCTTCCTTAAGATCCAAAAATTCCAAAATATAAGGACTTCTGAAAAAGTTTTCTGCCTGAGGTTTCTCAGATTTTTGATGTTCCTCCAAGACTTTTACCTTGTCTTTACTCAAACCTGTTCTCTCGAAAAGCATAGAATTGACGGCTCTTTGCAATTCCCGAACCGACCAATTATTACTTATAGCTTCTGTTTCGTAGAAAGTTCTTTTGGTGGAATCATCCAGTTTCAAAAATTCTACGATGTGTGTAAAACTTAAATTATTAATAAGCTTGTCTATGTAAGAATTATCTGAATCAAAATACTGTTCTTTAGATTTTGCGGTCAGTGACTGCAAAATTTCATTCAATTGATTATCAACAATATATAATTTTGTAGTCGGTGACTGCAAAATGTTTTGATATGTTTTATAAAAAGTAGAAAACCAATAAAGATTTCTTTCGGACATTCCGGGAATATCTCTGCATTTTCTTGCTATTTCCTTATACAAATTCTTGCCATATTCCGCTCTGTCATTCCCATTGAGTTCATACTCTGAAATATAAAAACCAATCAACCAGTTTCTCAAAGTCAATGCTATATTCACTTGTCTTTGAGCTTGGTTTTTGAAGAAACTTTGGGTTTCTCCGATTTTGGAAATTAGTAAAGATATTTCTTGCATTGTTCTAAATTAATCCAAAATGTGGATTTAATTTTTAATAAAGATAAAATAAAATAGGGGAGTTTGGGAAACCTTTGTATTAATTTATGGTTTCGTGAGAAAGACTTTCTCTGTGAAATGCGTTGCAAAGATATAACTTTAAAAATAAAGCCTGTAATCTTAGCAATTACAGGCTTTTTATGTTTAGCAAAATGCGATTTTATCAACTCTGTTCTGATGTCTGCCACCTTCAAAATCCGTGGTCAGGAACTTATCTACAATCTCGAATGCTAATTCTTTTGAAATGAATCTCGCAGGAATCGAAATCATATTCGCATTGTTGTGTTGTCTTGCCAAAGACGCAATTTCCGGCATCCAGCAAAGTGCACATCGTATTTTCTGATGCTTGTTAGCTGTGATTTGTACGCCGTTTCCGCTTCCACAAATCAAAATTCCCAATTCGTTTTCTCCGTTTTCTACAGACGTTGCAGATGGATGCACAAAGTCAGGATAATCAACAGAATCAGCAGAGTAGGTGCCAAAATCTTGGACTTCATACTTCCCGTCGAGGTATTTTTTGATTAGTTCTTTATACTCAAAACCCGCGTGGTCACAGGCTATTGCAATCTTTTTCATTTCTTTTGATTTATAGATTTATTTCAAGGATAAAATTAATACATATTTTATTAATGTTGGCATACTATTTTAATACAATTATCAATAATACTCTGGATTAATTATTTAAATATCAACAATATAAAATTAATAATGATAATTAAATAATCAAATTTTACAATCATTAATAAAAAAGATAATAGAATGTTAGAAATTGTTAGAAAACCTGTGGATAACTTCTGTCAAGTATTTCTTTTTACAACTGATAATTTTTAGTAATGGACTATTTTCTGACAACTTCAATTCTTTATTTCAAATTAGTTTTGGTTCACTTCAAGGAAGTTTATCCCCAGAATGGTTTCTAATATTGGCAACGGAAATTAATTACAAACATTTGTTGATAACAATCTTAATGATTTGATTATCAATATTAAATTAATGTTAAAAACCTACTCATTAATCCACATTTCGTGTGATGAAAAAATAAAGTTTTATTTCTCCGCATACTACCGCACTACAACAATAGACTACAATATTATTTTTTTATAAAAAGAAAAAGAGATGTATAATATTGTAATGAAGGTTTGTGGATTCTTTTTGCAAATTAAATTTTTGAAAGGGAAGAATAAGTTTTAAATTTGTGAAACAAAGAGGGCAGGATTTATTCTGTTCTTTTTAATAAAAACTTTAAAAATATTATTTAATGAAAACTATAAAAGATTTCGATTTTAAAAACAAAAAAGCCTTAGTACGCGTTGACTTCAATGTTCCTCAGGACGAAAATCTGAAAGTGACGGACAATACCAGAATTGTTTCTGTAAAACCTACCGTTGATAAAATCCTTGCTGATGGCGGTTCTGTAATCTTAATGACGCACCTTGGAAGACCAAAAGGCGAAGTAAACGACAAATATTCTCTTAAAAATATTCTGGATGAAGTTTCTTCAGTTCTTGGTAGAGAAGTGAAATTTGTGGACGAATCAATAGGAGAGAAGGCTGAGCAAGCTTCCGCTGAACTTCAACCTGGCGAAATTCTTTTGTTGGAGAATCTTCGTTTTCATAGTGATGAAGAAAAAGGTGATGAGGCTTTTGCTGAGAAGTTATCAAAATTAGGTGATACTTATGTGAATGATGCCTTCGGAACTGCGCACAGAGCACACGCTTCTACAGCTGTAATCGCTGAGTTTTTCCCTTCTACTAAATTTTTCGGTTTACTGATGGAAAATGAATTAATTGCCATCGATAAAGTTCTAAAATCTGGTGAAAAGCCTGTAACTGCGATACTTGGAGGTTCGAAAGTTTCTACAAAAATTACAATTATAGAAAATATTCTTCCAGCAATTGATAACTTAATCATCGGTGGTGGAATGTCTTTCACATTCATCAAGGCATTGGGCGGAAAAATCGGACAATCAATTGTTGAAGACGATAAATTAAGTTTAGCGCTTGAAATTCTTGAGAAAGCAAAAGAACATAATGTAGAAGTTTATCTTCCAACTGATGTTGTGATTGCTGATGATTTCAACAACGAGGCTGAGAAGAAAGTAGCTGACATCAGAGAAATCCCTGAGGATTGGCAAGGTTTGGATGCAGGTCCAAAATCAAGAGAAATTTTCAATGATGTTTTATTAAACTCAAGAACGATTCTTTGGAATGGACCAATCGGTGTTTTTGAAATGTCAAATTTTGCTGAAGGAACTAAAGCTTTAGGTGAAAGTATTGCTGAAGCAACTAAACTTGGCGCATTCTCCTTAGTTGGAGGCGGAGACAGTGTTGCTTTTGTGAAACAATTCGGATATTCTGACAAAGTAAGTTATGTTTCGACTGGAGGAGGAGCAATGTTGGAAAGTTTGGAAGGTTTGGAACTTCCAGGCGTTGCCGCAATCAACAAATAAGAATATATTTTCTAAAATATAAAAAACCGACAAAGCAATTTGTCGGTTTTATTTTTGTCTGTACTTGAATTATGTTCAAGAAAAATATTTTAAGCGATTCTCAAGGACTTTTGTAAAATTTAGAAATTCGGCCAAATTTCTAGATTTTTTTAATTATTAACAAATTTTGAACAAAATGTCTGAAAATTGACCTTCAGAAACTGCTCAAAAATCGATTTTCTATCTTTTTTCTATAATGTATATCAAACTCGAAAATTCGGTGTTAAAAAGTGCCTTTACGTTAGAAATCGTTCCGTGGATGACAGCTTTTAGCCAAAAAAGAGGTGATTTCTTATATTTTTCACTCAACATCGAGATATAAAATGAATCGAGTAGTAGCGGTTTGATTTTTCTTAATTTCCAATCTGGATTTTTAGAAATCAAATTTTCCATTCCGTTTTTTGAAAAATGATAGATGTGTCTTGGTACATCATAAGCCGCCCAAAATTCTTTATAATGTTTCGCATCGTAAGAAGTCGGATTTGGAACTGCGATAATCAGCAAACCTTTTTCCTTTAATTTTGAATGAAAAATCTCCAGCATTTCTTTTTGATTTTCGATGTGTTCGAAAACGTGCCATAGTGTAATGGCGTCCAGACTTTGATTTTCTATTGAACTTAAATCATCAATAAGTTTTGCCTTTGACGTCTTATTTTTCGCTGCATTTCTTGCGTCCGAATTTGGTTCAAACCCGAAAGTTTCAAAATCATTTTCGATATATTTTACAAATTCTCCCGCACCGCAACCGTAATCTAACACTTTAGAATCCTTTTTTATTCTGTCCAGAAGAATCGTTTTCTTGTACTGCAAATTGAAAGATTGTAAAAATTTATAAACTTTTTCCTTCAAACTTCCTGTGTCCTGATGATGCGAAATGTAATCTTCACTCTCATAATATTTGGAAATATTCGATGGAATAGGAGACGTCTTGAAAACACCTTTTGTTTCAGTTTCTATAATTTCGAATTCTTCTTGAGAGAGAAAATGGTCTTTAATTTTCATATATTAATTCAAAGTTTAAAGTTCAATAATCAAAGTGATAAACTCGGAATATTGAACTTTGAATAATAATGTTTCACGTGGAACATTGGTTATTATCTTCCTAAATAAATCAGTAAAACATTGATATCAGAAGGAGAAACACCACTGATTCTACCGGCTTGAGCGATAGTAACTGGTCTTACTTTTGCCATTTTTTGTTTAGCTTCTGTTGATAAAGATGCTATTTTTGAATAATCAAAATCTTCGGGAATTTTAAATGTTTCCAAACGGTTAAGCTTAGCTACATTTTCCTTTTCTTTCTCGATGTAACCTTTGTATTTGATATTGATTTCAGCCTGTTCTCGGACTTCTTCTTTGTAGGCTGAAGTAATATCCTTGATAGTTTGAATCTCATCTAATTTATCCAATGTCATATTAGGACGGGTTAAGTAATGAGAAGCTCTGTAAGCTTGGTCAACTGGAGAAGATTCAATAGATTCTAATATTGGGTTTATAGTTAGAGGTTTGATAGAAGTTTCTCTCAAATAAGCTTCCAGTTCATCACTTTTTGTGATTTTTTCCTGAACATTTCTTAATCTTTCTTCTTTTGCCAAACCAAGATTATAAGCTTTTTCTGTCAATCTAATGTCTGCATTATCTTGTCTTAGAAGCAATCTATATTCTGCACGGGAAGTGAACATTCTATAAGGTTCTTCTGTTCCTTTTGTAATCAAATCATCGATTAGAACGCCGATATAAGCCTCATCTCTGTTGAGAATGAATTCACCCTTGTCGTGAACTTTGTTGTGCGCATTAATACCCGCCATCAAGCCTTGTCCGGCTGCTTCTTCATAACCAGTCGTTCCATTGATTTGCCCAGCAAAATATAGGTTTTGAATCAACTTAGTTTCAAGTGTGTGGTACAATTGAGTAGGAGGGAAGTAGTCATATTCTATTGCGTAACCAGGACGGAAAACTTTCACATTTTCAAAACCTGGAATATGTCTCATTGCTTTGATTTGGACATCTTCCGGAAGTGAAGAACTGAAACCATTTACATAGATTTCCACGGTTTTCCAACCTTCTGGTTCTACAAATAATTGATGTCTGTTTCTTTCTGCAAAGCGATTTATTTTATCTTCAATACTCGGGCAATATCTTGGCCCCGTACTTTGAATCGTTCCGTTGAACATTGGGCTTCTGTCAAAACCTTCACGTAAAATATCGTGTACGGTTTCGTTGGTGTAAACGATGTGACAGCTTAATTGTTTGGTTAACTTAGGCGTATCTAAATAACTGAATTTCTGGGGATTTTCGTCGCCTTTTTGTTCTTCCATTTTGGAATAATCGAGGCTTCTTCCGTCAACTCTTGGAGGAGTTCCTGTTTTCATTCTTCCAGATTCGAAACCTAATGAAACCAATTGCTCTGTGATTCCGAAAGCTCTTGGTTCGCCCATTCTTCCACCACCTAATTGTTTGTCTCCAACGTGAATCAAACCATTAAGGAATGTTCCGTTTGTGAGAACTACAGACTTTGATTTGATTTCTATTCCTAAACCTGTAACAACGCCGACAGCTTTACCATTTTCGATGATTAAGCTTTTAACCATATCCTGAAAAAAATCAAGGTTTGGTGTGTTTTCAAGTGCTAAACGCCATTCTTCAGCGAAAACCATTCTGTCGTTTTGGGTTCTTGGTGACCACATTGCCGGACCTTTGGAAAGGTTCAGCATCTTGAATTGGATGGCTGATTTGTCCGCAATGATTCCGGAATATCCGCCCATTGCATCAATCTCACGGACGATTTGTCCTTTGGCAATGCCACCCATTGCCGGGTTGCAACTCATCTGTCCAATGGTTTGCATATTCATTGTGACCAAAAGGGTTTTGGAGCCTAAATTGGCTGCAGCTGCTGCAGCTTCACAACCTGCGTGGCCTGCACCAACGACGATAACGTCGTATATTTCTGTAATCATTTTATTTGCTTTTGGCTAAAAGCTATTCGCTAATAGCAATAAAATTTGATAATTTAAATCGATATGTTCCACGTGAAACATTATCTAAAATTTCTTTTAAAATACTAATCGTAACTAGCCCTGATTGCAGCGGCATCCTTTTTTGTTTTTTTATGCAATCACTTCTATTGGATTGACAAATGTTCTGAAAAAACAAAAAAGATATAGCGGAAAGCAGGATTAGCTCCTAAAAATTTGAATATCTGGTGATATAAAAATCTTCTTTTTGGCGCATTGTGGATTCTGCTTCCTCGGTTTTGTCCTTGTAACCGCAGAGATGAAGAATGCCGTGAGCCAAAACTCTGCGGAACTCCTTTTCTGAATCCTGCGATAGGGTAGAAGCGTTGTCCAAAATGCGGGGCAAAGATACGAAAATATCTCCTGAGATGGTTTTCCCCTTCACATAGTCAAACGTGATGATGTCGGTGTAGTAATCGTGGTCGAGATAATCCTGATTTACCTTGAGAAGATACTCGTCGTCGCAAAAGATGTAATTGATGTCGCCGAGTTTTTTGTTCTCGGAAAGAATCAAATCTTCCAGCCAAATTGAAATGTTGGAATCTATCTTTTTTGGGTCGATGTTTTCGAAAAAATAGTTTATCATAATGTTAAAACCAGTGTCCTAAAATCACACTGAAAATAGCTTTGTGGTTGTTGAGTGATTTGCTCAGATTCAATTTTACTTGCCCGAAGGGCGATTTGTAGCCCGCCGTCAAACCGATTGAACTGTAATTAAGTTTGACTGCATCTTCGAATTTGATGGAGTCGAAAAGGTTTGCAAAACTGAAATTCCCGACCAGAAAATAATTCTTGCCGAAGCGCAATTGAAAATCATTGGATGCTAGAAAAATATTGTTGTCATTGAGCAATCCAAATTGAAAACCTGCAAATCTTTTAAAATTAACTATGTTCTGTTCAAAAATTCCACCAATCCTATATTGATAAAATGATGGGAGATTTTCTCCAATTGTGATACCTCCGTATAAATTCAGGCGATACGTGAAAAGCTTAGAGATGTAGAAATTCATTTTGATGTCTGCTTTCACGAGCAATGGTTTCTTATCTATTTCGTCGCTAAACAAGTCAATGATTTTCCCTTCAGCATTGAAATAAAATCCTTTCGTAGGGAAATCTTTGTCATTCTGAGTATCGCTTTTAAGGAAGACATACGGATTCATAAATTTGGCGTCTTTTTTATCTGCGCCATTTTTATCGCTTTCGAAATAATCATAGCTGAGTCCGCCTCCCATTGCAAATTTATCTTTCCATACAGATTGGATAAAAACTTCGTTTCTGAACCAGTCCCAACTTTCTACCGTGTTGTTATCCGAATTTTTCAAATCAAAACTCATAGCTGAGGAGTAAATCCCGAATCCTGGTATGTAGCCATTATCGATAAAATAGTTGAAATAATAGCGAGGTTTATCTCCCACGACGATATCCAAAGAAAGATTCGAATTTCTAAATAGCAGTCGTTTTGCTGAGTAATTTAGAAGCAATCCGGTTTTGAAAATCTCATCGTAATGCAGACCGATTTTCAGGAAATGGCGGGTTTCATCTTCGGTAACGTTCAGCTTGAGATAATTGCTGTTGTTTTCCTGCACGATATCATAATTGATGAACTTGTAATTGTTGGTCGCATAAAGCTTATCCAACATCTTGTTGATGCTTCCATAAGTCTGCATAGAAGGGATTTTAAGCCCCATTTTTCCACGAATGTAGTTTGACCTGTAGATTTTGGCGTTATCTACCACGAGGCTGTCAATTTTGTAGACATTAGAGAAGATGGGGTTGATGGAAGACCTGACCCTTTCAAAATTCCGTTTTGGTAATTCTTTCAGGATATCTGTGTATTTTAAGGCTTCCACATAACCACTGTCAAGGATTTGACGCTTGCTGTCGTAGCTTGTTGCTGTGATTCCTGTAAGATTTGGTTTGATATTGATATCCGTATATTTGTATTGATTTTTGGTTTCTTTTTGAATACCAAAGTCTATGACTTGATTAAGGATTGAAATTACGCTATTCAGATTGTCACGCTTTGTTAAAGGTTGATTTAAATCCACGCCAATCACAATATCAATTCCCTTATCTTTCAAAGGTTTTGAAGGATAATTGACGCTCATTGCACCATCAACATAAATACTGTCACCAATTTTCACAGGCTCCAAAAGCGAAGGAAAAGCCGAACTAGCCAATATGGAAGACACCAAATCACCTTTTTCAAAAACCTTCATCTCGCCACTTTCTATGTTCGTAGCAACACACATAAAAGGAATAGGTAATTTGGAGAAATCGTCAATATTAGAAACGTTTTTCATCAATTCTTTGAGAAGATAAATATTCCTTTGGCCAGTGCTGATGGACGATGGAAAGGAAACTTTACCATTTCTGAGCGGAATTGTCAGCAGATATTTGTCCACACTTTTATTGAAAAATGAGGTTTCCTGACGCGTTTTGGGGTCGGTAATCAACGAATAGAAATCCGTATCCATTACGATTTTCTCAATGTCTTTTCCTGTGTAGCCAGAAGCGTACAAACCACCGACAATTGCGCCCATACTGGTTCCGGAGATGTAATCGATTTTGACACCAAGAGAATCCAAAACCTTCAACACACCAACGTGCGTAAAACCTTTGGCTCCACCGCCGGACAGAGAAAGTCCGATACGAGGATTTTTTGGGATGACAAGATTTTCCTTTATCTGAGAATTTATCGTCAGATAAGCCAAGAAAATTACCAGATAAAAGAGTTTCTTAATCATTTTAATTTTTTATATAAATTCTTTTTACTCGCGGAGAAATAGAAGTTAGAACTTCGTAAGTAATTGTATTACAATATTTTGAAAATTCTTCCAAGGTTGGATGCGAATTGAAAATCACCACAGAATCGCCTTCTTTTACATTTGCATTATCCACATTTATCATCATCATATCCATACAAACGTTACCGACAATTGGGCAAAGTTTTTTATTAATGCCAACATTTCCGACCTTATTTCCAACCATTCTCGGGATTCCGTCTGCATAACCAACAGGAATTGTAGCGATTTTTGTATCGTGTTCCGCTTTGAATTTTCTGCTGTAACCAACTGATTCACCAGATTTTACCTCAGAAATTTGAGACACAACAGTTTTGAAACTGACCGAGTCCTGAAGTTGTTTTTTAATCTTTTTGTTAGAAGATTCGCCAATCATTCCGATTCCGATTCTAACCATATCATATTGATAATCAGAATAATTTGAGATTCCCGCTGAATTTAAAATATGTCTTAAAGGTCTATATCCAAGTTGATTGATGAGATAACTTGAATTCTTCTCGAAAGTTTTAATCTGGTTTAATGTAAATTCTTTCTCTTCTGGAACATCAGACGACGAGAGATGGCTGAAAATACTCTGAACTTTGACATTCATTGTATTTAATTTTTCGTTTAATTCATCCAATTCAAAATCCTTAAAACCAAGCCGATGCATTCCTGTTTCGAGCTTAATGTGAATCGGATATTTTTGCTGATTTCCGGATTTGATTAATTGCTCATTGAATAATTCTAAAACTCTCAGACTGTAAATTTCTGGTTCCAAATTATACTCAATCACAGCATCATAGCTGTGTTGCTCGGGATTCATTACGATAATTGGCGTCGTGATTCCTTTTTTCCTTAATTCAACGCCTTCGTCTGCGAAAGCAACGCCAAGATAATCAATGTGATGCAATTGTAAGAATTCTGAAATCTCATAACTTCCCAATCCATAAGCATTTGCTTTTACCATTGCCATCATTTTGGTTTCCGGTTTTAGCAAAGATTTATGGAAATTGATATTATGAAGAATCGCATTTAAATTAATCTCCAAAACTGTATCGTGTTTCCTCAATTCAAGAATTTCTTTGATTTTTTCAATCTCGAATTTTCTTGCACCTTTTAGAAGAATAACTTGATTTTCAATTTCATTAATTACTTTGCTATCAATGAATTGATTTGTATTATTAAAAGTAAAAGTTTCAGATTTAAAAAGTTCGTAAAACGCGCTAATTTCTTCTCCAATTAGAAAGACTTTATCAAATTTCTGCTCATTCACAAGCTCCGAAACTTCAGCATAAAGTTCCTGTGAATTATCGCTGGAATCCAAAATGTCCGTTAGAATCAGGGATTTTTTTGGCTTGTTATATTCACCGATAAACTGAAAGGCAATCTTCAAAGAATCCAAATCCAGATTATAAGAATCATTGATAATCAGATTATTTCTAATGCCTTCAATACTTTCCAGACGCATTTCAATCGCTTTCAGAGCATCAATTTTTTCTTTGATGTCAGAATTAGAAATTTTTAATTCTTTCAAAATCCCGATTAATGCGAGAACATTTGTTAAAGTTGCTTCGTCTCTTTGAAAAATCGGAAGCGTGATGATTTCATCAAAATATTTGATTTGAATATCCTGGGTTCTGTCATTCACATCAGAAATAATATGAATGTCATTATTAATCTCTAATCCGTATGATATTAATTTTTTACTTGAATATAATTGATTTATAATTTTGACTGTCAATAAATTATCAGCATTATAAAATATAATTTCTGAGTTTTTGAATAGCTTTAATTTTTCATAAATCAATTCTTCCTCAGAACTGAAATTCGCAGAATGCGCAGAACCAATATGCGTCAACAATCCAATTTTTGGATGGAAAATATTTTCCTGATTTTCCATTTCATTTGGCTTCGAAATCCCAACTTCGAAGATTCCCAACTCGTGTTTTTTATCGATTTGAAGTAATGATAACGGCAACCCGATTTGAGAATTAAAACTCTTCGGACTTTTCACCGTTACGAATTCATTCGCCAGACATTGATACAGCCATTCTTTCAAAATCGTTTTACCGTTGCTTCCGGTAATTCCAATCGAATTGATGTCAGAATGTTCAAAATGATATTTTGCCAAAGTCTGTAAAAACTCAACCGAATTTTTTGTAATGATTTGATTGATAGAAGGATTATCAATTTGATTTTCAGTAATAATCGTGTCAATTCCTTTCTCGATGACAGAATCAATATATTTCTGACCTGAATTTTTTTTGGTATTGATAGCAAGAAACGCAGTGTGCTTCGTAGAATAAATCGTCCTACTGTCAAAAGCAATATTTTTGATTTTGATTTCGCCGTTTCCGATGACTTCGGAATAGGTAATGTCTGCAATTTCTTTGATGGTGTAATTCATTGATTTACAAAGAATAAACTATTTATTTTTTTCGATAACTTCTTCTACAAAAACTCTTCTGCTGACTGCATCGTAAGCTTCCGTTTCGCCCAATTCCACAAGGTCTTGTCCGGCAGAAGTTCTCATAGAATAATTGGCCAAATTCCCTGTTCGTCGGCAAATTGCGTGAACTTTCGTCACATATTCTGCGGTTGCCATTAGATTTGGCATTGGGCCGAATGGTCTTCCAAGAAAATCCATATCCAAACCTGCAATTACGACTCTTATTCCGTTGTTTGCCAATTGATTAGCAACTTCAACAATGCTTTCGTCAAAAAATTGCGCTTCGTCAATCGCCACCACGTGACAATTTGAACCCAGCAAAAGTATTTCGGATGGACTTTCAACAGCCGTACTTCTGATTTTAGTTTGATTGTGAGAAACCACATCTTCGTCGGAATATCTTGTGTCGATTTTCGGTTTGAAAATTTCCACAATTTGACCAGCCATTTCTGCACGGCGAAGCCTTCGGATGAGTTCCTCCGTTTTGCCGGAAAACATCGACCCACAAATAACCTCCATCCAACCACTTTGTTTGGAATGATTGATTGTATTTTCTAAAAACATTATTAATTTAGCAAAAAATTGTTTTAAAATTCAATTAAGAAAAACTTAACGAAATCCTTTTACAGAACAAAATTGTTCTTAAATTTATAAACATCAAATTTAAGTAAAAATTAATAAGATTTATTATGCAAAACTTGCAACATCCATACGAAGAAATTTTCGGTGAAATCAAGATTCTATTGGCAGAATTGTCGAATTCTGATTCCTATGAAAATCTTTTGACCAAAGAAAATCAGCTGAATCAGCTTTATCAAAAATTCTCTTTTCTGAAAATTTCGAATGAATTTGGTTTTTCGCCAACCACAAATGAATCGTTAGAAGTTACTGAAAATCAAGAAACAAACCTTGATTCTAATTTGAATTCTGTTGAGGAATTTGAGGATGAGAACAAAGTAGCGGAAATCATCGTGGCAGAAACTGAAGTTCACGATATTTTTGATGATGTTCCGGAAGTTGAGGAAGTTCATTCATTTAAAGAAATTGATGAGCAAGAACATTCTCAGGCAAATGTGGTTGAGGAAGTTTCCAATTTTGCAAAAATCGAATCTCAAGAAAATGAAGTTGAAGAGGAATTTCAATCTGAAGAAATTTCAGTTTTAGAAGATGAATCTGTAGAGGAAGTTTCCAGTTTTTCAGAAATTGATTCCAAGGAAAATGAATTGGTAGAAGAAGTTTCAAACTTCGCTGAAATCGATTCTGAAGAAGAGAAGATTGAGGAAGAAATTCACTCTGAAAATTCTCAATTTGTAGAAAATGAATCTGTTTCGAATTTTGACGAAATAAATTCTGAAGAAAATAAGGTTGAGGAACAAGTTGAAGAAAACGAATTTGTTTCTGAAATTGAGGAAAATTTGTTGCAAGACAGTTCTCAGAAATTAGAGCCAATGCAGGACAGCCAGTTCTCTTTTGCGATGAATAAAGAAGAAATCCAAGCCCCAAAAGAAGAAAATTACGAAGAACGACTTGCTGAGAAAGAAGCCAAACTGAAAGAATTGGAAGAGAACCGCAGAAAAATCGTGGAGCTTTCCAAAAACGCAGTTCCACAGGAAAAGCCAAGACAAGATTACGAAACGCAAGACGAACATCCAGATAAAAAATTCAGGCTCGCAAATATCAAAGGTTTGAAAGTGGCCAAATCACTTTTTGATGATGACCATTTGGAAGATATGGAGCAACATCAGCCAAAACAAGAATCGGGAAGCCTTTTGAAAAATAATGTGCCAACAGATTATATGGAAGCGCCAAAACCAAAACCGGAATTTAAGCTCGACCTTAATGACAGAATTGCTTTCTCTCAACATCTTTTTGATGGAAGTCAAAGTGAATTGAATCAAGTGGTTACGGTTCTTAATTCTTTTACTTCGCTTGATAAAGCTCAAGAATTTTTGAGCGATATCTATTACGAAAGAGATTGGAAAAAAGTGGATAGTTATGCACAGAGATTGTGGACTTTGGTAGAAAATAGATTTTTATAAATGAGTGGAATTTTATATTTCGTACCAACGCCAATCGGGAATTTGGAAGATATGACCTTCCGTGCGGTAAAAGTGCTGAAAGAAGTAGATTATATTTTATGCGAGGACACCAGAACTTCGGGATTTCTTCTGAAGCATTACGAGATTTCAAAACCTTTGAAGTCCTATCATTTGCACAATGAGCATAATATGACAGAAAAGGTCATTAATGATTTGGAAAACGGACAGACGATTGCGATTATCACGGACGCCGGAACACCAGGAATTTCTGACCCAGGTTATCTCTTGGCAAAAGCTTGTGCGGATAAAGATTTGGAAATGATATGTTTGCCTGGTGCAACAGCCTTTGTTCCCGCGCTTGTAGTTTCCGGATTACCGAATCACGATTTCTATTTCGCAGGTTTCCTTCCACAAAAAAAAGGACGACAAACCAAACTGAAACAATTGGCAGAAGAAAAGAAAACCATCATTCTCTACGAAAGTCCACATAAAATAAATACAACCTTGGAGCAAATCAAAGAATTCTTCGGGGATGAGACCAAAGTCAGCTTGAGCAGGGAGATTTCCAAAAAATTTGAGGAAACAAAGCGCGGAAATATTGATGAGTTGATTGCATTCTCGAAAAGCAAAACTTTGAAAGGTGAGATTGTTTTGATTGTGAATAATTCTCTTTAGAAAATGAATTTGCTGAGATTCTTTTTTCTGTTGATTCCTACCTTTTTCCTTGCTCAAATTAGCTATGAAGGGAAGATTGGAAATTATCCCGTCGAAATGGTTTTGAATGTTGAAGAGAATTCTACAAATGGAGTTTATATGTATTCAAAATATAATCAACCCATTTCTGTAATAGGAAAACTTGAAGATAAGAATCTTGTTTTGTTTGAATCTGAAGGAAAAATTAAAACAGGAAAATTCGTTTTTGAAAATTTCGAAGGCTTAAAAGAAGAATATTTTGGAACTTGGACAAATCTCAAAACGAAAACACAGCTGGATGTTCATTTAAAGAAGAAAGAAAACCAAAAATCTTTCTTGCAGGCTGAAAGTACAAAGCAGTTTTATTTCAGGGGAATTCAGGAAGACGAACAATCTTACCTTTTGATTATCAATAAAAAAGACAATCAGATTTTTCAAAGAATGAAGATGGAAGAATGTGGATTTGATGGCATTTATGACGTTTCGGTGGACGATTATAATTTCGATGGTTATGAGGATTTTCCAAGTTGCACACAATCTTACGCAGGTCCCAATACAAGCAAAACTTATTTTTTATTCGATTCAAAAAAGAACCAATTTTTTGCAAGTGATTTCTACGGAACTTCTTTAGAATTCGATTCTCAAAAAAAGGAAATCATCGAAACCAACCAATGTTGCGCAGGTGCATCCATCATCAAGAATATTTATAAGGTAGAAAAAAATCAGATGAAGTTGGTAAAAGCGCATTGCTATAAATGGAATGATGAGCTTCAAAAACACGTAGAAAGTAAACCAAAAGATTGTGAATAATTCTTAAAATACTATTTTTGCCATAACAATTAGAAAATACGATACAACTATATGGGACTATTAGAAGGAAAAGTTGCAATCATCACAGGTGCAACCCGAGGAATCGGAAGAGGAATTGCTGAAGTTTTTGCCAAAGAAGGAGCAAAGATTGCGTTCACTTACGCCGGTTCTGTTGAGAAAGCCAAAGAATTGGAAGCAGAACTCAGCAAAACCACTCAAATCAAAGGTTATCAGTCAGATGCGTCAGATTACGATGCCGCTCAGAAATTGGTAGATGATGTTTTGGCAGAGTTCGGAGCGATTGATATCTTGGTAAACAACGCTGGAATCACACGTGACAATCTGTTGATGAGAATGTCAAAAGACGATTGGGACACCATTATCAAAGTGAATTTGGACTCCGTTTTCAACCTGACCAAAGCCGTTATCAAACCAATGATGAAAGCAAAATCCGGTTCCATCATCAATATGACCTCCGTGGTTGGCGTGAAAGGAAATGCAGGACAGGCAAACTACGCTGCTTCCAAAGCTGGAGTAATTGGTTTCACAAAATCCATCGCCTTGGAGTTAGGTTCCAGAAACATCCGTTGCAACGCCATCGCGCCAGGTTTCATCGAAACCGAAATGACTGCTGCATTGGACGAAAAAACTGTTCAAAACTGGAGAGATGGGATTCCATTGAAACGTGGCGGACAACCTGAAGATGTTGCCAATGCGTGCGTTTTCTTCGGTAGCAATATGTCATCATATATTTCCGGTCAAGTCCTGAATGTTGACGGCGGAATGTTGACTTAATAAAATTTAAAATAAAAATGAAATGCAGTGAGAGCTGCATTTTTTGTTTCATTATATGCCTATTTACTTTCCTGTAACGTTTGAACTTTTTGGTAACGAAATTCTCCTGCATCCTGTTTTGGAATCTGTAGGGATTTTTTTGGCAATGCGTTATTATTTTTATCTAAAAAGAAAATCGAAGGAGAAATTACCGTTAAATGTTTCATTGGCAGTTTTAATTGGCGCAACAGCTGGCGCATTGATTGGTTCTAAGATCATTGGAAATTTAGAAAAACCGAGTGTACTTTTCAGTCATGATTTTAACTTTGTCAGATTCTGGACCAATAACACAATTGTTGGCGGATTAGCCTTTGGACTGATAGGTGTAGAACTCGCAAAGAAAATCGTAGGACACAAAGAAAGCACAGGCGATTTGATTGTTTATCCGCTATTATTGGCAATGATCATTGGCAGAATTGGCTGTTTTTTCACAGGAATTTATGAGGAAACTTATGGTTTGCCGACCGATTCAATTTTCGGAATGCATTTGGGAGATCAATATCTCAGACATCCGGTGGCGCTTTATGAGATTGCATTTCTTCTATTCCTCTGGTTTGAACTTAAGATGATTGAAGGGAAAAATAAGTATCCATCGGGATTTCTGTTTCAGATCTTTATGCTGAGTTATTTCTGTTTCAGGTTTTTTCTTGATTTTGTCAAACCAAGGGAAGAAGTCATCGGAAACTTTGGAACAATCCAGATTGTGTGTTTATTGGTAATTTTATATTACATTTATAATATCAACAAAACAATTCAAAAACGAAGCAAATGAAATCATTAACCCTATTGGAAGTCGGAGGTCTGGGCGGATTAGTAGCGATGATTATTGCGGTGATAGTCATTATTTCTGTAGTTGTTTCCGTGATCATCACAGTTATTGCAAAACTAATTTATGAATCAAAGGATAATCGCAAATTCACAACCAAACAATTTTGGCAAACGATGCTGATCACACTTTTAATCTGCGGCCTTATCAGTGGAATGGTTTGCGGAGGAATACTTTCTGTAAGTTAAAAATTATGCCAGTTAGAGATTACACCTATTACGATTACACGATCAGTCTTTGCCCGGAATGTCTAAAGCGTGTCGGCGCAAAGATCATCATTGAGGACAATGCGGTTTTTATGACCAAAAGATGTCCGGATCACGGCTTTTTCAAGACCAAAATTGCGACTGATGTTCCTTATTATAAGAATATCAGAAACTACAACAAAGCTTCCGAAACGCCCGTTCACTTTGGGACAGATGTAGAGTTTGGTTGCCCTTATGATTGTGGTCTTTGTGTGGATCACGAGCAACACAGCTGTCTATCCATCGTGGAAGTTACGGATCGTTGCAATCTGACTTGCCCCACTTGTTATGCAATGTCATCACCGCACTACGGAAGTCACAGAACTTTGGAAGAGATTGAGGCGATGTTTGACACCATTGTTCACAACGAAGGCGAACCAGACGTGGTACAGATCAGTGGAGGAGAGCCAACGATACATCCGGAGTTTTTCAAAATAATGGATATTGCGAAGACAAAACCGATCAAACACCTGATGCTTAATACAAACGGCATCCGAATCGCGAATGATCCCGGTTTTGCAGAAAAGCTCGCCACCTACGCGCCAGAATTTGAAATTTATCTCCAATTTGATTCCTTCAAACCGGAAGTTTTAGAAGATTTCCGGGGGAAAGATTTGACTAATGTGAGGATGAAAGCTTTAGAAAAACTCAATGAATTGAATCTTTCCACAACACTCGTCATCGTTCTTCAAAAAGGAAAAAATATAGACGAAATTGGAAAAATTATAGAATTTGCCTTAAAACAAAAATGTGTCCGCGGAATCACCTTTCAACCAGTCGAGATTGCCGGCAGAAACAGACAGGATTCGGCGCACGAAAAAATTACATTGACGGAAGTTCGTCAGGAGATCCTTGATCAGTTTCCACTTCTGAACGGAGACGACATTATTCCGGTTCCGTGCAATCCCGATTCCCTCGCAATGGGTTATATTTTGAAATTAGAAAACGAAATTATTCCATTAACAAGATACATCAATCCAGCCGATCTTCTAAACAACGAAACCAAAAATACCATCGTTTATGAACAGGATACAGGTTTGCAGATGCAGCTTTTGGATATCTTCAGTACAGGCATTTCCGTGGACAAAGTTCAGCCGAAAGTCAATCAGTTATTGTGTTGTCTGCCAGAGGTTTCTGCGCCTAATTTGGACTATGACAACTTGTTCAGGATCATCATTATGAATTTTATGGACGCCCACGATTTTGATGTCCGTGCGGTCAAGAAATCCTGTGTTCACATCGTCAACAAAGACCTGAAAATGATTCCTTTTGAGACGATGAATTTGTTTTACAGAGACAGTAAAGTTCAATATTTGGAAGAGCTTAAAAAGGAAGGAAAGGTTTTGTTTTAAAATAATCAATAGTCTGGATTTAAGAGGAGAAAAATTTGCTTTGTAAGAATTATGAGAATCAACGGAAAAATTTATAGTAACATTTTATTGGTTTTTGCTTTGGAATCGGAAGCTGGAAAAGAGTTTGAAAATTTCAATAAATTATTCGTGGGAATAGGAAAGGTTAAAGCGACTTATAATCTGACAAAAGAAATTCAGAAATCTAATCCGGATTTGATTATCAATCTTGGAACTGCAGGAAGCACGACTTTTGACAGAGGAAGTATTGTTAATTGCCATCGTTTTATTCAGAGAGATATGGATGTTCGGGCTCTAGGTTTTCAGAAGTTTGAAACACCATTTTCAGAAGAACCGATTCTTCTTGAATATGGATTAAATATAAAAAATCTTCCAAACGGAATCTGTGGTTCCGGCGACCAATTCGAAATTGAACATATCAATCCGGAATACAACGTCATAGATATGGAAGCTTTTGCACTTGCGAAAGTAGCGGAACAGGAAGGCATCGATTTTCTGTGTCTAAAATATATTTCTGACGGAGCTGATGGGAATGCAGCCGATGATTGGACAATAGAAGTCAAAAAAGCTTCGATTGCTTTAAGAAGAGAACTAGACAAACTTAAATAAAAAAAACAGCCACAATTTGGCTGTTTTTGTTTATTGTAAATTAGTTTCTTAACCGTTAAAAACCTGATTCTCCTGCTCCTGAACACGGATAAAAGTCGTTCGCTTAGAAAGTTCTTTCAGTTTCGATGCGCCAACATAAGTACAAGTCGAACGAACGCCACCGAGAATATCTTTCACCGTTTCAGAAACTGGACCTTTGTATTCTACCCTCACAGTTTTTCCTTCGGAAGCACGATATTCTGCTACGCCACCGGAATGTTTGTCCATCGCAGTTTGAGAACTCATTCCGTAGAATAATCTGAAAGTTTTTCCATTTTCTTCTACGATTTCGCCACCGCTTTCGTCGTGTCCGGCAAACATTCCGCCGAGCATCACAAAATCTGAACCGCCACCAAACGCTTTTGCCACATCGCCGGGAACTTTGCAACCGCCGTCGCCAATGATTTGTCCGCCCAATCCGTGCGCTGCATCAGCACATTCGATGATGGCGGAAAGTTGCGGATAGCCAACGCCGGTTTTTACACGTGTTGTACAGACCGAACCTGGACCGATTCCTACTTTGATGATATCTGCGCCGGCCAAAATCAATTCTTCTACCATTTCGCCGGTTACGACGTTTCCAGCGATAATGATCTTATCTGGGAAATTTTCTCTGGCTTTCTTCACAAATTGCACAAAATGCTCAGAATAACCATTCGCAACATCGATACAAAGAAACTGGATCTTCGGATTGACGTCCAAAATCGTTTTTATTTTTTCTTCGTCCGCTTTTCCGGTTCCGGTGCTGAGTGCGATGTATTGATAGAATTCGTCGGATTTTCCAGCTAGGAATTGATTCCATTCTTCTACTGAATAATGCTTGTGGATGGCTGTGATTATTTTTTCTTTGGACAAGGCTTCTGCCATTTTGAAAGTTCCGACTGTGTCCATATTCGCAGCAATCAAAGGAACGCCGCTCCATTTTTTCTGGGTGTGCAGAAAAGTGAATTCTCTTTCTATCGTAACTTCGCTGCGGGATTTGAGTGTGGATCGTTTCGGGCGAAACATCACATCTTTGAACCCCAACTTGATTTCGTTTTCTATTCGCATACTTCAAAATTAATATAATTTTTTTTGAAAATGGTGATGTTTGATGTTGAAAAATTGATTTGAACCAAATGTGATTTGGATTTGGAATCCGCAGCCCGGCTTGAATGGATCCCGCTGTAAAATCGGGAGGAAACGGAAGACGGTAAAGCTGCCCAAAATATTCAAATAAGAATTTCTATTTTTGTTAAAGATGAAACACCTCGTTATTATTGGTCTCGTAATTCCTGAGCCAGCTTCTACTGCAGCTGGTCACAGAATGATGCAGCTCATCCAGCTTTTTTCTGAAGCAGATTACAAAATCACTTTTTTGACAGCTTCAAATAATGTAGAATTTTCAGAAAAAATTGAGATTCAGAAGATTGAAATTAATAATGAAAGTTTTGATGAGAAAATTAGAAGCCTTAATCCTGACGTTGTTCTTTTTGACCGATATGTGACTGAGGAACAATTCGGTTGGCGCGTTTCTGAAAATTGTCCGAATGCTGCGAAAATCATTGATACGGAAGATCTTCATTTTTTGAGAGAAGCAAGGCGAAAGGCTTTTGTTGAAAAGAGAATTGTCGAGAAAAAGGATTTAATTAATGATATTTTTGTGCGGGAAATTGCATCGATTTTGCGTTGTGATTTGTCGTTGATTATTTCAGAATTTGAATATAATTTGTTGGTTGATGATTTTAAAATCAATCCGAATTTACTTTTTTACATTCCGTTTTTGACTGAAGGTTTTGAGAAAAGTAAAACATATTTCGAAGACAGAAAACATTTTGTAAGCATCGGCAATTTCCTGCACGAGCCGAATTGGCAAACGGTTTTGAAGTTGAAACAGATTTGGAAATCGATCAAGAAACAACTCCCGGAAGCTGAGCTTCATATTTATGGCGCTTACACAAGTCAGAAGGTTTTGGAATTTAATAACGAGAAAGATGGATTTCTGGTGAAAGGAAGAGCGAATTCTGTTGAAGATATTTTTAATAAAGCAAAAGTTCTTCTCGCGCCAATTCCTTTCGGCGCTGGATTGAAAGGGAAACTTTGGGAAAGTATGAAATTTGGATTGCCAAATGTGACAAGTTCAAATGGCGCAGAAGCGATGCACGGCGATTTGCATTGGAATGGTTTTATCGAGGATTCTGATGAGGTTTTTGTTGATAGAGCGGTTGAACTTTATCAAAATGAAAATCTTTGGAATAAGGCTCAGGAAAACGGTTATCAGATTTTGGATTCTTTGTTCAGGAAAGATTTGTTTGCGGATTCTTTCATTAGTAAAGTTTCGGAAGTAATGGAAAATCTGGAAAATCACAGAATTGAAAATTATCTGGGGAAAATCCTGCAGCATCATCAATTGAATTCGACAAAATATATGAGTCGCTGGATCGAGGCGAAAAATAAGAAAACTAACTAAAACTGGAAATTATGCAAACGTGTAAAAATTGTGGACATCGTTTTGAGGGAAAATTCTGCAACAATTGCGGACAAACTGCTGATACGGAAAGAATCGATTTTCACTTTTTGAGACATGAGATCCCGCACAGTTTTTTTCATATCGATGCAGGTTTGTTGTACACCAGCAAGAAGCTTTTTATAAGGCCTGGTCACGCTATCAGGGAATATCTAGAAGGCAAGCGTGTGAATCACATCAAACCGCTGTCATTTATCCTGATCTTGGCCGGATTTTACATTCTGCTTTGTCATTGGTTTCATATCAATCTTTTTACATTGTCCAGCGATTCGGCTGCCAAAATCAATGTGGAAAAGAATTCTTTCCATCTGGATGAGTTTATGCTGAAGAATTTTGGCTGGCTTACGTTGGCTACGATTCCGCTTTATACCATTGGAACGGCTGTCTGTTTTTACAACAAAGGATACAACTTTACGGAATATTTGATTTTGAATACCTTCAAAGCTGGTCAGAGGCTGATTGTCCAGATTTTATTTTTACCCTTTATTTTCCTGATAAAACATTCGCTTAGCATTAATATGGTGATGCTGGTCATTTATCTGATTGATATTGGACTAAATTTTTGGACGAATATTCAGTTTTTTAAATCGATGAATTCTGTGAATGTTTTGATAAGATCTACTTTGAGCCACATTATCCTGGTCGTTCTGCTAATGATTGTTGTGTTTGCATTGATGCAGATGAACGTGTTGGTTTAAGAATAAAGGGTGAAAGTCATAAAAAAGAAAACCATCCCGAAACTTCGGGATGGTTTTGCTTCCCGAATTCTCGGGACTAAGCCTCAGAAGACCCTCTTATTAATCCCGAAGCTTCGGGACTCTAATCAGGTGAGCTAACATTCCTTCAAGAATCGTGTCTTCTTTTAGAATTTTCTCAATGAATATTTTTGATTTTTGTCGTTTGATGAATTTTTCGATTTTTATCGCATCGCTTTCATTACCTTTTACATCGAATAACCCAACTAGATTCCAAGGTCTGTGTTTTGAAGTGAAAGTATTAACTGATGTTTCGTTATGTTCACGTAAGCGTCTAGCAACATCAGCCGTATATCCTGTGTAAAAAAGATTGGATGTTTCTGAAAATAGAATATAGATATAAAACATTTGTAATTTTAAATCAAATATATCTAAAAAAAGAAAACCATCCCGAAACTTCGGGATGGTTTTGCTCCTCTTGCTGGGCTCGAACCAGCGACCCTCTGATTAACAGTCAGATGCTCTAACCAACTGAGCTAAAGAGGAATGTTTCTTTTTGCTTTAAGCGTGTGCAAATATAGAAACTTTTTTAAAAACTCCAAAACTTTTTTTGAAACTTTTTTTATTTTTTTTAGCCTATAGCCTGCACTATCAGCTTAACTATATCATTTCCAAATATTAACACCATCAGTCCCAACAAGAAAATTACACCCACCATTTGTGCATTTTCCAAAATTTTCTGAGGAACTGGTTTTCTCGTGATGATTTCCCACAATGTAAACAAAACGTGACCGCCGTCCAAGCCTGGAATCGGGATCAAATTAAGGAATGCCAGCCAGATCGAAAACTTAGCCGTAAAAGCCCAGAACTCGTGCCAGTTGATAGAAAGACCGCCGTCTTTGTTCTTGTCTACGTGCATATTGTTTACGATTGCAATCGGTCCGCCTACTTTTTTGTAACCTTTAATCGTTTTATTAAAAATCAATTTGAATTGTTTTACCTGATAAGTCAAACTTTCAATCGTTCTCGTGTAACCTCTTCCAATTGATTCACCAAATGTGTAATGGTTCAGCGTGATCATTTTTTTGTAATCTTTGAATGAGCCAACTCCAATCTTTCCTTCCTTATCCACAGGAATTGAAATTGGAACCAACGTCTGTCCACGATCCACAACTAAGTCAACTTTTGAACCTGCTTTTTTAGAAACAATAGGCGCTAACTCGTCGTAGTACTCGATTTTTTGATTATCAATACTTACGATTTTATCTCCAATCTTAAGACCTGCATCCATTGTCGATTTTTGATTAATCGTATCTACAGTTGGAACAATTCTAGGCATCAGGAAAGCTTTCGGCGTTTCTGCCTGCAAAACCAATGCTTTTCCGGCATCATTGGTAGCGAAAGTCACCTCTTTTCCGTTTCTTAGAACAGTAATGTTGTCACTCAACAAAACATCCAAAGATAATTTGTCGAAATCCTTTTGCGTTTTACCATCAACTTTCAAGATTTTATCACCGTTTTCAAAACCCATTTTCAGTGAAGGTTCAGAATAATACATTTTTCCGCCCAATTTCTCGGTGTCATAATTTTCCTCACCATAGAAATAAGACAACGAACCGAAAATTAACCAAGCCAAAAAGAAATTAACCGTCACACCGCCAAGCATAATGATTAGCCTTTGCCAAGCTGGTTTCGCACGGAATTCCCAAGGCTGAGCGGGTTTTTTCAATTGCTCCGTATCCATACTTTCGTCCACCATTCCGGCGATTTTCACGTAACCGCCAAAAGGAACCCAGCCGATTCCGTATTTCACACCCTCGTGTTTTCTCCAATCGTTTTCAGGAAGTGTGGAAACATCAATAGGTTGAAGTACTTTTTTCCCGTCAATCTCAACCTCTTCTTCAGTGGGTTGGTTTTTGGAAAGGAATTTATATTGCCATTTTCCATTGATCTTTTTCATTGCGAAAATGGAAAAATAAGGGTCGAAGAATAAAAAGAATTTGTCTACTTTGGTTTTGAACCATTTCGCCGGCAGGAAGTGCCCGATTTCGTGTAAAGTTACAAGGATAGAAATGCTCAGGATAAACTGAAATATCTTTAATGCTAATTCCATTAATATGTTTTAAAATTATAAGTTGTCAAAGGTAATCAATTCGTCAGAAAGTATACCAATGTAAAATACGCGTCTTTTTGTCATCAATAATCCGGTTTTCTAAAATTTGATTATGATTTGGGCAGCTTTATCCGCCTTCCACTTCCTCCCGATTTTACATCAGGATCCGTTCAAGTCGGGCTGCGGGAGATTCTATAAATTTACATTAGATATAAATTTAAATCAGTAATTTTAAGTCTCAAATTAAAAATGAAATTATGTCAAATATTCAAATGATAATCGAGGAAAGAGCAGCCGACATTGGAAACTTCCTGGTTGGAAGATTGCTCCCTTTTTCTCAGAAGCGAAGCGTTGGGCCTTTTGTTTTTATCGATCATATGGGACCTGCAGCACTCAAAGATTATGAAAACCTGGACGTTCCGCCTCATCCGCACATTGGACTTTCAACCTTGACTTTTTTGTTTGAAGGAAGCATTATGCACCGCGATTCCATCGGAACAGAAATCGAGATCAAAGAAGGCGCTGTGAACTGGATGACCGCCGGAAAAGCCGTTGCCCACTCCGAAAGAACACCGGAATATATGAGGACATCCGAAAAAAATCTTCACGGATTGCAGATCTGGGTTGCTCTGCCAAAAGAACTCGAAGATATGGAACCGGAGTTTTGTCACATTAATAAAGAAGACATCCCAAGCTGGAAAGACAATGAAGTGGATTATAAATTGATCGCCGGAGAAATCCTTGGTCGTAAATCGCCGGTTCCGGTTTATTCGCCACTTTATTTCCTTGAAGTGAAAAATACTTCTGTGGAAGACAAAGAAATTATTTTGGGTGATTATCTTTTCGGAGAATCTTCTCTATATATATTAGAAGGAAATATTGAAAGTGAAGGCAACCTCTACAACCCAAAACATATTTTAATTGCGAAAGATGCAAAGCTTTGTCATTTCGTTTTGAAGCCCAATTCTACAGTTTACATTTTCGGAGGCGAGCCGTTTCCGGAACCCAGACATATCTATTGGAATTTCGTTTCCTCGGAAAAAGAAAAAATCGAAGCTGCTAAAACAAGATGGGAAAACCACGAGTTCCCTAAAGTCATCAATGATGATGGCTATGTTCCGCTTCCTCCGCAGAATAAGAATCTTAAGCTGAAATAATCGATGAAAAAAAGTTTCACATTTGGTTTCGTATTAATTTTAGGATTGATGAATTCGCAAGTCCATCGTTTTTATTATGAAATGACTTATTATTCGCACAAAGATTCTATACAACCAGAAAAGGAAATGATGGTTTTGGATGTTGTAAAAGATGAGTCACTTTTCTTAAGCTACAAGCAGTTGGAATTTGATTCAACATATATTGCAGGTGTGAAAAAGGCAAGACAAGCTGGTGAAGAGTTTATAGATCCGCCTTCTTCTAATTTCAAAAAGTGGAGTTTCAGAGTCAATAAATTAAAAAAGGGAAAGCTGATTTTCAATGATTTTATTGGAATGAGCGAATATTACAATTACGAAGAAAAACCAGATCTAAAGTGGAATATCACTAATTTCATTGAGAAAATTGGAGATTACGAAACACAAATGGCGACAACTTCTTATGGCGGAAGGAACTGGACGGCTTGGTTCACAACAGAAATCCCAATTCAGGACGGACCATACAAATTCTCAGGTTTGCCGGGATTGATTGTAAAACTTCAAGATAAGGAAAGATACTATTCCTGGATTTTGGTTGGTAACAAAAAGCTTAATCAAGATATTAACACAAATAAACTAAACAATTTGGAATTTCAAATGGGAAAATCTGTGAAACTGGGCAAAGAAGGCTTTCAAAAGCGGCTAAAGGATTATGAAAAAAATCCAATGTCCCAAATGATGCAGATGTTTGATGAGAAAAATGCTGATTTGTTGCAAGCCCTAAAACAACAGGAAGTACGCCTAAAAAAGCAGATTGCATTTTATAATAATCCAATCGAAATTAAATAAGTAAATATTTACAATACAGAAAAAGACCGGCATAGTTCCGGTCTTTCTATTATAATTAAAGTTGTAGTGTAATTAATACGCTGGATTCTGCGGAAAGTTTTTGTTTTGATTAAGGTCAATAACGGTTTGTGGTATTGGTCTTAATATTTTCTGCTGTCCGTTATTTCCTGCAAATTGTGATGCATTTGTGATCTTGTAATTGTACTTAACCGTGCGCTCAACAAGTTTCCCTGTTCTTTTCAGGTCAAACCATCTTGTGTATTCTCCAAGCATCTCTCTGCCTCTCTCGTCCAGGATGTAATCGATGTTGAATTCTCCGGCAGTTGCAGAAGGAACTTTGGCTCTGGTTCTTACAACATTCAGTCTTTCTAAACCCGTTGCAGGATTTCCGGCTTTCAGATAAGCTTCGGCAGCCACCAAATAAGTCTCTCCAAGTCTGGCAGTAATAATATCTCTGGTACTTACAGGTCCTGTGCTGGCAGGTGTTGTAAGTGCTGGATCATCAAATTTCTTAACAGGAATAGTCTGATAGTCTAGGTTTTTGATCAATGTATAAGCCGCGTCATAAGTTCCCCAGTCGTGATAAACAAAGCCTGTTGCTAATTTTGCTGCATTATCTGTCATCCATGTCGCTTTATCTGCAGCAGTAAACCATTTCGGAGAGTAAAAATGTTTGATCTTTAGGGTGCTTTGGTCTGCGACTCTATAGAAATCATAATATCTTTCGTAAACAACAGTCATAAATGTAGCCGCCCATCTGGAATCTTCTTTGGTATATAGACCCAAAGCATAAGCCGTAGGACAAAGATTATAACTTCTCAAAGGCGCACCTCCGTTGGTCTCAGAACCACCAAGGTAAGAACTGAAGTAATAGAATTGTTTATTACCCAAAGTAGTAGGAGACGTGGCTGTAGACGCAGGATCATACTGAACGGAGAAGATTGTTTCCGCATTCAAATCAGTTGTTGGCGTGAAAAGCTGTCCGTAAGGTATTGTTAATGATTGTCCACTAATCGCCGCATCTGCGTAAGTGGCAGCTGTTGCAAAATCAGTCGCTTTCCCAAAGGTTTCGTAACCTCGAGTTAAATATACTTTTGCCAACAAATCGTTTACGGCTCTTTTGTTAACTCTTCCTGTGCTGCTGTAAGCTGCGGTTTCTACACTTGCCAAAGAAGCTTCCAACTCTTTGATGATAAAATCATAAATCTCTTCAGCTGTATTTCTGTCAAACTGCAGAGGTGCAGGAGTTGCAAAGTTTTCTGTCACAAGAGGAACGCCACCATAGGTTTGAACCAATAAGAAATAAGCATTAGCTCTTAAAAACTTTGCTTCCCCTACCAGTACTGGTACCTTTGCCGTTTGTTCTGTAATTGTCGAGTAATAAACGGTTTTGTTAACCGATTGTATCAATTGATAACAAGTAGTGTAAAGTTGGTCTACGCCTTCAGCCGATGGAATAAGTTGTGAATATTGACTTAGTCCTGCGGGTTCTGCAGTTCTGCCTTCTGCATACATATCGGTACCGGCAACGAATAACCACGGATCACCACCATAAATGCTTTTCAGCCAAGCGTAATTTGTATTGACTAATAACTGAAAACCTGAAGCGGTTGTATATGTTTCATCTGCGGTAACGAATGACAAACTTTCTTCTTCTATAAAATCACTGCAAGAACTAAATAATGTTGCAACGATGCCTAATATAAATATTGATTTTTTCATAAGATTTATTTTAAAATTTAGCACTTAAACCAAATTGTGTAGTGACGGATGCGGGTCTGTTGATACCGAAAGCAGAGGACGCCCATTCCGGATCATAACCATCAAATTTTGTAAATACGAATGGATCCAAAACATTCACATAGATTCTTAAACTATTGATTTTCATTTGGCTCAAAAGATTTGAACTGAATGTATAACCCAAAGATATATTTTTAACTTTTACGAATGACGCATCTCTGTAAAATGCCATTCCTGAGGCCCAAAATGCACCAGCGCCTGTAGCTTGCGGTCCAGGTTTTGGATTTTCTGTATTGGGATTGGCATCTATTCCTGCGCCGTTAGTTGGAATAAAATAGTCCATTGCGATTTTCTGTCTTCCTCTGTCCGTTACATCAGCAAAGTTTCTGTGGAATGTACTCAAGACGGTTTGGCCTTGATTTGTAATCACCGAGAAATTGAAATCAAAATGCCCAAAAGTTAATTTAGAATAAAAACTTCCCTGCCATTTTGGAACAGAACTTCCGATTACCGCTCTGTCATTGGCATCAAATTTTCCATCGCCATTGATGTCTTTTGGTCTTGCCATACCTGGTTTTTGACCATATGTTGCTGCTAATGCCGCTTCGCTTTCTTGCCAAACGCCATCATAAACATAATTATAATTCGGATTTAAACTAGATCCTAATATTAAATTATTACCAATATCATTAGCTACAGTTTGACCATAGATTGAAGTCAATTCGTTTACATTTTTGGTAAAAGTGAACGTGGTTTCCCAAGTAATTTTTTCACTTTGAATGTTTCTTGTTGTTAAAAGTACCTCAACTCCTTTATTACTAACAGATCCTACATTGGCATAAGTATTTCCCCTTCCTGTCTCCGCAGGTAATTGTTGCCTGAAGATCAAGTCTTTCGATTTTCTGTCGTAAACATCTACAGTACCAGTAATTCTGTTTCTCAAGAATCCGAAGTCTAATCCAAAATTCAATTCTCTTGTTTTTTCCCAAGTTAAATTTGAGTTGGCTAATGTTTGCGCCTGCATGCCGGAAACTACAGTGGTGCCATTGGCATAAAATGTTTGTTGGTTTAATAATTCTTGTGTTGTGTAAGGAGGCACATTGTTGTTTCCAGTGTAGCCAATACTTGCTCTTAACTTTAGGTCAGATACAACTTTGCTGCTTTCTAGGAATGATTCTTTGCTTAGTCTCCAAGCCAAAGCTAAAGATGGAAAGCTTTCCCATTTGTTTCCCGGAGATAATACGGACGCACCATCATATCTTGTAGAAGCAGTTACCAAGTATTTACCTTTATAAGCATAGTTCAGACGCGCGGCATAAGAATTCAATGTATATTTTGGAAAGGCTGATGTCACTTGGAAACTAGTTTGTGTTCCTGATCCTAAATTATATATTCCTGTATCAAAAGGTTGTCCGTAAGCATATGAATACGATGCCATATCCTCATTATAGAAAATACTCTGCAATAGTAATAAGCTTAAGTCGTGAGAATCTCCAAAGGTATGTTTCAAATCGATTTGATTATCCCAGGTATAATTGAAGTTGTCAGATCGTAATATTGAAGCAGAATTTTTGTTATTTACAAGAACGCCGGCATTGGTTTGTGCACCATTAGAAATACCAAGTTGTGAAGTGGAAAATCCTGTGGAGAATGTTGTTCTGAAAGACAACCACTTTTTAGCTTGATATTGGAAGAATACATTTCCTAAAGCCTGCCATATCTTTTCTGTTTGAGACGAATTTGCTATTTCACTCAAAGGATTTGGGGTACTGGTTTTATCGATAGCCCAAGTTCCGTCAGGGTAAGTGAGTTTTCCAGGTAAGAAGAATTTGGTTCCTACTAATTCGTTACCATTTGCGTCAATCGCCCACGGTGACATCAAAGGACTTAGTCTGAAAGCTTCTTGCATTGCAAGATCACTTCCCAGTTCCGTTGTTATTTTTGCAATGGTAACATTGGCACCAGTAGAAAATTTATCATTAATCTTATGAGTGACCCCAAGCTTGAAGTTGTATTTATCCTGAGAATCTTTATCAATCAATCCTTCATCTTTTTGAACACCGAATGACATATTGTAGGCCAATCCGTTTTCTGCTCTGCCAGATAGATTAATATAATGATTTTGTGTCGCTCCCGGTCTTAGAACCGCATTATACCAGTCAAAAGTATAACCGCTTTTACCTCTTGCTACCAATAATGGACTTCTTGTTCCTACCAATCCTGCCAATTGTTCTGGAGTCTGTGTAAGCGGAGTAGCACTCATGTAAGCCACTTGATGGAATTTATACCATTCTTCACCTGTCATCATTTGAGGTAGTCTGACAGCGCTCTTTACACCATAAGAAGTTTCAAGTTGTATAGAGATTCCTCGCTTTGCAGTTGATCCACTTTTTGTGGTTACGATGACAACACCGCTTGAACCTCTGGAACCGTAAATTGCAGCAGACGCTGCATCTTTCAACACGTCCATTCTGGCAATATCCTGAGGATTTAGGAAATCGATATTATCTAACGGAACGCCATCTACTACGAATAGAGGATTTCCGCTGGCAGTCAAAGAGTTAGCGCCACGGATGATTACTTTAAAACCGTCTCCGGCACGTCCTGTATTGGAGGTGATATTTACACCTGGCGTACTTCCCTGGATGGCTTCCAAAGGATTGGTATTGTTTCTTTCCGTAATTTTTTCAGAACTGATGGTGCTTACAGATCCTGTTAAATCGGTTTTTTTAACACTTCCGTAACCAACAATTACGACTTCCTCAATTTTTTTTTCGCTGCTCTTTATCGTGTCACTTGTCCCGGTTTCCTGAGCAAATGCAACGGCTGATGAGAACAAAAAGAAAACGGCAATTGTTTTCCGAAAATCTAGCTGCGATCTAGATAGTTTTTCATGTGGCATAACTTTGACTTTTTTTAGATTATTAATGATTCGATGCAATCGATTGCACAACCGCAAAAAATGTTTTTCCTATATTAACACTTTTTTCATATATCGTAATATTTTGTTAACAAATATTACACATTAAAATTTAAGTCATTGAAAGTCAAGCTATTTATTTTTTAATTTTAACAATTGTTATATATTAATCAAAACAAATAAGCTGATTTCTGTCATATTTTGTCTTGAAAAATTATCCAAAAAACAATGCAAAAAACAATCTTCTGCGATATTTTGAAAAAAAAACAACAATTAATCAAAATTATTGCATAATAATCAGGAGTATTCAATTGTAGTTGTTAATCGGTAAAGAATTTGCTCATTTATAATTGTCCAAATCTGATAATCTATATTTTTTAATCATTTCTAAAAAAGCAAAAAGCATCTGATTTCCGATGCTTTTTATACGATTAAATTGGTTGAATTCTAAAAGGAATAGGAAACTCCAAAACTTCCATTATTACCGGCTTCTACAAATGCGCCCCAGTTTTCCGTGAAGAAATATCTTGCGCCAATGTAAACGCCCAATCCAAAGTTTCGGCCGGCAACGCCGACATTCGCTCCAGGATAAATATCGAGTTCTGGAGGTAAAGCCAAAGTCTCCTGCAAGTGAAATCCTACCCGTCCGAAGATAAAAGGATTGTCCTCGTCTTCATTAAAATAAACATTGGCACCTCCGCCAACAGAGATCAAACTGTTCAGTCCATAGTCATAGCTCGCAGCGATTCCAGTCCCAAGTCCCCAAGCGTTGATTCCGGCCTGTGCTTTCTGATCTCCAGCGCCTGTCCAAGCTTGTGAAAAACCAAACACGCAGAAATTAATTGCTGCCAATGCAAAAATCTTTTTCATAATTAATTCAAAATATAGTTTCTAAAACGTTGTTTCCCGTGTTTTATTTCCCTTTTTCGCCAAATGAAAACAACAGATAGAATAAAAAAGGCAATATAAAAATACTTCCCAAAAGCAAGGCCCAGCCCAATGCAGCAATGGTTTTTGGCGCCGCACTTTCATCGAACAAAGATAATGAACCGCCGTTTGCAAAGAGAATAATATCCGGATTGTGCTGATAAGTTGCAGCCACCAGAATCATAATGATCTGAAAACCACCAAGAATCCGAGCCAGCAAAAAATTGCTCTTTTTAATAGCATCATTTGTAAAAAGTAAACTGATCGTTGCCAACGTGATGGCAATGATTCCCAAAGCTTTGGAAAAAATCCATTGTAATAAAGGAATGTGGGAAAAATAGGCGCTAACGAAAACAAAAATGCCTGTGACAATTACATAAAATGCAGTTTGCCTTGTTTTTCGGATCATAATCGGTAAAACATCATCACTGAATCTGGCCTGATGTAGAGAAAATAATGAGGCTAGATATGCGCAAAGTGCCACTGTGAAAAGTCCTACGCAAACGCCAAACCAATTGAGCCAGCTGAAAATATAAAGTCCAAGGAAATCTTTTGCATCCGTGTCAATAGACCCTGAAATAGTTGACGCGGCGATCATTCCCAGGAAAAAAGGCGTTAGTAGGCTGGAATAATAAAAAATCTGAGTGTAAAGTTTCTGCCAGCTGTCGTGCACTGCATCGTAATTTCTGAAAGTAAAAGCAGTTCCTCTCGCAATAATTCCTACGAGCATTAAGACTAATGGAATGTGAAGATAAGTTGAGACCGTGGTGTAAATGGTTGGAAAGCCAACAAACAGAATGACAATCGCAATAATGAGCCACATATGGTTGGCTTCCCAAATTGGTGCAATCGATTTCAACATAATTGATTTTGTCTTGTCGCGATAAGATTTTCTCGAAAATAATTCGATGATGCCAGCGCCAAAATCTGCACCGCCGGTTATTAAATATAAACAGATCGAAACCCAAAGAAATGCAATTACAACGTAGATCATTTTATTTGGTTTTAGGATTATAATTAGGATCAGTCGGGTCATACAACTTCGGAACCATCTTGATTTGTCTTAATAAAAGAAAAATTATGATTAATGACAACGACAGGAAAACCAATGTAAAAAAGTAAAACGAATACTGGATTCCCGGCATCGGCGTCACAGCATCAATAGTTCGCATGATTCCGTAGATGATCCACGGCTGTCTGCCAACTTCGGTGACTGTCCAGCCGGCTTCCAGAGCAATATAGCCAAACGGAATTGCAGCAATGAAAATCTTCAGAAACCAGGATTTTGTCAGCCATTCCTTTTTCCAGAAACTCGCAATTAGATATAATCCAGCAATTCCCATCATCACACTGCCAAAGAATATCATAATCTGGAAAGCATAATGAACCACAGCAACAGGCGGCCATTCATCTTTCGGGAAATCTTTCAGGCCTTTCACTTCGGCATCAAAATCGCCCCAAGCCAGGAAACTCAACACTTTCGGAACTTTGATTGCGTATTTTATCTGTTCATTCTCTTCGTCCGGAATTCCGCCAATGACGAAGCTTGCACCTTTTTCGGTTTCGAAGTGCGCTTCCATCGCCGCCAGTTTTATTGGTTGTCTCTTTGCAACAGATTTTGCGGCAACATCACCACTGATTGGTGCTAATAAAGCTCCGAAAATCGCAAAACCAGCAGAAATCCTGAACGCTTTTGTATGGAAACTGATATTTCTCTTTTTCAAAATCATTAAAGCGTGAATTCCTGCCACTGCAAATCCAGTTGCTGCAAATGCTGCCACAGTCATATGAAAAGCCTGTGGAAACCAAGCCTCGTTGAACATTGCTTTGATGGGATCAATGTTCAGATATTGTCCATTAATATAATCGAAACCAGCCGGACTGTTCATCCAAGCATTGGCTGCAACCACGAGGATTCCGGAAGCCAATCCGCTCACACCTACGACAACGCCACAAAACCAGTGAAACCATTTGTTGAATTTTTCCCATCCGTAAAGAAAGAAACCAATGGCGATCGCTTCAATGAAAAATGCTGTCCCTTCCAAAGAAAAAGGCATTCCGAAAATAGGACCTGCGTGCTCCATAAACTTTGGCCAAAGCAATCCAAGTTCAAAAGACAGCATCGTCCCGGAAACGGCACCTGTAGCGAAAAGTATCGCAACACCTTTGCTCCAGGCTTTGGTAAGACCTTTGTAAACTTCGTCTTTGGTTGTGAGATATTTGTAATGAGAAAACGCCATCAGAAAAGGCATTACCATCCCGACACACGAAAATATGATGTGGAATCCCAGAGAAACTGCCATCTGAGAACGGGCAGCCATAAAATCATCCATAACCTTAATTTGATGGTAAAGTTAGGTTTAATTTCAAAGGTTTCGCTAGTCGATTGCCAAGACAATTATCATATTTTTGTGACTCACAAGATTTTACTTCCTTTTTAAAGTTTCAAATTTTGCGGTTCAATCTTCGTAAATACAATAATGATTTTGCCGGTTTTAATTTTCAAGGTCTTTCTCAATCGATTCCAAAGAATCTATCACCTTGGAGATTTTTTCATTCTGTTTTTTAATCTGTCTTGGTCTTAAGAAAAACCAGGCGATTGCTAACCACAAAAATGTTAATCCATAAGCCAATGTTGCGCCTAGCGTTGACATTCTCATGGCAAATTCGTAAAAGTAAAAAGCAAAACCAGCTGTCAACAAAACATAATAAATACTGATGCCTTTCGTCTGCATATAAAGTTGCTGCTTTTGCAATTTTTTCAAAGAAGCCAGATATTCCTGATTATTGATTGAAGGATTAATTGTGCGAATGACATTCACATTCTGAGAAAACAAATAAATGTAAAGTGCCAAAGCAATCAAAATCAAAGCGATTCCCAGAGTCGTCGTAAACATTTTAAAATCTATCACATACCAAATCAGGACAATCATTACAGCCGTAATAGAAAGACTGAAAATATGCCAGAGCGTAGATTGCAGCTGTTTCTTTTTGTATTTATCAGCAGTAGATTTTATCTCCTGAATGTTGGGAATTTCCGTATTTTTCTTATTCCAAATGTCTTGGAAATTAATATTTTCAGTTGACATAATTCTTAAATTTTTGGGTTAATTTTTCTTTGATTCTGTGTATTTTAACTCTCACATTTGCCGGAGATATTCCAACGACTTCTGCAATGTCTGCCTGTTTCATCTCTTCAAGTTCCAGTGAAATAATGATTCTTTCCAATTCTGGCAACTCCGAAATGCATTGGTAAAGAAAATCCGTCATTTTATCCTGCTCCGCCTTTTGGTCTTTTTCAGAATGATCTTTCAGTTGATAAGGCAATTCGCTTTTTGGCATTCGCTTCTCAATATTAATCTGCCTTAGACAAATATTGGTCGCAATCCGGTAGATCCAGGTTCCGACAGCAGCTTCCTGGCGGAACTTTGGCAATTGCTGGAAAACAGCTACGAAAGTTTCCTGACAAAGATCCTTCGCTGCATCATCGTCATTCACATAACCCATACAGAGGCGGAAAATCCGTTTCCAGTAATCGTGGTATATTTCTTCGAAGTTTAAAACCTGCATTGTCTTGTTTTGAAATTTAGAGTCTAAGTAAAAGAAAATGTTACACATTTGGACAAAAAAAAGCGTCCCAAAATTTCGGGACGCTTCAGAATTATGAAGAATTAGATTTATTTTTTAATGATTTTTTTACTCACAACTTGGTCATCGGCAGTCACGATTCTAAGAACGTACACGCCTTTTGGAAGTTTGGAAACATTCATTTCAGTCTTGTTGCTTTCCAATAGTTTCTTGCCATTCATATCGTAAAGAGAAGCAGATTTCAGATTTTTGCTGTCGATGTGCACAACGTCAACAGTTGGATTTGGATACACCAAAACTTTTGCTTTCTCATTCGAAACTTCGTTGTTTGCAAGAACTTCGAGATTCAGATTGTATCCCAAAAGACCCAAATCTGTTGAGGCAATGTAGATGTAAGCTTTTTTGTCGGAGAAATCAACTGTCACAGAATTACTTTCGGTCTGCAAAAGATCAGCTCTCGGAACTGTACTCCAATTACTGCCATTGTCAACAGAATAATGAATGTCGAAAATGTCGAACTGACTTGTGTAAGTCGTTGCCAAAAGAACGCCGGAATTAACATCGGAATAGAACACTTTGTTTGCCACAAACTGCGAAACCAGATTCCAGCTTACGCCTTTATCATTCGAAACAAAAACGCCGGATGAGGTTCCCAAAGCCAACTGATTCAGGTTTTTTGGATTTTGAACAATATCGTAAATTGCTGTGTCAGAAGTCACATCATCACCTATTGCAACCGCTGTCCAATTTTCGCCGCCATCAATGGTTTTATAAATTTCTGACCCGATCAGGATGAAAAATTCAGTAGAAATGTTATTTGGATGTAATAATTTGAAAACCGGATTTGCTGTTGGCAAAGCAATATTGGTCACAACAATATTATTCTGATCATTAAAATTGATCTTATTCAGTTCGCCCTGACCCCAATTGTTGAAAGTGGTCATAATCTGATTGGTAACCTGAGGATCCGGAATCACACTTGTAAGACCAGCAGAGAAAGTACTGAAGATCGGACTGAAAGTTGATCCAAAATCATCACTCAGTGATAACGTTGATCCCATAAAACCGCCTGCGAAAGAATACATACGGCCTTCTTTTTTAGAATCCGGAAGGTAAGCAGTTCCATTATTAGTACTAAAGATATTAAGCGGAACGATATTGTGCGCCGTTTCGGAATTGTTTGCAAGATTTCTGTGGACAAAACCGCCCTGAACACTGTAGTACAAATGTCTGGAAGTTGCATTTTCAAACAAGTTAACGCCTCCAGTAGAACTGTAAAAAGGTGTTTGAATCTGAGTCAAAGTCGCTGCATTATCAGTAGAAAACAAAGGTTTGTAGTTGGAAGTAATCGCCAATTCTCCTGCTTTGAACGGATTGAAACTCGCTTTGATCCCGTAATAATAACTGTCCAGATTATCATAAGGATATTCTACATTCTGCCAAGTGTCTCCGCCATCTTTTGTGGAGATGATTTCGTCTTCTTCCAAAACAATTACGTGGTTGTTGTCGTGCGGATCAAACTGAATATCAATGATGTCATTCAAAATTCCATTGGTTCCGAAAGTGATATTTTCATCTTCCCAAGTTTCGCCACCGTCAGCAGAATGGTGAAGTTTTTCTGTCGCTGCTCCAAAACTGATTCCTGTACCAGCATAGATTTCGTTTGGATTATTCGGATTGAATTCCAAAGTGCTAAGAACACTTCCCGCAAGTTTTTCGGTGAAATTATCGCCGCCGTCAGTCGAGATTCTCAATCCGCCGTAAACACCTTCGCTTCCGTTTCCGTTGGCAACGTATAATTTATTTTTATCAGTCGGGCCGTAAGCTACATAGCTGGTAATGATATTGTTGTGGTCAGGAGAATAATAAACTTCTTTCCAGGTTGTGCCGCCGTCGCTGGTTGTGTAAACTCTGTTTGCCGTTCCCCAGCCAAATGGGAACTGAGAACTCACAATCAGGCTGTTTTTATCACTTCCGAAAAAGTTGTACGCATTGATAAAAGGTACTTCATCCAGATTTGGTAAAGAATAAGTTTTGGTAAGGGTTTTTGTAAGAATATCCAGAATATGTAATTCTCCAACACCACCTTGAGTCGCGGTAAAAGATAGGAAAGTTCCATCTTTACTGATATTCAATTTTGATAAACTGATGCCACCACCAGCTGCAGGAATAGAATAGAACACTTCCCAAGTCGCTCCATTGTCGTGCGAAACTACAATGTGGCTCGTGATGGTAATGGCGTAGATCGTATTTTGATCCTTTACGCTATAAGTAAGATCGAAAATTCTTCCGAACTCATTTTTGCTCAAAACTTCTGTTTGAGCGTTGGCATTGCCTGTAAAAAGCACAAACAAAAAGCCAGCTAAAAAAGTAATTTTCTTCATATATCTAATTTTATACTCAAATGTTGTGATAAAAATTAGCAATGCAAAAAAATACGGCGGAAATAGTTGGACGATGATTCAGAAATAGTGTGACAAATTAGCTAAATGCTTGTAATGTAGTTATATAGATCTATATTGTCATCCTGATTCATTTTCTTGATGATGCGCTCTTTTCGCTTCCTGCAAGCCTCGGTTGTGATGCTCAAAAGGGAAGAAATCTCCTTCATCGACAGATTCATATAAACATAAGAAAGAAAACGAAGGTCATTCGAGTTGAGGTCGGGATGAAGTGTTTTGAGTTTGTTAATGAAACCTTGATTCACCTCTTCAAAATGGATGAAAAAACTTTCCTCTTCTCTGCTTTGTCTTTGGAAAAGTTTCAGTTGTTTGATGATATTGCTGACGTCCTGATTTTCGAAATCGTTATCCGTTTGTCTGGAAAGCGTTCTCACGAGGTCGTCTATCAATTCAATTTTTGTAGTAAGTTGCAAAGCTTTGGTAGTAAGTTTCCGATTCTTGGCTTCGATTTCATTTTTATATTTTTCCTCTTCCAACAGAGCCAGAACTTCTTTTTCTTTTAACTGATTTTCAAGGATTTCCTTATTCTTTTTTTCTTTTTCGAGTTCGAGTTTTGCAATTTCGGCATTACTTTGTTCGATGATTTTCTGCTGTTTATTTTTAACAATGCTATTCCTCAAAGCCCAAAAAATAATGATGACAATGAAAATCGCCAGCAAAATACCTTTGATGAAAAAAGAACGTTCGGTCGTCAGTTTTTCCTGACTTTCCGCCAGATTTTTCTGAGATTTTTGAAGTTCGAATTTGATTTTACTGTTCTCGAAAAGCTGTCCATTCTTGATTTGATTCACCGAATCTTTAATCACAATCACCGAATCTTTATAAGCAACAGCGCGCTCAATATTGTTCGCTTTCTTATATAATAGACTGAATCGCTCGTACAGATTTTCCTTAAAATCATAATTCAAATTGCTTTTCTCCGCCATTTCTAGGTAATGAAAAGACTTAGGCAAATCATTTTTATGTTCCGCAATCGCTGATAAGTTGTACAGAATCTGCGTCTTATATTCCGAATGTTCAATGCCATTTAATTTTGGCAGCAATTCCGCAGAGATTTTTTCTGCTTCATCATATTGTTTCAGATTGACCAAGGTTTCCACCAAAGTTGCTTTTGCCAATAAAGCATAAGGCGAATTTTCTGTCAGCTTCAAAGCTTCATCGATGAACTGTTTGGCTTTTTTATAATCCTTCTTTTCGTTGGAGACTATGGTAAGATTAATGGCGTATAAACCTTTGGAAGTGTTGTTGTTAACCTTTCCAGCCAATTCGTAAGCTTTGGTAAAATATTCTTCGGCTTTCTCGGTTTTTTTGTCTCGGGAATAGAGAATCGCAATGTTGTTGAGAACAGTCATTTCTGACTTTTCATCCAAATGTGCAACAGCAATTTTGTAAGCATCAAGGTAATTATTCAGCGCTTCGCCGTAATCCAGACGCATATAATAGTTTGCGCCAATGTTGTTCGTAGCCAAGAATTCCTCGCGGTACCATTTATTTTCCTGTGCAATTTTTCGGATTTTGGTCAAGATTTCCAGAGATTTGGCGTAATCCTTTTTGTTCATCGCTTCCACGCCTTCAATGATCATCTTTTCGCAATCTTTTGGCGTGATTGCAAATACTTGAAAAGGCAGAAACAAAAGGAAAAATATATAAATTAAACTTTTATAATACGAACGTGAAATCATTGAAGGTTTTGGATAAAATCTAAGTAAAGATATAAAGATTTTGCTTTATTTTTTTGAATTATGAAAATGCAGCTTAGAAAACACAAAAGCACAAAAATAATCTCATTCATAACAGTTTTAGGACACAAGGAAAATCGAAGATTTTAAATACTTGGTGCCGTAAAAACGCAGTACATTCAAAATTGACCTTTGTGCCTTTGTCTTTAACTCATTATTAGTGATTTTTTTAATCAATTATCCTCACAAAAACTTAAATTTGTAAAACTTTTCTCCGATGTATAAAAGCCTAATTCGTCCGCTTCTTTTCAAATTCGACCCAGAAGAAGTTCATCACTTTACCTTTTCTGCTCTCAAGAATTTTGGTTTTCTGGCCAAATTATTTTTACCAAAACCAATTGTTGACAAACGTCTCGAGCGTGAAGTTTTCGGATTGAAATTCAAAAACCCGGTTGGTTTGGCCGCAGGTTTTGACAAAGACGCCAAACTCTTCGATGAACTTTCCGACCTCGGATTTGGATTCATAGAAATTGGAACTTTGACACCGAAAGCTCAGGCTGGAAACGATAAAAAGCGATTGTTCCGATTGAAGGAAGATTCTGCAATCATCAACCGAATGGGTTTCAATAATGGCGGTGTGGACGAAGCAATCGAAAGATTAAAGAAAAATAAAAACGTTCTCATCGGCGGAAATATCGGAAAAAATAAAGTGACGCCAAACGAAGAAGCGGTCAACGATTACAAAATCTGTTTCGAAAAATTATTTCCTTACGTTGATTATTTCGTCGTGAATGTCAGTTCGCCAAACACGCCAAATCTCCGCGAACTTCAGGATAAAAAACCTTTGACAGAATTGTTGTCAACGCTTCAAAATCTCAATCTAGAAAAGCCAAAACAAAAGCCAATCCTTCTGAAAATCGCACCAGATTTGACGGATGAGCAACTTTTGGATATTATTGATATTATTAAAGAAACTCAAATCGCTGGCGTGATTGCGACGAATACAACTTTGTCGAGAGAAAATTTAATCTCAGAAAACAAATCCGAAACAGGCGGACTATCCGGAAAACCATTGACAAAACGGTCTACAGAAGTTATTAGATTTCTATCAGAAAAAAGTGGAAAATCTTTCCCAATCATCGGTGTTGGCGGAATCCATACTGCGCAAGACGCGATTGAAAAACTTGATGCTGGCGCGAGTCTTGTTCAGCTTTACACAGGATTTATCTACGAAGGTCCGGAGTTGATTAATGAAATCAATCGGGAAATTCTTAAACAATTATAATGGAATTAATTACAATTAAAATATTCAACACAGAAATAGAAGCGGAAATGCTCAAGATTTTCCTAGAAACCAACGGTGTAGAAACCTTTGTCTTCGGGAATATTTTGGCAAATACTTACAATTTGTTCAACACGACAAGTGGAGGCGTTCAGCTCAAAGTCTCCGAAAATGATTTTGAAAAAGCGAATGATTTGATGACCGAATTTTATAATAAAGACAATCAGTAAAAAAACAAAACCTCGCCAAATCTGACGAGGTTTTTTTATTAAGATTTCTAAAGTTTTTAGAACTTAAAATCCACACCGACATAGAAATTCTGTTTCATCACCGGCGCATAAACCATTCCGCCGTCAAAGTAATTTCCAAATGGATTTCCGGCGTCCAAAATCGCAACTTTCTGTTGATAACCCGTCAAATTCTCACCACCCAAATAAACCCTGATTTTCTCAGAAAAGTTTCTGGAAATCTGAGCATTCAAAGTGGAATAACTTGGTGAATAATCTCCAATCTGGAATTCTGCAGGATTTGATTTTGTGTTTGGAAGTCTTTGTTTTCCGACTAAATTTAATGTTGTATCAAAACTCCAGAATCTGCCTTTCTCAGTTTTATTGGTTGAATAAGCCAAGTTCGCAAATCCTCTGTGCTTCGCCATAAACGGGACTTTTTTCATTCCACTCAAATAATCCAAAGCTACATCATAATATTTGTAAGCAATTCTGAATTCCAAGTTTTTCACTGGCTGAAAATCCCATTGCGTCTGGAAACTGTTCGCAAATGATTTTCCTTCAAGATTATAAAATAAAATTTTCTGAGCCGATTCATCCAAATCCGTCACGACTTGATTTTGGAAATCTGTTCTGAAAAAATCAGTTAATAAAGTTGATTTTCTTCCAAACAATTTGAATTCCTGTTGCAAACTCACACCATAATTCCAAGCGATTTCTGGTTTCAAACCGTAGATTTCGCCACCATTATTGATGACTTGAATTTCTCGATTCGAAGCAAAATAAGACTGACTTTCTGCAAAGATATTCGCAGTTCGGAAACCTCTTCCGGCCGAAATTCTGAAAATCGTTGTCGGCGTCAAATCATATTTGAAATTCATTCTCGGCGTAAACTGAGTTCCTGCAAGATTGTGAAAATCCACACGAGCGCCCGTTACCAAAGTGAATTTTTCGCCGGTCAAAGTGTATTCTGCAAACAATCCTGGAACGGTTTCGGTTCTTTTGTAATTGTCCAAAAGGTAATCTTCATCGTATTTATCATAAAGAAAACTTGCCCCAACTTTATATTTATTATTTGTATTTCCGATGATGCTTTCGAAAATCAAATTGGAATAATAAGACGTTTCTTTTCCATAATAATTTCTCAATCCGAAAAAGCTATCTTGCTGATGATAAGTCAATTGGTTCATCCAACCCAAACTCTGGTAAGGTTTCCCTTTGAAAATATAACCCGTCTTGTTCCACAATTGAAACCTCGAAATATCAATACCAACCCCGTAAAGCGATTGGTCTTTCTGCGGAATCCTTTTGTTAAATCCAATTTGTCCGGCAGTTCGCTCATCTTGCAAAAAATTAATTCCAAAATGCGAAGCGAATCCAGAGCTTTCCAAGTCATTGTAATTCAACAAATAAGCTACATTTAGCTGACTTCCTTTTGGTCGGTCAAGAAAGTTGTCATCGTTCATATCTGTGTCACCAGAAGTTCCGTTTCCGTGTAACAAAACACTTTGATTCCATTTGTTAGAAATTGGTGAAGTGCTGGTCACATTCGCTTCAACTCGTCCGTTGTTATCGGAGAATAAATTGATTTCTGTTTCCGATTTTTTATCATCGTCGTGACTTTTCAAAAGTTCGGTGTTGATTTGTCCTGTGATACTTTCGTAGCCGTTCACAACTGTGCTTCCACCTTTCGTCAATTGGATTCCGCCAATCCATTTTCCAGGAATGAAATTCAGACCATAAGCCGAAGCCAAACCACGGATTTCCGGCAATTGCTCTTTGGTCAGAAGCGTGTATTTTTGGTCCAATCCCAACATTTTCAATTGTTTGGTTCCGGTAACCGCATTGCTGAAAGAAACATCCACAGTGGCGTTGGTTTCAAAACTTTCGGAGAGATTACAACACGCCGCTTTCAACAATTCCTTGGAACTGATATTGAAAATCAAGCCTGCTTCCTTTTTGCTGATTGCGGTTGCTTCCTTTTCTCGGGTAATTTTCACACCTTCGATTTGCTTTGCATCCGAGTCAGAATCTGTGTGGACATTTTCATTTTTATCAGAACCTCTCGTGTACAGGCAACAAGCAGGCAAAGCTTTGTACGCATCTTCCGACGCTTTGAATTTCTCGTTGTCGTGTCCGGCTTCTGCCACTTGTTTTAGAATTGTGTCGCAAGTGACTTTGGATTCGTCCAAAACCATTGTCAAGGTTTGGGTTTCTGCGCTCCAATTGGCGGAGATTGCACCTGCTTTTGTCGCAGTAGTTTCTATTCTGGCTTTGCACATATTGCAGTTTCCTTTTACCAAAAACTGTTCTGTAACAGCTTGTGCAAAGGAAAAAACAGACGTCAGCAACAGCACAAAAAACATCAGTTTTTTACTTAAATTGTTCATCGTCAAAAATTTTGATGGATTATTTAAGTTCGCAAACTTGTTTTGGGTCGCAGTTTTTCGCCAACTTTTTGCTGTTGTCCGGACGGTCGTACTGGCAACAAACTTCCAAATCGTCATAGACTTTGTTGGACGCACGGAACATTTCGTTGTCGTGACCAACTTCGGCAATGCTTTTTAGGATTGCTTTTTTGTCGGTTTTGGAAGCGTCGTAACTAACAGTCAAGGTTTTTTTGCTCACGCTCCAGACAGCAGATTTTACGTTCTTGTCGGATTTTGCAACCGTTTCGATGCGGTCTTTGCACATTCCACAGTTGCCTTCTACTTTGGCTTTGAAGGTTTTTGTCTGTGCAGAAAAATTTGAAAATAGAAATATAGATAGGAACAAAATTCCTGATTTTATGATAGAATTCATTTTGATTAATTTTAATTTGTTTGATGAGAAGCTCTTCGACTCCGCTCAGAGTGACATTTCTAAAATTGTACTTGTCAGTCCTGCGTTTGAAGCCATCAACCTGTCAGTCTGAGGCTCTCGAAGACTTTATAAAGATAAAATTCAATAAAAATTAACCAAGTTTAGGCGGTTGCCAAATAATGAATGCTCGCGCCAACGGCGATTGAGAATAGTAAGAATATTGATTTTCGATTTGGAAAATTGGCGTTCTCAATTTGTTGTCGAAGTTATTCAACACAACAGAAAATACGAATCCAGAACTGCAGGTTTTGCAAGTCGTGCAATTATCCTTGCAGTCTTTTTCCTTTTTCGAATCGTGACTGCAAGATTTAGATGATGCATCTTCTTTCTCGCAACAGTCAGAATTATTGGATTGAGATTCGCAACAAGAACTCTGAGCCACTTGCGCATTGAAATTCTGCTTCGGAAATACAAAAATCCCCAAACAGAAAATCATAAAAAAAAGTTGCAGTTTTCTCAACATCGTTTTGCAAAATTAGGAAATAAAAATAACATACAATTTGTCATTCCGTAGGAATCTAAACTGTTGAGATTCCTACGGAATGACAAAATTATGGTTTGATAGTAGGTTTTCTCCTTCTCCAAAAATAAAATATCAATCCGCCAAGCAAAACAATCGGCCAGATAGAAATCAGGAAAACAAAAATCTGCTGAATCAAATAGAAGCCTTCCACAAAAGCATTTTTAACATCGAAGAAGAAATTGTATTTGTACTCATTATCAATGTTTTTGGTATTGACAATTGGGATTTTCGCCACACTTGTACTTGGTTCTTTGATGTAAATATCCACCGTAGAATATTTCAGTTGGTCGGCAAGGATTTCGTCAGAATATTTTTGAGAATTGGCTTGAGACATATTGTCGTCATCAAGTTTTACCTTGTCTTTTCCGGTTTTCAATTGAGAAATGTTGGTGCTGGTTTTCGCTTGTCTTTCAGCTTCCATTTTAGACAGTTTGATATTTGCTGTCACATCTTCGGCAGAAATAATTCTGGAATTCAGGAACACTTTTTTATCATTAATGAAATCTAAAAATTCTCCCAATTTCTCGGTCGGAACGCGCACTTGCATTCTATTCTGATTCTGAAATTTCCTAATCAACATAGACGATTCATCGGAAATGTTATAAGTGTTTTCCGACAAAGTCTGCGCTTCCATTCGGCTCTGCGTCACAAATCCACCAAGCGAAATCAAATGTTTCTCGATTGATATCGTCGCGCCATAGACATCCTTCACTTCCATATCCACTTCCGCCGTTTTCACAAATTGTTTGCCTTCCACGGTTTGCGTTGCAGCAACAGAAACTTCATCAGAAACAACCGCCGCGCTATCTGCAGTTGCGTAAGCTGATTCTGCGTATTCGCCCTTTTTACATCCGATTAAAAGTAAGGCCATTAGGCTTATTGATAAGATTTTCGTTTTCATAATAGATTATTTTTGAGTTAATTATTGATATTGATTTGGGCAGCTTTATCCGCATTCCTTTCCCTCCCGATTTTACATCGGGATCCACTCAAGTCGGGTTGCGGGATTCGTTTCCAAATCAAGTTTTGCCAATGGTTTGAAACCTTCTTTCCCAAAATTGATAATTAAAATGAAAGTAATTCTGCAAATCAATCCGAAACTAATTGTAAATCAATCCAGATTTTAAAATATTGACAATCAGGTTTTTGTAAAATAGATTTTCAGAAAATAGTCGATAAGATTAGAATTCTAAGTTCTTTTTAGGAATATTAATTGCATTAATTATAAAAACAGAATCTATGAACAGCACAATCTCCAAGATTAAGGGCGTTTTCAACCTTTTAAAAAATATCGACATAGACCAACTTTCCCAAATCTCACAAAATGTCGACCTTCCAAAATTGATGCATCAGTTTTCAAAACTCGATAAAAATCAATTGAATAGTTTGACCAAAATGCTGGATTCTTCTGGCAAGAAAAGAGAATTGCCACCCATCAACGGCGATTTTTACGAACTGCATTTGAAACTGACAGACGAACAGCGAGCCATCCAACTGAAAGTGCGTGAGTTTATGGAAAAAGAAGCCAAACCTTTGGTCAACAGATATTGGCTGACAGACGATTTCCCGCACGAACTCATCCCAAAATTCAAAAAGCTAAATCTCTGCGGTGTAACTTATGAAGGTTACGGTTGCCCAAATTTACCTTTCCTGATGGAAGGCGTTATCGCAATGGAAATTGCCAGAGTTGATGCATCATTGGCAACCTTTTTCGGTGTTCAATCCGGATTATCAATGGGTTCAATTTATATGTGCGGCTCCGAAGAACAGAAACAGAAATACCTCCCAGGAATGCAACAATTCGATTTGATCGGCGCGTTTGGATTGACCGAGCCAGAAGTTGGTTCCGGCGCGGCCGGCGGATTGACCACGACTTGTCAAAAAGTAGAAGGTGGCTGGATTCTAAATGGACAGAAAAAATGGATTGGGAATGCGACGTTTGCAGACGTGACGGTTATTTGGGCAAGAGATGTAGAAGATAATCAGGTCAAAGGCTTCATTGTTGAAAAAGACACCGCTGGATTCTCCGTCGAAAAAATCCGGGGAAAAATGGCGCTCAGAATCGTCCAAAACGGATTGATTACAATGAAAGATTGCTTCGTTGCAGATTCTCAAAAAATGGAACACGCCAACAGTTTCAAAGACACTGCGAAAGTCCTTCAAATGACAAGAGCTGGCGTTGCTTGGATGGCGACTGGTTGCGCAAGAGGTGCTTATGAAAGCGCTTTGGACTACACCAGAAAACGTGAACAATTCGGAAAACCGATTGCGTCTTTCCAGTTAATTCAGGGACATTTGGTAGAGATGTTGTCAAATCTTACAGCGATGCAAACTCTGGTTTTCAGATTGTCGGAAATGCAGGACCAAGATATTTTGAAAGACGAGCACGCTTCATTGGCAAAAGTTTTCTGTAGCTTGAGAACGCGTGATGTTGTCGCTCAGGCAAGAGAAGTAATGGGCGGAAACGGAATTCTTTTGGAACACGATGTCGCCAGATTTGTTGCCGATGCAGAAGCCATTTATTCTTACGAAGGAACCAAAGAAATCAACTCGTTGATTGTCGGACGTTCGATTACGGGGATGAGTGCGTTTGTTTAACTAACTTATGATAATGGAATCTAATATTTGATTTCGTAAATTTACTCAAATGAAAAAATTAGTTTTTTTAATATTAATGACCTTATTTTTGCAACAATGTGCGCAGAAAAAAGTGGACTTAACCAAACAACCACAACAAAAGACAATGGAAGATAATACACACACAAACAATCCTTACTATTCAAGAACCGATAGAACCAAACTAAACGTCTCCAACGAAGAATGGAAAAAAATCCTTCCGGCAGAAGTTTACGCCATCGCAAGAGAAGCCAATACAGAATATCCGTTCACCGGAAAATACAATGAATTCGATGAACTCGGCGAATATTATTGCGCCGTTTGTGGCAATCATTTGTTTCGCTCAAGTTCTAAATTTGCAAGCACTTGTGGCTGGCCAAGTTTCTTCGAGGCGGACAAAGAAGGCGTGAGCTACAAGCGAGATTCCACCCACGGAATGGAACGTATCGAAGTTCTTTGTAAACGATGCGATTCGCATTTAGGACACGTTTTCAATGATGGTCCACCTCCGACTGGAACGCGATTCTGTATGAATTCTGTGAGTTTGGATTTCCAGGCTGATAGTCAGAAATAGGATTTATCGCAGAGGCATAAATTTATTTCAATAAAAACCTTAAGAAAGTCGCATAGTTTTATTTGCGACTTTTTTTAGGCTCAAATTCAAAAATACTTGCGACTTTGGTTTAATTTTGTACATCTAAATCAAAAGTAAATTGAAAACAATATTCATCACCGGAGCCACTTCCGGAATAGGAAAAGCCACTGCAGTTCTATTAGCAAAACAAAAAAACAGAATTATTCTCTGCGGAAGAAATAAAACCGTTCTCGAGGAATTGAAATCAGAATTATCAAAAGAAACAGAAATTTTCACATTAAGTTTTGATGTCAGAAATTCTGATGAGGTTTTTGAAGCCATCAATTCACTTCCCGAAGATTGGAAAACTATTGATGTTCTCATCAACAACGCTGGAAATGCTCACGGATTAGATTCCATTGCAGAAGGAAATCCCGATGACTGGAACGCAATGATGGACGGCAATGTAAAAGGTTTGCTCTATGTTTCTCAGCCAATCATTAAACTAATGAAAGAAAAAGGGAACGGACAAATCATCAATATCAGTTCGGTCGCGGCAAGACAAACTTATGCAAATGGTGTTGTGTATTGCGCATCCAAAAAAGCAGTTGATGTTATTTCGGAAGGGATGAGAATTGAGCTGACAGAATTTGGAATTCGTGTGACGAATATCCAGCCTGGTGCTGTGGAAACTGATTTTTCCAAAGTGAGATTTAAAGGAGATGGTGACAGAGCAGCAACTGTTTATGCTGGTTACGAGCCATTGATTGCGGAAGATATTGCCGATGCGATTGCTTATTGCATCAATGTTCCGGAAAGAGTTTCAATCGCGGAATTCACCATTTATCCGAAAGCGCAGGCTGAACCAAGAACGATTTACCGAAATGTTTAGTTTAAGAATGAAATTTATAACTCTTATTCTTTCACTCAACTTTATTTTTGGGTTTTCGCAGACTTATTCCAAAAAAGAAAAAGCATTAATAACGCAAGTTTCGAAGCTTGATTCTTTGATGCAAAATAACGATTCAAAAATTCTGACTTTGTTTTCTGATGATGTTTCATTTGGACATTCCAACGGTTGGGTTCAGAATTATCAAGATTTCAAGACAGATTTTGAATCCGGAAAAGTGAAATATCAATCCGTCAATCAAACTGAATTGAAAGAATTTAAAATTAAAAATAAATTTGCAAACATCAGAAGAATCATCGCGGTAAAAGGACTTTACAAAAACGAAATCTTCGAAATGAAACTTTCTGTCCTGGAATTTTGGATTCGACAAAAAGGGATTTGGAAACTATGGAGCCGGCAAAGTGTGACTTTGAAATCGTAAATATTATTATATTTTTGTTTTAAGATTTATAAGACACAAAAATGGAAAATCAAGCTAAACAATTTTTAATTTACGATTTGCCCAACGATGAAGTTCGGGTAGATGTTTTTTTGCAAAACGAAACGCTTTGGCTCACACAGAAAGCGATGGCCGCTTTGTTTGATGTGAATGTTCCTGCAATCAGCAAGCACCTTTCCAATATTTTTGAAGAGAATGAACTAAATCCCGAGGCAACTATTTCCATTTTGGAAACAGTTCAACAGGAAGGCAATAGAAGTGTAAAACGAAATGTAGAATACTATAATCTAGATGCTATTATTTCTGTCGGTTACCGCGTGAATTCTGCGAAGGCAACGCAGTTTAGGATTTGGGCAACGCAAACTTTGAAAGAATTTATCATCAAAGGTTTTGTGATGGACGATGAACGATTGAAGCAAGGACAAACGGTTTTCGGCAAAGATTATTTTAAAGAGTTATTGCAGAGAGTTCGTTCGATTCGAGCAAGTGAAAGGCGGATTTATCAGCAAGTGACAGACATTTTTGCAGAATGCAGCATTGATTATAATAAGAATTCTGATGTGACAAAAAACTTTTACGCCTCGATTCAGAACAAATTCCATTTTGCGATTACTGGAAGCACAGCTGCAGAAATTATTTATAAAAAAGCAGACAGCGAAAAGGAAAATATGGGCTTGACGACTTGGAAACATTCTCCAGACGGCAGGATTTTGAAGTCTGATGTCGTGGTTGCTAAAAATTATCTGGAAGAAAAAGAAATCCAGCAACTTGAAAGAACCGTGACAGGCTATTTTGATTATATCGAAGGTTTGATTGAAAGAGAAAATACATTCACAATGGAATCTCTAGCGGAAAGCGTCAACAAATTTCTGAACTTTAATGAATATAAAGTGCTGGAAGGAAATGGAAAAGTAGCAAAAGTTGTTGCAGATAAAAAAGCCGTCACAGAGTATGATACATTCAACAAAACGCAAAAAATAGTTTCTGATTTTGATAAACAGGTTAAGAAATTAGGAAAGAAAATTTAAAATTAATTCTTAGAATTACTATCAATTATGAAAATCCTCCATATAGAAACCTCGTCCAAAAACTGTTCAGTTGCCATTTCGGATGGCGAAGAAATCCTTTGTCTTTGTGAGGAAGTTTCCGATAATTACAAACAGTCCGAAAGTTTACATTCCTTTGTAGAATGGGCTTTGGAAGGCGCAGAAATTTCTTTGAAGGATCTGGATGCAATTTCTCTTGGAAAAGGTCCTGGTTCTTACACGGGACTTAGAATTGGCGCCGCTTCCGCAAAAGGCTTTTGCTATGGTTTAAAGCTTCCATTGATAGCCATCAATTCTTTGGATTCTATGGTGGAAGAATATGTCAATCAAGGTTTTGAATTGATTATCCCTTTGATTGACGCTAGAAGAATGGAAGTTTACACCGCATTTTTTGATGGAACTTCTGGCGAAATGATAAAGGAAACTGAAGCCAAGATACTCGATGAAAATTCTTTTTCAGAACTGGCTGACAAGAAAGTTTTGTTTATCGGTGATGGCGCAAAAAAATTCCAAGATTTGCTCTCCTCCTTTGGAGGAGCTGGAGGAGGACTTCCAAATGCAGAATTCAAATCCGATATTTATCCATCAGCAAAAGGTTTGATCAAAAAATCTGTTGAGAAATTCAATCAAAAAGATTTTGAAGATACTGCTTATTTCGAACCATTTTATTTGAAAGATTTTCAAGGGATTAAGAAAGTAGACCGCATAAAAAAATCCTGAACGAACAGGATTTTTAAGTTTTATTTCTTCGAAACTTTGTAAAGTTTTCCACTATCAGTAATTCCATACAGATTCCCATCCATTCCGTTCAAGACATCACGAAACCTTTCTTTTTGGTCAAGCAACAAGCGTTCTTCGCCAACCACTTTGTTGTCTTTGATGACGATTCTGTTGATGTGTTCACCACTGAGACAGCCGATGAATAAGTTGTTTTTCCATTCCTCAATGTTTCCAGTATAAAAGGTCACGCCACTTGGTGAAACCACGGGATCCCAATAATAAACGGGCTGTTCTGTTCCTGCTTTCTGCGTAGTTCCATTATTGATTTTTCCACCCGTATATTCAATTCCATAACTTACATCGCCCCAACCGTAGTTTTTTCCTGCTTGGATGAGATTGATTTCATCGCCGCCTCTTGGTCCCATTTCAATATCCCAAAGTTGTCCTTTTTCGTCCAAAGCCAAACCTTGCGGACTGCGGATTCCGTAAGCAAAAATCTCAGGTTTGTAACCTACTTTCCCGATGAAAGGGTTTCCTGGAGCTGGTTTCCCATCTTTTGTGATTTTCAGGATTTTGCCTAAATAATTATCCGTTTTCTGGGCATAAACTCGAGTCTGCTTATCGGATCTTTCGCCTGTGCTCACGAAAAGGTTTCCGTCCTTATCAAAAACCAGTCGACTGCCATAATGTTTATCGCCATCATAAGTTGGTGTCGCCCGGAAAATGACTTTTACATCAGACATGTTTTTCAGATCAGCTGATAACTTCCCTTTTGCAACAGCGGTATGATTTCCTCCTTCATACGGTTCAGAAAAACTAAAATAAATAATATTGTTTGTTTTGAAATCCGGATCCAAAGCCACATCCAGCATTCCGCCTTGTCCTTTGTCATCTACTTTTGGGAATCCATTAATTTTAGAAACCTGTTTTCCGTCTGCAGAAACAACATTCATAAATCCAGATTTTTCTGTGATCAAGAATCTTCCGTCTGGCAAATTGATAATTCCCCAAGGTTTACCTAATGATGTATTCAGAACTTCGACATTAAAAGGTGTTGTTGTTTTTACGGGAGTAATTCTGGTTTGTCCTGGGAAAGCAGGTTTGTAATCGGTGTTTGGCGTTTCTTCCTGTGCGGTCGGTTTGCTTGGCTGGCCTTTCCATTGGCACGAATAAAAAAGAAAGAAGGAGCAGAAAAGAGTTGGTAATGTGGATTTTATCATAACTTTTATTTTTAAGGTCAATGAAAAAATAATGCCACCAGATAATACTGTTTAATTATTTGATTATAGGGGTTTGTGTTATATAAAATCATATTTTATTATGCGCAACCTTGTTTTATTTGGGGTCTATTATTAATATTTGATATAAATTGGAGTGATGTGTATGATTTATTTAATATGTATTTAAAATTATTATATTTTTGATTAAAATTTAACAAATGAATATGCGAATCAAAAAAATAAGTGTTGTTTTTTTCCTTGGAGCAAGCACGCTTTATTTTGCACAAACAACAAAAGACAGCCTCTCTGGAGAAACGACCGTAGATGAGGTAAATATCATAGGAACCCGAAACAAAAAAAGAACCGTCACCAATACTGCTGTCCCGGTAGATGTGATAGACGTTAAGCAAATCAGCCAGTCAACAGGGCAGGTAGATGTGAATCAGCTTTTGCAATTTGCTGCACCTTCTTTTAATTCTAATAAACAATCAGGTTCTGATGGCGCAGATGCCGTAGATCCTGCAACACTACGAGGTTTGGGACCAGATCAGACTTTACTTTTACTTAATGGAAAAAGATACCACCAATCCTCATTGGTCAATATATTTGGAACGCGAGGTCGTGGAAATAGCGGTTCGGATCTGAACACAATTCCTGTTGCAGCCATCAAAAGAGTTGAGATTTTAAGAGATGGTGCTTCTGCCCAATACGGTTCTGATGCGATTGCCGGTGTGATCAATGTAGTTCTTAATGACAGAAATCACGGTTTCGAAGGCAGTGCTTTCTATGGCGCCAATCTTTTTAAAAGTCCTGGAGATAATGACGTTGTTTCTGATAAAAAATTAGACGGAAACACATTCGATTTCAGCGGAAATCTTGGGACAAAAATCGGGACCAAAGGCGGTTTCGGTAACTTTACATTAGAATTAATAAATAAAGATTATGCAATCCGAAATGCGAATCCGGAGAAATACGACGCACCGAGACAGCGTTTCGGAGATGCAAAATCGAACAATATCTATTTCTTTGGAAATATTGAAGTGCCATTAACAGACGGATTGACGTTCTATTCCCAACCCGGATTCTCTTACCGTAATACAAAAGCTTATGCCTGGACGAGATCGGCGGATGCAGACGGGAATATTCCGGAAATTTATCCGGATGGTTTTAACCCGATCCAGAATACAAAGATCTCAGATTTTACATTTGATAACGGTTTGAAGTTCAAACTGGGCGATTGGGACTTTGATTTCTACAATGCTTTTGGCAACAATAGATTCATTTATCAGATCGATAATACCATCAATGCAACGCTGGGAGTGAATTCTCCGACTAGTTTTGATGCGGGCGGACATTCGCTTTCTCAAAATGTAACCGGAATCAGCACAAGCAAAGCATTTGACTTTTTGGAAGGTTTTAATCTTGCGATGGGGACAGAATTCCGTTATGAAAAATTCAATTTGATAAAAGGGCAGGAGAGTTCTTACGCCAGTTATGACATCAACGGAAATGTGGCGACAGCGGATACACCAAAAGAGTTACTTGTTCAAGTTCCCGGAAGCGGAACAGATCCTGATACAAACCCTGTTCGTTACAGACCCGGAGGATCGCAAGGCTTTCCCGGCTATTCTACCGAGTTGGGCAAAAGCAGAAATAACTTCGCAGCTTACATAGATACAGAGCTTGACATTACTAAAAACTTGATGGTAAGTTTAGCCGGAAGGTTTGAAAACTACAGCGATTTTGGTAGTACCATCAACGGAAAATTTGCAACAAGGTATGCCATTACGCCACAGTTTGCATTTAGAGGTTCGGTTTCTACCGGCTTCCGCGCGCCTTCTTTGGTCCAGAAATATTACAGCCTGCAGTTTACTAATTTTCAAGGCGGAAATCTGGTGACCGTTCAGCTCGCTTCCAATGACAGTGAGTTAGCGAAAGAAGCCTTTATACCGCAACTGAAACAGGAAACTTCGGTTAATGGCAGTGCGGGATTTACTTTCAATAGTGGAAAATTCACAGCTACAGTTGATGGATATTATATTCAGGTAAAAGACAGAATTGTTTTGACTGGAACGTTTGATACAGAGGATAATGTCATTGGTGAAACATTAACAGCGTTGAAAGTCGATCAGGCACAATTTTTCAGCAATGCCGTCGATACGAAATCCAGAGGTGTTGATGTGATTCTGACTTATACTACAGATTTAGGTCCGGGAAGATTATCTACAACTTTAGCTGGAAATTACAACGATATGCAAATCACCGATGTGCATACGCCGCCGCAATTGGCAGGTAAAGAAGATGTTTTTCTAAGTCCAAGAGAACGCGCTTTTATTCTGGCGTCTGCTCCGAAAACTAAAATCAATTTAAATCTTAATTATAAAATCCAAAAATTCAATGCGAACCTACAATTGGTAAGGTTTGACAAAGTGACTTTGATGGGTTATGCCGGACCGGACGATTATCAGACTTATACACCAAGAGTCACAACAGATTTTTCGGTAGGCTATGATTTTACTAAAAATTTATCATGGACGATTGGCGGGAAAAATGTCTTCAACCGATATTCTACATTGCAATATGGCGCAGTATCAGATGGAAACACAGAGTCAGGCGGTATTTTCGATCCTGTTCAAATGGGATTCTCTGGAAGGCAGATCTTTACAAGGGTGAACTTTAAATTTTAACTATAACTAACTACTTTTGGAAAGGATTCAATTTTTATTGAATCCTTTTTTTTTTTACATTAATGCTATCCGTTTTGTTGCTGTCTCTATAATAAATTTTGATATATTCGAGTTTTCCATTTTCATCATAGAATTTCCATTTCCCGTGAAAATACCAAAAGATAGATTTATGATCTTTAATGGTTTTGGAAACGCCTTTTTTAAGGATTCCACCATTAGGATAATAAAATTTTGTGTGCGTTATACTGTCTTTGAATCTATCTTTTTGGTAAATTTTTCCATTCAGATAGACTTTCCATTTTCCGATTTTTTCGCCCCTTTTATATTTCCCGACACTCACATATTTTTGATCAGGATAATCGTCTTCTTGAATCCATTTTCCTGTTTTTAACTGAACGTTTTTCTTAATAGTTTGATATTGATTGACCTCGCTTTTACAGGAAATTAAAATCAAAAAAAAGAGTAGAATTAAATTTTTCATCAAAAAGTTTTTTCAAAGATAGCAAAATATCCAATTTTAATTCTACATTTGTAGAACAAAATATAATATTGTAGAATGAACGAGCAAAAACTGACCGAAACTGAAATGACTTTAATGGAAATCCTTTGGCAGAAAGAAAAGGTTTTTATGAAAGATATTTTGGAAGATTATGCCGATCCAAAACCTGCGTCAACAACGATCGCAACATTGTTAAAAAGAATGCAGAACAAAGATCTGGTGGGCTACAAACTTTACGGAAACTCGAGAGAGTATTTCCCAAAAGTGAAGAAAGAAGATTATTTCCAAGGCGAAATGACTTCTATGATTGACCGTTTTTTCAACAGCTCTGTGAGTCAGTTTGCATCGTTTTTCACATCGAATTCCAAACTTTCTCAAAAACAACTGAAAGAACTAAGAGATATTATTGACAAAGAAATAGAACCATAATGGAAACTGTTATTTTAAAAATTAGCCTTTGTTCATCGCTATTAATTGTGATTTACTATCTGTTTTTGCAGAAGGAAAAAATGTTTAGATTTAATCGGTTCTACCTTTTGTTTGCCTTGATTTTTTCTTACACGATTCCTTTTGTTAAGATTAATTTGCCAGCGGTTTCTGAAAAGAAGAATCAATTGATTTTTGAAGAAATCGGAACGCAGCAATTGATTCAGAAAACAAATCAGGCATCAGATTTCAACTGGATGAATTTAATTGTAATCATTTATGTGTTGGTTTTGATGGTTTTGATTATCAGATCATTATTGTCGATTATAAAAATGATGACATTGAAAGGAACTAATTTAACTTATCAGGATCACAGGATTAAATTAATTGAAAAAGATCTGCCGCCATTCAGTTTTTGGAATAAGATTTATCTCAGCAAAAAATACTTTGAAGATCAAATTGATCATAGAATATTTCTTCACGAGAAAACACATTTGGTTCAAAAACACTCTTTGGATTTGATATTCATAGAAATTCTGCAAGCCATTTCCTGGTTCAATCCCGCGATTTATTTTTATAAAAAAGCCATTCAAGATAATCACGAATTCCTGGCAGATGAAGTAATTGTCCAGAAAAAATTCAACATAAAAGATTACCAAAATCTGATTCTTGCTGAGGTTTTGAATGCCCAAAACCTATCATTAGTAAACCAATTCAATTTCAATAACACCAAAAAACGATTTATTATGATGACCACCAAAAAATCAAAATTAGAAAAGTTCAAAAAACTGTTTGCTGTTTCTGCGTTTGCAGGATTGAGTATTCTTTTTGTCCAAAAGGTTTATGCTCAAAATAACGCTGAAAAAAAGGCTGTAGCAACTCGTACAAATGAAGAAGATTATACAGAAGAACAAAGGAAAATGGTTGAGATGTTTAAAAATGATCTCAAAAAAGAAAAAATCCCAAGAGCAGAAACGGTCGCTCTAAAAATGGTATTGGATACAATTCCTGCCAATAAAAAATCTAAGCTAAGAAAATTAAAAGAAAACGAACTGCCAATTCCGCCACCGCCACCGCCAGCGAGCAAAAGTACAGCAGCACAATTCCCAGAAGGAATTAATGCTTTACGAATGAGCTTTTCCAACATTTTCGACTCAACCAACTTTGGGAAAAATGACGGCACTTTAAAAACCAGCATTTACATCAGGATCGATGAAAATGGAAAAACAACTGACGTACGAGCAGAAGGACCAAATACAAATTTTAATGCGGAAGCGGTAAGAGCAATGAAAGTTGCAACCGAAAATGTAACGTGGAAACCAGCAACAGAGGACGAAAAACCTGCGGCCACAGTTTTCCAGCTTCCAATCACCATGAATTTCCATTAAAAACTAAGAATTTTCAGATTACTAAAACGTTCCATTTTTGGAACGTTTTTTCGTATTTTTGTGTTATGCAATTCAAACTTCAATCAGAATATCAACCCACTGGAGATCAGCCAAAAGCCATCGAAAAATTGGTGGAAGGTATTAATATTGGCGAAAAATATCAAACCCTTTTGGGAGTTACGGGTTCCGGAAAGACATTTACGGTTGCCAATGTTGTGAATCAGGTTCAGAGACCGACTCTGGTTTTGGCGCACAACAAGACTTTGGCGGCTCAGCTTTTTATGGAGTTCAAGGAGTTTTTCCCGGACAATGCGGTGGAATATTTTGTGAGTTACTACGACTATTATCAGCCGGAAGCCTTCATCGCTTCAACTAATACTTACATCGAGAAAGATCTGAGCATCAACGAAGAAGTGGAAAAATTGAGACTTTCTGCCTCTGCAAGTTTACTTTCCGGACGTCGCGATGTTTTGATTGTCGCTTCGGTTTCCTGTATTTATGGTGTTGGAAACCCGAAGGAATTTGAAAAGTCATTGATAACGATTACGAAGAGTGAGAAAATCTCTAGAACGAGATTGCTCAATTCTTTGGTTAGTGCTTTATATTCCAGAGCTTTGAATGAATTTCAGCGAGGAACTTTCCGTGTTAAAGGCGATGTCATCGATGTTTATCCGGCTTATGCAGATACAGCGATCAGACTTCAGTTTTTTGGTGATCAGATTGAGACGATTCAGAGTTTTGATCCGGTTTCCGGGAACGTGACTTCGAATTTTGATACGATTAATATTTATCCGGCCAATCTTTTCGTAACCACGCCTGAGACGATGCAAGGTGCCATTCGCCAAATTCAGGATGATATGGTGAAGCAAGTCGATTTCTTCCGGGAAATTGAAAAACCATTGGAAGCAAAGCGATTGGAAGAGCGGACAGAATTGGATTTGGAAATGATCCGTGAATTGGGTTATTGTTCAGGGATTGAAAATTATTCCAGATATATGGATGGGCGTTTGCCTGGGTCAAGACCTTTCTGTTTGTTGGATTATTTCCCGAAAGATTTCCTGATGGTCATTGATGAAAGTCATGTGACGATTCCGCAGGTTCACGCCATGTACGGAGGGGACAGAAGCCGAAAAGAAGTTTTGGTGGAACACGGTTTTCGTTTACCGGCGGCGATGGACAACCGACCTCTGAAGTTTGATGAATTCGAGACGATGCAAAATCAGGTCATTTACGTTTCCGCTACGCCTGCAGATTATGAACTGGAGAAATCCGGCGGAACTTACATAGAGCAAATTATCCGTCCAACAGGACTTTTGGATCCAATCATTGAAGTGCGTCCCACGATGAATCAGATTGATGATCTTATCGAAGAAATCCATAAAAGAGAAGAAGCAGACGAACGTGTTTTGGTAACGACTTTAACCAAAAAAATGGCGGAGGAACTGACCAAATATTTCACGAAAGTTGGTATTAGAACAAGATACATCCACTCCGATGTCGAGACCTTGGAAAGGATTCAGATTATGCAGGATTTACGTCTTGGTTTGTTTGATGTTTTGGTTGGTGTCAATCTTTTGAGAGAGGGATTGGATTTGCCGGAAGTTTCCTTGGTTGCGATTCTTGATGCTGATAAGGAAGGAATGCTGCGTTCCCGAAGATCGATGATCCAAACCGTTGGTAGAGCGGCGAGAAACCTGAATGGACGCGCAATAATGTACGCTGATAAAATGACGAAATCGATGCAGGCTGCAATTGATGAAACGATTTACCGTCGGGAAAAACAAATGCAGTACAACACAGATCACGGCAAAGTTCCGATGGCATTAAACAAAAAAATCAGTGAAAATCTCGTTGGACGAAGCAAAGATTTCCCTGATGAAAAGTACACGCAAAAAGTTTTGATGCAGGAAGTTGCAGAAACCAAAGCCAACTACGGAAGTGAAGACATCGAAAAAATGGTTGTGGCCAAACAGAAGGAAATGGAAGCTGCTGCGAAAAATCTAGACTTCATAAAAGCTGCAAAATTACGTGATGAAATTGCTGCCTTAAAAGCTTAACGTTTTTTTAGAAAGAATTTGTAGAACTTCAAAATTCTTTTGACTTTTAGTTTGAAAGCTTTTTTCTTGGCAAAACCTACGATTTTATTATAACAAAAGTCTGAAGTCTGTCCGGATAATTTGGCATATTCGGCGCTGATCAATTTGATGATCTCCAGATCATTAGTTAGCCGTTCGAAGTTCTGCAGTCTTTTTGAAATGTTGATTTCATCATAGAAACTCATTCGGTTGAGATCTACCAGGAAAAATCGGTATTCACCATCAATTTTCTTGATCAGGAAATTGCCGGACGCGTTGTCTATAAAGATGATTCCGTTCTCGTGTAAGTTGAAAATCAACTGTGTATAGCCATTGATAATCTTTTCTCTATCCGCAAAATCGGGATTGTAAAGAGCATCTCCCAATGTGAAAACATCCTCCAGCTGCTCGCTCACATAATAACTGGAAGTCACACCAATCAAGTCGTGATTTTCAATAAAAGCTACTGGTTTCGGCGTGAAAAATCCTTTATCCAAAAGCATCTGAGCATATTCGTAAGAGCGTCTCGATTTTGATTTACGGTAATATTTATAAACATGTCTGTTGATAATATTATGCTGTTTGAAGGATTTAAAATTAAATTTCAACCCGTCAACCTCGAAATATTTAACTGTATTCCTGTTTCCGTGACCAACGATGACGCCTTCATTTTTAAAATTCTTTAAAATATTTAAAATGTCATTTTTGTATTGAGAATAATCTCCGGAAAGAACAAAGTTCATAATAATTGGGTTATAGTTTTGTAATCAGTTCAAAGCTGTAATATTATAAAGACGTTTTGATGAGGTCTATTACTTTATCCTGATCTGCATTATTTGTGTTGATGGAAAAACTTTTGTCGTTATACGGTTTGTACATCGTCTCATCCGTAACCTGAAAAAGACCGATTGTAGGGACATTTACAGAACTTGCCAGGTGCATCACACCATTATCTGCGGCAATGAAAAGCGCACAATTTGCCAAGAAACCACCCATTTCCCGAATGTCTGTACTGTAGAAATTGGGAATCTTGAAATTCAGTTTTGAAATATTTTCGACAGGCAAAAGTTCGATGATGTTATAATCCGGAAATGCCGTTTTGAGTTTGTCGTAAAACGTGTTCCACCATTCTTCGGAATAAATTTTGGCGCCTGTAGCATTGGTAAAAAGACAAATCGTTTTCTTGTCGTTTTGGACAATTTTCTGTAGATTTTCTTTACCTGTTTTAAGTTCTTCTTCGTCCAGAATAATTTTTAATGAAGGGATTTCAGAAGTGTTTTCGGGAAAGCCTAACTCGGTCAGAAACTTTCTGAGATTGTAAATGGTTTTCTTGGCGTCGTGGTTATAATCCGGATATTTCGAACTAAGTTCTTCATCGTGATCGCCAAAAAACTTGTAAGTAGAATTGGTCGCAAGAATCGACAAACGCCCGGATGATGAGCCAGGATTGGAATTAATTGCCAAATCATATTTCCGAAACTTCAACTGAAACCAACCTTTGATATAATTCAACAAATTACTGAAAGGCTTTTTGGGAAGCTGGTTGTAACGGTGTATGTTTTTGTAGTTTTTATAGATGATTGGAGTCACGCCGCCTTTTACAAAAAGATCAATTTTGCTGTCCGGAAAAGTATTGATCACTTCCTGAACCAATGGCGTTAAAAGCAAAAGATTTCCTAACCTGTGATTGGGTCTGGAAATCAGAATTCTTTGGATTTTAATATTCGAATTGTGTTTAAGATCTGCATTTGATTTTCCGATATTTTTGGTTAATCTGCGCATTAATGATCTTCTGGCAGTATTTATTTTTTTCTTAAATTTCATAACAGTATTGCTAATTAGCCATTTTATAAAATAATGAAATTAAGCCAAAAAGCCCAACAAAAATAATAAAAATTGAGAGAACTCTTAAAATAAAGACAGTTGTATATTTTGCAAAAAATCTTCTTAGGAAATAATTTGCATCTTCTTTTTCAATATCTGAGATTTCAGGAGAATATTTAAAAAATAAAATTCCAATTAGAATAATTAATACACTATAAATAAGCATTTTACATGTTAAAACTTATAAACCGTGTTTTTCGGTTTGTGATTTTTGACTTGTCCTCGGATCGGAGTTAATAAATCCATCAGACCATTAATTTTGATTTCGTAGATCGTAGAAAGCTGCATTCCCAGCTTACCTTTCGGCATTCCCTGGCTTTGAAACCATTCGAGGTAGCTGATAGGCAAATCGGCAAGAATCATATCTTTATGTTTGCCAAACGGCATTCTTACTTCGCAGATTTCCCTGAGGATTTCAGGATTCAAACCTTCCATATTTAAACTATTAGATCAATTTTATTGTCAAGTTCATCGTCATCATTTGGGATTTGCAAAGATGGCGGCGTGTCTTCATCAGAAAATTCGTCTCTGTAAACCTGAATCAGTAAAACCGTGATTGACATTAAGATCGGACCAAAGATTAATCCCATAAACCCAAAGATATTCATACCCATAATAATCCCGAAAACCGTGACTAATGGATGAATGTCTTCCAGCTTTTTCAGTAGTGTAAATCTCAGTAAATTATCGGTTAACCCAACTACCACAAGTCCATAAATTAAAACGCCAATTCCACCTCCGGAATTACCTTCAGCAATCATAAAAATGCCGACAGGAACATAAACAATTGCGGCGCCTACAACCGGAAGCATAGATGCGACGGCCGTCAGAGCGAATAAAAGTATCGCACTTGGTGCGCCAAAAATCCAGTAACCAATGAGGGCAACAACACCTTGTCCAATCGCAACCACTGGAATCCCAATGGCATTTGCTAAAACAAGTTTGGTGAATTTATCGCCAAGCATTTGCGTATTTGATCTCTTAAAAGGCATTGCTTTAGCAACGATTCTTTCAAACAACCGTGCTTTTACAAACATAAAATACAGAATAAAATACATTGAAACAATGACTGTAAATGTATTTACCGTTGTGCTCAAAGCTTTTGTAGAAAGTGTTCCTGCAAAATTAGTAACTTTAGTGATATTTTCTTTGCTCAGGATATCAAAACCCACTTTGGAATAGATAAACTGATGAATCTTCTCCAGAAATATATTGAACTTCTCCATATAAGCCTGTGCATTTCCGGCTTTGGCTACGAGCATATCAACAATAAAATAAACAGGAAGAATCAGAACAACCAATGATACAAACATCAGAACCAAAGCTGCAGCCCAAGGCTTCCAGTTTTTTTCTTCAACGAGATAATAGTTGTACTTTTTACAGACAATATAAAGCGTAACTGCTCCTAAAAATGAGGGTATAAATAACGCCAGATTCCAGCAAATCAATCCTACGAAAACGCAGATTAAAAGAATTAAAGCCACTTGTTTTATAACAATGGAGTCGATAGGTTTACCGGAATCTGACATATATTTTATAGTTTATTTTTGTTCTAACTGTCTTGGAGCTCCCAGATAAGCGCAGTAAGTAGAGTACATTGCAATATAAACGAATGGAATTGTAAGGTAAACTCCCACACAACAAAGTACAAGGCCTGCAATACTGATAAGTCCAGCTAATAATGCTGTAAGTAAAAGCGTGCCATAATCTTGCTGAGCAATACTGAAAGATTTTTTAAGCGCTTCTATCGCACCAAGATTTTCAAACATAATGATTGGATAACCTAACATGAAAAAAGGAAGAACAAGAATTCCCGGAATTATGCACATCAGAAACGCAATCGTCAGAAGAATCTGAGTAATTAATGCATAAACGACAATATTTAGAAAATTTTGTTTGTAAGCAAAAAATAAATCCGAAACCGAAATGGATTGTTTGAAATTTGATTTGTTGGCAATGTAAATTAAACCTACAAAAATAGGCGCCAAAAGCAATCCTACAAAGAACGAAACGCCACTATACGCTGCAAATCCAGGCGTACTCATAATGTCTGTATAAGTGAAATCACCGCCACGCTCTCTCATATCTTCCATCAACAGGGTGGTGTTGAAACCTGTTAAAAGCTGAATCAAATAACTTAATAAAAAGTAGATCACAACAGCAAGAAAACAGTACAAAAAGGTGTTCTTGAAAATTTCTAAAGCATGCGAAATAATGCTTCCCGTTTCCTTCGTTGGCACATTGGCCGGAGAATCGAATTCATTAAAATTGTCCATAGTAGTTTGATTTTGAAGTTTATATTCAAATCTACACAAAAAATCCTTGACTTGAATTAACTCAAAGACAATTATTCCTCAAAATCCGCGATCAAATGCTTGTAAAGGACGTAGATCATCGCATTCCAAAACGGAAATGTGATGAAAATTCCGAAGAAAAACATAATAAATCCGCAGTAAGAAAACAGAATAGAAACGATCATTGCGATAAAAATCAGGATGAAATTTTGCTGGAAAGTCCTGACGCTGACCTGAAAAGACTGAAAATAATTAAAACCTTTGAAAAACATCAACGCCGGGATGAATAGCATCATCGGAATCCATATCAAAGTGAAAACAGAAAGAAAATTATTAATCATACTCCAAGCCAGAGAATAGATCACAAACAAAAAGAAATAATGCCCTTGGAAACCCGCAAAAAGATCGCCAGTTTCCGGCTTTTCTCCCAAATCCAGCTTTCTATAGATTTTAAGGAAGCCAATGTTCAAAGGGAAAATGACTGCTTTGATCACAATCATCACCTGCAGAAACAGAACAGCATTATCAGTCTGCATCAGCGCGGTATATTTGTCCAAAAAAGCTTTGCTGTCAGTATAAATTAAGCCCTGAAATTTCTGGATTTCTTCAAAAAGTCCGTAATATCGGAACGCAAAAGAGCCCGCAAACATCGTCACAGAAAAGTAGATCACACAAAACAAAAACTGAAACGGCAAAGTTCTCATCCAGTATTCGTATGCTTCTGTCAGTATTTTTCCAATCTCCGGTTTTGGCGTCGTCATTCTCAAAATTTTTGCAAAAGTAACCATTAATTAACGACTATCGAAATTGATGATTTTATTTTGGGCAGCTTTTTCCGCCTTCCGCTCCCTCCCGATTTTATATCGGGATCCACTCAAAAGTTTATACTGAGCTTGTCGAAGTAGGCTGCGGGATTCTATCTTCTTTTAAGATTTGGTCTTAATAGAAGACTTTTCTATACTTTTGTTAAATGTTTCAGAATCCCCAGTTTCAAAGAATGGATGACTTGTCAGAAAGAAAAGAACCCTTTTTTTTCCTGATCAATTTTTTGGTGGATGAAGTCAGAATTTTCACTAAAAATGAAATTCAAAATAATAGTTTATTAATTGATTTCCCGAATGTTACAAACGTTTATAATGGACACGCGATAATTCCAAACTTCGAATGGAAATCATTCCCGGAAACTTTAGAAGATTATCAAAAAGGATTTGAAATTGTCCAGGAAAATCTCAAAAAAGGAAATTCCTATCTTACCAATTACACCCGAAAAACCGAAATTGAAACCAACTTGACTTTGGAAGATATTTTCAAATTCTCAAAAGCCAAATATAAAATTTTAGTTCCAGATAAATTCGTCTGTTTTTCGCCAGAAACATTCATCGAAATCATTGATAACAAGATTTTTACGCATCCAATGAAAGGAACAATAGACGCGGAAATCGAAGATGCAGAAAACATTTTGAAAAACGATCCGAAGGAAAAAGCAGAACATTACACAGTCGTCGATTTGCTGAGAAACGATTTGAGTATGGTGGCCAACAATGTGCGAGTCAAGGATTTTCAAAGGATCGATTTCATCAAGACAAAACAAAAAAACCTTCTCGCAATGAGTTCCGAAATCGAAGGCGAAATAAAACCTCAATTTCAAAACAAAATTGGTTCTATTCTCCAAAAACTATTGCCAGCCGGCTCAATTCTCGGTGCTCCAAAACCGAAAACATTGGAAATCATCCTCGAAGCTGAAAAATATGACCGAGGTTTTTATACCGGAATTGCAGGTTACTTTGATGGGAAAAATCTTGATTCTTGTGTGATGATCAGATTTATTGAAAAAGAAAATGGAAAACTTTTTTTCAAAAGCGGTGGCGGAATCACGCACCAAAGCGAGTTGACAAGCGAATACGAAGAAATGAAAAACAAAATTTATGTCCCGATTTATTGAAAGCATCAAAGTGGAAGACCAGAAAATCTTCCTGACAGAACTTCATCAGAAAAGAATGAACGACACATTTTCCAATTTCGGAAAAGAATGTAAAATAGATATCAAAAGCTTATTCCTGAATCTGGAACACGATGAAGACGGACTTTACAAATTCAGAATCGAATATGATTTGGAGAATAATTTCAAAACGCAAATTCTTCCGCACGCCATTTCGGAACACGATGATTTCGAATTGGTGACTGATAACGAAATTGATTACAGCTTCAAATCAGCCGACAGAATACAATTTCAAAAATTAAAAGAAAAACGTGGCGCCGAAGAAATCATCATCATCAAAGAAAATCAAATTACAGACACGTCTTATTCCAACCTCCTATTTCTAAAAGATAAAATTTGGTTCACCCCGAAAACTTATCTTCTGAATGGCGTAATGCGACAAAGTTTATTGGCCTCGAAAAAAATTAAACAAACCGAAATTACAATTGAAAATATCAAAGAATTTTCTCATTTTCAATTGATTAATGCAATGAACGATTTTGACGAAATGTTTATTTATCCGATTGAGAAAATCATCAATCTGCCGAAAGAGGAAACGGATTTGGAGTTTTAGTTTATTTTTGAAATTACGGATTTTACTGAATTATCATGGAAAGAAGTTATAATAGTCGCAGAGTTACTTTTGATTTCATTTATTCTACATCTCAAGCCGCCATTTGAATTAATGTAAATGTCATCTTCATCAAATTTACTTTTCAAAGTATCAATTAACAGAATATATTCGCAATCATTCATCCACTTTAAGTTGTAAAATCGTTTATCGCCTATTTTCTTTCCTGTTTTTAAATCGAAAGTCTCTTCAGATTGAAAAGTTTTTTGTCTTTGCAAAATGTATTTTCTATTATCAGTTTTATTAATAAGTTCAAATTTACCAATGTGAAAATCTTCACACTTTAGATTATTTTTACTTTTAAAACCAAGAAATGAAAGAAGGATAAAACAGAGAATTATGTTTTTCATATGATTGTTACTTCAACTCCACAAAATACTGCTTCAAAATATCCGCATTATTACATTCAGAAGTCATTACTTCCAAAATCTTTGGTTTCGGATTGGGTTTGAAGAAGTTTGGTAAAACGCGGTCAAGCGTAATTTCGTCTTCCACTTTCGTATAATCAAAACCGAAATTCTTTGCCAACAGTTCTGCATTTCTGTGATGCGTTGTAGCGATAAACTCGTCCAAAGCGTTGGTTCCGCTTGGTCCGGGAATGATTTTGAAAATATTGCCTTCGCCGTTGTTGAAAATCACAATCCTTGTGTACGGCGGAATATATTGGTTCCAAAGTCCGTTGATGTCGTAGAAAAACGACAAATCTCCTGTAATCAAAATCGTAGGTTCATCTTCCATCATCGCAAATCCCATTGCGGTAGAAGTACAACCGTCGATTCCGCTGGTTCCTCGATTGCAATAGACGTCGTGCTTCTGATAATCAAACAATTGCGCATATCGAATCGCTGAAGAATTGGAAAAATGAATCTTGTAATTTTCAGGAATATGATTGGATAACTGATTGAAAAGATAGAAATCTGAGAAAGGTGCTTTATGCAAATATTCCTCATGTTTCGCATCTTTTTTGTCCTTCAAAACGTCCCAAAGATTGAAAAATGGTCTTGGCTCGAGATTGATGGATTTTAATAATTTGGAGAAGAAAATCTCAGCTTTCGTTTCAATTTTTTGAGTTAAAGCAAAGTAAGTGTCTGGCTGCCAATACTCATCGATGTGCCAATGCTGTGCAGGTTTTGCTTTTCTAAGAAATTGTTTTACCCGTTTTGAAACTACATTTTGTCCGATTGTAATTAACAAATCGGGTGCGTAAGTTCTATAATCTTCTTCAGTAAAATCTGTGATATATCGGTCGATGTGAGCGAAGAATTTCTCGTGTTGAAGATTGGAATTCATTTCAGTCAAAACTACAACCGTATGATTTTTAACCAATTGAGAAAGTTGCGCTTGCAATTCCGGGCTTGGCGCCAATGTTCCGGCAAGAATCAAAATTCGTTTGGAAGTATGCCAATCTGCAACCAAGTTTGTCGGAAGTTCGTAAGCTTTTTTCTGAATTGTTTTTTCGACAACTGGCAAAACAGGCAATTCATCAACCAAGTTGTAAAGTGGCTCTGTCAAAGGAATGTTGATGTGAACCGGACCGCTTTTTTCGATGCAAAGTTCAACCGCTTTTTTGATGGTTTCGAAGTTGTGGTCATCTGCGCCATCTTTCTCGTCTTCCAACAATTCAAAATCGCCGTAAGAATGCTGCTGGAAAAGGTTTTTCTGACGAATCGTCTGTCCATCAAACAAATCAACAAAATCTGAAGGTCTGTCCGCTGTCAAAATCAAAAGTGGAATATTCTGATAAAAAGCCTCCACAACAGCAGGATAATAATTGGTTGCTGCAGAACCACTCGTACAAGTGATTGCGACAGGTTTTTTGATTGATTTTGAAATGCCTAATCCAACAAAAGCCGCCGCTCTTTCGTCCACAATACTGTAACATTGGAACGCATCAATCTCAGAAAAATGAATCGACAAAGGCGCATTTCTGGAACCTGGAGAAATGATGATTTTGTCGATGCCGTATTGTTCAAGAATATGTGCGAGAATTTGGATGCTGCGTTTGGCGGAATATTGCTTCATTAGGGGGAATTTGTTTGGCAAATTTGTGTTCTGTGCTGCAAATTTAATTAAAAGAATCTACTGGCTAAAACAATTCTCATCGTAGTTCAGCATTGTTTTCAATCTTTGATATAAGTCAGGAAATTTGGCTTTCAGACTTTTCGGGTCTTCAAAAAAATATTCCATCACTACTGAAATAAATTCCTTCGAATTTACGAATGCATATTTGCGGAAGAATCCGGAATCCTTTATAGAATTCATATATTTTTCATCTTTGAGTAGTTTTAGAATTTTGCGATGTTCGTCTTCAAAAAGAACATAATCGAATGTGTTGGTTTTTGGTTTGGTTGCCTGATGCAAAATAGCGTGCGTAAACTCGTGAATTCCAAGATTGATATTGTCATTGGAAATTTTGATACCGTGGTAAAAATCTTCCCAGGAAAGAGCGATTGTTTTTTGTCTTGCATTGAATTTGCCCTTATGAAAATCCTGATTGATTGTAGAAAAATAAGCGTTTGGATAAACAATTATTTTGTCAAAAGAATCCTGAAGTTTGACATTCATTCCAAAGGTCAGTTCAGTAAATGTTGCAGCAATCAGGATTTTTTGTTGCTGGGAAAGTGTGAGATTATCTTGTTCGATAATTGGATATGATTTAAGAAAATGCCTTATCTTATTTTCAAATGACCTTTTAAATTTTGGCTTTAGTCTTTTATAAAACCGAATTTCTTTTTCTAAAAAGTAGCGGTCATTATCAGATAAGGATTTTGGGAACAAGGAAAAATGATTAAATAGCGGTCTTTTGAAAATCGTTAAAAACATCGGCTCAAAAAATGCTCTAAATAAAATCAGAGAAAGAGAAGAGGTAGCGAAAATAATATAGATGTATTTCAAATTTTTTCTTAAAAATTACTAAAACAATCGCAATTGTTGCGTCCGACTTCCTGTAAAATGTTCAATTGTAAGACTTGCTCTTTCCTTGTTGCTGAAAAATTTCTTCTTCCCGATTTCAAACGTTTTATGAATCATCTCTGCAATATTCCCTTCACCTTGATAACGCTGGAAAAACCGCTTTTCGCCAAGATTTCCGCCTCGCATCGAGCGAATCAGATTCAATACTTTGTCTTTTCTCTCGGGGAAATGGGTTTCCAGCCATTGAATAAAAACGGGTTCAACCGTGTCATTTAATCTGACCAAAGTGTAACCGCAACTTCTCGCACCAGCTTCGGAAACGGCTTTCATTATGCCGAGACTTTCGTCGCTCGTCAAACCCGGAATGACTGGCGCAATCATCACATTCACGGGAATGTTTTTCGATGATAAAACTTCGATGGCTTTCAGTTTATTTTTTGCGGTTGAAGTTCGTGGTTCCATCACGCGTCGAAGTTCTTCGTTGATTGTCGGAATACTCAGCGAAACGGAAATCAGATTTTTCTCCGCCATTTTTTCGAGAATGTCAATATCTCTCAGAACCAAAGCGTTTTTGGTAATGATGGAAACCGGATGTCTGTAATCCAAACACACCTGAAGTAGTTTTCTTGTGATTTCAAATTGTCTTTCAATCGGCTGATAACAATCTGTGTTGCCAGAAAGCATAATGGTTTTCGGAACGTAAGATTTCTTCTGAAAGGTTTTCTCCAAAAGTTCCGACGCATTTTTCTTGACCATCAATTTTCTTTCGAAATCAACGCCTGCACTGTAACCCCAAAATTCGTGAGTCGGTCGGGCGAAACAGTAGGAACAGCCGTGCTCGCAACCTTGGTACGGATTCATAGAATAATCCATCATCAGGTCTGGACTTTTGATGACGTTGATGATGCTTTTCGGGAAAACTTCTGTGACTTGTGTTTTGATTAAATCCAATTCAAAATCTTCCGGTTCGTGTGTGAATCGGTCAAATTTGTTGACGACATTTCGTTGAGCGCCTTGCCCTTTTGGGATGAAATCTGACATTGGAGTTTTAATTTTCTCGCAGATTTAAGTGATTTTCGCAGATTTTCAATGAGAAATAATTTGCTCAATCTGCAAAATCAGCGAGAGAATAATTTCAAAATTATCATTTGAAAAATAAAATCTCTCTTAAAATTCCGGAAAGTTTTCCACAAAAAAATCCGGCTCGTGAGAACCGGAAATCTGTATAATTAAAATAGTGTGTGTTATAAAAATGCGTCCAACTCTACGCCGTCATCCGCCGCTGCATAAGGACTTCTCTTAGAATTCCCGAATAATAGATGATGGTCAGAATAATCGCTGTTGTAAACTCTGTTTCTTAAATACTTTTTCGCCAGCAAAACTCCCAGAACAGCTGCTGTCCCGAAGATTCCGGCAAAGATGATTTCTACGTTTCTCTTCATATTCTTAAAGATTAATAATTTTTTCCCAGCAAAAGATGTTCCTTTTTGATTTGCCAAGCTCAATCTTATCAAAAATTTAAGATTCTGAACGGCAGTTTTTACAGTTCAGTCGGTTTTTTTAACAATTCGGTCATATATAATTGCCTAACTTTTCTTTCTGTCCTAATTTTGAACACAAGAAATTAAAATATGAATAAGAAATCATTAATAACACTCTCGTGGATTACACTTGGCTCATCCATTTTTTTCTTCACTTTTTTCTCAAATGAAAAGACTTTGGAAAACTTTGGATACAACTTGCTGATTTCTGCAATGTATGCATTCGGATTAGGCTTGAGTAATGGTTTTGTAAATGATTTTCTTAATAAAAAACTATCGTGGGCCGAACAGACGAGGCTTAGAACCATTGTTGGAATCGTAGCAACATTGATTGTCAACTTCATTATGGTTTATTTGTGTACTTATTTGAACTATGTCGTCATCCAAAAAGTAGCCACTGCAGAAGATATCTTTTCCAAAAAATACACTTTTAGCATTTGGTTTATGATAAATTTTGCGTTGATGATTTCGGCCTTCCTTCACGCGAAAGGTTTTATGGAAGAGCTGAAAAAAACTTCGAAAAAAGAAGTCGTAGAACAGAAACTCATCGCCAAATCTGCCAACGCCCAATTCGAATCTTTGAAGAATCAATTGGACCCGCATTTTCTTTTCAATTCTCTGAATGTTCTCACAGCTTTGATTGATGAAAATCCGGAACAGGCGCAAAAATTCACAACATCGATGTCGAAAATCTATCGATATGTTTTAGAACAAAAGGACAAGGAAATGGTAAAAGTAGAGGATGAGATAGAGTTTGCTAAAATTTATTGCAACCTTCTGAAAACCAGATTTGAAGATAGCGTGAATTTCACGTTTGACATCAATCCCGACGATTTGCAAAAACAAGTTGTGCCACTTTCATTACAATTATTATTAGAAAATTGCATCAAACATAATTTCGCCACATCATCAAAACCATTGAATGTCAGAGTCTTCACAGAAGGAAAGTTTCTTTCAATCGAAAATAATCTTCAGGTCAGAGAACAACTTACGGAAAGCGCGGGAATCGGCTTGTCAAACATCGTTCAGCGATATGCACTTTTGACCAAAGACAATGTTTATATAGAAAAATCAGAAGAAAACTTCAAAGTCAAAATACCAATATTAATAGAAAAAAACTCACAAAAAATGACAACGTACACCTCACAAACCACAGAAAATGCAGCTTACGAAAAAGCGGTAAAAAGAGTAAAAGAACTGAAAGGTTTCTACGGAAATTTAATTTCCTATTGCATCGTGATTCCTTTTTTGGTCATTATCAATCTCATCACGTCGCCTAGAGAAATCTGGTTCTACTGGCCAATGTTGGGCTGGGGAATTGGATTGGCAGCGCACGGAATGAACGTTTTTGCCATCGGTAAAAACTGGGAAGAAAAAAAGATTCAGGAGATAATGAACAATCAGAAATAACTAAAACAGATAACAATGGAACATATCAATAAACAAAATCCGCGTTACGAAGTGGCCGTGGAAAGAGTCAGAAAAATCAAAAAATTCTATACAGGAATCTTGGTTTTTGCAATTGTCTTCGGAATCGTTTATGGAATTAAATTTTTCAAACACGGATTTCCGCAAAACCTTGGAGAGATGCAAGTTTCCTGGATTTTTATCATCTGGGGATTGATTCTCGCAATCAAAGGAATTAAGCTGTTTTTCTTCAACTCCGATTGGGAAAATGATATGATTAATAAAGAACTCAAAAAACAAAACGATGGAAATTATCAAAGATAAAAACGAAATCAAATACCTTGAAGCTAAGAAAAGAGTGAAAAAGCTGAAAGGTTTTTACATCCATTTGACGATTTATGTTCTTGTAAATCTTCTAATTGTGTTCATTAATATTCAAGATTTGAAACCTGGCGAAAGTTATTTCAAATGGGAAAATTTCATCACCTTGTTCTTCTGGGGAATTGGTTTGTTAGCCCACGCAATGAGTGTTTTCGTTCCTCAATTCGTTCTCGGAAAAAATTGGGAAGAGCGAAAAATCCGGGAATTAATGGACAAAGAACAATAATAATTTACCTAATTTCGAATCAAATAAAATAAACTATAAAAATGATAAGAACGATAATCATCGAAGACGAAAAACCGGCAGTCAGACGACTCGAGAAATTATTGGGTTTGTTTTCTGATTTAGAAGTAGTTGCAAGCCTTAATTCTGTGGAGGAGTCAGTCGAATGGTTTAAGGAAAATGAACATCCGCAACTGATTTTTTCGGACATCGTTCTCGGCGATGGATTGTCGTTTGATATTTTTGATAAAGTTTCTACGAAGGCTTTTATCATTTACACAACGGCTTTTGACCAATATACTTTGAAGGCTTTCAAACTCAACAGCATCGATTATCTTCTGAAACCTATTGAAGAAGAAGATTTGGCAAAAGCAATTGAAAAATTCAAATCTTTTTTACCAGAGCAAGGCGCTGTTAATTCACAGGAAATCAGACAAATCGTTAAAAAAGAACAAGCAACGCTTTCCCGGATTTTGGTCAAAATTGGTTATAATTTGAAAGTGGTTTCCATCAATGAAGTCAGTTGTTTCTACAGCAAAAATAAAATCGTTTATCTTCAAACCAAAGAACGTAATTTTCCAACAGATTTTACATTGGACGAATTGGAAAATGTTTTGGAACCATCCAAATTTTTCCGTGTCAACAGACAATTCATTATCAGCTCGGATTATATCAAAAACATTCACACTTCCCCGAATTACAAAGTAGATTTGGAGTTCCAACCAGACGAAGAAATTACGGTAAGTCGTGATAGAGTAAAGGATTTTAAAGATTGGTTGGCAGGAAATTAGAAGTGAAAAAACCTCCAGATTTTCTGAAGGTTTTACTATTTAAATTTGATTGTAATTAAGCTTTCTTGCGCTCCGGTCTTTGTCCGTCATTTCTAAAGCCACCTTTCTGATGTTCTTTGCGATTCGCCTGGAACTTTGCATATTGGTCTTTTGATAGGATTTTCTGAACCTTTCCATCAAAATCTTTTCTGTCTTTTTCAAAGTTCGCCTTCATTTTAGAATCGTGCGTTCTTTGGCCTTTTTCGCCCTGAGGTCTGTTTTTTGCAAACTTTGCTTCCCGGTCTTTGTAAAGCGCCTGTATCTTTTGTTTCTGTGCAGGCGTTAGATTGTAGTTGTCAAACTCTTTCATTCGCTGTTCTGCTGTTGGTCTTTGACCTCTGTCTTGTCTCTCTTGTGCGTTTATCGTTAATGCTACAAATAAACCTGCGACTACTAATAATTTTTTCATAATAAATAAGTTTACATGTTAAAAAATGTTTTTGTTGAGTGATACTGAACAATTAACATTCCTTTATTCATCGTGGTTTAGTGGTTATAGATAGAACTCGGTTTTGTATCGACGAACGTAAACATTGTATAGACAAAACAGGCTTCACGAAAATTCCGCGAAGCCTGTTCAATTATTTAATTCTGTTTATTTTTAAGCAATTACGCCACTTCCAATCAATTCATCATCGATGTACCAGGCCGCAAATTGCCCTTCTGCAATCGCCGACTGTGGATTTTCAAATTCCATATAGAATCCATTTTCGAATTGATGAATCGTGGCTTTTTCCAAAGTTTGTCGGTATCTGATTCTCGCCATTACTTCCATAGATTCGCCATTTTTTAATCTCAAATCTTCGCGAACCCAATGCAATTCCGCATTTTCAATTTTCAAAGCTTTTCGGAAAAGTCCGGGGAAATTTTTCCCTTCACCTACGAAGATGATGTTGTTTTCCATTTCTCGGCAGATGATGAAACAAGATTCCTTGTGGCCGCCAATTCCCAAACCTTTGCTTTGGCCAATCGTGAAAAACTGCGCGCCTTGATGCTTGCCAATCACCTTTCCGTCCTCTTTTTTATAATTGATTTTCGCCGACAGATATTCCAACTCTTCTAATTTTGAATTAAAAGTTGGAACTTCTTTATGGAATTCAGCAAAGTCATTGAAGATTTCCACGATTTCTCCTTCTTTCGGAACCAATTGTTGTTGTAAGAATGTCGGCAAACTCACTTTCCCGATGAAACAAAGTCCCTGAGAATCTTTCTTATCCGCGGTTACCAATCCGATTTCCTTAGCGATTTCCCTTACTTCAGGTTTAGTTAATTCTCCGATTGGGAACAGCGCTTTCGACAATTGGTCTTGGCTCAACTGACAAAGGAAATAACTTTGGTCTTTGTTGTTATCTTTCCCGGCCAAAAGATGAAAAATCTCTTTCCTGTTTTCATCAAAAGTAGAAGTCACGCGCGCATAATGTCCAGTCGCAACTTTCTCAGCACCAAGCGATAAAGCTGTTTTCATAAACACATCGAATTTCACTTCGCGGTTGCAAAGTACATCGGGATTTGGCGTTCGTCCTTTTTGATATTCGTCAAACATATAATCCACGATTCGCTCCTTGTAGAGCTCGCTCATATCAATGACCTGATAAGGAATTCCTAATTTTTGTGCGACGAGAAGCGCATCATTACTGTCTTCAATCCACGGGCATTCGTCTTCCAATGTCACCGATGCATCGTTCCAGTTTCGCATAAAAAGTGCGATAACCTCGTGACCTTGCTGTTGCAGAAGATAAGCGGTCACGCTAGAATCTACGCCTCCGGAGAGGCCAACTACTATTTTCATTTGATTTCAATTTTACGAAACTCTTGACGGGAGTTCTTAGTTTGAGATTGCAAAAATACAATTAAAACTTTCGCAAAAAAACCATAATTTTAAGGATTGATAAAAACGATAGTCTCAAAAAGAGTAATTTGGGCAGCTATTCCGCCTTCCACTCCCTCCCGATTTTACATCGGAATCCACTCAAGTCGGGCTGCGAGCTTTTGTATTTGAACAATATTTCATTCTAAAAATGACATTAATTATGAAAAAGTTATTTACCCTTTGCTTGATTTTTATAAGTTTTCTAAGCTTTTCCCAAATTGCAATGAGTCCGCAGACGCCCGCAAACCGCTGGACTTTCGGTGGCGGATTGGGTATTGGTTTCGGAAGTGACAGCTATTTTAATCTTCAGGTTTCCCCGAGAGTTGGCTACAAAATCACAGATCAATTGGAAGGCGGAATGATAGGCAATGTTTCCTGGCAAACTTCCAATTTCTACAAATCGACAATGTTCGGGGTTGGTCCTTTTATGAATTATTATTTTGCGCGTTCTTTCTTTCTAGGTGCCAATCTTCAGCAATATTTCATTAATTCTGAAGAGAAATATAACGGCTACAAATTTAGAACCGATGAAACGGCTCTTTATCTTGGAGGCGGATATATGCAACCGTTAGGAAACAATGCATTTGCCCAATTTGGATTGATGTATAACGTTTTATGGAAGGAAAGAAGTAGTATTTTCAGTACCGGATTTATCCCAAGTGTGGGATTTGTGGTAGGCTTATAAAAAAGTAAAGTCCTCCTATTTATCATCATTCGTGTTTGGGATAGATTTTTTTAGAGGACCTTATTAGGAGCTGCAAATGTAAATTGATTTTCTGGAACAAAAATTAACCTTTGTTAATTTCCTTTAAAAAGTCGCTTTTTTATTCTGCTAAGAGATACTGGCGTGATTCCCAGCAATGAAGCGATATATTTTGATGGGACTTTCTGCAGAACTTTCGCATTTTCTTCCAAGTGTTTCTGATACCTTTCCTCTGGATTCAACAGTACGAAATCTTCGATGTTTTTTAACAGAATACCAATCATTGCCAAAAACATATTGGCTCGCAGATTATTGATGGTCAGACTTTTTTGTGAACCAAGATGAATAGCGTCATAAGTCAGTTCAAAAAGTTCGGTTTCCCCGATGGATTGGTAGAAATACCTTGATGGCTGATTGTAAATGATGCCGTCGTAATTGCCGAAAAAACTCTTCTTATTATGGAAAAGAATGGTTTTTTCTGTTCCGTTATCTTCCAGATGATAAACCCGGACAATGCCACTTTTGATGAAATAAACCTTGCGGTTGTTCTCGCCGGATTTGATGTAAGTTTCCCCGGATTTGAATTTCCTCACTGTGGTGTAAGGCGCAAGAATTTCGATGTCTTCTTTTGTAATTCCCGGAACACTTTGCAGTAAAAACTCTTTTGAAGCTTCATCCATAATGTAAAAAAGACCACTTTTTAGGGTGGTCTCTGTAGTATTTAAAATTATTTATTTTACGATTTGTTCTTCTTTTACAGTTTCGCCTTCCAAACCATCTTTGGCCTCGTTGACTTTCAGTACAACTGTTTCACCTTCACCAAATTGTTTGTTGACAAGCATTTCAGCCAACAAGTCTTCGATGTATTTCTGGATCGCACGTTTCAGAGGTCTCGCTCCGAAATCTTTGTCCCATCCTTTTTCTGAGATGAAATCCTTTGCTTCTTCCGTCAATTCTATTCTGTAGCCTAATTTTTCCAATCTGCCATATAGTTTTGACAATTCCAAATCGATGATTCTTTTAATATCTTTTTGCTCAAGAGAGTTGAAGATAATAATGTCATCAATTCTGTTTAGGAATTCCGGCGCAAATGCTTTCTTCAAAGCGTTCTCAATCGTAGACCTTGCTCTAGCATCGGTATTGGTTTTCTTCGCATTGGTTCCAAATCCTACACCATCTCCGAAGTCTTTCAGGTCTCTGGTTCCGATATTCGAAGTCAGGATAATGATTGTATTTCTAAAATCAATTTTTCTACCTAATGAATCGGTTACAAAACCTTCGTCCAAAATCTGCAGCAAAATGTTGAAAACATCCGGATGCGCTTTCTCAATCTCATCAAGAAGAACGACTGCGTAAGGTTTTCGTCTGACAGCTTCCGTCAATTGTCCACCTTCTTCGTATCCAACGTATCCTGGAGGCGCTCCAACTAATCTGGAAACCGCAAATTTCTCCATATATTCGCTCATATCGATTCTAATCAAAGCTTCGTCTGAGTCGAATAATTCACGAGCCATTACTTTTGCCAATTCAGTTTTACCAACACCAGTTGTTCCAAGGAAAATGAATGTCCCGATTGGTCTGTTTGGGTCTTTAAGACCAGCTCTGTTTCTTTGGATGGCTTTCACCACTTTCTTCACAGCATCTTCCTGGCCGATAACTTTTCCATTAAGTTTCTCGTCCATCTGAGCCAGTTTATCAAGCTCATTCTTGCCAACTTTCGTTACAGGGACCCCACTCATCATAGAAACTACTTCCGCAACGCTTTCTTCGGTCACTTCTTCTTTTTTCTCTTTGACGTCTTTGTCCCACTGTTCCTGCGCAAGATTCAATTCAATTTGAAGTCTTTCTTCCTCATCTTTCAGCTTTCTGGCTTCAAGATAATCCTGAGCTTTAACCGCTTGCTGTTTTAATTCCTTCACTTCTTCAATGCGCGATTCGTGCTCGATAATTTCAGAAGGAACTTTCATATTTTTGATATAGACTCTGGATCCGGCCTCGTCCATCGCATCAATCGCTTTGTCCGGAAGGAATCTGTCTGTGATGTATCTCGCGGTCAAATTTACACAAGCCTGGATTGCTTCATCTGTATAATGAACGTTGTGGTGATCTTCGTATTTATCTTTGATCTGATGAAGGATTTGAATCGTTTCGTCTACTGTAGTTGGCTCAACCATTACTTTTTGAAAACGACGTTCCAAGGCTCCATCTTTCTCAATATATTGTCTGTATTCGTCAAGCGTTGTAGCACCAATACATTGGATTTCACCTCTTGCCAACGCCGGTTTGAACATATTGGAAGCATCTAAACTTCCCGTAGAACTTCCTGCGCCAACAATCGTGTGCAACTCATCGATGAAAAGGATGACATCGCGGTTTTTCTCCAGCTCTGTCATAATCGCTTTCATTCTTTCTTCGAATTGTCCACGATATTTTGTTCCGGCAACTAAACTTGCCAAGTCTAAAGTAATTACTCTTTTACCGTAAAGAACTCGAGAAACTTTCTTCTGCTGAATTCTCAAAGCCAAACCTTCTGCAATCGCCGATTTACCAACACCTGGCTCACCAATCAAAAGAGGATTGTTTTTCTTTCTTCTTGATAAAATCTGAGAAACCCTTTCAATTTCTTTTTCACGACCGATAACTGGATCCAGTTTTCCATCTCTTGCAAGGGATGTTAGATCACGACCGAAGTTATCCAAAGTTGGAGTCTTACTTTTCTGAGCACCAAGATTTCCCGTCGGCTTTTTCATCTGGCTGTAAGGTTCTTCTTTCTCTTCGTCATCATCATACGCGCTGTTTTGCGGCAACTGATCGGTGTTTTTCAACATTGTTCTGTATGCTTTTTGAACAGCATCATAATCGATATCGTAAGCCTGCAGAATATTTGCTGTAGGATCTTCTTGTTTGTAAAGAATACCTAACAGAAGATGCACCGTATTGATATCCGAAGATTGATATTGGCGGCATTCCAGCTCAGACCTTTTCACAGCCTGATCTGCCATTTTTGTGAAAGAGATACTTCCCATATTCGCTGTAAACGGATTTGAGTTTACAGAGCTCAGGGTTTCTATTTTTCTTTTTATCTGGGTAAGATCCGCGCTTAGACTTTCGAGGATCTCTTTTGCAGAATTTTCAGTTTTGATGATTCCTAAAAGGAAATGTTCAGTATTCAGAAATTCACTCTGCAAACGCCTTGCTTCATTTTTGCTTTGTTTGAACACGCGGTTCAAACCGTCTGAAAATTTATAATCCATAATTAAAAATTATACACTAAGTTATGTTTTTTATGATAAATCCTACAATTAATTATTGTAAAATTTAAATATTTGTTTGCAAATAGATTGCCATCTGAAAAAAACGGACTTTATGACTTGATTTTTTTAAAAATTGTTTAGGTTTGTAAACCTCAAAAAAACTAAATGAATAACTGGTCAGAATATGTGGGTTATCTAGCCTCGATTTTCGTGGTCGTGAGCTTCCTGCTCAAAGATATTAAAACGATAAGAACCGTCAATTTATTGGGTTGCATCTGTTTTGTAATCTACGGAATCTACAGCGGAATGCTTTGGCCAATCATCATTCCTAATGCTGTATTGGCAGTGATTCAGATCTATAACATTGTAAAAAAGAGTTAGAATGAAAGTTATTGTTAGTGTTTTTAATAATTTACTTACAGACCAGCGTGTCGAAAAACTATGCAAAACACTCTATGATAATGGTTACGAACCTGTTTTAATCGGTAACAACTGGCTCGGCGCACCGGAAATGGATCGCCCTTATCCGTTTTTCAGAATCGAATTAAAATCCAAAAAACTGCGGTTTGCTTACATCGAATTTCAGCGAAAACTCTACAAAGAAATTCTGAAAAATGCTGACAATAAGACCATTTTATTAGCCAATGATCTGGAAACATTAATGCCAAATTATCTGGTTTCCAAAAAACTCAACATTCCAATCATCTTCGACAGCCACGAGATTTTCACAGAAATGCCGACCATCCAAGGCCGTTGGGTAAAGCACGTCTGGAAGAAAATAGAAAAAACATTCGTCCCGAAAATCAAACGAATGATCACGGCAAGTAATTCCTACGCCAATTGGTTTGTGAAGGAATACAATATCAATAAACCTTTGGTCATCAATAATTTGCCAAGAAAAATCGAGTTTACAGGAACGAAGGAAAATTCGCAAAAAGTAATTCTTTATCAGGGCTGGCTCAACTATTCGAGAGGAATCGACAAAGCAATTCTTGCAATACAATCGATTGAAAACGCAGAACTTTGGATTGCCGGCGGCGGACCTTTAGAAAACGAATTTTGGGAATTGGCAAAACAATCCGGAGTGGAGAATAAAGTCAAATTTCTTGGAAAATTATGCCCGGAAGATCTTCGTCAGATCACGCCAAAAGCTGATGTCGGACTGAGCATTGAGGAAAATAACGGACTGAGTTATTACTATTCTTTACCAAACAAGATCTCAGATTACATCCAGTCACGAGTTCCTGTTGTCGTTTCCAATTTCCCGGAAATGAAAGAAATTGTGCAGACTTTTGGCGTAGGAGAAATTATAGAAAATCATTCGCCGGAACATCTTGCCGAGAAAATTAATCTGGTTCTGGAAAATGGTAAAGCCTTCTATCTTCACAACCTGAATGTAGCGTCCGACGAGCTTTGCTGGGAAAATCAGGAAGAAAAAATCCTGAAACTGTTCAGCGATGCCAGAAAAGATTTGGAACAAAGTCATTAACTTTTGTGCTTTTGTTGAATCTAAAAGTTGCATCATTCTTGCAATACAAACTTTCTAAAACAATGAAAATGAAATCTTTATTATTAATATTCAGTTTAGCTTTGATGACTGTAAGTTGCGGAAGTCAAACCTATTTAGATCCAGCCACGCTCAGTTCAGTTGTCGAAAAAAAGGAATTTGATTTCAATGCAACCAAGGCTTTTCCAACAAATTATGATGTTATCAACGTGATGAATTCGATGCCGGGATCTACCGGAACTCGAATTCTGAATCTTGATCCGGGCAATGGTTTTAATTTGAAAAAGGATTTGTTCAGCGTTGCTTTGCCATATTTTGGACGGGCTTTCAATGCAAGTCCAGGTGATGCCAACAACGGCGGAATCAGGTTTGAATCCAAAGAATTCAACGTTAAACAATCCACGACCAAAAAAGGGAATGCGCTTTTTACGATTACTCCGCGCGACCAGAAGGAGAACTATGTTTTCAATCTGGAAGTGTTTAAAAACGGAAGTGCATTTTTATCCGTTAATTCGAATAACAGACAGCCGATCAGTTTTGACGGCAACATTTCGGTTAAATCCAATTAATTTCCCAACAGCTTTTTTACAAATTCCCTGGCTTCTGAACTTGAATTTGAATGGAGTTCGGAAGCATTTTTTTTGTGCTCCACATAAGAATTTTCCAATGAATTATCGCGTTTAGCTTTTTCCAGAATATATTCTTTGACCCAAAATTCGAATCTTTTTTCAGCTTGATCTCTTCGGTTTTCCAGAAAACTTCCATTTTTATTTTTGAGTGAAATGAAGTTTTCAATCTTTTCATAAGTTTCAGAAAGACCTTCATTTTCTAAGGCTGAACCTAATATAATTGGCACTTTCCAATCTTTTTCTTTAGCAGTGATGAACTGTAAAGCTCTGGATAATTCCGTTTTCGTAAGTTTGGCTTTGGCGAGATTTTCGGAATTGACTTTATTAATGAAAATCAAATCTGCCATTTCCATAATTCCGCGTTTGATACCTTGAAGTTCGTCGCCGCCACCAATAATTTTTAGAAAAAGGAAGACATCTGTAATATCATTGACTAAGGTTTCACTTTGTCCAACACCGACCGTTTCTATCAGAATATAATCGTAACCTGCTGCTTCACAAATCAATAAGCTTTCGAAAGTCGTATTCGCAATCCCACCAAGAAATCCGGAACTCGGACTCGGGCGGATGAAAGCATTTGGATCTTTTGCCAGCTCTTCCATCCTGGTTTTATCACCAAGAATACTTCCTTTGTTGATTGAGGAGCTGGGATCCACCGCTAAAACGGCCACTTTCTTTCCTTTCTCGATTGCCAGTTTTCCAAATGTTTCTATAAACGTAGATTTTCCTGCGCCAGGAACGCCAGTGATTCCAATTCTGATGGAATTTCCAGTGAGAGGAAGAATCGCTTTTAGGAGCTTATCGGCAAGATCTCTATGTTCTGATTTTTTACTTTCGATGAGTGTAATGGCTTTCCCAAGAATCCGTTTGTCAGACGCTTTGATTCCTGCGATGTAATCGTCGATGCCGAACTGCTTTGCCATATTTGGAATTGTTACAAATTAATGATCAACTGTGGAAGCTGTCATCAAATTAATTACTTTTGAATTAAATCAAAATCAAAAATAATGAAAAAATACATATATAGTTTGTGCCTTGTTGGTGTGATCGTTTATTCTTGTAAAACGCAGCATGCCGCTCCTGCTAAAACATCGCCAGAAACTTCTACAGCAATAGCTAATCTTAGCAAGGAAGAAATGCTAAAAAAAGGTGAAGATCTATTCAATCTGAAGTGCGGCAGATGCCACGGATTGCCGTCGCCAGGAGATTTCACAGTGGCTGATTGGAAACCGATCATCGCTGCAATGGCACCAAAAGCAAAACTAAATGCAGAAGAGACCAATTGGGTTTTGGCTTATGTGAATGAGAATGCTAAGAAATAAAAAAGAGAAACCAGAAAGTTTCTCTTTTAGTCATTAATACAGGGTACGTTTTACATTTTACAAAAATTACCACGGACTAATTCCAGTTTCATCTTCAATATCGTTGCTGAAAAACTGGCCAGTTGACGCATTTTCATCTGTCAAAGTATGTTTGATAATGAAGCTGGCTGCACTTTCCACAGAACCAGGACCGCTGTGATGGTTGAAATCTGTCGCTGTGTAACCAGGATCGATGACATTCACTTTGAATTTTGAATCTTTCAATTCGTGAGCTAAAACTATCGTGTACGCGTTCAAAGCTGTTTTGGATGGTCCGTAAGCCGCAGATTTTACTTGATAGTATTTCCAGTTCGGGTCACTGTGAAGCGTTAAAGAACCAAGTCCGGAAGTAATGTTGCTGATTCTCGGACTTTCAGATTTCTTAAGTAGTTCCAAAAATACCTGCGTCACATTGATCACACCGAAAAAATTAGTTTCAAAAACTTCTTTGATATTTTCAACAGAAGTTTCTGTAGCAGTTTGAGGCTGTGTTCCCAGAATTCCCGCATTGTTGATCAGAATATCCAGTTTTCCGTGCTCTCGTTCAATGCTATTTTTAGCTGCTAAAACTGATTCTTGATTGGTAACATCTATTTCAATTGCTTTGATGTTGTTAAATCCTCGCTCATTAAGTTCTTTTACAATTGCTTCACCTTTTGAAAGGTTGCGACTTCCTAAATATACGAATAAACCTTTTGCTGAAAGTTGTTTTGCTGTTTCAAGACCAATACTTCTGTTGGCACCTGTTATTAATACTGTTGTCATTTTTTCTTGTTTTAAATTGATGATGTAAAATTGAACCAATTCAAAACATTAGCATTTGCCAAATGACAAAAAGCAAATGATAATCAAATGTTTTTTCTGATTCGGCTAAGTGAAGATTGTGTAACACCAAGGTATGAGGCAACATAAGATAACGGAATTCTATTCACGACATTAGGATAGATCTCCAAAAATTTGAGATAACGTTTGGTCGCATCTTCAGTAACAAGCGGACTTCTCCGTTCCACTTTTTGTAATAAAGCTCTGGAAATAATCTTGTTGACAATGACATCGAAACCAACAATGGTCTGCAAAAGTTCCAACCAATCTTTTCTTGAGAATATGATCATTTTACAATCTGTAATGGCCTGAACGTAAGAACTGGAAATGATTTGATTATCAAAACTTTCCAGGTCGACAACCAGATTGTTTTCCTCGATGAAATATTTGGTGATCTCTTCGCCTTCATTGTTGTAATAGCAAACACGCAGAATTCCATCGACAACAAATCCAACCTGACTCGCAATTTTCCCGGCCTCGGAAAAATACTCATCTTTTTTGAAATCAATTTCTTTGGCTTTACTCTTAATAAAGTCCATTTGCTGAGGATTGAAATTCCCGAAGCGTAAAATAAAATCGAATAATTCTTTCATTGTGGAAACTTAGGGACAAAAATTCTGGGTTGATTTGTCATTTGGTAAAAAATCAAGCTAAAAATTTCTCCAAAATCTCCACCGCACTTTTCGGCAAATTCGTTCCCGGACCAAAGATATGATGCGCGCCGTTTTGGTATAAAAATTCGTAATCCTGTTGCGGAATCACACCTCCAACGACGATTGTAATATCATCTGCACCCAATTTTTTCAACTCTTCCACCACTTGAGGAACCAAAGTTTTGTGACCTGCTGCCAAAGACGAAACGCCCAAGATATGAATGTCATTTTCCACCGCCTGTTTCGCGACTTCTTCCGGCGTTTGAAATAATGGCGCAACATCGACGTCAAATCCCATATCTGCAAACGCCGTTGCGACTACTTTCGCACCGCGGTCGTGACCATCTTGTCCCATTTTTGCAACCATAATTCTTGGTCGTCTTCCTTCTTGGTCTTCAAATTTTTGACTTAAGGCCACGGCTTTTTCAAAGTATTCATTTTTGCTTGCATTCATCGCGTAAACTCCTGATATGGTTCTGATATTGGCTTTATAACGCCCGAAACTTTCTTCCATTGCATCACTCATTTCGCCAAGTGTGACTCTTCTGCGAGCAGCTTCAATACAAAGTTCCAGAAGATTTCCGTTTCCTGTTTTTGCCGTTTCTCTGATTTTATTTAAAATTTCATCGACAGATTCTGAATTGCGTTCGGATTTAATTTTGTCTAATCTTTCGATTTGTTTTCTGCGTACTTCCGTATTATCGATGTCGAGGATTTCGATTTCGGTTTGTTTTAAATCGGATTTGAAGGAATTGATGCCGATGATGAATTCTTCTCCGCTATCGATTTTTGCTTGCTTGATGGCCGATGCTTCCTCGATTCTCATTTTCGGAATTCCGGCTTCGATGGCTTTGGTCATTCCGCCTTCTTTTTCTACTTCATCGATGAATTTCATTGCTTCCTCAATCATTTGTTGCGTTAAAGTTTCAATCAAATGACTTCCGCCCATTGGGTCAACGACGTCGCAGATTCCGCTTTCTTGTTGAAGGATAATTTGTGTATTTCTTGCGATTTTCGCCGAATAATCTGTTGGTAAAGCAATCGCTTCATCCAAAGCATTGGTGTGCAGAGATTGCGTTCCGCCTAAGGCCGAAGACAAAGCTTCAATCGTTGTTCGGGTGATATTATTAAAAGGTTCTTGTTCCGTTAAACTCCAGCCAGATGTTTGCGAATGGGTTCTTAAGGCTAAGGATTTTTGATTCTGAGGATTGAATTGTTTTAGAAGATTTGCCCAAATATATCTTGCCGCTCGCATTTTCGCAATTTCCATAAAATGATTCATTCCGATGGCCCAGAAAAAGGATAATCTTGGAGCGAAATCATCGACGTTCATTCCGGCTTTTATTCCGGTTCTGACGTATTCCAAACCGTCGGCTAAAGTATAGGCCATTTCCAAAACCGGCGTTGCACCAGCTTCCTGCATATGATAACCCGAGATGGAAATCGAGTTGAATTTCGGAATATGCTTGGAAGTGTATTCGAAAATATCGGCGATGATTTTCATTGATGGCGTTGGTGGATAGATGTAAGTGTTTCGCACCATAAATTCTTTCAAAATATCATTCTGAATCGTTCCGGAAAGCTTATCCATCGAGATTCCTTGTTCTTCTGCCGAAACAATATAAAAAGATAAAATCGGCAAAACGGCGCCGTTCATTGTCATCGAAACTGAGATTTCGTCTAATGGAATCTGGTCAAACAAAATCTTCATATCCTCCACCGAATCTATTGCTACGCCTGCTTTTCCAACGTCTCCAACAACTCTTGCGTGGTCTGAATCGTAACCGCGATGTGTTGCCAAATCAAATGCAACGGAAAGACCTTTTTGTCCAGCCTGGAGATTTCTTCTGTAAAACGCATTGGATTCTTCGGCTGTAGAAAAACCTGCGTATTGGCGGATGGTCCAAGGTTTTTGAACATACATCGTGGAATATGGACCACGAAGAAAAGGCGCAATCCCTGCGGAGCCTGCTTTGATGTCTTTGTTTTTGACATCTTCGCTGGTGTATTTTGATTTCAGTTCCAAACCGTCTTTTTCAAAAGTGTAATTTTCCGAATTGGAATCGAAGGTAATGTTCTTGAAATCAGGATTTTGGTTTTGGATTTTGTGGCGCATTTTGGATTGGTCTTGATGAAAGTAAATGTAAGGATTTTTAAAAATGTATTGAACCACAAAAGGCACAAAAGTTTTTTGCATTTGAGTAAAAGCGAGTTAATGCTAAATGAAAATTAAGAACACATAAATTTTATATGCTGAACACTTCGACTCCGCTCAGTGTGACAAATCTAATATTAGCTTAATGTTTTAACAGTGTCAGTCTGAGCGGAGTCGAAGACTTTTCAGTTTGAAACATCACCGCAAGCGACAATTTGTCATTAATTGTTGGATGGTCTTTTTTTTGTGAAATCTTGATGGACTAGGGAAACCCGCGACAGGGATAGAAGTGGAAATCCTTTTGCTTGGGAAATGCGTCAATCGGTGACAAATCGTGAAAAGCAAAAGATTGCAACGGATAGCCCGGTGACAAAATAGCGTGGGATTTAGCTTTGGCTTTTGGCAGTCGCCCAAACTATGTTTGAGAGTGGGAGAGTTCGGGAGTTTGAGATTAAAAAATTAACAAAAAATATATAAATATGTCAACAGGAAGTATTAATGTGTCGGTGGAGAATATTTTTCCGCTGATCAAGAAGTTTCTTTACAGTGATCACGAGATCTTTCTTCGTGAATTGATTTCGAATGCGACGGATGCAACGACGAAGTTGAAACATCTGACCGTGATCGGTGAAGCGAAAGTGGATTATGGTAATCCGATCATCGAGGTGAAAATTGATAAGGAGGCGAAAACGCTGAGCATCAAGGATCAAGGTCTTGGGATGACGGGCGAGGAAGTTGAGAAATACATCAACCAAGTGGCGTTTTCCGGTGCGGAGGAATTCCTTGAAAAATATAAGGATTCTGCGAAAGATGCTGGGATTATCGGCCATTTTGGTCTTGGATTTTATTCGGCGTTTATGGTGGCGGAGAAAGTGGAAATCTTCACGAAATCTTACAAAGAAGATAGTAAAGCAGTTCGTTGGATCTGCGACGGAAGTCCGGAATATACTTTGGAAGAAACCGAAAAATCTGACAGAGGAACGGAAATCGTGCTTCATATTGCAGAGGATTCTTTGGAATTTTTGGAAGAATCTAAAATCCGTGAGCTTTTGACGAAGTATAACAAGTTCAATCAAATTCCAATTAAATTTGGGACGAAAACGGAGACCTTGCCTTTGCCAGAAGGTTCTGCGGAAGATGCAAAGCCAGAAACGGTTGAGGTAGATAATATCATCAACAATCCAACGCCGGCTTGGACAAAAGCGCCGAGCGAACTGAAAGCTGAGGATTACAACAATTTCTACAGAGAATTGTATCCGATGCAGTTTGAAGATCCGTTGTTTCATATCCATTTGAATGTGGATTATCCGTTCAATTTGACGGGTGTTTTGTTCTTCCCGAAATTGGCGAACAACCTTAATATCGAAAAAGATAAAATTCAGTTGTATCAAAATCAAGTCTTTGTGACGGATGAGGTGAAAGGAATTGTTCCTGATTTCTTGATGTTGCTGAGAGGTGTGATCGATTCTCCGGATATTCCATTGAACGTTTCCCGTTCTTACTTGCAGGCTGATGGCGCAGTGAAGAAAATCTCTTCTTACATCACGAAAAAAGTGGCGGACAAAATGGTTTCTCTTTTCAACGAAAATCGTGAAGATTACCAGCAAAAATGGAATGACATCAAGATTGTGATCGAGTACGGAATGATCTCTGAAGATAAATTCTATGAGAAGTCTGACAAGTTTGCGCTCTATCCAACGACGGAAGGTCAATATTATCTTTGGAATGAATTGGTTGAGAAGATCAAACCAACTCAAACGGACAAAGATGGAAAAACAGTGATCCTCTACGCAACCAACGCGGATGAGCAACACAGCTACATCGCGTCTGCGAGAGACAAAGGTTATGAAGTCTTGTTGTTGGATTCTCCAATTGTTCCGCACTTGATCCAGAAATTGGAAAGCTCTAAGGAAAATGTTTCTTTTGCAAGAGTAGATGCAGATCACATTAATAATTTGATCAAAAAAGACGAACCTGTTATTTCAAAATTGAATGAAACGGATAAGGAAACTTTGAAGAAAAATATCGAGGAATCTATCAATGATCAAAAGTTTACCGTTCAGTTGGAAGATCTGGATTCTACAGATGCACCGTTTACCTTGACTCAGCCAGAGTTTATCAGAAGAATGAAAGATATGCAGGCGACCGGCGGTGGAGGAATGTTCGGAATGGGCGGTTTCCCGGAAATGTATAATTTGGTGGTGAATTCTAACTCAGATTTTGCTGGAGAATTATTGAAAAAAGATAATGCGGAAGAGAAAACTGCGATGATCAATCAAGCTTTGGATCTGGCAAAATTGTCTCAGAATCTTTTAAAAGGAAAAGAATTGACAGACTTTATCAAGCGTAGTTTTGAGAGTTTGAAATAATAGTATTTCATTATTAAGCATAAAAAAGCGGAACTAAATTTTAGTTCCGCTTTTTCGTTATTTGATCTTCGAAAGAACATCTACCGTTTCTTCCAGATAGAAATCCCGTTCAAGATTCTTTCTCCAGTTTTCTGTTTTCTTGGCAAATGCCTCGTCTTTTTTAATTCTTTCTGCTTCGTCCGGATGAATGGTGAATTTCAATCCGTTGTTGAATTTGTCCAAACCTTTGAACTTCTCGATCTGCGCTTTACGCGTTTTCATCAGCTCATTGAATTTGGTTTGATTTAATGTAATCGTTTCTTCTTTATCCAGGGCTTCTTTCCATTCGGAAGATTCCTGCAGCATCTTGTAATTTTGATTGTTTACAAGTTGCTTGTCAAGTTCTGCCTGCAATTGAGGAATGTTAAGTCCAGCCAATTTCTTGTAAGAAGTAGTTTCAATTTTGTCCCAAGGCAAAGCGAATTGGTCAAAACGTTCTCCAATTTCTGAGTAGGAGAAGAAATCTTTCATCTTAAGGTCAGATTCCACACCTTTTCTCTGAGTCGATTCTCCGGAGATTCTGTAGAATTTCTGAATCGTTAATTTCAAAGCTCCGAAATCATCATTCGTATTCAGGAATCTGTTAAGCTCAACAAACGTCTGAACTGTTCCTTTTCCGAAAGAACTTGGCGAACCAATAATCGCTGCTCTTCCATAATCCTGAAATGCACCTGCAAGAATCTCTGAAGCCGAAGCCGACAATTCGTTTTGCATCACAACAAGCGGACCTGTCCAGATCGGCTCATTGGATTTGTTGCTCAACGTTTGAACTTTTCCACGGCTGTCTTTTACCTGAACATAAGGACCGGCATTCATAAACAAGCCCATAATATCACCAACTTCTGTCAAAGAACCACCGCCATTGCTTCGAAGATCCAGGATGATGCCTTCAACATTTTCTTTTTTAAGCTTAAGTAGTTCAGCTTTGATATCATCGGAAGCATTTCTGCCTTTAGGATCTTCAAAGTCCACATTAAAACTTGGAAGGTAGATGAAGCCGTATTTTTTTCCATTTTTCGCAGTCACCGCTATACTTCTTGCAAAAGTATCTTCAATTGCTACTTCTTCACGGATCATTGTTACTTCTTTGATGGTCTTGTCTTTTTTCTCAACGGTTAAAGTTACCGGAGTTCCTTTTTCACCACGGATCAATCTTACAGCTTCATCGGACAGCATTCCGACAACGTTTACCGCTTCTTCGTTCGGTTTTGATTTTACTTTTAAGATTTTATCGCCGGCTGTCAATTGCTTTGATTTCCAGGCTGGCGCACCGATTGTCAATTCACCCAGATACAGATAACCTCTTTTTTCTTGGATTAATGCACCAATTCCGATCACTTTTCCGGTGAACTGCATATCAAATTCCTCTTTACTTTTCGGAGAGAAATAATTGGTGTGAGGATCGAAAACTTCGGTGTAAGCGTTCATATAAACGGAGAACCAGTCCATTTTCTTTCTTTTCTTGAATCGTCTGAAAGAATCTGTGATCATATCTTTAACCTCCGCAGTTGCTTTCTCACGCTTCTTTTCCATAGAAAGTGGCGCATATTTGATCGTGTCCGGAAGTTTGTTGTTGATGACAGAATCTTTCTTTTTTTTCTGAGACTCTTCTTTGCTGGTCAAGGTTTCCATTTCCTGAAGGATGTTGTACTTGATGTACTTTTTCCACTCATTGTACTGTTGTTTGGCATCAGCCGGATTAACTCTTTTTTTCGGTTCAAGGATCAATTCGTCGTTTTCTTCCAAATTGATTGGTTTCGAAAGAATGTCCTGAGCCATTTTGTCGATTTCGTCAACACGCTGATAAAGTCTGTCGACTGTCAGTTTATAAAAAACGAGATTACCATTGTTCAGATAATCATCCAGCTTTGTGTAATGTTTTTTGAACTCATCCATATCGGATTGCAGGAAATATCTTTTGGATGCATCCACATCTTCCATATATTTATCAAAAACATCTTGTGAGTAAGCGTCGTTAATAGGTTTTGGACTGTAATGAAGGTATGAGAGTGTATTCTTTACGCTTACCATTATCGTCTGCATTTTTTCATCGTCATTTTGAGGGGAGTTGAAACAGAACATCAGCGTCATCAGTGGCGCAAACATCAGCAGTTTCTTGAACTTGATTTTTTTGAACATAAATTTTAATCTGTACTTATATTAGTCAAAATTTTCTTTTGAATGTTACGTTGGTATTCAAAAACGAAACCAAATTTAACACCTTATTTTATTTTACTCATTATAAATTGGTTATTTTTGAGATAATTTTGAAAATCTCGCAAAAAGCGAAAAATATAAATAAAATTTTATGAGCAAACCATTGATACTGGTAACCAATGATGATGGAATTACGGCGCCGGGAATTAGAAAATTAATCAGCATAGTCAACCAAATCGGAGACGTCATCGTAGTCGCTCCAAACTCTCCTCAAAGTGGAAAAGGGCACGCTATTACGATCAACTCAACTTTAAGCTTCGAAGAACTGAATCTTGATGGCCCTCAAAAAGATTTTTCATGTTCCGGAACACCTGTAGACTGCGTGAAAATGGCATTAGACAAAATCCTTCCGAGAAGACCGGATTTGGTGGTTTCAGGCGTCAATCACGGTTCCAATTCTTCTATTAATGTTATTTACTCTGGAACGATGTCTGCCGCAGTAGAAGCTGGAGTAGAAGGTTTGCCGGCGATTGGCTTTTCTCTTGGCGACTTGAAATGGGAAGCGGACTTTGACCAGGCTGAGGATTTTATTAAAGATATTATTCTGAAAACGATTGAAAAACCAATGCCTAAAGGCGTTGTGTTGAATGTCAATATTCCAAACCTTAAAAAAGAAGAGATCAAAGGCATCAAAGTCTGTAAGCAGGCGAATGCTAAATGGGAAGAAAGCTTCGACGAAAGAACCAATCCGCACGGTAAAAAATATTACTGGCTGACAGGCTATTTCAATAATATGGATGTGTCCGAAGATGCAGACGAAACTGCTTTAGCTAATGGATTCATCAGCATCGTTCCTGTGAAATTTGATTTGACAGCGTACGAGTATATGAATGAACTGAATTCTATTTATCAATAAAAAACAATGATGGATGGAATTTATGAAACAATTTCTGCGCGCAAATAATATTCCTATTTCAGAAGAAAGCTGGAAGATATATAGCGAGAAGAACGTTCGGATAGAATACAAAAAGGGAGACCAGATCCTCAAAGAAGGCGAAGTAGAAAACTACCTGTCTTTTGTGGAAGATGGTACAGCCAGATTGTTTTTTGTAAAACAAAATAGGGAGCTTACTACGCGGTTTGTCTTCAAGCACCAATATCTCACATCCTATGATTCTTTTTTGCAAAGGTCGCCGTCCAGATGCACTGTAGAGGCGCTTACAGATCTGGTTGTCTGGCAGATTCATTATGACGATCTACAGGAAGTCTACACAAAATCCAGCCAGGGAAATCTGATTGGAAGAGTGACAGTAGAACAGATTTATCTGGCAAAATCAGCGAAGGAATTCTCGTATCTGAGCGAATCTGCGGAAGAGCGATATTTGAAATTAATGAAAGAACAGCCGAATCTCTTTCAGCTGATCCCACTGAAACATATTGCCACATATCTTGGAATCACACCGCAGGCACTGAGCCGAATAAGAAAACGCATTTCTTAACCATGGTTCATTTGATATGTCATAAATAACATTTACATTTGTAAAGAGCATTCAGAATGAAAGTTCCGAATGACGAAAAAAAGTGTTCAGAGAGATCTGGATGCTTTTTTTATTAATTTTATCTTTGCAGCAAGTTTATTAATTATGATCGATCTTCCCGGACTTGCCATCAAAAATTTCCACCAAAAAACAAGCAGAGCAAAACTCTACGTTCACGATACTTTCGGTCCAAGGGTAGAAATGCCGATTTCTCTCTATTTCCGAAACGAAAAACAATTGCCCAAGCTCGAGAAGAAAGCGTTGGGTCTTTGCCAAGGAAAGGTTTTAGATATTGGGGCAGGCGCAGGAAGTCACGCCTTAATTCTTCAAAATAAAAATTTCGATGTCGTTGGATTGGAAATTTCTCCGGCAGCTTGTGAAGTAATGAAAGATCGAGGTTTGAAAAATGTGATTTGTGAAGATATTTTCAAATTTAATGATGAAAAATTCGACACACTTTTGTTATTAATGAACGGAATCGGATTGTGTGGCGATCTGGAAGGCTTCAGAAAATTTCTCAAAAAAGCAGAAACTTTGCTTAACGAAAATGGCATTTTAATTTTTGATTCTTCGGATATTAATTATATGTACGAGGACGATATATTCCCGACGGATCGATATTACGGTGAAGTTACTTGTAGCTACGAATATCAGAAGGAAGTTACAGATTGGTTCAAATGGCTTTATTTAGATCAGGAAACTTTAGAAAAAATAGCTACTGAAGAAGGCTGGAAATCAGAATTAATTTTCCGGGATGAGAATGATCAATATCTCGTAAAACTTTCTAAGAAATAAAAAAAACCGCCAATTGAAGGCGGTTTTGATATTATCATTGTACGTTAATACTTTTTACATTAATACAATCCTAATTGAAAGCATTGTCATAAGCCATCGATGAAAAATCAATTTTCAACATCGCTTGAGAATCGATTGGGTTTCCGTCACATTTTGCAGGTTTCCAAGTTTTATTGACTTTTTTAGCCGCTTCTTTCAAATCATTTAGGAAAGGTTCGCTGTTTGCAACTTTTGGTCCGGCTTCCAGTTTTGACATTACGCCGTCTTTGTTAATGTCCATTTTAACATAGAATAAACCGTTGATCACATAAGTTCTCCAGTTCACATTTTCCATCAATTTTTCTTTCAATTCTTTTATGTAGGCATCAGAACCTCCCGGATATCTTAAACTTTTAAATTTCGCCGGATCGCAGGAATTATCTTTGATTTGATAAATTCCTCTCACGTTATAAGCAACCGAACTTACGGAACTGTCCATCATCGGAATGTCGATGTTCATTGACTCTTCAACGTCATTGTTAGTCTGAGCCAAAGCAAAAGAACTTACAAATATGCTAACTGAAAGTAATAGTGATTTCATAGAATTTGATTTTGAAAAATATGAAAGAAATTTTATGCCAAAATGTTTCTAGCAACAAATTACAATACTTCAATCTGATTTTTCAATAGATCTTCAAACTCATCTCTTTTTCTGATGAGATGCGCTTTTCCGTCCAGGAACATCACTTCCGCAGGTTTCAATCTGGAGTTGAAATTTGAACTCATCTCAAAACCGTAAGCGCCCGCATTTCTGAAAACCAAAACATCGCCTTCTCTCACCTCATTTATTTTTCTGTCCCAAGCGAAAGTGTCTGTCTCACAGATATTTCCAACAACCGTATAAATTCTTTCTGCACCTTTTGGATTCGATAAATTTTCGATAATGTGATAAGAATCGTAGAACATCGGACGAATCAAATGATTGAAACCAGAATTCACACCCACAAAAACGGTCGCCGTTGTTTGTTTGATGACATTCGATTTTACCAAGAAATGGCCACTGTCACTCACAAGGAATTTTCCTGGCTCAAACCAAAGTTGGAATTTCTTCCCAGATTCTTCCTCGTATTTTTTGATAGATGCATTTACTTTTTTCCCAAGAGATTTTACATCCGTTTCGATGTCACCTTCTTGATAAGGCACTTTGAAACCGCTTCCCATATCCAGATATTTCAAATTCGGGAAATGTTCTGCCAATTCAAACATAATTTCAAGACCTTGGATGAAAACATCTGGGTCTTTGATTTCGCTTCCCGTATGCATATGAAGACCTTCCACATTCAGATTCGTAGATTTCATAACACGTTCGATGTGGCGCATCTGGTGAATCGAAATCCCAAATTTGGAATCAATATGGCCAGTCGAAATCTTGTGATTTCCACCAGCATAAATGTGCGGATTGATTCTCACAAAAATAGGATAAGAGCCACCGAATTTATTTCCAAATTGCTCAAGAATAGAGATGTTATCGATGTTGATATGCACTTTATGAGACATTGCTTCCTCAATCTCAGCCAAATCCACACAGTTTGGCGTGAATAGAATTCTGTCGTTGGAGAAACCAGCTTTCAAGCCCAATTTCACCTCGTTGATAGAAACGCAATCCAAAGATGCGCCCAGTTTTTCTACGTACTTCAGGATATTGATGTTGGTCAAGGCCTTTGCAGCGTAGAAAAAACGCGTGGTCTTCGAGAAGGAAGACGTCAGCTTTTTATACTGCTCGCTGATGGAATTAACGTCATAAACATACACGGGCGTCCCGCATTCTTTTGCTATACTTAGCAAGTCCTGATTGGTCATAATCGTAGATTTTTAAAAATAAAAAGGCAGATTCTTATATAAAGAGTCTGCCGCAATAGATATCTTATGCACGCAACTCATTATACATTCCAAACCTTAGAGAACCTTACAGCTCCCTTTTTTCCGATTTTGCTTTGTTTAAAATATTGCATTGCTTGTTGTTAATAAAATTTTGGCAAAATTAGAGTTTATCTGTAAATCTCGCAATTTTTGGATTGATTTTTATTTTTGAGGAAATAGTTAAAAAATAAAATAGAAAATGAATGACATTTAGTCTAAATTAAACTCAGCTAAAAAGCCAGAATGACTGTTGGTGATGAATTTTACAAAATAAGTTTGCCCGATTTGGGAATAGAATATATACCAACTTGTTTTTGTGTTGGCTTCATATCGGATATAATTCTCGCCAAATTTTATCAATTCTTTGGGTGTGCTTTTCGAAGGATAAATGCCAAGTTTTTCTTCAATAAAACTCCGAATATTATTGACATATGCTTCTGCACTTTCAGGAAAACCAAAGTAATCTTTCTCAAATAGAATGTTGATGAGATCTATGAAGTAAGATTTAACTTCTGGTGCATAGATTATTATTTTTTCCAAGGCAAAGTGTTAATATGTTCTTTGACAGAATCAAATAATTCATCGCCAGAAATTCCTACTTTTTTCCAATACGCCACTTTTTCTTCATCACTTAATTTTGCTTCATAGTCTGCGTCTAACGACTCGCTATTCATCAACTTAATGATCTGGTCTATGACATTTCTATCCTGCAAACTATTGATCCAATTTGTGATTTTGCGTTTTTCGCTTGCTAATGTTTCCATATTGCAGTATCTTTTTTACGAATTTACAAAAAATTTGAAAAGTAATTTTGTTATAAATATTTAGCTGTCGTTTCCAATTTTTACTTTTCCAAATTTTTAATATGATGCATCAGTCGTTTAAAATAGGCTGTAATATCTTCGTTTTTATGCAAGGGAAATGTTTCAGTTGCTAGCACAAAATTATCTATTAATCTATCATAAACCTTGAACTTCTCTGTCATTTTTTTTTCATCGTTCGTTTCCCAGTAACAGCTTTCATCAATCATTTTAAAATCTCGAAAATATTCACTGTCCAAATGTCTGAACAAATGAATAATAAGCTGGTGAATTTTCACTCCTGCATATTGCGTTTTTACGGAGTTGGTGTAGATCCAAGATTGTTTGTCATCGGAAAAATCTGTAGTAAATTTTACTCTTACAGGGCAAATAATAGCCCCATCTGACAGAAATGTAAGAGAAATGGTTTCACAATCAGAAGGAGTAAAACTTATTCCGAAAATTTTTTCAAAATCTTTTTCTTGACTGAACTTATTGTCTGGTAATTGAGTTTCGTAAATATTGTATTTCCAATTGTAAACTTCTGCTACGTTTTTTATTTCATCAATCAAATTTGGCAATAATGTAGCTTCTTTAAGAGAACCGCTGTAATGAATAGATAATCCCATAATTACTCAAATTATTCTTTTGGAAGTTCTTTTATCTCAAACTCATTCCTCAAAAGCGCCAACTGCAAATCATTCTGCAAATCCTGAGAGAATCTGGAAACGGGCAACATCAGTTTTTTAATTTTCTCCAAAGACTGGATTTGATGATACAAATCGTAAAACCCAAAACCAGTCAGTTTTCCGTTTTCTAAAATAAGGAAAGACTTTTCGCCCAAAGTTCTTCCGGATGAAGTCCAGATTTCGTTTCTTTTTTTAAGGTTGATTTTCTGTGTGAATTCCTCCAGATTTTCTTTCAGTTCCGGTTTTGATTTGATGTAATTGATGGCTTTTAAACCTTGTGTAAAACTTTTGAATCTCAAATAAGGTTTCCCTTCCTGCTCTTTTTTTATTTTCTCAAGAATGAATTTGTTCTTTCTGTAAAACAATCCGAAAGGCAAAGGTTGCGTTTTGCTTATGCCTTTATTCTTCATCATCAGCTTTGCAATCAGGTCGGTTCCGGTCAATTCGTAAGAAGTCAAAACTGCATCTTCCTGAATATTCTTGTATTTTCTGGAATCAGATTCAAGGATTTTTTTTGCGGATTTGTATAGGTCTTCTACAACATCAGAATGAATGATCTTCCCGTCAGAATTTTGGAAATATAAGATTCCGCGTTCGTTTGGAAGGTCTTCTGTCAGCAATTGGATTTTGTTGAGATAACTTTTGGCGTGGTTCTCTTCCTGTTGAGATTGGATGATCTCATTGGATTTATCTTTGATCATCAACAACTTGAACAAGTCCAAAGTCGCTCGTGCATCACCACTTGCTCGGTGCGCTTCCGTCAAAGGAATTCCGATGGATTTGCAAAGCTTGCTGAGTGAATAACTTTTCTCCTCCGGAATCAATTTTTTAGCTAATGGAATCGTATCTAAAGTATTGATATTGAATTCATAACCAAGTCGTTTGAACGATTGGCGAAGCATCCGATAATCGAAGTCGATATTATGACCGACCAAAGTTGAATCCTGCGTGATCTCTACCACACGTTTTGCAATCTCGTGAAATTTCGGAGCGGTCAAAACCATTTTGGACGAGATTCCTGTCAACTTTTGAACAAAAGAAGAGATCTCATCTTCGGGATTCACGAGCGAGATAAATTGATCTGTGATCTCGTGACCGTCATAGCGGTAGATCGCAATCTCTATGATGCTTTCCTTCCGAAATGGTGCGCCGTTACTTTCTATATCTATTACTGAGTACATCTACATTTTGCTTTTTGCTGTTATGATTTGCAAGAACTTCATTCCAGCATTCTGTTTTTTATGATTTCGATTTTTTCAATAGATCCGGCTGGCGTGATTGTAATGTTCTTTTGGCCTTTTTCTACATAAAAATAATAAACACTGTTAGAATCAATCATATAAACATCAACATCTTTACCGTTATCATAAGTAATTCTGTAATTAAATTTCATATCATTATTTTTAATTCTATCTCTGGCAGATATACCGAAACCTAGTCCACCACCAAGGAAAAAGCAGCCAATCATGATGAGAATAGAAGTAATGAATTGATTTTTTATAAAGTTCTTAACCTCCTGATCGGTTGCGCTTGCATTTTTGTTTAGAAATCGTTTGACTGCAAATGAATTCCGAACCCAGTTTTTATGGCTATTATTAATTTGAAACTTATTGTATAGGAACAAAGAGTAGATAATCAAAGCCACAGCAACCAATAAGATTGGATACCTGGTGATATCTGAGATTGGACTCATCAATACATCTGTAATTGACGAAAATTTGATAAAATTAATTCCTAATGCAAAGAAAAAAACGCCATCTTTCAAAATCCCTAAAACTATGAGATAGAAATATCCCAATGGAAGAAGCGTCTGTAATTTTTCTATCGATTTATAATCCATCAATTATCTTCTTTTCTTCAAACTGAACATTCCCAAAATAAACTTCGCGCCTTCTCTTGCCAAAGTGTTCAAAAAAGTTTTTCCTGCACGGCTTTCAATGACCTGCTCAAACATTCCGGGTTCTTCTTTTGGTTGTGCTGTTCTACCTTTTGCAATTGGCGGAATTTCGGTTTGCATATGTTCCTGAATTCTTTTGTTGAGGATTTCGTAGGCGCTTTCTTTGTCGATGTTTTCCTCATATTTTCTGACTAATGCGGAGTTTTTTGTCAAATCATCAATTTCCGATGAGGTCAAAATATCCATTCTACTTTCGGGAGAAATTAAATAAGTGTGAACCAAAGGCGTCGGGATTCCTTTCTCATTAAGCGCTGTCACAAAAGCTTCCCCGATTCCTAGATTTTGGATGAGTTCGCTGGCGTTGTAAAATTCTGTTGTTGGATAATTCTCCACCGCTTTATCGATTTCTTTTTTGTCTTTTCCAGTAAAACCTCTCAAGGCGTGCTGGATTTTTAAACCTAATTGGCTTAAGATATTCTCAGGAACATCACCCGGAATTTGAGTGATGAAATAAATCCCGATGCCTTTTGAACGAATCAACTTCACCATCGTTTCAATCTGAGAAAGCAAAGTTTTTGAAGCTTCGTTGAAAAGCAAATGTGCTTCGTCGATGAACAAAACCAATTTCGGTTTCCCGCTATCGCCTTCCTCTGGGAAAGTCATATAGATTTCCGCAAACAGTGATAAAATAAAGGTCGAAAAAAGATTTGGTTTGCTTTGAATATCATCTACACGGAAGATATTCACAACACCTTTTCCGTCTCTCGTCTGCAAAAGGTCTTCAACATCGAAACTTGGTTCTCCGAAAAAAGTAGCAGCGCCTTGTTGTTCCATCGCAACGATTGAGCGAAGAATCGCTCCCAAAGATGCCGGCGCAATTGAGCCGTAATTGTCAGCCAATTCCTTTTTGCCAATCGGATTATCGGTTACGTACTGAAGGACTTTTTTCAAGTCATTCAAATCGACCAAAGGCAAAGCTTTGTCATCGCAGTATTTGAAAACGATGGACATAATGCTTTGCTGCGTGTCATTCAGCCCAAGAATTTTACTTAATAAAATCGGTCCGAATTCCAAAACCGTTGCGCGAAGTTTTACACCTTTTGCACCGGAAATGGTCATTAATTCAACCGGAAAATTCTGTGGAGAATATGGTAAGCCTGTTTTTGAATATCGTTCTTTGATGTTGTCGTTTTCAACACCAGATTCAGCGATTCCGGAAAGGTCACCTTTGATGTCCATTACCAAAGTCGGGATTCCGGCGTGAGACAATTGCTCTACGAACACCTGAAGCGTTTTGGTCTTTCCAGTTCCTGTTGCACCGGCAATCAAGCCGTGTCTGTTCACAGTTTTCAAGGGAATCGAGACATTGACTTCGGTGACGATCTCGCCGTCCAACATTCCTTTTCCTAGGATGATGTGGTCGCCTTTGGGGTTGTATTTTGAGTTGAGGTCGGTTATGAATTTTTCTTTATTTGACATCGAATGGTTTTTAAAAGCTTAAATTTAAAAATAATTTTCAGAAACGGTTTTAAAACTTGAACTAAATAGTTGCGCATCACAAGTTTTTATTCCATATCAATTATCTTTGTGCTCAAATGCAATTGTATGCGCGCCTACAACACAAAGAACTTCCTGAAGATCCTGATCAGTCTTCATAAAACAGATACGCTGAAAATCTTGTTCCCTACAATGCTTCTCGTGGGACTTTATTCTTACGGGATGTATTACCTGGAGATCGAATATCTGCATCTCACAGAAAAATCGACAGTCAGCCACATCGGAATGCTGCATTCTTTATTGGGATTTGTCTTGTCTTTACTTTTGGTTTTCCGGACCAATACGGCGTACGATCGCTGGTGGGAAGGCCGAAAGCTGTGGGGGAAACTCGTGAATGACAGCCGGAATTTTATGATCAAGATCTGTGGCATTCTGGATGAGAAAGATGTCAAAACAAAAAATCAGATCGCAAAATATATTAAGTTCTTCCCCCATTTTCTATCCAGCCATCTTTCCAAAGAATCCACAAGACTGGTTCTGGACAAGGATTTTGCAGAGCTCGCCAAAGAATTGAAACATCATCCACCGGCAGAATTGGTTTTTTTATTAACCAAAAAACTTTTTCATCTTAAAAAAGAAGGGAAAATATCGGATACAGAAATGTTGTTTCTTGATGCGCAGTTGTCCGGTTTTCTGGATGTTTGCGGTGGTTGTGAAAGAATCAAAAACACGCCAATTCCTTATTCCTATTCATCATTCATCAAAAAGTTTGTGGTTTTTTACGTTGTAGCTTTGCCTGTTGCAAATGTTGTGAACCTCGGTATTTTTATGATCCCAATTACGATGTTTGTGTATTATGTTTTGATGAGTTTGGAGTTGATCGCCGAAGAAATAGAAGATCCGTTCAACAACGACGAGAACGATATCCCAATGGAATCTATCGCAAAGAATATCGAGAGAAATATTGATTTAATTATAAATAAAGCCTAAACCGTGACGAAGAAACTGAAACTTGAAGAATTGGGGAGAATAGATGTTGAAACATTCAAAAACACAGCGAAGATTCCGCTCGTTATCATTCTGGACAGCGTAAGAAGTATGCACAATGTGGGCGCTATTTTCCGAACCGGCGATGCGTTTCTGATTGAAAAAGTGGTGCTTTGCGGCATCACGCCTCAACCGCCTCACCGCGAAATTCACAAAGCGGCGCTTGGCGCTACGGAAAGTGTGGATTGGATCTACGAGCAGGATATTAATATTGCTATTGAAAATCTTAAGAAAGAAAACTTCAATATTATTGGGATCGAACAAACTTCCGACAGCCAAATGATTACTGATTTTGAAATTAAGTCTGATGAAAAATACGCTCTGATCTTAGGAAATGAAGTCGACGGAATCAGTGATGAAGCATTGCCAAATGTTGATACATTTTTGGAAATCCCTCAGTTGGGAACAAAGCATTCTTTGAACGTAAGTGTCTGTGGCGGAATCGTCATTTGGGAGTTTGCGAAAAACCTGAGTTCTTTAAAATAAAAAAACTGCAGACACAATGAAGTGTTGCAGTTTGAAATAAATCTAATAAAAAGTAAAAATGAAAGGCGACAAAGATATATTTTTTGTTTAATACAAAGCAATACTTTTTATAAAATTTCATAAAAATTTTTAAAATCTTTTGTGGCTAAGGATTTTTTGTAAATTAGCATAATGTTTATAAAAGACTACATTTCCAAAGATTATCCCGCATTCAGCAGAAAAGATTCCATAGAGGAAGCTTCTGAGGTTGCGAAAGAGTTCGGATACTCTCACGTTTTCATTGTGAGCAAAGGTGTTTTTCTGGGCGGACTCAGCCAGTCTTTTCTGGAAGACAGTCCTGAGGGGAAATTGGATAGTCTTAATATTCACTATGAGCGATTTGCCATCATAGAGGACAGCAGTATTCTCGATAGCATCAAGCTTTTCCATACTTTCAATGCGAATGTGATTCCTGTAATTTCAAAAGAGGAGAAATATCTGGGTTACATTTCCTGCGATGACATCTTCAATGAGTTTTCAAAATATCCATTGTTCTCCGAGAACGGTGCAATCTTGACGATCCAAACGACAGGTTTGCATTATTCGATGACAGAGATCACTCAAATTGTGGAAAGCAACAATGCGAAGATCTACGGCACGTTCATCAGCGCCATCAAAGAAGATAGTATAGAAATTACGTTGAAGATCAGCAATGAAAATCTAAGTTCCATTGATGAAACCTTCGAAAGATATGGCTACACGGTGGTTACCAAACATTACGACGACGAGAAAGAAGAACTGTTGAAAGACCGATTTGGGTTTTTTCAGAAATTTTTGGAGATATAATTTATGAAGGCAGCTATCTATTCTCAAAAGAAAGACCTCGATACTTTTTTGTATCTCAACAAGTTCATTTCCGAATTGGCGTTAAGAGATGTTAAAGTGGTTTTGCACGCGGAGATGGCGGAGAATCTTAATTTTTCTAAGGAATTCGACACATTTTCCGGGAAAGATGAGCTGAAAAGTAAAAACGTCAATATCGTTTTCAGTTTTGGAGGCGACGGAACAATCCTTAACGCTTTGACCTTTATCCAAGATTTAGAAATTCCAATTATTGGGGTTAATACAGGCCGATTGGGATTTTTGGCCAACTTCAGAAAAGATCAGATCTTTGACGAGTTGGATTCTATTATCCTAGATAAAAATTACAATATCAGCGAACGTTCTGTCATCAAAATCACAACGGACAATCCAAATGATATCGATTTTCCTTTTGCCCTAAATGATGTCAGCCTTTCCAGAAAGGAAACCACATCCATGATCACGGTGGAATCTTACATCAGCGAAGAATTCCTGAACGTTTTTTGGGGCGACGGATTAATAGTTTCTACGCCAACAGGTTCTACAGCTTACTCATTGAGTTGTGGTGGACCAATCATTTCGCCAGCGAATGACAATTTCGTCATTACGCCAATCGCACCTCACAATCTGAATGTTCGTCCACTCATCGTAAAAGATGATGCAAAAATAAAGCTGATTGTCAAAAGTCGGGTAGAGCAGTATACTTTGGCTTTGGATTCCAGACTTTATCATATGGAGATCGGAAGCGAGATCAACATTGAAAAAGCAGATTTCTCCCTGTTTCTTATTAAACCGAAAAATTTCAGTTTCTATGAAACGATAAGACAGAAATTGCTTTGGGGGAATGATAAGAGGAATTAATTAAAAATATTAGTCATAACATAAGACTGAAAATTCGAACTTTAAATAATTAATAATTTTGTAACTTTACCGTTCAAAAAAAATCTTAAAAATATATTCAAAATGAGCAGAAAATTTCCGGCAGGAGTTGCCACTGGTTCTTTAGTAACAGAAATATTCGATTATGCAAAAGAGAAGCAATTCGCACTTCCGGCAGCTAATGTAATTGGATCAAGTAATGTAAACGCAACGTTGGAAACTGCTGCGAAACTAAATGCACCTGTTATCATCCAGTTTTCAAACGGAGGATCTATTTTCAACGCTGGAAAAAGCTTGAACAATGATAACCAAAAAGCTGCAGTTCTTGGAGCTATTGCTGGAGCCAAACATATCCACACTTTGGCAGAAGCTTATGGAGCGACTGTAATTTTACACACAGACCATTGCGCAAAGAAATTGTTACCTTGGATCGACGGTCTATTGGACGCAAGTGAGGAGTTCTACAAGCAAAACGGAAAATCTCTTTATTCTTCTCATATGTTGGATTTCTCTGAGGAGCCAATTGAAGAAAACCTGGAGCTTTCTGCAAAATATTTCGAGAGAATGAACAAAATGGGAATGACTCTTGAGATCGAATTAGGTGTAACTGGAGGAGAAGAAGACGGCGTTGACAACTCTGACGTTGACAGCTCAAAACTTTACACACAACCGGAAGAAGTAGCTCACGCTTACGAAGTTTTGAAAAACATCTCTGATAATTTCACAATCGCAGCAGCTTTCGGAAACGTACACGGTGTTTACAAACCAGGAAACGTAAAATTGACGCCGAAAATTCTTGACAATTCTCAAAAATATGTTCAGGAGAAATTCGGAACAGGAGAGAAGCCTGTAAACTTCGTATTCCACGGTGGATCCGGTTCTACTTTGGAAGAGATTAGAGAAGCCATCGGTTACGGTGTTGTGAAAATGAACATTGATACAGATCTTCAATTCGGATACACAGAAGGAATCAGAGATTACATGACAGAGAAAATCGAATATCTACGTCATCAAATCGGAAATCCAGAAGGAGAGGATGCACCGAACAAGAAATTCTACGATCCAAGAGTTTGGGTAAGAAAAGGAGAAGAAACTTATATTAAAAGATTGACTCAGGCTTTCGAAGATCTGAACAACATTAATACACTTTAAATTTATAATTGATAAATGATGATTGATCTGTCCTTGCGATATTTCGGTCATCATTTATCATTTATCATTCATCAATTATAGATTATATGGCATTTGATTGGTTTAAAAGGAAAGGGCAAAATATTACCACTTCTACAGAAGACAAAAAGGACGTTCCAAAAGGACTTTGGCACAAAACGCCAACAGGAAAAATCATAGAAGCTGAAGAACTCAAAGCTAATAATTTTGTGTCTCCGGAAGATGGTTTCCACGTAAGAATTGGAAGTAGAGAATACTTTGATATGCTTTTCGATGATCAGAAATTCAAAGAGTTGGATGCTGATGTGGAAAGTGTTGATATTCTTAAATTTAAGGATACAAAATCTTATACAGACCGTCTGAAAGAAGTGAAAGCCAAAACCAAATTGACAGATTCCATTCGTAATGCGACGGGAAAAGTAAACGGTGTGGAAATGGTGATCTCTTGTATGGATTTTGCTTTCATCGGTGGATCTTTGGGATCTGTGATGGGTGAGAAGATCAGAAGAGCGATCGACTATTGTATCAAGCATAAATTGCCTTATATGATCATCTGCCAATCTGGTGGAGCAAGAATGCAAGAGGCGGCTTACTCATTGATGCAGTTGGCAAAAGTTCAAGCCAAATTGGTTCAACTTTCTGATGCTGGCCTGCCTTATATTGCTTATTTAACAGATCCGACTTTTGGTGGAATTACCGCTTCTTTTGCAATGACAGCAGATTTAATTGTCGCAGAGCCAAGTGCTTTGATCGGATTCGCAGGACCAAGAGTAATCCGTGAAACCATTGGTAAAGATTTGCCGGAAGGTTTCCAAACCTCAGAATTCTTGCAGGAAAAAGGTTTTGTCGATTTTATCGTGAAGAGAACCGAGATCAAACATCAAGTTTCAAGAGCGGTAAAACTTTTGATCCACGAATATCATTGATCAAATTATTGAACTAAAAATAGACTCTCTCAAATCTGGGAGAGTTTTTTATTGATGAGATTTATAGGCATATTTTTCAGAGCATTAAAATCATTAACCTTTAATAAATTACTGAAGGTCTTTTCCATTGGAATCATGCATCCATTGTTTGCATTTTTGTACACTTATGCAAGCCTTAAAGCTTTCAAAATAGCAAAGGAATTATATCCTGAAAGCAACTCCAACAGCGGCATTGGAAATGCCTTCCGACACGCTTATTGGTGTTGTATCATTATGATGTACTTCTGCAAAGTATCTTCGCCCGAGAAGTCATTAAAATGGTGCAAAAGATTAACGGAAATGCACGAAGATCTTTTCCCGAACAAACCTTTGGAGACGAAAATGGATCTTCACAACAATCAGCTTGGGATGGATTATTTTATGAGTCTTTTGCCGGGCGTACACCGTCAGTTTTTTGAAAGCACTTTCTTTATTGAGGAACTTCAGAAAAAGACAAAAGATGCGGTTTTGATCACGTCAGTTGAAGAAGAAGTTGCTAAAGATATTTTAATCTATTTAGAATAAAAAAGAACGCCCGATTGAGCGTTCTTTTCAATTATTAATTC
>NZ_JAJSAX010000010.1 GCF_021261315.1 Epilithonimonas sp. JDS
GTATGCTTCAATTCGTTTCTCGTTAATCTAGTTTAATATCGTACATTTTTTGAAAAATGATTGTTAGATTTTTATTTTGGGCAGCTATTTCCGCCTTCCGTTCCCGCTTTTTTTGTCATTGCGAACAAAGTAAGGCAATCATTTGAACGATTCAGCAATCGCAATGACGAAAAAGAGCTCCACTCAAGTCGGGCTGCAGATTCAGTGTAAAACACGAGATTCCTTTTTAAAGAAAGCTTAGGTGTTCTTCTTCACATTATTATAGAAACTTAAAATTTCTCAAGTGTCAAAAGTTCTCGTGATTTTAGCTCTCCGTATTCTCCCTCAAAAGCTCAAACAAATCTTCCGCGCCACCATCGAATTTCTTTCCATTCACAAAGAAAGAAGGTGTTCCGTTCACGCCGCTCATAATTCCGCTTTCAAAATCTGAATCAACCTTATCTGCCAATGCTGTACTTTCCAAATCCTTTTCAAATTGAGGAATGTTCAGTTTTAATTGTTCCGCCAATTTTATCAATAAGTTCTCATTCAAATCTCTCTGATTTTCGTAAATCGCATCGTGCATTTCCCAGAATTTCCCCTGAAGATTGGCTGCTTCCGCTGCGATGGCCGCCGGTCTGGCGTATTGATGCATTTCCGAAAGTGGAAAGTTTCTGAAAACAAATTTGATTTGACTTCCAAATTCTTTCATCAACTCTTTCAGAACCGGATAAGCGGCGCCACAGTATGGACATTGATAATCGCCGTACTCTACGATAACGAGGTCAGCTTCTAAGTTGCCTTGTGCGTGGTCAGCTTGGCTGACAGCTGGTTTTAGTGACATAATTTATTTTGTGTTAAGGGTTTCTAAAGCATCTAATATTCCGTCTGCGCCAGGATTGATGGCCGTTGGCGACAGATAACTCCATTCGATGATGCCGTCTTTGTTGATGACAAACAAAGCGCGTTTACATTCACCTTCTTCTTCATCATAAACACCATATTTTTTAGCAATTTCTCCTTTCGCTTCAAAGTCTGCGAGTAAAGGGAAGTGTAAATTTCTGGATTGTGCAAATGCGAGATGACACCATTTGCTGTCCACAGAAATTCCGAAAATCTCTGCATCGTATTTCTTAAAAAACTTCAGAGTTTCATTGTACAAAGCCATCTGGTCGCTGCAAACCGGACTCCAGTCGGCGGGATAAAAAGCAAGGATGACATTTTTTCCTCTGAATTCTGAGAGTGTAATTTTCTGGTCTGGCGTTGCGTACAATGTAAAATCTGGAGCAACATCGTTTTTCTGTAACATAATATTAGTTTTTAGTGTTAATTCTTGAAATCAGTATTCCGCAAATCATCAGTAATAATGCAGGAATCATCAAAGTCCATTTTCCAAAATAATCGAGTAGGAAAGGAGCGATAAACGCACCGGATAAAAATCCTATCCACAAAAGCAAAAGATGGATGGCATTGGATTGATACGCTTCTTTTTCAACTTTATCATTGGTCATCGTCAGCATTGCGGTGTTCCTTGCCAGGCTGTTCAAAGTTCCTGTCACAAAATCTGTATTTACCTTTTGGTTTCCTACAGAAGTTACAATCGTGTTCATCATTCCCATTGAAAATCCGACGATTGCAATGGATAACAAATTATTGATATCATAAAAATAAGCAATAATTGAATAGAAAATGAGAATTCCGGAAACAAGATGAAAAGTTAATATTTGGTTCTTAATTCTCTTCCATAATGAAAGACAGGTTCCGGCGTAAATTCCTACTAGAAAACAACTTATGACTGTAATTGATGTAATAACGATTCCATACTTTCCTGTTGAAAGCGCCGCTCCCAATGAAGTGGTATTTCCACTCATAAAAGAGACATACGTTTTCCACTGAATCAATCCTGTTGCATCAATATATCCTGCAATCAAAGCTAAAAATATCGCCAATCTCTCTTGCATCTTAATCGATTCAGAAGAAACGGAATAGTTTGTTTTAATGACAGAATTATGCATTTTTTAGAGAGATTGAGTTATAATCTTATTTCTTGGGCTGAATGAAAACTTTCTCAGCCGGGAATTTTTCGATTTCGCCTTCTTTCAAACCAAAATTAGTAATGACAACGTCTTTTGGATTTCCCGACAGCCATTCGCTCAAATCAATCGATTCATATTTTCCGCTGTTGAAACCAATCAGAATCCTACAAACCGTGTCGCCTATATTTTTGATGTAATGTCCGGCTCCCATTGGAACATAACCCACATCTCCGGCACTGAACTGCTCTGTAACACAAGTAGATTCTGCAAGGAAAACTGACATCTCTGCTTGTCCTGAAATAAAATATTGCCATTCGTCCGCATTCGGATGCCAGTGCATTTCTCTTAAAGCGCCCGGCTGCAATTCCAAAATAGAACCCGACATTGTACTGCTGATAGGGAATTCTTTACTCGTTACCAATCTTTGCAAACCTCCGCCTGGAACAATTCTCGGCTGTTGGGAATGCAAAGGATAACGGTGAAAACTCGTTAATTCGATATCAGATTCATTCGGACGAGCTTCAGCAACGAAAGACATCTCGTCAGGAACAATTCCCGTTGCGAAGTAGGCTTCTTTTTGAGGTAAAGCCGCAACTTCTTCTAAAGTTAAATTTAAATTCTGAGCGACAATTTCAGGTGGTACAGAAGAAACAAAATCCGTCACGCTGAACGTATGGTCTTCAGAAAAATTACCGTTATCAAAAATCAAAATGAAATGACATTCCTCGGTTCCTGTTGCCTGAATCGAGTGACCGTAACCTTTTGGAAAATACCAAACATCGCCCGGCTCAAAATTGTCTGTATAGCTATGTCCGTCCGGATGAATAATCGTGGTACGAACCGTTCCCGAAATCACGTAAGCCCATTCTGCCGCGTTGGCGTGCCAGTGCAATTCTCTCATACTTCCCGGTTGCAGTCTCATAGAAACGCCTGCAATCCCAATAGATGCTGGGAAATCTTTTACAGAGGCGCCTCTTGTAGTTCCGCCGTCGTTGGTTCTTGGTTCTTTTTTCTCGAGTTCGTATCTGAAACTTAATGATGCAGTATTCATAATGATAAGTTTTTGTGATGAATGATAGTTTGTCTTTATTTCTACTGTAAAGCTACCTCGGAATCACAAGATTTTGAAGTGCTTTTCGGTGAATGGGCAAAATGAGTCGGTGGGAATTTGAAAGGAGTAGTTGGTATCTTTGGAATAAAGAAAATAGAGGAGAGATAATAGACTTTCAATTCGAATTTTATCGATTGAGATTCCTAACGACGTCCATTTTAATTAATAAAAAATCCTTCTCAATTTAACTTGGGAAGGATGATTATTTAATTGATAAAAGAATTTATTGAAAGGATAAAGATTTTTTTCTTGTAGGTATCGTATAGTAAGCCGAAATCACAATACCAGGAATCAACATTGAAACCAATCCGAAACGAGCAGAAATCAAAGCGCCAAAGACACATCCAATCAAAAAACCTGTTAGAAGTAGCAATGATTTCTTTAGTTCGATTAATTTTTCAAGAGTATGTTGTGTAGAGATGTAAGAGAAAAAATCAAGGATGGCTTTGGTCACATTGCCTGTCATTACCGTCGTCGGGCCAAAAGCAGAATTGGCGTATAAACGGGTTACCGTATTCTGGATTCCCATCGAAAAGACAATCAGCATCAGCATAGAATGATACATAAATCCTGTTGCAATATGATTTTGTTTTAATAAAAAAGCAATACAACCTGCAACAATCAAAAATATACCGATAGATGCAAATATTCCTTTTTCATTTTTATAAAGGCTATCCATTTTTCTGGTCAAGATGACTGCCATTATGAAAACGGGAAAGCTGGCAAGATTGCTAAAATCACGCAATTGCGGGTGGTTCGATAATTTGTACGCAAAAACCACAAAATTCCCTGTGATATGGGCAGAGAATAATCCATCTGCAACCGTAAAAGTGCTTGTATCGACAAAACCTGCACTGAAAGCCATAATCAGGGACGAATAGAAGATAGCATCTCTTTTCATTGGTTATCAGTTTTAAATTTTTGCTATCTTACAAGAATAATCTTTCCTGTATGTGAACCGTCTTCAAGCAATCGGTGAGCTTCCGCAGCTTCTGAGAAAGGAAATGTTTTGAAAATGACAGGTTTGAACTGTTTAGATTTAATTAAAGGCCAGACATTTTTCTGAATTTCTTTAGCCAATTGTTTTTTGAACTCATATTCACGGCTTCTCAAAGTACTTCCTGTAACGGTCAGGCGTTTGGTCATCACTTTCCAAATATCAAGGTCTACACGACTGCCACTTACCGCATTGATGTGAACCAATCTCCCTTCAGGTTTTAAAATGTTGATGTTTTTGGCCAGATAATCACCGCCAATCATATCAAGAATGACGTCGACACCTTCATCTTGAAGTTCGGTTTCAAAATTCTGGGTCTTATAATTAATGTAAGAATCTGCGCCGAGTTCAAGGCATTTTTTGCCTTTTTCGTCAGAACCGACTGTGACAATGACGGTTGAACCCAATGCGTGCGCAATCTGAATTCCCGTGATTCCAATTCCGCTGTTTCCGCCGTGAAGCAAAAGGGTTTCTCCAGGTTGAAGATTTCCTCTCTGAAAGACATTAGACCAAACGGTAAAGACTGTTTCCGGTAAGCTTGCCGCCTCAGCAAAACTTAAATCTGCAGGAATGGGTAAACATTGACCTTCTCTCACGCTAACATATTCTGCGTAACCGCCACCTGCCAACAATGCACAGACTTTGTCGCCAACGGTAAAATCTACGACATCAGGTCCGCATTTTACAATGGTTCCGGCAACTTCCAATCCTGGAATTTCGGCGGAAGCTCCTTCTGGTGCAGGATAATTTCCTTCACGCTGAAAAACATCGGAACGGTTGAGCCCCGCTGCTTTCACTTCGATTAAGACCTCGTCTCCGGATATTTCGGGAGTAGGGTATTCCTGTAATTCCAATACTTCAGGACCTCCAGGTTTTGTAATAACGATTGCTTTCATTTTTTTAAATTTTAATATCAGATTCTTTCAAACTCTCCTCCAGGTCAATTGATGGGTCACCAATCGTGAATTGCTGGTGAATGGTTTCTCACTTTCAAGATGCAGAAAACCATCTTTAAAGATAACGATTCTATTCTGCGTTTGCCCCGTCCAGTTGGGAAAAAGTGAGATGTACATCGTGTGACTCACCAACTGTTTTTCATCATCCGTTTTGAATGGTCCCGAATACGCAAGATAGGTTGAGCCTTCCTGTGTATATTCTTCCGGCGTGGCATTGGTCCAATGTTCCTGATGAAAGTTTTTCCGGTTCGTATCCATAATTTGTGCCGACATATAACCGTCGGGATTATACATAATCAGCCCTTTCGGATTTTCACCCATCGGATGGGTAATTTCTCCACCGTATACAGGAACTTCGATGAGCTCTACCAAAGTCCAGGTTCCTACAAGTTTTTCAAAGAGTGTTTCCATAACTTTAAAATGAAATGAGCGTACCGAGATACGCCCATTATTTTTTTTGAATTAGAAAGGTTGGTTGTATTTTCCGGTCAACGCTTTGTTTTCGATACTTTTTGCAAAGTTGGGCGTTTCCTCGTGGTTATGGGCGTCGGAAGCGGCTTGTCTGGAAGCTGCGGCATCAGCTAGATTCACGTTGTGTTCTTTCAGATATTCGAACATTTCAGGAGTGGCAGTGGCGTGGATTTCGTTGGTGTACAATGTCGTGTTATCATCGATTTTTGTGGCTTTCAGTTCCCATAAAACCTGAACTTTGGTACGGCCGCCTTTGGTGATGGAATCTGAGATGGATAACATTCTGCAGTAATCCGGACGGTGTTCAACGGCAACATAATGCTGAACCATCAAAGCATCTCCGATTGTTTCGACGTTTAAAGAAACAGGTTCGCCATCATACGTGGTAGAAATGGCGGCTCCGATGTGCTGCGTGGAGCATCTTTGATATTCTGCATCGGGAAGGTTGAGTAGCCAATCTGCGATGTTAACTTTTTCGATTGGGGCATTGATAATCGCTGTAACTGTAGAGTGGGACAATGCATTTTCTGGTGTTTGAATAATTTCCATAATGTTTAGAATTTTAAATTGTTTGTATCTGTTAATTTGATGATGTAAAGCTACATTCAACAAATTTCAAAATCAATTGATGTTCGATGAACAGGCGGAAAGTGTCGTTGAATGGGTGTTGAAATTTATTAATGAATGGAAAGAAATAATAAACTTTAATATGAATCAAGTTTGTCATTCCGTAGGAATCTAAATTATTATTTTAAATTCTGCATTGAGATTCCTACGGAATGACAAAACGTGAAAATTATCTTTATTATAAACAAAAAAATCACTGCATTTTACAGTGATTTTTGGTTTTGAAAGATTTACATTAATTCAAATTATTTATAAAGCCACTTCCTAATCAACTTCGTATAATTCGGCATCACCACATAAATCACCAGGAAAACCAGACAGCCTGTACTCACCAACGTATCAAAATACCGATTGGCAGGAATATTCATTAATCGTAAGGAGGGCAATAACAGCAATTGCATCAACAAGGATAAAGGATAAATGGCAGACCACGTCGCCAGATATTGTTTCCAACGAACCGGAACTTTGTTGTCTGTTTTTTCACCATAAAAAAGAAAATCGAGACCGGATTTGATTTCGTAATTGTCTTCTTTTGTGAATAACGGATGGGCTTTGTCTATCAATTTTCTTCTGGTATCAGATTCCATCCAGTTTCGGAGATTTTCAATTGTATCAAAGCGGATAATAACGGTGTAAACAAACGTCAGATTTGCAATCGGTCGAACGATTTGCCAGTCGATGAAACCTTTGGCACTTTTGGAAACGGGCAGAATTTCATCAAGCCATTTTTCATATTCGGATTGTTTACCGTCGAGAACGTGGTGCGTGATGACCACCGATGCGCCTTGTGTTTCCATAATATGTTAGGTGTTAAAAAATCAATAGGGATGGGCTTTAGCCTGTTCATTACTGAAAAATAATAGGGTAGGCTTTAGCCGAAACTTAATCTAAATTGGCTAAAGCCGAGTTTATTTACATTTTAATCATCGGGCTAAAGCCCGACGCAATTGATGAGCCTTTAAAGCGATTTCATAAACAATTTAGTTTCGAAGAAAGATTTCAGCAAAATATCTTTTACTTCTTCCAAAGCTGTTTTTGATGCCGGATTTTCTTTGGTTGTTAATTCTAAAATGTCTAATTTTTCCTCTAATAAAGTTAGCAAACCCATTATCGCCACACTCGATTTTAAATCGTGGGCTCTCAATTTCAGCAATTTAAAATCTTTATTTTCATAAGCCAGTTTCAGTTCCTGTAAATGAGTCGGGACATTATCTAAAAACTGCTGCGTCACGGTTCTTTCAAAATCTTTGTCGCCATTGCTGATAGACTTCAAATAACTAAGGTCGATGAACTCATAATGAGAAACGGTTTCTGTAGTTTTTACTTCGGTTTTTCCGTTTTCTTTCAATCCGAAACTCGAGATTAATTTGAATAACTCTTCCTCTTTTATCGGTTTAGAAATGTATTCGTTCATTCCACGGCTCATACATCTTTCGCGTTCGCCGGCCAAAGCGTGTGCGGTCATTGCGATGATAGGCGTGTTCAGTTTAAGTTCGTCACGGATGGTTTGTGTGGCAACGTAACCGTCCATTTGTGGCATCTGAATATCCATTAAAACCAAGTCACAGTCGTTGTTTCTGAGAAATTCTACAGCTTCCAGACCGTTGTTTGCGGTTTCAAAATCGATATTCCATTGTGACAGAAGATGTTTCATCAGACTTTGGTTGATAGCGTTGTCATCCACGATTAACACTCGCAAAGGCGCGTTTGTTTTATCTTTAAAATAATCGGTATCAACTTTCGGAACTACATTCAGCTGTTCTTTCGCAATTGTATAAGGAATGTAAAAATGAAAAGTCGTGCCTTTTCCCTGTTCGCTTATCACTTCGATATCGCCGTTCTGCAACTGAATCAGACTTTTCACAATCGATAATCCAAGTCCGGTTCCGCCGTAATTTCGGGTCGTCGAATCTTCGCCTTGATTGAATCTTTCAAAAACTTCAATGAGTTTTTCTTTATCAATTCCGATTCCGGTGTCAGAAACTTTAAAGCCAACAACAACTTCATTTTCGTTCTGTTGTTTATTGTAAATTTCGATGTTAATGTTTCCCTGATGTGTAAATTTGATGGCATTTCCGATGAGGTTGACCAGAATCTGAGTCAGTCTTGTTGCGTCACCATTCAAAGTATCAGGAATGGACGAATCTATTTTACTGGAAATCGTTAATCCTTTTTCTTTGGCTCTTTCTACAAAAAATGTTTCGACTGAATTCACCAATCCATTGATGCTGAATATGCCTTTGGTAATGCGCATCATTCCGGCTTCGATTTTCGATAAATCTAAAATATCATTGATAATCGCCATTAGATTTTCCCCCGAACGCTGAATGGACGAGACAAATTCTTTCGAAGTTTCATCCAAAGGTCTTTTCTGCAAAAGGTTCGTAAAGCCCAAAATTCCGCTCAGAGGCGTTCTGATTTCGTGACTCATATTGGCGAGGAAATTTTCTTTGGTTTGTGCAGCAACCGACGCTTTTTTCTCTGCAACATCCAATTCCTGAATCAACAATCGCTGACGTTTGAACTGGCGAAGAATGTGATAACCGACAATGGAACCGCTTAAAATTAAAAGAATCAATAAGGAAATATCATATAATCTCGCTTTTTGTCCCATCGCTTCAGTCTCTTTGCTGAGGTCAACCATATGAAGTTTTCGGCTTTCGTAGATTTTTGCAGTGATGGAAGTGATTTCATTAGAGATTTTTCTGGCTCTCGGGTTGGCGATGGAAGTGTTGTCGTCCATATTTCCAAGGGTGTGATAACGGAGCAGTAATTTGTCTTTCGTCTTTTTCTTTTCCATCGCAAGAACGCTCAATCTATGTATCCACTTTTCTTCCACATCGTCTGAGTTATCTTTGGAAAGTGAATCGAGAAAGTTTTCTATCTGACTGATTTTTTGGTCGATTCCTTCGAGATGAGTGGTGTCGTTGGTGGCAATGGAAGCTCTGATTCTGCTTTCAACACCGAGAATATCACGGTCGATTTCACGCAGATGATTGCTGGAACGCAACTCGTTGAGAAGTCGGTTGTTATTTTGGATGAGCTCTTTGGTATTTTTAGCCGAATTGATTTGAACCGCTATCAACAGGAGAGAACCCGCAATAAATGTGAGGATGATGAAATAACTGAACCGTCTGTTTCCCATTACTGAGGATATGTTTTTCATAAGTGTCTGTACTTATTTTGAATTGTTGAAAACGACTTGGAATTGTAAAACCACTCCGTCAAAAATTCTATGATTTTTCGCCACCCCTCCAGAGGAGGGGAATTTTTACGCTCTGATTGGAACGTTGAATCTCTCGCAGCCCGACTTGAGCGGAAATCCTTTTTTGCTTGTTCTTTAGTTCTATTTAGACTGAAATCGTCTGCAAAAAAGATTGGGAGCGGAAGGCGGAAATAGCTGCCCAAATCACTCACAAATAATTAGAAAACATTCATTCTCGTGTTGAGAGCCTTTCTGTAAGCATCTGCGACGGGAATGAATTTTCCGTTTATCATAATTCCACCGTCCTGAAGGGTGTCTATTTTGCCAACAGAAACGATGTAAGACCGATGAACTCTGATGAAATGGTCTTTCGGAAGACGTTCTTCCGCTGTTTTCATCTTGCCGTGGATGGCGAACATTTTTTCTCTTGTGTAAAATTTCACATAATCGCCCATTGCCTCCGCATAAAAAATATCGTCGAGCTTCAAACGCCTTGTGATATTGGAATCTCTTACAAAAAGGAACTCATCTTTGGTGACTTCCACATCTTCTTTTCTGCTTTCCAGAATCGATTGCGCTTTGCTGACGGCCTGTAAAAATCTCGCTGGCATCACGGGTTTCAGGATGTAATCTGCGATATTCAATTCGAAAGCTTCGAGTGCGTAATCTTTGTTGGATGAGGTGAAAATGATGATAATGTCTTTCCCTGAAAGGTTTTTAGTAAGTTCGATTCCGGTCATTTCCGGCATTTCGATATCCAAAAATATCAAATCTACTTGATTGTTCTGCAAATGGTTGTAAGCTTCAATAGCGTTGGAATATTCATTGACAATCGTCAGATTCGGAACTTGTTTTGCCAAATGCGCCAAAGTGGTTCTTGCGATATCGTTGTCATCAACAATTAAAGCTTTCATAGGGATAGTTTATTATGGTTGACACAAATATAATTATTCCTTTTCTTATTTTCTTTAATTTCTGAAGTAAGAGCGTATCATCCAAGCCATTTCTTCGTGCGTTTCTATCAGGCTTGTGATGAAGTCGCTGGAGCCGTAATCTTTGTATTTTTCAGCAAAAGGCGTCACATTTCCTCTTAAAAAATCGATAATACTTTCGTGGTCTTTTAGTAAATCTTTCATATAGCCTAATCCATCATTGGTTCTGTCGCTGTACTCTGTAAGATGCGTTAATTCTAAATAAGCTTTCATAGTTGCAGGTGCGTAATGTCCGATTTTTCTTAGACGTTCTGCAACGCTGTCAATCAACTCGTCCAGCTGTTTGTACTGCTCTTCAAAGAAAATATGATTGGCGTGGAAATTATCGCCGGTCACGTTCCAGTGGGCATTTCTTGTTTTGATGTAAAGTACCGTTTCGTCAGCTAAAAGTTTTGCCAATTGTTCTGCAACAGCTTCTGTGTTTTGCTCTGTAAGTCCGATGTTTGTTTTCATAATTTTAAGATTTAAGTAGGAGCGGTATTGCTCTTTTTCTGATGTAAAGTTCAGAATGAATCTTAAAAAAGTGATGAATTTTTCGGTGAACGGGCAAAATTGGTCGTTGAATTTACAGGTTAAATCTTTAAAAATTCTTTCTGTGAGAATGTCACAAAATGAGATTTATTAAACTAGTTAAATGTACAGCATTTTCCATCGTCCTAAATTTGTCCTAACAAAATTAAAGAACAAACAAAATGGAAAATAGAATTTTAGGATTGCACCACATTACAGCAATCGCAAATAATGCAAAAAGAAACTTAGATTTTTATACTCAGGTTTTAGGTTTAAGATTAGTAAAGAAAACGGTGAACTTCGATGACCCGGGAACTTATCACTTTTATTTCGGGAACAAAACCGGAACTCCGGGAACAATTTTGACATTTTTTCCTTGGGAAGGAATTGGGCAGGGAACCAACGGAACAGGTTTGGCAACACACATCGGATATTCTGTTCCAAGAGGAAGTTTAGGATTCTGGAAAAACAGATTACAGCAATTCAATGTCAATGCTGAAGAAGGTGAAATATTTGGTGAAAAACTGATTTCATTCAAAGACCCGGACGGACTTCAATTACAGTTCATCGAATCATCAACTCCGGATGACAGAAAAATCTGGACGACCGATGACATCAAGGATGAGAACGGTTTGAAAGGTTTTCACAACGTTACTTTAAGCCTGAAAAAAGCTGACCCAACCATCAAGGTCCTGACTGATATTCTTGGATATGACCTTCAAAAACAAGAAGGCGAAAGATTCCGTTTTGCGACAGGTGCAATAGAAACTGCAAACCTTATCGATATTATTGAAAATGATAAAATTCCTTTCGGTAGAAATGCCGCCGGAACCAATCACCATATCGCTTTCAGAGTATCAAATGATGACATCTTGATGGAATATCGTGAAAAAGTAATGTCTGCGGGATTAAGCATCACACCGAAAATCGACAGAGACTATTTCTACTCTTTATACTTCCGTGAACCGGGTGGTGTTTTATTCGAAATCGCAACAGACAATCCAGGTTTTACTGTAGACGAACCTTTGAGTGAATTGGGACAAAATTTAAAACTTCCGAAACAATACGAAGCAATGCGTTCTCAAGTAGAAGAAGCGTTACCTAAATTATCATAGTTCACTCTTTTTAATTTATATAATTAAAAAATTAGTAATCATCAACTTTAAACTTTAAATCAAAACAATTATGGCACTCATCACAGGACTTCACCACGTCACCGCCATCACAGGCGACGCACAGGAAAATATAGACTTTTACACCGGAGTTTTAGGACTTCGATTAATTAAGAAAACCGTCAACTTCGATAATTCTGAAGTATATCATTTTTATTTCGGGGACGAGTTTGGAACGCCGGGAACGATTATGACGACTTTTCCGTACGGAAAAGGTCTGGCGAATGGAAGACACGGCAAAGGAATGCTGAATACAACGGCTTTTTCCATTTCAATGGATGCTCTGGATTATTGGCTGGAAAGGCTGGATAAATTCAATATTCCTTACAAACAGGCACAGCAAAGGTTTTCGGGTGAAGTTTTTATTTATCTGGAAGATTTTGACGGGCTAGGTTTGGAGTTGGTTTTCAATGAAAAAGATGACAGAAAAGGGTATGGTAACGGATTGATTCCACAAGATTTTGCCATCAAAGGTTTCCATCACGTTGAGATTTGGGTAGATGCTTACGAAAGAACTGCCGCACTTTTGACCACACAAATGGACCACCAGTTAATTGCTGAAAGCTCTGACAGATTCAGATTTGGAACGGAAGATAAACCCGGGAAATATGTCGATTTGCTTTGTACGCCCAATTCTCTGAAAGGTTTGGCTGGAAGAGGAACGGTGCATCACGTTGCTTTTGCGACTCCCGATATGAAATCACAATTGGAAATGATTGAAAGACTGAACAAATTTGGTTTGCAGCATACTGAAGTTAAGGATAGAAAATACTTCACTTCCATTTATTTCAAAGAACCTGGCGGAGTTTTGTTTGAAATTGCGACTTCAGGGCCTGGTTTTGATATTGATGAAGAATTGGCATCTATTGGTGAAGATTTGATGCTGCCGGAACAGTTTGAAGAAAACAGAGGCCACTTAATAGATGTTCTTCCAAAAATTAATTATCCAACAGAAAAATTTAAATAAAATGAATCATACTTTAGATATAAAAACAAGCGGAAAATCATTGAATGAAGCTGAAAAAGTTTTGATAATGATTCACGGAAGAGGCGGAAGCGCACAGGATATTCTGAGCTTATCCCAACATTTGAATGTGGAAGATTATGCTTTATTGGCTCCACAGGCAACGAATGGAAGCTGGTATCCATTGTCCTTCATTGCACCGGTTGAGCAAAACCAACCTTGGTTGTCATCAGCCCTCGAAACCGTTGGTAAAACTGTGGAAACGGTTTTGGATGCAGGAATTAAGGCTGAAAATATTTACTTTTTCGGATTTTCCCAGGGTGCTTGTTTGACATTGGAATTTTTAGCAAGAAATGCACAGAAATTTGGTGGAGCAGTAGCCATAATCGGTGGTGTTATTGGAGAAAAAATCAACCGTGAAAATTACAAGGGCGATTTTGCACAAACCCCGATTTTACTGGGAACAAGCAATCCGGATTTCCACGTTCCGGTAGAAAGAGTTTACGCAACAGCGAATATTCTGAAAGAGATGAATGCCGATGTGACGGAGAAAGTCTATGCAAATTTCGGACATTCCATCAATCAGGAGGAAATGGAACTGGCAAATTCTATCGTTTTTAAATAGATTAAAGATTTTACACATTAGATATCAGACGTCAGATTTAAAATGAAATAATATAGAAATTACTAAAATATTCAGTGACGAAAATGGAGAATCTCATTTCGAAGACATCGAAATTCCGTTAATCAATCAGGGAGAAATTGGATATTTATCCGAAGATATTTATGTTAAAAAACTTCAATTCAGAAAAGTTTCTGCTGATTACGACTACGATTTTCATCACGCTCCGCAAAAGCAATATATTGTACTTTTGAATGGCGGTGTGGAGATTGAAACTTCTCTTGGTGAAATCAGACAATTTCAAACTGGCGAAATCCTTTTGGTTGAAGATATTTCGGGAAAAGGCCACAAAACCAGGAATCTTGAAAAGAAAGAGCGGACATCGTTATTTATTCATATTTAAAATTAATTAAACATAAACACTTATGAATACATTAAACTTTTTGGTCATCGGAAAGAATCAGGAAATTCTTGAGACCTTAAAAAGAATTATCGAAAATAATGAAGGCTGGAAAGCAGAAATCGAGAACGATGAAACGGTCTGCTACGATTTTATTAAAGACAATCAGGTAGATATTGTGCTGTTGAGTTCCGGTTTGGATGAGGAGTTTGAAAATGATATTAAAATATTTTGCACAAACTTAGAGAAAGAAGTAAAGGTAATCGACCATTACGGCGGTGGAAGTGGACTGTTGAAGAATGAAGTTTACAGTCTTTTTCCTAATTTGCAGCCGTAAACTTAATTTATGTTTGAAAATATCATCAAGAACGTTACCCGTTTTATCAGTCTGAGCAGTGAAGAGGAGAAAATATTCACCGATTTATTGGTCTGTGAAACCATTCCGAAGAAAACAATTTTGTTGCGGGAAGGTGAAATCTGCCAGTTTGAAGGCTTCATTCACAAAGGTTGTTTGAGGGCTTATTACCTTGATGATAATGGCTTTGAAGTGACGATTTTGTTTGCCATAGAAGATTGGTGGATAAGCGATATCGCCTCGTTTCAGGACCAGAAACCTTCCAATTTATATATTGAAACAATTGAAGATTCGGAGATTTTTATGCTGAATCCGACCACCAAAGAAAAATTGTTGCAGGAAATTCCGAAATTCGAAAGGGTCTTCAGAATGTTGGTTCAGAGAAATCTCTTTACCCTTCAAAACCGATTGGTGAATACCATTTCCAAAAGCGCATCAGACCGATATCTGGAATTTATCAAAGTATATCCTACGATTCCGCAGCGGGTTGCGCAATATTATATCGCTTCTTATCTGGGCGTTTCTAAAGAATTTGTAAGTACGATTAGGAAGCGTTTGGCGACGAAAGACAAGTAATAATTACACAAAAATATTCCCTCCACTGGAGGGGTGGCGAAAATTCAAAGAATTTTTGACGGGGTGGTTTATATATAGTGTGTAAACTACCCGCCTTTTTGTTTCACAAAAATCCACCCCTTCAGAGAAGGGGAATTTAGCTTACTATTTTTTTGCTTTAAATGTATTTATTAAACTAGTTAAATGCACAGCAATTTCCATCACCATAAATTTGTCCTATCAATAACGAATAAATAATAAAACAGATATGGACAGAAAAGATTTTTTAAAGAAAGGATTACTCGGAACAGGAATGTTCGTAGCAACCGCATCATTGGGAAATACAATGAAAAATGAGATTGACGAAATCGAACCTTTGGAACCAATCGGATACAATCATTTACCGAATACAGATTCAAAAATCAAAGACAATTCTGTGATTCACAAAGCAGATTCCAGAGGGAAGGCAGACCACGGTTGGTTGGTGAGCAATCATACCTTCAGTTTTGCGAATTATCACAATCCGGAAAGAATGCATTTCGGTGTATTAAGAGTGTTGAATGATGATAAAGTGGAGGCGGGACGAGGCTTCGGAACGCACCCCCACGATAATATGGAGATTATCAGCATACCGTTGGAAGGTGATTTGGAGCACAAAGACAGTATGGGAAATTCGGCGATTATCAAGAGTGGAGACATTCAGGTGATGAGTGCCGGAACCGGACTTATGCATAGCGAATTCAATAAAAATAATGACAGTTTGGTGAAGTTTCTGCAAATCTGGGTGTATCCAAACAAAAGAAACGTGAAACCGCGATATGACCAGATTACTTTAGATAAAACAAAAAGTCAGAATCAATTCCAGCAGATTCTTTCTCCTAATTCGGATGACGAAGGAGTTTGGATTCATCAAGATGCTTGGTTTCACTTAGGAAACTTCGAAAATAATGTTGAAACCAATTACCAAATCAAGAAAAAGGGAAATGGTGTATATGCATTTATCTTAAAAGGAAGCGCGGAAATCGAAGGACAAAAAGTGGAAACAAGAGATGGTTTTGGCGTTTGGGATATTTCCGATTTGAACGTTAAATCAACTTCAGAAGGTAGTGAAATTTTATTGATGGAAGTTCCAATGACGATGTAGTTCGAAAACTGCATAAGTAATTCTTTTCTTCTGACTATTTCTCTTTGTAATGACCGGTCGACAATTTTGAAAAAAACATCAGAATTCAGGTGGATGTATATAACGGCATTATATTGGGTTACTGTTGTTACGTAACGGCTGTTACATTGCTGTTTTGAAAAATCAAAAAAATTAGACGTGTCAAAATTATCGGATTTAGTCCTATCTTCTCAGATATTAGGTAAAGCATCTATAGCAGAAGCTGCCAAAACAGATTCTGTAACTTCCTTTCCTGAAAAAACTTTAGTAAAACTAAAATCCTCAAGACTTTTAACCGCAAGTATTCCTGAAGAATTTGGAGGATTGAATCTAGGCTTGACTCCCGGGACAAATTTGGCACTGCTTAATATTCTGAAAAATATTGGCAAAGGAAATCTGGTGATGGGACGGATATTGGAAGGCCATATCAATGCGCAGATTTTGATTAATCAGTTCGGTAATGTAAAGCAGAAAAAGCTTTTTTCATCAGAGGCATTTGAGGGTCACCTCTTTGGTGTCTGGAACACACAGGCTACGGATGGAACTTATTTTTCTAAATCGAAAAGAGGTGTCTACTTTTTAAATGGCTCAAAAACATTTACGACCGGAGCTGGATATGTGACCCGGCCTATCGTAACTGCTGCCAGGAAAGATGGCTCGTGGCAGATGTGTGTAGTTCCTTTTGAAAATGAAACCGCTAAGATAGATTCTAGCTGGTGGAATCCAATGGGTATGCAGTCGAGCAGAAGCTTCAAAACAACATTCACGAAAACCAATATTCCAAAAATAAATTTACTAGGTTCACCGGGAGAGTACTATCAACAGCCAGGTTTCAGTGGTGGTTCCGTACGATTTGCAGCCGTTCAGCTTGGAGGCGCGGAACAGCTATTGGATGAAACTAAAGCCTATTTAGTTGCATTGGACAGAATTCAGGATCCTTTTCAAAAAATGAGATTAGGTCAGATGGCAATAGCAATAGAATCTGGAAACCAGTGGCTAAATGGCGCGGCTGTAAAAATGGATGACTATTTGAGGGAACCCACAAAAAGAAATGGCGAAGATTTTATTTTTCTCAGCAATATGATGCGTACGGCCATAGAGCAAATCTGCACAGATGTAATGATTCTTTGTCAAAAATCTGTTGGGGCGCGTGGACTTAACAGACCATATCATTTCGAACGCATAATCCGTGATCTAAGTACGTATCTCCGACAGCCAGCTCCTGATGCTGTTCTGACAGAAATTGGCAGTTTTATACTTAATTCTGATACACCCGCAACTGACATTTGGAATCAAATTAAAAAATAATGATGAATTACAACACTAATTATAGTAAAGTTCCTTTGGCACCTGAGCACTGTGCTGCTGGATTCGGGACGACATTGATTGTCGCACCACACGCAGACGATGAAAGTTTAGGATGCGGCGGCGTGATTTCACTACTACACAAATATGGGCAGACCGTTTATATTATGCTGCTTAGTGATGGAACGATGTCTCATCCAAACAGCAAGCAATATCCTGCTGAAAAATTGAGGGATCTACGTGAACAGGAATTAATTGACGCTTGTTCAGTTCTTGATGTACCAAAAGAAAATATTATTTTTTGCAGATATCCGGATAGAAATGTTCCGTCAATTGGCGACGTAAGATTTGAAAATACGGTTAGCAGCATATCTAAAATGATGAATATAATAAAGCCTCACAGTATTTTTGTGCCTTGGCGACGGGATCCTCATCCCGACCATCAAGCCGCCTTCCAGCTGGTCAATTCTGCTGAAACTGCAAATGCGAAGATATATGAATATCCAATTTGGTTAGAAGAATTGGGAAAACCTGGAGATGAGCCCAATCAGGAAGAATCGATGCCGTTCCGACTGGATATCAGTAGTGTGCTTTCCCAAAAACAAAAGGCAATTTCACAGCATCGCTCGCAGATAACGCGCATGATCAATGATGATCCGGAAGGATTTATGCTTTCGCCAGAGATGCTCAGGCAATTTAATATGCCATACGAAACCTTTTTTATCTCAAAATAATGGAAAAAAAACAATCTTTAGATTCTCAGTACTTCAAAGACATCTATGAAGCTAATGAAGACCCCTGGAATTTTGAAACGAGCGAGTATGAGGCGGGCAAATATGCAGCGACAATCTCAGTTTTGCCAAAGCAACACTATAATAAGACTCTGGAAATAGGCTGCTCCATTGGTGTTTTAACGCAACTTTTAGCCCAAAAAAGCAACTTTTTACTGGCTACTGATATTTCCCAGAAAGCTTTGGATCTTGCCTCCAGACGCTGTGCAAATTTGAATAATATATCCTTTAAAAAACTAAATTTTAAAGATGAACTGCCAGATGACAGATATGATTTGATTATGGTATCCGAGGTTGCTTATTATCTTTCACCTGCTGACTGGCAGATGGTAATAACCAAATTATATGAAAAATTGAACTTTAATGGCAATATTGTTCTGGTCCATTGGCTACCTGAGGTGCATGATTATCCTCAAACTGGAGATGAAGTACACAGCAGTTTTGAAAAAATAATGCAGGATAGGATGAGCAATGTTTTCAGCGCAAGGGCGGAAAATTACAGAATTGATGTTTGGGAAAAAGCGTGATGAGAATAATCCATAAGCCTTGACTCTAAATCCCGGATCGCAGTATCTATAGGTACTGCAGCGGATTTTTGTAAAAAAGTTAGTTTCTTTTGATTCAATTTTCCATACCACTCTCCAAAGTAAGATGAACTGTTGTACCAATCGAAAATCTCATCATCAAAAAATATCTCTGGTACCATTTCTCTTGTCTTTTCAAAAAAATCTGACTTACTCATCAGATTTTTAGAGTTCCAGAGATCCATTAAAAATCGTTTTAAAGTAAGCCTGCGTATAATGGACGTGCTTGGCTCTACCAAAAAGTCTTCCATTCTCAGACCTAGATTTTTCCATTCATTAAGCTGATATGAAAGACCAATTTCCGCACGGCCGATGCACCGAGCGGAAGTTTGAACAATTACTTTGTGACTGTGCCTGAACTTTGTATCGATCTTTTCCAATCTGTCATAAAAAGCACAATCCTCCAAGTGCGTGACGTCAGGAACACCTCCGGATCTCTCATAAGATTCACTGGTAATTGCAAAACTGCCATTAAAATGCTGATGATGCCGGGGAGCCGGATCATGTTCCGGATTGACGATTATGCCTTCCAGGGCGGAAATTAGAAGCTGATATTTTTCATCATTCAAATGATGCTGACGAGTAAATTCATCCAGATTATCCAGTTCGTCAGGATAAAGTAATATTCTTCCTCCTACAGCCTCTGCGCCGTTCTCAATTTCAAGTTTTGTCTGTGTGATCCAATCCCTCGAAACCGTTGTGTCAGCGTCAGTTGTCATAATGATTCCTCCGCCGTTCCTAATTAATCTTGAGTATGCACAATCCATTAATTTTCTCCTGACATAACCAATATTAGCCTTTTCTTGTGTCAATGTTATTTCCTGTAAATATAAATTCACAAAAGGATTTTCCAGCTGGAAATCCTTAATCAGCTTGACCGACGAATCTGTGCAGTTGTTAGCTAAGACTAAAATTTCGAATTGTAATAGGTCTAAAGACTCGCCATCTCTGTCTACTTGTTCACAAAAGGGCTGCAATGTTCTCAAAATATAGCCTTCTTCATCTTTTACAGGAATAACAATACTGGACGTTACTGTTGGTAATATCGGGTATTGGGAAAAATAATGATTTCCTGAATGAATATGATCGTCGGTCATTTATTGAATTTTGATTGATGCGATATTGAAACGAGATAGAAGTGTAGAAAAAATCATCGAAATAATGGAAGATTTTTCTTAAAACAATTAAAAAATTATTTGCAATTCTGATACCATTTATCTCAGTGATTATTTGATATTTAATCATTTGATTTCATAAAATGTTGTTTTTTTTTGTTATTTTTATTAGACCAAAATGATGTCATACATTATGTAGTTCTACCTATTTTTTTGCACCTTCACTGAAAGTCAAAACCCTTAACTAATCTTCTCAATTCAAACCAAATAAAAATGATTAATATTAAGATCAAGCGTGAAAAAATGAATGCTGTTTTTACAAAGCATCATCTCCGAGGTCTGCCATTTGATGCAGTCATTCACCATTTTAGTGAAAAGGATCAACATGAACACATCCATGATCATCCGTTTAGTTTTACCACACACATTCTAAAAGGAAGTTATATCGAAAGAATTTACGAGATTAATGAAGATGGATCTTACACCGCTACTGTACATCATAGAGAAGAAGGTACTACGCATTTAGTGTCAGCCCATACGATACACGAGATTATTGAACTGCCAGATGGAGAATGCTTTACATTGATCAGACCAAACGAAAAGGTGAAAGAACCTTCTTTCTATAGATTTGAGGATGGCAAAGTTTTTAAAAGACAATGGAATCAGCGTAAGTTCAGGGAATTATAAGCACTATAATACTTTCATATCTACTAACGAACTTCATCCTATATCTAACAACTGTAAAGCGAGATCTATTCCGGTCAAATGGTTAAGATCAAAATAAAAACTTCAATTCAGAAGTTTTAAGCTTAAACCTATTTAATATTTCTAAACTTTCCGCGTGTATTTCACGCTCCAAAGATTTGGAATCTGTGATGTCCCATAGTCCGCTGTGATGCCAAATGTCTGTAACATCCCAATCTGGCCTGTCGATAATCGGGTAGATGCAACACCCCAGCAATGGCAGTCCGCTTTGCAATATTGAAAAACATTCATTTTGAATCATGCTTAGCCATTTTGGGCGATCTCTTCCTGGATGACTTGTCTCTGAAATAACAATTGGTTTTTCATAACCCGTATAAACTTCTTCAATCAACGAGTGAAGGCTTTTCCAAGAGGGATGCGGTGGGGATTCATTCCATGGAATAAATTGATGCCCAGGGAATGTCCATTGGTTATTATAATAAAAATTAACACCGATAATATCTAAATATTCAGGCTTTCCTCTCAGTTCAGGACATAATCTTCCTGTAAGAATTTCCAGAACCTGAAACTGTTCGCGATGCTTACTGTTCGCTTCCAAAACTGAATCTGGATCAGATGTATCTTGCGGGATAATACTGACCAAAGGTTCCGTTGTCATTATTTTAATTGAAGGATCTACTTCCTTCATCATCTCAATTCCCTCGATGTATGCTCGCATCAGCATATATTTCACTTCCCAACCTTGGTTGACACAGTATGGGCTTGTGCCTTTTGCGTCGCCACCAAGCCAGGAAAGAAAACTGACTTCATTGATCGGCGTGATGATCAGCTCGCCCTCAGGCACAAGGCTTCGGTATTTTAAAACGAAAGCTTTGCAAAGGTGTGAAAATCTTCGGGCAAACATTGGATGCAAGGGAGAAAGATCATCCGGAAAACCAAAGTGACAAATATCCCAGATGATTTGTATGTTATGATTTGCGGCATTGATAATAATCTCCTCGACCTGTGTCCAATCGTAATTGTATGGTGATTTTTCCACAAAACTCCAGCGGATTCCTTCCCGTACGGTAGTGATTCCGATTGATTTTAATCTCTGATAATCTTCGTTAATAAAACGGTCGTGTCCTGTTAATTTTATCAGATCTACACGCTCGCCAAATGCGTTTTGCTGATCTGCACATTCAAAACCGGCCATCAGGAAAGATTTGAAAGGGTTTTTTAAATTTAGGTAATTATTGCTGTACTGCATTTTCCTCTTTGATAATCTTCCGGAAAAGTGCTAAAGACTGTGCCACAACCTGATCCATATTGTAATATTTATAAGTTCCCAATCGACCCGTGAAAAATACATTTGGCGTTTCATCAGCCAATTTTTTGTATTGATTGTAAACGTCTTGGTTTTCCTTTCTTGGAATAGGATAGTATGGATCTCCTTCCGCAGTAGGATACTCGTAAACAATCGCAGTCTTATGATGTTTTTGTCCTGTCAGATGTTTGAATTCTGTGATTCTTGTATAAAGGTTTGAAGTGGGATAATTGATGGTTCCGCATTCCTGATATTTATCTTGATCCAAAGTTTCAAATTTGAAGTCGATCGATCTGTAAGGCAATTTACCAAACTGATAATCAAAATAACCGTCAACCGGTCCTGTGTAAATCAGTTTTTTGTGCGGAATTATATCAACTATATCTTTGTAGTTTGTATTCAGCATTACATTAATATTCTTATGAGAAAGCATTTGCTGAAACATATCAGTGTAGCCATTTTTTGGCATGGCCTGCAAAGAATCAGTGAAATACCTGTCGTCGCTGTTAGTCCGTGTTGGGACTCTAGCGGTTACTGAAGCATCCAGTTCCGATGGATCCAGATCCCATTGCTTCTTGGTGTAACCACGGAAAAATTTTTCATAAAGCTCTTTTCCAACAACATTCAGAACGACATCTTCCGAGGTGAGAACAGGTTTTCTCAATTCGGCTTTGGAAGCAAGGAAGTCCACAACCTGATCAGAAGTTAAGTTTTTCCCATAAAGTTTATTGATGGTTGTGAGATTAATTGGAATAGGAACCAGTTGCCCATCTACGCTTCCAAGGACGCGGTGTTCATAAGGCCGCCACTCTGTAAATTGACTCAGGTAGTTGAACACATCTTCTGAATTGGTATGGAAAATATGCGGGCCGTACTTATGAATTAGTATGCCTTCTTTATTATAAAAATCATAGGCGTTTCCGGCGATGTGATTACGTTTGTCAACAATCAGGATCTTTTTTCCCTCATTAGCCAGTCTCTCTGCTAAAACCGATCCGGCAAACCCACAGCCGATAATTAAAAAATCATACATAGATTTTGCTGGTTTTATTAACTTCGTTGATTAGTAAATTCATCTTTTCAAAAGTGTTGTCCCACGATTCATTTGCTAAAAAGCGATCCACTTTTGCAAGCCATTCTTTTTTTGAATCTTTACTAAGCTCTTCCTCTGCATAGGAGATGAAGGTGTCCGCACTGTCTGCGATATACACCAGATTGTTTTCTCCGTAAGGCTTTATAACATCCTTGATCGGAGTAGAAATGACGGGAAGTCCCGCAGCAAGGTATTCAGGTGTCTTTGTGGGACTGATGAATTCTGTGGATTCGTTAAGTGCAAAAAGCACGAGTGAAATATCCCAGTGACTGATGTAATTAGGCAGTTCTGAATATTTTTTTGGCCCCAGATAATGAATGTTTTCTGCTCTTGGCAAGTCGTCTTCATCAATCTTTACGACAGGACCAATAATGACAAAATGCCAATCAGGTCTTCTTGACGAAACTTCTTTTAACAACTCAATGTCAAACCGTTCGTCGATTACACCAAAAAATCCGAACCTTGGATTTGGAATGTGTTTTTGATCTTCCGCATCAACTGTATTGTATCTTGCCGCTCTAAAATGGTATTTGTCGATACTGCTTGGGAACGGATGTATATTGTGATGTCTGTCTTTTTTTGCCTGGTAAAGCGTGTGGCCGCCTGTAAAAACGACATCTGCTTTTTTGAAAAGTTCTTCTTCCAGTACCAAAAGCTGTGGTGGCGCGAATCGGAAAGCAGAAAGCTCGTCCATTGAATCATAGATCGTGACGCCAGGTTCCAGATGTGAAGTATATTCCAAAGCCATAGGTGTATAATACCAGCATAGATAATTGGAAATATTTTGGTCTGCAATGACTTTGTTAACCAGCCTTTCTAATCTGGCCTTCCGGTCTTCATTTTGATCTCTAAGAAATATTTTAACTATAAAAACGCTGTCCTGTAAGTTCATTTCATAGAAATCGGATATCCCAATGCGGGGCTCTTCGAAATAATAAACATTATTATCTTTAGAAAATCTGGTTAATAAATGTTGTGGGCGCTGGTAAACGAAATCCCAATGTAAATGGCTGAAGCATAAAATATTTTGCATAAAAAAAGAAGTGTACAAATTGAAATGATAATAATATCCGATATTCTTTAAAAATCATCTATTGATTTAAAACTAAAAGAATTGCGTAAAGCTAGACGTAATATGTTACACCGATTATGATGCGAATCATAAAGATTGTCAGTAATTACGTTATTTTATAAGTGTTTATAAAATATTACTATCAAGCCATCATACTGAGTCAAGAATGCTAAAATAAATTATTATAAAAAAAACCTGACTTTAATGCTAAAACAATTCAATTTTCAGTTTTAGACTATGTAAGTTCTAAACCCACGTCAAATTGGGTTTTGAATTTTATGACATCGAATCAATATTACAATGACTGCATTGCAAGCAAATTGATTTGTGATCTCGCAAATTAAAAAATCTGCCAGTGTGATAATGTTAAATGGTCTGAAATTAGTGTTTTAGTAGAAGTTACTGTTTTTAGTAATTAAGTTTATTACTTTATTATTGAGAGTAGTTCAAATTACGATAAAATTACAGCAAAAATATTGGAAAGATGATTCAAGAGCTATTAAAAAAACAACTGGTTCGGAAACAATAAAATATTGCGCTGGTGATATCATTTTTTCTGTAGGGGACAAACCTTTATATTTTTTCTACATTTCTGACGGAAAAGCCAAGCTAATTAGTAAAGATGGTGATTCAAAAGATTTAATTCAGGAATTTAGTCAGGGAGAGACAGGACTTGCAGGATTTTCATTATTTATCACTGAACCCTATCCAGTAACTGCCATTGCTGTAACTGACTGTTTAATCATAAGAATTCCCGTTGTTGATTTTGCCGATTTGATTCAGAATAATGAAGAGTTAAAATTGTACCTGCTTAATAATATTTCCGATTCCCTTTACCAAAAATTTATTAGTGCTGATATTCAATTCAAACGGAGTGGCCCAGAGAAGATAGTTATGCTTTTAAATTTCCTCAAAAGAAAACATACCGATAAAACTCCGTTCTCATTTAAAGTCTTGCTCAGCCGAAAGGATATTGCGGATTTAACTGGACTGCGCGTTGAGACGGTTATAAGAAATGTTAAGAAGTTAGAGCAGCAAAAAATCCTGAAAATTATAAATCATAAGATATATTACTAAATTGGATCTTGCAGATACAACCATTAATCATAATTTTACTGTGATCTGTGTCAAAAAACATCAATAAATATGCTGACTAAAAATGGTTAGAAATGAATCTTACCATTGATGATTTTCAAAATACCTTCCTTTTCGAACTTTTTAATGTTTCTAATCACAGTTTCTGTCCGTAAGCCTGTCATCGCTGCAATTTGCTTACGTGTTAACGGTACAGCAAAAGAAAATGCACTTTGGTCTGGGCTGAAACTTTTGTGATAGTCTAATACACCTTTGATTCTTACATTCGCATATTTTGACGAATTGTTTTCCAGCATCACGTATTTTTGATACAGACGTTCTGCCATAAATTTGTTAATATCTTTCGAAATATCAGGATGATCATCAAGCATTTGGAGGAAATTAATTTTAGATAAGCGTAGCACGCTGACCTGATCAAATACAACTGCATTCACAGGATACTTTTGATCAATAAAAAGCAGCATTTCACAAACACTAATCCCCTCATCCAGTATCGCAAAAATTAGCTCATAGCCCTCTTCATTGTAATGGTTTAATTTAATATTTCCCTTAATAATCTGGTAATAATATTTTGGAGTATCGTTTTCACTGAAAATAACGTCGCCTTGTTTGTAGTGTTTTACTGTTGCGCCGTAACTTTTAAGGAGTTCTTCTGATATCAGCATATTTACTTAGTCATAGTTTAGTTCATTGTAGTCTTAATTCACAGTAGCGATGACTAAAGGTGATTTATTATTGATGTACTGCCACGTGTCGTTTTTATTCTTTGTACTAAAAAGTATTACTGAAAAAATACTAATATAATTACTTTGGCTACAGAGATTGACAACTTACAAATCTGTAATCTATATAATTACAAACTTCATAAATTTTGTTCAAACCGTATATGATTCAAATCATAGGACTTGTGGTCATCAACTTAGATTTGTGTTGATTTCAAATGAATTTATCTGTTAGTGACATTACTACAGAGGGATTTTAATCATATTATTCATCAAACGTAGTTATCTGTTTTTTACAGCTAAAGGTTGATGATAATATCTCAAGCATTATTCACTTTTGCCAAATTAAATAAGAATAGATCGCTTGCTTTCTTACTCTGTAAAACTAATTTCATTGATTCCTTTTCATTTTCTAAAAAAAATTGTTGAACAGCAGATTTTTAGAAATAGAGTCATTTTTTGGTGATGACTTAACATAATATTTTCATTGATTCTATTTGAATCAATGAAATTTTGTTTAAATATTCAATTTTAATGAATTGAAAATCAATTTAATGTATTCAATGTTAAGTTTTATTAATATTTATTTGTTCAATTAAAATAAAGAATGTACTATTGTAATGTTTCAATATGAAGCAATGGAATAAATTGCCGTTTCAAACAAATGTTGAAGGTTATATTCAATTAGACAACAATATTATTGGCGATAATTACAACAGGATTATCTGTATCAATAATCGAATATGATGATTGAATGGATATTAAAAGCTGAAGAAAATTAAAATATATATAACTGGAAATGAGAAAATCTTTAACTAAAATTTCAGCTCTCGGACTGATGCTTTCCTTCGCCACAGTTTTTGGACAGGAAAAGACTGACAGTCTTGCAGTGAAAAGCGCTATCAATGCTGCTGCAAAAAATGAAGAAGGCGTAAAAACTGTGACTGCGTCTTCCAAAGAAGACAACAACAGAAACGTAATGTTGAACGCAGCCAACAACACGAGTCCAAGAGACGTGAATATCGGTTTGCCATCAACAGTCGGTGGAATTACCATTCTTGAAAACGATTTGCCTGCCGTTTATTTCTTCTGGCCTGAACTTCCCAACAAAACCTGGAGACAGAGTGTAGGCTTGGAAAAAACCGGATTATTGAAAATGGACCAACTAGCAAACACAATGGGCGACCTTGGTTTTGCAGTAAACTCTTATTCTCAAACCGGAACTAAAGATTTTAAATTAAAAGGAAAGTTCACAACGAGTACTTTCGGTTGGCTACAGGGTGACGTGAATGTTTCCGGACCAATTTCTAAAAATGGCTGGACGTACACCATTGGCGCTTTTGCCAACTTCGACCCGAGCACTTATAAATTGGGTTTTACAAGAAATGTAGATGAAACAAAGATTTTCAGAGCAGGTGTTACCAAATATTTTAATGATGATAAAGGAAAAATCTCGATTCAATACAAATACGCAGATTCTTACAGCATTACCAATTACGCCGTTTTCCAATACGGACCGGAAGGTAAAGTAACCGAGCTCGACAATTTCAGAATTGGTAGAGATTCTTACGTGGTAAGAGACGGACAAATCAAAATGAAAGACATCTTTTCCGGACAAACCTATTGGGCCAATATGGACGGAAATGACAGCAGAAATACATCTCACAACATCGATATTTTCGGTAATTATTTGCTGAACAACGGCTGGAATTTCAAATTCTCAACGAGAGCACACTTTGCTACCGCGAAATCTTCCAACATCATTCCTTTAAGTATTTTCAATGCTGATGCGGCTTCGGGCTACACGATTGCTTCAACAGGTCAGGCTTACACCGGAGCAGTGGGAACGCAGCTGGCAATGCACACCCCTTCAACACCGATTACCAATATTGCAGGACGTTTTTCACTGAACAAACAAATAGGAAATCACAATGTGACGTTTGGCGTTTTAGAACAATATTATAACATTGATAAATTTACTTCGAACAGGTCGTTCTTCTTCCAAACTGTTGAACCGCAACCTCAAAGATTGATTGGTCCAACGACTGATGCGGATGGTTTCTACAATTATAATGCAGGTGGCGAATTCCACAGTGGGTCAGAAAACAAAGTTTCAGTTTATGGAACAGATGAGTGGAAAGTTTCTGATGATTTTAATTTAAGCTATGGTTTGCATTTGAAAAATCACAGTATTAATGGAGAATATTCTTTGACACCAAGAACTGTTGGTTTCAATTTCACAGACCCTTCACAATTCAACCAAATCAATCAAAGCTTTTTCCAGATTGGTGGTAGTTTGAATGCTACTTACAACATCAGCAAAAACTTTGGTGTTATCGCAAACGCTTTATATACCGAGGAAAACAGAAGACTGGAAAGTTATTCTCAGGCTTTTGAACCGAATACCAATAAAATAAAAAGTCCATTGGGAGCGTTGGGAATTTTCTGGAACACAGATTATATTCAGTTGATTTCTCAGGCGACTTATCTTAAAAAGAACAACAACCTGAACAGATATAACTTGGTCAATCCAGCGAATACGACTCAGGCTCAAAACGTTACGGTTTACTATGATATTCAGACCATTGGATGGACAACCGATTTTGTGGTAAAACCTTTCAAAGGATTTAATCTTCATTACCTATTGACTTTGCAGAATCCTGTTTACAAGAAATTCAATTTCAATGCTTTCGGAACAGCTTACGATTACAACGACAACAATGTTTTGGGAGTGGCTAAGGTATTAATGGAAATCGACCCAAGCTATACGATTGACAAATGGAGATTCTGGGCAAGTTTCAGATATTTCTCAAGACAATATGCGAATCTTACGAATGCACTTTACTTCGCTCCAAGATGGGAAACTTTCGGTGGGGTAAGTTATACGGTGAACAAAAACATCAACCTTGGCGCAACCGTTATCAACTTCCTAAACCAAAGAGGAGCAAGCGGAACCATCAACGGTGCCGAACTGATTACCGATGCCAATCCATACTATGGAAAACTGTTGACGGGAACTTACATTATGCCATTGACAGGTCAGTTTTCTGTAAGCTTTAATTTCTAAAATTTTAATAATGAAAAAAACAGTTTTAAATGTTGCCGCATTATTTTTAGGACTAACAGCGTTTGCACAAAACATTCAGACCGTGACCAATTCCAAAGGTCCGGTTTTGGGGTATTCTGCAGATTCTGGCGTTAAAATCCTGACAGTTGGCGGAAATAAATTCAAAGATTTAAACAAAAACGGAAAGCTTGACAAATATGAAGACTGGAGACTTCCGGTTGACGAAAGAGCCAAAGATTTAGCTTCAAAAATGTCGGTGGAACAGATTGCAGGATTGATGTTGTACAGCGGTCATCAATCGGTTCCGGCACCTGCAGAAGGTTTCAGAGCAGGAAAATATAACGGAATGTTCTACATAGAAAGTGGCGCCAAAGCTTTCGATTTAACAGACCAGCAGAAGAAATTTTTAAAGGACGATAATCTTCGTCACGTCTTGGTAACGACAGTAGAATCTCCGGAAATTGCAGCAAAATGGAGCAATAATATTCAGGCTTACATCGAAGGTTTAGGATTGGGAATTCCTGCCAACAACAGTACGGACCCGAGACATTCGGCAACGGTAACGGCAGAATTCAATGAAGGAGCTGGCGGACAAATCTCCCTTTGGCCTGACGGTTTGGCAATGGGCGCAACTTTCGACCCGGAATTGGTGAAGAAATTCGGAAACATCGCCGCGCAGGAATATAGAGCGTTAGGAATTTCAACGGCTTTATCGCCTCAAATCGATTTGGGAACAGAACCACGTTGGTACAGAATCGCTTATGTTTTTTCGGAAAGTCCTGAGTTGACCGCAGATTTGGGAAGAGGTTACATCGACGGATTTCAAACTACTATCGGAAGCAAAAACGGTTGGGGAAGCAAAAGTGTGAATGCAATGGTCAAACATTGGCCGGGCGGCGGACCTGAGGAAGGCGGTCGCGACGGTCACTGGGCGATGGGAAAGTACGCAGTTTATCCGGGAAATAATTTTCAGAACCACGTAAAACCTTTTACGGAAGGTGCTTTTAAACTTAACGGTGGAACAAAAGAAGCTTCTGCGGTAATGCCTTATTATACAATTAGTTTCAATCAGGATACGAAAAACGGCGAAAACGTTGGAAACGGTTACAGCAAATATCTAATCACCGATTTACTGCGTGGAAAATACAAATACGACGGCGTAGTTTGCACCGATTGGCTTATCACGGCAGACGAACCAAAATCTCCAGGAGGATTTGCCGGAAAACCTTGGGGCGCAGAGAAACTATCCATCGCAGAACGTCATTACAAAGTTTTGGAAGCTGGCGTTGACCAATTTGGAGGAAACAATGACAAAGCACCTGTTTTGGAAGCCTATCAAATGGGTGTAAAAGAACACGGCGAAAAGACATACCGTGCAAAATTTGAGCAGTCTGCGGTTCGTCTGTTGAGAAATTTCTTCAGAACCGGATTGTTCGAAAATCCTTATGTAAACACAGAAGAAACCAAAAAAATCGTTGGAAATCCTGAATTTATGAAAGCGGGTTACGAAGCTCAGGTAAAATCAATCGTGATGCTGAAAAACAAAGCCAATATTCTTCCCATCAAAGAAAGAAAAACGGCTTACATTCCGAAGCGATATTCTCCGGCAACGTTCAACTGGTGGGGAATTTACACCGGACCATCTTTGGAATATCCTGTGGATATTGAAAAATTGAAGCAGCATTTTAATGTGACCGATGACCCTGCGAAAGCTGATTTTGCATTGGTTTTTGTGAAAAGTCCGCACAGTGAAGAGGGTGGTTACAGCGATGTTGATGCCAAAGAGGGCGGAAACGGTTATGTCCCGATTTCTCTTCAATACCAAACGTACACGGCAACCGAAGCCCGTGAAAAAAGTATCGCAGCGGGAGACCCTGTTGTTGCACCCAATGTACACGACAGAACCTTCAAAAACAAAACGTCTACAGCGACCAATTTCACAGATTTGTTAGCGATAGAAAACGCTTACAAAGCAATGAACGGAAAACCTGTCATCGTTTCTATCACCGCTTCCAAGCCGATGATTTTTAATGAATTCGAAAAACACGCAGATGCAATTCTGATGAATTTCAACGTATCAAATCAGGCAGTTGTGGACATCGTGACCGGAAAATACGAACCTTCAGGATTGCTTCCGCTTCAGATGCCCGCAAATATGGCGACGGTTGAAAAGCAGAAAGAAGACGTTCCTTACGATATGGAAACGCACAAAGATTCCGAAGGTCACAACTACGATTTCGGGTACGGAATGAACTGGTCTGGCGTGATTAAAGATGCCAGAACTCAAAAATATCATAAGCAATAGTTCATCATAAATAGGTTAATTGATGTCTTGAGACCGGGCATTATGTTCGGTCTCATTTCTTTTTACTAGAATATTTTGGGCAGCTTTTCCGCCTTCCGTTCCCGCTTTTTTGTCATTGCGAAGAAACTGAGTCAACAAGTTGAACTTTTCAGCAATCGCAATAACAAAAAGAGCTCCACTCAAGTCGGGCTGCGTGAGATTCGCTGTTAAAATTATTGAGATAAGTCAACGGCATTTTTGTCATTCCGTAGGAATCTCAACAATGATATTTAAAATACTGAGCTTAGATTCCTACGGAATGACAAACTAACTGTTATCTAATTGTTTGTCTTAGATGAGTAGAACGCCTTTGCGAACTTAAAAACAGTTTAATAATCAAAAAAACCTTAGTCCCGAAACTTCGGGATTAAAAATTAAAATCAATCAAAATGAAAAAATTAATCATAGCAAGTTTATTTATTGCAGGTTTAACAACCATCAACGCTCAAAAATCAATTCCATTATACAAAGGAAAAGCGCCAGGAACAGAAAACTGGACGCAGAAAGAAGCACAGCAATTCAATGAATTGTTCAAAACCGAAGTCGTTTTCAATGTAGCGCAACCTTCAATGTTATTGTTCGAAGCCGATAAAACAAAAGCGAACGGAACGGTAATCGTTGTTGCTCCGGGTGGGGGTTTCCAAAGTTTATCCATCAACCGGGAAGGAATTGACGTCGCCAAAAAATTAGCAGAAAACGGAATCACGGCAGTCGTTTTAAAATACAGATTATTGGAAACAAAATCCAACGACCCGGCCAAAGAAATGATGGAAAACATCAAAGACCGAAAAGCATTTGATGCAAATACAGCTCCTATCAAAGTGATGGCAGGCGAGGACATCAAAACCGCAATTTCCTACATCAGAACCCACGCAAAAGAATTGAACATTAATCCTGAAAAATTAGGAGTTATTGGATTTTCTGCCGGGGCAAGTGTGATTTTGGAAAGCGTTCTTCACAGCAAAGATGCTTCAACCTTACCGAATTTCGCAGCTTCGATTTATGGCGGACCAAGTCAGGAGATTTTAGATACGGAAATTCCAAAAGCATCTCTTCCAATGTTTATTTGTGCAGCAAGTGATGACCAATTAAAACTCGCTCCGAAATCAGTTCTGTTGTACAATAAATGGCTTGAAGCAGGACAGCCCACCGAACTTCACATCTACGAAAAAGGCGGTCACGGCTTCGGAATGGGAAAACAGAATCTGCCTGTTGACAAATGGTCTGATGTGTATTTAGACTGGCTGAAATTCCACAAGTTTTTATAAAATATTTAAACTCAAAATATAAACCACAAAAGGCACAAAATTCTTTTGACACATTAGTCACATCAGATTTAAGTTTAAAAACTTTGAAAATAAAAGAACACATTAGCTGAAAATCAAAGATTTTCAAAAGCTTTAATGCTCTTTAAAAAGTTTAGTGTTCAAACTTTACGGTCAAAAAAAACTTTTGTGCCTTTTGTGGTTCAACCTAAAACAATGAAATCATTTTTTAATATCGTTTCTTTTTTCGCGGCAATTGCTGTGTCCGCGCAGTCGTCTCCCGTGATTTCAGAAATGGATAAATACGTAAAACCCCGCTATCGTGTCATCGTCGACAATGATTTTGGCGGCGATCCGGACGGATTGTTTCAGCTCGTTCATCAGATTCTTTCGCCTTCGACAGAAATTAAAGGAATTATCGGTTCCCATTTGAAACCAGGAGACCCGTTTGATAAATCTAATGTTACTGCTGAAAACGCAGTCAAGAAAGTCAATGAAACTTTGGAAGCAATGAATCTTAAAAACAAATTTTTCGTTTTCCAGGGTTCAAATGACCCATTGAAAGATTTGAAAACACCCAATATTTCCGAAGGTGCAAAAGCCATTGTTGCAGAAGCGATGAAAGCAGATGAAAAAAATCCTTTGTTCATCGTTTGCGGCGCAGGTTTGACGGAAGTGGCGAGCGCTTATTTAATCGAACCAAAAATCGCTGACAAAATTGTTGTCGTTTGGATTGGAGGTCCGGAATATCCCGATTTGGCAACGCCACCTCCTGGTTACACGCCTTTAGAATACAATCTTGGAATCGATATCAAAGCAGCGCAGATTGTTTTCAATGAATCGAATTTAAACATTTGGCAGATTCCGAGGAATACCTATCGACAAACTTTGATGTCTTACGCAGAACTCGTAACGAAAGTAAAACCAGAAGGAAAAACAGGAGCTTATCTAACCAAGAAAATCGAGGATTTAATGGAAATGGTTCAGAAATTCAATCTGAAAATCGGTGAAACTTACATAATGGGAGATTCACCGTTGGTTTTGCTGACAGCTTTACAATCATCATTTGAAGCCGACCCGTCATCAAGTTCTTATGTCATTAAAAATGCTCCTAAAATCAATGACAGCGGACTTTACGAAGACAATCCGAAACGAAGAAACATCAGAGTCTACACCCAACTCGACACTCGACTGATGTTCGAAGATTTCTACTCAAAACTAAAATTATTCAATAACAAAAAGTAAAAAAATATATAATTATGCAGAAGAATATATCAACGCTGATAGGACTTTCTCAGAAAGCAAAATATTCAGGATTATTCCTGGCTTTATTGGCTGCATCGCCGTTTTCGAATGCTCAGACTAAAAATAAAACGGTAACGGTTGACGGAAAAACATTTAAAGATTCCAACGACAACGGGAAGTTAGATGTTTGGGAAGACACACGTCTTTCTGTTGACAAGAGAATTGATGCCATCATCAAGCAAATGACCAACGAAGAAAAGGTCAATCTATTAATCGGAACCGGAATGCCCGGAATCGAAGTGCTGACAGGTCCTGTCGGAGATTCAAAACAAGGTTTGGTTCCAGGAGCAGCAGGTGGAACAGATTCTTTTAACAGATTTGGAATTCCGGCGACGATTGTTGCGGATGGACCAGCTGGTTTGAGAATTCAGCCAACGAGAGATAACGACTCAAAAACGTATTATGCAACGGCATTTCCAGTTGGTACCGCTCTGGCTTCGACCTGGAATAAAGATTTGCTGGAAAAAGTTGGAAAAGCAATGGGAAATGAAGTGAAGGAGTATGGAGTAGATGTACTTTTGGCTCCGGCTCTCAACATTCAGAGAAATCCATTGAACGGAAGAAATTTCGAATATTATTCTGAAGACCCATTAATTTCAGGAAAAACTGCAGCTGCGATTGTGAACGGAATTCAGTCGCAAGATGTTGGAACTTCCATCAAACATTTTGCTGCGAATAACGAGGAAACCAACCGTTTGACCATCAACGCTCACGTTTCCGAAAGAGCAATGAGAGAATTGTATTTGAGAAATTTTGAAATTACCGTTAAAGAATCTCAGCCCTGGACGGTAATGTCATCTTATAATAAACTGAACGGCGTTTACACGTCAGATTCTAAAGATTTACTGACTCAGGTTTTAAGAAATGAATGGGGTTTTAAAGGAATTGTAATGACCGACTGGTTCGGAGGTTTCCCGGGATTTGAATCGATTAAAGACGGCGGACTTTCTGATGTTGTCAAACAAATGAATGCAGGAAATGACCTGTTAATGCCAGGAATTCCGGCGCAGAAAAAAGTGTTGTTGGAAGCTTTAAATACCGGTAAATTATCTCAGGAAGTGGCAAACCTGAATGCGAAAAGAATCTTGGAATATATTTTCAAAACACCAACCTTCGCACATTACAAATACAGCGACAAACCTAACTTAGTTGAACACGCAGAGGTAACGAGAAACGCGGCAACCGAAGGAATGGTTTTGCTTAAAAATGAAAAAAATGCATTGCCATTTGCCGATAAACAGAAAGAAGTTTCGTTATTCGGAGTGACTTCTTATGCCTGGATTACAGGCGGAACAGGCAGCGGAAGTGTGAACAATAAACACACGGTTTCTTTGTTGGAGGGTTTAAATTCTGCAGGCTACAAATTAGATAAAGAATTGGTTGATTTATATAAACCATTTGCAGAAAAAGAATCAACTGCCGAAAAAGAAAGCCGAAAAGCAAGAGGCATTTTAGCACTTCCGGGAAGACTGGCTGAAATGAAAATGGACGACGCTTTCCTGGCTAAAAAAGCTGAAACTTCTGAAATCGCTTTCGTAACTTTAGGAAGAAACTCAGGAGAAGGCGGCGATAGAGTGGTGAACGAAGATTTCAATCTGGCAACGGAAGAAATCGAAATGCTGGACAAAATCTCCAAAGCATTCCACGCAAAAGGAAAAAAAGTGGTGGTGATTTTAAACATCGGTGGTGTTATCGAAACGGCTTCGTGGAAAGATAAAGTGGATGCAATTCTATTGGCTTGGCAACCAGGTCAGGAAGGCGGACATTCCGTAGCTGACGTCGTTTCCGGAAAAGTAAATCCTTCAGGAAAGCTGACAATGACTTTCCCAGTCAATTATTCCGACCACGCATCAGCAAAGAATTTCCCGGGAATTCCTGCGGATAATCCAAAAGAAGTGACGTATGAAGAAGGCGTTTATGTTGGGTACCGTTATTTCAATACATTCAATGTGAAACCGTCTTATGAATTTGGTTTCGGTAAGTCGTACACGGATTTTGCTTACAGCAATTTAAAACTGAACTCTAAAACTTTCAATAATAAATTAGAAGTAACGGTTGAAGTAAAGAATACTGGAAAAGTAGCAGGAAAAGAGGTAGTGGAATTATACCTTTCTGCACCCAACCAATCCATCGATAAACCAAAATCTGAGTTGAAAGCCTACGCCAAAACCAAAGATTTGAAACCGGGAGAATCTCAAACCATCACCTTGACTTTAAATCCGAAATTTTTGGCTTCTTACATTACCTCAAAATCCGCTTGGGTTGCGGAAGCAGGAAATTATAAGGTTTCTGTCGGTGCCTCTTCGTTAGACATTAAACAAACTGCAGATTTCTCGCTGCCAAAAGAATTACTAGTGGAAAAAGTACAGCATGTTTTCCCGGCTGATAAACAGTTTGAAGATTTGAAACCTTAAAAAATTTGTTGTAGAAAAAAAAGTTACATAAAAATGGCGCTATTTTAGTTTAAATGGCGCCATTTGCTGTTTATGAAATCGAAAGTTATGTTTTAAAGTCGATTTTTGAAGGATGTTTATAATGTTATCAAGATTTTGATCACTTGCAATAATCTTTCTTATTATTTCATTATATCTCTACTATAAAATCCAACTCACTCAATCAGAAATATAGATGACTCAATTTTTTTATTTATTGCAGTATCATTTAACTCATCAATCTGGTAATATTGTAAAAAAAATATCTAACTTGTAATTGTTCTATTTTCGATACTATGACTGATTTTCTTTACTTGGATTACAATGCTACAACGCCTGTTGACCAACGAGTTGTCGATGCGATGCTTCCTTATTTTAATTCTCTGTTTGCCAATTCGGGAAGTTCTCATTTGTTTGGACTCACTGTGAAAGAGGCAATTGATGAAGCTGGTGAACAAATCGCAGAATTAATTTCGGCAAATCCAAAAGAAATCATCTATACATCCGGCGCTACGGAAGCCGTCAATCAAGCTATTAAAGGAATTGAGAAAGTGAATGGTAAAAATCATATCATCACTTTCAAAACCGAACACAAGGCAGTTTTAGACACTTGTCAAAATATAGAACAGCAAGGATTGTCTGTAACTTATCTCGATGTAGGAAGAGATGGATTGATCAACCTGGATGATTTGAAAAACGCGATCACTGATAAAACATTATTGGTTTGTGTAATGTTTGTCAATAATGAAACAGGCGTCATCCAGCCAATCAAAAAAATTATCAAAATCGCTCACGATAAAAATTGTCTTGTTTTCTGTGATGCCACGCAGGCTGTGGGCAAAATTCCGGTAAATGTCAAAGATCTTGGGATTGACCTGATGGCTTTTTCGGCGCACAAATTTTATGGTCCGAAAGGGGTTGGTGCATTATATATTTCTTCCGAAATTAAAAAATATATAGATCCTCAAATTCACGGAGGAGGTCAACAATTTAATTTGCGAAGCGGCACTTTGAATGTTCCAGGAATCATCGGAATGGGAAAGGCAGCGGAAATAGCAATGGAAGAAATGGCCGCAGATTCACGAAAAATTAAAGGACTAAGAGATAACCTCGAAAATTCGCTATTAAAAATTCCTAACACATCCATCAACGGAGATAGAGACAAACGCATCTTCAACACGTCAAATATTTGCTTTTCTGATGTAAATTCCGAGCAGATGATTTTATCATTTGGAAATATCTGTGTATCAAGCGGTTCGGCTTGCAATGCGACAACATCCAAACCATCCCACGTTTTGAAGGCAATGGGAATGAGTGATCTGGATGCACTTTCTTCAATTAGATTTAGTTTAGGTAAGTTTACGACCAGATCGGAGATTGAAATGGCGACAGAAAAAATCGAAAAAATAGTGCTTCAACTACGCAAAGAAAGTTAATGACTATCTCCGTTCTTCACTGAAAAAACGTGCAAAATCTGCGGGAATAAGGCTTGTACATATTCCTTCACAGCGCATGCGGATCCAGGCAAAGTTAAAATCAGCATATCATCAGAAAAACCAGCAATTCCTCTGGAAAGCATCGATGTTTTCACGCGGTCTTGTCCATAATTTCTGGCAGTTTCCATGATGCCCGGAATTTCCTTTGTGATGAATGGCTGCACAGCTTCCGGCGTCACATCACGATTGGACAAACCTGTTCCGCCTGTAAACAACAGCAGATCACAGCCTTTGCTTTTATGCAATTCAATTTGTTGACGAATGTCCAGAATATCATCAGGAACAATAGAGTAGTCAATATGATTGATTCCTTGATTGTTAAGAGACTCGACCAAGAATTTACCTGAAGTATCTTCTTTAATTCCTTGCGAAACAGAATCACTGCAAACCACAACTGCAGCTTTCAAATTTTCAGTCTCCATATTTTTCTGATTGCTTTTTCCACCCTGCTTTTCCAACAATTTAATATTGGAGATCTCGACATTTTTATCGATAGGTTTCAACATATCATAGATCACCAAAGCCGCAACAGATGCGCCATGCATCGCTTCTACTTCGACACCGGTCTTGTAAATGGTATGAACTTCAACAGTGATATTGATGTTCAAATCATTCATTTCGTAATTGATGGAAGCAAATTCAACCGGCAACGGATGACAATCGGGAATCACATCGCTCGTTTTTTTGATTGCCAACAAAGCAGAAGCTCTTGCAAATTCCAAAATGTTGCCTTTTGGGACAGTTCCATTCTTCACGGCTTCTACAGTTGAGATATTTGAAGTTTTGATTGTCGCCGCAGCGATCGCTTTTCTAAGTGTGAAAGTTTTAAAAGTAATATCTACCATTGCTTATTGGTTTATTTTCCATTGATGTGTTTCGTCCTCAAAGATCTCTTTGCCCCAAATCGGAAGTTCGTTCTTAATGCGTTCCACCACTTCATTACAGGCCAAAGTAGCCTCTTTTCTATGCTTGGAAGAAGTGAATACAAACAAACAAATTTCCCCAGCATTCACAACACCAAGACTGTGATGGATATGCATACAAGTGATGTCATATTTCGCAAAGATCTCTTCTCGGATCGCTGTCATTTGATTCAATACTAAATCTTCATAAGCTGTGTACTCAATTGCTTTTACCGTTTTACCATCAATTTTATCAGCACGGATCTGTCCTAAGAAGATCTGATGTGCACCAATTTCCGTCTTCGAAGAATGTTTTGTGATACTTTCTGCGATAAACAACGGCGATATGGGTGAATGCTGAAATATGTTTTTGATCTTACTCATTGATCTTTTGATTTAATTGATTGATGCCACCTTCCAAATGGCTGATGTTGTAATCAGAACCAAGAATTTCCTGTAAAACTTGCGCACCTGCAAGACTTCTCTTACCTGACTGGCAAACTACAATGACATTCTTGTGCTGAATTTGTGTTGAATTCTCTTTTAATTGAGATAAAGGTATCGATAAATAGGGAATCCCAAGCTTGGGATATTCATTGATCTCACGTACATCAATGATGGTGGTTTCTGGATCTTTTGAAATTAAATTAAATTCTGCAGGAGAAATATTTTTAATTCCAATTTGCTTTATTCCGCAGTGAACTTCATAATCCATCTTCTCAAATTCCGTTATCGAAGAAGGAATACTTTTGTTCGTCATATTCTCCGCAGGTATTTCGAAAATGGCAGTTTGATAATCCAGAACATTGATGGTCATTAATCTATTGATCAATGCTTCTCCGATTCCTGTGATTAGCTTGATCGCTTCTGTAGCCTGCAACGTTCCGATAATTCCGGGCAAAACGCCAATAACACCAGCATCATTACAATCCGGAACTTCTCCGGGTTTTGGCGGTTGAGGAAAAAGATCTCTATAATGCGTTGAAGATCCTTTCTTATCTTCAACATTGAAAACAGCGACTTGACCTTCATACTGATAGATCGCCCCGAATATCAAAGGTTTTTTCAAGATTCTGCAGACATCATCTAGCAAATAACGTGTCGGGAAATTATCCGTGCAATCAATTACGAAATCATAATCAGATAAAATCTGAATGGCATTATTTGTACTAATTCTCTCCGAAATTATATTGATTTGAATTTCAGGATTCATTGAACTAAGCCTTTCAAATGCAGCTTCGGTCTTGAGCTTCCCGATGTCACTCGTTGCGTAAAGGATCTGTCTATGCAAATTGCTGAGCGAAACTCGATCATCATCTACAATACCAATATTTCCAACACCTGCTGCAGTCAGATATTGAAGAAGAGGACATCCCAAACCACCAGCACCGATCACAAGAACCTTTGCTATAGTCAATTTTTCCTGAGCTTCAATCCCAAAACCCTGGAGTTTGATCTGTCTGTCGTATCGTTCCAAATTCAACATCATATTATCCGCCTGAATAGGGTGGCATCAAAGCTACCACGTCGTTATTTTTTAAATCCGTATTTTCTGAAATAATCTTTTGATTGACCGCAATCCTCAGTTTTAAATCTTCCAGCTGAGGAAATTTCTCATTAAGCTGATTCAGCAATTCATCAGAGTTTTCAGCTTCCAATTCAAAATCAGAACCTAAAATTTCTTTCAATCTTCCAAAGCTTATGATCTTAATATTGGCCATTAATCTATTTTTTAAGTTGAATCGTTTTCAGCATTTTGACATAACGTCTTCCTGTCGCAAAATCTGTTGGCGACAAGGTAGAGATACCATCTTTTGATCTGCCTTCAATTTCGGGAATGATGAGAACGCTGTCACCAACGGGAGAATTGAAGATCTCGTTCCAGGAAAAAACCACTTTATAACCGTCTTCCGCAACGCAAACAATGTAATATTCGCTTAAAACCTTTGGCGATTTCTCCTTAAATGAAATTTTGGAAAGAACGTCTCGAAGCAAAACTCCTTTCACATTCTTGATCGTCGAACGGTACTCTTTCAAATGATTGGTAATCTGAAGGCTATCGATCGTATGTTTTGAATATTTTGATAGATCCGCAGCTGTTACTATTGTTTTTTGATTGTCAGGATCAATGATCTCAAAGCTTTTAGATTGGGCAAAGCTTAGAATAGTGAAAAGAAAAGATAGTAGTAATATAAAATTTTTCATTTTCATTTTTTAGATTGTGCTAGATATTAATTTGTAAGAAGCCATCAAAAGTACGACTGCGAGGACATATTTCAATCCGTTTTGATTTAGTTTTTTGGATGCCAGGTAAGAACCTAATAATCCACCAGCAAAAGCACAAACAATGTACATCCACATATCATTTGTAAAGGCAATCTCTTTGGTGAACATTCCGCCTAATCCTGCTACAGAATTGACAAAAATAAAGGCTGCACTGATGGCTGCTGTTTGTTTTTGATTGGTCCATTTTAATAGAATCAGAACCGGCGAGAGTAAAATTCCGCCCCCAATGCCTATCATCCCCGAAAGTAAACCGATAATTCCTCCGAATATTAATGATAGATAGATTTGAGGATCCTTGAGTTCGCTGTCTTCCGGACTTTTGAAGAAGAAAAATCTGATGACAGGGAAAAGTAAAAGGACACCTAAGATCCGTTTGTACAAATGGTCTTCGATATGGATCATTCCGCCAACAAAAGCAAGTGGAATAGACGCAATTGCAATCGGAATAAAGGTTCGAAGTTTAAAATGCCCGCCTCTGTAATACTGTATAAAAGCGGTCAATGACACGAACAAATTCAAAACGAGAGCGGTCGGTTTCATCTCTTTAGGAGCTACGCCGTACAAGGCCATCAAAGCCAGATAGCCGCTTGCACCGCCGTGTCCGACTGCCGCATACAAAGCTGCGATGACAAATAAAATTAAATAAAATATTTCTACATTCATTCCTCGGTCTTTACTTTAATAATATGATCTCAACAACTTCATCCTTATCACAACCTTCTGCATTTTCCGGCAAAATCATCAGAGAATTGGCTTCTGCAAAGGATTGCAGACGGTACGATTCCTGCGCGCGTAGTGGCGTGACTTTTCCGTCAGCGTATGTTGCTTTGAGAAAATGTGTAAGACCTGTTTTTTTCTTGTAGGCAGATGTCGCAGTTGCGTTGATTTTTTCAGTTATTGTCGGACGCTTCATTACTTTTGAAAGCAAAGGTGCGATGTACAAATAAAAACAAGTCAGTGCCGACGATGGATTTCCCGGTAATCCAAAGACCAGTTTTTCATCTTTGGTTCCAAAATAAAACGGTTTTCCTGGTTTTTGTCTGATCTTATGAAACTCCTGTTCAATTCCACATTTTTTTGTAGCATCAATGACGTAATCGTAGTCGCCTACGCTCACGCCGCCAACCAAGATCACAATATCGGTTTTTGAAATCGCCAAGTTCAAGATTTTTTCAAGTTCCAGGGGATCATCCTTTACCCAAAATTTTTCTATCAAATTAATGCCGCATTGCTTCAGGACACTTTCCAACTGATAGGAATTGGATTCGAAAACCTGACCGAATTCCAGATCGTTTCCTGGTTGCACCAACTCATTGCCCGTTAAAATTAATGAAACAGAGGGCTGTGCAAAAACTGTAACTTCCGTACATCCAATCCCAGCCAGATAACCGATGGCTGCAGCTGAAAGATAGCTGTCTTTCCTAACTGCAACAGTATCTTTCTTTGCATCGCTTCCGGCATCTCTTAAATTTAAACCATTTTCGAGGTCAGAATCTTCAATAATCAGATAATCATTATTTTCTATTTTAATTTTCTCCTGCATTACGACTGTGTCTGCACCAATCGGAAGTGGCGCACCAGTGAAAATCCTGCAAGCTGTTGAGTTTTCTAAATGAAACGGTTCTGTAGTTCCAGCAGACATTTCGCCTACAATTTTCAGCTTTAAATCTTTATCTTCAAAACGGATTGCATAGCCATCCATTGAAGATTGTGAAAAATTTGGGATATTATATTTTGAATAGATATCTTCCGAAGTAGTGTAACCAAACGTTTCTTTTAAAGGGAGAATCTGATGTTTTTTTTTCGGAATATTTTGATTGATGATATCCTGAGCTTTCTGTACACTGATCATTCTTTTGATTTTAAATTTTCATAATCCACTTTCGTATCAATATCAATAGCGCCTTTTTCAAATTCGAAAGTTTCTACATCTTCCATACTTCTCTGAATAATTTTCTTCGCACCTTGCTCACCTGAAAGTTCCATCAAAACATTAAAATGTTTTTTAGAAAATAAGGCAGGAACACCTACTGTATCGGAATACCGAGCTGCGATGATATTTTTGTTTGAATTCTCTTTAAGCTGGAACATCTCCGTAAAAATTTCGCTGGTCAAAAAAGGCTGATCACAGACCGAGATAAAACAATGCTCCAGATCCGGAAACAGCTTTATTAAGGCTTCGAGTCCAACCTTAATTGATGAAGCCATTCCAGATTGCCAATTATCGTTAATGGAAATCTGTATGTTTTTATTCTCGATTTTCGACGCTATCTCATTGTGGTAGGCACCTAACACCAGGATGATGTGATTTTGATTGAAAACTTCCAGCGCTGTATCGATGGTTCTGTCCAGCAACATTTTTCCTTGGTAGGAGAGAAGCTGTTTTGCAGTTCCCATTCTTGACGAATTTCCTGCTGCCAATAATATAATTCCGGTATTTTTCATTTATCCACCGATTGTGATCATACTTCTGTTCTCGATGATGGAAGCATTGATCTTTTCAAATTGTTCATTCAATTGTCCGCCTTGCGTTTTTGCCTTAGACCCGATTGTACTTTCTATGATAGGTAAAATATCCTGACCATTTCGCAAAGGTGTTAACAAATCGGTTTCCTGTTTTGAGAACAGGCAATTTTTCAATTTTCCGTCAGCAGTGAGTCTTATTCTGTTGCAGCCACTACAAAACGGCTCGCTCATTGTGCTGATAATGGAAAAACTTCCTTTGTGACCTTTGATGCTGTAGCTTTTTGCGGTATCGTTCGGACCAATTGGCAAGGGAATGAAGTCATAGTTTTCATTAATGATATCCAGAATTTCCATCTGCGTCATCACTTGGTTGCTGCTCCATTGGTTCCCGCTGAAAGGCATAAATTCGATAAACCGAATATCCACAGTATTGGTTTTAGTAAACGCGATGAAATCCGAGATCTCATCATCATTGACACCTTTCATAGCGACCACATTGATCTTGGTCTTGATTTTATTCTGTAGTAATAGATCGATATTTCTAAAAACGCGGTCAAAATAATCCCGACGTGTGATCTTCAGAAATCTATCTTTCTTCAAAGTGTCAAGGCTGATATTGATGCTGTGGAAATTGGCTTTAATAATTTCAGGAAGCATATCGTCAATACGAATTCCGTTTGTGGTGCAGGTCAATTGCACCTGTAATTTTCCAAGATTGCTGATGATCTTTGAAGCATCTTTTCTCACGAAAGGTTCTCCACCAGTGAGCCTGATCTTATTGACGCCGTGCTGCACAAATAGTTTCGCAATGGTATCGATCTCATCTACCTGCATCAGTTTTGAATTTGGTGTGAAATCATAATTTTCCTCCGGCATACAATAGAAGCAGCGCAGATTGCAATTGTCGGTCAAAGATATCCGCAGGTAATTATGGGTTCGTCCAAATTGATCGGTCAGCATTATTTTTTTATTTAATTACTGACAATATCAGTATGAATTTTTTCTTTTTTATCTCTCAGAGAAAGACCTTTTCGTTGATTCAAAACCGCTTGTATTTCAGCTACTATGGAAATGGCAATCTCTTCTGAAGTCTCTGCTCCGATATCTAAACCGACTGGTCCGAAAAGTTTATTTAGCTCTTCATTACCAATCACCATACCAGAACTGGCCATATCTTCTATCATTCTGTCAAGTTTTGTCTTCGGACCTAAGAGACCTACATATTTTAAAGGCTTATAAATGATCAGTTTTAGCAATGCCAGATCATAATTGTAATTGTGCGTCATCAAAACAAAAATGCTTGATTCGTCGATTTCAATTTTGTTAATGATCTCCTCGGGCGTAGCAAGAAGAACTTCGTCCGCTTTTGGGAACCGCTTTTTTTGTGCGTGGGTAGCTCTTCCATCGGCAAGAATTATTTTCCAACCAAGGATTGAAGCTGTCTCTACCAAAGGTTTAACGTCATTTCCTGCACCTGCGATGATCAATGTGGTTTGCGGGGGAATATATTGGAATAGGATTTCATTGGATGAAGCCTTCTTTATCACATTTTTTTTCCCGTCGAAAACTTGTGAAGAAAAGTTCAATACTTCAGTTTCTGAAATGGTATTAGGATCCAATAATGTGACTTCTTGATTTATGATCGATGCAATGGTTCCAATCTGAGTATTTTTTTTCTCCAATGAAAATATGGTCGTAATGACAGATTCATTCCGGCCTTCCGTTGTCTTTTCCAAAAGAGAAATTGGATTTTGAGCTGCGTTTTCATCAATATATTCAAATAAGATATGGACAATCCCGTTACAACCAAGCTGAACTCCAAATTTTACGTCATCAGGATTGCTGGTGTCGTAAGTAATTAGTTTGTTATTTTTTTGATGAATAGCCAATACTGCTTTTTTCAAGGCATCACCTTCCAGACATCCACCGCTGATCGCGCCCGTAAGTTGTCCATCTTCTGTCACCAACATTCTTGCGCCGGGCTGACGGTAAGAGGAACCTTCAACCTTCACGACCGTTGCTAAGGCAGTCTTTAAACCATTGCCTTTTGCTTCTCGGTAAGCTTTTACAATATCATTTATCTCTTTCATTGGACATTGACGTTAACTGCTTTCAAATCTAATTTAGAAATTTTCGATGGAACAAATATGCCTAAATTTATTCTTTCTATTCAAATTTACATAAATATTACAATTTACAGGTCTAAGTTTTAAAAATCGGTAATAATGGTCGGCGAAACAGTGATCCGTATAAATTTCCTGATGGTGTTATCAAAACAGTAATTTTTAGTTTAAATAGATTTGGGGTAATACCTTGACCCAAATGTTTATTTAATTGATAATGATTCCAATTAACTATTATGTTCGCATAACGGTTCTTTTTTTGTAATACGTTCATTATACCAAATTACATCGTATGGGAAATCATGGAAAAAAGTCAGTTACACTTAAAGTGAATGGTAATAACCATCATTTGGAAATATTACCTTGGGTCTCACTTCTGGATGCGCTCCGTGAAAGGATACATTTGACCGGAACCAAAAAAGGTTGTGACCACGGACAATGTGGTGCATGCACCGTCCTGATAGACGGGAAAAGAAAATTAAGCTGTCTTACGCTTGCCGTGATGCAGGAAGATACCGAGATCACTACGATTGAAGGCATTGCTAACAATGGAGAACTTCATCCGATCCAACAGGCTTTCATTGATCATGATGCATTCCAATGCGGCTATTGTACGCCTGGGCAAATTTGCAGTGCGATAGGTTTAATTAATGAAAATAAAGCAGAAACGCGTGAAGAAGTTCAGGACCTGATGAGCGGAAATCTTTGCCGTTGTGGAGCGAACAGAGGAATTATTAATGCTGTGATGGCGGTAAAACAAGGTATATCTTATGAATAATTTTTCCTATCAAAAAGCCATAGATGTGAATAATGCTATTTCGATCATTAATGAAAATGCTGACAACAAGATTATTGCAGGAGGCACCAACCTTATTGATTTGATGAAATATTTCGTAACGGAAGCTGAAACTGTCGTTGACATCAACAAAATTCCCAATATAGATAAGCTTGAAGAACTTCCCAACGGAAGCGTTCGTTTGGGCGCATTGAAAAGCAATGCAGATACGGCTTACCATCCAGTGATTGAAGAAAGATATCCATTGTTGTCAAAAGCTATTTTGGCTGGAGCATCTGCGCAGATCAGGAATATGGCAACCAACGGAGGCAATCTTCTGCAAAGAACGAGATGCTATTATTTTTATGATATTCACACACCTTGCAACAAGCGTGAGCCAGGTTCTGGTTGTTCTGCGATTAATGGTTACAATCGTATTCATGCCATCTTGGGTCACAGCGAAAATTGCATTGCTGTTTTTCCTTCGGATATGTGTGTAGCACTTGCAGCATTGGATGCAGTGGTCAATATCTCGGGCCCAGATGGAGATCGAAACGTTGAATTTTCAGATTTTCACAGACTTCCTGGTGACACACCACAAATTGATAATAATTTGAAAGTTGGTGAAATCATTACTGGAATTGACCTTCCAAAAAAAGGATTCTCCGAAAATTATTCATATCTAAAATTAAGAGATAGAAGTTCCTATTCTTTTGCATTGGTTTCAGTGGCAACAGGTTTGGATCTTGAAAACGGCCTTATCAAAGAAGCCAGAATTGCGATGGGAGGAGTTTCTCATAAACCTTGGCGTGTAAAGGAAGCGGAAGAATTTTTGAAGAAAAAAGAACCAATTGCTGACAATTTTGCAGCAGCAGCAGATCTCATTCTGAATGGTGCCGTCGGATACGAACACAATAGTTTTAAAATTAATCTCGCAAAAAAAGCCATTGTCAGAAATTGTTTGATGTCTCTTAACCCAAAATCTCAACGTCCAGGGGCAAAACCTTCTTTATAATTAGTATTAAATGTAAATTTATGGAAAATATACCGTCAATTGGAAAACCTGTAAGTCGTCTGGAAGGTCATCTCAAAGTAACAGGAAGCGCAAAATATGCAGGAGAATATGAAGTAGATGATTTACTGTATGGATATGTGGTCAATAGCACGATTACAAAAGGTAAAATAAAATCGATTGATACATCGGAAGTTAAAAAAATGGAAGGTATCATCGAGGTTTTTACGCACGACAACAGACCTTCCACAGCTTGGTTCGATTTCCAGTATGCTGATATGGATGCGCCACCTGGAACTGTTTTCAAACCGATGAAAGATAATGAGATCAAATACAATGGTCAGCCGATCGCTTTGGTCGTTGCAGAGACTTTTGAGATGGCTCGTTATGCAGCGACAAAAATTAATATAGTGTATGAGGAAGAAATGTTCGAAACAGATCTGAAGTCGAATTTGGATCAATCTCGTGAGCCGAAAAAAGGTCTGGCTTCTATGCTGAAACCTCCGCCACCCAAACCAACAGGTGATTTCGAAAAGGAATATCAAGATTCTTTCGTTAAAATCGACAGTCAATTCTCCCACGGAACGGAACATCATAATCCTATGGAAATGTATGCTTCGACCGTGATCTATGAAGGAAAAGATAAATTAAAAATATACGATAAAACCCAGGGAACAATCAATTCCCAAATGTATGTTGCCAATGTTTTTGGCTTGAAAATGAAAAACGTTCAGGTAATTTCTCCCTTTGTAGGCGGCGGTTTTGGCTCGGGTCTTCGCCCGCAGCATCAGCTTTTTATGGCTGTAATGGCTTCGTTAGCATTAAAACGAAATGTTCGCGTAACATTGGATCGGGCACAGATGTATATGATCGGGCACAGACCACCAACCTTGCAACATACAAAATTCGGAGCCGATGAGAATGGAAAGGTTAATGCCATTTACCACAAAGCTACAGGTGAAACTTCACGTTTTGAAGATTATGTAGAAATCGTTGTCAACTGGTCAAATATGCTTTATCCCGCAGAAAACACTTTGCTGGAGCACGAGATTGTGCCGTTGGATGTTTATAGTCCACTGGATATGCGGGCACCTGGAGGAAGCACTGGAATGCATGCCATCGAGGTAACTATGGACGAAATTGCGTACAAGTTAAAAATTGATCCTTTAGAATTGAGGTTGATTAATTATTCTGAGATCGATATAAGCAGCGAGAAAGAATATTCAAGCAAAGAATTAAGAAACTGCTATTTGCAAGGTGCTGAAAAATTTGGTTGGAGCGAGAGAAATCCGGAACCAAGAAGTATGAAACGAGGCAACAAATTAGTCGGATACGGAATGGCCACTGGAATCTGGGATGCCAATCGAATTTTTGGAAGAGCAGAAGCGATTATGACAGCAGATGGTAAAGTAGAGATAAAAAGTGCCGTAACTGATATAGGAACAGGAACTTTGACTATTATGACGCAGATTGCAGCAGATGAACTTGGTCTTCCAATAGAAAATGTTAAATTTTCTCATGCTGACAGCAAAATGCCTTTTGCGCCTATCCAAGGTGGATCTTTTACGACGGCAACGGTCGGACCGGCTGTCCAAAATGCCTGTCAGGCTCTGAAGAAGAAGTTATTCAAAAAAGCGAAGGATATCGAAGGTTCGTTTTTGAAAGATGCTAAGTTTAATGAAGCCATCTTCCAAAATGGCTTTATCATTTTAAAAGATGAGGCATCTAAAAAATTGGATATTAGTGATGTCTTCCACGCTAATGATGGAAAAGCAATTAAATCAACCAATTCTGCAATGCCAAATCCACTAACCTACGGGAAAAAAGCGAGAGCTGTTCACAGTGCTGTTTTTGTTGAGGTTGAAGTCGACGAAGAACTTGGTACTATAGAATTAGTACGTGCCGTAACAGCTGTTGCAGCGGGAAAAATTATTAATCCGAAAACTGCTGAAAGCCAGATTTTGGGAGGAATGATATGGGGAATTAGCAAAGCACTTCACGAAGAAACTATTCTTGATCATAATTTAGGAAGGTATATGAATGCCAACCTAGGTGAGTATCATATTCCAGTTCATGCTGATATACATGATCTGCAAGTTGTGTTTGTTGAGGAAAATGATGAATTTGTCAATGATCTTGGAGTAAAAGGCGTGGGAGAGATTGGCGGTGTCGGAATGCCCCCTGCAATAACAAACGCAATTTTTCATGCTACGGGAAAAAGAATCTATGAGCTTCCGGTACATTTCGAAAAACTAATCTGAAGCTTTGATTATTAACTTCTTATTTTTTCTAGTACAAAGTAAGAGTGGTTAGGTGTATGACTGGTTAATCGACTTTTAGATGTTTGCTAACTTAAAATTTAGTCAAATCATTGCTAGAAACGAATGTTATCAATAAAGCTTCTGCCATTAAAAACAAGAGTATTCAGAATATCTGCTTCCAGCATTTGTTCTAATTCTTGTTTTTAATAAAGTCTGGTTCTTTATACCACTGGAGAATTTAAAGATTCTACGATAAATATTATGTCCGGTATTCGAACGGAACTTCTTAGACTCCTTTAGTGACATTAAATCTTCAACACCATTTAATAATATTGCTACAGATGTATTAACGTATATATTGTACGGACTTTTGTAAAATATATCCAATGGCGAATATTGTTATTTGAGTATGTGGGATGATACATCTTGGTCGGTATTAGAGCAAACAATTTTAACGGCGTGATTAGATCGATTGCTGTAAAAACTTTGCCTAATTCAGCTCACATATTCGTTTGGAAATGATTTGAAAGTTTAATGAAACTTTATATGGAAATATATTAATTTGTGCACCGACTTTACTTATTGAAAGTTTTTATGGATTTGTATCTGAGAAATACAATACCTATATTTGATCTAAATAACCTACATTATGAACCACGAAGAAGCAATACAAAATAAGAAAGATCAGATCGCTAATTCTAATGGAGCACTCAGTGCGGAAACTGTGTATGTCATTCCTGAAATTCGTGAGGAAGCGGATGCTTTTTTAGAGTTTATACTTCGGGGAGCAATTAAATATTCTGATGAGCTCTCTCTTAACTATTCAAGCAATGGAAAGTTTACTGTCTGGATATCTCAATAGTTCATCTTTATTCTTATCAAAGATTGATTACTCAAATCTGACTTTGGGAAATGACTTGTAAAAAACCTAACATCCGAACCTCTACCGAGTAGATTTTTTTTCTAGATTTCTAAATGAAATTGGAGAAATAATTTATTTTACTGGAAACTCTGGCCTTCTCATTTTGTATTTGGTACCATTTAGAGATTCCAAAAAAGAGATCAAGGCAGATTTTTCATCTTTTGTCAGTTTTAATGGTTGCATCAAAGAATCAGTAACAGGATAGTAGGCATCTTTTAATTTTTGCTCAGGCTTTGGGTCGATCATATGCATCCCGCTGTTATAGATGTTTATTATGCCTTCCAACTGGTCAAACAGACCATTATGCATCCAAGGTCTGGTCAGATTAAGGTCTCGTAGCTGTGGTGTTCTGAATTTCCCAACATCTTCGGGCTTCTTCGTGACATTATAAAGTCCCAGATCTTCGTATTCCCTCTTGTAATATGTCAATCCGATATTGTGGAAAGATTCATCAGTCAGGTTTTTTCCATTGTGACAGTTCATGCATCTTGCTTTCGTGCGGAAGATGTGCATTCCGTAGATTTCCTGGTCAGTAAGCGCATTGTATTTTCCATCAATGAATTGGTCAAATCTGCTGGGCTGGCTTTTGATGGTCTTTTGAAATTCGGTAAGCGCTTTTACGATCTTGTCGTAGGTCACTTTTTTATCACCATAAGCGTTTTCAAAAAGAATCGAGTAGCCCTTGATTTTCTGGATTTTTTTTGGTAATTTTTGTACATCCATTGCCATTTCGTGATGAGCGCCAAGTGGACCAGAAGCTTGCTCTTCCAAGGATTGGGCTCGCCCGTCCCAGAAAAAAGCTTTACGATCGGCAATATTGTAAAGAGACATTGTGTTCCTGTTTCCCATAAGATGATCATTTCCCAATGCGACACGTCTTTTGTCTGTCCATCCCATTTCTGGGTCGTGGCAAGAGCTGCAGGAGATTTGATTGGAATTTGAAAGTTTTGGGTCAAAGAATAACATTTTTCCGAGGATTACCTCAGGACGTTCCTGCTCTTTGAAATATAAGGAATCTCTTTTGATGGAAGAGAATTCCGTCCATGTCACGGCATAGTGGATGGTTGGTTTTGGCCATTCTGTGATCGCTTTCTTGTAGCTTTTGACGATCTCCTCGATGCTTGGATCCGGATTGTCCATCAGATCTTGTCCTACTTTTGGAGTAAAACTGAACAATATAAAAACTAAAGCACTGAAAATTGCAAGAAAAAATCTCTTCATCATTAAAATGTTATACCTAAACTAAAGCCGACAAAATTATTGTTTTTTTCTTTGATCCTTGTCGTGGTCCATTGTCCACTTACAAAGAAAGAGGGTAGTTTCTGAATTTTGAGATCATATCTCAACATTGCTCCAACAGTAGTGATATCACTTGTCAGGATTCTGAAGTCATCATAGATCCATTCCAGTTTGCCAGAACTTACATTGGTGTCCAAGGCGTTGATGGCCTTATTCACATTGCGAAAAGCATAATTTGGTTGGAAGGTCAAAACCTGATTTTTATTGATCTCTAGTTTCAAGTCCAAGTCCAATCCCAAAGTGTAAGAGTCGTATTTTTGACCAGAAAAAGGATAGATTCTACGGTCTGTAACTTCCTGATAAGAAAGAAATGGTATTGCCGTTACAGTGTATTTTTCTTGACTGAGTTGATAAAGCCCTTTAATGCTCGTTGTGTAATGTTCTTTTTTGTAGGCTTTTCTTTTGAAGATCACTTCGGTGTTGTCAGAATTGCTGGTGTAGCCATATTCTTCACCCGTGCGGATAGTAGAATTATAACTAAGTATCAGACCTATCCGATTATTATTTAAATTAATGAATTTAGCCGCTTCAATTTGAGATATTTTACTTTCTAGATCACTGGTATCATAATATCGATTGCTATTTTTGGGGTATACACTTTTTACATTATTTGAGCTCGAAAGCGTTCCGATGATGTAAAAGTCTTTCCCATTTTTGCTGGAAATCTGTCCACCAATCTTGTAACCAAATTCCTCAAACTGGGTTTTGAAACTGTTGTTGAAAAAATAATTAGTATAACCAAATCCAATGGATTGATAAACAATTGGATAGCTGACGGCATTCACAAAGCTCAACGCACTATTCTGTGTATACTTATTAAATTCACCAAATATTCCTACTTGATAATTTCTGTACACTTTATAATTGATCCCGGCAGAAAGTAGCAGGTCGGATGTCGTGTTTCTGAGGCGTGGATCCCTTGATCTGTACGCCATTTGAGCATCATAACTTCCGGAAAGGCCAAAAGAATAACGTTTCATCTTTTTTGCAAAACCTCCCGCGAAGTGGTAGTTTTCTAAATTTATATCGCCGCCGACAGAATCTAATGTGACGTAAGGCGCAATTCTTTCAAAATCCAGATTCTCATTGTACCGAAGGTCTTTTCTCGTCATATTGCTATATCTGGCATTGCCCCATACGACGTTATTGGATTTCAATTTCTTGTATGAATTGGTCTTTACACTCATCCCGTTGTCACCAGAACCCATTTGCCTAAGGTAGGTTTTTAGTTTATCTGACTGATAATTTACATTAAATTCCGAGATCGAAAAATCACTATAATCCGACATATTTGCCGGATTATAGTAATAGTTTTTCATTTGTATTCTTTCCTCATTATATTGATTGCTGATCTTTGGAAATAGCCGTAGGCTGTCTTGTCCAAAAGTTAAGGTGTAACCTAAAGAAAGAAAAAAAATGAAGAAAAATTTTGATCTATTCATTATTAGAAAAGATTATTTCCAATGTTATTTTACGATACCATTTTTTAGACTTGGTTCAGAATTGCGAACAAAATCCAAAGTAGAATTGTTGGTGTCTTTGTAAAGGTTTTTACCGTTTGACATCGTTCCAAGTATTTTTCTTCTTACTGTTTTTCCATTGTATCCAGGAGATGCAGTTGTCCATCCTGCATCAATAGAAGGTGTGGTAACTATTTGAAGGAAGTCATTCTCACGGGTTGTGTTAAGTGCATCTACAATCCAAGTATTTGGGATTTTATAAACACTTCTATTCGTAACGCCTCCTGCTGAATTGGTGTAAGAATAATCGTATTTGTTTTGTGCCAAGAATGTCTCAGAAGTCTGTCCTTCCGGAAGTCTTGCCAACGCGTATCCTTGCTGACTGGTTGTGTAGAGGAAAATCATATTGAAAGTCATTTGGGTGTAAGCGATGTTCATATTGGGAACACTTGGGTTGTCGACTTGGCCAAGGCTTGGGTTTGTTGAAGGAAACTCAAAATCGGCATTTGTCAAATTGAATCCATTAGAAGCAGTATGGTCGATCGCATTATCTGCGACAACGATGAAACTTCCTGGCTGCACCGGATGCTCTTTGCCTGTTCCCGGGACAATCATTACCGCACTGATAGGGAAAGCCTGATCAACAATGTTCGGTGTTACCGTCCTAGCTACAGTTGTGAAAAATTCTGAAGTTGCAATCATCAAGCGGTCTGCATAAAGCACGTCATTTGTATTGTTGGTAATTTTGAAGTAACGGGAATTGTTGTAATTTTTACCGTCGTTGGTTTTGACGCCTGCAAAGAACACTTCTTCTATAATAAAGTCTTTGTTGAATTGTTTGATGATCAAAGGCAAAGATAAATTCACCACACCCGTATTAACATCTTTTTGAGCAGTTGCACCTACTTGTACTTCCTCGTTGTCTTTGGTTACAACAGTTCCATTAGCTACGATTTTATAAGACCCATAAGGTAGTTCAAACGAATAGGCACTTGCATTTTCCAATGTTTTTTTTGTGATGGCTCCGGAATTGGTTTCAAGGATTTCAAGTTCAATTGTTTTGAAAGTGGCAATATTGTCGCCTGCCAAAGTTACAGTAAGAACACTTTTGTTAGAAACTTCTGTCCCAAAGTCATCATCGTCGCCAGAGCAAGAAACTATTAATGTAGTAGAAGCTAGGACGGCCATAAAACCGATTGCTAAAAATCTTTTTTTCATAATATATTAAATTTTAAAAGTTATAATTAAGTTCCATTCCGAAGTACGGTTCGTTCCCATCCTTTCTGATGATTTTTGTTCCCAGGAAATAGTATGGATGTTCGTAACTGAATAGTCTGTTTACAAACATTGACGTTTTAAGACCTTTGTAAATAATCTTTGTTACTTTGAAATTCGCCCGGATTGTATAGGTATATCTCCTCGCAAGATTATCAGTGGTAGAAACATTTCTCACAAGCCATTGTTTATAAGTGTCAGTCCTGTCTGCGTCTGTAAAAGGATGTGTCATTCCGTCCAGATCAATATAAGAAATTGGTTCTGGTATTCTTTGATCATATTTCTGATAATTGTACAGAGAACCTTGTATTGAAGTGGAAACTATTAATCCTAAATTTGGAAGGTAAGTATCAACTATTAAATTATAGTTGAGGTTTTCATTCACATATCCAGTAGCATTTTTGTAAATTCCGTAATATGGGTAAGAGCTTCCTGCTAATGAAATATCAGGGCGCTCCAAAACAGGAACCGTATTTCTGTATTGTGTTTTGAACCAGGCTCCAGATAAATTAAATTTGGTATTGATGCCTTTGATCCTCGGGGAAGCGTAGCCAAATTCGATCCCATCTTTAAGCGTGGCACTTCCGTTTTCTGTGATACTGTAATCACCAAATTCTCGGATGGTTTCATATGGGACATTACTCAAATCAGGTCCGTTTTCTCCCCATTGTGACAGGTCGATATAAGCTGTGTTGTATTTCTTATAAGAATGAACTGGGTTTTGTGCTGTGCTTCGGAATCCGTTTTTAAGGTCTTCTTTGTAATAGGTGATGAAGAAGTCGTGACCTTTGTAACTTAGATCCAAACGCATCTCTTTCTTGATGTTCTTTGCAGCAGTTAAGTTTTTATTTTCACGGTTCTGGACATAAGTCATAAAGTTGACGTATCGATAGTTTTCGTCATTATGGTAATAATTCACCTGAGCATAATCCGAAAATTTCTGATTGGGATATAACATTAACAAAGTCGGTTGCTTGTACAGGATTCCGTAGCCTAGTGTTACATCTATTTTCAAGGGATTGTCATTAATGAAAATATGTGGTAGGTTGTATTGGAAGTTAGCTCTGGGCTCTGCGAATATCTTATTGCTGATAGCATAGGAATTATCGATTCCCAGAAGTTTGGAAACCCGAAGACCTGTATACAAAGAAAACTTGTGCTGATTGAGCTTGTAAGACATTTGGTTACCTGCAAAGACAGCCAGATTCTGCCACGCAGGAATGTCATCAAATGCCCTCGGTCTTGCTCCAATAACTGCTGACGGAGGAGTGGACAAATCCCATTGTTGCCCTTTCCCGAAGTTCTTGGAATACTTCCAATCAATCCCTATTTCATAGTCATTATTAAGTTGACCAATTTTATGGGAGCCTGTAGCCTGGGAAAAAATGGAAAGATCCAAAGGTTTTCCGTCCGTAGATGATTCTGCGATGTAACGGGTACTAGGGTAAATCCCAATATTTTCTCCGGCCGTACTCGTCAAAGAAAGAGATCTCGGTCCGGATAGCTGTACCAATTTAACTTGTTCTATGCGCTCGAACCCTTGTCGGATCGCCGTATTCAAAACCAGTTTGTCGAAAATCGCGTTAGCATTAAGTTTGTAGATGAAGTTATTGGTAAAGCTGACACGCTGGTTGGAGTTTGTATAAGAATCTGTCAAGGCATAACCTGTATCAGGGTCATACTTCTTTTTATCGATGTTGTTGGAGAAATCGATATTCGAACGCCATTCTAGCGGTCTTTGCCAAAGATTTGTTTTTAATTTGGAGCGTAATGATGCCGTAATCCGCTGATAGTTTTCAAATTCATCAGTTGGATTTTGCTTGAAATCCAAATAGTCTATATTGGCATTGATACTCCAGTTTTTATTAATAAGAAAACCTTTCCCGACATAATATTGTTTGCTGAAACCATCTGCCTTAAATCTTGCTTCCAAAGGCGAATACCCAATTTTTCTCTCGATTTTGATGACCCCTGAAGTCAAATCTCCGTAAGCAGCAGAAGGGATTCCCCTTATAACCTCTACTTTTTCAATATCATTGGTGGATATCGTCCGCATATCGACACCAGTGGATGACGTTGCTCTGTTGCGGACAGCATATCCCATTTGCGCATTGTCAACAGATGTTTGCAAGTTGGCATTGGTATTCCAGACATTGTCATCTATCATAAACTGGACACCAAGCGATGTAGTGTTGTATGCTGTATTGCTGGTGGCTGTGATTGGTCCTCTGTTTTCTCGTAAAGTCACCTCATTGGTTACACTCAAGTTGGGATCCTTGGACAATCCACCGGGAAGTAATTCCATTAGATCTGCAAAACTCGAAGGTTGCAAATGTTGCATTGCCTGTCTGTTGATGACAGATTTGCTGGTCAAGCCTTTACCTTCCTTGGCAGTAATAATAACTTCTGCAATTTTTGTCACTTTTTTTAACTCTATCGTGTGCGTTTGCTGACTTTCAACGTTCAGATGAAATTCTTTTTCATCGTAACCATCGCGCGATATGAGTATGATGTGTCTTCCTATTGAAAGATTTAGAACGGCAATCCCATCCTTATTGGTAAGTACGGCTTGTTCTTGGTTCTGTTTTACTGTTGCATTCACCAATGGTTCTTTCAAATCATTGAGAACTTGAATTGTAATAGGAAAACTTTCGGATTGTGCTTTTACATTGATGCACACAAAACTCAATAGACAAAGACAGAAGTATTTAAACACACCAGTTATTTAAAATAAGGGTGCAAAAGTATAGATTAGATTAAGCTAATCCAATTTTTATTTAGACTTATTTAAAATAATAAGTATGATTTTTGTCTTGTTTGGATAAAGATCTAACAGGTATGAGTAAAAAAGTTACCTTGATATGGTCAGGAGAAATAAGAGCCTTTCTATTTTATCAGTAAAGAGAATAGTAGGATCTTAGACATAAACTTGCCTTAAAAGTGACAGGCAGAATCCTATGATCGGCGGTTGTATCAATTACTCTTTTCGGAGCGAGGTGTAATTTTATAATTAGTGAAAAAATATTCTGAGGCACCAATTATTAAAATAAAGTTAAATCTATATGCAAGTGAGATCTGGCAGAATATTGTTTGTATTTTTATATCAATGATGCAGAAAATAATTAAAATGACCTTTTTGAAAAATCCCAAAATAAAAGCCGTCTTCTTTGACGTAGATGGAACACTATTCAGTTTTAAAACAAAATCAATTCCGGAATCGACTAGGAAAGCTCTAAAGAAGCTTCGGGAGAATGGAATCAAGGTTATCGTTGCAACCGGTCGGTCAGTCAACGATCTTAATCATATTAGACATATTGAGTTTGATGGTTTTCTTACGTTCAATGGTGGGCATTGTACGACAATTGACGGTCAAGTGATGTTCAGAAAAGTAATCAGCCCTGATGATATCAGAAATCTGATAGATTACTCGGAAAGATCTGAGGTGAGCTTTTCCTTGATGTACGATGATAAAGTAAGAATCAGTCACGAAAGTCCAAAGGTCCTTGAACTGTATCGTCACGTTGATATTCCTGTGCCGCCTTTATTTGATAAAGAAGATGCTGATATTGAAAATGTTCTGCAGGTCAACGTCTTTATTGATCCTGAACATGATGATTCCTTTATGCAGGAGGTCATGCCAAATTCACTGTCTTCAAGATGGACACCGTTATTTGCGGATGTCAATCCCGAAGGCGTAAGCAAACAGGGAGGTGTTGAATATTTTTGTAAATATTATAATATCGATATCTCTGAAACAATGGCTTTTGGTGATGGCGGAAATGATATTTCTATGCTGAAGTCCGTAAAGGTAGGCGTTGCCATGGGGAATGCCGGAGATAATGTCAAGGAAATTGCCGACTATATCACGGAAGATGTCGATAATCGCGGAATAGAAAAAGCATTGATGCATTTTGGGTTGTTAGATGAAACTTCGGCAGATGTTAAGCATGAGTAATTCTTTTTTTGAATGATCTCATAAATTGCATGTTACATATGTGCTTTAATCCTTCACTATTTTTGTCGTGATTTCTCCATTCCAATTTTTTAATTATACGGTATACAGTTTTTTTGAAGTTTGACCATTTGATAGATATTACGGTTCCAAATATATCTGATGTAATATTTTTCCTGATGATTAAATTCTATGTTGAAAACAGTTTCAGAGAAAAAGTATTTTCATTTAAGGGGTCAGATATAAAGCGATAACGTTTTATATATCTTCCAGATTTTGTTTCCTTCTCTCACCAAATTGTTTATAAAAAGAAGGGCTAAATCCTGTTATTTTTTTAAATTGATTGGAAAAGTGTGCTACACTGCTGTAATTCAATTTGTATGATATTTCAGTTAAATTCATCTCATTGTAAAGTATCAGTTCCTTGGCTCTCTCGATCTTATGGATAATAATAAAACGCTGAATTGTGATTCCCTTAACTTCTGAAAATGTATTAGCAAGATAAGTATAATTATACCCTAATTTTTCGCTGATATATTCTGAATGATTTTTTGATGGCTGCTCATCTGAGTAATGTATCATCTGGATAACAACAATCTTTATTTTTTCAATTAGAATGCTTTTTTTGTCGTCCAAGAGCTGCAATCCTGACTTCTTGAGGATTTCCGCTAATTCCCTTCTTTTATTTTCACCTGTTCTGGATAATGTTTCCACAAGCACCAGGTCTACACGTAAATATTGTATTTTCAAAGTATCGAGTGCGTTCTCTACAATAAGCTTACAGCGCATACTTACCATATGTTTAATATATAATTTCATATCTCTCTCTGCAAAAAGGCATTGGATAATTACACATTTGATCTTAATAAATTCTGATCGTACTATGGCTAATCCAAAAGTGTTTTTTGTTCTAGAATCGCTGTAACTAATTAATACCTATAAAATTTTTAAGTTGTAATTTACGCATGTTGCACAGCTTACCTGTTACAAAAGAATTAATTTAACTTACACTAATCACACATTAGTTGTGATTTTTTTTCAAAAAAAGTGTGATAATTGCAAGTATTAATTAAAGATTTACAACATAGAAATTTAAAAAAAAACCGAAATTTGCTGCAATGATTTTCGATTAGTTATTGATTGTTAAATAATTAGAAATCTATATGATTTTACAAATGCAGGCGATGAAAAAACTGTTCTAATTATCATTACAATTGAAATTATTTAGAAATTCAGAAGTACCTTTATAGTGCTTTTAACAAATATGGTAGGCTAATATTTAGTCTGCCGATTTGTTAGAAGATAACTGTTGAGTTCACGGTATCTATACGAAGAATACCAACACACTAATTCTTTTTATTCTTGGAATAATATTTTTATCACTGTACATCAATTCCGCCCTCTTAATATTTTTTGAGACGTTTCTGTTTTAAGATAGATTTGGATGTGCTGCCTTTAATATATTTAATCCTATTCAATCCCATCTCATATATTTATATCGCCTTTGTTTTGTCCTGACGTATCCAATATCCTGGATTCGTGATCTAAGGCATCTTCATTGTCGTTATGATGGTAGCCGTCGGAAAATGACAAACCTATTCGATGATTCCAAATAGAGAGAAATAGCATCTTTCTTGACAAGTATTTTTTTCTAAACTGTCAGAAAAAATGGGTCATGTCAAAATATTGCTCTGCCGCACAAATCAAGGTTTCAATGAAAATTCATCTCTTAACTGGGATTTATATTATTTTAATCATATATGCTATCATTCTAGCCTGATTTGAAGCAGAGAGCTATTATAAATAGCTCCATTATAGAGTTTTATAAATACGTTATATTATCTTATCAAATTTATGATCTAAATCATAATGTTATCAAAATAACTATATTTCGATCATAAATTTAGAAATAAGAGTTTTTTCTTGTATTATTAATACTAATTACGTTAAATATTATGAATTTATTAATTGAGGTCTGATATTTGTAAAAGTGACCATAAATAAATCATAACGTATGAGAAATAGAACTATTATTAAAATCATTCCGGTTGTCAGCGCTTTTATATTTTCTAATATATCAGCTCAGCGGGGAGTTCCTCCAAAAGACGTAACCACAATTACGCATTCTACAAATTATGCCCAACATCTGGATTTCCTTCCAGAGATGGTCAATCTTTTAAAAGTACCTGACGGATGGAAAGTTTCAATTGCGGCATCAGGTCTTGGAAAACCCAGGATGTTATATTACACACCTAACGGAAATCTCTACATCACCAGACGTGACACCGGAGATGTCCTTCTTCTGAAAGACCCAAATGGTGACGGTAAATTTGAAGAAGTTAAAACCGTTGCTTCCGACTTCAAAGGGGTTCACGGCATCACAATGAAAGACGGGAGGCTTTATTTGTGCAACAATAATGAATTGCGAAGATACAAAGTGAATCAGGATGGGACATTAGGTGATAAAGAAATGCTCTTCAAAGATATGCCGAGTGCAGGACAACATCCTAACAGAACTATGGATTTTGGACCCGATGGTAAACTTTACATTTCAATCGGATCGCTATGTAATGATTGTAAGGAATCTGATAGAGAGGCAGCAACTTTGGTGCAAGTCGATCCCATAACTTGGAAACGTACTATTTTTGCATCAGGACTTAGAAACACAATTGGATTTGGCTGGAGTCCTGTCAACGGCGAATTGTGGGGCGTTGACAATGGTGGTGATGCAAAAGGTGATGACTGGCCGCCTGAAGAACTAAACAATATCAAAGAAGGAAAAAATTACGGCTTTCCGTTTGCTTACGCAAAGAAAGAAGTCGATATATCCCGTGAAGATCCTGCCGGGAACAGCAAAGAAAAATGGGTAGAAACTACAGAACCTTCAGTTATGGAGTTTCAGGCGCATATGGCACCCATCGGATTTCAGTTTTTTCCCGCTGGTTCGCCATTCAGTGGTGATGCGCTTGTCAACTGGCACGGATCCTGGAACCGAAGTAAATCTGTAGGTTTCAAAGTGCAAAAGATCAAATTTTCAAATGGTCAGCCGGTGGCAGCAGAAGATTTTTTGACTGGTTTTCTTCAGGGCAAAACAAGATTTGGGAGACCTGCTGGTCTTGCTATAACTCCGACTGGAACAGTGTTTATTTCGGATGATGCAAACGGTGTTCTTTATAGTATTAAACAAAAATAATAATTATGAAAAAAATATTAATCTGTGTCCTTTTTACAGGCTGTACGGCCGCAATTCCGGATCAGCCAACTGCAAGAATAGAATTTAATGCACCCGAAACTTACCCTGAAGGAATTGCTTACGACAGTATTTCAGATGTTTACTTTGTTTCTTCAGCTAGGCTTGGTAATATTGGTAAGGTAACCACAGCTGGCATTTACAGCACAGTAATTACTGATCCTACCTTCAAATCTAGTTATGGTGTTAAGATACATCCTGATGGGAAACGTGTTTTTGCCTGCGTAGGTGATGCGAATTACAGCAAATTCAGCACGCCTGAAACTAAGAAAAAAATGGCCCGCCTTGTCGGTATCGATATGGCTACAGGGAAAAAAACAGATGATATAAATCTGGCACACCTAGTTCCCGGGAATCATTTCCCAAACGACCTCACTTTTGACGGTCAACAGAACGCATACATAACAGACAGTTTTGCTAATGTCATTTATAAAGTAACTCCAGGTGGAAAGGCATCAGTTTTCACAGATAGTTCTATGTTTAAAACAGAAGGTGTTGGTCTCAATGGGATCGTTTATCATCCATCCGGATATCTGCTTACAATCAGTGGTGCAACCGGAACTATATATAAAATAGACCTCAATACACCGAAAAATGTCACAAAAGTGATGACCGACCAATTTTTTATGAATGGTGACGGACTGCTGCTTACCAGTAATAATAAACTTGTGGTGGTACAAAATGGAGGAAGCGATAAAATATATGAACTGACTTCGATGGACAACTGGTCATCAGCAAAATTATCTGCATCAACGTTAGGAGCAGACCGTTTTACTTATCCCTCAACCGCTACAAAAGCAAAAGATAAGGTTTGGATAATGAATGCCAAGTTTTCAGAACTCACAGACAGCACAAATGTTCCTTCTAAAAAATTTGCGATACAGCATGCGAGGTTGATGCCGTTACCGAAATAATTACAAAACAATATCAGATTTGCTGGATTTTTATTTATCATACCCCCATATAAATATACAGGAAAGAATACATTTTTAGATGGTGTGCTAATTCATATGTATTTCTAGGCTTAGTTTTTGTAAAGAGAACAATATCAATCACTAACCAATTAAAAAAAATATTATTATTATGAAAAAATTGATTTTAAGCTCTATGGCATTGATAGCGATCATAGCTTGCGAAAAGAAAGAAACAACAAGTGCAAGTGGCTCAGTTGACAGTTCAGCGGTAACGGCTGATACTTCCGTTACGATGACCGACTCCACATCGGTAGCTCCAACTACAAACCAGAGCAACTCTGACTTAACAGATCAGGATAAGAAATTTGCTGACGCCGCTGCACAAGGTGGGATGGCAGAAGTGATGCTTGGAGAGCTTGCTTCATCAAATGGAACCAATGCGTCGGTAAAAGCTTTAGGCGCTATGATGGTAAGGGACCACGGTAAAGCTAATGAGGAACTCAAAAGCTGGGCTTCGGCAGCCGGATATTCATTACCAAGCTCAGTCACTGCGGAGCAGCAGAAGACCTATGATGAGCTGAAAGCTAAAAAAGGCGCTGAGTTTGACCGTATGTTCGCAGATGTAATGGTTAACGATCACAAAAAAGTTTTAGCCGCGTTTAAGAAAGAATCTACGGAAGGTAGTGAAGCATCCCTTAAATCATTTGCCACAAAGACGGTTCCGACTTTGGAACACCATTTAATGGAGTCCGAAAAAACAAAATCAACTGTCAAATAAGCTGATTAAATCACATTGGTGCTTGGAAATGACACATATTTTCCCAATTAATAAAGGGAGAGGCCTGATATCAGGCCTCTCCCTTTATTTTAATCAATCTATTTGAGTATTACATTTCTTTTTAATTTGTATTCTAAGCTCTTATTAAAGTGCATCACGTTATTCTCTATGTGCGAGTTATTGGTGTAAGACCATTCAATGCCGAAACGTTCGGCAGTTTTCCATTGATATCAAATCTGGATCCGTGGCAAGGGCAGTCACAAGATACCTCAGAAGGATTCTAAATCTTAGTTTTATCAAAACTGTTCCAGATAGTTTATACAATAGGTGTTACTAAGTTTTAAGTCATCCAAGATCTTTTTTCCATTGGATCTTCATATTTGAATAAACAGGATTTTCTTCGGCCTCTTTCCATTTTTTATAAAATATCTCAGCCGCTTTTGCTTTTGCAGGGTCACCTGTACCGCGTTCGTTAAGTTTGTAATCATTGTTGGCATCATACTTTTTTCCGCCTTTATAATTGAAATAACGTCTTGCTCTTGTAAAACCCATTTGAAGATATTTTCTAGCCATATCAGCTCCTACAAAATCGTTTTGTTTGAGGTATCTGATAAATAGGTCAAAAATTTTCTCTGAACTTTCTGCAGCGATCTCTGAATTTTTAAATCGCCAGTATTGACCGATTTCCGATTTATAAGGTTCACAAATCAAGACCCCCTGTTCTCCTTTGCCAACCCTGTAATTTTCCGGATATTTGCGGTAATCAATACCGGGCTTCCAGAAATAATTTTCAGATTTAAAATTCAGATAACTTGGTTTGTCATTACTCATTAAAATAGATAAACAAATGAGGTGCCTAGTCATTTATTTAGACCCTTGGACAGTAAAATTTGTTGACATTACTTTCTGTTTGAATTCTATATTAAATGAAGATAATCACATTCATGTGGTATAGCGCACGGTGATATTTTTAGGATGACTATGTATTGATTAAATATCCGCCAAAAATAAAAAAGTAACTATGTCATGGCTATTATTGCGTTTCTCTTTCCCCTGATCATTGGATATATGATAGCAAAATATATTTAAAACTGACTGTATCAAACTTTCACTTTAGTTGAACAATGATTCATCACGGGTGGCTTGCTTTTGGTTTTGGTAGTGGATATGAAAAAAAAACTGATATACGACCCGAGTATGGATACTTTAAGCGCTGAAGAAGTAATTCTTCTCAAGCGCGCGTGTAATTCTATTAAGATATTTGTCGGACGATCGGCAATAATCAATCATACGAATTATCGAACCAGAGATGCACATGCAACAACTTATTTTAATTTATGTGGGACCTTTTCAGTCTATGACAATTTTGAGGAACATATTGTTTTTCCAGCAGGACATACAGCCTGCATCATTAGAATTTCCAATCCCCATATGAAGCTGGTGTCGCAAAAAAGAACAATCCCTACTTACGGATTTTCACTTAAGATCTTCAATAATCAAGAGACGATCCTCAATTTGCCTATGGTCAATTTCCCATTGTTTCCAATAATCAGTATCTCTCGGTTTCTAAAAATATTTACAGCCCTTAATGTTTTTTTTCAGGTGGCTTTCTGCAGAAATTTTGGCAAACTCTCAAAATTGCAAAAAATACAATAGCAGTAAGTCCGGGGTTCTTTCATCCCTCATTTATGATACAGGTCAAAAGATTTCTCGCAAAGTGGAACCATTTCATTCTTTCTCATGATTATCATAGTATTGGTGCTTATAGATTGGGTGATCACATTGTAAAATATAAACTGGTTCCTGTAGCGGTGGATGTTAAATCAGCTGAGAAAAGAATCGATCAGGCTATAGAAGATTATTTTTCCAATCATCATTATGAACTGGAACTGATGGTACAGTATTGTTACAATTTAAAAGACCAGCCTGTCAACCGGTTAAATAAGATGTGGAAAGATTCTGATTTTATTTCTATTGGCAGAATTAAGATAAACAACCTTATTGATAAGGAGGATAGAGCAGTGGAGGAGATGTCATTTAATCCATTTGAAAGTATATCCGGTCTTAAACCTGTTGGGCGAATTCAAAAATTGCGTGATGAAGCCTACAAGATCTCATTGAAAACCAGAAATGGAAATTAAAGATTGATCTGACTATGTTTTTGTCATAACGATATATCACGGTCTACAATAAGCATTGGGTTATTCCTAAGTTTCTTAAATTTTACAAAACAAAACTATCTAAGCAAATGGTTAGATAGTTTTGATATTGTAATGCATTTTATTATGTAGAAAATTTAATCTCACTAATTAAAAATTCACCCTGATATCAATGGGCTGCTTCATTTTGATAGTTACCTTATTAATATCTTCTTCAACATTGAATTCAGCTTTTGAATAGAGACCGTCGTCCTTCTTCTGCTGTACTTCTATATCACCGAATCCTATTTCTTCTTTAGGTATTTCAATAAAGTAGTCTTCGGTTTCTTCACTTTTGGAAAAGTGTTCCTTTTTAAAATCTATGAATTGCATATCAGTAATGTATTTGGTTAGGTAATACACCTATCAAATACCATACAAAATCAGTGTTATTGCAAGCATTTTGTAGGTGTGGTATTTGTGCTTATCTAAATTTCAACGCAATTAAATACTGATCAGCTCGTGACATATCAGTTAAATAGTGTCCGGGCTCATACAGTTGAAAATCCCGATATGTTGGGATTTGTTTCTAACGATCAGACCATTAGTCACCTTTTTTATGATCGTGTTTTTTAAGAGAAGGCTTGTTCTTTGGCGTTTCCTTATTGTCATGCTGACGTTTGTCCAGTTTTTCTGTGGATTCCGCCATTTTTTTTGGTCCCGGTTTAATTCCCATAATATCAAAATTTAAAGTTTAACGAACTAATATTTAGAAATTAACTTCATAACTAATGCCAATCTATTACATACCAGCGAATTAGTCTATGAGCGAAGATTATTTGAGATAATGTGTATTGTTTGAATGAATATTCCACTTTATGTATTCCCTTAATGTAAAGAGATTTACAATGCAATTGTGGTTGTGCCTCAAAAAAGATTCGGCCGTTTACCAATAAAAAAATGCTTCATTAAGTAAGAATGACTTGAAAATTTTATGTCCGGTCAAGTTCGATCCAGACAGGAGCATGATCACTCCTTTTTTCCCAGCCGCGGACTTCCTTATCGACACCTCCATGTATCAGGCTGGACTTCAGATAGGGGCTGAGAAGAATATGATCAAGTCTGATTCCCGCATTTCTGTCGTACGCTTTGTACAGGTAGTCCCAAAAAGTATAGATTGTTTCGTCCGGAAATAATGTGCGAATAGAATCTGTCCATCCATTTTTCAACAGTTGGCTGTAAGCATTCTTGACCTCTGGCTGATAAAGTGCGTCATCTTTCCATCTTTCAGGTTTGTAAACATCCTTTTCAGTCGGAATAATATTAAAATCACCTATTAATATGGCAGGCAGATCCATATCGATAAATTGCTTTGTTCTTTTTTTAAAACGCTTGATCCAATCCATTTTGTATTCAAACTTAGGCCCCGGGAAAGGATTTCCATTCGGTAAGTAGAGACAGCAGATGACAATCTGGTCAATGATGACTTCGAGATAGCGGCTTTGGATATCATCTTCATTACCAGGGAGAGAACGTTGAACCTCTGTCATTTCGAACCCTCTCGACAAAATCGCCACGCCGTTCCATTGCTTCTGTCCTTGCCAAATGGCCTGATAGCCTGCTTCATTGATTTCCGCAATGGGAAACTTTTCCTGCGGTGCCTTCAATTCCTGAAGGCATACGATATCAGGTTTTGCATTTTTCAGCCATTTAAGAAGGACAGGCAGGCGGCCATTGATGCCATTTACATTATATGTGGCTATTTTCATCGCAGTGAATTTGGTTTATATTAATTTAAGTTGTTTTCTGAACTGTAGTCGGTCTTTTCATTCATAATACCGTGTGTGGGCGGTCTTTTTATTCTTTACTAAAGATTCATTTATCTGCTTTGAAAGAAAACGAATTATCAATAATCAACAAAAATTGTACTAATGATAAATAAGCTTACTGCATTAAAAAGTTGGTATTATGACTGTGATCATAATAAATTACAAATCAAGTTACTAGATTTGAATATCACAAAACAAATTATTATGAAAAAGTTTCTTTTAGCATTTAGTGTCTTAACTATTATGAGCTGCTCAAAAAATGATTCCTCACAGACCAGTTCCACGAGCAGTGATTCTTTAGCATCGGATAGTACAGCAGCCATTCCAAATCCCGCACCTCAGACTGACAGTGCTACAGCTTCCGCATCAGCAGCAACTTCTGGAACGATGTCTGACAGTACCTCAAATTCATCTCCTTCAAGAAGGGATTCTGCCAGATAGCTCAGTTTGACAAGTTATTAAACGTTTTTTTCCTAAATGTTAATTGCAGATCGAAGATTTACATTCTGATAAATTTCCGTAGATCACATTTTCATCTTGTAAGAAAACCTTTTTATTTTTTCCTGCAAAAAAATGCTGTTTTGGCCTTTTTAAGCCTCTCAAATTATATGGAAAACGACGGCACATGCCTCCAAGTCGAAATGTAATATATCCTTGCCAAGTTTAATTATTTGGTATTTTAAATTAGCATATTCGTATTTATAACTAATCATTATTGTGTAATATGTAATTTTACATGTTATTGTCTTGCCTGGGCATAAATTTTGAATGATGCGAAAAACAAACTTGAAGATGAAAAATAATTATATCAAATTAATTATATGTTTCTATTGATCATAGTACCAGGTCATTTGGGATTTTAAAATTAGGATGTTATGGTTATCAAGCAATGTATTTTAGAGTCGGTCGGTGCAATTACGAAAAATTGTGACTCCGCTGAAACAATATTTTTGGAAAACGATGTTCCAAAATTCTATTACCAGATCATCAATGGTAAAATCAAGCTTAACAACTACAATCCAGAGGGCAAGGAAGTTCTTCACAACATCCTTGAAAATGGACAGAGCATAGGAGAGTCCTCACTTTTCCTTGATGGTACTTATCCGGTAAATGCTATTACGTTAAGTTCTTGTGTTGTTTTAGTGCTGCGGAGATCTGCTTTTATGAATCTTTTAATGAATAATCCTAAAATAAGTTTGGAAATCAATAAGCGCATTTCCAGTTTTCTCCATTTTAAACACGTGATGGTACAAATCATCTGTACACATAATCCAACGGCGAAATTAACAGCATTACTGGATTATTTGAAAAGTATTCAAAAGATACAGGAGCCTTTTGCTTTTCAGGTTCCCTTTACCCGTCAGGAATTAGCCAATTTGACTGGACTTTGTGTTGAAACCACTATAAGGACTGTCAAAATAATGGAGAGGAACAACATTGTCAAGATTAGGAATAGAAAGATCCTATACTAAGATAGTATGTTCAAATTTTTTATTTCATTCCTAGAATGTTACCAAGGTCAGAAAATCTGCATTATTTAAAAACTATTTTGTCAATGTCAAAGTAACGATTCAAAATTATAATTCATGAAATTTTCAGAAATACTTCTACAAAAAATCAGCTATTATTTGAGAGATAGAAATGAGAAAATCTCTATTGCCGAAAGCGTCACCTCAGGATGTCTGCAGCTTGCCTTTTCGAAAATGCCCAGTGCGGAACAATTTTTTGAAGGAGGATTGACCGTCTATACTATCGATCAAAAAGTCAAGCAGCTAAATATTGACTATAATGAGGCAAAGGCTGTGAATTGTGTTTCCAAAAATTTGACGGAGGTTATGGCTCTTAATGTCGCAAAACTGTATGGAACTGAATGGTCTATTGCCACTACGGGATATTCAACACCGATACCGGAATCCGGAAACGATCTCTTTGCCTTTTATGCATTAAGTTATAAGGGAGAAGTTATAGTGTCGGATCGCATCGATCTGCACCCCTTAACAAAACCTTTGGATGCTCAGAATTATTTTGCCGAGTGCGCATTAAGCTGCCTGACCAGCGAAATTAAACGACACTTACCTAAAGCACATTAATAAGCATAATGTTAAATATAGATTAAGGATATGGTATTTTAAAACTACCAAGTATAAACTAGATTTAAAACATACTATAATACATAAAGTAATGTCTAAAAATACACTACTTCTGCTACTGCTTAGTTCATTTTCTTATGGCCAAAGCTTTAGCCAGCTTATGGCCTATTCTGGGTTTTATAATAAAAACATAGATTCATTCATCAACTATATGAACAATCCACCTGCTGTCATTTCCTCAAACGCCGGCATTCAGCAAATGGTCTACGAAATGGATGGTTTTCAGATTGGTATTGAAGAACATCCTTCCAATAACGGCAAGATCGGCGAAATGTTTATATTTCAGATTGAGGCAAAAGATGCACATTCGGACTGGCTAAGAATTCACGGACGAATCAGCAATGACAGATCGTTCAAATTTATCAAAGGAATGTATGATGACAAGTACATAAAACACAATGAACTTGCGTTGGATCGTTTACTAGTACTTTTGGACACAAACAATAACAAGCACAATGTAAGATATGCGGTCAGATATAAAAAAGATCTTGCCTATTATACATTATCAGTCATCGACAGTAATATGGTATTAACAATTGATGACAAAAACCACTAAATCGTTTCCATCTACGATAAAATCTCATATAAAAATAATAACCCTATTGTTCTACGCACACTCCTAATTTTAAGACAATCTTCTGATCTTAACCTCCTGCTTGATCTTTCCATAACTGAAAATATTAGCTATGATAATTAAGAGAAAGGGGATTGGAATCAATGTGTAGTATCCAAATCCTTTGGTGAACGTGAAATAATTGCAAACAATTACAAGCAGTACAAAAAATACCATAAACCCAATAAATTGGTTTTTTGCCCTTTTAAGGGTTATAAGCAATGCATCATTGGATAATTTCGAAAGGTTTTCTGATTTTTTCATTTTATGATGTTTTCGTTAGAGAATGCAATTTGAATTCCAAATTTACCTTGAAAAATTTCCTCTCAGGTTCTACTGAACTGCCAAGTTTAACGAGGATGATATAACCGAATACAAAAAACTTTTATCAAAGTTAATCTTCATTAATTTGATTATAAAAAGGATATTGTATCTTTAATTTAAAATATTATTGGGTGATTCATTATATTAAGTTGATCATTCTTTTCATTCTCCCTTTGAATCTGCTGTCTGCGCAGACTCCGCAAAGTAGTAAAATGAAGTCGACAACTACAAAAACACTTTCGAAAGGAGAATTAGCGGAACATCAATTTAGATCAAAAACCCTACAGGACACAGCAAAAATTAATATTTTACGGAAAATCTGCAGAGAATATATCGATGTCGATAATCAGAAATTACAGAAATATGCTACTTCTATGCTGCAGATTTCTGAAAAAATCAACGACCAATCCGGAAAAGCTGATGCCTACAATTTTCTTGGCGTAGTGGAAGATATTAATGCCCATTACATAAAAGCACTGGAATTTTACAAAAAATCACTGCAACTAGCCAAACCGGCAAAAAAAACGAAATTAATAGCAAGTGTGTCTAATAATATCGGTTTGCTGGAATGGAAATCTGGAAATTACAAAGAATCGCTGTCAACATTTTTCTATGCACTAAGATATGCGGAATCTATTGGTTCAGATAAAATTCAGGGAAATATAAGCAGTAATATTGGGCTTGTTTATCAGGATATTAACCGACCTCATGAAGCGCTGATATGGCAGAAAAAAGCATTGGCTTTCAGGATGAAAGATAAAAATGAGTATAACCTCGCCAGCAACTACAACAATCTGGCAAATGCGTACTCGATTGTTAACAAACACGATTCTGTATTTTTTTATCACCAAAAAGCCATTGATTTACAGACGGAAATAGAAGATAACTACGGTTTGGGAATAAGTTATTTAAACGCCGGCATTGAGTATAAAAATATTAAAAATTATAGTAAGGCACTTTGGTACTATGAGAAAAGCAAGGCTATACGTGAGGAAATAAAGGACAGTTTGGGTCTTAGTTTTACCTATATGAATTTGGCAGAAACTTACAAATTAACTGGTAAACTAAGCAAGGCGATCATTTTTGGAGAAAAAGCACTGGCTGTTTCAAAAAATATAAAATCAAATGACCGGATTGCGGAGAGCAGTAAAAGCTTGGCAGACAGTTATAAATTATCAGGAAATTTGGGTAGAGCAATAGAATTGCAACAACAGTACACCACTTATCAGGATAAAATATTTAATGATGAAATGATCGATAAAGTCGCTTTTTTAAACATTAGATATGAAACTGAGAAAAAGGAAAAGGAGCTCAGCTTAACGAAACTCAAAGTGTCTAAAGAAGTTTTGGCATCAAAGCAGAAAAATATCTGGCTGATTGTTTTGGCAGGTTTCTTCATTGTGGGTTTACTTATATTTAGAAATCTCGCTATAAAATCCCGGCTGAACCAAAAACAGTTAGCACTAGAAAATGATTTGCTTCAGGAACAGAATATTTCAAAAGCACAACAACAGAGGCTTGAAATATCGCGGGATCTTCACGACAGCGTTGGTTCCCAGCTGACGTTGATGAGCTCTACTTTGGACAGTCTGAAAAATTCAGAAAAAGATCCTGTAAAATCGAAAGAAAAGATTTCTTCTCTATCATCTTTTGTGGATCTTTCGATATCTGAATTGAGAAATACCTTATGGATACTGAATGCAGATGAAGTTTTTCTGGAAGATCTTCATCTTAAAATTCTGAATTTTATCAATAATGCTTCTGAAGCGAAAGAGGATATTAAATTTAATTACCAATTTGATATTCAAGAAAATGTAAAAATCGAATCTAAAATCGCCGCCAATATTTTCAGAATTTTGCAGGAGATACTCAACAATTCTTTGAAACACAGTGATGCCAGGTTAATTGATATTCGAATTAATCAGAATCTGAATAATTTAAAAATGATTATTTCTGACAACGGAAAAGGTTTTGATTTTGAAATGGAAAAAGACAGTTCATTCGGACTTTCCAATATTAACAAAAGAACAGATGAACTTTCTGGAACACTCGAGTTGGAAACTTCGCCTGGAAACGGCACAAAATATACTATTGTAACACTTTTGAAATGATAAAAATCGCCATTGTAGAAGATAATAAAGTTGCCTTGAAATCTTTAAAAGAAAAAATTTCGCTATATCCTGATGTTTCAATAGTTACAACCGCTGAAAATGGAAAGTCAGGCATCGAAAAAATTGTGCAGAACAGCAATGCAGATTTGATTTTTATGGATATTGAAATGCCTGTAATGAACGGTATTGATGCAACATTCCTGATCAAACAGAAATTTCCTGAAACCAAGATTGTGATGATCACAGTGTATGACGATGACGACCACATTTTCAGTGCGATTCAGGCCGGTGCTGACAGTTATATTTTAAAGGATACAAAAGCCGAAAAAATTTATGAAACCATTATCGATACAATGGCTGGCGGCGCGGTAATGTCTCCATCGATTGCCGTAAAAACTTTAAAATTACTCAGGAAAGGCAACGACACTGTACAGCCTCAAAGCAAAACGGCAGAAAATCTGCTTTCGTCAAGAGAAAGCGAAATTTTAGAATATCTTAGCAAAGGTTTAACTAATAAAGTGATTTCAGAACAGCTTTTTATTTCGCCTTTTACCGTGAAAAGACATATTGAAAATATATATCAGAAACTTCAGGCTCATAATCGCACTGAGTTGCTTATGAAAGCACGTGATCAGAATCTTTTTTAGATCTTTTACCTTATTTTTAATGTAAATATTAAATCCAGCTTAATTTTTCATATTTCATTCTGAAATAAAAATGGGCTGAACAGCCCATTGCCCAAAAATGCTGTTCCAAATATCTTTGTAATAGGATGATATGAGACCGGAAAACAAGATTAGTTCTGATTAATTTTCCAGTCTCAGAATCTTAAATCAGAGATTATGGGAAAAATATTTAAATTAGTTTTTTTAGGACTATTTTTGAGCGGAATCTGTGCCTCAGGTCAGCAAATATTGTCTCAGGAAGCTATTGCCGCATCCCGACAAAATAATTATCAGCCCGCTCTGCAGGAATTGACTAAAGTCATCGAAACCAATCCGAAAAATGAAGCTGCTCTGACCCAGCGCGCCAATGTATTAATCAGGCTCAAAAGATTTGATGAAGCTTTGATTGATGCTGAAAAAGCATTTATAATTAATCCTCAAAATCAAGATGCAAGTTTCCTCGCCGCAACATCATTGATATCAAAGGAACAGAATATTCAGGCTTTGCAGTACCTCGATGCTTCACTGAAAATAAAACCGGATTTTTATCAAGCCTTGCAGTTCCGAGGAAAACTTCATGCTAAAATGAATTCTGCAGACCTCGCCATTCCTGATCTTGACAAGGCAATTTCCCAAAATCCCAAAGATCTTGAAGCCTATCTGTACCGAGGAAGAATGCGTACCAGAAAAATAAAATTCGTAGATGCGATGAACGATTTTCTATTCATCATCAACAATGCGCCTGCAGATTCTCCATTAAAAGATTTAGCCAAAACAGATTTCGAAAAAGCCCATGCGGAATATGAAGAATATGAAAAAGCAGGTGGCGCATTTTTCAGACTTTCCCAATAGAAAACACAGAAGTATTTTCATTTTAAAAACGACCAATCATGAAATCATCCCGAATAATATTTGCCGAATTTGTCCTGTTTAAACAATTATCAGTTTTAAAGTGTTTTTTGATTGTTGCATTTACAATTGCAGCCATCGGAACTTTTAATTCTCAACAGAAAGATCCTGATTATATAAAACTTACTAAAATCAGTTATACAACAGGAGACATTGAGGAAGCCAATCGTCTGCTGACAATTCTTGAAAAGAAATATCCTGAAAACGGCTATATTTTAGCAGAACGCGGAGGATGGCAAATGTATGGAGATAACGACGTCAATGCTGCGCTGGTAACACTTTCCAAGGCTATAAAGTTGTTGCCTGACGACACTAATATTCTTACACTTCGGGGAATTGTATTTTACAGAAAAGGTTTGGTTGAAAAAGCCGTTGAAGATCAGAAAGCCGCTTTACTGATCAATCCTGAACCTATTCAGTTTTACATTAAACTCGGCGGTTATCACTATGCTTTGGGAGATTATGATGCTGCATTATCTGTATTTTTAAAAGGAGTGGAAAAACATCCATCGCAGGCAGAAATGTACAAGGAAGCTTTTGCAGCTTATGCAAAACTCAACAATGTTAACGGGGCGAGAGACCTTTTCAACAGAGGCATCCTTGTTAAAAATATGGACACTGGTTTTCTGCGCTGCTACTTTGGGAATTTCTATATGAGATTGCAGATGTACAAAGAAGCTTCCGAACAATATCAATTGGCTTACGATGTGCCCGAACCGCATATGTATTCTGATGATTACAACAATGCCGCAATTTCATTTATGAAGATTGGCAATTTAAATAAGGCGCTTTCATTGATCAGTATTGCCTGCGAAAAAGATCCTTCAAAACCGGAATATTTTACCAACAAAGCAGATATCGCAATGAATTTAAAAGACTATGAAACGGTAATTTCTTCGGCGACTAAGGCGATTGCTGCAGATGAAAATAATGCTCTTGCACATATGTATATGGCAATTGGCTTCAAATGGGGCCGCAACGATACAGCAAAAGCAGAATGGTATGAGAACAGAGCCAATGCGCTCGACGCCGCATCTAAAAAATAGAAATGATGAAAAGAAAATCAATTACATTTCTGATGTTTTTACTGATCAGCAGTATTGTGTTTTCGCAAATACAGACGAGTGTTTCGCTCGACCGCTGGAAAAATAAAAAAGGAACCTTCATTTTATGGTACGGAAACGGCGGAAAAGCGAGTGAGTATGCAGCTTTTACCGTGAAATTTGATGATTCGTACGAGGAGTTTCAGGTGGCACAGGAGTTAAAAAAGAAAGCTTATAAATCTTCAAAATACATTACCTACGAATTTCTTGAAAATTACGACTGCAACCAGACTTACGGCTATCTCGCGAGATCCCTCAATTTGAGTCTGCGTGATGTGAAAGATCTGAGAAACGGAAATTGTGCAGACGTGAATTACAGTTTTGTAAAGAGCGCTGAAGATGGTCCTGTTTTCACGCCGGAGAATAAATCTAAGATGTCGCCGTATGTAGAACAGGAAGAAAAATCACTCATTGCACAGGGCTGGAAGAAAATTTATGAAGACTATCAAACCGCAGCATGCGCAGCTGAAATAAGATTTTTGCCCGGACATTCCTACACAGCAATAGGAGCGGTGACTTCCACTAAATCAGGTATATTTCCGATGTTGGCAGCTTACAATGGTGATAACCGGTTGGGTGACATCAGAAAAAATATTGAAAATAATTTGGCAACTCTCGGGGTTTATGATTTAAAAGAGGATATATCAGTTCTAAAAGGAACTTATTTCATAGATGCTTCCGGTGAGCCTGTTTCCGGTGCCTGTCTGCTTGTTTTTGAAAGACCTTTTGATTTTAAAAGAAGTTTCTACAGTCTTCTGGAAGCAAGACATACAGGATTTAAAGAGTACAAAGGCATGAAAGGCAATATCACAGAAAATAACGAACAGATTTATTACAGCAACGATGCGTTGGGTTATCAGGAAGCCAAAATTCTGGAATCAAGTGCCACTGATGAATACATCATCGTCTTAGATTCCGACAATCCGAAAACACTGCTTTTTTTAGACAATCTTGATTTGGTGATGAAAGAACTTCCGGCACTCGGTTTTACCAGTAAAGATTATAAAAATAATGCCGGCGGAGATGTGACAGAGTTCAAAAAAAATGGTGAAAATGTGATGATGATCGCAAGCTATCCTGCCAAAAACACGGCCTACTTCTATATTTTTAAAAAGAAATAAAATCAGAAAATATTTATTAAAATAAAACTAAACGGTCATGATCAAGAAATTTTTTACCATAGCAATCGTTGCATGCTCTCTCACCGCTGTACAAGCTCAGAAAACCAGCACTGCAACATCAAAACAGTCGAAAACCAGCACAACTTCAGATGCAAAACAAGCCATTTTTGAAAGAGAAAAAGCTTTACTTGGAGACGGCTGGACGAAAGTATATGAAAGCTACAAAGCCGAACCGGTCGCCGTTGAAGTTAATTTCAAACAAGGATTTGCGTACACAGCTTTGGGTGCGGTAAAAGCGAAAGAGAGCAAAGGTCAGAATGCGATGCTCATTATCAAAGATGGAAGCAATACTTATGCGGGAACTCAGGGAAAAGTGTCTGAGAACTACGCCATACTGGAAACCGATGATTTTCAGCCATCATCAGGCGTGACAAAAGCAACGGTAGGTGTAGGCTTAAATGAAGGTAATGTAGCAGACGCCGGATTGGTTATTTTAGAAAAAACAATCGACTTTAAAAGAGATTTTTATCGATTATTGGATGAGAGAGCTACCGGTTTTAAAAACTTAAAAGGAACCATTAGCGGAAAAAATGATTCCGGCTTTATGACCTACAACAGTACAATTGGTTTAGGATATTTTAAAAATAAAATCAATGAAACCGCCGAAGCCTACGAATATGTTTTGGAAATGGACATGACCGACCCCGAAACGATGACGTTCCTAAATAACCTCATCCCTGTTTTACAGGAGCTTCCGGCAAAAGGTTACACGCCATCTGAATACAAAAACAAAGTAGGAAACGACGTTACAAAATTTACCAAAGATGGTGAAGATGCAATGATGCTGATTAGCAACCTGAATACAAACACGATGTATTTTGAGATTGCTAAGAAGAAGAAGTAATCGGCTGTTTTTTTAATTTTTAAGTGAAATTTTAAAATGTAATGATGAAAAAATATTTAGTAATCCCATTCGTGTTTATTCAGCTCATTTTTTTTGGGCAGACCAAGATCATTCCTGATGCAGCTAATCGAAGAGATCATCCCGTGGAACTGCGGGCTGCTTTATGGGATATCAACGACGGTTACAAAACCCGTCTGAAACCTCAAGACAGGAATTTTAAGGATCCAGAATTCAAAAAAATAAAGTACAGTCCGGAGCAATTGGATAGAATAATCTATTTATTAAAAAACGATGTGGTTCCTTCAGGTCTTAGAAAAGGCAGTCACGAAGAAAACAGAGCGCTGATGCCATATTATAAAAGTTATTGGGTGGGAAATCTGAAAATCGACGGCAATTTTTACTGTGTTATTTACATTCCGAAAAAAGAAAATATGCATATGCCTGCTGAATATATTCCCGAAACTGATGAAGGAACTTTCGTAAGCGTTTATGTAAGTGTTCCGAAATTTGCAGGAATCAAACTGGCAGGGACTAAACCGCCTTCTCCGGAAGCTTTGGCGAAAGCTCAGAACGGGAATGTCACTTTTTCATACGCCAATCTCAGCCGTTGGAATAATACGGAGGGTATGGTTATTTTCTGGTTTGGAACATCAGCATCTGCCACTTCATACAAAGCATATTCGGTGAAATTTGGAAATACAGTTTCAGAGGAAACGGTTGTTCAGAATTTAAAGTCCAAATACATTTCAGACAGCGGCTATGTGGGATATTCTTTTAATCAGGGATCAAAATGCAGTGATTTATACAGCGACATTGCAAGAAAAATGAAGATTAGTCTTGAAAGTGCCAGGGATCTCAGATTGGGAAGCTGTTCAGACAATGTGATAAATTTTGAGTGATGAAAAAGCTGATATTTTTTATTTTACTGATAAGTATTTCAGTTGACTTGATTACTGCACAGTGTTTGAGTGGCAATTGCAAAGACGGAACAGGAAAATCTGATTTGGGATATGCAGTTTATGAAGGAAGTTTTAAAAACGGGAAACCTCACGGACGCGGGGTGATAGACTACGGTGGCGAAAAATATACCGGAGAATTTGCAGATGGTTCAGAACACGGAAAGGGCATATTAACCCGTAAAAACGGTAAGACCGAAAATGTAGAATACAGCTTTGGTAATCTGGTAAGAAAAAGTGCACCCAATTACGTCGGTGGTGCGCCGGTAGAAGGCTGTGAAAAAGGAGACTGTAAAAACGGAAGCGGCGAAATGCATTTCCCAAGCGGTAACCTATACGTAGGCAATTTTCAGGGCGGAATGATTCATGGTAACGGAACATTTTATTTCGCAGGAGGAAATATTTTTGAGGGTGAGTTTAGAGAGAATGTCATCCTTGATGGCAAATTTTCCTATCATCCTGAAGAAGTGGATTTCGTCGGCACATTTAATCAGGATGGGACTCCTAAAACCGGTCTCTACACCCATTACGACACAGGCGCAACCGTCAGAATGCTGGACAACGTGATCACGGAAGTTCACAATCCTGCATTGGAAGCTCAACTGGAAGCTCAGCAGAAAGCCGCTAATGTGAAACATGTAAAATGCCCGGTTTGTAATGGCAAAGGAATTACCGGAAGCAAATCCAGCTATTCTTACACAACGGCAGGAACTTACACGATGAGTGAGTTTGGTCAGGGAAGAATTAATTTGACGAATCCCACAACAACGACGTCAACAGGAAGAACATTCTATGATGTCTGCAGCCGCTGCAAAGGGGTTGGAGAAATACCAGAATAATCTTAATAAATAGTTATTAGCAAAAAATATTAAAGAAATGAAAAAAATTATACTGTTTTTATTACTGGGATTGATTACTTTAAGTCAGGCGCAATTGACGGAAGTGTATAATTTCGGTTACACTGGGCCTGCATCCAACGATTTTGCGGGCGAAACAAAGGAAAGAATCTATGATGGAAAATTCTTCTATTATTATCAGGACAATACTGCAAAAAAAACTTTTTTATATTATAAAGATACCAGCACTTCAGCTCCAGTTTCAGTGAAGGACATTTCAGCGTCATCCACCAATACAGGACTGACATCGATAATGACTTATAAGGCAAACGAGAAATATCTCTACTTTACAACTTATACCTACATCACATCTGCAAAAGGTATCAATGAACTCTGGCGCACAGATGGGACAGAGTCTGGAACTGTGAAAATTAAATCTTTTGAGGGAGCACCGGTCAACTTTTTTAATATCAAGAGTGCGGAGTATTCTGTGAAATCGAATCTTGCTGCAAAAAATTCTATTAACGGCGATTTTATGTTCAGTTCGTCTCCTACACCGGGTACACGAGCCGTCTGGATAACCAACGGAACACCTGAAGGCACCGTAAAATTAATGGAAAATACCGTGACCAATACTTCTACTGCAGCCTATTCGCCTATAGATAAAGTGGGAAATAAGATGCTCTTTACCGTGCTGGGGTCTACTAATTTTTGGGAAATTTGGATTACAGACGGTACCGCATCCGGAACTCAGTTCCATTCGCAACTATTTGCAACGCTAGGTATGCTGAACGGGAAATTTTATTATTATGCAACATTTGATGATCAGATTGCGAACTTAATCAGTTACACAGCAGATGGGATTACATCGAACAAAATTCCTCTTTCCCTACCGGTAAACGGTATCGATGGTTATAATTATGATAATAAAGAATTGTATTTGGGCTCCGCAACAGGTAAAACCTTATTTCATACAACTGATTTTTCCGATGTGAAAAAGATTGCCGATCTTCCTCAAACAAACACTTATTTTTTAGCCGCTACTGATGCCGGATTATTATATGCAAAACTTCTAAATGTTAATCTGAGTGATGAATATACTTTTTATTTTGCTAATCGTAATAGTGGTGTGAGAATTGTCAACACAGGGAATTTATTTGTATCATCTCAGGATACATTTGCATTTAAAAATACTTTTTATTCTGCTAATGCTTTGAAAAATGATACACAGATCTATGGTCGTGAATTATGGCGTATGGATGATCTGCACACAGAATTGTTAAAGGATATCTATCCAGGATTTCTTACATTTTCAGGTTATACTTTCCCAAATAATGCATCTCCAAAAGGCTTTTTTGCACACAACGGCGAGATGTATTTTATAGCAGATCAGGTTAACGGAAGAAAATTGTTCAAATTTAACCCTGATTTTACTTTTACAAATGGCGGACAGGATAGTAAATGGAGTAGTCCAACTAACTGGAAGGCTGGTGCTACACCAATGATTACCGATAATTCAATAATACCTTCATCCTATAATGTTGTTATAGACGGGACTGCCTACACAAGAGATTTTCAGGTGTCTTCTCCGGTTAATTTAACCAATGGAATTTTAAATGTTTCCGGAAATGTTGCTTTGGAATCCAAAATTACTTTAAGTAACAGTAGTCTGGTTCTTAACGGAAACATTTCAAAAGTAAGCGGTTCTAATACTTCTAATTATATCGTCACGAATGAAAATAGTAAAGTTGTGATTGAAAATCTGGACGCTTCAAGAGGTGCTGTTATGATTCCTGTAGGAACATCAAATTATTACAACCCGGCAATAATTTCAAATAATGGGATCGCAGATTCTTTTTCATTAAGCGTTTCTGAAGGTATTATTAATGCAGACAGATCATTGAATGTTAGCTGGGATATTTCCGAATCTACTGCTGGTGGAAGTAACGTTGCATTGAATTTGGGTTGGAATCAATCTCAGGAGCAAGCGGGTTTTCAAAGAAATACAGCAAAAGTAGGACATTATAAAAACGGGGTATGGATCGAAGAAAACTCTGGCTCGGTTTCCGGTAATAACCCTTACAGTATCTTGGCAAATGGCATCAATAGTTTCTCACCATTTTCTGTCTTGAACTTTGCGACCCTGGGTGATAGTGATTTTGATAAAGATAAATTAAGCATCTATCCAAATCCGACTGCAGATGCAGTTAACTTTAGCCAAGAAATTACCTGGGTTCATATTTATGATACTTCCGGCAAATTGTTAAGATCTTTCAACAATACAAGCAAGATCAACATTAGAGATCTAGCATCAGGAACGTATATCATCAATTATCTGGATAAAAATGGAGATGTAAATATCGATAAGATCATAAAAAAGTAATCGACAGCCAAAAGAATTCTGGTCAACAATTATAACTTGCACCATAGTTTAGTATTGCTGTTAATAATTCTTAGAGATCATTGTGAAGATCTGCCTCTTAAAGATCGACTTTGTAATGGCAGATCTTTACTGTTGGTCAGCAGCATTCAATCTACCAGAATTTTTTTTGATGACCAGATAATTTCAGATCGTCAGTTCCTGCTTCGTTTATGACGATTTTTTTATTCGTGAGGCCGTAAAGGTTCGTATCGGATCGCGATCGAGCCAAAAGTCTCCGACTTTGCAATAAAGTTCAATCGAAGAATCCCGACGCTTCGGCAACGAACTTTGCAGTTCGCCATACTGTTGTAAAACCTTTGTTAGTGGTAGTACATTTTTTATTCAGTTAGTTAAAATATTTCAGTCCTATTATGTTCAAAACATTGTTGGTTATTTTTGCTTGGTCAATAGATACAAAATTGCAATGATAATTTCAACTCTGGTTAGTTCCGACACTACAGTAATGATCAAGAGAAAATAGCTACAATTTTAAATCTTTGATTGGATGTTATTTTTTTATTTTAGTAAGAAGGTCTTTCCGGTCTTTCAGATTAAGAATAAGATAAATATTCTTGATATGATATTTGACTGTATTCTCGGATATAAATAATTTATCAGCAATCATTTTATTGGAAAGTCCTTCAGACATCAATTCAAGGAGTTGCTTCTGTCTTTCATTCAGAAGTTCTGTTTCTAAAATTTTGTTGCTGTTGTTATTGTATGAAAATTGCTGTTGAGAGTAGTTTTTCAGAACTTCCTTCATCTGAATAAGTTCCAGTTCAAACTTCTGCTTTTCTTTCTTGTGTATTGCTGATCTACGGTAAAAATAAATTCCGAATCCGATCAGAATAATTAAAAGAATAGTGAATATTATGATGTTCCGGAAGGAATTGTCTTTTTCATTTTGATTCTGCTGTTGTAAAAAAGTTTCGTTTTCCACGTGCATCTGAGACAGATTGTTTTCCCTGCCGTCAAGAATTTTTAGTGAATCCAGAAATTTGCTTGCTGCGAAAGCCTTATTCACCATTTTATTAGCTTTATAAACATTCTGAATTTCCTCGGCGGCGTAGATTTTATATTTCAGGATAGAACAGGAATCAGCTTTTTGAAGGACTTGAGTATAAATTTCTTCCATCTTATCAAACTCCTTTTTTTCGCCATACAGCTGCATTTGTTTTACCAGAACGGGAGGCAGATTGCAGGGTGAACTCTTTTTTAATAGAGATAAAGAAGATTTATACTGCTTTTCCGCCAGATCATAATTTTCCTGAAGAAAATTAATATAAGCCTGCTGCATAATAATATACGCTTTGCTGTCTTCATCCAGGTTTTTATATTTTACCAAAGCTATCTGCTGCATTATTTTATCAGACTCCGTATAATTATGATTGTCAAATTGTGCAAATGCGAGTTCTGCTTTAATGTCTGTTTTTAAGGAATCCTGCAACGTCAGATCAATAGAAAGTGTTTGCGCTGTTTTAAGGTAATTAATGGATGTCGGATAGTCATTGATACTTCTGAATGTCTTCGCAAGAAGAAGGTTTACCTTCACTTGGTCCTCTAATTCCAGATCTTTATTCTTTAAAACTTTAAGTAATTTCTGCTGAGAAACTTTGTGCTTTCCAAGTTGATTGTTTCGGTAAACAGTCTTTTCTAAGTCATTAAAATTAAATGACTGGCTAAGGGTGAAGCCTGTTATCAGAAGAAATAAAAAAGAGTAAAACTTTGATTTCATAAAATATAAGTGGGCAAAAATAATCCTTTTTTAATATAAATGATTCATTGAAATTCAAATATTAGTATCGATTTAAAAATTAGCAGAATTGCTTATCTAATAAAGATCTAATTCTTATAAGAATTCTGTAATTTCTTTAATCTATTTAAAGTCAATAAGTTAAAAGTGACTACCCGAATGGGTAGTCATCATTATTTTGGAGAACTACCTGTACGGGTAGCAATTGTGAGCCTTTTTTCTATTTACTTCGCATCAATTATCACCGATGAAATTAATTTTATTCATCCGCGCTGTCACTCTGTTTCTGGAACTAGTCTTACATATTACAGGATATCGCAGACGCCTATCAGATATTGAAAATTAAATATTCTAAATAATAATGCCTATGAAAACCAAAATTACAATATCGGTTTTTCTTTTGATGGGAACCTTCTGCGCTTTTGCACAGAGTTCAGAAAATGCTGCTGGCGGGAACTTAAGCGGAATTGGCGGAAGTGCTATTTATGCTCTCGGAAACGTATTTTATGAAGAACTTTCCGGCTCAGGTGGTTCATCCAGTCCGGGAACAATAGATTCTTATGTGATTACGGCTACTTTGGGAATGGATCAAACCTTTGTAAAACTTGAAATGAAAATCTATCCGAATCCCGTAACCGATTACCTTAATCTGAAAATCGATGCTAAAAACGCAACCACTTACAATTACGAATTATTTGACTCAAAAGGTTCACAGTTACAAACGCAAAATACGAAAGAGCACGATACGAAAATCCCAATGTCAAATTATCCTGCCGGTACTTATCTTCTCACCGTAAAGCAGAATCAAAAAATCATCAAAACTTTTAAAATCATTAAAAAATAATCAATAATGAAGAATATTTTTACACTCGCAGCCTTTTTTATGGCTACTTTTTTACTGGCACAGTCACCGGATCTACTCAGTTACCAGTCGGTGGTAAGGAATTCCAATAACGATCTTATTAAGAATCAATCTGTAGGAATCAAGTTCTCAGTTCTGAAAACTTCGGCTACGGGAACTGTCGTATTTGCTGAAACGCAGACTGCAACAACCAACGGAAACGGACTTTTAAGTACAGAAGTGGGAAGAGGGACTGTTGTTACGGGAGCACTTTCCCTTGTTAATTGGAGTGCTGACAAATATTTCATTAAAACTGAAATTGATCCAAATGGAGGAACAAATTACAATATTAGTGGAACTCAGCAACTACTAAGCGTTCCGTACGCTCTAAATGCAAAATCTGCTGACAATGGTCTAAAAAATGGTACCGCTGCAGGACAATTGGTTTTGACAGGTTCTGCTTCACCATATGCTTCGCAAAACCCGGCAACTGTAACTGGTGACGTAACAATCAGCAGTTCTGCAGTTACCACGATTGCAAGCAATGCTGTAACCACATCAAAATTAGCTGATGCAAGTGTAACCAAAGAAAAGTTATCTGCAACAGGAACTGCTTCTGCAACCACTTATCTTCGTGGCGATGGGAGCTGGTCAACGCCTCCAAGTGGAACATCTCTGCCGGCTCAAACAGGTAATGAGGGCAAGTTTTTGACCACAAATGGAACGGATCTTTCCTGGGGATCATCCTCTGGCGGAAGTTCTAGCTATGAAGTTTATGCGACTATCGCTACGGCACAGACCACTTCTGTAGGAAGTTCTCTTGTTCTGCCCTCAGGAGTTTCATTCTCTTCCAACAACTCTCCCGCAGCTCTGACAGGAGGTAACACTTGGACTACCCTTACAGATCCGAGTGCAGGTAGTACGGGAGGAAATTCGGTAAGTAATCAAATCAGCAAATTTACCGCTGTTACAGGAGGTCTTTATCTTGTAGACATTCAGTTGGTGGGGAATATAATGTACGGTGTTCCTATGTTGGACTATAATGGTCTTGGTAATGTGGAAAGCAGTTATTACGGTAATGGTACAGGTCATACAACCACAGCACAGACACCCCATAAACAAAGAGGAACTTTGCAACGTCTGGTCTATATGAATCCAAATGATTTCTTTTACATTCGTGCTATGTCTGGAAGCACGGTCGTGGGTGCCGATTTTGCAGCTACAAAAGTAAGTTATATCAAAATTATAAAACTTAAATAATCTCATTAAACAAATGACAGTCGCACATTCAGATCCCTCAGGTGTGCGATTTTTTAGTAATACTATTGATGAAATCTAAAGAAATTCTCTTTTTTTCCTTACTAATGATTTTTCTGGAAATGATAATTTTCCGGGAATTTCTTTTTGGAGACCTATATTTCATTTTCAAGGATCTGGGATCTGATTCTTACGTGAATGATTATCCGCTGCTGGTTAACAGAATGTCTGAAGCGAAACAACATTTTCTGCCTGGCTGGTCATTTCATAATGGTTTGGGAGAAAATCTCTATCCTTATTCCTTCGAGCCGGTTTCCTGGATTTTATTTAAAATATCAGACGTTTCTGCCGAAAGGGTAATGCTGATTTTACCTCTGGTTTATATATATCTGTCAGGTTTACTGATGTTTCTTTTTCTTTCCGAGCATAAACTTCATTTCTGCGCAAAGGTTTTCGGGAGTTTGGTCTGGGCATTTTCAGGATATTATCTATTGGCTTCCAGCTGGTCGGTTTCTTTGTTTTCACCTTATGCTTTTCATTTTGCTTTTTTACTTTTTGCGTTGGAGAGAGCAACTTCTGGAAAACAATATTTTTGGCTTGCAATAGTTTTTGCGTTAATTGGCATCAGTTATCCTTTCAACTTATTTTTCGCCATTATTTTTTCAGTCATTTATTTTTTGATTAAATTTTATCTAAATGGTTTTGAAACACGAGATTTCTGGAAAAAGATCTTTTATTCAGCTATCTGCATTTTGCTAGGAATCGGAATAAGTTGCTGGATGTTGTTCAGCAGCTTACAGTTGATGTTTCAAAGTCCGCGTGCGGTTGGGAACGTTTCAGCATTCGAATCAGAACCACAATGGCTTGCAGGAAAAGGTGAATTGATTTCCATGGTTTACAGATTATTTTCTCCAAATTTATTAGGTGACGCAGGGCATTTTTCAGCATATAGAAATTACTTCGAAGCACCATTATTGTACTGCGGAATTCTGACTTTACTATTATTATCACAGTTATTATTACTCGCAAAGAAGAGTACGACCGTGGCCATTTCTGCAGTTTTAATAATGACTTTAATTTATTTATCTCCACTTTTAAGAAGTTTCGTCTGGCTGTGTTCCGGAGATTATTACAGAATATTAAATATTTTTTTCGTACTAATATTAACTGTAATCTCAAGCTTTATCCTATCAAAGGTTATCATTAAAGGTAAAATTATAATTCAACCTTTGATTACTACGGCTGCAGCTTTTATCACCATTCTGGTTTTTGATTTTTTTAATATAAAAGTTGACAGCGGTTCTTCAGTATTAGTTCCCTGTTTTTTTATTATTGTTTTTACCATTTTTCTGATCTTTAGAAATAGATTTTCAGATAATAAATTATCAATCCTTTTTCTATTATTAATTTCAACCGAGCTCATTGTCACTTCTTCACAAACAATCGCCCAGAGAGAAATTTGTGGCGAGAATGATATTAAAATAAAAGGTTACAACGATCTTTCGTCAAAGGTGATTTCGAAAATTAATAAAAAAGACAATTCCTTTTTTCGAATGGAAAAAGACTTTTATTCCGGTATTTCCTGGCTGAATTCTTATAATGAGGCGAAAATTCAGAATTACAATTCTTCGTCGGTTTACAACTCATTTAATAATTCCAATTATATTAATTTTCTGCAGACTTTCGGATTTATTAAAACTCAGAACGAACCTGAAACCAGATTTGTTGAAGGCATCAGAAATTCACATTTGCTGATGAAATTATGTTCTGTCAAGTATTTTCTCTCTTCGAAATCTCACAATGAAAATCTAATTAAAATCGGATTTAACGAAGTGGAAGACAATGGAAAGTTTAAAGTATTTAAAGACGAAAATTCGCTTCCTTTTGGCTTTTGCTACGACAATATTTTGGGAATTAATGATTTTAATTTCTATTCCAAAAATGAACGAAAGCAACTCATTTTTCAGACTTTAGTTGTAGAAGAAAGAGATTTGAAAGCGTTTAAGAATTCCGATATTATTTTCCAGCCGATATCGCGAAAAACAATTGAAGAAAATATTACAGACAGAAAAAGTGAAACTTTAAAAATCACTCATTTTGATGATAATCATATTTCCGGAAATATCAAAACAAATAAATCCCGTTTTCTCTTTCTTTCAATGCCTTTTGATGAAGGATGGAAAGCACTTGATAACGACAAAACAGCCTGTCTTTATAAAGCTTTCGGTGGACTTACTTTTTTAGTTTTAGACAAGGGAAATCATCAGATCAAATTAGATTATTCGCCTCCACATAAAATTTTAGGAACCTGGATTTCCATCGTTTCCCTTTTCTCATCGATAATAATGCTAATTATTTTTAAATTCAAAAAAACTAAATCTAATGGATAAATTTTGGGATTTTATTACCAATACCAAACATGTAGGAATTGTGATCACTATTTTGGCAGCCCTTATTTATATCAATACGATTCCTAACAAATGGGCTGTTGATGATGTTGTTGTGATTCAAAAAAACCAGTTGGTTCAACGTGGTATTGCCGGAATTCCTGATATTTTTTCACAAGATTTTATGTATGGAAGTCTAGGAAATAATACAGATGCAGTTTCCGGGGGACGATGGAGACCGTTAACGCCAGCGATGTATGCTGTATTTTCGGAGATTTTAGCAAAACCTAATACCGATGTTCTGACAGGCAAAATCCAAAAGGACAAATACGGAAATCCACTCAATGATCTTTCCGAAAAAACGACTTTCCCAAACGTGATGCACGTTTTGAATATTCTGCTTTACGCCTTTCTTTGCTGGGTTTTGTATCAATTTCTTATTCTTATTTTTGAACATCAGAAGCACCGTTTTCTTCTGGCATTTTTAACAGCTCTAATTTTCACTGTCCATCCGATTCACACAGAAGTGGTGGCAAACGTCAAAGGAAGTGACGAAATTCTTTCTTTACTTTTCTCATTACTTGCAGCAACAGTGATGTTCAAGGCTTTTCGGGAAAATTATTCAAATAAGATTTCACAAATTATTTTGTCTGGTGTTTTATTTTTTAATGCTCTTTTAGCGAAAGAAAATTCGATGATGTTTATGATCATTATTCCGATGACGCTTTGGTTTTTTGGTAAGGTTAAAATATCAAATATCCTTTCATCAACGGGAGCTTTGGCTGTTGTTTTTTTAATTTATTTTGGATTGAGGACCAATGCTGCCGGAACCATCAATTTTAAGATGGAAGATAAAATGGATATGATGAACAATCCGTTCTTAATTATAGATGAAAATACAGATTTTAAGCCTCTTTTAGAAAGCTCTGATGTGATGGTTTTACAAAACCCGTCATTTCAGAGTATTCATCAGATGCCTTTTTTAGATAAACTGGCAACTAACATTTATACTTTTGGCAAGTACATTCAGTTATTGATTCTTCCTGTATCTTTAACTTATGACTATTATCCAAGATACGTTACTGTAAAATCTTTCTCTGATGTTGAGGTCTGGATTTCGTTAATCGTCAATCTTGGATTATTGATCATTGCAATTTCTGGATTGAGAAACAAACAAGTTTACAGTTATGGGATTTTGTTTTATTTCATCACATTTTCCATCACTTCAAATGTTTTTTTTCCGATCGGAACTAATATGGGCGAGCGTTTTATGTTTATGCCTTCAGTTGGGATTCTGATGGCATTTTCATTTTTATTGTTAAAATTAATCAATCGGGCAGGATCTAAATTAGTTTTAAGTTTTGTTACAATCGTATCAATACTTTTTATAGGAATCACTTTTAAAAGAAACTTTGACTGGAAAGATAATTTCACCTTATTCTCCCATGATATCCTAATTTCAAAAAACAGTGCAAAAGTGAAATCAGATTTTGGAGAAGTTGTACTGGAAAATATTTATAAAAAGTCTATCGAAGTACAGCAAGAACAGCGCGAACTCACAGATGACGAAAAGACAAACCAAGTTAATCTTTTGAAGGAAACTCTGCCATATTATAAAGAAGCTCTGGACATATATCCGATGTATGGACTAGTTTGGTTCAACCTTGCGAGAACTAATAAAATGCTCGGTGATCAGGAAAGTTTGGACGCAAACCAACGTTTGATTTATCTGAAAACGGCCGAAGCAGCTTACAAAATTACAGACACTTACAAACCAATCCAGTATCTCAAAGATCTTCAAACGTTCAAAAGTCTTTGTTACACTTCTTTGGGTAAATTATACGGACAAAATTTTGGAAACCTAGAAAAAGCGATTGAGTATCTGCAATTAGCGGAGAAAACTGATCCGAAAAATTCTTATGCATATTTTCTTTTGGGAACTGCATATTCTATAAAAGGTGATTCTGCCAAAAGTTTTTTTTATGCACAAAAAGCCTATAACAACCAGCCGGAAAGTAGAGATTATCAGGAAAACTATGCTCTGAGCTTGCAGAAAAATATTTTTTCGGGTAAGCTTCCCCAAACCGAACTGAAAAATGCAGAAAAATTATTTCTCCAAGTTATAAAATCTGTCAAATCACTGCCAAATGAAAGTATTGAAAAGGAACAGTGCCTCAAAAGAAATCTTGGTTTTCTCTATGATAATTATGTGGCACAAAACCGTAAAGATGAAGCAGGAAAAATTCTTTTGCAACTTCAGAAATAACTTAAAGGTTTAATGAGATGATTCAGAATAAAAAGATAGTCGTAGTCCTTCCCGCATACAATGCGGGAAAAACTTTGAGACAAACCTATTTGGAGATTCCTTTTGATGTCGTTGATGAGGTTATTCTTGTTGATGATTTTAGTGCTGACAATACTCTGACAGTAGCTGATAGTTTGGGTATTAGACATATTATAAAGCATGATAAGAACAAAGGATATGGAGCCAATCAGAAAACGTGCTATAACAAAGCACTGGAACTGGATGTTGACATTGTGGTTATGCTCCATCCTGATTATCAGTATACACCAATGCTCATTACTGCCATGTGCAGTATGATTGCCAGCAGAGTTTATCCGGTTGTCCTCGGTAGTCGCATTTTAGGTAATGGCGCTTTGAAAGGTGGAATGCCTTTATATAAATATTTTGCGAATCGCATCTTGACTTTTATTCAGAATATACTGATCAACCAAAAATTGAGTGAATACCATTCGGGTTACCGCGCTTATGAGCGGAAAGTCTTGGAAGAGATTGATTTTGAGAGCAACAGTGATGATTTTATTTTTGACAACCAGGTAATAATTCAAATTTTTAAAGCTGGTTATGAAATCGGTGAGATCAGTTGTCCGACAAAATATTTTCCTGAAGCATCCAGCATTAACTTTAAAAGAAGTTTAAACTACGGTATCAATGTTATTTGGGAAAGTTTAAAACATTTCATGCGAAAATGATCCGAGTCTGCTTTTTATCAAAAAGTTCACAAGTTATTATCCTTAGATGTAGACCTATTTTTTAAAATTTAGATTCTTGTAAAGTTGTGCTAAAACTTACTATTGTATTCATTAAGAGACTTTCCAAACTTGTTTGATTTTCGTAATCTATTGTTTCAGTTTTATTACAGCAGAATTGGACAGTCATTCTAATTTTGTATAATAATAAAATTAAGATATGAAAACAGATAAAGTATGGTTTGTAACGGGAGCGTCCAAAGGAATGGGGCTTTCATTAGTGAGAAAACTGATTGAAAGTGGTTATAGCGTCGCTGCAACCACCAGGAACTCCAAGAGTTTAATGGAGGCGGTCGGTGATTTGGACAAAAAGCAGTTCTTACCGTTGGAAGTAGATCTGACAAGTGAGCAATCTGTCAGAAAAGCATTTGAAAAGACTGTTGGCCACTTTGGAAAAATAGACGTTTTAGTCAATAATGCGGGCTATGGCATCGGTGGAGCCGTGGAAGAATTAAATCAAGAAGAGATCATGGACAGTTTTGACATTAATGTTATGGCTGTGATTAAGACAATGCAGACGGTCATGCCTTACTTTAGGGAACAGAAGTCAGGGAACATCATCAATATTTCTTCAATTGCAGGATTTGCGCCGGGAATCGGCTGGGCCATGTACGCCGCAACAAAGTATGCGGTAACGGGACTGTCCGAGGTTATGGCAGAAGATGTAAAAGAGTTCGGTGTTAAGGTGACGGTGTTGGCACCGGGTGCTTTCCGGACCGAGTTCCTGAAAGAAAACTCCCTCGTTTTCGCTGAGAATAAAATTGACGGCTACGATTCGATCAGAGCTTCACACCAAAAATACGCTGCAATGAACGAAACGCAGGCCGGAGATCCCGACAAGTTGGCCCAAGTCGTGATCGCTCTTGCAGAAAATCCCAATCCTCCCGTGCGTTTGTATTTGGGTACTGATGCTTACAACCGTGCAAAAGACAAAATAGAGTTGCTGTCGCAAGAATTGGAAAATAATAGGGATATTTCGTATTATACTGATTTTTAAATATCATCAAAGTAATATTACTACCATTTGAAAGTGGGAGCGTTTTTTTTGTTTGATTATTGTATATTTATTAAATGGAAAAAATGCAGTCACTGGAAGAATTTTACCGGTCTAAATTTGACAGGGTTCCTGACAATATCCGTAATGGGTTGGGGCACTTCAATGTCTTTTCCATCGATGAATACATCGGTAACAATGCTAAGCCGGTGGTTTACAGCCGGAAAGATTATTTTAAGATTACCCTGATCGTCGGCCGAAACCGGATTCATTATGCTGATAAGGTCATTGATATTCAAAAGCAAGCGCTATTTTTCACCAATCCGCAGATTCCTTACAAATTTGAATGGCTTGATGACCATAAGGCAGGATTCTTTTGCGTATTTACTCCGGCTTTTTTCCATCATTTCGGAAATCTGAACAATTACGAAGTTTTTAAACCTGACGTGACACCGGTCTTTGAGCTGACAGATGAGCAGTTGGAATATGTAAAGCAGGTCTACATGAAAATGCAGACAGAGTTGGTCTCAGATTATGCCCATAAACATGATCTGTTGAGAAACCTGGTTTTTGATCTGCTACACTATACCCTCAAGATGAAACCGACTTCAAAAGCTGAAAAGCAGCAGGCTAATGCTTCTCAGAGAATCACCCATATATTCCTTGAGCTATTAGAGCGTCAGTTTCCAATTGAGGACGTAAGGCAGCGGATACAGTTTCGTTCACCTTCTGAATTTGCGGGTCAGCTTTCCGTGCACGTCAATCACCTCAACCGGGCCGTTAAAGAAATTACTGAAAAAACGACTTCTGAGATCATTGCGAAACGTTTACTACAGGAGGCAAAGATTTTATTGAGACATACCGAATGGAATATTTCCGAAGTTGCATATTCACTGGGGTTTAAAGAGGCTACGCATTTTAATAATTTCTTTAAAAAAAATATGCAGATGACCCCGATGCAGTTTAGGGAAATGGATTAAATACAAGGGCAAGAATAGCGAGCAACTTGATGTGTTTAGTTTATCGGATCATAAATGTTTAAAGTCAAATATCAGTTACTAACTATTATTTTCAGATCAATTTTTTTTCTAGGCAGCCGATCTCATATTCCGAAGGATATGGCTCCCTAAATGTCAAACTCACATCTTCCCGTAAAATTCTTTCAAGTTCCCGGGATTTAAATGTGTTCAGATCCATATGTGCAATTGCTCTTTCCATTATACAAATTTAGTTACATTTTGAAACAAATTTTGTATTTTTGTTGTCTAAAATTGTAACAATGTCAAAATTTTCTGATAACATCACGTTTTTGAGAGGTAAGAAAAATATGACCCAGCAAGAGCTGGCAGATCTGTTAATTCTAACCCGATCCAGGTATGTCGCTTATGAATATGGAAGATCAGAACCTCCGAATGAAGTATTGATTAGAATTTCAAAGTTCTATAACATCAGCATTGACCTTTTATTGACTGTAGATGTTAGAAAGTTTTCGGTAGATGAAATCATGGAACTTCCAGACAATAGAATCGTTCTGCCTATAAGGGTTGATCAGGATGGAAACGATCAGATTGAGATTATTCCACAAAAAGCCTCTATGGGATACTTGAACGGCTATGGAGATCCGGAATATATAGAAAGTCTGGAGACCATATCGTTACCATTCTTAAAAGGAGGTAAGTTCAGGGCATTCCCCGCTGACGGTGATTCAATGCCACCTTACAAGAATGGGACCTACATCGTAGGGAAATATGTTGAAAATCTTTCGGACCTGAAAACAGACAGAACTTATGTTTTTATCACAAACAATGATGGTATCAGTTACAAAAGATTTCAGTTTCATGAAGCAGATGGTATTTGGGTTAAGGCTGACAATCATTTTTATGAGCCGTACAAAATTCCATTGCCTGAGATCAAAGAGATCTGGGAATTTGCATGCAGTATCAATACAAAAGAATATGAGCCTGATGAATTCTCAGAACATCATATTCAAAATTTTATAAAAGAGATCAAAACCGATATCAAGCAAATCAAAGCAAAAATTGTAGATTAGGGTTCAATCGATTTCGAAAAGCTTATTTAGAATTTAGTTATTCAGAAAACTTCCCCGAAGGGAAGCTAAAAACACAAATGATGAAAAAAAAATTAATCCCATTGAAAGGGATTAAACAAAAGTATATATTTTATTTAAAATCACAATGGGACAGTTGAGCTTATTTGATGCCGAAGAATTTTACGAATTTCCAAAAGACCTTTTGGAATACAATGAGAATTTACTGAGTAGAGAGGAGGCAGATCAATTAAAAGAACATCTGCTTCAGACAGTGCGATGGGAACAGCGTACTCAGATGATGTACGATAAGATGGTTATAACGCCAAGGTTAACAGCTTGGTACGGTGATTCAAAATACAACGAGTCAGCAGATAATAATACATCAAACACCAACTCCTGGACTCCGGAGTTGTTATCTTTAAAAGAAAGAATAGAAAAAGAATTCGGTTACCGGTTTAATGGTGTCTTATTAAATCTTTATCGTGACAACAATGATTCAGTTGCCTGGCACCGGGATAAAGAGAGCAGGTATGGAAAGCGCCCGGTGATCGCCTCTATCAGTTTAGGCGAAACAAGAAACTTTGATTTCAGAAAAAAGGAACATCATCAGAGCAAATATAGCCTGCCGCTTCCAAACGGATCCCTTCTCATTATGAAAGGTGATCTGCAGGAAAATTGGGAACATCGGATCGCTAAATCTACAGTCCCTATGAAAGAGAGAATTAATTTAACGTTTCGTTTGATTCGTGATCTGTAAAATCTATAAGTAAACCCAAATTAAGCACTTACAATTATGGCTATTTCGTACTATGATTTTAAAAATCTACCAGAGCAATCTCAGCATGAACTTGTTATGACTGAGGGAAAATTGATTAGTGAAACTGTTAAGAGAGACCTAAAATTTCTGTTATATCAGGTGTCATCATTCATTGTTGAGATCGTTTACAATATGAATAATAATAAAATTGTAAGTCTCAGTGCTTATGAGAATAATGGGATCAATAGCAATAATGAACGGGGTTAGCTTTTCGTCGATTATGAATTTTTAAAATTAACGTTCTAGCAATAGTATTTCTAAAGTAAAAGCGGCATAAGCCGCTTTTAAACTGTCATAATTTATTTTAGCTACAGATTATTCGAAGGACGCAGTTTACCTATCTTTTCAATGCCGGTATCATCCAGCCATTTTTCGAAACTTGTCAATTTGGGCAGCCAGTCAGATATTAGATCCAAGTCGATCGGGTCATATCCTTCAGTTGCTACCATCTCTACCAATTTTGCAAAGGTTTCGCTTTGATGATAAAGCATTTCCAAAGGAACCTGAACAAATTCTATAGGTCGACCTAATTTATCCTGTAACAGTTTCAAAACCTGTTTAGGGGTGAAAAGTTCACCGCCAAAGTCAATTGTTCTGCCATTGAAGTCTTTGTAATTCTGAAATATGATGCGGGCAAAGATTCCGATATCTTTTGTCGTGATCCACGATATGGCTGTTTCTTCAGGTAAGGGGTTGATGAACTTGTTGTCCCCTAATCCAAAACTTGGCAGAAGAAGATTCTCCATAAATGAGGCAGGTCTTATGACAGCACCCTGTAATGCACTTTGCAGTAAATATTTTTCAATGGTAAACTTGAATCTGGGGCGGAATCTGTCCTGCTTGTCAGAAGCCATAACTGAAGAATACAATACAAATTGAACGCCTTGTTCCTCCGCCAGCTTAAGGGTCTGGATCCCCAGGTCGGCTTCCTTTTCATCTGTTTCTTTGCTGCAGACCCAAACACCTGGAAGGACCATATATAATCCATCGATCTTTTGAAATACCTCTCTCAAAACGTCAGTGTCTTCCAAGTCGCCTTTTACTAAAACAGCTCCTGCATCTTTTAAATTCAAAGCTTTTTGTGATCGAGGATCTCTTGTCAACGCAAACACTTCAAAATCATTTTTTAACAGTTCATACACTGTGGAAATTCCTTGATTTCCGGTCGCACCTGTTACCAATATTCTTTTCATTGTAAAATTTCTTTTGAGCAAATTTACTTTCGATGTTTAGTATATTTGTGTTTACTAACCTCCAGGAAAGTAATATGGAAAAGAAAATAAAACCCTGTATAGAAAATGAACAGATCTTAAAACAGAGATTTTTAGCATTGCGGGATACTTTGGATCTACTAAGTGGGAAATGGCGTTTCTGTATATTACTGAATCTGCATTATCATGAGAAATTGAGATTTAAAGATTTTTTGAGGTTTCAGAAGGAATCTCCCCTAAAGTACTTACTTCTGAACTTGCGACATTAGAAGCGCACCAGCTGATCCAAAAGAAGATCGAATTTACACCTTCCAAAGATATCACCTATTATGTTCTGACTACACACGCTCAGGAGATCTGGACGGTGTTGAACACCTTGATAGAATTTGGATTGTCGAATCGCAAGGAGGTCATCAGATCATTTCAAAAGTGATCGCTGTCATAAAAAAAATCTACCGAAGGAACAGAAATGTCCTTAAGGTCATTTGCAAACAAAACACTTTCTGCTCTGCAATAGTCTTGTGCATTAAATTCAAATAGCTTTGTTTGTCTTTTAGCATATATTGTAATGATTAGAGGACATACATTTTTTTTGAGAAGTTGGAAAGTTTTCAAAAATTACTTTTTTTGCCTTGTGAGATTAGAAATGCTAACAATAAAGAACATAAGCAAATCACAATTAATTCAAACCCATTAAATATTGATAAAGACATGACAATGATTTTAATTCAAATTTATAACTGAGTATTGGCATATGATTAAGTAGAAATACTTAATTCTTGAGAGATTGATTATTCATCTAGTGATCCTATTTCCTTCAGTTTTTTATAGCAAAAAAAAGAGAGCTATTGCTAATAGCTCTCTTTTTTTTTAATAAGATTAGTTTTTTATAATTCGCTCGTTGACCTTTTTATTAGCAATAGTTCCAGAAACTATGTAGTTACCTTTTGGAAGATCTGATATGTTTACTTTCATACTGCCCTTTACGTTGGCTGTCTTAACAAGCTGACCTGACATAGAGTATATCTCTATACTTTGCACTTCTTTACCAAAGATTATCTCATTGTCTCTTACTAGAGTATTTTTAATGAATACTGTAGAAGCTCCATTGATATCTCCTACTGAAAGCGGTTGACCTGTAGCTTGAGGAGTAGGGACTGCAGCTACAAAATCTATATTGTTCCTATTGGTATCTGCAGCATTGTTTAGTCTCGTTATAGAGTTAAGTATGGTAGGGGAAGGTGCTGCTCCAGTACCTTCAAATTGATCTGCTAGACCATAACCTACAAAATCTATGACATTAGATGCTGTTGGCCCTGTGACACGAGTGTTATTGGTTGCTAAAGCAACTTTTCCGGAAGTCAGGCCGATCTGTAAACCAACACCAACTACAGGACCTGAACCATCCAAATTCAAAACGACATCAACTATAAGGTTAGGGTTGAGCAAATTAATTCCACCAAGTCCATCAGAAGCTTGCTGGATCAGATAGGTCTGTCCTGCATTTAGCGTGATCGTAGGCAAAGTATGGTACTGTGTAAATTGACCGGATTGGGGACCGTACTGTATAGTTGCTCCTGTAAGGGTTTGAGTCGTGGATCCAATATTTTTTAATTCAATGAAATCATTTGCAAGCAATGCTCCTAAAAGCCCACCGCCAGTATAAATTTCATTGATAACAATCTGTGCATTTGTTAATGCAAATGAGGACACAAGTCCGACTAAGGTAAAGATCTTTTTCATAATAATTTGTTTTAGTGTTATCTTATTATTTGCAAGTCTAGTACCAATTATTAATAATTATATAACACTATGTTTACTTATAATATATTTATATTTAAATATTATTGATATAATTCTAAAATCATCATTGGATTATCCATCGTTAGGAGATTCTTAAAAATTATTTAAATTTAATCTAAATTACACTGAGAATTAGATAGTTATAATGGCAGGCCAATTGCTGTCAATAATCTTTTGGATTGTAATGAAGTTTTTCTTTCAGATTTAAAAAGCAATGATCCAAGAGGGTTTATAATTGCTTTTTGTATTTTTCAAAGTGGTTGATAAGAGATCAAGTATGCTGGGTTTGTTTAATTCTTTAAATGAATCAATTATTGCCGGGTAATCGGCGATATCATTTCAATCAGATAAAAATTAAACGTAATTGAGGTGAAATTCTTTTGTAAAACCGAAAGTTCTGCCATTAGCATACAAACATCTGCGGTTCGCCTACAAATATGAATGTGCCTCTTACTAATTTTGTCGTGTAAAAATTAAATAAAATATTATGGCACAGCAAAATAGAGTATGGTTTATTACGGGATCTTCCCGTGGTTTCGGACGTGTATGGACACAAGCTGCATTGGAACGTGGTGACCAAGTGGTTGCTACAGCGAGGAAGTTGGAGAGTATTTCTGATTTTAAAGAAAAATATGGCGATCAGGTATTGACGCTTGAGTTAGATGTCACAAAATCGGATCAGGTCAACGAAGCTATCAAGAAAGCCCACGAACATTTCGGAAAATTGGATATCGTTCTCAACAATGCAGGCTATTCATTGGTCGGCACTATTGAGGAAGCAAATGCGGATGAGATTCGTGCTTTGTATGAGACCAACATCATTGGTCCGGTAAGTGTTGTTCAGGCAGCATTGCCTATCTTGAGAGAACAGGGTTTTGGTCATATTTTAGGAACTTCAAGCAACATTGGCCACTTCACTTTGCCGGTCCTTGGATATTACAGTTCTTCGAAATGGGCATTCGAGGCCATTCACGAAAGTCTTTCAGAAGAGGTGAAGCAGTTTGGGATCAAAGTCACCATCATTGAACCGGGTGCCTATGCCACAGAATTTGGCAGTCAGGAATCATTAAAATTCTCAGGGAATATCGAAGCTTATGCAGATCTAAAGACAGAATTCATTAAAAGCCTTTCAACTTTTGAGCAAGGAGATCCTAATGCGACAGCTCAAGCGCTTTTCAAAGTTGTAGATTCTGAAAACCCGCCATTGCGTTTTAATATGGGAAGTCATAACCTGCCTTTGATCAAGGGGGTCTATGCAGAACGGATAGCATTATGGGAATCTTGGGATGAAGTTTCGAGGTCGGCACAGGGTAACAGTAAATAATTTTAAAAAAAAACCGATTATTTTTATAGTCGGTTTTTCTTATCTTTAATAAAGAATATGAAAAAGGACGAACAGATACCTACAAAATTTAGATCACTTACCGAAGCACATCTTTTCTTTGACCTGCCAAGGCCGAAACATCCGCTGATCAGCCTGATCAATGAAGTGCACAGCTTTATGCCTCTGGATAAAATACACCATCGCCACATTTTAGGTTTTTACAAAATATCGTATAAACCAAAATTAAGCGGAAAAGTGGAGTATGGACAGGATTACTATGACTTTGATCAGGGCGGATTGTTATTTGCAGCACCGGGTCAGATCATGGGAGGTAAAGGATCGGAAGATTCAGCATGTTCCCAATTTTCTTTGTTTATCCATCCCGACTTCTTTTTGGGTTATCCATTGGCTAATAAGATCAAACAGTTTGGTTTCTTCTCGTATTCCATCAAAGAGACCTTGCATCTTTCGGAAGAAGAAAAAGATACTATTCTATCGCTCTTTAGTTTTATGGAAAATGAATTAAATGCCAGGATCGATGATTTCAGTCATGATGTGATCATCTCACAGCTTGAATTACTATTCAATTATGCCAATCGTTTTTACAAAAGACAATTCATTACCCGAAAGGCAGTAGGAAATAATCTTCTTGAAAAATTCGAGACACTATTGGATGCCTATTTTAAAGATGACTTGTCTGTAGAATTTGGCTTGCCTTCTGTCTCATATTTTGCAGACCAACTAAACCTTTCCTCAAGTTATCTAACAGATATGCTGCGTTCTCTTACAGGACAGAGTACCCAGCAGCACATCCATGATAGGCTGATCAGTGAGGCCAAACAGATGCTTTCCACTACAGATCTTTCTGTAGGAGAGGTTGCGTATGCTTTGGGATTTGAGCATTCCCAATCCTTCAGTAATCTGTTCAAAACCAAAACAAAAATTTCTCCTTTAGAATTCAGAAGGTCTTTTAATTGATCTTGCTGCAAATTATGATGTGATCCCAATAAGCAATATCTTTGTATCTGATCTTGATACAAATGATCATTTTATTTAATGGAGGACAACAAAGTATCTTATCCGAACCTACAAAGCAGTTAATACTGATCTTATCTAGCAGTTTGAAACGGTACTGGATTTTTATTTTAATTCTGAACACGAATTGCAGAACGGAATGCCGTCTGTTCAAAATGTTGCAGAACAACTGCATGTTTCCGCCAATTATTTAAGTGATCTGTAACGATCATTAACTGGACTTAACACGCAACAGCATATTCAGTTTTTTATCCCCAGTCTTTTATAAGGTTGTTCAAAACCAAAACCAACTTAACCCCTTTAGAGTTCAGGCAGTCTTTTAATTAGAGATCGAAATGTAATTATTTACGGATTTCCTTAAAACATCAAAATCCCGACAGAAATCGGGATTTGATTATTATTTCCAGAGCAGCGTTCTTTCAAAATATAAAATAATTTTTTTTAGGATTATTCTAGTCGCTAAAACTTTTCCTTTCAGATTGTTCTAAAAAACTTCTCAAGCCAATCATCACAAATGCCAAAACTCCAAAAACAATTCCAACCCAGGGATTATAAGAAACGCCTTTGGTAATGATGATCCAACCGCCAATGGTTGTTCCCAAAGTCACGCCTAGATTTCCAAATGAAGTGGCGAGGCTGTTTCCGAATTCCAAACTATCAGGTACTGATGAGATCATATAAGTGGAGGCATTCAAAAAACTTGGTGAATACAAAAATCCCCATATTCCTATCACTACAATGGTTGCAAGATTATTTCCGTCAGAAATGTATAGAAGAATGGGTACTAAAATAGTCCCGGACAGGAAAAATGCCGTTGTTTTTGCGACACTCCTATTTAGCATTTTACCAGCAATCCAATTGGCAAACACGCCAATAATACCAAAAAGAAACAACATATAACTTACCATCGCTGCATCCATTCCTTTGGCTTTATTCAGATATTCAGCGAAATAACTGTAGGTTGAAAACCATGCGGTGATCATAAAAAAGTTCATTGCCGTACTGACAATAAAAGTTGGCTGCTTCAATATTTTTAATTGACTTCGGTACGATTTTTTTTCCTTTACAGGCATTGGAGGCAACACAAAGTAAATGCTTGTCAAAGCCACAATACTAACGACGGCCTGAACAATAAACGAATATTCCCAGGACCATAAACTGGCCAGCCAGGTGGCAAAAGGAACCGTGGTAACCATTGCAATTGCAACACCGCTGAATACGATGCTCATCAGTTCATTTTCCCGTTTTTTATCAGCATGTGAAACGGCCACAGCTAAAGCAGTTGCGATATAGACAGGTTGCAAAAAAGCGGGTAAAATCCTCACTAACATCAACAGCCAGTAAGGTGGTGAAAAGGACGATACAATTCCGGTGATCATAAAAATAAAAATGGCAGTGAGCATCACTTTTTTACGATCAAAGCCTGATGCCAACAAAGTCATAAAAGGACCTGACAATGCAATAACCAAAGCAAATGCGCTTAATAGATAACCTGCTTTATCAATAGTGATTTCATAATGATCCGCAACTTGCGGCAAAATGCCGATGATGCCAAATTCTGTGGTAATGACTGCCAGAAAACCCAGACAGCCGATGTAAGCGAATTTTTTCATTATTAAGAATTTTTGATTTTGATCAATTCAGCAGGATTCTCCATCAAAATTTTAGAATCGCCAATTAATGCAACCGTTTTAAAAAAAGCACTTCCAGCTTCCCAAAGGTTTAATGTTTCGACTACCTCAATATTTTGAATATAATCTAATACCGATTCTTCCTGTTCTGATAATTTCATTGTTGTTTATTTTAAATAGATAGCAAATGTATCTGCTAATACTTAATTTTGCACAGTACACATCTAAATGTATGGTACAGACAAATTTGTAAGTAATGGGAATCAGAAAGGAAAATTCTACCAACAGCCAGAATGAAAAGTATATCACAGAATGTGATTTGGCGTATGCGGTCTGTAAAATAGGCGGACGTTGGAAAATCCTGATCTTAGGAAAATTGGAGAATGGTAAACTAAGATTCAGTGAATTGAGAAATCAAATCGATGGCATTACTGAAAGAATGCTCACGCTTCAATTGCGTGATCTTGAAAAAGAAGGTTTGGTAAAACGTACGGTTTATGCCGAAGTCCCTCCAAGGGTAGATTATGAATTGACGGAAATTGCATCCGATTTAATTCCAATTTGGCGGCAGTTGGAAAGTTGGGGTGCAAGGCATAAGAAAGTGACTAAATAATTTGACATTTGAACACCAGAAATCTATCAACTGAATCATCCTGTTGTAAATTTGGTTATTTTATGCATTAATGTAGCCAAAAATCAAGATTAGAAACTGTAACCGTTTTTCATCATAAGATAGCCTTCAAAATCATTTGCAGATGCTTCAAATCCTAATTGAACGTAATAGTTTCTGGTAGTTTCTTTGCTGCGCATAGGCAGTTTGGGAATTATGGTTGTCATCATATTTTTTTTTCAAAAATGATGATAATCTTTCAAAACAACACTTGATCGAAATCAAAAAGAGACATTCGATCTTATTCTACTTATAGTTTCCGGTCTGATTTTGAGATAGGATGCAATCATTGAGAGTGGGAATACCTGGATCAGTTGAGGTCTTGTTGTGAGGATATAGTTATACTTCTCTGTCGGGGTCATATTTTCGTCATAGAAACTCAGTTTTGGACTTGAAATAAGAAGCTTGTTGAACTGCAGGAATTTATTCGATATAGCAATCAGTTTGTGAAGACTGTTAAGGCTCAGTTCAATTACTTCGGAACTTTCAAATGCCTTAATTGTAGTTTTTGCAGGCTTCTGATTGACGAGGCTTTCCGTATTGAAGACCCATTCATTTGCAAGATAAAGATCCGTGATGATGTCCTCATCCCTGATAGAATTGTAGTAAGATTGGTAAAATGAGCCTTTAACAATAAAAATATGGATTTTGAAATAGCACCTCTTTTGCTTAGAACCGCATTTTTGTCCAGATTCATTCTACAGATATTTTTATTGAATAAATGTATTTCAGCATCAGAAAAATCTGCAAATTCTGCCAGCATGGTAGGATGGTTTTAATAGTACCAAATATATAAAAGATCTCAAATCTTCCAATAGCTAATGATCTTAGAAACTTTTAATCTGCAATAAATATTTTTTTCTTGGCAATATCAATGGTCAGAACATGACCTAGCCAGTCAATACTGGTTTTCCCTTCATAGATCAGCCCGTCAACAAAGGCGGCATCTGTGTTTTCTACTTTGCGCAGTTGATTTGCTGTATTTATTTTTGACAGTTTTCCAATGTAATAATTATTTTCTTTCTTGAAATCGCTTTTAATAGGAACTGCTTTAAAATCTGATTTGTTTAAAGCCAGAGCTTCCATTAACTTGGAACTGAACCAAAAGGAATTTTTTCCGGCACCGCTGTCCAGTAAAGTCTGGATCTTCAGGGTGTCATTCAGTTCGACGTAGGTGAAAATATCAAGCGCTTTTCCTGCATAATCTGCTATTTGGATATCAATGCTTTTTTCCCCTTTTGTAGATTTGTTAAAAAGTATTTTTTTGTTGTTATAGTCAATGGTGACAGGTGTATTTCTGAAAGGTTGCAATGAGATCATCCCGTCAATATCTCCAAATTCCAGATCTACAATCGTATATTGCTGGTCAGTAAATACTTTATTGTTGATCTCCATACTTTTGGCGTTATATAAGTCTACGTTCAGTTCTTCACCAGTTGCTCTGTGTCCGACAAAAAAATTAGGGGTCTTTTCATTTTTGATCTTATTGGAAAATTTTGTGAAAATAGCATTGAGACCTGCTCCGGTATCAAGAATGAATTTTCCTTCCACATTATTGATTTTTGCTTTGATGATAATGTGTCCGTTACTGTTGACCTCAAAAGGAATTTGCGCGTTCGTTTTAGAAGATAATAAGATGAATACTAGACAAATGCTGTAGGTGAATATTAATCTTTTCATAGTTATTTTTATAGGGTTGAAATATTAATATAATGCTAGGGATGATTTTTGTATACTAATTAAGGTAATTCAGTTTTTTAGTTGTTTCTATGGTGTTTTTGAAAGATCAAATATAGGTTTAAAAGAAGTTTATCTGACTAAATAATGTTTTTTTAGAACTAGTTAAGTAGTAACTTTGATCTCAATTCAAAACCGTATTTATATAAATCTTCATAAATGTCGAAAAATTTGTCTTCGTCTGCCTCACCCAATAAGGTGTTGAAAGATACGATCACAGCTACTTCTTTGTTTAGATCAGAAAGCATAAATGTTCTTACCCCCGGATCAGAACCATTGTGGCCAATTCTTGTACCTCCCATTTTTGTTGCCCAGAAAATTCCTGAATTAAGCTTGTCAGGTTTGACATTGTCAGGTTTATTAGATTTTGTGAAGTGAAAACGGAGCATTTCTTCTGCCAGTTCTTTTTTTAGTAATCTCGTGTTATTATATTTTCCATCATTCAGCAGGGTGATAAAAAATCTTGAAAGCTCCTCTACAGAAGTGCGGACACCGCCATCTGGATAGGTTATACCCTGATATAATGGTATTGAATTTATTTTACCGTTTTCCTTTTGATAAAGTTTGGAGTGGTTCCTTAAATTGATTTCCGATAGGCTCCAACCTGAATTTTTCATCTTTAAAGGTTTGAAAATATATTTTTTACTGTATTCACTAAGTTTTTGTCCCGTTCTCAACTCAATGATATAGCCTACAAGTCCTGTACCTATATTGGAATAGTCGCGATTTGTACCCGGTTTTGAATTTAGAAAATTATCCTGATCGTAAATAAAAAGTGAGTGCAAAACTGATAACGAAATGTAAACTTTATTTCATTTATCCTATACCGTATTGGTGAGAATAATTTACGTATTACAGAACAAGAATAGTTGAGACATTTTAATAAGATGCCCTTTTTCGTTCGTCATCACTTGCTGTTGTCCGGTTTCTTGATGCTGCTGCATCTTTGCCGATGTGATAAAGAAGACTTACAGAGACGAATCTGCTCTCCCTTTGATGAAAAAATCGGCTGTTCTGATCCTGAAAATTGATTCTGACATAATTACTGTTGGTATTAAATAAATCCGTTACAGCAAACTTCAATGTTCCTGCTTTTCTCATCACATCCATTTTCACACCGAGATCTATGAAGTAATTTGTTTGTGCACGATAGACACCCTGAATTCCAGCACTATTATATGTCCCATTGATTTCAGCCTTTAAGCCTGATTTCTTATCAATCAGAAAAGACTGCGTAAGTGAAGAATAGAATGAGAACATATGATAATCATAACTTCCTGACAGATAATCGGACTTTTCGCGCTGTTGGTAAATATCTGCTAACAGATTGAGATCCCACCAAGAGATTGGCTTAAACTGTGCCGAAAATCTCAGACCAGCCATTGTACTTAGCCCAAGGTTTGCGTGAGTACCGTAAGAACTGTTCGTCTCGTTGTCCTGAACATCAATATTTGTAAAGACATCTTTGGTAGAAGAAAAATAGGCGGTGAGATTGTAGTTTTGTTTGAAGGTGTATCCAGCCTCTACACTGTTTACAAAGGCGGGTTGAAGTGCTGGGTTTCCGACATAAAAATTATAAGGCGATGAATAGCGCTTAGCAGGATTTAGGCGGTTATATTCAGGGCGTTCAATTCTGTATGCATAATTAAGTTGGAACTCATGGTTATCATTGAGCTTGTATTGTAGAAATGCTGTTGGGAACAATTTTAAATAATTCCTTTTATTAAGAATGTCCTGATTCTTCTGATGCCCAACGGTTCTGGTATATTCTCCACGTAGTCCGCCTTGGAATTTCAAACTTCCCAATGTTCCGGAGACACTAGTGTAGAGCGAAGCAACATCTTCTTTGTATGTGAAATTACTGTTATTGTTATCAACAGCTGTAAACTTAGCATCTTGCCGGTTGTAGTAATCGAAAATATTGATGCTTTTGGTAGCGCTGAATTTTAACCCTGAGCTGATTTCCAGTCCATCAGATAATTTCGCTTGATAATCTGCTTTACCCGAAAGGATGCTGATGTCCTGAGAACTTGGGGTAAAGATCTGAAAAAAGTTATTGGTTTGCGTACCATCAGAAAGCAGCGTCGTACTATCTGTGAAGGAAAGGTTACTGTTTCGAAAGGGCGAGTAGTCAAGATCAATATTAAGACTGCTTTTGGCAGAGTCCAACTTAAGATTATAATTAAGATTATAGGCGTACTGGCTTCCCTTAACAGAACCATAACTTTCTGTAGTTATCAGCGAATCAAGTTTCATTGCAGAGGAGTAGATTTGGGTACGTGATCTGCCATCTGAGTCACCTCTTCGGTTGTTTCCAGTAATCAGAAATCCCAGCAATTGGTTTTGAGATAGTTGATAATCAACACCAAAGCGATACGAATGCGTATCAGATTTATAGACGGTGCGGTTCAGGGCATTCCAGATTGAGTTACCGTAATTAATATCGCTGTTGTGGTCCTGAATCGTATGACGTTGCGTAAAACCGTAGTTTCCATAGACATTCCATTTATCTTTTCGGTAATTAAATGTTATACTTCCTGAATATCCGGTGTAATGACCCTGTGTGATTCCACTGTTTAGACTAAGGTTGAAACCCTTCTTTTTTGATTTTTTGGTAATGATATTTACAATAGAAGCACCCTCTGCCTCAAACCTTGCAGGAGGATTGGAGAAAATCTCGATCTGAGCCACTTGATCTGAAGGAATTCCCTGAAGGTAAGTAGCCAAATCGTCCCCTGAAACCTGTAATGGTTTGCCATCCATATAAATCCGAACGTTTTTACGATTAGCTGTTATTGTATTTGAAGAGGTAATCTGTACACCAAGAGCTTTACCCACAGCTTCCCACGCGCTTCCACCCGAGGAAATAATGCTGTTTTCCACATTAAAACTGACCCGGTCAATCTTCCTTTCTATCAAAGGTCTCTTTTTACTGATGGTAACTTCTTGTATTGTAGTCTCACTTTTGTGCATTACAAGCGCTAAATTTTCTGTCGGAAGATCCACAATCTGCGTCAAAGTCTGATAGCCTGAAAGTGCAGCAGTGATTTCATAGGTTCCGGCTTCGCCGAATGTCAAAGTGTAATATCCAAGATCCGAAAAAGCAGTGGAAACTATTTTTTGGTCCTTTGTTAAAGTAATGGTCGCAGCGTCTACCATATGACCGTCGGCATCTATCACAGTACTTTTAAGAATATTCTGTGATTGCAAAAATCCTGAAATAATTAACAGGATAAATAAAGTTGTATTTTTCATAATGCAAACCTACAACTGCCCTTTGTTAAGGCTGGTTAATGATTGTTAAACAATATTATCCAAGGTTAATTATGGTTAAATATAAAGGTGAATTTTTTAATTATTCCTAAATTATTATCAAATTAGCAATATGAAATGGTTATCTCACCGAAATGCCCAGCCACTTGTCTATGTTGCAATGATTGCCAGTATTGGTCTTCAGATTGCGTGGCTGGTGCAATTGTTCGATGCTCAAAAACTACAGGTTAAAAGAGATCTTGATCAAGCTGTCGCAAATGCTGCGAGAATGAGCGAATATCTTAGTGTGGCACCGGGACATGAAAACAATGCTAATTTCAAAAGTTTTTTTCTTTCCCCACAGTGGCTCCAGCTTAAGCAGGCATATACACAAATGCGCCATATGGGTATTATGAGCCGTTTTGAGTCATCATTCCGAAACGATAGCACCCAAATTAAAATTGCACTTCGCATTGCCAACAATAGTTCAGCGCCAAAAAAAGCCCGAAAGATCTCTATTCTGGACGATGGAGAGACAATGGAATCAGTTATAAAAGAGGATAGGAGAGACCTGATAAGAATGGACAGTCTGGTGAAGCTAGAATGTGAACGTCAGAAAATCAATGAAGACAGCTTTTATATTCTTTATGATTATATGACTGGAAAACCGGGATCTAGGGAAAATTGGATAAGATCCAAAAATGCTGATTATAAAAGTGAGCATTTCGGATACAACCTTAATTTTTTTATTCATTCCTATCAGCTTGTAGTTCCATCACTTACCAAAACACTATTCTACAGAATGCGTTATTATCTCGGCTCGTCATTTGCAATGATATTGCTTACAGGACTTGCATTTTGGTTCCTATTCAAAGTTATGCGCAGCGAAAGGTTTTATACCAATGCCCGTTTAGCTTTCACCGGAAATATGACCCACGAACTGAAAACACCTGTTGCAGTCATTGAAGCGGCTCTTGATTCAATTACAAGATATGAGCTGGCTAATGATCCAATTCGCATGGATCATTATCTTAAAATCAGCAAAAATGAAATCCATAGGTTGAACCAGATCATTGACAAGGTATTGAATCTCGAACAGCTAGATAATGGTAATATCAACCTTAGAATGGAACTTTATGATATTCAGCAGGGCCTTGAAAGTGTAGTATTATCGATGCGTCTGCGGGAAAATAGTGGTTTGGTAAAGATAGACTACCAACCATCTGAAGATCCTTGTTTTGTGAATGGTGATCCGGTACATCTTACCAATGTTTTCTATAATCTATTAGATAATGCAATCAAGTATAGCGGCTCAAAGCCTGTCATTAAAGTGAGCTGTAAATGTACAACAAGTCACGTGCTTATTATGTTTCAGGATAATGGGCCAGGCATTGAAAATATTTATAGAACACGTATTTTTGAACGTTTTTTCAGAATCCCGGAGAATCCCGATATTCATAACGTTAAAGGAACCGGGCTGGGTCTTCACTATGTTAAGGAGATTATTAACAGACACGGAGGAAAGATAGAGGTTTCAGGAATTCTGGGGCAAGGCACATTATTTACAATTTACTTACCTGCTTACGATGAAATATAAAATACTTTATGCCGAGGATGAAGGCACTTTGGCGGAAATTATAAGTGATGGACTTAGAAGCAGTGGATATGATGTGATGCTCGCTAAAGACGGAGTATCAGCTTACCAGATGTTTCAGGATGATACACCACATCTTTGTATTCTTGATATTATGATGCCTTTGAAAGATGGATATACCCTAGCTGAAGACATTCGGAAAATTGACCGTATTGTTCCTATCATTTTTCTAAGTGCCAAATCGCTTGGCGATGACGTAGTCAAAGGTTTCAGGAGTGGTGGAAACGATTATCTAAAAAAGCCATTTACGATGGGTGAGCTTCTGGTGCGTATTGAAAGCCTGCTCGAAAGATTTGGTAATACTCAGTCGGAGAAATTGTCAACTTTAAACCATCAAAAATTTGGTGCCTGTGAACTAAATACCCTAAATCAGGAACTGATAACACCGAAAGCCTCTTATAAAATCTCCTATAAAGAAACCGCCATCCTGAAATTGCTGCTGGAAAACAAAAACGATGTCCTACAAAAGCAAGCTGCACTAATGAAAATTTGGGGTGATGACAGCTATTATAATTCTAGAAGTATGGATGTTTTTATGTCCCACCTTCGAAAGATGTTAAAAGATGATGCAGGAATTGAATTGATGAGTATTAGAGGAATTGGGTACAAACTTATTTGCTAGCAAATTTGATATGAGAATCTATAAACGAAAGTAATAAGACTCAACATTCTTAATTATCTTATGAATGTTCCTTTAATATGTTAGGCAACAATGTTCTACTTTATTAATTCAGAAACTCATCCATTGACTAATTCTGTGAGTGCTTTCAAAGATGCTGTTTTATGCTACTAGGTGCAACGCAAACTAGTTAGTACGCGATCAGCACATGATTGGTTTCAGGACTAATTGATGGCATTACTAGTGCAATTTCCAATAAATATCAACCGGATCAATTGGATATAAGACAGGTCAGAACCGAACTTGAAGATAACTGAAATAGTAATAATTAAATACATTACAATTTACTATTCATTTTCGTCATTTGAACCGGTTTAATTTTATAAATAAATTATATTTAAATATAATCAAATTATTATAAAGTAAATACTGATAAATATCATTTATATATGATTTACTTTAAATAAAATCAATATTTGTTTGGTTTTTTATAATTTTGTGAATAACCATGATATGCAGCACGAAAACAATAATCTAATATTGACAATGAAACAGATTTTAAAAACTAATATTTTAATTCTAATTACTTCCTTTTTATTTAATTCCAATTTTAATTCTCAGGTAAGACCAGATGCAGTTTATGGCGATTACAATGGTTATTGGACTTCCACTAATGCAAATGGTACGCTTTCCCGCGAAACTAATAATCTGGTAGGTTTTACTATTGGTTCCACAATATATGGAACTGGTGCAGATAACTCAGTGTTGACTTCCCACGGAATTACCAATTTCGTAAACGAAAATTACAAGGCTTTTCCATCTTCATTTTCCGTACTTTCTACTGCTAATGATTTTTTGATTGGTCAGCCGGCTTATGCCAATGGTGTGCTGCAGACAAATGCAACAAAACCAAATCTATCTTGTGATTTTTCTTTAGCCTATTACTTGAGAGACGGAAAGAATGGATTAGATCTCAGCACGGCAATTTTTAATATTCCGAAACAAGATTTAGTTTATTATGTAAATGTATTAGCAGACATTAATCCATCATGCATATCCGATAATATTCCAGATATCATTGTGACACAGGTCGGCGAACCTCATGCTACGTTTACAGATATATTCAAGTTTACAGATATAAATGGTGTTACAATAGGGAACGAAAAAGCTGTTGCGTTTTCATCCGCAACGCCAGTAGGGAAAGCACAATGGAATTTTTATTCAGCATCAGTTGCTTGTCCTTATCCATTTAATTCTGGTTTTTCCAACACGCCTAGAGATGTTCGGGTTTTGACCTTTAAATTAAGTGATTTTGGAATTACGTTGGCAAATTATACCTCGGCAGTCAAATTTGTACAAGTTTTATCCGGATTTAGTGATGTGGCTTTTTCTGCATACAGTACCAACTCGATGTCTCTGTATTGTCTGGAAAATGCCGTTACCACAGGAACTGCTTTGGATACTAGGAGTGGAATCACTTCTCTAAACAGGGCCGGAGCTGAAACGGTAAATAACAATTGGCCAATGGTAAGAAAAGGCGGATATCTGGCTTTGGAATCTAACAAAAAACCATTCGTCATAACCAGAAGCTCTACTGCCAATCTTGCCAACATCACAAATCCTGTAGAAGGTATGATGGTGTATGATACCACGGAAAATTGCCTCAAGATATATGTGAATGCCGCAATTGGGTGGAGATGTTACAACAAAAAAACCTGTCCTTAAAATGAAAAAAATCTTACTATTTTTTCTGTTTATTTTCCTTATCAATACAGTTTCTGCTCAAGTCATTTTCGGGGATAATGTTGGAACTGCCGCAAATAAAACATCTGTGTTGATGGAATTTTCAAATGCCGGAAACCGGGGAATCATTTTGCCTTACATTACTGATAAAACAGGTCTTACAACACCTGGAAGTATTATACTGAACGCTACAACGCCAACCGCAGCAAAAGTAGAGTATTACAATGGTACAACTTGGGTTGACCTGAGTGTTCAGACGGCGAATGTATCCGCATTTCTTGGGATTCAGCCGGCTGCAAAAGAAAATGCAAACGCAAAAATGATCATCGGAAGTGCAACTTCCACAGCGGATGGGATTCTGGTTTTGGAATCTGCAAACAAAGCAATGGTGCTGCCTGTTGTCTCATCTTATCAGGATATCGTCAATCCCGCACCGGGGATGATGGCATTGGTCAACAACGGCGGTATCAAAACATTGGCTGTCTACAATGGAAATCAGTGGAGTTTTTGGAATTATTAGTGATTGGTAAACGAAGAATTCAAAAGAGCAGAGTGTAAACAACGATAAGTCCAACTGTTGAAACTGGTATTATACTGGTAGTAAAATGTTGAAATCATTATCCTTTTTCGATTGTTCCATTAGGAAGTGATACTGAGGTAAGATCTTGAATCTGTCCTTATTAATCTACTATTTATTACGTTGATCTTATTTAGTGAACTTGTCATGTATATATAATAGCTGCTAGATTTAACATGGTTTATCATTTAATGCTTAATAACTAAAGCAAGAGGGATATTGTTAAAAAATAAATTAAAAGATATAAATCTCACTGATAATTTTGTTTACTTCAATCTTCTACCATGAAGAATAAAAGCAGTAAAGACAAATTAGTTAACTAAAGCAAATTAAATATTCTTTAAGGGAATGTGGAAAGTTATCTTACATGTGTGAAAATTATCCTGCATAAAAATAATATAACTACAGATGCAGAAAAAAGATAGATATTGGCAACTTTGTTGATCGTAATTTTCTTCTTATTTAGATGTTGTAATAAGAGTATGATTAAAGTACTGACAATAATATTGATATTATGCTCTCGAAGCATAATAATTTTCGCATTATCACTGCTGTTAAAAACTATATCCTTTAAAAAAAACAAAACATAAATAATCCAGGATGAAAAAAAAATATTTAGGTAATGAACTAAATTCAATCCGCCGAATATTGTTGTTCTTTTCTGAATAGACATCAATATTAAATAATCTATACCAAATCCGCTAACGATTATTGTAAAGCCAATCAAAGGACTATTACCTAATAATATTTTACTTACGAAAAAATTGGTTAGAATAACAAAAGTTGCGACTGCCAGTAGGTGCAAGATTGCAGTGGAAAAATTTTTCATTTGGAATTGATAAATTAATAAAAATTTCCCAATATTAACTGCCTTGGTTTGCACTCAAAAATTAATATTAAAGATTATGTTAATCTACTAATAATTTCCAGCAATTTTTATGATTCGAATTACATTTGCCAGATTTTGTATTATTGAAAAAATTATTACAAAACAAAAATGTTGTATAGGTCTGATAGGTTGATTTTAATTTAAAACAATGTGACCATACCACAACAATTTATAATCTCTTGTAAGTTCTACTTTAAAGTAAAAGAACAGGCAAGTGCCTGCTCTAGAAAGTAGAAAATATAATCTATTATGATATAGATTGGAACATATAGTCAACAAATATACCAATTAGTAACCTAGAGATAATTGTTTTTTACAGATCATATTTATTATGAGCTTTTATTTATAATTGAGTAATCAGCTAAAGTTTTACTGTACAGGTTAACAAACAGTTGAAGTACTCTTCAGTCCCTGTAGTTAATGAAACAATCAGAACTTGTATTATGATTTTTTTGAATTCGTTGCTTACTATTGCCCATTGCTAATTTATATGTTGAGCGACAAGAGTCATATTTACATACTACATAACAGTTGTAGATTCTCATGATGTGATAGTACACATATGCGCAAAATAAAAAAAAACGAAAAGATTTGTACAATGTCAGTGATGTGAAATTTAGTAATGGTAAGTTGTCGAAATTCTTGCAATTTTTGTTGACACATTTGTTCTGTAAATTATTGCATAGGGAAAGTCGTGTAGAAAATAGCAAAGTTATCTGAAGGCAAGCGATGGATCGTATGACCAATCTCCTTGTCTGCTTGAATACTAGAAGTATTGCTAAAACTTACATCTTGACGATCATATATATATATTAGATAAAAGTCAATATTTTCTTTATTCGTATAAATTTTAAAATGTATAGAAAAGATTCTTTAGATAAAGTTTTATTGGATCCTCAAACTCGTTGAAACAAGAAGAATCAATTGAGCTTTTTTAAAAAGTTCATCTTTCAGTATCGAAAGCTGCGGTGGCGCAAATTCGGAAGGCAGAATATCCAATATTCTTTAAAAATCATCTAGTAATTAAAACTAAAAGAATGACGTAGAGCTAGACGTAAGACGTTATGTCAATTATGATGCGAACTATAAAGATTATCAGTACTACGTTATTTTAAAAGAATTTATAAAAATTATTCATTGTTTGAACAATTTTATTTTCAATTTTTTTGTGATTGAAGTCATAAAGTCTTCGTTGATTCTATTCTACCTTTGATACTACCAAGCCACCATCCTGAATCAAGGATACTAAAAATAAATTATTATGAAAAAACCTAAATTCTCTGACGACAAGTTGGAGCAATTGGAATTATCGAAAACAGATAACTCAGAACAAGCTTTGACAACCAACCAAGGTTTAAAAATTAACAACAACCAGGATTCTCTGAAATCCGGCGAGAGAGGTCCAAGTCTGCTGGAAGATTTTATTCTAAGGGAAAAAATTACACACTTTGACCACGAAAGAATTCCTGAAAGAATTGTCCACGCAAGAGGATCCGGTGCACACGGTACTTTTAAGCTTAATAAAAGTCTTGCTAAATATACCAAAGCCAATTTCTTATCGGAAGAAGGAAAAGAAACGCCGGTTTTCGTGCGTTTTTCCACTGTTGCCGGAAGTGCCGGAAGTACGGATTTGGCAAGAGATGTCAGAGGTTTTGCTATTAAATTTTACACAGAACAGGGAAACTATGATCTGGTAGGTAATAATATTCCCGTATTTTTTATTCAGGATGCGATGAAGTTTCCTGATTTGGTTCACGCTGTAAAGCCGGAACCGGACAATGCCATTCCACAGGCCGCATCTGCGCACGATACATTCTGGGATTTTATTTCCCTGATGCCGGAAAGTATGCATATGATTATGTGGGCAATGAGCGACAGAGCGATTCCTAGAAGTTACAGAATGATGGAAGGATTCGGTGTTCATACTTTTAAATTCATTAATGATGAAGGGAAAATGCACTTTGTCAAATTTCATTTCAAACCAAAATTAGGTGTTCATTCCGTAGCTTGGGATGAAGCGACCAAGATTTCCGGCAAAGATCCCGATTTTCACAGGAGAGATCTTTGGGAAGCG
>NZ_JAJSAX010000011.1 GCF_021261315.1 Epilithonimonas sp. JDS
CGGTACAATTCTTTTTGTGAATGAAGCTTACAAACATTGTAAAGCCATCTATTTCGGAAATGAAACAGATGAGATCTTAAAGGCAAGTAACGTGAGCAAGAAAAATCACGAAGATCCCGCCATTGTCACTTCGCAAAACCAAAATTCTGATGACGCCTTTATAAAAGCCGTTGCGAACCACAGAGTCTGGGAATTGGAAACGCAAAGAAACAATCCAGCTTAACGTCTATTTACCTCGACAAATTATGAATCGTGAAAGTACAAGATATGAGAAAAGTAATTTTGGATATCTGAGCCAGTAATTAAATCTAATTAAAGAAGCATTTTTCTACCGATGAGTGGATATTATACCAAAAATTATTTAATTTTAGTAATCGATTAAATTTTCACCTTTACTTTATGTAAATACAAAACCCACCTTACAGTGGGTTTTGTATTTAATTACTTTATAAATGTCCCATGACAGTAGGAAATTTTAACTGTTTTTTTTATTCCCATCAACCAATATAATTGTTAAATGGTCTGAAATTAGTGTTTTCCTAAGTGTGTCTCACTTGTCCAATCAAGCAGCACTCATTCTTTACAAGATGTTGAATTACAATAAAATTTATATCTAATATATTGGGGAGATGATTAAAGAGCTACTAACAAAATCAGATCTTTCTGAAACAATAAAATATTCCAGTGGTGATATTATTTTTTCTGCTGGGGAAAGACCTTCCTATTTTTTTTACATCTTCAAGGGCAAAGCTAAAGTTATAAGCAGGGATGGTGACTCCAGAGAACTAATCCAAGAGGTTAGCACCGCCGAGGAAGGTCTTGCAGAATTTTCAGCATTTGCGAATGAACCTTACCCGGTGACAGCTGTCGCCCTTACTGACTGTTCAATCCTAAGAATACGCATTGATGACTTTTTAACTTTAGTCAGTACTAGTGAAGAGTTAAAACTCTATCTGTTAAATAAGATCTCCGATTCTCTTTATAATAAACTTATTCAAGCAGATATTCACTTCAAGCGGAGTGGATCTGAAAAAATAATTATGCTTTTAAATTATCTGAAGAGAAAACATGATGATAAAACTCCTTTTTCATTTAAAGTGTTATTAAGTCGTAAGAATATTGCAGATTTGACAGGATTAAGGATTGAGACGGTTATCAGGAACGTTAAGAAATTAGAAAAAGAAAAAGTACTAAGGATCATTAATCACAAAATATATTACTAATCTTTATACAGTCGTAAAACATTTCTTCCTATCATAATCACAATCCTGCTATGAAGCTATCTCCGTTTACATCAAAAAAGCAGCCTAGAAGTAAATTTTTCCGCTGATAATTTTCAATATCCCTTCTTTCTCAAACTTTTTAATATTTCTGATTACGGTTTCAGTTCGTAATCCAGTCATGGCAGCAATCTGATTACGTGTTAAAGGTACAGCGAATGAAAATGGACTTTGATCTGGGCTAAAGCTTTTGTGATAATCTAGGACACCCTTGATTCTAATGTTTGCGTATTTTGATGAATTATTCTCTAGCATAATATATTTTTGGTAGAGACGCTCTGCTAAAAATTTATTAACATTTCTTGAAATATCTACATTATCATCCAGCATTTGCAAAAAATTCATTTTGGATAATCGCAATACGCTTACCTTACCACAAGCAACTGCATTTACAGGATATGAATAATCGATAAATAGCAGCATTTCACAAACACTAAGTCCTTCATCCAATATTGCAAAAATGAGTTCTTTACCTTCTTCATTGTAATGGTTCAATTTTATTTTGCCTTTGATAATTTGGTAATAATATTTTGGAGTGTCATTTTCATTAAAAATAACGTCGCCTTGTTTATAATTTTTTATGGTAGCGCCGTATTTTCTAAGCAGTTCTTCTGGTATCAGCATATTTATTTAATCATAGTTCGTTCAATTATAGGCTGAAGTTGACTCCAATAATAATTACAGATGCTGTACAACTCTACTACCAGCAGAGGCCACATCATTATTTACGAGATGATATTAAATTTCTTTTGAATAAGAATTACATATTCATATTGTAGTACAAGAGTAATCTACAACTCAATCATAATTCAGCTTTACAAAATTCATAAATAATGTTTAAGAGTTTTATGATTCAAGTCATCTGACCGATTAAAGATTAAAATATAATCATAGTAATTTATATTGAGCAGATGGTATATTTGAGTTAATGTAGATTTAATATTTCTAAGATGATTATTTGCTAGAATAATTGTTAATTGATCATTTAAGTTATAAATAATAATGCTTTACAAAAACGCAGGATATAAGGTTAGTAACTCCTTAAATGCAGAAAATAGATATGAAGTTTTATCTAACATTATTGATTTAGCACTTGAGATTAAATCTTAGCTGTCTGATCAAAATTTTTCTCATAAAAAACATATCATAATATTTTTGTCTCCTTTAATGACCTATTCGAAATTAAATTTGCTCGTTCAAGATTTATCTTATCTTATTGTAAATAGAAAAAAAATGATTTATTTGACCAAGTGAATTATTAAAGTTTTAAATTTATCCAAAAGCCTTTACAATCTTCTCAATATCTGTGCTTTTGTAATCGGTATACATATGAAAATGAAATTCATTAAGTTTTTTTAAAATCCTTAAAAGTTCATTCTTCTCATCTTTGGTAAGTCTTCTGGATAAAAGTTTTGATGTTTGGTTGACTTTTGCTACAGATCGATGAAATGTTTCCTCACCTTTTTTCGTCAAATTGAGTCTTTTGCTGCGCTTATCGTCTAAGTCATTTTTCTCTTCTAGAAATCCTGCTTCCAAAAGTCTTTTGATGATTTGAGTTCCTGTCTGTTTTTCATGGCCGTTTCTTTCAATTAACTGAATTTTTGTCAAAAAAGGTTCATCTTTCAATCTGTACAGATAAGTGAATTCTTCATTAGCTAAATCAGGAAATTCTCCCAAACCTTTTCTGATGAGGAGTCTTGAATAGCGTCCAAGCAAGATAACCTGCTTGCAGATTTCATTTTCTGTGTAGGAAACCTGATGATTTTCGTTCTTAAAAAGCTTTGTAGGGCTTTCATCAGCATATTTTTTATCATTCATCCAAACACGAAAGTCTTCAATACCAGAATTCGGTTTGAAGGCATTAGAATTTTCAAATTCTTTTACGTGATGAAGCAAATCAATGATAAAATCGGTTTTCATAGCTTTAAGTATGTGACAAAGATAAATATTTAGTCTGTTTTAAGTCACAGTTTCATACTGCCCATTCCACCGTCGATCCCGATGATTTGTCCGGTAATCCACGATGCGCTATCAGATAATAAAAATTCTGTCATTCTTGCCATCTCTTCCGCATTTCCTACTCTTAGCAAAGGATGTCTGTTTCCGGAAGCTTCCCGTTTTTCTGGCGTTGATAAAAGTTGTGAAGCCAAATTTGTATCTGTCAGAGATGGCGCAATGCAATTTACTCTTATTTTCTGAGTAGAAAGTTCTGCCGCCAGACTCTTGGTTAATCCTTCCACTGCACTTTTGCTTGCAGAAATCGAAGCGTGAAAAGGCATTCCCAATTTTGCAGCCACCGAACTAAACAATACAACAGAAGCACTTTCCGACTTCTTCAAATTAGGCAATAGATTCTGAATTGTTTTTACTGCACCTAAAACATTGGTTTCAAAATCATTCTTAAAATCATCAACAGAAAACCGGTTAAATGGTTTTAAATTAATACTTCCCGGCGCATAAACCAACCCGTCAATCACATCAGGAAAAGTGATCTCGTCTAGATTTCCGGAAATAATATCCATTGGATGAAATTCAATATTTAAATTTTCAACTTCATTATTTTGAGTTCTCGAAATACCAATGACGGAGTTGTTTTCCGACAATATTTTTGCAGCAGCAAATCCAATTCCCTGTCCGCACCCGATGATGACTATGTTTTTCATTTTATTCTGTTGTTATCGTTTTGAAATTTTATTATGACTGATTGTCCGCTGGAACACTTAAATCGTTCAATTTCGGGATTTCTTTTCTTCAGATGCTTTTGGCTTACTCCGGAATTCACTCTCTTTCTCCAATTCCGAAAACTTGATGGTTTTAATTCTCTTCTCATTACGTCAATCACTTCAGATTCGGTAATTCCAAACTGAAATTCTATTGCTTCAAACGGCGTTCTATCTTCCCAAGCCATTTCAATGATACGATCAGTATGTATTAAATTAAATTCTTTCAACATTATTATAAATTTTTAATTGTCAGTTTTGCAATTTTAAAATGTTCAGTTTTTACCTCGTCCGTCATTTTATCCAAAGTCCGCAACATCATTCCCAATCTCGGATTTGCATTGAAAAATTCTCTATTATCATTCAAAAAATTCCACAAAAGGGCATCCCATTTTTCCGTCCAGTCGCCGCGCGAGTAATCGCTCATTTTTTTGATATAATTGCTCCCGCTGATGTATGGTTTTGTACTCATTTTTCCGCCATCCGAAAAGCTGCTCATCCCGTAAACATTCGGAACCATTACCCAGTCGTAAGAATCAATGAACATCTCCATAAACCATTGGAAAACGTCATCCGGATTGAATTTCAGAAGATTCATAAAGTTGGCGAAAATCATTAACCGTTCAATATGATGCGCATAACCGGTTCCTAAAAGTTTCAAAATAGTACTGTCAATTGGTTTAATTCCTGTTTCTCCGATATAAAAAGATTCGGTTAGCGGATTTTGGTGTTTCCAATAATTTTTATTTCGCTGATAAGTTCCCTGATACAAATAAATGCCTCTCACAAATTCTCTCCAACCTAAAATCTGACGCACAAATCCTTCCAAAGAATTGATGGGAATGTTATATTCATTCGCATATTCAATAGCTTCTTTCAAAACGTTTTCCGCAGTTAAAAGTCCAATATTTAACAATGGCGAAAGCACGCTGTGATGAAGAAAATGCTCACGCTCAACAATGCTGTCTTCATAAATTCCAAAATCCGCAAATCGCATTTCCAGAAACTGATTAAACCAATTCTCAGCTTCTTCAAAAGTAGTAGGATAGAGCTGGTACGAAGTCAGTTTTCCGTAGTTTTTACTGAAATTTTTCTCAACATATTTTTTCGCTTCCTCATAATATGTATTATTCTCCGGATAATAAATTGACGGTGCTTTTTTATTTTTCGGATATTTTTTACGGTTTTCTGTATCAAAAGTCCATTTTCCACCCATCGGCTTTCCGGCTTTCATCAGGATGTTTCGGGAAATTCTCTGTTGCTTGTAAAAATCGGTTTGATGATAAGATTTTTTATCTTGAAAATATTCTTTTAAATCTTCTCGGGTATTGATGAATAAAGGACTTTCAAGAATTTCCAATTCCAATGTGGTTTCTCTGATTCTCTTTTCCAGCCAATTGTCGCAAACATCGGTAATTAGTATTTTTTCAAACTTTTCTTTCGTTAAATGTTTAATTAAAGTCCGAATGCCAGAAAGTGGGGAAGTGCTTTCAATATATTTAACGGTAAATTTTGCTTTACTTAAGTAATCCTCATAAAACTTCATACTAGCTCTGTGAAGCGCAATTTTTTGTTTATGAAATTTGTATTGTTTGAAAAGCAGAAATTCTTCCACCAAAAAAACCGGCTGGCTTTTATCAAGATAATCCGTGTCTTTAAAAAGCTGATGCGGAAATATTAATTGTGCTGTGACTGATTTTTTCGATGACATATTTTTCAAATTTTTGAATTAATCTGAAGATTTCGCATTTTTATTTCTTCTGCATTTGTCGCTGCAATATTTTACGTCGTCCCAATTTTTCTGCCACTTTTTTCGCCAGTTGAAAGGTAAATCGCAAACTTCGCAAATCTTTGATGGCAAATTCGCAGGCATGTTAGTGAATGAAATTTTTATATTGATTAATGATAATATTTTTTGCTTTCAGATCGTGCATCATGTTATACAACCCGAAAAAAGTACGGTTCAGATAGATGAAATGTTTCGAACCTCGATTGGTATTCATTCCTTTCATATCGCTGAGTTTCGCGTATCGCTGCCCGAGATCTGCAATTTCTTGAAAGAAGGTTTCATCAGAAAAATCAAAGATTTCAGCGTTAAAAGGTCTTGTGAATAATTCCAAAAGTTCATAAAATAATTTGGTAAAAAATTCTTTTTCCTTTTTAGAATCATCGTGACGCAAAATCTCAAGCTCATACAGTTTTCCGTTAAAGATCTGAGGATTATTCAGATTTTCTCTTTTTGCCAATTCAAAATAAGGCTTGTAAAAATCGCTTGGAATTTCTTTGATACATCCAAAATCTATCACGAGTAATTTTTTATCGTCAGAAACCAGGAAATTTCCCGGATGAGGATCTGCGTGAACCTGTTTCAGAACGTGCATTTGGTACATGTAAAAATCCCAAAGTGTTTGCCCGATTTTATTCAAATCCCCCTGAGAATTGTCATGTTTTGTAAATTCTGAAAAATGTTTACCCGTCATCCAGTCCATTGTGATGATTCGTTCGCACGAGAATTCTGGATAATATTTTGGAAAATTAAGATTCGGAAGATGGCTACATTTTGCAGAAATTTCCTGGCTTCTTTTTAGCTCGAGATCATAATCTGTTTCTTCAAACAATTTATTTTCCACTTCCTGAAAATAAGATTCCGAACCTTCTTTTTTGATCTTGAACATCTTCATCGCGATCGGTTTTACCATTTTCAAGTCGCTGGAAATACTTTCTCTAACTCCCGGATACTGGATTTTTACTGCAAAGTTCTGGTCACCTTTTTTCGCTTTATGAACCTGTCCAATGCTTGCAGCGTTCACAGATTCGGTTGTGAACTCGTCGAAAATCTCTTCCGGATTTTTCCCAAAATATTTTCTGAAAGTCTTCTTCACCAAAGCTCCGGAAAGTGGTGGAACCGAAAATTGTGACAAAGAAAATTTCTCAACATAAGCTTGTGGAAGAATATTTTTCTCCATACTTAGCATTTGTGCAACTTTCAAAGCAGAACCTTTCAGTTTTTTCAAAGAATCGTAGATGTCAGAAGCATTATCTTCATTTAAAGTCTTTCGCGCTTCATCTTCATTTTTGTCTTGTGTGATTTTGTTTCCGTAATATTTGATATAATTAACGCCGACTTTTGCACCGGCTTTCAGCAAACTGCCTGTTCTTTCTAATTTTCCCGTCGGTATCGTATTGAGTGTTTTCATTTAATTTTTTTTAAATTTTTCTTTGAATAAAAACTTTCCTAGATCTAAAACTTTTCGCAATGGCTCATTATCCATCAGTTCAAATCCAGTGTCGATTGTTTTTTCGATGAATATGTCTGTCTTTTCAAATGCTGGCGAAGTATCTTTTTTCCAAAATTCAACAGCAGAAACCAAATGCAGCCAAAGCGCTTCTTCTCTTGCTTTTTCGTGAAAATTTTTAACATCATCTTTCGATTTTTCAATCATTTCCCAATCGTTGAAATCCAATGTTTTGATGAAATTCCTGTGCGTTTCTTTGAGTTTACTTGAGATTTTCGCAGAATGCAATTTGTTATTTCCTAAAATCATCAAAACCAATGATCTGTTCATTGTCATATTTTCAAAAAAGATGAAATAAACATTCAGCAATTTTTCCTTCGAAGTTACTTCGTCCGAGTTATTGACTTCCAAAGCTAACTCTACAGACTTATCAAAAAGGTTGACCAGCATTGATTTTTCAATCTGTTCAAAGCTTGAAAAGTAATCGTAAAAGTCTTTTTCTTCGAACGCATTGTCTTTTGCGAAGCGGTAAATATTCTTTGGTCTTTCGCCGTGATTCAAAATGTAATCACCGTATAATTCAAATATTTTGTCTTCCGTAATTATATTTTTTGCTTCCATTATTGATTTTATTTATTAGCAAATTTAGTACATTATTTTACTATTTATTTAAAAGAAGTATAAATTTATACTATCATATTAATTCAAAATATAACTAATGCTTATAATAAAGGCTCAATCTACTCTGCCTACTGATTTTGGAATATCTGCCATCAAGCAGTTTTTGACTGTACGTTTTTATTCGGAGTGCATTATGGGAGAAGTTATTCATTCGAGGGAATGTAAATACGGGTAACAATTGGATACCGCAATAAAATTTTGTCGGATGACGGTGGAATGACTATTTATCTCAGATTAGATGGCAGGAATTTTAGAATTATCCAAAAATTTAAGTCTTATGTTGATCAGAGAGAATGTTTTGATGCGTAGATACTAAGTTGTAAACATGGAAAGCTGCTCAATAAAGATTTCTCTGGAAATTAAATCAAATCCTGTCAATGCGTCATATATTTTCGACAGAGAGAAATTATTTCGGTCATATTTTAGAAAGGATTTAAATATAGATTTAAATTTATAGAAAAACTTTTTGCTGTGGCGGTTATTTCACAACGCTTGAAGTATAGCAGCTGGTAAGGACGACGCCCATCTTTTCGAGCAGTTGTACAAATCCTTTTATTGTAGTCAATGGTTTTTAAGCTCGTGGCTAGCGATAGAGAGGAACATCCTTACGTCTGTTAATTTCTTTTTTATATTGCTATTGTACAATATTATTAACAAATAATCATTTTATGAAATAGTTTCAAACCACCAATTTTTGCTTTATATAAATTCAGTAGCTTTAACATCTTTGTAATAAAATAATTTATGATTTTTCCTGCGCTGAACGAAAGCCGCAGCGTGCGGTATTTTACATTCTTCTATCTTTATGTAATGCAGGGAATCCCTGCTGGATTTGCCACTACTGCCATCTGCAATTTTCTTGCATCAAAGGGCTTAGAACTGCAGTTGATAGGTACATTTGCTGCTATTATCGGAATCCCCTGGATTTTACAGGTTTTGTGGGGACCTATTATAGACAGGTACCAATATTCGGTAATAGGTCACAGAAAGCATTGGCTGGTCTTTACGCAAGTCATAGCTTGTATTGCATCCTTGCTGTTACTTTTTATTAGTGATCCTGTTAGTGAATTGAATCTATTAACGCTTGTTTTTTTTGTGCATAGTGTTTTTGCTTCTGTACAGGACGCCAGTGCCGATGCAATCGCAATAGAAGTTTCTCCCAAAGATCAGCGGGGCAAGGTCAATGCATTTATGCGTGGTGGATTTCTCGTAGGTTATGCAGTTGGCGCAGCGCTTTTATCCTGGGTAATGCATCAATATGGGTTTCGGGCGGCTGTGATTCTTCAGACCTTTATACTTTTTGTTTTTACCATCATCACATTTCTACTGAAATTTGATAGGAAAGATCCGATTCTACCGCATTTTGGAAAATCCCATTCCTCAGTAAGTGCCTATAATTTTAACCAAGCTTCAAATCCTACATTGCAATTCTTATTTAGTGAATTGTACAAGAGTATGACAGCGCGTAAAAATTTAGTTATATTCAGTATTATTTTGAGCGTTTACTTTATCATCAGCTTTTTTATTAGTGGCTACACTTATTACATCATTCATTTTTTAAATTGGCCGGACAAAGATGTCTCGATTTTACAAGGCACTTGGGGTAGTGTTCTTACATTGTCTGTTATTTTACTTGGCGGAGTGCTTTCCGATCGGATTGGTTCGTTGAAACTGATGAGTATCGTCATGGCAGGAATCGGAATTTACCTGGTAGTGATCTGCAGTGCACCCAACTATTGGACGATAAAAAGTGTCACTAAGTCAGGACTTATTTTATGGAACTTTGTGGATCCTCTATTTAGCGTTGCCGCGTTTCCATTATTAATGAATATGTGCAGGGACAGGATACAAGGATCCCAGTTCACAGCCTATATGGCTCTTATTAATTTTAGCGGCATTTTAGGGACATATACTGTAGGATGGGCGCAAATACTTGCAGAAATTTACTGGTTTGGTTTAATTTGTGGGGTACTCATTACTTTAGCTGCCATATATATGAGGTTGACATATAAAAATTCTGGCACAAAGAACGTTGCTATTAATGATAACTTAAATCGTTAGTACGGGCAATTGATTTTTTACAATTGTATATAACTCCGACATGCACATATACAAACTAAATGATGAGCTATTTTGTATTCTTAGTTCACAATACTAATTAAATATTTTTTTTTGAATATTTGATTTATAGTTAGATAACAACAAGTCAAATTTTTAAATCATATACCGTTTTTTTATTTGCAATATGTAAATCTGTGATTATCGGTACATATTTTGGTTTCTTCTCCCTATAAAATCAATTAAATGATTAGTTAATAAACTATATCTGATTTAAAAAATCAATCCAAAAATAAAATAAAACAGTATGAAAAAGGCATCATTAAAAACCATCGCAGAAAAAATGAAAAATCTGGATTTCTGCATGATGGTCACTCAGGACGGCAGGCAGATCTCACATTCTAGGCCTATGAGTAATAATGGAAAAGTTGACTATGACGGAGACTCTTGGTTCTTCACTTACGAAGACAGCGATAAAGTTAATCAGATCAAGAAAAATTCCAATATAAATCTGATTTACCAGACTGACGATATGTTGTTCATCGAATGTACAGGTAAGGGCGAAATTGTGAAAGACAAGGATATCCTGAGGGATAAGTGGATGGATGATTTAGATCAATGGTTTCCTGAAGGAATCGATACACCAGGGATTTGTTTAATTAAAGTAACTGCTGACAATGTCAAGTTTTGGCATAAGGAAGTAGAAGGTGAATACAAAGCCTAATTTGGCAAAAAGATCATCCAAGTTATCTTAACGTACTTTTAATTGTAATTATAAAAAAAGTCCAGCTACTTTAAAATGCCCTCAAAAAGTTAGATACTTTTTAAGGGCATTTTTATTTTATGGGAGATTCAAAATAAACATACATCTTCATTTGAGGCAAACAATTAATTCTGAAATATAGGCAAGGAAAACCAAAATTCACTTCCTTGACCCTCACTGCTTTCCACTCCAATTTCGCCTTGATGTCTTTCGATAATCTCTTTACATATGTATAAGCCTATTCCAAAGCCTTTTTTACCTCTCATAGCTTCACTTTCCACTCTGAAAAAGCGTTCAAATATATAAGGCTGATCAGCCATTGGAATACCCATCCCTTGATCTTTAACACAAACTTTAGCCATTCCGTTCACAGTAATGCAACTCACCTCTATAGTTGTTCCCGATGGCGAATATTTGACTGCATTATTGATAAAATTGATCAATACCTGCTCGATCTTCTCCTTGTCTGCATCCAGTAAAGTAATGTCTGTTGGTGAAAATAGCACTTTATGGCTATTGATAATAACTGCTGAATTTTCCTCTGCGATCTTAAAAAGAGATGCTATGTCAAACCGGGCTATATTTAGTTGTATTTTTCCTTCGCCCAGACGCGCTACGTCTAGAAAGCCATTGATCATTCCTTCCATTCTTTTAACTTGTGTATATACTTTGCCCATAGTGTTGACCAACATCTTGTCGTCATTTTTTTCAGCAATTCTCTGATGTAGATTTGTATAGGCCTTTATAGCTGTCAATGGAGTTCGCAGCTCATGACTTACCATTCCGATGAAATCACTTCTACGCTGTTCTTCCAGTTTCCTTTCGGTAATGTCTGCAGTAGTTCCTGCAAAAAAATAAATCTTTGGATTTTCAGGATCTTTGTAAGCATAGAAGGTAGCACAAAACCACCGCAGCTTTTTATCATGGTATCTTACGATAGGATATTCAAGTTCCGAAGATTCGTTTTGTAAAAGGGAAGCTTCTGCTACAGCGATCACTTTATCGCGATGGGATTCGGCAATTTGGCCCAGTACGTCCTCATAAGAAATTTGTTCATCTTCGTAGAAGCCAAATAATTCTTTCATTCTTGCAGAAGCGAAAAATTCCTTTGTTTGTAAGTCCATACGCCAAGTTCCAAGATCTGCAGAGGAAATGGCTGCACGCAGGCTCATTTCTCTCTCTTTCAGTTTCTCCTGAAGAAAATAACTTTCCGTGATGTCAGCAAAGCTTCCGATAGCCCCTGTGATATTTTCCTGAGAATCTTTAATAGGTACAGCATTCATTCGCAAATAAATTGAATTCAGGTACTGGTCACTAACTAATAATTCATTATTGATCGTGGTTGCACCCTTATTCAGGGCCATTGTGACAGGATGTTCTTCCGGAGGAAGCGGAGAGCCGTCAAGCCTGCGGTTATTAAATTCCGGAGAAACATTGGTCAGTGTCAGCATCTTTTTTTCATCTATCTTGAAAATTTCTCGATTACGCCTATTGGTATAGGTGATGTTTCCTTCCCCATCTGTAATGACTATCCCTTCAACAACTAGATCCAAAATGGTCTGAAGCCTTTCCTTACTTTCTGTAAGCGCCGTGTTGACCTTTTTAAGACTTTCTTCGGCTTCTCTTAACTTACTGTTGGTTTCTGTAAGCTGTTGATTGATTGTATATAACTCCCTGTTATTTCTTCTTAGTGATAATTTATCAATGACCTGGTGTGCAAGTGTGCGCAGAGCTTTCTGTTGAATCTGTGTCAGAACCCTTGGCTTTTGATCAATTACACAAAGCGATCCCAAAGCGTAACCATCTTTATCCAAAAGTGGCATTCCTGCATAAAATCGAATATCAGGACTACCGGTGACAAGTGGATTGTCTTGAAAACGCTGATCAAATTGAGCATCTTCGACCTGCATTAATTTTTCCGGATCTTGTATGGCATGCGAACAGAATGAATGACATCGGTCTGTTTGGTGGACATCAAGTCCATAATGAGACTTGAACCATTGCCGATCTTTATCGACGAAGCTGATCAGGGCGATAGGTGAATCACAAATAGCAGCAGCTATCTCTGTGAGGTCATCGTAATCTGCTTCTTCATCTGTATCTAAAATACTATATGAACGAAGTGCTTCCAGCCTTTTCTGTTCATTCAAAAAATTCATTTGTGCCATAAAAAGGGGTGATCTAATAAGTAATAATTATAAGGGTTGCAAATGTAACAATTTCATCGGTCTCTATTTCTTCATATATATTCAATACAATCAAAATGATTTTAATTCGTGAAAAAATTCAACTTAATGTTATTTTCTAGTTTTTTTTGAATTACAAATATTTAACATAAAAATATGTTGTTTTATATATGCTGACTTTGAAAATAGTGATTTGTAATGTTAAATAAAATGTGCCAAAACACCTAACAAAAACTACACCAGCATTGTATTGATCAACCGGGATGTAAATGTGGTGCTACTTGTTGTAAAAGTTTTTAATTGTTTAAAATGGCAGTCGATCTGATTATTAACCTGAGATCAGAAATTTTTATATGTTCGATAATAATACAAATTATTCTAAAAATGATGAACTTCTTCAAAGTATTGGTTTTAAATTTGAAGGGATGAGGAATGAGAAAATTTTTTTTAGTCGAAGATGATCAGGCAATCAGAGAGGTAGTTGAACTTGTACTATCCTCCGAAAATTATGAAGTTGAATCATTTTCAACGGTCAGTGACTTTACAAAAAGGGATTTCAATACAAATCCCGATCTTTATATTTTCGATGTCATGTTACCTGACGGATCTGGAATAGACCTTTGTAAGGAGATAAAAAGTGATATGCAGAATAAAGATATTCCTATCATCATTATGAGTGCTCACGCTACGCTAGACCAGCTATGGATCAATTGTCAGCCTGACGATTTTATTCCAAAACCTTTTGATATTGACACCATGCTTTTAAAAGTAAAAGAGATCATTGAAAGCAAATAGAAGATTTCCATTATATTTACTTCATTGTAATGGAAAAAATATCAAGGTGTTATCTTCTCATTGATTCAGAAGACTAACAACGTTTTTGCAGCTGTGGCGGGATATTTGATAAGTTGTGAGGCATCGTATTATGGTAAACTTTGACTTACTTAATGGAATCCTATTTCCATAATCCGTAATCACTAAATAAAAATTTTATCTCAAATGGATCAATACTTGATAATATTGGTGATCCTTGGGATCGCCATTTTCAGTGTCGCTTGGATGCCTGGAATCACAAAAAAAACAGGAGTTTCTTATTCAATTTTTTATGTGGTAGTAGGAGTTTTAATATATACTGCACTGCCTGACTTTTTACCTAATCCAATGCCTGAAAAGAATCCAGACTGGATTTTGCATCTCACGGAGCTGATCGTTATTATTTCACTAATGGGTACAGGAATAAAGATCGACCGAAAGTTTTCTTTCAAAAGATGGTCCTCACCATTAAAACTGGTAAGCTTAACCATGTTTTTGTGCATCATTGCAGCATCAGCACTTGGCTATTACTTTTTAGGTTTGAGTCTTGCATCTGCGGTGCTTCTCGGTGCTGTTCTTGCGCCGACCGATCCTGTTCTGGCCTCTGATGTTCAGGTTGGACCTCCTAATGACGATATGAAATCAGAGGCCAAATTTTCGCTTACCGCTGAAGCTGGATTGAATGATGGCGTCGCATTTCCTTTTACTTGGCTCGCCATTTTGATAGGACTTGTTCTCGGTGGAAAGCAAGGGAGTTTTTTTGAATGGTTTGCAATTGACGTCATATACAAAATAACAGCTGGAATCATTTTAGGATTTCTTTGTGGAAAGGGTCTAGGGATATTACTATTCAAAGTTTCTAAAAAATATGAGGCTTTAAATACCAGAGACGGTCTGGTGGCTTTGGCGGCGACCCTATTTGTTTATGGTATTACGGAGATAATTCATGCTTATGGATTTATTGCTGTTTTTATTTGTGCAATTACTCTACGTCATTTTGAAAAAGATAGTCGATACCATGATAAACTTCACTCTTTTACAGATCAGATAGAACGTTTATTGTTATGTTTGCTGCTGCTAATGTTTGGAGGCGCAATAGCTCTAGGTATATTGGATCCCATCACCTGGGAAATGGTTGCATTTACATTTATTTTCCTTTTTATGGTCAGGCCCCTATCTGGATGGCTGGCACTTTCTTCATCTAAAATGAAAACCAAAGAAAAAATTGCCGTAGGATTTTTCGGGATCCGGGGGATGGGTTCCATTTATTACCTCGCATTTGCTTTTGGCGAGTTCAATTTTCCTTATCAGGAAAAGCTCTGGGCAATCGTTTCGCTAACTATTCTGTTTTCAATAGTTATTCATGGTCTTACCGCAACCTCCTTTATGAAACATCTCACAGAAGATGTATCGGGGTTGGATAAAAAATAGTGATTGAAATATATAAGTTACAAAAGATGTTTTTAAAAAAATCACGCTGTAAATTAAAGTTGATCAATAAACGCCGGCTGGATGTCTTAAAAAAAAAAGTTTGCCATTGCATATGAGCCTATCATATTTTATATAGGAAATATCTTTTGTATCACTGCCGAAAAAATATTTTGGGTATCGGAATCAAAGAATGCTTGTAATATACAATACTGCAAGACCATCATTTTAAGGTAATATTTTATATCTTTACTGTAATCAATAATATATGAGTACCCAACCGTTAGCTAACAAAGCATCAAGGCAGATAGATATCTTCAAGGTCAGCGGAAATATCAGTAATCCTCATTCAGATGATGTATCGGTTGAAGAACCTTTGGAGATAAAGGTTCTATATCGGGATGGTGAAACAGAGGTCATTAAGAATATCTCGGTCACTATGAGAACGCCCGGAAATGATGCAGAACTTGCTTTGGGCTTCTTGTTTACCGAAGGTATCATTTCCAGTCAGGATCAAATTAAAAACATAGAAAATCGGCTTTCAAACTGTGCAACCTCTTCTCAAAATGTGATCACTGTTGAGTTTGAAGATCATTTTACACCTAACTTAATGAATGCCGACCGAAACTTTTATACCACCTCTAGTTGTGGCGTCTGCGGAAAGGGTTCTATTGAAGCAATCAGAACAGTGAGCGTTTTTGAACAGATTAAAAAGGAATGTACAAAAATCGAACTAGGTGTGCTTTATCAGCTGTCTGACAGACTAAGATCTTTTCAGAACAATTTTACGGCTACAGGTGGCATTCATGCATCTGGAATGTTTGATACGGCTGGCAATCTTCTTGCTATTCGTGAGGACGTTGGAAGGCATAATGCATTAGATAAATTGATTGGCTATGCACTTTCCGCAAACCTTTTACCCCTCAAGAATAATATTTTGCTTCTAAGCGGGAGAGCAAGTTTTGAGCTGATTCAGAAAGCTGCGATGGCTGGAATAACAGCTGTTGCAGCAATTGGCGCGCCATCAAGCCTGGCCGTTGATCTGGCAAAAGAATTTGATATGACCCTCATTGGTTTTCTTCGGGATAATCGGTTTAATATCTACCATTTGGGAACTCATTTTAAAATAGAGAATCTATCATGAAAATTAGAATTAAAGATAATTCAGTGCGATTTCGCCTTACCCGGTCAGAAGTAGATCTGCTGGGAAGAACAGGTTCAGTTTCCTGCACCACAGAATTTATAGGGTATCATTTGGTGTACACCATCGAAAGTTCTGCGGATACTGAACTTTATGTATCATTTATCGAGAACAAAATAGTTTTAAAAATGCCTGAGGAAATGGTGATGGAATTGGTCACTACAGATAGAGTGGGATTCGATGGGCAATCAGGTTTGGTAAAGGTGTTGGTAGAAAAAGATTTTGTATGCATCGATAATTCAATCGAGGATCAGAGCGATAATTATCCCAACCCCAATCTGGAATGTTGATTTAATTCTTTATCAAAAAATTAGAATATGAAAGACAAGCCATCATCTGACCAAAATAAATTGGAAATTCATAAATTACCTTCACCTCATTCACCATATGCTCTTGGGGACTTAAAACTTAAAGATCCTAAAAACTGGGCTGCGGGTGCACCGGCAGTAATCCACTCAATGGAGCAGCTGGTAAGGAACGCATCCGTTGCGCGTGGTGGGAGAGCACTTTTCAGTATGAATCAGTTTGACGGGTTTGACTGTCCGAGTTGCGCTTGGCCCGATCCGGATGATGACCGGTCGAGCCTCGGAGAATATTGTGAAAGCGGAGCCAAGGCATTGGCCGAAGAGGCTACTTCCAAAAAAATAGGGGCTACTTTTTTCAGGGAAAATTCGGTCTTCGATCTGGCAAAACTTACGGATTTTGAGATCAGTCAGTTAGGCAGGATATCTAGGCCTATGTATCTTCCGGAAGGTGCCTCTCATTATCAGCCGATAAGCTTCGACGATGCTTTTACAAAGATTGCAGAAAAACTGAATGCACTTGACTCGCCGGATGAAGCTATTTTTTACACTTCCGGGCGAACTTCCAACGAGGCAACCTGGGTTTACCAGCTGTTTGGCCGTGAGTTTGGAACCAACAACTTTCCAGACTGTTCCAACATGTGCCACGAAACCTCAGGATATGCGCTTTCGAGGAGCATTGGCTTCGGGAAAGGCACTGTAAAGCTAGAAGATTTTTATAATACTGATCTGATTGTGATCATCGGACAAAATCCGGGTACGAATTCGCCGCGAATGCTATCGGCATTGACCAAGGGAAAGAAAAACGGTGCAAAGATCATTGCCATCAACCCGCTTCCCGAAGCTGGACTGAAGGGATTTAAGGATCCTCAGAATGTACGTGCTATACTGGATAAGCCCTTCGAATTATCTGATCTCTATCTTCCTGTAAAGATCAATGGTGATATGGCACTTCTGAAAGCACTGCAGATCTTATTACTGGAGGAAGAAGAGAAAAATCCGGGCAAAGTGCTCGATCACGATTTTATCGCAAATAAAACTGGTGGATTTGATGAACTTGCCAGAGAACTAAAATTATATGACCTCTCATTTTTATCGGAGGAGTGTGGCATTTCGTTGGAAGATCTAAGAGAAGCTGCAACGATGATCGCTGTCAAGAAGAGAATGATCGTTTGTTGGGGAATGGGAATCACACAACAGAAAAATGGGGTGGAAATGATCTACAATATTGTAAATATTCTTCTGATGAAGGGCAGTATCGGAATTCCTGGTGGAGGTGCATGTCCTGTTCGCGGTCACAGCAATGTCCAGGGAAACAGAACATTGCTGATCAATCATCATCCGACGACAGAGCAACTGGACAAGCTGGAGAATTATTATGGTTTCAAAGTTCCGAGAAAAGGCGGCTATGATGTGGTGAATGCGCTCAAAGCAATGCACGAGGGAAAAGTAAAATTTATGTTCTGCATGGGTGGCAATTTTCTTTCTGCTGCACCGGACACCACATTTACCGCTGAAGCTATGCGAAAACTGGAAATGTCTGTAATGGTTTCCGTTAAGCTAAACAGAAATCACCTGATCCACGGCAAAGAAGCGCTGATATTGCCTGTGATCTCACGAAGTGAAAAAGACATTGTCAACGGTCAGTTGCAGCACGTCAGTACAGAAAATTCCATGGGTGTTGTAGAATGGTCGAGAGGTGTATTGGAGCCAATTTCCGAACATCTGATCAATGAAACGCACGTAGCTTGCAGGATGGCAAAAGCGGTGCTTGGCTCGCGCTCAGTGATCGATTGGGATCGATTTATCAGTAGCTATGATGAGGTTCGGAATGATATCGAACAGTGTATTCCCGGATTTGAGAACTACAATGAAAGAGTGGTCCAGAAAGGCGGTTTTTATCTTCCGAATGATCCTAGGGATGGTAAGTTTACAAGTGAAAAGTATAGGGGAAAGGCGTCGTTTAATGTGACGGATGTTCCCGATAATTCGTTGGCAGATGACGAATATCTTATGGGAACTACCAGAACGCACGATCAGTTCAATACAGTGGTGTACGGACTGGACGATCGTTATCGAGGTATTTTTAATGAGAGGCGGGTAATCATGATGAATGAAAATGATATCAGGGAAGCCGGCCTTAATGAAGGAGACAAGGTCGACCTGTTCAATTATGATGATAATATTGAAAGGATAGCACCCCTCTTTGTGGTTGTAAAATACCCCATTCCAAAGAAAAGTACAATGACCTACTTTCCGGAAACTAACGTATTGGTATCAATTAACAACGTGGTAAATGGTGCCAATATGCCGGCATCCAAATATGTGCGTATCAAAATTCGCAGGCATAATCCTAATGTTTTTAACAGAATAGAGGATCATATTATCCCAGCAACAGGTACAAACAGTCGATTATGAACTGAGATGGAAGTTTATTGATTATTAAATGAATAAAAAAATAAGCCTATCTACAAAATACAGCCAACTACATATTTAAAGCTCAGATTATTGTCTTTTAAGGATCTCTGATACTTTCAACAGTTCTTCGGGCGTGTTGACATTCAAAAGCGTATCAGGTTTTAAAGGGTGGATAATCATAATGTCGTTGTTAATTAAAGTCTTGCGAAGCGACGTATTTCCAGTTACGAGACAGCCATTAAGAATAGGGTAGCTTTTAGGCTCCCAAATGGTGATCAACGGTTCAGGCAAATGGTCAGAAGGATTGCGATAAGCTGTTGCGATTTTACCAGTATTTCTGGATTTTATAAGATATTCAAGCGAATCATTGTCAAGAAGTGGAAGGTCACAGGCAACCACGATCCATGCTGCATCTGGATTGGTTTTAAAAGCAGAAAGCAGTCCGGCCAATGGACCGATATCGGAAAAAGTATCGCTTAAAAACAGGTAGTCCGGATCCAGATCTGACGAGTGATCCTGTCTGCAGGAAATATAAACTTCATCACAAAAAGGAGCTAATAGATCGGCCACGTAATAACGCTGCTCTTTTCCGTGCCAGTTGATCTTCTCTTTTGGCTTTCCCATTCTGATACTTTTTCCTCCTGCCAGCACCAGACCATTGAGGACGGGAAGTTTATTCACTTTTGAGATCATCTTTAGATTTGCTGATTCTTATGGCAAATATAAATAACTATTAAATCACCCCAATTTTTTTTTTACTGGTTTTTAAGCATGTATACTTTTGATTTGCTTCCGCCATTTTCCATTGTTAAGAAGATATTTAATGCCAAAGCTTTCTCAGGTCACGTACGCCTCTTTCCAAAAGTTTATATTCTCTTTTGGAATCGTATTTTTTTAACCTTTGTAAATAAAATACCGACTTGCTCGTAAAGCCCATCTGAAGATATTTCCTTGCCATATCTGCACCGACAACATTATCTTGGTCGAGGTAATTGATAAAAGGTTCGAAATTTTCGCCGAGCTTTCCGCATTCTTAAAAAGCCAGTATCTCCCAATCTCGGATTTGTATGGCTCGCAGATCAATACACCGTGTTCACCTTTGCCAACCTTGTACTTTTGGGGGTGCTTGCGGTAATCTATGTCGGGCTTCCAGAAACAATATTCCGCTTTGAAATTTAGGTAGCTTGGTTTGTTATTGCTCATCATAAGCAGTCTGGCAAACAAAGTGCCTTAGCTGTATTTATTTTCAGAAAAAAGACCAGTTGTCATTAGTTCTTAATTCTTTAATCAACCTGATTTAGAATGGTATAGCTGTTTGTTAGAGAAAAATTAACCTTATTTAATTTACTATCGCGAACAGTATTTGCATATAGAGTATGTTTTGAAAGGCAATCTGTCAAGTGGAAAATCACCACGAATGATAGACTGACGATTATTATGATCGGCTCATAGAATATCTTTGCTGACCTATATGAAAGAATAGGGGTAAATTTACTGTTTTCAGAAAGCGTAAAATAAATGGTCATCAGAAGTTTTAAGAGGTACGATAATTTTTTTTTCTCTCAATATTAAAATAAATCTGGTGAAAAATAACTACAAAAACAAAAAGAAGCTTACAGAAAAAATTCTGGTAAGCTTCTTTTAATGTTAAGATAGTGGAATGTAATTGTTATTTTAACTTTTCCAAGATGTTAAATTTTGCATATGATGCCTTAAGTTGGAGAAGTTGGCTTGTTACCAGAACCGTACTTTCAACACAAAGATCACCACTGTCAATTGCATTTTGATACGCATCGATTGCAGCTTTCTCCCCGAATATTACATTTTCTAGTGTTGATTCGTCTTTATCGTTTGCAAACGTATTTTTCACATCAATCCAAGCTCTGTGGAATGAGCCTGAAACACTTGTTGTATCATCAGGATTACCGCCTTTGCTCGTTATAAGGTCTATGAGATCTTGCTTCATGTCCCACCCCTCTGCAACCATATCATCATATGCCGGTCGCAGGTCAGAATAGCTTTCCCATACTTTGTCTGCAACTTTTGCAAATCCTGCTATTCTGTCATTAGTGATATTTAGCAAATCGTTCAGTACTGAAATTGTTTTGTCGTTGTTCATAATAAATAAGATTTAGTGTCCCAACAATTTTACAAGAACAATGCCTGTAGAGGCTTATGCATGTGATTTGTGAAAATATTATGCTTTTGAATTGATTTAATTAATTATAATCCTGTGAACTCAAATATTGCGTCCATATGATTGTTTAGAAATAGTTAAAAAAAATAATAGACTTTGATTTAAGAGCGCTGGATTCACATAAAATAAACATTCATCGCTTCTATGAGTTGGAAAATGTGTTACGAAATATTTGTTCCAAATTACAGTGCAGTACTATCAGCAGTTGAAATTTAATACTTTTTAATTAAAACCCGTAATGCTTCTGAAATGTGGCTTTTTGATTTGATTATATGACATTCTTTTTCCGGAAAAGTATGTTAAAATTCGTCTGATCATTATTTTTTAATCACGAATGCCTTTAATTCTGCCATCTTTCCATTTTCAAACCTCCATATATCGCAATAGTCATATTCAATCCATTGGTCAGAATTATCAAAAATTTTTATATTTCCGACAGCTGTCACATATTCGCCTTCCGAAACCAAATTTTCAACGCTAAAAATGGGTGGTTTTCTGTAAGTGTCATTGATATACCGGCTGACTTGTTCTTTTCCTGATATTATTCTGTCGCCGAGAAAGTTCCATTGGGTATTGTCAGACAGGTAGCTTAAAAAGATTTCGTGTTCACCATTGGATATAGCTTTATTAGCATTCTCCAGGATTAATTTATTCATAGGATAGTGGTTTATGCAGATTTCGGTTTTTAGTTCTGCCACTTCAAAGCGTATGCCGAGTAATATATCTTGTAGTAATTTGCTAAAAGTAAAATCTTGCAAGTCTCCTGCTTTAATCCTATACCTGTGACAAGTTATTCGACATCGTCATTATAGAATCATAATATTTCAGTTTCATTTCGCTTCTTTAATCGTCATAACCTTGTCGCTTTTCAATTTCCTGTGCGGTATCGCTTTCGATCTGTAACATCAAGTCAAGAAGGGCAGTGCTGTATCTATCATCTTCGATCCTCAATTCTTTCAGATCCAATTCTTTTCTGCCGGCTCCCCGTGCTGGTAAGATGTCCCAATATTTAATATCGTTGATTTGATCAGGTGATAAAAATACAGTGTCCCACTTATTAGAAACAAAAATTTGGTTCATTGCGGGCACTTTATAATATCCAATCTCATCAACCTCTAATTTCGAGCTTATAATTGAGGGTGTCTGATACAACTCTCGTTTATACAAAGCCCTTTGAGAGGTCCTCAGATCATCGGTTTTCTCTGCAATATATGGATGGCGTAAGTCGTAATCTACAATCTGAAAGGGTTTCTGTTTAATGCCGAGTTTAAATTTAGCTATTGGGGTGTGTTCAGTGATAAACTCCGATAATTTTTTTTCAAAGGATTTTGCAACTTCTCTGAATGGCGTGGATATGGCTATCTCGTCGGTCAAGTCAATAAATATTCCTGCGGCAGCAAGTCCGCTGTCTTTGTTGCGAACTGATCCATAAACAGACAGACTGATCCTTGCCTGATTGAATAGCCATTTGCTGCTGTGGACGACAGATCCTGACAGATTTTCCTTACCTGAATATGAATGATTATAGAGATTTTCCGATTTCACTGGCGTTCCTAAAACCTTTTCAAGTTGTTCCATGTACGGTACATGTTGTTTTTGCCAAAATCTAGATTTGATCGGTGATAGTTCATATTGAACCTGTAATACAGGCCTGTCTTCAAATGGAGCTCGCACCTCAGCTTCGATGGCCGCCAAACCAAAAATCTTTAAACAACTGCACCTGATATTTGGCCAGCCACCGTACGGTTTGAACTGTTCAATGTTCTCAAGAAGTGGTCGGACCTCATTCAAAGTTTTTCCCCACTCAATTTTAAGACGGTCGATCTGGAAATACATATTATTATTTATCATTTGTGGTGTGTCTATCTAATATTCAGAGTTGGTTACCCTGGGCAGCGGTTGTGTATCGATTAAAGTACAGATTCTACAATTAACTTCAATTAAAAATTTACTGCTAAACCTTTAGGGGTTGTGGACGCATTATTTCCTTTGAAATTCTTCTTGCATTATCTGTTCGCTTTCACGATCAAAAGTAACGAATATAACTTCTAAGCATGAGTGATTCGCCAGAAAATCTCTGACAGTTTTGATAGCTGTTGCAGCTGCCATTTTTTTCGGATACCCATAAATACCTGTACTAATACTTGGAAATGCTATCGATTTGCAGTTATTCTCTATAGCAAGCCTTAAAGAGTTTAGGTAACAGTTCTGAAGCTTTACTTTTTCATCTTTACATCCGCCTTGCCATACTGGTCCGACAGTGTGGATGACATATTTTGCAGGCAGTCGGCCTGCAGTGGTTATTACGGCATCGCCTGTTTTACAGCCACCTTGCCTAGCAATTATTCTTTTGCAATCTTCAATAATTTCCGGACCGCCTACTCTATGAATGGCACCGTCAACACCTCCTCCTCCAAGCAGTGAAGAATTAGCAGCGTTGACAATAGCGTCAGCCCTCACCATGGTGATGTCATCTCTTATAATTGTTATCATTTTTTAAAAATCAATTTTTACAGCAATCTCCTTGTTAACTTCGTAATTGATCATTTCATCAAATATTAGTAATTAAAATATTAATATTGATTTCAAAAACCATTCTTTAAAAATAGAATCCCTGATATTCGAATAATTCCTTCCTTTAATCAGACCCATATAATAGATTAAATAATAAATTACTATTTATTAACAGTATTTTAAATATTTCTTAACATTTGGCAAGCTAATTGTGTATTATGATACTCATACAATTTTATGTATTTTGTTGCGTAAGATTTAAAGAAAACTTATATCGGTTTCTTTTTTTTTATAGATATTTGAATCTTAGTTAAGATGGTAAGTTTTATTTGGTAACATATTTATAGTATTTTTCAGTCAAAACGGATCTGTAATGCTAAAACCGCCTTAAAATATGATTTAGGCAATGTAAAGACTTTTTGCTAACACTCAAAAAAAACTACTTAATTAATCATTATACTTAGAAGCCATAACGATGTGGCATTGATGCTAGCATTATTACTCATTAATGCTTTACAATAATCTTTCTGATCATTCCACTGCCTGTACCGCTCGTAATTTGATGTGCTGTTCCGTTTTTCCAAAAAACAGCTTCGGATCCTCCGCTCTGAGTCTGCTGATATCCTGCGACATAAATATCATTATCCGAAACATCAAGGCTCAATGCAGCAGAACCATCGGAGCCCAATGTAGCTGGCGAACCGTTTTTCCAGTATTTTGAAACCAGTGACTGGCTGTTAGGTAAGTTACCAGTTCCCGCTATGTACACATCATTATCTTTTACCGCAATGCTTGTACCTCCCGCATAAGAAGTTCCATCTTGAATAAGCGTAGGGGTTGCCATATTTTTAGAGTACCGGGTTTGTAATTGTCCTGAAGTGTTGTAAACAACAGACCACATCATATAGACATCGCTTCCCGCGACCGTAATATCCTGATCATCGGCTGTGGTCGTCTGGTCCGACAGATCAGTTCGCTGACCGTTTTTCCAAAAGCAGATAACAGGCGTCAGCCAATTCTGCATCCTGCGTTCTCCAATGACATATACATCGTTTCCAGTTACTGCAATACCTGTGGCAATAACGTTCTGCGCTTCATCAATAAGATCTACTGCTATCCCGTTTTTCCAATATTTTGCTGCATAGGTCGTTTCGCCCGGCTTCATTTCCTGTCCGGCAATATATACATCATTTCCGCTGATAAAAATATCATTGGCATAAGCATCCCTTGATCCATCTGTCAGATCTGTGGAAACACCATTTTTCCAGTATTTGGCAACGTATTTACCCTCGGAATTTATTTCGTATCCTACATTGTGTACATCATTTCCAATAATTACCATACCTGTAACATCCGAACTACCTGCTCCTTTACCTAACAAGACAGCGGTTCCGTTTTTCCAGTATTTGGCTTTGTAACCCTCGCGGCCCGCTGCATAGACTATAGATTCGCCAGGATTTGAAGTGTCATCGTTATCATCGCTGCTGCTGCACTGTATTGACGTAACTCCTGCAAGCAATATAATGGAGGACGTATAAAATAGAGATCTGATGTTCATAGTAAGATATTTGTTGATCTCTTGTCAAAAAGTACGCCGCATGAGACCTAAAAAGTAAAAAATTGAATCAATTAAAGATCAAAAGGCTTTGAATTTGTTAGCATTAAAAAAAACGGCTATGAAAACAGGATTGGTTTGGTTTAAAAATGATCTAAGGCTTCTTGATAATGAAGCGCTGACAAGAGCAGTTCAGGAATGTGATGAACTTATTTTCTGCTATTCAATCGAAAAAAGCAATTTCAAAAAACTGGATTTAGGATTTAAAAAATGTGACATCAATCGGTTTAAATTTATAGAACAGTCCGTTTTGGATTTGAAGAATAATCTTGAAAAATCGGGTGGTCATTTGCTGATAGGCTCAGATTCTGCTGCTCTGCTATTGCCGGAATTGGTCAAGAAATATGGTATTTCAGATATTTATGCGGAGGAAGAATATGCGAGCGAAGAACTAAATCTGATTGAGAGCATTCAAAAGATCTTGCCTAAAGTGAATTTTCATTTCTATTGGGGAAAAACGCTTTATCATAGGGACGATATTCCTTTTTCGATTTCAAAGATTCCTTTGTCAAGTAAAGCCTACAGAATTCCTGCGGCAGAAGAGTCGGAACCAAGAAAAACGTTCAAAGCACCGACAGAATTAAAAGGCGTGAAAAAGGTCAAGAGTACCAAATTCCCGTCATATAAAATGTTTCATTTTACAAAAAAAGAATATGATGATGCAAAGCCGCTTTTAGATGGCGGAGAGACCAACGCACTAGAACGACTTCAGTATTATACCTTTAAATCTGAACTTTTGACAGGGTACCGATGGTCGAGAAACCAGTCACAGGGATTGGATTACAGTTCGAAATTCTCCCCTTACTTAGCTTTAGGCTGCATATCTCCGAGGGAAATTTTTGAGAAAGTTAAAGAGTACGAAAACAAAATAAACAAAAACCAAAGCACATGGTGGCTTGTCTTTGAATTGGTCTGGCGAGACTATTTCACTTTCAAAGGAATGAAATTCGGTGATGAGATCTTCAAAACGAAAGGATATAAAAATAAAGAAATACCCTTTGAAAATAATCAGGTAAATTTCGAGAAATGGTGTGAGGGGAGAACGGGAATTCCGTTTGTAGATGCGCATATGAGACAGTTGAACGAAACAGGGTATATGAGCAATCGCGGCCGTGTCAATTGCGCCAGCTACTTCGTGCACGATCTGAATATTGACTGGACGTGGGGAGCTGCGTATTTTGAAAGCAAACTGATAGACTACGACGTGAGTTCAAACTGGATGAACTGGCATATGCAGGCATTTGAGATTTATTACACCAATCCCGTCCATCAGTCAAACAAGTATAAAGCGCAGGATTTTATACGGGAATGGATTCCGGAGTTAAAAGACTGCAATGATCTTGAAGTTTTGATTCCGTGGGAATATGATATTCCGGATTATCCCAAACCGATCGAGATTTTTCCAAAATGGGAGAGAGCGATTAATCTAATTAAAAAACTAAAAATTTAAAAACCATATTTTAAATGCTTCGGTTTTTGAAAGATTAAATAATATATCAAGCTCAACCAGTCTCTTAATAGAACTATCTATTCACTCGTTCTGGGTATTCAACTAATTTTCCGTTTGTTTTTTCAAAAATATCATTGGTAGTATCGAGTTTGAATTTCTGGTTTAATGTATTAAGAAGAGCATTGGCGAAAATATTTATTTGTTGGAGAATAAATGTTGCAAGTTTCTTTTGATGTTCTCCGAAATAATCTGCTGCTTCATCAGAATTTTTAAATGACGTTATATCTTTCTCCTGCATAAAGTCAGCGTCACAAATAATAAAAAACAATGATGCAAAAGAGAATTAGGAAATAGCGAATTGGCAGTTTCAGCTTTGGGTGTATGGGTTAAACTTTCTGGACGGAAAGTGAGCGGTAGTACCAGGTCTGTTTTCTTTTGGCTTTCTAAACATTTTATCTGTGACAGGATAGTTGTCTGCAAAAAATGGTTTTACTAGTTCTTCCGGGCCCTTCAAATCTGAATCCTTCATAGTTATGTCTTCTTCTTTCTTTTCCTGTTGACAGTAAAAAAAGAATATTGAAAATAATAGCAATACAATTGAAGCTTTCTCATAATAATAATTATTGTATTTAATAAAATATCTCACTTGAAAAAAATTCTGGTTTTTGCATAAGTGGTGAAAAACTTCATTCCTGAAGCATTTGGAAAACAACTATTTTGAATTTGATTTTTTTTTGTCAAAGTAGGGTAGAATATAGTCAGTCAGTATATTGAAAGGTAGTTTTGATTTTGAAGAATTGTAACTATTACCGGTGAATGACACAACCAGATTCAAATCTCTGACGATCATAATGTATTGTCCGCCATTCCCGGAGGCGAAGACAATATTGTAACTAAATGTTTTTGTTTTCACTTCTTCATTATACCAAGTGTACCCGTAATACGTTGACTGTGGAATAGCATTTTTATTTTTGGAAATCCCAACGTTTGAAAAACCCTCGATTTTATGACGTCTTTTTGTCATCTGCTTTATCCATTTTTGCGAAATGATTCTTTCTCCATTGTAAATGCCATCGTTTAATATCAGTTGCCCAATTTTATTCATATCACTTGTGGAAATATAAAAAGAACCCGCTGATGTTTCGTGTCCTATCGGGTCTTTTGTCCATTTGTATCTGGTAATACCTAGCGGTCTAAGAAGGAATCTATCTGCAAAATCTGTAACAGTCATTTGGGTAGAATGTGCAATTACACCACCTAATAGCATTGCATTTACTGAAGTGTAATCCCATTGGGTTCCAGGCTTATTCTTTAAAGGCAGCTCCAGACAGAATTTTAACCAGTCCTGCTTAGTTTCCATTTCACTTTCACAATCTTTATTTCCATTCCATTCTTCACAATCAAAACCAGATTTCATTTCTAGCAGATGTTCAATTGTCATGCTGTCTTTTAGAGTATCCCAATCACCATAAGGCTTATATTCCGGGAAATAAGAATATACTTTTTCGTGTACATTTTTAATATATCCTTTGTCAATGGCAATTCCTATTAATATGCCTGCCACAGACTTAAAAGCAGAACGAGCGTCGTGGAGAGCGTCTTTCTGAAATCCATTAAAATACATTTCATAAACTGTTTTACCATTTTGGGTAGCTACAATTCCTTCCAGGTTTGGGTATGAGCCATTTTCTACAACAATGGAAATACTGTCTAATTTATTTTTGGCTATTTTTTGCGCATTGATGTTTTTATGAAAAATTATCAATAGAATCAGCGTTACGAATAGTTTCATTATTTTTTTACTTATGAATTTTTCAGAGCTTTTCGGCTATTTATAATCAAAGCTTAATGATATTGCTAACTACAAATGTATTGTTACTTTTTATTTCCTAATTGTAAAAATGTAATCTCAAACAAAAAAGGCGTAATAGTAATATTATACTTGTCGAATTTTTAAAATCAGCAATCAGTTATTTGGCTTCTACAGTATCAGTTTATAAAGATTTTCTAAAACATTTTCTCCTAAAAGTAGTTCTTTTAGAAATGGATTACTTTATATTTTCACTATCAAAACTTTACCACTTATCATTTCAACCTCGTCTTTTTAATTTATTTACTTGATGAATTCGGCTGTTTCTACATTCTATCATAAATTTGTGGTGGTAATCGCTTCAAAATAATTCCGATAAGTTTCCAACGTTTGGTTATATAAACGATTTTCCTTTTCTTTTTTATTGCATCAAAAATTTGGTTCGTTGCTTTGTCTACTGATGCAACCTAGAATAGTCCTTTTCCCTTAGCCATTGCTGTAGCAACAAATCCAGGCCTTACATCGGTAACAAAAATTTGAGATTTAATTTTATTTGCTTTTTGTCGTAGTCCTTCTAAATAGTTTATTTGATAAGCTTTTGTCGCATTGTAAGAGGGTGTAATTCTATTACCACGAAGTCCGCCGACAGAACTGATTGCAACTAAATGTCCGTTCTTTTGGTTTTCAAAATAATTGAAAGCCCAATTCGCAACACAAGTAAAACCTATTACGTTCGTTTCAATTGTCCGTTTTTCAATTTCATAGTTAAGTTCTTCATTTTGGTCGCCTATTCCAGAACATATTATTAGTAGGTCAAGCCCTCCAAGTTGACTTGTCAGGATTTCTAATTTTTCAACTATTTTGTTGATGTCTGTTATATCAAAAGTCTGGGCGTAAAATAGGTTTGGATTTTCAGATCTTAATTCGTCCAGTAATTCTGTTCGTCTGCCAGTAATTCCAACATTATAGTCTTCGTCTGCCAGTCTCCTGGCTAGTCCCTTCCCAAGTCCTGATGTTGCACCGATAATTATTGCTTTCTGCATTCTAATTATTTGTGGTTATTCTTCCCCGGTTATAGGTTGTCAATATAATTCTGATATCCACTTTTCAATAAGACTTCTTTAGCTGTTAGGGTATAAAGATCCTTCCAGGAATCTTTTCCATTTTTCTCTACATACTTTGTGATTATTCTAAACCCCAACCAATAATTCAGGGTCTTTGGTGCTTCGGGAAATAATTTAATTTTATCGTTACGTAGAAGCGGATTATTACCGGAGGTATCCGAAAAGAAACCTTTTACTTTATTGAATATTTCTTTCTCATTTTTAATATACCAATTCCATTGCTGTTGATTCATGTTTTCCACCGCCTCATGTTGCGTGATCTTTCTGTCGAAGAAAACGTAGGTAAAATAGCAGGCAAAGCCCTCATCTATGGTCTGGCTTAATGCTGATTCTCTTTCCGGATCATCATTTCTGAATTTTTCATAAACGAGGTGATTGAATTCATGCGGCAATCCTTTCGTGAGGGTATACTCAACATCAACTCCGGGATTATTGAGTTCAAGAGCAAACTGTTCTGCATTGCAACCTCCAAAACCGATACCTGTGATTGGTGTAAAAAGTAAACTTAATTTCGCCTTCGGTTGGTAAGGAACCAGCATACTGAATTTACTTAGGTTTTTCTTGATCAGTTTGTTCAAATTGATGTCTGTTATTAGTTTTGTTTTTGTGATCAGATCTTGTTTGTTTTCGGAAATTAATATTCTGTTCCATTTGACCATCCCAGTGGGATTGTTAAATTTTTTCCCATTCTCATCACCGAAGATCACACCGTAGCAGCTGTCCCATAATTTTTGATGAGCCCTGTATACATTTTGTTCTATCATCGTTGAGTCAAAAATCGGTGAACGATGAGCTAAAATTTGATATTTGAATAAGTTTTTGACGGTGATATTTTCAATTTGAATAGAGTCAGCTATCTGTTCAATTTTTTTATAATCAAAATCACTTTTCATAGAAGTTTTGGTTGAACAAGAAATGATTGTGAGGATGACAAATAATAAAGAAATATATTTCATAAGAATTTTTTAAAATGACTTTAAAAATAGAGGATCTTTAACTAACGACAACTGATTGCATTGTTTTGTTACATATAAAAATGCTACGATATTATCAGCAAACCTTATCGATATTTATTTTCATTTAGCCTAATAGCAAAAGATCAGTTGGAAACATAAAAACAACCTTTTAAACCACTGGATTTCTACATTGGTTTTAAATTCTAAGGTTGAAAATTCTTAATTTATTCAGAAAACTTTCATCATAATTTATGTACTTGAATTTATATATGAGCAAATTTCAACCTTCGACATTGGCTTTGAGGATACATGATTTTCTATAGCAAATATATTCTGTTGCCCCTGCGGAAAAAAATCTTTTTGGGTATCCGAGATCAGGGATCCCAGAACCTCCGCAAAAAAATTTCAGGCTTACATCAATGTTCTTTCTTATTGTTTTCAAGGTATTGATTGCGGTTTTCCTTGTTCCTGCCTGAATGGTAATCTGCATAGAAAAAGTCAGAAACCTCACAAGATGCAATTGCAGTTCATTGAAATTTTGATCCTTATTATTCTTTAGATATAAATTAGCTTATCTGATCTTATGATCAATCAATTGATAAAATTTATTTATAGACCAGTTCTTCCGATGGAATGATAAAGTAAAGAATAGAAAAAGGTCAAAGTTTCCTTCAATCTGCAATCACAGGTTTTTGATGGCAAGTGCGGGAAAAAGAGGTCTCCGCCGTACTCAGAGCAGAAAATATGAAATATAATATAGTGAACGAAATTAAATTGAGCTACTCAAGAAAGGGAAATTGTGAAAGGTCTATTACATCATCGATGAATGCGGTAGATGTTTTTAGGGCACACTTCGATGCGGAGGAAATGGACTATAGGGAATCTTTCTTTGCACTGTATCTGAATCAGGCAGATAAGGTACTTGGAATTAAGAAAATATCCGAATGTGGGATTTCTTCGACTTTGGTGGATGTCCGCATTATTATGCAGACGGCTCTGAGCCTGAATGCCAACAGAAAATATTGCCATTATTATGGTTATCATGATTGTTTTCATTATTTAAAATTTTATAATGATCTTTTACTAATTTATGTACAGGAATATTTATAAAGCTGGGAGTCAACTTTATACGGGGCGTTTTGACTTGATTTTACCAATTAATCAAGTCGCAAAAAATTTAGCCTTGAGAATGTCTTGGCGGCTCCCAAACCGTACTGGTAAAACCTTTGTAGCAAAAGTTTTCGTTACAGGAAGGTATTTTGTGGGATGTGCTCAATCTGAAACTGTCATCTTTAATTTCAAAACTGAATCTGGGATTGATAGTGAAAACCAATGCAAGGGGAGAAGAATGAATAATGAAAGGCAATTTCGTGTCTTTACCATAATCTCCGTCTTTAACAGGATGATCATAATGGGTCTTTAGAAATGCTATGAGAGACATTTCGGAATTCAAAGCTTTATGCTCACAATAATGCTCGATTAGATCAGGGATTTTCAAAAGCTGATACAATTCGGTTGTAGAAACCAAATACAGAGATAGCAGCAATATTGAAATCAATTTTTTACCTTATCAAAATTATAAATTCTTTCGTTAAGAATGATTTTAAATTAATAAACGGATTAATAGAAATATATTGTGTAAAAGTATCTGAGAAGAATTTTTTAATGCAAGTGATTTCACCTGCTCGTGCAAATTTTTCAGACTTGACTATCCAACGTGAGGAATCGCCTTGACTTTAGATTAGTTTTAAAAATATTATAAAAAAATACAAAAATGAACAACGTTCAAAAAATAATCATATATTTGCAGAATAATTTCAATTATGAGTATAAGTGAGAGAAAACAAAAAGAAAAGGAGGCATTGCGAATGCTGATTTTGAATGGCGCAAAAAAACTGTTTGTTGAAAAAGGTATAGAATATACCACGATCAGGAACATTGCTGATGCAATTGATTACAGCGTAGGAACGGTTTACGTTTATTTCAAAGATAAAAATGCGATCTTTCATGATTTGCATTCAATAGGTTTTCAGGAATTAAGGGGTTATTTTAAAGACCTTGATAGTATTGACGATCCGATGAAAAGACTCAGAAAGATGGGTATGATGTATATGAAATTTGCTCTCGAAAACTCTGAAATGTACGATCTTATGTTCAATCTCCGTGCTCCTATGGACTATCTTGAAGACCAGAAAAGTGCATTATGGTCAGAAGGTGCTCAAACTTTCGCCTATGTTAGAAAAACAGTAAATGAATGTATTGGTATTGGGCACTTCAAAGGTCACAAAGAAGAACCGCTATCTTTTATTATCTGGAGTTTGGTACATGGAATGTGCAGTCTTCAAATTCGTGACCGAATAAATGGAGTTAAATTTACAAACCCTGAAACAATTCTTACTGAAGGGTATGAAGAATATCTGAAAATATTGGAAAAACTGTAAGGTTTTTTTTTAATCAAAATTATGAACAGTGTTCAAATTATAAACAATGTATTTATTATGAAAAATTTATCATTTGTGGTTTTGTTTTGCATCGGGTTTATAGGCTATTCGCAAAACCATCTCGACCGGTACATCGAAATAGGTCTGGAAAATAATGAAGTCATCAAACAGAAGAACTTTGACATCAACAAAAGTCTTTATGCCCTGAAAGAAGCGCAGTCATTGTTTTCACCCAATGTCTCTTTTGTTTCCAATTATACCATCGCAGACGGCGGAAGAACCATTGACATTCCGATCGGCGACATGCTCAATCCAGTTTACAGCACATTAAATCAGATCACGAATTCCAACGCTTTTCCGCAACTGCAGAATCAGTCGGTATTGATCAATCCAAACAATTTCTACGATGTCAAGATTCACACGACGATGCCTCTGTTGAATTATGAGATCATCTACAATAAAAAGATCAAGGCCCAACAAACCACGTTGCAGAAGATCGAACTTCAAATTTATCAGCGTGAATTGGTCAAGGAAATAAAGATCGCCTACTACAAATTTCTGCAATCTGTGGAAGGTATCAGGATCTACGAAAATGCATTGTCCATTGTCAAAGAAAACCAAAGGGTCAACAGATCACTTTTCAAAAATGATAAGATCAATCGGACAGCCGTACTCAGAAGTGATAATGAGGTTGTAAGAATAGAGGCAAATCTTGAAACGGCAAAAAACACAAGTAAAAATGCCCAATCGTATTTCAATTTCCTTTTAAATCAAAAACTGGATTCAGAAATCGCAATCGATGAAAATATGGCATTGCCAGCTGAACTCATTGCAGAAAATACTTCCAATAGAGAAGAGTTGAAGCAATTGGGTCAGGCAAAGGAGATCAACGAAAACGTTCATCAATTAACGAGATCCAATTGGTTTCCGAAATTAAGCGGATTTGCAGATCTGGGATTGCAGGATTTTGATTTTAGGGTGGATAAATCGTCACGCTACTATTTTGCAGGTCTGAGTCTTGAATGGAATATTTTCTCAGGCAATAAAAATAAATACAAGCTGAAGCAGGTGGATGAGGACAGCAAGAAGATCAATTCACAGATTGACAATGTCAAGCAGCAGTTGCTGTTGCAGTACGAAGTTTCCCGAAACAATCTCAGATCCGCTTTGGAGCAGTACGAATCGGACAATAAACAGAAAGAAACTGCCAGAAAATACAATGGGGACGTGACCAAACTCTACAAAGAAGGAATGGCAATCTACATCGAACTGTTGGATGCACAGAATCAGGTGGTCAATACTCAGCTGAACGCCAATATCTCCCTTTACAATTCCTGGATCGCCTTTGCCGAGCTGGAAAGGGCCAATGCTTCATTCAACATTAAAAAATAAAATACGAACTATTATGAATAAAACAATCACAATACCATTATTTTCTCTTTTCCTCATTATTTCCTGCAAGGATGAGAAGAAAGAAGTGAAACCCTTTGAGACAGCAGACGTTATCGCTGTAAAAACCGCAGCAGTGAATTCACTTGCGCTAGGTTCCGATATCAATGCATCCGGTCTGGTAACGACTGAAAATGAAACGACCTATTCCTTCAAGATCGGTGGAGTGGTGAGCGGAGTTTATGTGGAAGAGGGCCAGTTTTTCAGAAAAGGTCAGCTGTTGGCAACTCTTGATGAGACCGAGATTCGTGCAGGACTTAATCAGTCCGATTTAAACGTTCAGAAGAACGAGCGTGATTACAAACGCGCCACCAACTTATACAAAGACAGTGTCTATACTTTGGAGCAGGTTCAGAACACCAGGACAGGTCTGGACATTGCCCGCAGACAGAAAGATGCGGTTGCTTTCAATGCAAGATATGCGAAAATCTATGCTACGGCAGATGGATTCGTTTCCCAAAAGGTAGTGAATAAAGGCGAAATTGTAGGTCCGGGTTCTCCGGTTCTGATGATCAATGAAACTTCCCACAACAACAATTATTTACTGAAAGTCGGTTTGACAGATACTGAATGGGCATCCACAAAGATCGGGCAAAAAGCAGTGGTTACACTCGACGGTTATCCTGGAAAGAAATTCGATGCTTTTGTGTTCAGAAAATCACAGGCAGCCGATATGGCGCTCGGTTCTTTTCAGGTTGAGTTAAAACTGATGATGAATGAAAGCAAACCAGCTGTGGGAATGTTCGGAAAGGCGGAAATAAAGACCGGACAGTCTGAAGATTTCAATGTAATCCCTTACAACTCCCTGCTTGAAGCGGATGGGAACAAGGCCTTTGTCTATGTCATAGAAAATAAGAAGGTTAAGAAAAGACCCATCACGATCGCCAGATTCGAAAATGATAAAGTGTTTGTAAAAGACGGGCTTCAGAAAGACGATCAGATCGTGATCTCCAACAGTGCTTACCTCAATGAGCAGTCAGCCATTAAAATCATTAAATAGAATCCGATGAAGATAACAAATTTTGCCGTTAAAAACTATCAGTTTACCCTGATCATCTTTCTTCTTGTTGCTGTTGTCGGACTGTTAACACTTTTCACGATGCCACGGTCGGAAGATCCGGCGACACATCCTCCCCAATATCTTATTACGGTCATCTATCCCGGGACGAGTCCCAAAGATATGGAAGAACAGGTCGTAAAGCCTATTGAAAACAAAATTTACGGATTGGAGAATATCGATAAAATTCTTACGACCGTAGAGGATGGAGTGGCTGCATTTCAGGTTAAATTCAAATATGGCGTTGATGTAGACAACAAATACCAGGAAATCTCAACAGAGATCAATGCGTTGAAAAACGGTGAATTGCCGAAAGATATCTATCAGATCAAAACAGAAAAAATCTCATCTTCCGATGTGAAAATTCTTCAGGTTGCTTTGGTTTCTGAAAATGCATCCGAGAAAAAACTGCACGATGAAGCGGATAATCTGAAGACCAAACTGGAGAAGATCACCAATCTTAAAAATGTCATCTATTCCGGGATTCCCGAGCAGGAAATCAGGGTAGATCTGAAACTGGATAAATTGGCTCAGTTGAGGATCCCTCTGAATATTGTGATGGGAAGTTTACAAAGCGAGGCTGCCGATATTCCCGGCGGAAGCATCGATATGGATACCAAAGTTTTCAATGTGAAGACCAGTGGTAAATTTAAAAATGAGGAGGATGTTGCGAATACGGTCATCTACAATGCCAACGGAAAGATCGTCTATATGAAAGACGTTGCCGAAGTGGGTTACAAATCCCAGACCGTGGATCATATCACTAGAATCAATGGTCACCGCTGCGTTCTTGTCAGTGCCGGAATGAAGGATAATGTGAATATCACCGATGTCCAGAAACAATTTGAGCCCATTCTTGAGCAATTTTCAAAAGACCTTCCTGAAAATATCAAACTGGTTAAAAACTTCGACCAGGCGAATATGGTATCGCAGCGACTGGGACATTTGGGTATTGACTTTGGATTGGCTATCATATTGGTTATTATCACCTTATTACCTTTAGGTACGCGCGCCTCAGTGATAGTAATGATCTCCATTCCTTTATCATTGGCACTGGGATTAATTGCAATGAACGCACTTGGATTTTCATTGAATCAATTAAGCATTGTCGGATTGGTCGTGGCTTTGGGACTGCTGGTGGATGACAGTATCGTGGTCGTTGAAAATATTGAACGGTGGTTGCGTGAAGGGCATTCTAAAAAAGATGCGGTGCTTAAAGGGACCAAACAGATCGGTTTGGCGGTTGTAGGATGTACTGCAACATTGATCATTGCATTTCTACCTTTGGCCTTCCTTCCTGATATTGCAGGTGAATTTATACGAAGCCTTCCCGTAGCGGTAATGACGAGTGTTTTAGCTTCAATGCTGGTTGCGCTGACATTGGTTCCTTTCCTGGGCAGTAAATTCCTTAAGACCCACGATCACGAAGGCGGAAATATTTTCCTGCAGTATCTTCAGAAATTTCTGACCAACAGTTATAAAGGAATTATGCCCAAAGCTTTGAAATATCCTAAGATAACAATCGGGATTTCACTGGGATTAAGTGTTTTGGCCTTTGCCTTATTCAGTTTTACAGGGTTTAAACTTTTCCCGACCTCGGAAAAACCGATGTTCTTAATCAATATCAAACCGCCGCTTCAATCCAATATTACGGAAAGTGACCGTGTAGCAAGGATCGTTGAATCTGAACTGAAAAAACACAAGGAAATCGCCTATTACACTTCAAATGTAGGTAAAGGAAATCCACAGATCTATTACAATGTCCATCCTCAGGACAGGAAACCGGATTTTGCTCAGATCTTCGTTCAGCTGGACGACGAGGCGAAACCTGAGACCAAAACAGCATTGATCGAAACATTAAGGGAGAAATTCAAGACAATGCCTTATGCCAAAATTGAGGTCAAGGACTTTGAGCAGGGTACACCCATCGAAGCAAATATCGTGGTCCGTCTGTTTGGTGAAGACCCAGCTGTTTTGAGACAACTATCTTCCCAGGTAGAAAATATTTTGAGAAAGCAGGAAGGAACAGTGTATATCAATAATGAGCTGAATACCTACAAGACCGATGTGAAAGTTAGAATCAATAAAGAAAAAGCAAGAACACTCGGAGTATTGACCAGCGAAGTCGATAAAGTGATCCGTCTTGCTGTTGCAGGTCTTCCTGTTGGTGATTATATCGATGACCGTGGCGATGCCAGAACAGTGACTTTAACGTTACCGAGAGAAAAATTCTCCAATCTGGATGCTTTGAAAAATCTTTATGTCAACAATGTACAGGGCGCACCCATTGCACTTAATGAGATTGCAACCGTGACATTTGAAACTTCTCCGACGGCGATCAACCATTTCAACAAGTCCAGGTTTGCCAAAGTGTCTGCGATGTCTGCCAAAGGATACTATGCCAATGATCTGTTAGTGGATATTATTCCACAGTTGGATAAGCTCAAAATGCCAAAAGGCTATTATTACAAACTGTCCGGCGAGAAAGAATCAGAAGGTGATGCTTTGGGAGGCAACTTTATTTCGGTCATTATTTTAAGCACCTTCCTATTTATAGCGGTTTTATTGCTTCAGTTCAAAACTTTCAAGGGGATTATTATTGTACTGTCAATTATACCTTTAGGTATCTTGGGAGGTGTCGTTTTGTTATTGATTAACGGTGATCCTATGTCTCTTGTTGCCATCATCGGTTTTATCGGACTATCGGGAATTCAGGTTAAAAATTCGCTGTTACTGGTTGATTTCACGAATCAGCTCCGACTGGAAGGGAAGTCAATAGACGAAGCTATTGCAATCGCCGGAGAGACCCGTTTTCTGCCTGTCGTACTAACATCCATCACAGCGATTTGTGGTTTAATTCCTTTAGCCTTAAACTCCAATCCATTGATCGCTCCATTAGCCATTGTATTGATCGGCGGGCTGATCAGTTCTACAATACTTTCGAGAATTGTGACCCCGGTAATGTACAAGCTGATTCCACCAAGTCTGGAAATTGAAAAAGAGGAAGAGTAATTCAAAATAATCATTTCGGCTTACTATTAATATTTACAAATTAAATTACAATTATGAAAATTAAAAATTTCACAGTATTTGGTTCTGGGGTTTTAGGAGCTCAGATTGCCTTCCATACCGCTTTCCACGGTTATAATGTCACTTTATTTGATATCAATGAAGAATTAGTGGAGAACACAAAACTGAAATTTGAACAGTTCAAAGAGTTCTACCAAAAAGATCTCAACGTCTCAATTTCTGATTTGGAGCCAGTAATATCAAGAATATCTCTAACGACGGATTTAAAGATGTCAGTAAAAGACGCAGACTTGGCTATTGAAGCCATACCGGAGAACATTCAGATCAAGAAAGATTTTTACAGAAAACTAAGTGCTGTCGCACCTGCAAAGACCATCTTTTGTACAAACTCCTCAACATTGTTGCCCAGCCAGTTTGCTGAAGAAACAGGAAGACCTGAAAAATTCCTGGCACTGCACTTCGCAAATTATCTCTGGAAAAATAATGTGGCAGAAATAATGGCTCATTCTGATACAGATGCAAAAGTTTTTGAAACGGTTGTTCATTTTGCGAAAACTATAAAAATGCTGACTATACCCATTTATAAAGAGCAGCCCGGATACGTGATGAACTCTTTATTAGTTCCGTGGCTAATGGCAGGACTGGATCTGTACAGAAATGGTATTGCAGACGCAGAAGCTATTGATAAAACTTGGATGAAAACGATGGGAGCTGATCTCGGACCAATGGCAATGGGAGATCTTGTTGGTATGGGTACGGCATTTAATGTGACCAGATCTTTTTTTGAGTTGACAGGTGAAAAGATATGGGAGGACAGAATGAATTTTGTCAAAGAAAATTTTATAGATAAAAACAAACTCGGGATCAGTACTGAAGAGGGTTTTTATAAATATCCAAATCCGTCGTATCAAGATCCTGAATTTCTGAAATAGTGTGTTAACTATTAGCATATGACCAGAACCACTTAATACACAATAATTAACTTAAAAAAAACATTTTGAAAGAATACATATTAATCACCGGAGCATCATCCGGGATAGGCTATCATATGGCTATACAGCTTGCCGAAAAGAAACAGAACCTGATCCTGGTGGCAAGAAGCGAAGACAAACTGAAAAAATTGCAGGAAGAATTAATTGGCTTGTACAAAATTTCTGTTCACTATATCGTTAAAGATCTATCAGTGGTCGATAATGCAATTGCGCTTTACGGTGAAATTCTGGAAAGAGATCTTTTGGTAACAGGATTGGTCAACAACGCAGGATTTGCAACCTACGGTGAATTTACCGAGACCTCCCTGGATGACGAATTGAAAATGATCGACCTTAATATCTCAAGTCTGGTTACACTTAATAAATTATTTGTTAAGGATATGGTCGATAGAAGATCAGGAAGGATTATGAATATCTCTTCGTTGATGGCATTTTTACCATTTCCCTATTATTCCGTTTATTCAGCTACAAAGAGTTTCGTTTTGGCATTCACAGAAACACTAGCATCTGAATTGGAAGGAACAGGTGTTGTGGTGACTGCTCTTTGTCCAGGACCTATCGATACAGGTTTTTACAATGAAGAAATGCTTAAGGCCAATATGATGAAAAGCAATAAGCCGCTTCATCCGGAGGTTGTTGCAGAAGAAGGTGTGAAACTTCTTTTAAATGGAAAGGGCAAAAAGATCGTTGGTTCTATGAACTGGTTTTTGTCCAATCTACCTCGTGTAACGCCGGATTTTCTAATGATGAAGATTAAGAAGAATCTTGCAAAGCAGGCCTGACAAAGATTACAATTATTTCGATTAGAGAACAAGTGAATCCCAAATGAATTACGGTAATGTATTTTTGTGTTAGACTCTGGTCTTTTTGAGTTAGTGATTCAAACCCGTAATAATTAATTTTGTTTTCATCACATCTTGATCGAGTTATATTAAACCCCATTTTATGCAACATTTCAAATCACTCAGCGAATTGGCTCTTGCCAATGGTATGGAACCGCCGGAACATCCTTTATTAGCATTGATACGGATCAAAGATGATATGGTTGTCAATCATCCGGAATTTACAACTGATTGCTACATGATAGGTCTTAAAAAAGTAAAAGAAGGTTATATGCTCTATGGAAGGACAAAGCTTGACCACCAAAAAGGATCCATGGTTTTCACGAAACCCCGGCAGGTGATAGAAATGAAAAATCTTAAATTTGAAGAAGACGGATACATCCTTTTTTTCCATGAAGATTTTTTGAATGGAAGCTTATTGTTTAAGGAGATCCATAAATATCATTTTTTTGAATATGAAGCTGACGAAGCACTTCATTTGGCACCCAGAGAAGAGAAGATCATTTGGAATATCTTCTATGGACTTGAAACAGAATATTACAACAATGAAGATGAATTCAGTCGTGATATAATTATAGCAGGAATTAATAGCATGTTGCGCTATGCGGATAGGTTTTATAAAAGGCAGTTCATCAATCGTAGACAGATCTCCGGCAAAACGGTTACCGAATTTAACAGGGTATTGAAACAATACATTGATAACGGTCATCTTCAGGAAGGTCTCCCCAATGTTAGCTACATGGCGACTCAACTGAATATTTCACGGAGATATCTGACCTCTCTCTTGAAGGTTGAGACCGGTAAAACAGCTCAGGAACTTGATCATGGGGACGATCACAACAGGATTAATTACTTATATTTTGATATCCATCAATTTCGGATGGGCTCATAACCTTCTAAAGGTGTGGCTAAAATCATGGTTGATATCCTATCTTATTTCAATACCGATCATTCTTTTGATATCGCCAATTATAGATAAACTGGTAAAGAATTTATTTCCAGTCAAATAATGACTATCTTTTACAAAAAAGGCTTTATATTGAAGGTTCAGGAAATTATTGCTGAAATAAATTAGCTATTTGTAAGCCTTTGGAATTTTTCCCAAGGCTTCTTGTACTGATTTTTTATCATAGAAGCATAGTATGTCATCTTTGCCAGAGATCAACGATACAACTTGCTGCACCTTGAACGGCTTATTACCGTTCAATCAAAAAAGATTATAAGAACGATCTGTGGAAATAGATTACGCATCATATTTTTCGAGTGAGGGTAAAAAATTCCAAATCATACCTGATCAAAGTATAAAAACATAATAATAAAAATTAACTAAATGAGAAAGAACTTATTTGCTTTTGCATTTTTCGTAACCTTTATTTCCAATATCGCCAACGCACAGGATGCGGTTGTCGCCACAGAGAATCCGGAAGCATTATTTACAAGTAAAGATCCATTATTGCATAAGAACAAGCAGGCTGCTTATCATATTGTAAAAGATCTTCTGGAAGCCAATCATTGGGAAGTTGCAGGACAATATCTTACTGAAAGATACATCCAGCACAATCCCAATGCCGCAAACGGAAGAGCGGCGGTGGTAGATTTCTTCACAAAGACCTTAAAAGTTAAACCGTCAGCCATACCCGAAAAAATGAAATCAAAAGTAGTGTCTGTCGTTGCAGAGGGAGATCTCGTGACGGTCGCTTTTGTGAGAGAAGAGCAAAATCCATCAGACCATTCAAAAACCTACACTACAACCTGGTTTGATCAGTGGCGATTTGTGGACGGAAAAGCCGATGAGCACTGGGATGGGGCAGTCCTTATTAAGCGTTAGCACTATCCTGAAAAAATGGTAATGCAATCTTCAATAAAGATATATTCCAGAATGGTAATGTCTTTATCTGAAATGTCCTGTCCAAGTCAAAGTCGAGGAGAATTTGATGGTCAAGGTCAAAACCGTTCAACATAAGGATCCGTTTTCAGAGGGATGATTTAATGACTTTCTAAATATTATCGGTGAAAGACGTTTTTTTGACTTGAAAAATTGCTAAAAGACTGTAAATGATCAAATCCCAGATGTTAGACAAATTCGGTAGCAGTTAGATTGCTGGTCAATCGAATATTTTGTGCCTTTTTAAAAAATGTTCTCGTGAATATAAAATTGTATGGTCTGTTCTGTGATTGCTCTAAGCAAACCGTTGAGGTATTTTGTCCACCATTTAATTTTCACTGAGCTTGTCATTTAAAAAGTGAAGTATCTCTGCTGGAAGCTGCTTATGAAATTTTACCAATAGTTGGGTTCTGTGATTGCGTTTGCAGCAATGGGATCTTCTAAACCATCAGAATTACAGTCAGACATTACAACAATTTGTAAGATTGAATAACAGATGCTTAATTTATCAAAAATAAAATTCAAGTTGGTTCTTTTATTGCTTTTAATCAAGTATGAGAAAGATATTTTTAGTAGAAGATGATTATGGAATCCGTGAAACTTTAGAGATCTTATTGACAGATGAAGGCTATAATGTACAGTCATTTGCCAGTGTAGCAGAATTTCAAAATAGACAAAAAACAGTCATTCCTGACCTATATCTCTTTGATGTCATGTTACCGGATGGTTCAGGCATTGATCTTTGCAGGCAAATAAAAACGGATAAAGAAAACGTTCATATTCCAGTTATCATGATGAGCGCACATGCAAATCTCCAAGATCTAAATTTCGAATGTACGCCTGATGATTTTGTCCCTAAACCTTTCGATATTGAAAATCTGCTATTGCGTGTAAAAGAAGCGATAATTAAATGACAATGATTAATTCTTGATTGACATCGCTTATCGAGATTTATGAGTTGTCTGCTATTTAATTAATTTTTTTCTTGGTAGCCCGATTTCGTGTTCTTGAGGATACGGTTTACGAGAGGTCATACTCACATCTTCTCTCAAACTTCTTTCCATTTCACGGGCTTTGTCCCTATCCATTGAGTATCTGGGATCTGCAACCAATGGCATCTTCGCCATCTTTGTGATGGTGACCGTCGGAAAATGATAATCTACTTCAACCATTCCTAACAACAGATAGATTCCTCCTTCCTTGAAAGGAAACTTCCTAAGGCTGTCAGGAAAATGGGCCGTGTCAAAATACTGTCCATCGGCATCTATCCAGGTCCCGAAAAACATATCATCCTTTTTACCAGGTTGATTCTTCTTTTTGATGGGAACATGTTTTCTTGAAATAAGGTAAGCCAACATTTTAACCTGTTTCTTATGATACTTCAGAAGATCCTTGACCATCACGTCGCCTCTGTATTTTGTTTTCAGGAGGTCAAAGATAGAATGGGAGACGGGAAAACCCAGTATTTCAATCTCGTCAAATGCATCTTCAAATTTGTCCCTGTGTATCATTGGGAGCTGATAATCTTTCTGAGGTTCTTCAAATAAAGAGATGATTTTGGTATTGTATAGCCCTTTGCTGAAAAGGAATCTTGCTTCGATCAGCAGTTCATGTTTCTGTTTTCCTGTAAACCTGAAGGATCCGACAAAGATTAGTATTTGCACGGTTTCTATACCCATATTGACCCTTCTGACAAAGTCCTCAAGCGACTTGTAGTCCCCATTGATTTTTCTTTCTTCAGGAATAAACTGCTTTACTGCTGCCTCCAGCTTTTCAATGTGCATAAGACCCAAGTATACGTCGGTCCCATAGACCGTTGTTTGAAATTCGCTAAGATTTACACATGGGTTATGAATGGTTGCTCCGGACATTTTAGCTTCGTGAACATAGACTTCCATTCTGTAGAACCCGCCGCCGTTGTTGATAGCAGAGACCATAAACTCAATGGGGTAGTAGGCTTTCAGATAAAGACTTTGGTAACTTTCTACGGCGTAGGATGCGGAATGCGCCTTGCAGAATGAATACCCTGCAAAGGATTCGATCTGACGGTATACCTCCTGGGACAATTGTTCAGGATGCCCTTTCTTTTTGCAGGATTCAAAGAAATCATCCTGTAATTTCTGCAAAGCTGACAATGAACGGCCTTTGCCGCTCATCGCCCTTCTAAGGACATCACCATTTTCTGCAGAGACCCCGCCAAAGTGCAACGCGATCTTGATCACATCCTCCTGATACACCATAATGCCGTAAGTTTCACCCAATTCCTTTTCAAAGACCTCGTGAAAATATTCAAACTGGTCGGGATGGTTATGCCGGAAGATGTATTCCCGCATCATCCCGCTCTGTGCTACACCAGGGCGGATGATCGATGAGGCTGCAACCAATACCTTATAGTTATCACATTTCAGTCTTCTCAATAAGCCCCGCATGGCTGGGGATTCAATATAAAAACAGCCGATGGTCTTTCCGATGCTGAGGAACTCGTTACACTTAGCCTCATTCTTTGAAATTCTTGTATCTTCTATGTCTACAGTAATCCCTCTTTTTTCTTCGATCAGTTTGACCGTATCTTTGATTGTTCCCAATCCTCTTTGTGAGAGAATATCAAATTTTTCCAGTCCGATGTCTTCTGCCGTGTGCATATCGAATTGTACGATCGGGAATTCCTTAGGCGGAAATTCTAAAGCTGAGTAATTCGTGATCGGCTCCTCGGAGATCAGTATACCACATGAATGCATGCTTCTCTGATTAGGGAAACCGATCAACAATTTCTCATATTTATAGATCTCCTGTACAATGAAGTTCTGATCATGCTGGTCTCTTGGTCTTTTGGAAAGCAGATCGAGTTCCTCTTTGGGAAGTCCGAACACTTTTCCCAGCTCCCTGAACCTGGATCTGCTCTTAAATTCAACATTGGTACCACAGAAGGCAACATGTTCTTTCCCATATTTAGTGAAGATGTATTCAAGGATGGTATCGCGGTTCTTCCAACTCCAATCGATATCAAAATCGGGCGGGGTCTTCCTGTTGAGATTGAGAAATCTCTCAAAATAAAGGTCAAGTTCCAGTGGGCATATGTCCGTGATCCCGATGCAGTAACTGACAATCGAATTGGCACCGCTGCCACGGCCGACATGCATAAATCCCATTCGGTTACTGTATTGGATAATATCCCAGGTGATCAGAAAGTAACCGCAGAAGTTCAGCTGGTCAATAACTGCCAGTTCCTTATCGACTCTTGCCCTTGCTGCTTCGTTATCCATAGAATAGCGCCTGCCCAATCCTTCGTAAGCAAGCTTTTTAAGCAATATGAGATCACTTTCCTTAACGTCGGTAAAGTGCTTTTTATTCTTGGGTGTTTTAAAATCAAAATCGAAGCTGCATTGGTTGACAATTGATTTGGTATTCTCAATGATCTCAGGATAACGTGAAAACTTTTCCAGTAGTTTTCTTTTCGCAATAGTGGTCTCATTGTCCTTGCAGTGGTCACCCTCCGTCAGTTTGCTGAGCAAAGTATTTCCTGCTATCGCCCTCAAAACCTTGTGCAGTTCAAATTCCTCATCCGTTCTAAAGGTCACAGGATGGAGAATGACCATTTTATAAATTAATTTTTTTAATTCAGGTCTCATTAAAAGGTTTAACTCATCCTGTCTTATTCCTATAAATTCATGTTCAAGCAGATTTTCAGGAATATTATGTAATGGATAAATCACAAAATTATGTTCCAGTTCGGGATTAGTTTTAGGTATCTCAATTCCTTCACAATTATAATTAGTCAAAAGCCTGTTCACCTCTGCGATGCCTTTTGGGTTTTTGGCAAGACAGATATAGTATTGTTCATTTTCAATCCTAATATCCATACCGACAATCGGTTTGATCCCTTTTTCCTGACAGAGTTTGTAAAACTGATAGATACCGGTCACTGTATTGATATCAGTGAGTGTCATAACCTTTAATTGATGGTCAACGGCCAGCTGGACCAGATCTTCAACAGAAATAGTCCCAAAACGCAGGCTGTGATAAGTATGGCAATTGAGAAACATAAGTTGTTTATTTATTTTAGAAGGCCGGATGCCCTTCCCACACTGGAAGTTCCGAACCTGTTTTTGATCTTGTCCATAGTCTGATACAGTGAAATGAGTTCTTCTGTATCTTCAAAAAGGTTCATCTGATGGAGCCCATGAACCAGTCCTGTGAACCTGACGCCAATCAGGCGAATCCTCATTCTTCTCTTGTAAACCTTATCGAAGAGCTCCAGAACATACCGCAGCAAGGTGTGGTCTGCAGAGGTATATGGAATTCTGCATTGTTTGGTCTCTGTATCGAAATTGGAGTATCTGATCTTGACCGTTACTGTCGAGGTAAGCCATTTTTCCTGCCTCAACTGGAAAGCAAGCTTTTCTACCATCCCCGAAAGGATGCTCTTGATATTCTGAATATCGATCGTATCATGGGAAAAGGTGTCCTCGGTGGAGATCGACTTTCTTTCTGAGTAGGGGATAACAGGTGTTTCATCTATGCCATGGGCTTTCTCCCAAAGTACAGATCCATTCTTTCCGATCAGTTGTTGTAACACATCGACCGGCATTTCAGAAAGGGTCTTGATGGTCTTGACACCCAATCTTGAAAAAAGGTTGAATGTCTCAGGTCCAACCATTGGAATCTTTTTTATAGATAGCGGATCTAAAAAATTTTGGATATTGGACTTTTTAACTTCAAACCTTCCTGTAGGTTTCGATTCACCGGTGCCGATCTTGGAGACCGTCTTATTATTAGACAAAGCAAAACTTATCGGCAAGCCGCTGTTTTTCTGAACAGCATCAGCAATTTCCTTCGTCCACTGATAGCAACCGTAGAACCTGTCCATCCCGGAGAGGTCGAGGTAAAATTCATCGATGCTTGCTTTTTCCAAGACCGGTACTTTTTCCTGGATCACCTCTGTTACTAAATGGGACATATTGGAATAGTGTTCCATATCACCTTTGATCACTTTAGCTTCCGGACATAATCTCATTGCCATTTTGATAGGCATTGCGCTTCTAACGCCAAAATATCTCGCTTCATAGGAGCAGGATGCTACCACACCACGGTCTCCACCTCCTATGATCACAGGCTTTTTCTCCAGTTCGGAGTTCCTCAGCCGTTCACAGGAGACAAAGAAAGTATCTAAGTCCATATGTGCAATTGCTCTTTCCATTGTACAAACTTAGTTACGTTTTGAAACAAATTTTGTATTTTTGTTGTCTAAAATTGTAACAATGTCAAAATTCTCTGATAACATCGTGTTCCTGAGAGGTAAGAAAAATATGACTCAGCAAGAGCTGGCAGATCTGTTGATTCTTACCCGATCCAGATATGTCGCCTATGAATATGGAAGAACAGAACCTCCGATTGAAATATTGCTTAGAATTTCAAAATTTTATAACATCAGCATCGACCTTTTGTTAACTGTAGATGTTAGAAAATTTTCAGTCGATGAGATTATGGAACTTCCCGATAATAGAATTGTTCTTCCTATTAGAGTTGATCAGGATGGAAACGATCAGATTGAGATTATTCCACAAAAAACTTCTATGGGCTACTTAAACGGCTATGGAGATCCGGAATACATAGAAAGTCTGGAGACCATATCGCTACCATTCTTAAAAGGAGGTAAGTTCAGGGCATTTCCCGCTGACGGAGATTCAATGCCACCCTATAAGAATGGAACCTACATCGTAGGAAAATATGTCGAAAATCTTTCGGACCTGAAAACAGACAGAACTTATGTTTTCATCACAACGAATGACGGGATCAGTTACAAAAGGTTTCAGTTTCACGAAGTAGATGGTATTTGGGTTAAGGCTGACAATCAATTTTATGAGCCTTATAAAATTCCATTGCCTGAAATTAAAGAAATCTGGGAGTTTGCATGCAGTATTAATACAAAGGAATACGAACCTGATGAATTTTCAGAACATCATATTCAAAATTTTATCACAGAGATTAAAACTGATATAAAGCAGATCAAAGAAAAAATTGGAAATAAGAATTAAATTTATTTTGAATAGCTTATTTAAAACTTCATTAATCAGAACTTCCCTGAAGGGAAGTAAAAAAAACTTCTGTTACAGAGTTTTTAAATACATAAATAAAAAGTAATTGTAGACTATGACTCAGTTAAGTTTATTTGAAGCAGAAGAATTTTATGAATTTCCAAAAGACCTTTTGGAATACAAGGAGCATTTCCTGAGCGGGGAAGAGGCAGATCAATTAAAAGAGCATCTGCTTCAAACAGTGCCATGGGAACAGCGCTCTCAGAAAATGTATGATAAGATGGTTATAACACCACGGTTAACTGCTTGGTATGGTGATTCAAAATCGTACGACTCAGCAGACAATAATATTACTAAACGTAATGAATGGACTCCAGAACTTATTTCTTTAAAAGAAAGAATTGAAAAAGAGTTCGGCTATCAGTTTAATGGTGTACTGCTTAATTTATATCGCGATAATAACGATTCTGTTGCTTGGCACAGAGATAAGGAAAGTAGATATGGGAAACGACCTGTTATTGCTTCTATTAGCCTGGGGCAAACACGGAATTTTGATTTCAGAAAAAAAGACCATCATCAGAGCAAATACAGCCTGCCGCTTCCAAACGGTTCATTGCTCATTATGAAAGGTGATCTTCAGGAAAATTGGGAACACCGGATCGCAAAATCTACACATCCAATGAAACCTAGGATAAACCTTACATTTAGATTGCTTAAAGACCTGTAATTTCATTTTATTTCGACTGAAGCAATTCCGGAAATCACCATAATAAATAGTAGCAGCAGTCATTAAATTCAAAACAAATCATATGTCTATTTCATATTACGATTTTAATAATCTTTCCAAGGAATCTCAAATTGAGCTTGCGATTTCTGAAGGACGAATAATTGATGAAACAACCAAAAACAATCTAAGATTTGTGGTATATAAGCTATCCTCATTTTCCGTGGAGATTGTTCACGATACCATTGACAATAAGATTGCCGGGCTTAGCGCCTTTCAAAACAATCATATTGAAAATAGCGAGGCTGCGGATTAAGTTAGCCGTGTCGTATTTATCGCATTTACCCATTCTTCATGATCACATCTTTGACATCGATATCTGCCAGAATTAAGTTCTGAGGTTTCTCCGCAGTAGGTACAAGCATAGATGTCTTTTTTCTTAATGTCGAAATTTTTTTTCTGATAAGCCTTCGGAAGTACAGGTAAGCCATATGAGACTTCACTATCCGGATAGTAATAAAAGCTAATATTTCCTGTGGTCTCAAGGATAGCTGTTTTGACTTGTCCTAAATGTTCAATTGATTCCTGGCGCATTTCTGAAAAGAATTCATCTTTTGCAAAGGTGTGGTCTTCCTGATGCCGAGTACAAATCTTCCGTCTTCAATAACGTACAGAGGCTCCCCCTCAATGAAATTTTCAAACTTTTCACTTTTCATTGCAAAATAGGTGATCATCCTGTAAAAGATGATTATCGAGACAAACACAACAAGTGATGGAATAATGGCCACATCCTTGCTAAACATGGGGTCTCCCGCAGCAGAACCGAGTGCGATGATGATGGCGACCTCAAACAATGACAGCTGACGGACACCTTTTTTGCCGGACAGACGAAGGATAAGCAGGACCATGCTGAACATGATCAGAGTCCTGATCACAATTTCCACCGCAAAGCTGAAATCGAGTTCACCTAAAAAAATTTTGTTCCAGTCCCAATCCATAGTTTTTTATTAATCTGTTCCACATCAATCTTTAACTGCAAGATTCCCGTCATAGGTTAAACCAGCAGATTTTCTGATCTTGATAATTGTCAATACCCATAATTGTCAGTTCTCAAATTTTAGTTGATCACCTTATAACTTAACGACTAATAAATTGTAATAAAGTTGCAGAGGAGTTATTAAAACTTATTTAAAAGATATACCACATAGTTTTTATTGAAGAAAAGCGGCACAAAGCCGCTTTTCTTCATCAGTAAATTTTTAGTTCTATTCCTTAAATCCTGAAACTTTGAAATTACTTACCATTACCGCAGAATCATAAGCATATCGCCACGGTGCCGATATATAAAAATTTTTAGCCACCGTAGGACTGAAGAGAACTTCATCAGCTAGATTTACATCATCTATATATACCGCCATCCGTTCCCCGTTAACCGACAGGACGATATGTAGCGGACGATTGACCCATGGCTGAAGATCAAAGGTTGTATTTATAAGTTTTTTCGGCGCAATGCTACCTATATAAACTTTATCGGTATCGTAGTAGTGCAGTTGCACATAAGTCCCGATATTACTATCATAGTGGTGGACACTGTTATCGTTTGCAAAACCAAACGACAATGGCGCAATTTCTTTGACCTCTTCTGCTTTTGCGATAATGTCAAAAGATAAGGTAAACCGACGGGGATAGTTTAGCGGAATTAAAAATTTGTAGATCTCTCTATTCCCTATCTCCAGCCATTTCTCTTTCTGGCCTTCTACCATTCTAATAATAGCCGCTCCATTTGTCTTGAAGCTTGTAGCAGTGGTACCTGGTTGAAATGCCGAAAAATCTTCTGCGAATATCAGCGAATCCCCAGCCACTGCAGTGCTATTACGATTCTCTGATCTATACGCGGCTTTCCCTTCTTCTGAAGTGGTATTTTTGTCAATTTTTTTTTCTTTAAACTTTGTAGTTTTATCTTCGCCATTTTGAAATATATCACTGAGTTGGGCATGCATCTCAATTCCTGAGAGCAATAGTACAAGGAAAAGTAGTTCTGTAATTTTTTTATCTGTTTTCATGATGCAATATATTTTTGTTTACTTACGGAGGTTAACTGTAACGATTTTACCATCTTCCTTTGCCGCTAAAACACCTCCATTCTTTCTTGATGGTCAGCAGAAAAGCTCTTTTATGGATAGAAGTCTGTCTGATTGACGTAAGTATTGTATCCGGTTTCGGTATAAATTTTTGTATAAAGTATTTGTCCGCTTCTTCTATTTTGAGTGGCTGATTTTCAGATTTCGGAAATAGCCTTCTGTTCCTACATCGACAAATAAGCCGACTGCACCCATCGCATCGGGTCCTTGTTTAAGGTCATTCACGATAAGGGAGGGATATTTATTCTTGTTTAAAAAAAGTTTTGCCTTGCTGCCTTTGATCTCAATTTTCATTGAGATCCATTCATTCAGACCCATGTCAGCATAGGTCTCATATTTCTCAGGATTCTCTTTTCTCAGACGTTCATATTTATAATCAGGATAAGAAAAGTATTGAATGGAGTGATTTCGTCTTACCTGATCTTCAGCTCTGCCATTTGTCGGACGTATATATATCGATTCAAATTTGGAATTGGTTTCATTGATCCTGAATGCCAATCCGATAAACCCGCGGTCTGTTGGAGAAGCGGTAGGGAGAAGCAGGCTTAGAACTTCCACCTCGATAATGCCATTTTTAAAATCAGAGTTCTGTATCCTTACAAAGGTAGGTTCGTCCGCTTCTTTCACGGTAGGATCTTTTACGACCCTTAAGATACTTTCACCTTGTGAATTATCGATTTGCATTTTGACCTTATTGGGCAGAAGATTGCTACTATCTAAATTTATTTTTTGGCTGTAAGCACTTTCTGCTGCAAAAAGAAAGAGAAACCAGATTATTCTTATATTTTTCATATTATTTAGTATAGGTTTGAGAGCTGCATTTATAGACCTCATTTTTTAAAAAGTCCCGCATTTAATTCCGAACCTATCGAACCCTCCGCCAATTGCAGGTAATTGCGTTTGCTCTGATCTTTTTCAAAGATAACAGTTCCTGAGGTTTTTACGTTTTTCATTTCCAGAAAATCCGTTGACGTGGCATCACTGTCGCTTAGCGGACCGCTTCCATATCCTGCCAGTTTATTGTAATTGACAAAAATGCAATCAGAAGCTCTATACCTGCGTTGACTTCCCTTTTCCCTTATCCATATGGTACTTGTATTGGCGATGATGTTATGATGAAAGTCAAAATCATCTCCATTGGTTCCCTGTGTGGTCCAGACCCCGCAGAAGTAGCCGCCATAGACCAATGAATGTCTCATCGCACTGCGGCTGCCCTTGTTTCCATCGTTTTTCCAAAAGACAACAGGAATTTTACAGTTGAAAAAAACGCAATGGTCGATCACCAGTCCGTATCCATTGGCTATAACGCCGACGTGTAATGGCAGTACATCTACATTCCCGGCAAACAGGCACTGGCTCACCAGCAGGTCATCCAGTTTTTTCCCATCACGCCATATAGGGTAGGAGCGGCGTAAATTATTGGCATCTATGTAAGTATAATCCGGACTTCCTGTAAACCGTAAGCCTTCAATGGTTACATGGCTTACCTCAGGTTGTATGCCCCTTGCTTCTTCTCCGCCTATGCCGTGTTCAAGGGGTACAGCTGTTATGATGACCGGCATTTTATTAGGTGTCCAGTCTGCATCATCCGGCATTACTTCGGCGCGGATGACAGACGGTTGGTAACGCTGTATTTATCATTGTTAAATAAAACGGTTTGAGTTAAAATATGAATGCCTTCTGAAAGAATGATCGTTGTTTCTCCCTTTTCTTTGTTCAGGTTAACACGTCTGGCAGCCTCTGAGAGATTCTTTAACGGTTGGGTCTTTGTTCCGGAATTGGTATCATTGCCGATTCTTGGATCAACATACAATTGCTCTGCCTTGATCCAAAGCAGGTTCATGAAGAAGAATAAAAGACCGAGTGTTGCAGATTTTATCATATTCTTTTTTTTCTGTAAAAGTAGAAAGATACATCTCCTGCAAAAAGGTCATTTTATATTTAAAGTTGTCATTTTATACTCTTCCGGTATTGCTGGGGCGTGATGTGGGTCATTTTTTTGAAGAAACGGTTGAAATTGGAAGGGTCAGAGAATCCCAGTTCATAGGAGATCTCTTTTGCGGATTTATTCTGATGCAGCTGTTTTTTTATTTCTGAAACTAGCTTGTGATGGATCATCTGCTGCGCTGACAATCCGCTGAACTGCCTGCAGATCTTATTGAGGAATCCTGGACTGATGTTAAGCATTCTGGTGTAGGCGTCAACGGTCTGGTCCTGTAGGAATCTTTTTTCCAGCAGCGACCGGAATCTGTAGAAATCCGTATGGACATACGTGTCGGGCTGGACATGGTATGCACCTGCATAATAGCGGTTGAGTACGATAAGCAGCTGGTATAAAATTGACCTGATCATATGATTGCTGTCATTCTGGATCTGTCCGAACTCGTGTTCTATTTCCTGCACAAGTTGCAGGCATTTCCCGAATGATGTTTCATCGATCTGCATTTCAGCGGGATGCGAATACTGATGAAAGTACTGGAACCTGTACAGAAAAAGTTCATCCGAAAAAAAGAGATGGAGAAAATCTTTATCAAAAAACAGCGTGTAGCCTTTTACCTGCTGTTCAATTTCCCAACGGCGAACCTGCCCTGGACTGGTAAAAATGATGGTCTGCGGTCGAATTGAGACTTTATTCTCGTTGAGTGTCAATGTTCCGGAGCCTTCTGTGATGAAGATAATTTCGTAAAAACTGAGTTGATGCAGTGAACTGTTTAATACGTAATTTTTCAGCGTTTCAATACGGCCGATATCCAATAAGAGCTCTGATCCATATTTAAAGGGTAGAAAATGATAAGTTTTAATTGGAGGGATCGATGCCATCTTTTATAATTGATTTACCATAAAACGGATATGTTAAAAATAATGATTTTTTCAGATGTTCACAACAACGTTTAGATATGGTACTTCTATAAATTAGATAAAGCTTGAGTAACAATTTGATTATTTTTTATCCTTCAAATAAGCACTTGCATTGGTGTTGTTAGGATTGAGTTCGAGTGATTTTTTATAATTGACTATGGCTTCTTTGCGATTTCCCATCGCTTCTAAAGTTTCTGCATAACTATCATAAACATTCGCACTGCTTGGAAATAAAAAAGTATTCAATTGAAAGACCTGTAATGCGTCGTTTTTTTTATTTTGTTCTAAAAGTTGATAGCCCCAAGAATTTAATTCATCTTCTGAAAGTTTAAAATCTTTGTTGTTTTTTGTAATTTTCTTATAAATAGTAAATGCGTTCTGAAATTTATTCTCAATAAGTTTCTGACGTAGTTCTTTTAGATTTTTACTCAATCCAAAACCATTTTTAACTTTCATATCCGGGAAATAGTAGCCGGCAATTTCGTCAATGAACCATTCAGGATTGGATCCTTGAAGATTGGTTAATACCACAATTGAAAGATCATCCTTTGGATATACGAATAATGCCGAACGCATTCCGCCAACGGGCGTTGCTGCAGGATGATCTTCTCTCTCAACCGTTGGCCATCCCAGCGCATATCCATTGGTCAATTTGTTGAATCCATCGATGTGTCCGTCGTTAAGCTTTGCGGAAGTGAAAAGCTCCTGGACACTGTTTTTACTGTGTAAAAGCTTCCCGTTTTGCAATGCGAGAAGCCATTTGCTTAGATCTTCCGAAGTGGAAATAATGCCTGTCGCAGTTCTGAAGAATACGGGGAATGTAGCAAAAGCATTGTGCAGTTTTCCGTCATTGATCCATTTTCCGTCTGTATTGATAATTGTGGAATATGATCCAGCG
>NZ_JAJSAX010000012.1 GCF_021261315.1 Epilithonimonas sp. JDS
TGAAGATAATATGTTCATCAGTTTCGTGGTGAGTGCCGAGAAAATCGATTACGGTAACTCAGCTTACGATGGAATCTGGCCGGGAGCAAAATAATCTTTGATTATCAATTCTACACCAAATCCTTGAAATAAATCCTGATGAAGATCCAATTTTGGCATTTTTCATCAGGATTTTTGCTTAATAAGACTATTTTATATAATAATTGCATCATTCTTGATGTGGTTTTTATATTAAAAAAATGAATCTATTCCAGACAAATATTTTTATTGGTCTAATGATCTTTAAAACGAAGATTTGAATGAAACTTTGAATGAATTTATTTAAATAATTAAGTATTTACATTCAGGTTCCTTTTTAAAATCTTTTATAAAAAATTACTAAAATCACCAAATATGGAAACGCCAAATACGCCTGTCCGCCCGACTTTTAAACCAGATAATAGTGCCAACTCAATCTCCGCAAGCCAGATCTTCGGGATCAACAGGCTTGTAAAACTCAATATCGTGATTGAGGGAAAAGTGATTTCGCATTATAAAAATTTCACCTTATCTCAAAATTCCGGCAAGCACCACGAGTTCGAACTGGTTTTGGCGCACGACACTTTGGGAGGCAAGGAAGATCACAATCTGGAATCCAGCCACGAGTTTTTAGGGAAGAGAATCACGGTGGTTCAAAAATATAAAGATATTCCGGACAGTCCGGAGCGGACATTTGTGGGCGTAATTACCAAAGTAGGTTTCAGTCAGGAAAAAGGTGGACTTCCCAATATCGTTCTCGGCGGTTACAGTCCTACGATTTTACTGGATTCTGCGCCTACAGTTCAGAGTTTTGGAGGTGAGAGTCCCGTGAGTCTCAGCATTATTGCTTCGCAGCTTATCAAAGAAGGATTGGGAAGCAGCAAATACGATGTTCGTGTGGATGCCAATGACTATTCCGAAATCCCATTCAGCGTGCAGTACAATGAGACGCATTATAATTATCTTGCTAGAATGGCAGAAGCTTATGGCGAGCAGTTTTATTACGACGGAGAAGTGCTTCATTTTGGTAAATTGCCGCCACAGAATCCACCACTAAAATTAATATACGGCAGCAACGTCAGCGACATCCGTGTTGAGTTGAAGGCTGTTCACACAAAACCGGAATTCTATGGCTACAACAGCAGCCAGCATTCAAAACTGACATCCGGCGAAACACAAATTAAACATAAAAGCGATCTGGCGAAAACCGCTTACGGCAAAACACAGACAGATATTTTCCAGACAAGATCTTTACAGGTTGCTCCCATCAAGGCGACAACAGATAAGGATGTTGTGAATTCCCAGGAAAGTACAGCCGGAAGCAAGGCGGTGGAAGTTTTCACGGTGAGTGGCAATATTTCGATTCCGTTTCTGTATCCGGGCTGCGTTGCCGACTTGGAAATGAGAAAGCCGGACAGCAACCAAACCAGTTATTTCACAAGAATAATGGTAACGGAAGCTACGCACGATGTGGATACTTTGGGACATTACCACGGGACTTTCAAAGCGATTGCAAGTGACACAGGATTCCTTCCAAAACCACAATTCGAAGTTCCTACTGCACAGCCGCAGATTGCAACAGTCATCAGTAACACCGATCCTCAGGGACAAGGCAGAGTGACAGTAAAATTCGACTGGCAAATGCACGACACCACGAATTTCATCAGAATGATGAGTCCGGATGCTGGTGGAACAGACCAAATTACACAGAATCGTGGTTACGTCGCCATTCCAGAAGTTGGCGATCAGGTGATGGTGGGTTTTGTGCACAATCATCCGGACCGGCCTTTTGTGATGGGCGGGATGTTTCATGGGCAGGTTGGTTTGGGTGGTGGAATGGATAACCGCGTAAAATCTATACAAACCAGAAGTGGACATAAAATCGTTTTCACAGAAGATGAAAGCATTATCATTACTGATAAATCAGGAAATGAGATTCATCTGGACACGACCGGAAGCAATATTAATATTACAGCTCCGGAAACGATGACGCTGAATTGTAAGAATATGAATATTAATGTTGCTGAAAGTATGACGACAACAGTAGGAATGAATGCCACCGAAAGCATTGGAATGAACAGCAGCCAAAGCATCGGACTGAACGCAACGCAAAGTGTGGGTGCGATGAAAATGACTTCTGTGGTCGGTGATGCGAATATGTTTATCACTGGAAAATTAATGGAAGTGATTGAAGGAGATGTGCATAGTGAAACGAAAATGGAGAGAAATGAGGTGAGTGAGAAAAGCATAAATATTCAATCAGACGAGTTTGTAAATAAACATGCTCAGGAAGAAATTCAAAATAATAGTGGCGAAATATCTAAAGCACATTAATTATGTCTAGAACGAGAATTGTAAAAGGAATTTATACAAAGATTTCAGCAAAGGGCCATAGCATGTACTCTAATGAGAGTATTATTACAACCGCAGGAAAACAAATAACCGAAACGGGTATTAAAAAAGGTGTAACATATGGTAATCCCAGAATGATTCCCATATATGTGGATGACAGGTGCTTAATAACCTTTAGACCAAAAAATAATTGGAATGGCAACAACTATGGTTTTGATTGGGTAAGAGTTGGAGATACAAAAATACCTGGTGATGTATATTATCGTGATATAATGGGAAAGTATGGAAGTGTTTACGCTTCACAAGGAGGTGTAATGAAAAAAGATAAAAATGAATTTATCAAATTAATGAAAAAATTTAATCCTCATACTTTTTTTGTTAAAGATAAGAATGGAAAAAAGAAAGGAATCAATTATTGTGTACCTTGGCTATCACTATACCCTCAAAACATTATAAAGCAAATTAAACAAAACGATGGTTCAATAAAAGCAACTGTCGCCAAATCAACGTATAATAACACTACTGCAACATTACGAACAATAATAAAAATTGATAAAAAACCAGAAAAGTTAGAATTGGAATATGACGTTAAATTTTTCAAAATAACAAATCCTGCTTTTCCATTATCTGTTGGAACACACGAAATTGAAATGACCATCTCTTGTTTAAAAGAATTTGGTGCTGATCAGGGTATAAAAGTAGTTGCAACCTATAAAAACTCAAAGGGAGTTTTGGAAAAATCTTTAGCGGGAAAATTAAATGTTCTTAAAAACATAGATCGATATAAAGTACAAATTGTCTTTGTACAGGTGTGGACAGACATCGGAAACAAAGTAAGAAAAGGACAGCCAACAGGTAGAGAAGCGGAGTTAAAAAAATATATGAATCAGGCTTTGATTAATCCTAATTTTGACAAGACGCTAACATTGAAATGCAATTCTGATGTTGATCCTATTACCAAACAAACGCATAATCGTAAAACTAATTTTAATAGAATAGCAAATATTATTAATAACCCTAACGGAGCTAGTGATAAATGGATAGAAAATTCTTTGGGAGATGATTTATACCAATATTTAAATAACGAATTAGATAAGAAATATGGAAACAAATATCAAAATGTTTACAAAGTATATTTCATTAATGAGAACAATCCATATATTTCAGGCATCGGTAGAACAATGGTTGATCCAAAACTTAAAACAATACTTGTATTTGCATCTGGCTTTAGAGATAGTACTATCGCTCACGAAGTATTTCACTCAATGGGACTATATCACAGTTTTGACAATAATAGTGATTTCACATTTGAAATTAACAAAACTGAAAATATTATGGATTATTCTGATTTAATTGGTACGCCTGTAATTAGTACGTATCATTGGCAATGGAAAACATTACAAAGTCGATCAGAAAAAGAGTAAACTACGAAAAAAATATTTTTTTAATATTGATTTCAGTTATTTCGTGTAATAAAATGAATAATAAGTAGCATAAGGCTGTAGTTGCTTCTGCTTGTGCAAAAACAATGACAGGAGGATTATGATATATGTTTCCTGCCATTTGTATTTTAAAAAGGACAGTGTAAAAATACATCTATATCAAATGACAACTAATGATCCTTTAATTCTAAGAGAAAATTTATGGAAAAATTATTCATATCATTTTAGTAAAGATACAATCACGATAAAAGGCTTTGATTATGAAAAATTGTTATATAAAGAAGGCACCCTTGTTTACTTTTTTAAGCTGGAAAACGATAGTCTACTACCATTAAACTTTATAAAAGAATGAAAAAAATACTTTATCTAAGCTTCTTACTTCTTATGACTTCTTGTAACTCACAGGACAAAAAAGAGAAAGATAAGATAATAAATAAACCACAACCTGTAAAACATAAAATAATGAATAGTGAATACGATTATAAAAAACTAATAAGTTCAAAAACTGAATATTTTGATATTAAATATTTTGATGAGCATAAAAATGAAGATGAAAATCTAATTTATACTGATAATAATGGTACATATATAAATATTTTTGGGGATACTGAAAGTGGATATTTCAGTAGTACTACGCCTAAAAATTCTTTATTTACAGTTTACAAAGAATATAATCCTAAAGGAATTATTCTAAGAAAGTGGGTTAACTTTAGAAATGAGGGCGGTCCTGTCGGTATTAAATATGAATACGATAACAATGGCAAGCTCATCAAAGAAACAGATATGGACAAAAACTACAAAATAACACCTCAAGATGTTTTTTCGTTTTGCAAAGAGAAAGAAATTGATTTATTTTCAAACTATACTACCATTGACAAAAATTACAATGATAATCCAATGAATCTTTATATAATTAATTACAGAGGTAAATATGAAGGTAAATACGGGGCAAAAATAATTATTGCGCTAAACGGTATCAACGGGGAAATTCAGAAAGTGACTTGCATCAACGGAAAACATAATGATTCTGTAGAGATTTTATATGACTCAAAAAACTAAAATCTAAACTTCTTCAAATCTAAAATGTCCAAAAAACAAAATGCAAGGAGGTGTATATAGGAGTGGTAGATCAATAGGAAAAAAACTAGATTTGAGAACAGTAGTAGTTTATAGAAAAGGGCTCGCAGCTAGTACGGTAGATCACGAGACTTTACATTCTATGGGAATATATTAAGTGATTTTACATTTGAATGTGAGAAAACGGATAACATAATGGATTTTTCAGATATAGTAGGAATCCCAGTTGTTAGTACTTTTCATCGGCAATGGAAAAAAACTCTGGCAAAGAGCAACTAAAGAAAACAAAAATGAAAAAAAATATTTTATTATTATTTTTAGTAATTACAACCTTACAGCTGTAAACCACAAAATAAAGAACAAAACACGACAAAAAATACTAAAATGGGATGAAGCAGAAGAGATTATGTCTACATATTAGACAATGATTCAAGAATTAGAGAATTTGGATACAATGAGAGGGGTTATTATAGTGTTATAACACCTAAGATTCTTTATTTACCATAGGCAAAGCATTTTACCCAAATTCTAATATACAGAGCAAAGGATCCACATTAAAAACGACTGTGAAATTGGCATGTTATAACTTTGATGAGAGCGGAAAACTAATTAAAGAAACTGATTTAGATAAACCCTTTAAAATTAAGATAGAAGAAATAATAAGATTTTTAAAAAGAATTGAGCAGATTTATACTCAACTTTCACCTCGACAAATAGATTTACAACTGTCGGGCAAAACCAGAGTAATTCTGTAGGAATAAATCAAAATGAAAGTGTCGGAGCAATAAAAAATGTTTCTGTTGGGGCAAATTTTTGATGGTAACAATAACTCAAATCCGTGAAACCAAATCAAGATGAGAAAACTAAGTAGTCAAAGCAAATGTTCAGTCATTATTTTATTTTCATTCTTCGTGATAACTTGTAATAGTAAAAGCACAGAAACTAATTATAAAAAATCTCAAAGCAATAATATTTCTATAAAAAATTATTGCTTGTTATTTGATGATGGAACTCAAACATGTATAGATTATGAATCAATTAATTCATCAGAAATTGATTCAATTAATTTTACCTATAAAAATTTTAACGCATCTATCGAAAACTCTTGCTATAAAGGAGATTCTTTTTTTTTAGATGATAATATTACTAAATTTTTAGATCAAAATCTTAAAAAATTAGTAAGTGATTCTTACAAGAAAACTAATACAAGCCCGACTGCCTTTAATTTTATTCAAAATAAAAATAAAATTAGCTTAAATGTAATTAATAAAAATGATGTAGAAAAATATTGTCATTCGAAAAATAATACAGATATAAAAGCTAGAGCTATTTTACTGAAAATTTTTATTAAAGATAAAGTGTTTAATAAAATAATAGTTAAAGATATTGAATTATAGGTTTGTTTATTACCCTAGGATAAATTTTGTAATAAATAAATGCTTTAATAGGTAGCTAACGAATATTAAGAACCTACAGAGATGTGTTTTGCTATCACAATGAAAAGAGTTGAAAAAGCATATTTTGATGAATGGAATATCACTGATGCTATAATTGTAAGTACAAAACATGAAGACTATCGATTTTCAGGGACAATAATTTCTACTATTGAGGATAAATATTTCGGTTACGGAGTTGGCGGTGCATTATCTAAAAATGGCTATGCGATCTTGGTAACACCCAACGGGATTTGGGAAGGAAAATTAGAAGAAGGCGCAATGATTCAGTATTGGAATGATTATAATGAAATCGGTTGGAAATTATTAAAAGAAGAAATTAAAAATGCTCTTTGTGGAAAAAACGCTCCAAACTTTAATGGTGGACATTCAGTTATCTTTAAATCATATATTATGATAATTCGGGTAATATAAGTGGTATCAAGTATTATGATTATGCTGGTATACACAGAGAATTCTCTACTGCAGATAAAACAAGGAAAATAATGATGGGCGCTAATTTGAAAGACAAAAAAATAATATGAAAGCTTTATTTTTATTACTTATTTTAACATTCTGCTTTACTAATTGTGAAACTAAGAAAAATGATAAAATATTGCAGAAAAAAATAGATACAACTAAGGCAAAAATTGATAGCAAGATTTTAAGGGAATATAAAATTGAAGAGTTACAGAAAGAGGTTCCTAAAATAAATCTGAGCGAAAAAGATTCTGTTAACAAGACATTCAACATTCTCATAAAAGGTAGCAAAAACTATTCTTCGCTAAACAAAAGCAAAATATTTAATAGTGCTTATCCCGTACTAGACAAATTATATTTTTTGGATAAGATAAAAAAAGGAATAACAATAAAAACAGAAAATAACCTTGAAATTTCTGAAATTTATTATGAAAATAAGTTTACAGCTGAAGAAGTATTTGAAAACTTAAAAAAACAATTAACAGACAAAAATAACGAATTTGAAAAAGGTAATTATTTTTTTGATTACTTTAAAAGAGGTACCGTTTACATATTAGATGATAATAAAATTATTTCAATCATTTACAATCCCTTTACATATCCCAAGACAGATAAAACTATAGATTTATTTTTATCAAATAATAATAAATTTAAATCTATTATCAGAACTTATATGATTGGTTCATATGAGCAAATAAAATAATCTATTTAAATTTTGTGCAAAATCTTCCAGTCATGCGTTCCGTAGTGAGCGGAATGTTTCACGGTGGCGTTGGTTTGTGCAGATTTGCAGACAACCGCATACAATCAATACAGACTAGAAGTGATCACAGGATTGTTTTCACAGAGGACGAAAGTATCATCATCACTGATAAATCTGGAAATGAAATCCATCTGGATACGACCGGAAGCAATATTAATATTACCGCTCCTGAGACTATGACGCTGAATTGTAAGAATATGAATATTAATGTTACTGAAAGTATGACGACAACAGTAGGAATGAATGCCAGTGAAACGATCGGATGAACAGCAGCCAAAGCATCGGACTGAATGCAACGCAAAGTGTGGGCGCGATGAAGATGACTTCTGTGATTGGTGATGCGAGTATGTTTATTACCGGGAAATTAACGGAAATGATTGATGGTGATGTGCATAGTGAAACGAAAATGGAGAGAAATGAAATTTCCACTGATATTCAATTCTCATCGAATAAAAGCATCAAATATTGGAGTAGAAGTTCAAAAAATGGATTGTCTCTGGGGAAATTTGTCAATATTAATGATGAAAAATATGAGGCTGACATAATTCCTGTGTCTTCAAGTTCTAATGCGATGAATTCATTACCTTAAATTTATAATACTAATGAAAGCTGGATGCGTTCAGGAAATCCGGGAGGCAGCTATACTGACGGTAATTTAGATGATGATGCAATGAATCTTATTCCCGACACTGGAATTATTCAAAGATTATCTTATAATGTTGGCTATATATATGAATACCATTACACTAACACATGGGAATATCAAGACCCAAAAAATGAAGATGAAGAATTTAAAGAAACTGCTGCTCATGAATTAGGACATGAGCTTCTTCAAGCATACAATGGTACAATTTATTCTTGGCAGCATAAAGGAAGTTCATATTATTTTCCACAAGATACAAAACCCACTAAAGGTAATGAAACGACTCTGGAAAAAGTAACGCACTGGGATGAAATGGATACAGATGGAGAAAATTATCCTAATGCAAAATCGGATGAAATAGATTTAATGAAATACTATAACAAAGAACCGAAACAAAAAGATAAAAATAGAACAGTTGCTGCAGAGAAAGATGTTCTGGGATTGGTCTGGTTAACAAAATTTTGTATCAAATGAAAAAAATTGTAGTCGTACTCTTAATAAATAGTATTTTATTAGCCTGTGTCAATGATGTGGAAAGAATACCCATGGAATGCTTTGTCTATGATTCGATAACTAAAAAACCGCTTAATGATGTAAATATATTCCAAATCTTAGATGGAAAGAAAACACACATTACAACAACTTCCGAAAGCGGTCAGTTTAAGGTAAAAGGTTTAAGTAGATTGACTTTTGGAATGGAAGTTCACAAATTAAGTAATCTCTTTTTTTTGGAAAAGGAAGGATATAAAATAGATACTATAGAAACTTATGGTGGAAAAAATGATTTTTATAAAAAAGATTCATTATTTCTGAAACCTAACTGAGGACGTAAAGAAGCAAATTTTTGAAGATATCTTTTAGAATGATATTGGACTGAGAAGACGCGTGAGCATTCATCATACTATCTGATAATTTCCAATGGTGTTGAAGCTATTATTTTCTTAAATTCAAAACAGGTAATAATTGTTTTAATCTACTCCACTTTTTAATTATAAAAAACTTAAAAAATTCTAATTTTTGATGGTTATAATATCCTTCAACCGGAATGTCAAGAAGTTCGTAGTAAGTAAGATTTAAAGATTGACCTTCTCTTACATTGTAGTAATCGTCTTTCGAAATATAAATACCAATTTCGTCTTTTTTTTCATCTAAAAGATTTAGTCTATAATAGTCGCTATTAGAAACATTTTCAGAAGTATATGTATAATTATCTTTTTTTTGAATTGTAAAGTTTTGAGTGATTTTGTAGATTTCTTTATCTTTTATTCTCTTGTTTATCACTATTTTACAATATAAAAAATTGATAAAAACCAAAAAGATTATCGTTCCAATATACAATGTAAGTAAGTTGCTGTTATTCTCTCCTGTTAAAAATAAAGTGAGGAAGAAAAATAAGAAATAAATTGGGAGACAAATAACTGTAAAAATAAAAGGAAAAATCACTGTCGACAAGGCCAGGCTTTTATTAAATTTTTTTAGAACTAAGGGAATTTCAGTATCAGTAATTTTATTTTTTGTCATAACCAATTTTTTCTAAAAGACCTCCATTTGCGTTTTACCTTTCGGAAGATAAAATAGATAATTGAAAGCTCCTTCGCCTTCCTGTTTCCCTTCTATCAGTGGAGCCACAGTATATTTGAACAGATATCTATTTCCATTTTCATCCTTATTATTGCTGTAAAATCTTACCAGTTTGCCCTTTGCATACAATTTAAAATTGTAATCATCCAAAGGCAAAACTTTTCTAATATTGCTAAGACCGACATCTCTGTAAAGTCTGTCCTTCTCTTCTTTGGACATATATTCAGTTTCTGATTGGATGATGAGACTCTGTTCCATCATTTCAAAATAACTTTTAGAGTCTTTTTTTGTAATAATATCATAAAATCTACGAACAGTAGCATCCATTTTATTTTCTAACGGCGTCAAATCTTGTGCATTATCCAAAATGCTTTGGTAATCCCAAGGTACGATAGCTTCAAAAGGCAATTCTACTTCATAAAAGGGAAGTCTTTTATCCTTGATCTCGTTTGGCAATTTAAAACTACCAAGCTGCACATAATCGCTCAATTTATTTTCACCAATCAACTCATTATATCCATAGTTTAGAACCAGGTCTACCTGTTCATTTAATTGTGGCTGATTGAACATTGGTGTCAATCGTATTTTCAGCGTTTGTTTGCCACTCGACAAAATAGAATTGTTAAGTGGTATTTCATTGGATATGCCACCTTTTGCACCATAACTAAAAATTGGTATATCATTTAAAAAAACTTCATAATAACAAGCCTGTATCTGAATTTTTGCAGTGTAATATGGTTTTTTGGGATTCATATTTTTATTTTCAAATTAATTGTTTACCGGGTATACATCGATTCTACACATCCGATGAAATGAAATGTTTGCTAAATTTGACAAATTCGTCTTTCCTCTCCAATAAGTTGTAGGTATCTTTATACTGAACCTGATTATTTTTTCCTTTAGCGGTAACGATACAGACAATGTTGATTCCCATAAAATCACATTTTGCCTCAAGAAAAGTTCCTTTTTTGTCGTGTCCAATACTAGCTTTGGGTTTTATAGAAGTTACAGCGTAAGCCTCGGCCTGCACTTCACCGTTGATTGAAAAAATAACAGCATTCAAACTTACTTTTACCTTACCGGATAATGTGAGTTTAAGTCCTAATTCGCCATTTAAATTAAGATTTGATCCGCCTTTTTGTGCAAGTGCATACTCATACTCCACATTTACCTGTCCAAAAATCGTAAGCAGAAAATTAAGTTCTGCACCTGAAGCGTTCAATGCCAGTTCGATTGCTTTCACTGCCTGCCCAAATAAAGGAACATAAGAAGCCGCCGCAATAATATCTACAGAAACATCTCCTTTAAGCAATGGATTGAACCGCAACATCAGTTTTCCATCTGTATAGACTTCATTGGTTTCACTGTTGATTGCTGCCTGCCACTTTCCACCAATACTTAGAGCTGGATAATCTAAACTGCCTATAATCGGTGTTTTGAAGAGTTTTCCGCCAATTTTTCCAATAGCTTTAACAGATGCTTTGTGACCTGAATTAATTTTATCAATTTGGGTCAAAGAGTCCAAACCTTCTTTCAGTCCCAAAAGCAGGTTCAGGAATTTTTTAATTTTCTGAGCATATTTGTCCGCAAGTTCTATCTCCTCCCCCTTGTTGTATTCTGCTTTCAGAACCAATTGAAATTCCAATTCCATTCCATTGGCTCTTTTTTCCATTCCGTAGGTGTTTATTCTTCCAGCTTTTTTAGCTTTATCAAAAGAGTCACTATGTCTGGATTGAGGGTTTTTATCAACTTTCTCCGGATCACTATTTCGCGGATAAGTAGGAAGATTTGTGTGGGTGTATTGCTCTGGACCTTTCATGCCAAATCTAAAATCTAGTGCCCATTTTACATCCGGATATGCTAAGATTTTTACAGTCTTTTCATATCTGCAGGACAAGGCTCTCACTTCCAGAGAATGTTTGTTATCACTCGGAAGGCTTACAGGCCATATAAATTCTAACATTTTAAGCGATGTCATTTCTACAATATTATCATTGCCTGGATGATAATTAAATGCTGCTTTAAAGTTTAAAGTTTTACCATCATTACCGGAGACTTTGAAATTTTCGGGAATTTTGGTGACGGTAAGACTTTTGGTCTCATGATCATTCGTTTTTCCATCAAATCTGCATTCTTTTGTCTCCAAGCTGTCCAGCGCCACAGCATAATCCTTGAAATGATCAGTATCGGGACAGATGATCGGAATTTCGTAAAGATCAGGACTTACCGTATTATTTTCTTTAAAAATAGTTCTGTTTGTTTCTTTATCAGTTTCTGGAATTACATTTAGATTGATTCCCAAATATTTGCACGGGTGGTATGCTGCAATATTAGTTTCTATTTCACTCTGCAAAACAGGCATATTGGTAACCTCCTTTTGCACATCATATAGAGTTCCATTCATCCCGACTTCCAAAAATTCTCTGGAAAAATTTTCGAAGTAATTCCCTGTTTTTATTGACTTGACTGTTGGATAAATTTTCAGATTCTTTCCTGCCAGTTTCATCCAGCCATAATCCACTTTTACTTCTACTGTTATTTTTTGTAAGTATTGTTCTTTATCAACTTTGAGATCTGTTTTGTCCTGATCTGCTTTTACCAACGTATCAGCAACTCCGGGTTTTCCTATTTCTTTTGGATGTACTTTATAAATATTAACCTCCCGTTGAAAAGCACTTTTTTTATCAATATTCAATTCATCATCACTGAATGTGTCTTCATCAAAAAGATTAATTTCAACCTCTTGTCCATATAATCCTTCGGTGTAAATATGGAGTAGAACTTCAGAATTAAAGGCGACAACTTTATCCTTCAGTAAATTATAATTAAAATCTGTCCATTCTACACGTACAATTCTTGGAACACCAGTTGCTTTTACAAATACACCAAAAGGTTTTGCGCCCTTAGCTCCGGCTGTGGGAAAAAATGCTTCCAGATAAGCCATTCCGCCACCTTCCAAAATCTTTGGGAATTTTATATTGTATTCACCTTTATCTTTGATTCCAACGGAGAAAGAATCGTTGTGCGACAAATCAGATGGTGTCAATTTTTTTGGTGCAACAGTCCAAACCCAATTGACGTCAGCAAACTTTTTCTCCAATTCATCTTTTAATACTTTTTCAGAAGCATTTCTTTCTCTTTCATTGGCTTTCCAGTTCTCTTCCAATTTCTCTCTACTCCAGCCTTCTTTTGCTCTTTCTCTCCATTTGGTCTCAGCAAAGGTCAAAGCTTCATCGGTTTTTTTTTGCTTTTTCAGGAAAGCTTCTTCGTATTCTCTAACCTTAATTTTAAAAGAACCAGCTTTCTGTAATGTGAGTGAACCAAAAGAAGCATCAAATTTATTCTGATCAGAGTTATTCAAAACTATTATATGCAAACCGTCTCTCATATCAGATATTTTTGATGTTTAAAAAAAGTTCTTCTTCATTGAGATCCATCAAAGGGAATAGTTCCGCCAAAACCTCCTCATCTGCATTTTTTACATTTTGTTTGGAAACTTCTGCTGTCTGTCCGTGGTTGATAATTGTAATACAGTCCGGACTTCCTATGGGACAGGTTGCTTTGCTGTCTTCTAATAATGCATTTCCACTATTTGCTTCCAAGGTTATTTTTTTATAAAAACCACTCCATTGCGTTACATTGACCTGACAAGGGTTATTATTAAGTTTAGCGCAATTGCCAAACATATTTTTTTCAAAAGTTTTCCCAATATCTTTATGCGTCGCCATTAATTTTTCGCTGCCATCCTTATCATTGATATAGTGTTGGCTTTGGGTCAATACCTTTAATTTATCTGGTGTCGTCCCAAAATTGCACCGGCAGAGAGCGCCTTGGCAAACGAGATGTTTCTCACTCATAACATTGTTTTTAAGTGGTTTTCAGTGGTTCAAAATATTAAATTTCAAACATTTCAAATTCAATCTTGAGTTCTTTTCCCTTATTAAAAGTTGATACTGTTCCTGCTATCGAGAATAATTCATTCGTGTCTTTATGAAATTTATACAGAAGATCTACATTGCCTGGTTCTCCATTATTATGAGATGGATCATTCTGCTCTTTTCCTGTAATCTGCAATGCAATTTTAGTTCCTCTTGTGTATTCTTTGCTCAAAAAATACCGAATATCATACGAAATATATTTTTGAATCTTTGCAAAATAAAGATTGAGAACTCCTGATTTGGTATATCCGGAATAGGTCTGAAAAACCGGAAGAAAATATAATTGATGGAAAATACTCCGTGATAAAAAGTCTTTTTTTGAATTCAGATTTTCAAATGTGCGGTCCAACTTTGCAAGAATTTCTTCAGCCGTTTTTCCTACGTAATATTCTTTTAGCTCTGGTGAAATATCTCTTTTCCATCTTTCTGCAATCTCTTTTTCATTTTCAATTTTTGAAAAACCGCCATTGGAATTTACAGAAACCTTTAAAGGATAAATTGCACCTGCTACCTTCTCATAAAGTTTTTCAATTATCTTTTCAACTTCCTTATTATTGACAAAGCTCTTTTTTTTATGAATTTCTACAGCACTATCTTCTCTATTAGTAATTACCTCATAATGGATTTTTGTGTCCGAATGCAAATAAGTCAGAACAACTCCATATTCTTTCTGACTCTTATTAATGGGATATTTTAATGTGTTACTTTGAATCAGTTTTACATTTCTCGATTCAAAATTATTTTTGGGAATGTAAATAAATGGAACATATTTTGGCAGATTCAAAGGCAACAATTCGCTGATTTCACAATAGTTATTATGAAAGGCAATTAGTTCATTCTTTGGGATTTGGTATTCGATTGAAAGCTTTTCTAAATCCAACAATCCATTGACTTTCAACTTTATATATTTGTCCTCTGCAATCATTTTTTAAGCTAAAATTAACAAAGACTAAATTTAAGAAACAAAATACAATGCAGCGTAAGGCAAACTAAATATTTTCAAAATTGTAGTAATACTACGATTTTAGAACACGATTACATAAGATGTCCAACATCTAGTATGCTGTTCAGGAGCTGAAATCTCATACGTTTGTACATAACTCAGTATGCAAAATTAAAACATTTAACCACTTCAAATAGATTTTCTAATTCTTAAAGTGGCTGGATTTTCTATCTGGATCTTTTCGTTTTTTATTACCATTTCGGAAAGTCGTCTTCCCATTTCGGAAAAATCTGTGGATAAGGTAGTAATTCCCTCTTCCACCACCTTTTTCAGCGGTGTTTCGTTATAGGAAATGATCCCGATATCTTTTCCCAGTTTCAAACCTTGTAACTTACATTTTTCCACAGTTTCTACCAATTGTCTGTCGTTGGGAATAAGAAATAACTGTCCTTTTTCTAATTTGAAATCATTGGATGAAGGAATCACAGCGAATTTCTTTTCGAACTGTTCGCAATATTTCGTAAAACCTTTTACCATATCAGAAGGTTCTTTGTCACCAGGAAAGATCAAGATATAATGGTTATATTTTTCTATGATGTGCCTTGATGATTCAAAAGAATTGTAAATGTCCTCGATGAAATTCTGATAAATCCCAGAGTATTGTCGCAAAGAATCCCTCATCTGATCGATGATGTAAACATCTTTTTCAGGGAGTTTTGCAATCACCTCCTCGACGCCTTCCAGATTTCCGGGCATAATTATGTATTTTGAATAATTTCCCATATTATCCATAATCTGTTTTCTAAAAACACTGAAATTAAAATGATGGAAGTATATATCAACCTGTGCTTTATTGTCGAAAGGTTTTAGAAATCCCGAGAGAAGATCTTCCTTAAATGAATTAAGCTCATCAAAGAGAACAAAATAATTCTTATCATAACTGAACTCTTCCCGTTTCACATAATATCCTTTTGCAGGAATCGATTTTATGATCCCCTTTTGTTTTAGCTTTTCGTAAGCCAGGAAAACGGTATCACGAGAAATATTATGCTCCAGACATATTTTATTGACAGAAGGAAGCCTGTCATTACGAAACAATCTTTTGCTGATTATAGCATCTTCAATACTTTCTACAATCTGTTGATAGATAGGTGTTAAGCTCTCTTTATCGATGTAAATTAATCTCATTTTAAACAATCTAGTTGGATATTAACAAAAACTGGTAGGTATTGGTATGTAAATTAACGCAAACATTTTTAGATTTAAACATCTCTTAATAAATAGTTAATTAATAATTAATAAAATGGCTCAAACAGACACTTTACGATTCTTTTCGTAATAGTATAAACATTAAAATCAATTATTAAATAGAAACGGAAATCAACAAAAACAAAACATAGAGATCAATTTTAGTGATTGTGATTATTGAAAGATCATTCGCAAAAAAGAAATTTAATTAAGAAAGGATTGAAAACAAAACTCTTTGAAATAAGATAAACAATTTTTACAGATATATTATAATTATAAAAATGACACAACTGGTAAATAAAACCATCGAGATTTTCAGGGATCAATATGATGCTGAACCGTCATTGATCGTTCTGTCGCCCGGTAGAATCAATATCATCGGAGAACATATCGATTACAACAATGGTTTTGTACTTCCGGCTGCCATTGACAAATACATTTGCATCGCTATCTCTAAGAATGAGGAAAGTGAGAAAAGCCACTTTTTCGCCATTGATATGGACGATCATTATACATTGGATCATCGGCAACCACTAAAGCCATCAGGTGACGTTTCGTGGACCAACTATCTTCTAGGCGTAATTAATCAGATACAGGAAAGAGGAAAAATAGTTGGCTCCGTCAAGTTGGCTTTTAGCAGTACAATTCCCATTGGAGCAGGCCTTTCTTCGTCTGCAGCGTTAGAATGTGGTTTTGCATTTGCCCTCGATCAACTTTTCGATCTCAATTTTTCAAAGAAAGAGATTGCTTTAATCAGCCAGAAAGCAGAACATACGTTTGCGGGTGTCAATTGCGGAATTATGGATCAGTTTTCTTCTGTATTTGGAAAGAAAGATAAAGTATTCAAGCTCGATTGCGATACTTTGGAATACGAATATTACAATGCTGACCTGGGAGACAATACACTGGTTCTTTTCGACAGTTGTGTAAAGCATTCTTTGCTTGCCTCTGGATATAATGACGTAAGAAAGGACGTGGAAAAAGGACTTGAATTGATTAAAAGCAATTTTGCAGAAGTCAAAAACTGGAGAGATGTCACCATAGAAATGCTAAACCAAATCAGAAACCAATTGGGAGATTCAATCTATGATAAATGCACTTTTGTGATTGAGGAAATCCAACGAGTAGGTTTGGCCGCAGATGCCCTTAAAATAGGTGAATTTGAAGTTCTGGGTAAACTATTATCACAAACGCACTTCGGACTTTCAAAGCAATATGGTGTAAGCTGTGAAGAACTCGATTTTTTGGTGAATGAAACATTAAAACTAGATGGTGTTTTGGGAGCAAGAATGATGGGAGGTGGCTTTGGCGGATGTTCCATCAATCTAATAAGAAAAGATCAGGCGGAAAAAGTGGCGGAAACAATTGCAAAAATTTACCTGGAAGAATTTAATATCAATCTCAAAATATATCCTGTCAAAATTTCTGAAGGAACATTAAAATACGAAATCAATGTCAACATTTAATTATAAAGAACACCCACACAGAAGGTATAACCCTCTCCTTGACGAATGGGTTCTCGTGTCGCCACAACGGGCCAAAAGACCGTGGCAGGGACAGCAGGAAATTTTTAATGAAAAACCACTTCCCACGCATGACCCCGACTGCTACCTTTGTGCCGGAAACCAAAGAGTAAATGGCGACATCAACGCGAACTATAAAGGTGTTTATGTTTTCGATAACGATTTTGGAGCACTCCTGAAGGATGATATTCAATGGAATCCGGACGAGACATTTACTGATGATTTCTTCAAGTTAAAACCTGAGCGCGGAATCAACCGTGTGGTATGTTTTTCCGAAGATCACAGCCTTACGATTCCGGAAATGTCTGTAGATGATCTGACAAAAGTGGTAGAAGTCTGGCAGAATGAGTTTCGAACACTTGGTGCATTGGATTACATCAACCACGTACAGATCTTCGAAAACAAAGGAAGCACGATGGGATGTAGCAATCCGCATCCGCACGGACAAATTTGGTCTCAGTCCAGTATTCCGACTTTGGTTGCAAAAACTCAGGAGAACCTTCAGAAATATTTCCAAAAGAATCAAACTTCCCTTCTGGCAAATTATTTAAAAAAAGAACTGGAAAGCCGAGAAAGGATTGTTTTCGAAAATGAACATTTCGTATCACTGGTTCCATTCTGGGCTGTCTGGCCATACGAAACGATGGTTATAAGTAAAAGACACATTAGAAATATCCTCGAGTTTACCGAAGAAGAAAAAAAATCCCTCGCAGAAATCCTAAAGTTAAATACCGTAAAATATGATAATCTTTTTCAGGTCTCATTCCCCTATTCTGCCGGGATCCATCAGGCGCCAACAGATGGTGAAGAACATCCTGAGTGGCATTTCCATATGATGTTTTATCCGCCATTGTTACGCTCGGCAACGGTGAAAAAATTTATGGTGGGATACGAACTTCTTGCGGAGGCTCAGCGCGACATTACGCCTGAACAAAGTGCACAGATCCTTAGAGACCTTCCTCTGATACATTATAAAAATAAAAATTAATATGGTTGAGTTCATCAATATCAATCGATTAATAATGATCAACGATGGAAAATAGAGAAATAAATATAACAGAATCCACTTCGGATACAATAGAAGTTTCCAATTTTGGCATCACAAAAGATGGTCAAACCATAAACTGTTATACCTTAAAAAATAAAAATGGGATGTGTGTTGAGATCATTAATCTTGGCGGAATCATCACTTCCCTACTGGCACCAGATAAAAACGGAAACTGGGAAGATGTTGTGTTGGGCTATGTAAATCCCGAAGACTATCTTGAAAATGAATACTATTATGGCGCAATTGTCGGAAGATATGTGAACCGAATTGCGGGAGGGAAATTTACCATCGACGGCAAAGATTATTTTCTTGATAAAAATGACAAAACCAATGCATTACACGGAGGAGGAGAAGGTTTCAGCCATAAAATTTGGGATGTAGAAATTTTACAAAACACCGAATTTCCGACCTTAAGACTTTCCTATTTCAGTAAAGATGGCGAACAGAATTTTCCTGGAAATCTGACCACAACTGTTTTCTACACTTTGAAGGATGACAACAGTTTAGAAATTTCTTACGAAGCTCAGACAGACAAGTCTACATTTATCAATCTGACGCAGCATTCATATTTTAATCTGAGCGGAAATTTTTCAGAACCAATCATTGATCACAAATTACAGATTCACGCAGATAAATTTCTTCCAATAAATTCCAGCCTGGTTCCTACCGGAGAACGACGACCAGTGCACAATACGTTTTTTGATTTTAATAAACCAAAAACCATCGGCGAAGATATTTTCAATGATGACGAACAGCTGTTAACTGCTAGTGGCTACGATCACACGTGGATCATCGAAGGATTGGGATTTCGAAAAGCAGCCAGCGTTTACCACGAAAAAAGCGGAAGACTAATGGAAGTTTGGACAACCGAACCTGGCCTGCAGTTTTATTCCGGAAACTTTTTGGATGGGAAATTTATGAACAAATCTGGTGGAAAAAACGAAAAAAGAACAGGATTTTGTCTGGAAACTCAGCATTTCCCGAATTCCCCAAACCAAGATGATTTCCCTTCCACTGTTTTGAAACCGGGAGAAAAATACACATCAAAAACTATTTACAAATTTTCAGCAAACAAAAATTTATGGAAACTCTAGATATTATCGTCTTCCTGGTGTATTTCGTACTGATCATAGGGTATGGACTTTGGATTTATTACAGAAAAAAATCAAAATCTTCAGACAGCAAAGATTATTTCCTGGCAGAAGGCTCACTCACCTGGTGGGCAATAGGCGCCAGTTTAATCGCTTCCAATATTTCTGCCGAGCAATTTATCGGGATGAGTGGAGAAGGTTTTTTCGTGGGTATTGCCATTGCTGCTTACGAATGGATTGCCGCGATTGCATTGATCATTGTTGCGATCTGGTTTATTCCCATTTATCTGAAAAACAAGATCTACACTATGCCACAATTTTTAGAAGTTCGGTACAACAAATCGGTTTCTTTGATTATGGCGGTTTTTTGGTTATTTTTGTATATCATCGTGAACCTTAGCTCAATTCTTTACCTAGGCGCTTTAGCAATTGACACATTGTTAGGTGGTAATAATTTTCATGCAATTATGATCACTTTGTTGATTATGGCGCTCCTCATTGGACTTGGCGGAATGAAAGTTATTGGCTTTACCGACGTTATTCAGGTGGCAGTTCTTATCATTGGCGGATTTGCAACTGTTTATATGGCACTTCAAATCGTGGATCAGAGGATCAACGGAAGGGAAATTGGTAATGCATTCGCAGGTTTCCAAACATTGCTGAAGGAAGCGCCACAGCATTTTAAACTTATTTTGGATAAACCGTCTGTCAGTACGACCACATTGGCAATGCCGGAAAATTTGCAGGTTCAGAAATATGTGGTTCTGCCGGGCTTGGCGATGTATTTTGCAGGACAGTGGATCGTGCAGCTTAACTATTGGGGATGTAATCAATATATTACACAAAGAGCTTTGGGAGCCGATTTAAAAACCGCAAGAACAGGAATTCTGTTTGCCGGATTTTTAAAATTATTCATGCCGGTCATTGTAATGCTTCCGGGAATAGCTGCGTATGTTTTATACTCAAAAGGACATTTACAAGGTTTTAATGGTGTAAAAGATGGAGCTTATTCTGCTATTTTACAGTTTTTGCCAACTGGGCTGAAAGGACTTGCTGTAGCAGCACTTACTGCCGCGATTGTCGCCTCCCTTGCCGGAAAGGTCAACAGCATTTCTACTATTTTCACATTGGATATTTATAAAAAATACATCAGGTCGGATGCAACGGAAATTCAAATGGTAAGGATGGGTCGTTGGGTCATTATTTCTGCAATGCTGATAGCACTAGCATTCACCTGGACAGATGTGCTGGGAATTGGTGGTGAGGGCGGATTTACTTTTATTCAGAAATACACGGGATTTATAAGTCCAGGTGTTTTTGCAATGTTCTTTCTTGGTATGTTTTGGAAAAGAACAACTGGAACAGCAGCATTGGTCGGAGTTGTTTTAGGATTTGTACTTTCTGTATTTTTCAACAATTTTGCGGTGGATTTTTTCGGGAAAGAAACCTGGTTGTATACAGCTTTTACATACGAAAAGTTAGAAAACGGCGTGGTTCATACCATCACAGAAATCCCGTTTTTAATCAATATGGCCTGGTCATTTTTTATCACTGTTTTGATGATGATTCTCATTAGTTTTGCAGGACCAAAAATTAATCCGAAAGCATTTGAAATTGATAGAACAATGTTCAAAGTAGACCCAAAAACAATGGTTTTAATTGTCATTACAATACTCCTATTGACAGCACTTTATGTTAGATTCTGGTAATGTAAAAGCCAAAATAATTTATCTTAAAATCCTCACATTCAATAAAAATTAATATGAAAAAAATTACAGCACTACTATTGGTTTGTATTTTTTGTACAACTTCTCTATCCGGACAAAATAACAGTAATAATGTGCGGATCTCGCAGCTTTTTAATTTCGGATGGAAATTTAAATCCGGCGATATGCCCGACGCAAAAGAAGTAAATTTCAACGATACCGATTGGCGGTCATTGGATCTGCCTCACGACTTTCAGATCGAGCAGCCTTGGGATAAGACAGCAAGTAAAAACCGGGGTTACAAAGCAATGGGAATCGGCTGGTATCGAAAAACATTTAAGGCTGATGAGTCCTGGAAAGGCAAAAGAATCTTGCTGGATTTTGAAGGCATTATGCTGCACGGTGACGTTTGGCTTAATGGGAAAAAAATTGGAGGCACCGATTACGGCTATCTTGGTTTTGAAGCTGATATAGCGGATGCAATTAAATTCGACGCTGAAAATGTTGTAGCTGTTCGGGCATCTACGGGTGAAAACGAAAACTCCCGTTGGTACACTGGCGGCGGTCTTTTTCGTGATGTTCATCTGGTTGTAAAAGACAGTGTTTCTATAGCGCGCCACGGCATTTTCATTACCACTCCAAACATTTCGAATCAAAGTGCTGAGGTAAAAGTACAGGTAGAAATAGCCGGAATCCAAAACAAACAATACAACCTTGAAATTAATACTAAGATATTTTCACCACAAGGAAAACAGGTCGCAGAAACCAAAACGCTTGCTCCTAAAAAATCAAATCTGTTTGAAGTAGAGGTTGCACTGCCAAAAGTATCTGTTGCTAACCCTCAATTGTGGAGCTGTGAAACACCAAATCTGTATTCCGCTGAGGTCGAATTGGTCTTAGATGGCAAAGTAGTAGACAAACTGACCAAAAAATTTGGCATTCGTACCATCGAATTTTCTAAAGAATTCGGGATGAAATTAAATGGAAAAAAAGTCTTTCTGAAAGGCGTTGCCAATCATCACGATCTCGGTGCAGTAGGTGCCGCAGCCTATGAAACTTCCATTGCCAGAATGATGGATCAGCTAAAGGCTTTTGGCTTTAACCACATCCGAACCTCACACAATCCTTATTCAGAATCATTCTTCGATCTTGCTGATGAAAAAGGGATCTTGGTGGTTGATGAGTTGTACGATAAATGGGGCAGCATCCGCGCTTGGGCAGGCCGCAAACCGTGGAACGAAATCTGGTACGGCAATATGAAAGAATGGATCAAAAGGGATAGAAATCATCCGTCCGTCATTATGTGGAGCTTTGGAAATGAACTGCAGTTTCAGGAAGAACGCTGGAACTTCCCGACAAGTGATTGGGGCGTTACCACTTACCGATTGATGGATGTTGTGGCAAAACGTTACGACCCAACCCGTAAAACCACAGTTGCAATGTATCCTGCCCGTGCTGGCGGCATCATCAAGGCAAATCCTGATTTTAAAATTGAAGCCAACATCATTCCGCCAGAATTGGCGACCGTGACAGAAGTGGCCAGTTTCAATTACGTTTGGGATGATTATCAGACTTATCTGAAGCACGCTCCTAATATGATTATTTATCAAAGTGAGGCTGTGACGAATGAATTGGCAGCACCATATTTCGGGATGGACAGAGACAAAATGGTGGGATTGGCCTATTGGGGCGGCATAGAATATTGGGGAGAATCACAGGGCTGGCCGAGAAAGGGCTGGAACTATTCATTTTTTAATCATTCGATGGAGCCTTTTCCTCAGGCGTGGTTAACGAAAAGTATTTTTACAGAAGAACCAATTGTTCATATTGGTATCGTAGATAGTGAAGGTGAATCGAAAATGTGGAACGACCAGATTGTCGGGCAAAAAGTGATTTCAGCACATTGGAATCGGGTTGAAAACGAAAAATATAATCTTTACACCTACACCAATGCTGAAGAGGTAGAATTATTCATCAACGGAGAATCTATCGGAGTGCAACAAAATAGTATGGATGTGAAAAAACGGAATACCATTTACTGGAAAGATGTTCCCTACTCTCCTGGCATCATTACTGCCGTTGCTAAAACCAATGGTAAGGAAGTTGCCCGACACGAGCTGAAAACCACAGGCAAAGCGGTCGCTTTAAAGATAGAAACAGAAAATAAAAACTGGAAAGCCGACGGAATGGATTTGCAATATGTAAAAGTCTATGCTATCGACAGCAAAGGAAACAAAGTTCCAACAGCATCTGGGGAACTGACTTTTGAGGTCAGCGGTGAAGGAAAACTAATAGCTCTGGATAACGGCGATCATTCCAGCGATGATCTGTTCAGTGGCAATAAAAAGACGCTGTATAAAGGTTTTGCAATGGCAATCTTACGTTCTAACCAGAAGGGCGGAACTGTAAAATTGAAAGTCAAAGGCGCAGATCTGAAGCAGGTAACTAAAACTTTTGTTACTAATTAGATTTATATTAATTTTTAAATTTTATAGTTTAATTTATTTAAAAATTCCTGGTGAATTTGGCTCAGATAAATCAAATCAGTGTCAAAAGTATTTGAAGATATGCTATTAAGCGAAAGACCGGCATTAGAAGTTTTACTTTCTTATGTCGGTCTTTTTATATTTCCTGATTCTTTATTAATTCTGTAAGGATTTACAGAAGATCAATCAATAAATTATTCCATTAATGAATTATTATTTCTTAATAATTTTTAAAGCTTTTGGAGAATTTTCCAACGTTAGCATGTAAATACCTGAAGGTAAATTTGCAATATTTATTTTCGCATTATCAAAATAACCTTCCTTCACAATGCTGCCCGCCATATCAAAAATTATAAATCTTGAATTTTGAACATCACTTTTTGAAACGATGTGAAGCACATCTTTTACAGGATTTGGATGAATTACAATATCATTTTTATATTCTTTAATTGTAATAACGGAATTAAGATATGTTGTGTCAGGATTATTTGTGTAAGGCAAATCTCCCATATATCGTTCCGTATCCTTCACACATCTTACACCCATTGCAGCTTGAGGATAGAATGCAGTTCCTGATGCCAGCTTACCGCCAAAACCTGATGTGCTGCTGAGATCAAGCCCAATAGCATAACCAGTGTAGAAATCTGCAGGTGAGCTGGTCCACAGTCCGGTTTGATATTTATAATTATCCGCATCAGGAAATCCGCTTCTTGCATTTTTCCAGTCATTCCCGCCGAGCACTCCCCTAATTCCTGTAGCCGGAATATTTCCGATGTTGTATTTGGAATTTGGAAAATTGAATACCCAGCCAGACCTGCTGCTTGGCGCTGTCCCTTCTGTAGTAACTGTAAGCGTGTAGCCGGGATATTGTCTTAGATTGACGGCATTATTTACTGCGCCGCCCGTAAGATCTGCAATCGTACTTTGCATAATTCCATAGTTTGCAAAAGTACTATTGGTATTATATCCATTATAAAACCAAGGCGATGACCCTTTTGCATAAGAGCCGTTGTTGCCTGCAGCAAATAGATTTGCGTTGGCAGTATCTGGCACTCGCCATCCTCCGGGACAAGGGTCGTAAGCTGATTTTTCTGTTGCGTGACCCCATCTGTCCTGTGCCAGTCCGTTTTCATCAGAAATCCAATCTTTTACCTGCGAAGCTTTTGCCGTTAAAGATCCAGCATCTTCTATCCCAATTTCGTTTCCGGTTTTTGATCGGAAAAGAAAAGACAATGGATTTTCGGTAGCATATTTTATGACTTTGCGTATTTTTTCATTTTTTGGATCATTGTCTGCAATGCCTGCATTAGATTTATACACGTTCCATTCTTTGGAATATCCATTGGTTTCATTGGTTGAAGAAAAAACAGAATCCGTAATGGGATCTGAAATTCCTAAAACGACATTGTTGTTGGCATCTACTCCGGTTTGTTTATAAACATTATACTCTGCTGCTACCTGTACACTATTTGCGTGAGCGGAATTGTATTGAGTTCCGCCAGGATTGTGGAAAGTTGGCAACGGATCTTTCCTTCCCCATTGGTAATGCAAGCCGCCAGACTGCTGAATTTGTGTTTTGGATTCCAATTCCGCGGCTAAATTTGGTCTTTCCAATGATGATGGCAATGCCTGCAAAGCACCAAGATTTCTATCCATAAAGGTAGTTGTAAGAGGAGTTCCACCTTTAGCTGGATTTATTAATTGCCCATTTGATGCAGGGATGATTCCACCGTTTTCAAGAGATTCAGTCGTATAAGTGATTTGATTTCCTTCTGACAAAGGATCCGTAACAGGTGCCCAAATATGCCAGCTCCAAATAACTTTGTCCGGACTTGATGTATCCCAAACCCCGTTATTTCCTTTATGAAAAGCTACTACTGCATTTCCTTTTTTACCGGTAGCTATTATTACTCTCATCTGCTGATCCGGATAACTTCCAACAATCTGAATTTTCTTAATTAAACTCTGATTGTCTGTCCATATCACACTTCCTGTATTGATATTGCCAGAAGGGATTTCCTTATTATCGGAGAGATAAAGCTTCTGCATGGCGTAAGCTTTTTTAAGACTTATCACCAATTCTTTGTCTTGCGGCAAGGCATCAGACGGATCACCAGTCATCACTACAAAACTGTTTGGTTCTTTCGTCCAGGTTTTATAATCTGTATTATCATCATCTGTTGAGACAACATATTCGGTTTCATACACGGAAGGTAGAAGTGCTATATTTGGATCTTTAAGACATCTAACCGCGCCCAAACCATTTGTTTTAACGGTTTGGTTGACATAGATTCCATTCCAACCGGTGCTGGAAACATCGGCTCTTTCGGGATCACTTCGAATAATTGTACTTCGACTGCCTCCAATCCCGTAAGTCGCATTAAGCAACAATGCATCAGAACCTTGATCCTGATAGACAACCGTTGCAGCCGCACCATCACTGCCTGAATAATAGATATAGTTCCCGCTTGTAGGCATTAATCCAATCTTTCTGTTGTCAGTGCCACTAAAATCTATGCCTCTTCCCGGATATACTTTTACACCATTCAGTACACCATTTACTGAATTTGGTAATATCTGGCTGTTAGCACTATTAGTATCATCATTAAATCCGCTGTATTTTCTTCCTAATGGATTAAGATTATTATTAATCGTATTTCTGCCATAATGCGAGGCAACACGCCATCCATTGGGGCACGGATCAAATTCCGATTTCAATTCATAAGATTTGCTGTCCGCAGCAACGGTACTATTACTGCTGGATGCGTTGCTATGCAGACCTTTTCGGTTATCGGACCAGAGATCCCAGGTTTCTATCAAGTCCGGGTTTGTATTATCAGTTTTATATTCCTGACTGGAAAACCAAGTGCCATCATTGGTCGCGTGGGTAATTATGTCGATAGGATTATTAATGGAGTATCTTATGTTTCCATTGATGTTATTGGTATTGGTGTCTGTTCCTCTTTGTTTTATAGCTATTGGCGTAGACTGTAAAGCTGCGAATGAATGTCTTCTGCTTCCAATATCGCCGGTCACTTCATAGAATGAACCATCTTTATATTCCAGCGGAGGAACGGGATCTTTTCTTCCCCATTGGTACATCAGACCTCCTGATTTGTGCCAGTCGTGACCCAGAAAGCCGGCATTTGTAGCTCCCAAATTACGATCCATATATTGAGGGACGAAAGCCTGATTCGAAGCATCTGTTTCAAAATCTTGTCCGTAAGATGCTCCATTTTTAGGATCATCTGTCACCCAGATATGCCACGTCCAGTAGATCACCCCGTCAACTTTAAAAGCAATATTAGCATTGCCTTCTCCTTTGGTTTTGTCGATCAGGATTTTTATTTTAGCATCTTCCCCCGTTCCTTCAATTGAAGTGGAGCTTACCAGTCCATTCACATCTTCCCAAAAAACGGAAGCTGACTGCACGCCATTTTCGCTGATAGGTGTGAATGTTCCGGTGTCATTTTGCATGTATCTTCCCTGTCTCCACATCTGGTAAGCTTTCGCAACAGGAATGTACAATCCGTCGATTTTATTACCATCAGGCAAAATACCATCTTTATAAAAAATATAGCTGTTAGGAGCCAGCGTAAAATCATTTTCTACTCTTGCTTTGTAATCACGTCCAGCAGTCAGGTTTTCATTGTGATTGTTTGAAATTAATACTTTTTCAGAAAATTGCACAACATTTTGAGCAATAGATTTATCCTTTGTTGCAGCATTGACATGTAGGTTTGAACTTGTGAGTGATGTTTGGTTTGATGTCGGAGACCGACGATTTGAATTTTGTGCTTCTAAAGATAAAGTACAAAAAAACATTGATAATATAAAGATTTTAAACATATTACTATTTTTGTAATCATATTACAATTAACGTGCTAATAATGCAAATATAATATATTATCATTAAAAATATTAAATATATAAAACGTTTTAAAAATAAAATTTCTATTTATTTTAAATATTTCTGCAAATCTTTACATATATAATCTTCACAGATCATTATTGAAGAACTAAATCAAAATAATTATTGATGTGAATCTGGCTTAGGGTTTGTTAACTTTGCGATTTAAAAATGAAAAATGGAGAGAAAGCCACACTTCAGAGCTGCACTAACCTACCTCCCAACAGATCAAGGTGGTATCGTAACACCTGTATCTTCAGATTTTAGAGCCAATATTAGATTTCCGTATGATAACAAAGAATTAACGGCAAATCAAACTTTCGTTGATGCGGAGATTGTATTCCCGGGAGATACTATTAGCGCAGATATTTTTTTATTGAAACCGACGGAAACGTTAGAAAGAATATATGCAGGATTGGATTTTGACCTGCTGATCAACTCAAAGATCATAGGAAGTGGCATAATCGCCAACATATATCCTTTTGAGGCCTGAATTAAGCGCAAATCTTTAAATCGTTCTGTTTTAAAATTTCCGCTTTGCATTTGTCTACTGATTTTAAATTCAATAGCTAAAATCTGAGTGTTTCACTAATTCAGTATTTCTACATATTCAGTAATCCTTGAGCTGATATAAATTTGATGAAAAATCAATCATTATGTTTTTATCAATATTTGAAGGCTTTGAATTTTTAATTATTGGATTTTGTACCTACTGCTCGCCTTTCTAATTTCATTGCGAAGGAAAGAATAGTTTTTTTTTTAGTTGTTAAAGCTCATAAAAGAGCATTCCGGTTAAGTGTGATCTGTGATAGAATCTTTACGGAATCTCTCTGTCCAAAACGCAATGTAATATTTCACATTGTCAAATAAATTTTCATAAGACTGTACGATATTAAACTAGATTAACGAGAAACGAATTGAAGCATCG
>NZ_JAJSAX010000013.1 GCF_021261315.1 Epilithonimonas sp. JDS
TGCCGGATCATATTCCACAATTATCAATACAGACGGTAAATGGATCAATGACGGAAAACTGCACAATGCTTTTGCTACATTCCCCGTATTCTTCAGAACTGCTACAGGCATCATTTCCACCTCCGAAGACCTAAGCAAATGGCTTATCGCATTGCAAAACGGAAAGCTCTTACACAATAAAAACAGTGTCCAGGAGCTTTTCACTTCCGCAAAACTTAGTGACGGACACATCGATGGATTCAACAAATTGACCAATGGATATGCGCTGGGCTGGCCAACTGTTGAGAGGGAAGAACATCCTGCAGCAGCACCTGTTGGTGGAATGCGTTCGGCATTATTCGTATATCCAAAAGATGATCTTTCAATTGTGGTCTTGACCAATCTTCAAGGTTCCAATCCTGAATGGTTCATTGACGAAATTGCCGGATACTATTACCCGGATATGAAAGTTAAAAATGGTTTTGGATTGAGTAAAGATCTCAAAGTACTACGTCAGAAACTTATTGAGAATAAATTTCAGAACGCTTTCAGTATGTATAAGAAAATTACAAAAAACAACAAAGATTTTAAACTTTCAGAAGATGAATTAAATTCCTGGGGCTATCAACTTTTGGAACAAAATAAAAAAAATGACGCATTACAGGTCTTTCATTTGAATACTTTGTTATTTCCAAGCAGTGCGAATGTTTATGATAGTTATGCAGAAACTTTAGAAGCCATGGGAAATCGCAAAGAAGCCATCATCAATTATAAAAAATCACTCGAACTCAATCCTAACAACACCAATGCAAGCGCTTATTTAAAGGATAAAAAATAATCGAATAGCTTTAATATGTAATGTATGGTACAGAAATACCATATCTAAGCGTTGTGTGAAATTGGAAAAAATTACAGTTTTAAAATTTTCTTAGTATGAGAGAACCAAAAGGTTTCAAATGATTTTGAAACCTTTTGGATGAACTCTCTATATAAGTTATCAACTTTACCTATTAGTTTAGGTCAAAGTATCTCAGCTAATAGAGCCTTAACCAATAGCTGATTTTTATAGACTCTACTTGACCTCCTTAAATTTACCGGGATTGACAAAAACAGAATTACCGTGTCTGGCGTGGGTTGTCAAATTATTTGTGTTAAAGTCCATAACATTGCAATATCCAAATCCACTTTCTTCAACCCAGGAAACAAAAAGAATATCTTCGCTTATCTGGGTAGCAATATACTTGTCAGTTTCTTCTGCTGTTCCAGGAAATTCGCCTTTTACCAATTTCCACTGAACAGTTGAGTCAGATTTAAATTTTATGTGGTAGACATACTTTTCAGCGTAATTAAACTCGTACGTCTTTCCAATCAGTCCTTTTACATCTGTTCTTACTTTTTTTTCATTTAAGATCTTATTATCCGATTTAGATCGTTTGTTTTCAGAACAAGAAGTCAAGAAAATCGAGAATGCCAATAGCATTAATACATTTTTTTTCATCGTTTCAATATTTGTTGTTTTTTATGTAAAGCTTGGATACAAGGTTCCGAATATCATATAGGAGGAATCTCAGGACAATAGTTCAATCAATAACCATTGTTTATTCCTTCACAGATGACAAATTAGATTCTTTCAGCCTTGTATTTGAAAATGATTTTAAGTTTAATTCCTTAAAATATGATTTTCAAATATACAATATTCCTAACAGTTTGGTAATATTACTATTATATTTTTACTTTTATTTTATAACTTTTATATCAAAATTCTATTTTAGAGGATTCTGATCATAATAAAAATTGTTATTTCGTTTTACATTGAGTATTTACTTTTTAAAATTCAGATGAATCTTCACAAGTTCAGCAATGCTCTGAACGTGTAGCTTCTTAAAGATCCTTTTTTTATAGGTGCTTACGGTACCGGGTTGTATGTCCAGCGCATTAGTAATCTCAAGATTACCCAGTCCCTGAGCGAATAGTTCAAAGATTTCAAATTCTCTGTCGGAAAGGAATTTTTCAGGATTTACCATTTCGGGCATATTGATCACGTCAACCATCAATTCTGTGGGTAAAAAATAGCCGTCTTTATAAATAGCTTTTACAGCCTCTACTATCTGCTGGCTGTTTGAGTGTTTGTGAAGATAGCCGTCGGCTCCTTCACGTATAAACTGGTTTACTATTCCTCCTGTATGCGCAGAGAAAATGATGATTTTGATATTCTTGAATTTTCTCTTGATTTCTTTCACCACAGATTTTTCTACCCCTGGCATATTGATATCGAGAAATATTAGTTCAAATTCTCCAGCTTCCATTAGATCAGCAGCCTCATAAAAACTTTCAGCAAAGCTGATCTGAATTGTATTGTCATATGCATGGAGTGCCATTGCCGTACCTGATCTTACGACAAAATGATCATCGGCAATCAATATATTTTTAAACATGTCTTTTGAATTTCATTATTATTATGGTTCCGGAAGGTTCATTTTGCAGAAAATCTATACTAGACTTGGTCTTCTTTAATAGCCGTAAAATTAACTGTATTCCCAAACCAGTATTGTTGAACTGCATAGATGCTTCATTTTTATCTTTGTATAAGGTATTGAAATATGAAAGCTGGTCAGGAGCCATACCAACTCCCGTATCAGATATTATAACCTGAATATAATCTTGATCCTCTTTTGATTCAAATGTTATTCTTCCGGAAGAGGTATGCTTTAATGCATTGTCCAAAACATTCTGAATAATGATAGACAAAGCATTTTTATTAATATGAATTTGCGTTTCCGGGGGAATATTATTTATCAATTCGGTATCATTGTATTTTGCTACTTCACGGAACAGACTTATTTTTAGTTCAACTATTTCCCGTAGAAATGTCGCTTCTTCACCAAATGTATTTTCGTTGAAAACATTTCTGTATTCTCTCAAGCTTAGAGTCATTTTGTAAAGCTCCTCGGTTGACTGGTGCAAACTGTCAAAGTACTTTCTTTGTAGATCTTGGTCTCCGGTTGTTGCCATCATATGTGAAAGGTTAGAGAGATGCCTTATTGGGGTTGAAATATCATGGGTAATAGCCTGAAAGAACTGTTCAGCATATTGAGATTCGTTTTTCAGTTTTTCTTGAGATAGGAATAAATCCTTCTGAACAGCAGCTATTTTCTGTTTTTTTCGATTGACTTTTCTGATCAGCCTTTTCGTTCGCCACCATATCAGGATGATAACAAGAATTATAAGCATTCCCGTACATAATGCAATAAACCACTTGGTTTCGTAGAACATAGGAATCACATAAACAGGGATACTTTTATAATAATAAGTTCCACTGCCACTGGTAAGTATTCTTATTTGTAATATGGATTCGCCAGAAGTTTTCTTACTAAATATATAACGCCTACCGACAACCCTTGTCCAAGACTTTTTGCTGTTTTTTACTCTGGCTTCTATCTGGAGATTATCATTGTCCGAAAAATAGGGCAGATCTATAAAGAATTCTGCTTTCACAAAGTCATGATCCAGAACGACTCGATGACGAAAACTTGTGATTGCATCGTTCACCTTGATACGGTTAATAAAGATCTCTTCTTTTTTCGGATAGTAGCTGGGAATTAAATCAGGTCTGAAAAAGACAAGCCCATCCATTGATGGTAAAACAAAGTTCCCATCCAAAAGTGAAATGGCACCGGGAATCCCTCTTCCATTGAACTCATTTGTAGTAAGTCCGTTCATTGTAGAGTACCTGTAATAATGTACCGCTGTATTTCTGTTTCTGACATACCTCAGCAATGCTTTTGCGGAGGTCCTGTACAATCCATTATTTGTAGGAATCCAAAAATTGCCTAGTGTGTCTTCCATCAAGTGATGAGAAGATGCGATATTACCATCTTCGTCCAAAGGCAGCTTGACGAGTTTTTGATCCTCTAATAAAAACAGCCCGTCTGTAAATGAAATTATCCATAGCCTCCCGTCTTTTGTCCTGCACATATTTTTCACACCTATCCGAAAGGATCCGAACGGCCTTATTTTGTATGTGTTGATATCCATTACAAATAGCCCCTCCTGATTGCCAATCAGAAAATGATTTTTTGAATGATAAGAAATGCAGCTTACCGCACTTTTGAATTTAAAAATATGCGCAGTGCCTGCGAAAGTGCTGTCATCGTACAACATCAGTAGATAATCGTCATTCCGTCTCTGGGTGATGAAATACTTTGACTGGCACTTCAAAATATTTTCGATCTTGAAATCTTTTCTGATAATTCTCCTTTTCCGATAATCGGATGCAAATTCATATTTGTGCAATTCTTTTCCCGCAAAACAGATGATATTTCTATGCTCGTCGTAAAGCAAAGTGTTCTTATAATTGTCCTCATCAAATGCATATTTCTTTACAAGACTTTTATTGTTGTAGATATAGCCATCTGGTACAACCACTTCACTATCTGTCACAGGAAGAGAGGTATAAAAGACATCGTCTTTATAAGGCATATTTTTTTTGACAACTGAAAAATCATAGGGACGTACGATATTCAGTCCCTTTGTGAGGCTTCCCAGGTACAATGTATTGTAACTTTCATCATAGTACATACTGTAGAATTGGAAATTCCCAAATCCGTTGTAAGTCATCAGTTTTTTTAAGGACAATTTTCCGCCCGTGTAACGGCTGATGAAAATTTCGTCCTTATTAATCACAAATACCTGATGGTTGATTTCTTCATAGTAGATGATGGACTCTCTGTCAGAATAAACGCTATTTTTTTCTTCCGAAACAATCCCCTTTTTTATCTTGATGATTCTTTTCTTACCGGCATCAGGGACAAACAAAGTTTCACCATGCACAAAAACATTTTTGATATCACGCGTACTGAATCTCACAGGGAGTCTTAAGACTTTATCAGAACCGTCCGACTTGTAGAGGATCAGATTATGGCTCAGGAAGTAGCTCCCTGTGTCCATCTTTACGGCATATCGCTCTTCCGGTGTAGGCTCAGTAATATTTCTTTTGGTATATCTCCTGTATACTTCTCCAAGAAAGTGTGTATCCTCACGCATATCCGATTTTGCAGTGACAACTCGTGGCGTCCTTTGGCTTATCACTACCCCGTCCTTTTCCTCATCATTTAAAATATAGAAATGATCATTTGCGACACTCCCCAAAAATGTTTTAAAATGAAGATTCTTGACGCGTAGGGTGGAAAAAGTCTCAAAACTGTTCCCGTCATATTTCAAAATGCCGTTCTCCGTCGACATCCAGAGAAAGCCGTACTTGTCCTTTACAATATCCTTGATGCTGTTTTGCGGGAGTCCGTTGTCTGTCGTGTACCACCGGGAGGAAAATTTCTGGCTTTGATAAGATACGGATATGAAAAGCATCATACATAGTATTCTTGTCAGCATAGGAGGCGGTTTATAGGCAGGAAATGCCAAGATTTCCGGCTGGTATCGTTAATAAATTTGTTTTCCATTTGTAATGCCAAATATACTTTTTTTGGAAATACAAAAATTCGGATGTCTTATAAATTAGACACATTTATAGATATTATTCTACAAATAATGACTTTATGATAAATGTATCTCAATCGTAGTATGTTATAGATATAATATATAAAAAAAGAAAACCAGCAACAATCACGATCTACGCGGATAATGGTTTTCGCTTCCGGTTACTTTTTACGCATTGAAAATCTTTTGTCTAAATATTTAGACATTCTTGTCTCACAACCCATACTTTGAATATTGGATTTCCATTTAGGCATCATTCTATATTTGCCCTGAGGAAAAGATGCCGGATCCGCTGGCGTTTCTTTCTCAATCATATAAAATAAATTGATGCATGAATCTCTCAAAAACTAACAGTATCGCGACAGCTCGTCTTTGGCCCAAAAGGTTACTGACTCTCTGCATCTGTTGTTTTTGGGGGGCATGCTTCTCGCAGACTTTATCGGATACTTCCAACAGCATGTTTATTTCCGAAGGCACCATTGTAACAGAAGGATCAGAAATATATGTTGCTAAAACAAGCGCATCGAATAAGGATAAGAAAATTACAAAACTGTCCCTAAAAAAACCAGCCCATTTGCTGGCTGACAAAAAAGAAAAAGCAAAACAAAATAAAAAGAGGACAGATGTCACTAACGAAATAAAAACCAATCTGATTTACCGCTACCCTGCTCACAACCATTTTTTTTATGCAGGATCCTTTGCAAAATCTTGTGTCGTAATACAGGGTAATGACAGGCCAAAGATGCCGGCACCACCCGAAAACTTCTATACACTCTCAGATATTAAGGCTGAGAACAATATCAAAACACAATTCTTTATATATGGTATGTCTCCTGGTCAAAAGGGGATCTTTACTAAAAGGTACTGCCGCCCGCCGCCAAAATCATTTTCATAACCGGCAATTTTTTTAAATTCAACTGGCGGGTCGGTTAGTATCTCATCAGAACCGATCTTTTTTTACAAAGCACAAAGACAGTTACACAACAAAAAGCACAAATTTAAACACAATCATTATGAAAAGACAGATATTTTCGATATTAGCCATCGCAACCTCGTCATTTATTTTTGCACAGGTCGGCATCAACAATACAGCACCGCAAGCCACTATGGATATTTCGGCAAAGACAGCCACAGGAAATTCCGTAACTACAAGTGAGGGGCTTCTGGTACCTAGGGTAGACCGCGCGAGGGTCAACAGCATGGCATCCCCTGCCACCTCCACAATAATCTACCTTAGCGACATCTCTACGGGTACTACTGCAGGAACGGCCAATGCCAACCTGGATGCCGTAGGATTCTATTACTACAACGGAACTGCCTGGGTCAAAATGGGTGCCGCGGGCTCTGCTGTTACTGCCAATAATGGACTTACGCAGACTGCAGGCAACATCCAGCTGGGCGGCGCACTCACCCAACCTACCACCATCAGTGGGATCACTGCTGCCAACACGCTTAATATCAGCGGTGGCCCACTAAGGCTTCTGAACGGTGGTGTCAGCAATGCCACTACAGGTAACGAGCAGTTGCTCTTGGGATTTCAGAATACACAGACCTATAAACATGCCATCAAGACCCGCCATAACGACCTTGGTCCCCGTGGTAATGCTTTTGATTTCTATACTTGGAAGTCCGGCACGGATGCCCTAACAGATATTGGTAGCCGATTAGTGATGACGCTTGATGGAAATGGCTTTGTGGGCATTGGAAACATATTACCAGCAGCTACGCTCGATATAACTGCCACTGCACCTAATGGCACCTCTACCGGCGTAGATGGTATCCTTGTACCAAGGGTGACAAGGGAAAGAGCCAGAAGTATGGCCTCTGTACCTGTCTCCACTTTGGTATATATCAACGAGGTGGCTACAGGCACACAGACCGGCAGCACCCAGTTTGTAGATGCTGTCGGATTCTATTATAATGATGGAACCAACTGGGTAAAGCTGGGGGCATCCACCACCACTACACCACTTAACGTTACCGCAGAGCTGGATGCCAACTACACCGCCCTGGCTACGGATGATATTATTCTTTACAACACGACCACAGACCGTGTTCTTACATTGCCTACATCTGGGATTGTAGTTGGTAAAAAATACTACGTATCCAATATTGGCTTCAATGGTGTAACCTTCTCGCCACCCCCAAGGAACGGCAGTTACGGTATTATTGGTGCCGGCACATCTGCAACGATTATTTATATAGGTTCTGGTAGATGGGATGTCTTCACAGGATATTAATAGGAGTTTGTTACAAACGTAAAACTAACCATGCAGTGTTGGAGTTATAGTGGTATCGGACATTAATACGGTACCATCTCCAACGCTATTTCACACTTATCGCCTGTGCAAGCGGGCATACATTATAAGTATTTTATTAAATCTTAATCTCAACTTCCAATGAAAAAAAATATACTTAGTATTGCAGCCCTGGTGGCAGTTACGACTTTGAGTGCACAGGTGCGTATTGTGAACAATACCACCAATCTCTCCGTAAACAACAGCCCGGCATTTATAGACGCATCTTCCAACCCTACGGTTAACAATTCTACCAATGTAGGAAAGGGCCTTATATTCCCTCGTGTTGATCTTACAGCGATGACGGCTTTCCCAAGCGTCACTGCAGGGATTCCCAACTCCTTCCCTACCCGTTTTGACGGGATGATTGTCTACAACACCGCAACATCAGGTACTGCAGGTGTAGGTGCTACCATCGGGACATTGACCGCGGGGTACTGGTATTATGAAAACAAATCTGCTACTAATGCCGGTGGAACGTGGAAACCGTTGAGTATGGCAGGCGCGGGCGTGGCTAATACTGCCAGTAATGGATTAACACTCGCTTCCAATGATGTGAAGCTGGGTGGGAATCTTGTACAGACTACTACAATTACCAATAATGGTAATGCCCTTAATATTGCAGGCTCTGCAAGAAGCACAACATTTGCAACCAATGGTTATATAGGTGTAGGCATTTCTAATCCTACATCGCTCCTTCAGGTAGAAGGATCCTTCGCCCCAGGATATTATACCGTAAATGCCAATACTGTACTAGATGATACGTTTCATACGGTTAATGCTGTGCAATCCACCAGTACTATCACTCTGACGCTACCACCTATAACCGGTATCTCTGGAAGAGAATATGTCATCCACAACAAAAATTTTGGTGCTACCAATATAGTTGTAAGTGGTGGTGGCACCATTGAGGGGCAGACTACATTAGTTTTGAACCAGCCAGGTCAAACCGCACAATTGGTTGCGGGATATGCAGAGTGGCAGCTAATAAGCAATTCATTTTCTTCTTCTACAATTCCGAGTGGATCGAATATTTACAACAGTGATGGATCTCTAACAGGAAACAGAATTGTTGGAATGGGCTCAAATAATCTATCTTTTTCTGGTTCTGGAAATATAGGCATAGGTACAACAACTACATCAGAAAAACTAACAGTATCAGGCGGTATTAATGCAACAGGTAATATAACAGGAGGGGGAATAATATCAACAGGAGGAGGTAACTTCTCTGGTGGAGTGTCCATGACTAATTTAACAGCAACTGGAGCCGCTACTGTTAATTCT
>NZ_JAJSAX010000014.1 GCF_021261315.1 Epilithonimonas sp. JDS
TTTAAAAAAACTGGCGGCGACCTACTCTCCCGCTTTCGCAGTACCATCGGCGCTAGAGGGCTTAACTTCTGTGTTCGGAATGGGAACAGGTGAGCCCCTCTGCTAAAACCACCCTAAAGGCTGTTTTGTACAAAAGGATGTACAGTATATTTATATTACTGTATTTTGTATTAATGTACATTGTATTCACGATGATTATAATCGTTAATACTTTTTACAGTTCTACATTTTACAATAATTATCGATAAAAACGTTCACAAAGAGAGAACCTTGTTGTGCAGTTGAGCACTATGCCAATTAGGCAATAAATCTACGGGTAATTAGTACTACTCGGCTATGACATTACTGTCTTTACACCTGTAGCCTATCAACGTCGTCATCTCCAACGACCCTTAAAAGATGTCTCATCTTGAGGCAGGTTTCGCACTTATATGCTTTCAGTGCTTATCCTTTCCAAACGTAGCTACTCAGCGGTGCACCTGGCGGTACAACTGATACACCAGAGGTTTGTTCAAATCGGTCCTCTCGTACTAGATTCAAGCCCTCTCAAACATCTAACGCCCGCAATAGATAGAGACCGAACTGTCTCACGACGTTCTGAACCCAGCTCGCGTGCCACTTTAATGGGCGAACAGCCCAACCCTTGGGACCTTCTCCAGCCCCAGGATGTGACGAGCCGACATCGAGGTGCCGAACCTCCCCGTCGATATGAGCTCTTGGGGGAGACTAGCCTGTTATCCCCGGAGTACCTTTTATCCTATGAGCGATGGCCCTTCCATACGGAACCACCGGATCACTATGTCCTGCTTTCGCACCTGATCGACTTGTAGGTCTCACAGTCAAGCACCCTTATGCCATTACACTCTACGCACGGTTACCAAGCGTGCTGAGGGTACCTTTGAAAGCCTCCGTTACTCTTTTGGAGGCGACCACCCCAGTCAAACTACCCACCACGCAATGTCCTTCTAAAAGAAGTTAGGCTCCAAGTAAGTAAAGGGTGGTATTTCAACGTTGACTCCACAAACACTAGCGTGCCTGCTTCAAAGTCTCCCACCTATCCTACACATTACTTACTCAAAGTCAATACGAAGTTATAGTAAAGGTTCACAGGGTCTTTTCGTCCCATTGCGGGTACTCGGCATCTTCACCGAGACTACAATTTCACAGAGCTCATGGTTGAGACAGTGCCCAGATCGTTACACCATTCGTGCAGGTCGGAACTTACCCGACAAGGAATTTCGCTACCTTAGGACCGTTATAGTTACGGCCGCCGTTTACTGGGGCTTCAGTCAAACGCTTCGCATTGCTGCTAACGCCCTTCCTTAACCTTCCAGCACCGGGCAGGTGTCAGACCCTATACAGCATCTTTCGATTTAGCAGAGTCCTGTGTTTTTGATAAACAGTCGCCTGGGCCTCTTCACTGCGGCCACCATTGCTGATGGCGTCTCTTCTTCCGAAGTTACGAGACTATTTTGCCTAGTTCCTTAACCATGATTCACTCTAGCACCTTAGGATTCTCTCCTCGACTACCTGTGTCGGTTTATGGTACGGGTTGCTTCACTTCGGCTTTTCTTGGAAGCACTTTCCTTACAGCAGCTTCGCCCGAAGGCTAGGCCTTGACTATTCCGTCAGTCTCCAGTAAGTACGGCACTCCGTCCCCTTTTTAGTGTGAGCAAGTTAGGGAATATTAACCCTATGTCCATCCACTACCCCTTTCGGGTTCGCGTTAGGTCCCGACTAACCCTCAGCTGATTAGCATGGCTGAGGAATCCTTAGTCTTTCGGTGAGCGGGTTTCTCGCCCGCTTTATCGTTACTTATGCCTACATTTTCTTTTCTATCCGCTCCACAATACCTCACGATACTGCTTCGGCGCAAATAGAATGCTCCCCTACCAGATGTAATAAATTACAAATCCATAGCTTCGGTAATATGCTTATGCCCGATTATTATCCATGCCGGACCGCTCGACTAGTGAGCTGTTACGCACTCTTTAAATGAATGGCTGCTTCCAAGCCAACATCCTAGCTGTCAATGCAGTCCAACCGCGTTATTTCAACTTAGCATATATTTTGGGACCTTAGCTGTTGGTCTGGGTTCTTTCCCTCTCGGACACGGACCTTAGCACCCGCGCCCTCACTGCTGAGAAACATTTATTAGCATTCGGAGTTTGTCAGGAATTGGTAGGATTTGACTCCCCCGCATCCAATCAGTAGCTCTACCTCTAATAAACTTGTCTCAACGCTGCACCTAAATGCATTTCGGGGAGTACGAGCTATCTCCCAGTTTGATTGGCCTTTCACCCCTACCCACAGGTCATCCGAAGACTTTTCAACGTCAACCGGTTCGGTCCTCCACTTTGTGTTACCAAAGCTTCAACCTGCCCATGGGTAGATCACAAGGTTTCGCGTCTAATCCTACTAACTAAGCGCCCTATTCAGACTCGCTTTCGCTCCGGCTCCGGACCTTAAGTCCTTAACCTCGCTAGTAAAATTAACTCGTAGGCTCATTATGCAAAAGGCACGCCGTCACCCAACTTGTGGGCTCCGACCGCTTGTAGGCGTACGGTTTCAGGTTCTATTTCACCCTTCTATTCGAAGTGCTTTTCACCTTTCCTTCACAGTACTAGTTCACTATCGGTCTTTCAGGAGTATTTAGCCTTGGAGGATGGTCCCCCCATATTCAGACAGGATTTCACGTGTCCCGCCCTACTCATTTATCATCTATGTATGCCTTTCATATACCGGGCTATCACCGTCTATGGCCGTTCTTTCCAGAACGTTCTATTAAACATATAAAGACTTTTGGGCTAATCCGCTTTCGCTCGCCGCTACTTACGGAATCTCTTCGATTTCTTTTCCTCCGGGTACTTAGATGTTTCAGTTCTCCGGGTTTGCTCTCCTTGCGGAGTGACTGGTCTTCAACCAGCCGGGTTGCCCCATTCGGACATCTCGGGATCAATTCGTGTGTGCCAATCCCCCGAGCTTTTCGCAGCTTACCACGTCCTTCTTCGCCTCTGAAAGCCTAGGCATCCGCCATACGCCCTTAACGATTTCTTTCCTAATTATTAATTAGTTCAGTATTTTTTGTCTAGCATTGCTGCTAAACGGTATTTTTATAAACTCAAGTGCTCAATTGCACTCGGTTTTCTCTTTGTGATGTTCTTATCGTTAATGTCAATGATCTTTTATCTTCTTACTCCTTTAATGAACAGATATTGTTTTTGGCTCTATCCGTAACTTTTAAATTAAAGTTGTAAAACAGTAATATATAAGAGAGTCGAACTCTTCACACCTGGTAATATTCTCATTATCATAGTGTCGGACCCAATCGCCCATAAATCTTGTCTTCGTAAATGTATAATCTTCTGTTCTCGCTACATTTCTGTAACTCTTTTTATTACTTTCCAGTAATTGTGGAGAATAAGGGAGTCGAACCCTTGACCTCCTGCGTGCAAGGCAGGCGCTCTAGCCAGCTGAGCTAATTCCCCCTCTAGTGGTTGTTGGTTGTTGGTTATTAGTTGTCGGTTTTCACCATCAACTATCCACTATCAACCATCAACTATAATTAGTAGTCTCGGGCAGGCTCGAACTGCCGACCTCTACATTATCAGTGTAGCGCTCTAACCAGCTGAGCTACGAGACTTTGTTGTTTTTAGTTGTCGGTTGTTAGTTGATGGTTGTCAGCGAACTAACTTCTTATATCTAACCTCTAACTTCTTAAACTAAAAATCTCTAATCCCTGATACTAATCTTTAGGGGTATATTGTTATATAAGCAACCAAAGTAAACCAAAGCTTTTTCAAGTATAAAAAACTTAATTTTGTTTATCGTCTATAAGACGCTCTAAAATGAGATGTTCCAGCCGCACCTTCCGGTACGGCTACCTTGTTACGACTTAGCCCTAGTTACCTGTTTTACCCTAGGCAGCTCCTTTTACGGTCACCGACTTCAGGTACCCCAGACTTCCATGGCTTGACGGGCGGTGTGTACAAGGCCCGGGAACGTATTCACCGCGCCATGGCTGATGCGCGATTACTAGCGATTCCAGCTTCATAGAGTCGAGTTGCAGACTCCAATCCGAACTGAGACCAGCTTTCGAGATTCGCATCCAGTCACCTGGTAGCTGCCCTCTGTACTGGCCATTGTAGCACGTGTGTGGCCCAAGACGTAAGGGCCGTGATGATTTGACGTCATCCCCACCTTCCTCTCTACTTGCGTAGGCAGTCTCACTAGAGTCCTCAACTGAATGTTAGCAACTAGTGACAGGGGTTGCGCTCGTTGCAGGACTTAACCTAACACCTCACGGCACGAGCTGACGACAACCATGCAGCACCTTGAAAAATGTCCGAAGAAGGATCTATTTCTAAATCTGTCATTTCCCATTTAAGTCTTGGTAAGGTTCCTCGCGTATCATCGAATTAAACCACATGCTCCACCGCTTGTGCGGGCCCCCGTCAATTCCTTTGAGTTTCATTCTTGCGAACGTACTCCCCAGGTGGCTAACTTATCACTTTCGCTTAGTCTCTGAACCCGAAAGCCCAAAAACGAGTTAGCATCGTTTACGGCGTGGACTACCAGGGTATCTAATCCTGTTCGCTCCCCACGCTTTCGTCCATCAGCGTCAGTTAAGACTTGGTAACCTGCCTTCGCAATTGGTGTTCTAAGTAATATCTATGCATTTCACCGCTACACTACTTATTCCAGCTACCTCAATCTCACTCAAGACCTGCAGTATCAATGGCAGTTTCATAGTTAAGCTATGAGATTTCACCACTGACTTACAGATCCGCCTACGGACCCTTTAAACCCAATAAATCCGGATAACGCTTGCACCCTCCGTATTACCGCGGCTGCTGGCACGGAGTTAGCCGGTGCTTATTCATACTGTACCTTCAGCTACTTACACGTAAGTAGGTTTATCCCAGTATAAAAGAAGTTTACAACCCATAGGGCCTTAGTCCTTCACGCGGGATGGCTGGATCAGGCTTGCACCCATTGTCCAATATTCCTCACTGCTGCCTCCCGTAGGAGTCTGGTCCGTGTCTCAGTACCAGTGTGGGGGATCACCCTCTCAGGCCCCCTAAAGATCACTGACTTGGTGAGCCGTTACCTCACCAACTATCTAATCTTGCGCGTGCCCATCTCTATCCACCGGAGTTTTCAATATCGAATGATGCCATTCAATATATTATGGGGTATTAATCTTCCTTTCGAAAGGCTATCCCCCAGATAAAGGCAGGTTGCACACGTGTTCCGCACCCGTACGCCGCTCTCTCTGTTCCGAAGAACAAATACCGCTCGGCTTGCATGTGTTAGGCCTCCCGCTAGCGTTCATCCTGAGCCAGGATCAAACTCTCCATTGTATGTTTGTTTGTCCTTATACTCAAACTCAATTTAAAATTGACGCTTTGGTTTTCTTAATTTGGTTGTTATATGTTATGTCAATGAACTGCGTTCTCTTCGCATCCTCAGGATTCTTAATCTGTCATTGTTGACCCTGATTTGCGAGTGCAAAAGTAAAAAGTTTTTTCCAAACTACCAAAACTTTTTTAAAGTTTTTTTTCGTTACTCGAAAAGTGTTTTGATATGTTCTTAATCGTTCTCCTGCGCTTCCCTCTTCTCTCGATTTGGGATTGCAAAAGTAGAAAATATTTTCCAAACTACCAAAACTTTTTTAAGTTTTTTTTTCAACCTCTAAAGGTTAATTTAGTCCGTCATTCCTATCTCCTCCTGCGCTCCCCAATCTCTCGATTTGGGTCTGCAAAAATAGTTTTTCTTTTTTAATCCTACAAGACTTTTCTTTCAAAAATTAATATCGATAATTAAATATCAATTCATATAATCATC
>NZ_JAJSAX010000015.1 GCF_021261315.1 Epilithonimonas sp. JDS
TGTCTAGTCCTGAAATAGCGATACAAAAAAAACAATCGTTATGAAGGAATCCTTAGAAACGCTCTACGTAAAGCGTACGCAGAAAGATTACAGTTTGAGTTTTAAACTTCAAATTGTGAAAGAAATTGAAACAGGTAAATTAGGAATTACCGAATGTCGTAAGAAATATGCGATACAATCCCGTTCCACCGTTGTCACTTGGCTCAGAAAATATGGTAACTTTGATTGGGACAATCAAACACCAAATGCTATGCAAAAAACGCCTGAACAAAGAATTATGGAATTGGAGGCTGAAGTAAAATTGCTTGAAAAACAAAAAGCTTTACTTGAAAGACAAGCCTACATTGCCGATAAAAAGGCAATTTTCTTCGATATGATGATCGACCTTGCGGAGAGTGAATATCAGATTGACATCAGAAAAAACTCCGCATCCGCACAATCAGCAACTTCCGCAGAACAGAAAAAGAAACATTAGTTTTCACCTGTGGATTGTCCGGATTGGATAGACAAGTCTATTATCGAAGTTTGAAACGAAGCACCGTGCGTATCAGCAAAGCTCAGCAAGTTGTCGCGTTGGTGGAAGAGAAACGTGTGATACAACCAAAGATTGGTGGCAAAAAACTGTATTTTATGCTGAAAGAACCTCTGAAATTACTGAATATTGGCAGAGACAAATTCTTCGACATTTTACGGGCCAATCATTTACTGATTGTTCCTAAGAGAAGTTATCACGTCACGACCAACTCGCATCATCGCTTTAGAAAGCACAAAAATATGATATTGGATTATCAAATCTCAAAGCCCAATCAAGTATGGGTGGCAGACATTACCTATATTGGAAACAGGGCAAATCCCAGTTATTTAAGTCTGATAACAGATGCTTATTCCAAGAAAATCGTAGGCCATCACGTAGCAGATAACCTCAATACAGAAAGCAGTTTGATTGCCTTAAAGAAAGCTTTGAAAAATAAAAAAGTGAATGTAGAATCGCTGATACATCATTCTGACCGGGGTCTGCAATATTGCTCGAATGAATATCAAAGACTATTAGAAAGGAATCGTATCAAATGCAGTATGACGCAAAACTCAGATCCTTATGAAAATGCGGTGGCAGAAAGGATTAATGGTATTTTAAAACAAGAATTTGATATTGATAAATATGATCTTAAAACACCGTTGAGAAGAAAAATCGTGGATGAATCGATTAACATTTATAATAAAATACGACCACATTTTTCAAACCACTATCTAACGCCAAACCAAATGCACGACCAGTCTGAATTAAAAATAAGAACCTATAAAAACAAAAACCAAAGCAAAAACGTTTTTGCTTTGGTTTAATTATTTATTTTTGACCTATAATCTGTATCGGATTTTTAGGACGGGACA
>NZ_JAJSAX010000016.1 GCF_021261315.1 Epilithonimonas sp. JDS
TCTCATTTAGAATCCTTAATGAATGAACTCCGTGAAAAGATATTTTCTCAGCAATTTAGATTTAAAGATGATTTAGGGAATAATTTTCCAAAATGGGAATCAAAAAAATTTGGAGATATTGGAACATTTTTTTCAGGAGGGACTCCATTAACATCTAATAAAAGTTATTACAATGGGAATATTCCTTTTATTAAATCTGGTGAGATTAATTCCACTAAAACAGCACAATTTATTTCACAAGAAGCACTAAAAAAATCTTCTGCCAAAATGGTTAATAGAGGAGATTTAATTTATGCACTATATGGAGCAACTAGTGGAGAAGTCGGATTAGCAAAAATAGATGGAGCAATAAATCAAGCGATTTTATGTATAAGAACAAGTTTAAACAGTTCTTATTTATTAAATTATTTGAAATTAAAAAAGGAAAGTATTTTAAAAACCTATTTACAAGGAGGACAAGGTAATTTATCCGGAGATATAGTAAAATCTTTAATAATCCCAATACCAACTTTTGACGAGCAAACCAAAATTTCCAATTTCCTTTCTTCTATCGATGAAAAAATCGAAACAGAAAAGAAAATTTTAACACAATATGAAATCCAAAAGAAGTACCTTTTGTCAAACCTATTTGTCTAAACAAATAAATTGGTAAGTAAATACTTTTTCTGCATTTCATATTTAGTTAATAAATCTTTTTGTAAAGTTATCTTTTCATCAATAGTTGATAAAAATAACGCTATCTTATTTTGTTCTTCAATATTTGGAATCGGTATTTTTATTTTTTCAATTTCAGACTTACTAATTTCTGGAAATGTTGAACCATTAGCTCTTTTGGTTAATTCATATTTATTAACTTTAATCCAATAGAAAATGTAGATATTATTAATGTCTTTGTTAGCTATTAGAGATTGAAAACCTTGATTAGTAGTGCATTCTTTAAGAGCTATCGAAGTTTCTCCAATGGTGGCTCTTGTTGTAATTAAGATTGTTCCTTTAGGTAATATTTTTGCTGAAGAATTTTTCAATCCTAAATCTGTAATTGTTCTTTCACTTTTTGAAACGAAATTTGATTTAATTTCGGTTGGAGTAAACCATTGAATATCTCCGTTCCAATATTCTGTCTTATTTGTTTCAGGCGTCCCACCACCAATTATTTTGCAGACATCTTGAAGTTCTTTTAGATTCCAATTTGGAAAAGCACAGTCACTATTTTTAAATCTTAATTTCTGTGAAAATAATTTTTTAGAAACTGTATTTTTCAAAAGTTGCATATCTCT
>NZ_JAJSAX010000017.1 GCF_021261315.1 Epilithonimonas sp. JDS
ATAAACTCCAAAAGGTCTTTATTAATAATATCTGCGTGAGTTGTCGGCATTCCGTGTGGGAAACCAGGATAGGTTTTTAAAGTTCCGTTTTTCAATAATTTAATAGATTTCAAAGCCGCATTTTGATAAGGCACGATCTGATCATCTTCACCGTGAAGCACCAAAACCGGAATATCAACATTTTTCAAATCATCTCTGAAATCAGTCTCAGAAAACGCTTTAATTCCGTCATAATGAGCTACGATTCCGCCCATCATTCCTTGTCTCCACCAGTTTCTTTGTACACCTTCCTTCACGTCTGCACCTTCTCTGTTGTAGCCGTAGAAAGGGAAAGTCAAATCAATATAAAACTGCTGTCTGTTGTTCAAAGTCTGCTCTCTGATACCATCAAAAACAGACATCGGCACACCATCCGGATTGCTATCGCTCGCTACCATAATTGGCGGAACTGCGCTGATTAAAACCGCTTTTTTAGCTCTTCCATTAGCATATTTATTTACATATCTGATGACTTCGCCACCACCTGTAGAGTGACCGATGTGAACTACGTCTTTCAAATCAAGGAATTCAACCAACTCCGCTGCGTCAGAAGCGTACTGCTCAATCGTGTGATTGTAAATATCCTGGCTGGAACGGCCGTGACCTCTTCTGTCGTGCGTCACCACTCTGTAACCTTTTTGCAGGAAGAAAATTACCTGTGCGTCCCAATCGTCTGATGATAATGGCCATCCGTGGTGAAACATCAAAACTGGTCCTTCGCCTTGGTCTTTGTAAAAAATCTCTGTTCCGTCTTTTAATTTTAGTGTGCTCATAATTTAATTTTTTAAATGTTGTGATTAATTTATTTAATATTTTGTTGTCTTAATTCTTTAGCAAATGTA
>NZ_JAJSAX010000018.1 GCF_021261315.1 Epilithonimonas sp. JDS
TTCAAAGCGTCATAATCTACCTCGTGCTGGATCACGTATCCGTTGTCCCACTTCAAAGTAGTCAATGTGCCTTCTTCGTGAGATTTGTTGAACGTAACTTCGCCGCTAGTCGGTTTGTATTTTCCGTTCAGTAAGCTTTCCAGGATTCCGGAATCTTCTGTAGCTTCTACTGTGATTTTGATCAACGCATTAGACGGATCTGATGCTACTCTTCCTGATACATCGGTGTTTCTTGATACACCATAATTAAGTTTTAGGATTTTTTGTTCTGCTCCGCCGTTGAATTTTAAAACGGCTCTTGAATTGTTTGCCATGATTTCTAAATTTTAAATATTAATATAAAGTGATTTGTTTTCTTTCTTTTATTATACCAAAGATAGAACCATCAGCTAATTTTTTCAATAGTAGAATTACTACACTTTTACAATTAAATATTTGATCTATTTTATAATTAATCAACTGTATGAAAATAGTTTCTTTTCTAGCCTACAGATAAAATTACGAGAATTATTGTTGATTTAGTTCTTAAATTAAATCACAGATTAATTCTAAAAAAAATGGCGCCAACTGTTTTCAGTTGGCGCCATTTGGCAATTGTGAACTTGAAAGGACTCTATTCAAACCATTTATTTGAGGATGTAGATAATATTTTAAAGGTATTAGTTTTCTGAAATAAGTAGTATAATATTTGAGCCAATCATCTTTACTAATTAAAAAAAAGTGAATCTAAATTGATTCACTTTTCATTTGCATATATACTTTAACTAAGCCTCA
>NZ_JAJSAX010000019.1 GCF_021261315.1 Epilithonimonas sp. JDS
GGCTTATTATCTTCGTTTAATAAATTGTCTGCAGATTTTTTACCGCTGGCGAGATATAAAGCATCAAAACATACACTTGCCGTACTTGTCAAAGAATGTTTTGGTGTGAAACTGGTTCCGTCGTCGGCTTTTACCGGCGAAAGACTTCCAGCGATGACCTGAACAACAGCGCCTTTTCCTTCTAATTTTGATTTTAAGGCATTGACAGCCGCAGCATTCGCACCATCTTCCATAATGAAACCAATCACACGGCTTTTGATCGAATCTTTAACAGTGTTTTGCATACTCAAGGCATCAGAACTTTTTGTAGCAGGCTCTCTTTCTTCACTTTGAAGTGTTTTCGGATCTGCATCTGCTGGAATACTGCCGTTGGGTTGTTTCAGCTTCGTTACTTCAACTCCCACTTTTTTAGCCACCAAAGCCGCAAGATCTTTATTAATGAAAGCCAACTGCCCCACTACTCTTTCACGGATTGCTGGAATTGTAACTTTCGACAATTCAAAAATCAAAGCATTCTGAATGTGTTTTTGTTCCGGCGCAGACTGGCTGTTGTAAAATAATTTTGCCTGAGAATAGTGATCCACAAAACTTTCGCTTCTTGCACGGATCTTTTTCCCATCGATTCTTTCTTCCTGTGAAG